>NZ_QJSP01000010.1 GCF_003217475.1 Williamsia limnetica | reverse complement strand
GAATGGGCAACCAGCTGCCCGCCGCCGCGGCACAACTTCACCGAGCTCCCGCGCATCCGGTCGGAGCGGCCTGCATTCGAGTTGCACTACCCGCATATGGTGGACCGCATGCGCGACGAAGCCCACGTGGGCCAGAAGAGTCACAAGGCCGAAGAGATCAAGGAAGAGCCGTTGACCGTCGGAAGTCACGAGTCGTCGGCCGAATCAGATTCCGGTTCGAACTGAAGTGACCACCGATATCAACCCCGGCCGCGCCCACACCGCGGGGCCGGAGGGTACGTCTGTGCTCATCACCGTCACCGGCCACGACAAACCAGGAGTGACCTCCGTCCTGTTCGGAGCGTTGTCGACACGCAACGTCAGCATCCTCGACGTCGAGCAGGTGGTCATTCGCGGGCGCCTCACCCTTGGTGTGCTCGTCCGATGCATCGGCGACAGCGAAGAGCTCCAGGAAGTCATCGAGCAGGCGATGGACTCGGTCGGTGTCGACGTCACGGTCGAGGTGGGCGCCGAGAACGGCGACCGCCGGCTCTCCACCCACGCGGTGGTGGTCCTCGGAAGCCCGGTCAGTGCAAAGAGTTTCAGTGCACTCGCCGGTGAGCTCGCCCGCCAGGGCGGCAACATCGATTCGATCCGGGGGATCGCGGACTACCCGGTGACCGGTCTGGAATTGCTGATCAGTGTCGACCGCGACAGCGTTGCCGCGGACGCCGCCCTGCGCAAGGGGCTGGCCGGAGTGGCCAGCAAGTTCGGCATCGACGTCGCGGTCGAGCGCGGTGGCCTGGCCCGCCGGGCCAAACGTCTCATCGTCTTCGACGTCGATTCGACGCTGATCCAGGGTGAGGTCATCGAGATGCTCGCCGCTCGTGCCGGCCGCGAAGCGGAGGTTGCAGCGGTGACCGAGGCCGCGATGCGCGGCGAACTCGATTTCGCCCAGTCGCTGCATGAGCGCGTTGCCGCCCTGGCCGGACTCGATGTGTCCGTGCTCGACGAGGTGGCCGGCGAACTGGAGTTGACGCCAGGTGCGCGGACGACGATCCGGACCCTGCATCGGATGGGCTATCACTGCGGCGTGGTCTCCGGCGGGTTCCGCCAGGTCATCGAGCCACTCGCTCACGAGCTCGAACTCGACTTCGTCAAGGCGAACACCTTGGAGATCTCCGAGGGCAAACTGACCGGCAGGGTGGTGGGCGAGGTCGTCGACCGCGCCGGAAAGGCCAAGGCTCTGCGCGCTTTTGCCGACAGCGTCGGAGTGCCGATGGAACAGACGATCGCCGTCGGTGACGGTGCCAACGACATCGACATGCTGACGGTCGCCGGACTCGGTATCGCGTTCAACGCCAAACCTGCGCTGCAGGAGGTGGCCGATGCTGCTCTGTCGCACCCGTTCCTCGACGCCGTGCTGTTCATTCTCGGTGTAACCCGGGATGAGATCGAGGCAGCCGATGCGATCGACGGCGTCATGCGTCGGGTACCGCTCAACTGATCATGGATCCTGACCCGTTCGACTCCTCGCAGGCGCAGCCAGCCCAGGCTCAGCCGTCAACGTTCGCGGAGAGGTTTGCTCGCCTGGTCGAATACATTGGCGGGCACAGTGATCCGCCGGATCCGGGCAAGGTGCTCGCCATGCAGATGGTGCTGCACATCCCGAAGGCGGAGCAACCGGATCGCACAGATCTGCTCAATGCCGCGGCATCGGCGGTCGCACTGCTGTGTCTCGACGAGCGCAGTGGCGGCGACGGCCCGTGGGCCGGGCCCATGGACGCCTGGTGTGATGCGCGGATCAGGAAAATCGCCCGGCGTGCGCGCGGGGCACACTGGGAAGCGGCGCAAGACGTTCCAGGAGTGACGGCGACCTGTGGGACGGCGATGGCCAGAGCCATCGTGCCCGGTCCGGTGGGGGAGACCGACAAGCGAATAGCCCGTCTGCAGATCGGGGGTACGGAAATCTCCGGGGACACCGCAGGCAGTCCGACCACGGACGGCCCGGTGCTGTGGGTGAACCCGACGCTGGAGATGACCGTCGGGAAGCTCGCGGCGCAGGTCGGTCACGCCTCGATGCTGGCCGTCAAACTGATGGATCAAAAGTCGGCCGAGCAATGGTTTTCGGCCGGATGCCCGGTCTCGGTTCGTGACGCATCCGCGGGCAACTGGGATCGGCTCCTGGCAGCGGATGCCGTGGGAACGGCGGTCGCGGTCCGGGACGCGGGGTTCACCGAGATCGCGCCTGGTTCGGTGACCGTGATCGCCGAGACGAGTCGCGGCGAAGGGCCGACGCCGGACTAATCTGGGCCCATGACACAGCTGCCGGATTGGGCCGTCGACCTCGGACTGGAACCGCACCCCGAAGGGGGTTTCTATCGGCAGACGTGGGTCAGCGACCTGACCATTCCCACATCGGCGCTACCCGACGGGTATCCCGGAGAGCGCTCCGCCGGGACGGCGATCTTGTTCCTGCTCCTGCCCGGCCAGCACTCTGCGTGGCATACCGTGCGCAGCGCCGAGATCTGGCTGCATCACCGGGGATCTCCGGTCACACTCGGCTTGGGTGGCCAGGGCAGCGCACCGGTGAACGAGCACACGGTGCTGGTGGGTTCCGATGTTCTCGCCGGGCAGCACCCGCAGTACGTCGTGACGCCGGGCCAGTGGCAACGCGCCACCCCGCGCGGAGACGAACCGTCGTTGGTGAGTTGTATTGTGGTGCCCGGCTTCGATTTTGCCGATTTTGCGATGGGCTGACCTTCGGGTACAGCCGCATACTCCGATCGGCGGATTTGGCGACACTCTCGGCATCGGACGGTCAGTTCTGTCGCGGTGCGGCACGATAGGGGGGTGCGTGAAACGGATCCAGACCTACTGATCGACTTCGAGGACGTGGCGTTGCGGCGCGGCGGGAACACACTCGTCGGGCCCATCTCCTGGAAAGTCGAACTGGACGAACGGTGGGTCATCCTCGGACCCAACGGCGCGGGCAAGACATCGCTGATGCGGATGGCCGCCGCCGAGACCCACCCCTCCAGCGGCAGCGCCTTCTTGCTCGGTGAACCCGTCGGCCGGACCGAGGTTCGTGAGCTGACCACCAGGATCGGTGTGACTTCCGCTTTGCTCGGTGAGCGGATTCCGGAGCGGGAGATCGTCAGTGATCTCGTCATCTCCGCCGGCTACGCGGTGCTCGGCCGTTGGAAAGAGACGTACGACGACGTCGATCGCGATCAGGCGCTCGAAATGCTCGAATCGATGGGCGCCGAGCATCTTGCCGACCGCACCTTCGGCACGCTCTCGGAAGGCGAACGCAAACGCGTGCTCGTCGCGCGTGCCCTGATGATCAACCCAGAATTGCTGTTGCTCGATGAGCCCGCCGCCGGCCTGGACCTCGGCGGACGCGAGGAACTGGTGGCCCGGCTCGCGGTCCTGGCGGCCGACCCCGACGCCCCGGCGACCGTCCTGGTGACGCATCATGTCGAAGAGATCCCGATCGGGTTCACTCACGCGATGTTGCTCAAGGAGGGTCTGGTCGTGGCTCAAGGCCTGATCGAAGACGTCATCACCGCCGAGAACCTGTCGAGTGCGTTCAGCCAGTCCATCGCTCTGGACAAGGCCGATGGCCGGTTCTTTGCCCGGCGGGCACGTGCCGCAGGCGGACACCGGAGGCGCGCCGAATGACGTTCACCATCGTCGACGACCCCGAATCAGTGCCCATGCGGGACGCGGCGACCGTAGTGCTCGTGCGGGCCGGGGAAAGCGCGCCCATCGAGGTGTTCCTGATGCGGCGGGTGAAACAGATGGAGTTCGCCGGCGGCATGACCGTGTTCCCCGGCGGTGGTGTCGACCCCCGCGACGCCGAAGTCGACCTGGCCTGGACCGGACCCGACGAGCACTGGTGGGCGAAGCAGTTCCACACCGAACCTGCGACTGCCCAGGCGCTGGTCTGCGCGGCGGTCCGCGAACTCTTCGAAGAATGCGGCGTGCTCTTGGCCGCGCGGCACGACGGCAGCTTCCCCGACACGTCGCAACTGACCGCAGAGCGTGCCGGGCTCGTCGACAAGTCGCTGTCGTTTGCGCAGTTCCTGCGCGAGGCCGGCCTCTCGCTGCGTGCGGACCTGCTTCGCCCGCTCGCGCACTGGATCACCCCGCTCGGAGAGAAGCGTCGCTACGACACACGGTTCTTTCTCGCCGTCTTGCCGGAGGGACAGACTGCTGACGGTGAGACCACCGAGGCGTCCGAGACCGGTTGGGCGACCCCGCAGGCGGCGATCGCGTCGTGGGATGACGGAAAGCACTTCTTACTGCCACCAACCTGGACCCAGTTGAAGGAACTGTCGAAGTACGACAGTGTCAACGACGCACTTGCTGCCGACCGGGTGGTCGAGAGCATCACCCCGAACTTCGTATCCACCGGAGAAAAGGTTCGGATCGAGTTCGACGGCGAAGAGGAATACCGTCGGGTCAACGATCTCTTCTGACCAGGGAACCCTGCTCAGGCGTCGGGATCAGGTGTCGGTTCGGCACCTTCGCGTTCGTCGCGGTCGGCCCACTCGAGCAGGGTGTCGAGACGGTAGGCGCGATCGTCGATCTCCGCGTGTAGATCGCCGAGTTCGGCGAAGCGATCGGGCACCGTCGCGATGGTCAGACTCGGCGGGTCCACGTCGTCGATCTCGTGCCAGGTGATGGGCGTGGAGACAGTGCCCTCGGGGTTGCCGCGTACCGAGTAGGCACTGGCAATCGTGTGGTCGCGGGTGTTCTGGTTGTAGTCGACGAACACGGCGCTGGGGTCGCGGTCTTTGCGCCACCAGGTGGTGGTCACCTCACTCGGAGCCCGGCGCTCGACTTCTCTGGCGAAGGCATGAGCGGCGCGGCGGACGTCGGCGAAACCCCACTCGGGTTCGATGCGCACGTAGATGTGCAGGCCGGACCCGCCGGACGTCTTCGGGAAACCGCGTATGCCGAGTTCGTCGAGGACCTCATTGGCGACGTGCGCGGTGCGCCGCACCTTGTCGAAGGAACAGTCGGGCATCGGGTCGAGGTCGATCCGCCACTCATCGGGTTTCTCTGTGTCGAATCGCCGCGAGTTCCAGGGATGGAACTCGACGGTCGACATCTGCACCGCCCAGATCACGCTGCCGAGCTCGGTCACACAGACTTCGTCCGCTGTCCTGCCGAACCGGGGAAAGTAGATGTTGACGGTCTCCAGCCAGTCCGGTGCGCCGGCCGGGATCCGTTTCTGGTGGACCTTCTGTCCGGCGACACCCTTGGGATAGCGGTGCAACATGCACGGTCGGTCCCGCAGGGCCCGCACGATCCCGTCGCCGACCGAGAGGTAATAGTTGACGAGGTCGAGCTTGGTCTCACCGCGAGCCGGAAAGTACTCGCGTTCGGGGCTCGACACCCGCACCACGCGGCCACCGACCTCGATCTCGACTGCCTCACCGTGTGGGGTCGCTGCCATCCCCCGACAGTAGGGGATCACCGGTGCACCCGGTAGCCTGCGGGACATGCCTGAGTTCGTGACGTTGCAGACCTCTGACGAGTTCCCCGGGGTCGGGACCATCCTGCTGAACCGTCCGCCGATGAACGCGCTGAGCCGCCAGGTCCAGGCCGAGTTGGCCGAGGCCGCGCGGGAGGCGACCGTGCGCGACGACATCAAGGCGGTTGTCGTCTACGGCGGCCCGAAGGTCTTGGCTGCGGGCGCCGACATCAAAGAGCTCAACGACCTGACGTTCGCCGAGGTTCGCAAGGTGGCGGGCCGACTGCAAGCCGACCTCGGTTCCATCGCGGCCATCCCCAAACCGACCGTCGCGGCCATCACCGGTTACGCACTGGGCGGTGGACTCGAGGTCGCACTCGGTGCCGATCGCCGGATCGCCGGCGACAACGCGAAACTGGGTGTCCCCGAGATCTTGCTCGGCGTGATCCCCGGTGGTGGAGGCACGCAGCGCCTAGCCCGCCTGATCGGCCCGGCAAAGGCGAAGGACCTGGTGTTCACCGGTCGTTTCGTAGGTGCCGCAGAAGCTCTGGAGATCGGCCTCGTGGACGAGGTCGTCGCGCCGGACGAGGTCTACAACGCCGCGCTCAAATGGGCGTCGAAGTTCAATGGCGCAGCGAGTGTCGCGCTCGCCGCGGCAAAGGCCGCCATCGACGAGGGCCTCGACGTCGACCTCACCACCGGACTCAAGATCGAAGAGCATGTCTTCGCGGCGTTGTTCTCCACCGATGACCGCAAAATCGGGATGGCATCCTTCGTCGAGAACGGCCCGGGCAAGGCCGAATTCACCGGCAAATAGCCTCCCTCTACGGAAAGTGGTTGTAGACCCATGACTTCGTCTCCCAGCGATCCCGCTCCCAATCCGCACGCCAGTGCCGACGAGGTGCAGGCGGCGCTCAAGGACACCAAACTCGCCCAGGTGCTCTACCACGACTGGGAAGCCGAGACCTATGACGACAAGTGGTCGATCAGCTACGACGAACGTTGCATCGATTACGCCCGTGGCCGGTTCGACGCGGTGGCCGGGGACCAGCCCCTGCCGTACGAACGCGCTCTGGAACTTGGTTGCGGCACAGGGTTTTTCCTGCTGAACCTGATGCAGGGCGGGATCGCGACCAAGGGATCTGTCACCGACCTCTCGCCGGGCATGGTCAAGGTTGCCCTGCGTAACGCCGAGAATCTCGGCCTCGACGTCGACGGCCGCGTTGCAGACGCCGAGACCATTCCATACGACGACAACACCTTCGACCTCGTCGTGGGTCACGCGGTGCTGCACCACATCCCCGACGTCGAGAAGTCGTTGCGCGAAGTGCTGCGCATCCTCAAGCCCGGCGGCCGCTTCGTGTTCGCCGGTGAACCGTCGACCATCGGCGACTTCTACGCCCGCTGGCTCTCCCGTGCCACCTGGGCTGCGACCACCAACGTCACCAAGTTCGGACCGCTGCAAGACTGGCGCAGGCCGCAGGCGGAACTCGACGAATCCTCCCGCGCCGCAGCGCTGGAAGCAGTCGTCGACATCCACACCTTCGACCCGGCCGATCTCGAGGCGATGTCGCGGTCGGCAGGCGCGGTCGACGTCAAGACCGCGACCGAGGAGTTCGCCGCCGCGATGCTGGGGTGGCCGGTGCGTACCTTCGAGGCCGCGGTGCCGCCCGAGAAGCTCGGGTGGGGATGGGCCCGCTTCGCCTTCGGTGGCTGGAAGCGGCTCACCTGGGTGGACGAGAACATCTTGCGAAAAGTGGTGCCGCCCAAGTTCTTCTACAACGTGATCGTCACCGGCACCAAGCCGAACTGAGATCCGTCTGAAGGCACAGAAGAAGAGACCCCCACCATCTCCGGTGGGGGTCTTTTTCGTCTTGGTGCGAGCGATCAGACGTCCTCCGCGGACAACGCATTGGAAACGAACGCCTCGACGCGTTGCCTTAGTCCTGCCACGGCCTCGGCTCGCAACGCCTCGAGGTCGGTGGCTTTGTGAAAGGCCGGCGGTAGGCGGCGAGCGTTACGCGGACAGCTGAAGTCCTCGCACGCGAGGACGCCGATCGTGTCGCCGCGACGCCCGGCCTGCCCAGCCCGGCGGGTCGAGAACATCACTGCCACGCTGGTGAGGTTCACGTCGCGACACCAAGCGCACATCGCTCGCCTTTTCGGTACAGCGTCGGCCTGGGTCAGCAGCAGCGTGACGAGGTCGCCCTGATGGGGCACACAGATGTACCCGCGGCGCGGGATCTTGCGGTCCCGCCATCCGTAGAAATCGAGTGCGTCGAAATCGGTGTCGGCGAAATCGGTCGGTAAGGTGACCCGCTTGATCTCGCTGCGCGTCGCGCCACGAAATGAGTCGATGATCTGTTGGTGAGTGAGGTGCTGCATGGTGCATCCATCCCGGCAAGCACTGCTGATACGCAATACCTGCCATCGGAGAGCCGCGTCCGTGACGCGGTGAGTCGAATCCCCGACCGAGTCGGGGCGAGGACATGGCTACGCAGCCGACCGGCACGGACGGCTGCGGGGCGCGGTCATCTCGATGCGGCGCGCGGGGCGCCGGCACCTGCTTCGTCTCGATGGATCACGTGGCCACCGTACCGCGGGGCGAGACGGTGATGCATCTCCATTACCGACCGCTGCCGGCCATCACTCGAGCATCGCATCGGCATAGACGGCCATCGCGTCGCGGTAGTACTCCGCGAGGCCGGTGGCGATCTTGTCGTAGGTCGCGGTGAACCGCGGATCATCGACGTACATGTCGCCGAGGCACTTGAACGCTGTGGCGTCCGGAGTCCACATCGTGCAGATCGTCCGGTAGGCCGCATCGATCTCTGCCTGAACCGCGGGATCACCGATGTCGGTTCCGGCGCCCATGAGTTCGGCCATTCGGATCATCGCAGCGGTCTGCTCCTGCTGCAGCCGCTCGACGTCCGCCGGGGTCATCGCCGCGGTGCGCTGCTTCGACTCCTGCCACTGCTCGGGCCATCGCTGCCTGGCCTCCTCGTCGTACTCGGTCGGGTCGAATCCCTCGAAGAGATTCTCGGGCCTGTTGATGCGCGACATGTTGCTGTCTCCTGCATGGTTTTCAAGTTCTTCGATGGTGCGGGCGACGGTGTGTGCCACCCGGGTCAGTCGGTCGCGTTCGGTGAGCAGTCGCTGGTGGTGGCCGCGCAGGGCCTCCGCCGGATCGGACTGCTCGTCGAGAATTGCCTTGATCTCGGTGAGTCCGAGATCGAGCTCCCGCAATACGCGAATCTGCTGGAGCCGCAACAGATCACTCTCGTGGTAGTAGCGGTAACCGTTGCTCTGCACACCGGCTGCCGGGAGCAGCCCGATGTCGTCGTAGTGACGAAGGGTCCGCGACGTCACCCCGGACATCCGGGCGACCTCCACGATCGACCACGACATGCGACCACCTCCCACCTGAACTCGGCCGGAATCTCCGACCATCATGACGGTAGAGGTTGACGTTGCGTGAACGTCAAGGCCGATTTTGGTGGGTTCTGGCGACCGCCACCTGGGCGAACGGTCGCCGAAACCCACCAAGATCGGGTCAGCAGGTGGCCAGCGTCCTCGCCATGGCGTCTTTTTCGGCAGCGGTGACCCAGAGCCCGTAGTGAGCCTTCACCGCGATCTGTCTGCTGACGTAGGTACAGCGATAGGCCTTGTTGGGAGGCAACCAGGTGGCGGCGTCGCCATTGCCCTTTTTCTGATTGGTCGGCCCATCGGTGGCTTGCAGGTTGGCGGGATCATTGGCGAAGTCGGTGCGCTTGGCTCTGTCCCACTGCGCGGCGCCCTTCTGCCAGGCGTCTGACATCGCGACCACGTGGTCGATCTGGACGGCAGGAGAGGTCTTCTCGCCCCGCATGAAGTCGATGGTCTTCCCGGAATAGGGGTCCAGGAGGATCCCGGAGAGCACCACGCACTCCCTGGACCCCGGTTTGACGGTGATGGCGGTGAGGTCGCGCCGCAAGACGTCGTTGCGGGTGTCGCACCCATTGCGACCCTGGGCAACGGTGACGTCATCGGTCCAGGCCTGCCCGAACTCGCTGCGTTCATAACCGGTTTTCGGGGCGCGTCCCTTGACATCGAGCGTGTCGAGTTGGGCTTGCGCCGTGGACGGTGAGACCGGCGTAGTCGGTGATGAGAGCGGGGGAGCGGGAGCCGACGTCGTCATCGACGGTGCCTTACCCTGCTCGCCCCCGCCGGTGTTCACGCCGATCCAGGTCAGGCCCGCGATGGCCACCACCACGATCAGTGCCACCGGCCCGGCGGCCCGGCCACGCATACGGCGGGATCGGGGTTTGGGTCGGTTCACGTTCTCCTCTTGGCCGGCATCGATACTGTTATACCTGTGGGATACGACTTCACCATCGACGACGTCACGTTTCTGCGGTCGGATTCCGGACGCAGCGCTCTGGCGTACGCCGATTCGCTTGTCCTGCAACCGGACACGATGCTCGCCGACATCGGAAATCTCTCTCGGAGATTCCCGGAACACCAGGCGGCGTTGGTGGAGACCGTCACGTGTCGTCGGAAGGCGGTCGGAAAGCTGCGCCATCCGGATCGGTTGTTGCTGACCGCTGATGCCCTGCAGCAGGCGACCGCGTTCCAGGTCGCCGAACACCGCGCCGCCGAGATAGCGGACCGGTATCCGGACGCGACCGTGCACGATGTCACCTGCTCCATCGGCGCCGATCTCGCCGCCCTGACGGCGGCCGAAGGCATCGCCGGAGCGATCGGCAGCGATCTCGACGTGGTCCGGCTCGCGATGGCCGCCCACAACGTCCCGGCCGCGACGCTGGCCCGTGCCGATGCGCTGACACCGACGAGCAACGCGGATGTCGTGATCGCCGATCCGGCCCGCCGCAGTGGAGGCAGACGCAGCTTTCGGATCGAGGACACCGAACCTCCGCTCCTGGAGGTGCTCGCGGTGTACGCGGGCAGGCCACTCGTGGTGAAATCAGCGCCGGGCGTGGACTATCGGCTGCTGCGGGACCGATACGGATTCGCAGGCGAGGTGCAGTTGGTGTCGCTGAACGGGGGCGTTCGGGAGGCCTGCCTCTGGTCGCAGCCGAGCCCCGGTGTACGCCGCCGCGCAACGGTGATCCGTACGGCTGGAACGAGTTTCGAGATCACCGACGCCGCGGATGATGCGGCAGACGTCGATGACGCCGGCACCTGGATTCTCGACCCCGACGGTGCGGTGATCCGGGCCGGCCTGGTCCGGCATTTCGCGCAGGCGCACGGGCTGTGGCAACTCGATCCCCAGATCGCCTATCTCAGCGGCGAGGAGTTGCCGCCGGGGGAGCGCGGCTGGCGGGTCATCGAGCAACTCGGCTTCTCGGAGAAAAATCTCAAGCGCCGCCTCGCCGAGTTGGAGTGCGGAACTCTGGAGATCACCGTCCGTGGCATCGATCTGGACCCGGATCGGTTGCGTAAACGGCTCAAGCTCAAGGGTTCACGATCGCTCGCTGTGGTGATCACGCGTATCGGCAGGGCCGGGGTCATGTTCATCTGCGAGTCCGGAGTTCGGCAGAGCTAGCCGGCAGTCACAAACCCAGCTGGTGCAGGCAAACCCACCTGCTGCAGCACGTGGGTTTGCCTGCAGAACCTGGGCTTGTGGGACCGGCTACTGCTGCTTCGGCACGTCGTAGAAGTAGACCTCGCCGAGGTTGGTGGCGGTGGCGACCTGTCCGGAGGCCGACACCGCGACCCCGGTGGTGAAACCGACCGAACCCGGTATGGCAAGTGAGCGTTTGGTGGTTCCGTCCGCGGCGTTGAGCTCCATCAGGGTGAGCTCGTCCTCGTTGGGCTCGCGCACCACGGTCCAGGCGGTGCCGTAGTTGGTCAACGCGGACAGACTGACCGACCGCAGATCGTTGCGCTGCCACACCGGAACCGCTTTGTCGCCCTCGTCTTTGAACGCCCTGACCGGTGAGTCGAGAACGCCGGTGGGAATGAGCAACCCGTCCGGTGTGATCGTCATCGTGGCGAAGCCGTAGTTGTCGACGAAGTAGTCCCACTTCGGGGTTCCGGTCAACGCGTCCAGTGCATAGATGCTGCCGAGGCGATTGAAGACGTACACCGTCCGGCGGTCGGCAGACAGGGTCGGCGGTCCGATGACCCCACCGGGGATCTCGGTCTGCCACGATTCGCGGATGTCGCGGCCACCGTCTCGCTCGGCGTACTCGTAGCTACGCACTCCCGACGCGATGGCACCCTCGGGCCAGTAGTTCAGATAAAAGCGTTCTCTGTCGGAGTCGACGGCGGGCGGCGCCTGCACGGGACAACGAGGACCGCCCGACACACAGTCGCCGAGACCGTAGAGCGGTTGGTTCGGATCCGCGTCGGGGCGAAGCGCAACCCCGGGTGCCGCGAGTTTGCCGGTCTGCGAATCGAACAGCAGGATCTGGCCGAGGTGACTGACCATCAGCACCAGCCCGGGTGCCGCGAACTTCGCCGAGAGTGGCACCCCGATCGTGCCGAAGCGCCAGCGGACATCGCCGGACCCGGTGAGCCCGAAGAAGGTGCCTGCCTCCCCGAGGTAGATGTTCTCGTACTGATCGACCAGCATTGCGTTGAGCTCGACACCGTCGGCGAGGTTCTTGCAGAAGTTCTTCCGGCCGGCGCGGGGGTCGAACAGGAAGGTGTTGCACCCCGACTCGGTGCCCGCGGTGACGCCGACGCTGGAGCGGCCGGAGATCGTCAGCGGCGCCGA
The DNA here is from genome assembly GCF_003217475.1 of Williamsia limnetica. GTDB lineage: Bacteria > Actinomycetota > Actinomycetes > Mycobacteriales > Mycobacteriaceae > Williamsia > Williamsia limnetica. Next base: position 268,189 of record NZ_QJSP01000010.1, on the reverse strand, counting down.
GATCGGTCCTCCGACCGGCCGCGACCAGGACAAGCTCAGTTCATCGCTGACCTCGGGGTAGACGAAGTTCGAGTTCTGGGCGTTTCCGCCGAAGCTCGACCATCCCGCACTCGGGATCGAACGAACGTCGTCGACGCCGTCCGAGCAGGAGCTGATCAGCACCGCGAGCAGTGGCACCAGCACCAACAGGGCGCGTGTGGTGGTCCGGCGGCGCATCGTGCTCCTCATCGTCACTCGCACTTGCTTCGATCGCCCGTGAGCCTATCGCGAACGACCGGCACGACCCGGAAACGGTGTCGATTAGTGTTCCTAGACATGACGAGCATGTGGAATGCCCCGCTGCATCGCCGATGGCGGGCAGGTCGGCGCCGCGACAAGGCGCAGGCCAGGTTCCTGACCCGGGAGTCGTTGCGGTGGGTGATCGCCAATCGGGCGTACTCGCCCTGGTACCTCGTACGCTATGCACGCCTGCTGCGATTCCGGCTGGCCAACCCGCATGTGGTGCTGCGGGGAATGGTGTTCCTGGGCAAGGACGTCGAGATCCACGCGACCCCGGAGTTGTCGCGGATGGAGATCGGGCGCTGGGTGCACATCGGTGACGGGAATTCGATCCGCTGCCACGAGGGCTCCCTCAAGATCGGCGACAAGGTGGTGTTCGGTGAGAACAACGTCGTCAACACCTACCTCGACATCGAGATCGGGGCTTCGACGCTGGTCGCCGACTGGTGCTATATCTGCGACTTCGACCACAAGATGGACGACATCACCGTCGCCATCAAGGATCAGGGGATCGTCAAGGGGCCGGTGAGAATCGGGCCCGACACGTGGGTTGCCGCGAAGGTCTCGGTGCTGCGTAACACGGTGGTGGGCCGCGGATGCGTGCTCGGTTCGCATGCCGTCGTCAAAGGTGTGATCCCCGACTTCTCGATCGCCGTCGGTGCCCCGGCGCGGGTGGTCAAGAATCGTAAGGACGACTGGGCCACCAATGCAGAAGAACGTGCCGAACTCGAACGCGCCCTCGCCGACATCGAGCGTAAGAAGGCTGCCGCTAGGGGAGAGTGATGTCGACCGGTTTCGCCGGATCTCGTTCGGGTAGGGGGCGTTCGACGATGTTCGGTCGTCCCAGTGGCCGACGGATGCGCCGTTTGGCACCGAGATACACCCCGGCGGTGCGCTGGGCGACCTGATTCCACGCGAACCCCTCTGCGACTCGGTGGCGAGCGGCGATCGCTCGGTTCTGGGTGGCGTCCGGATCGGAGAGGGTGCCACGGATCGCGGCGGTCAGACCGGTGACGTCGCCGGGAGCGAAGCTCATCCCGGTGACCCCGTCGGTGACCGCTTCGCCGAGACCGCCGGCGGTGGAGGTCACCAGCGGCGCTCCGGTCGCCGCTGCCTCCAGTGCGACGATCCCGAACGGTTCGTACCGGCTGGGGAGCACGATGGCGTCGCAGCGATGCAGGAGTGTGGTCAGGCCGACGCGGTCGACGCTCCCGACGAAGCGAACCGCCCGCGAGACCCGGTGCTTGCGCGCCACGTCCTGCAGCCAGGCCAGCTGTGTTCCGTCACCGGCGACGGTGAGCGTGGTGCCGGGATGTGTCCGGCGGACGCGGGCGAGCGCTGCGATCGCGTCCTGTAGGCCCTTTTCGTATTCGAGTCTGCCGGCGAAGAGGAGCTCCGGTCCGGAGTTTGTGGGGGTCCGTGCGGCGAACGGCCAGGCGTCGATGTCGATGCCGTTGTGGATGGTGTGGATCTCGGACAGTTCGGGTCCGAACAGCCTGTTCACCTCATCGTGCATCGACACCGAACAGGTGATGAGTGCATCTGATTCGGCGGCGAGCCACCACTCGACCGAGTGGACTTGCTTGTTGACCCGGCCACTCACCCAGCCGCTGTGCCTGCCGGCCTCGGTGGCGTGGAACGTGCTCACCAGGGGCACGTCGAAGTGTTCGGCGAGTGCTATCGCGGGGTGTGCCACCAACCAGTCGTGGGCGTGTACGACGTCGGGGATCCAGGGGCCTTTGGCGCCGAGGTTCTTGGAGTCGCCGAGCTTCAAACCTGCTCGGATGAGCGAGTGACCCATCGCCAGCACCCACGCCATCATGTCTTCGCCGAACACGAAGTGTGGGGGATCTTCGGAGGCTGCGATCACGCGGACGCCTTCGCAGGCGCGGTCGCTGCCGGGGTGGCTCAAACCGTCGCTCCCACCGGGTTGACGGGACAGCACCACCACGTCGTGGCCGGCGCGGGCCAACTCCACCGCGAGGTGGTGGACATGACGACCGAGACCGCCGACCACCACCGGCGGGTATTCCCAGGACACGATCAGAACTCTCATACGGCGCCCATCCTGCGTGCATCGAGGCCGGCGAAAAGGTTGTCTGCGATGTTCCACCGCGCGGAGAGGTCGTTTGCGAGACCCTCTCTGCCGCGATCGGCGGCATCGCAGATCTCTCGGGTCGCGTGTGCGTGGGTGTACATCCGGTTGCGTGCGTAGTCGGCGGCCGTGTCCTTGGAGACCATGAACGGCCAGTCCGACGAGGCGGTCAGGAGTGCCTCACGCAGGATCTGATCGCTGACCCGGTCACGTGTGACGTCGCCGCGGCCCCGGCGCTTGTCGACGGTGGCCAGTGCGCTCTGCACGACTTCGGCGTTGATCTGGACCAGATCTTCGACCTCGGGTCCGTTCCACACCCGCCAATCCTTGCCCGATCCCCATGACGATTTCGGCAGAGCCGCAGGTGCACCGACGAATCCTTGCTCACGCGCAGCCCGTAACGTGCCGACCCGGATGCCTGCTTCCGGGAGCGCACGCAGCACCGCCTCGAGCCATTGCGGCCCCTCGTGCCACCAGTGTCCGAACAGCTCGGTGTCGAAGGCGGCGACGACCAGTGCCCCTCTGCCGATGCGGGCGCTCTCGTCGATCAGGCGGGCGCGGACGCAGTCCACGAAGTCGGCGACATGGCGCGACAGCACCGCCTGCGTGCGTTGCGGTTCGTAGGGTTTCTTGTCGGCGCCGGCGACCCCACGGCCCGTGACCCGGGCGGGTTTGAGCCCGAAGAGATGGTCGTAGGTGTGAAAGTCGCGGTACGCCGGGTGGCCCGGATATCCGGATTTCGGAGACCAGACCCGGTAGGACACCTGCAGGTCGCGGCCGAAGGCGACGACGTCGCTCTCGTGTACCGGTCGGCCCAGCGAGGTGTCCCCGTGCAGCGCAGGGCCATCGACCATGAAGTGGCCGACACCCGCCCGCTGGTAGTCGGTCTCCATCCCGGGCGCGTAGGCACATTCCGGCGCCCAGATACCGGCGGGTGTGGCGCCGAATCGCTGCTGGGAGTCGGCGAGACCCTCCCGCAACGAGAAATCACGCAGTCGTGGATCCAGCAGCGGCCCGAAGGGATGCGCGAGTGGCCCGCCGAGCAGTTCGATGGTGCCCGCGTCGACCATCGAACGGATCAACGCAGAACCGCCGTGGCGCCAGTGTGTTTCGAAATCGACGAGTGTCGCTGCCGCGGAACGGTATTCGCGTAGGCCCAGGTCGTTGATCGTCGACGCCGACCGGGCGGTGGTGCCCGCCTCGTCGCCGGCCACCGCCGCCTCGCTCGCCCGCAGCTGCCAGTCGCCCAGCCACTGGTGCATCGAGGAGAGGCAGTGCGGATCGTCGAGCTGAGCGGCGAGCACCGGCGTCACCCCCAGGCTCAGTTGGTCGGTGAAACCGTCCGCAGCCAGCCTGCGCAACGCCGCGAAGACGGGTTGATAGGAACCCGCCCACGACTGGTACAGCCATTCCTCGCCGACGGGCCATCGGCCGTGGTTCGCGAGCCAGGGCAGGTGCGAGTGCAGCACCAACGAGAACATTCCCGGAACCGCGCGACCGGTTGTGGTCAAGGCTTCACCGCGACGAACAGCAGATCCAGACTGGTGTCGAGGTCGTCATCGTCGATGTCGAAGTCCGCGGTCCGGATGGCCGCGACATCGGCGGTCAACTCCGGCGGCCATGGCTGCCCCGACAATGCGCGCTCGATTTGAGCATCGATGAACGACCCGCCCCAGGTCGCATCGAACTCGCGCAGGCGTGTGCCGTGCGACACACCGAGTGCCTCCGTCACGACGAAACCGGACGCGGTGACGAGCGCACGTAATTCCGCCGGATCGAGCTCGCGAGTGTGGAATGGATTGAGCGGGGTGTCGCGGCCGGGGGAGAAGGTGATGCGGTTCGGCGTCGAGATGAGCAGCTCGCCGCCGGGGCGCAGCACCCGCAGGCACTCGCTGATGAAGGCCTGCTGATCCCACAGGTGCTCGATGACCTGGAAGTTGACCACGGTGTCGACGGAGGAGTCCGGTAGTGGCAGATCGATCAGGTTGGCCTGGTGAATTGTCACATGCGGGTAGCGCGACCGGGTGTGTTCGACTGCGGATAGATCGTAATCAACGCAGGTCACGGCGCTCGCGACGGTCGAGATGAGGTTGGCTCCGTACCCCTCGCCCGACCCGGCCTCGAGCACGGCGCGGTCCCGGCACCGCTCGAGGATGTACTCGTACGCCACCTCGTGACGCCGAAACCAGTAGTTCTCCTCGGCGATGCCCGGCACCGTTCGTTCGCCGGTCAGCGCTAGCGTTTCGGGCTCTGGCTCCATCGTCTGCGGAGTAGAAATGGTGTCGTGTGGTCCACGAGGTCCTCTGGCCATGGGGGGAGCCTAGTGGGCGGTGAACGAGACCTGAAGCATCAGCTAGAACCGGAGTACAGAACCTGGGACGGCGAGGGCGAATGTGACGCACCTCATTCCGGGCGTAATCTGGTGTTCGACCTGGCATTAGGGCGCGCTAAGGTGGGTAAGACCCCGGAGTACTTACCGCTTAGTAAGTTCTTTTCGGTAAGTTGTCCAGAACCCTACGCAGGAGGTCGACGAAGACCCATGACAAACATTGTCGTTCTGATCAAGCAGGTCCCTGACACCTACTCCGAGCGCAAGCTCAGCGATGGTGACTACACCCTCGATCGTGAAGCTGCCGACGCCGTACTCGACGAGATCAACGAGAAGGCCGTCGAAGAAGCGCTGAAGATCAAAGAAGCGGGCGAAGGCGAGGTGACGGTGCTCGCAGTCGGACCCGACCGCACCACCGACGCCATCCGCAAGGCCCTGTCGATGGGCGCCGACAAGGCGATCCACATCAAAGACGACGCGATCCACGGCAGCGACGCCATCCAGACCGCGTGGGTCATCGCTCGCGCCCTGGGCACCGTCGAAGGTGTCGAGCTGGTCATTGCAGGCAACGAGGCAACCGACGGTCGCGTCGGCGCAGTGCCCGCGATCATCGCCGAATACCTCGAACTGCCGCACCTGACCCACATGCGCAAGCTCAGTGTCGACGGCGACAAGCTGTCCGGTGAGCGTGAGACCGACGAGGGCATCTTCCACCTCGAGGCCACACTCCCGGCCATCGTCAGCGTCGGTGAGAAGATCAACGAACCTCGCTTCCCGTCCTTCAAGGGCATCATGGCTGCGAAAAAGAAAGAGGTTCAGGTTCTTTCGCTCGCTGACATCGGTGTAGAAGCAGAAGAGGTCGGACTGGCCAACGCCGGTTCGACGGTCACCAGCTCGACCCCGAAGCCGCCGAAGACCGCGGGCGAGAAGGTTGTCGATGAGGGTGACGGCGGCACGAAGGTCGCCGAGTACCTGGTCGGCCAGAAGATCATCTGACCCCCGGCCACACCCCCTATCGACCACAGTCCCAAGGAGTAACCACCATGGCTGAAGTACTTGTCCTCGCTGAGCTGGACGCCGAAGGTGCCCTGAAGAAGGTCACCTCTGAGCTCATCACCGCTGCCCGCGCGCTGGGCAGCCCGTCGGTCGTCGTCGCGGGTAAGCCCGGCACCACCGACAGCATCGCCGACGCCTTGAAAGAAGCAGGCGCCGAGAAGATCTACGTCGCCGAATCCGACGACGTCGCCGGCTACCTGATCACCCCGCAGGTCGACATCCTCGGCACCGTCGTAGAGCAGGCATCGCCGGCCGGTGTGATCGTGGCCGCGACAGCGGACGGCAAAGAGATCGCCGGCCGTCTTGCCGCACGCCTGGGATCCGGCGTGCACGCCGACGTCATCGAGGTGAAGGAAGGCGGCGCCGGGGTCTACTCGATCTTCGGTGGCGCATTCACCGTCGAGGCGACCGCCGGCGGCGACGTCCCCGTCTACTCGGTCCGTCCGGGCGCCGTCGAGGCCGCCCCGCAGGCAGGCGCAGGCGAACGTGTCGACATCGAGGTGCCCGGTGCACCTGAGAACGGCGTGAAGATCACCAAGGTCGAGCCCAACGTCGGTGGCGATCGGCCCGAGCTGACCGAGGCCACCATCGTGGTCTCCGGTGGCCGCGGCGTCGGCAGTGCCGACAAGTTCTCGGTCGTCGAGGATCTCGCCGATTCGCTCGGTGCAGCCGTCGGTGCCTCACGCGCCGCTGTCGACTCCGGGTACTACCCGGGCCAGTTCCAGGTGGGTCAGACCGGTAAGACGGTTTCTCCCCAGCTGTACGTTGCGCTCGGCATCTCCGGTGCCATCCAGCACCGCGCCGGCATGCAGACGTCCAAGACGATCGTGGCGGTCAACAAGGACGAAGAGGCCCCGATCTTCGAGATCGCGGACTTCGGCATCGTCGGTGACCTGTTCAACGTCGCCCCGCAGCTGACCGAAGCGGTCAAGTCGCGTAAGTGACCCTGCTCGGCTCGTAAAAGCCCGAACACCGGAAACGACCCCTCGACCTCGTGTCGGGGGGTCGTTTCCTGTTCATCCACCTTGCATCGACGCGTCACGCCGTCGCTGCCGCGAGGTCCAACTGGCTCTATACACCTGTGCCCATGAGGACATCCACGTCACTTAGTTCAGCCGCACTGGTTTCCGGCACCACCTACAGCCTCTATCTGAGCACCGACGTCCGCGACATCGACACCATCACCCGGTTGCGATACCGCGTCTTCGCGGACGAGCCCGGGTTCGCCACCGCGATGTCGGGCGTGATCGACGGTCGCGATGCCGACCGTTTCGACGAGCACTGCGATCACCTGATCGTGCGCCACAACCCGACGGATGAGGTTGTCGGTTGTTACCGGTTGCTGCCACCGCCTGGTGCCATTGCCGCCGGAGGCCTTTACACGGCAACAGAATTCGAGCTCGGCGAACTCGATGCGATTGCGCCCCAAACGGTGGAGATGGGCCGGGCGTGTGTGGCGGCCGAGCACCGCTCAGGTGCAGTGCTGGCGTTGATGTGGGCGGGGATCCTCGTCTATCTCGAGCGCACGGACTACCGCTACCTGATGGGCGCGACGTCGGTCCCCGTCCTTCGGGATGTGGACGGCGGCATCCCGGGCTCCCAGATCCGCGGAATCCGAGATTTTGTCTCCGAGCGCCACCGCGGGCCCTGGCAGGTCACACCCCGCCGGTCTGTGCTGCTCGACGGCAAGTCCCTGGACGAGATTCCGGCTCCCGCGCGGCTGTCGTTCCCGCCCCTGCTCACCGGATATCTGCGGATGGGAGCCTGGATCTGCGGGGAGCCCGCCCACGACCCGGACTTCGGGGTGGCCGACTTCCCGACGGTGCTCGATCGCAGGAGAGCCAACACGCGGTATCTGGAGCGACTGCGCCAGATCACGGCGGGCGCGCGATAGTGCGCGTGCGGGCAGTGCACGGCTGGTTCCCGGCCAGCTCCTGCGACAACAGCTGCATCGCCGACGAGTCGGTGGCCGGTCGGGTACGACAGGGGTGGCGGGTGTTCGCGCTGCTGACCACTGCGGCGGTGGTGCTCTCGGTGGGCATGGTCATCGGCGTTTTGCCTCGCAGTGTCCGCGCGCGGTATGTCCGCACCTCTGCCCACCTGTTGATCAGCTCGCTCGGCATTCGGATCCAGGTCAGCGGTCACCGACCCCAGGTCAGCGGTCACCGACCGGGCGACAGGGCGCGGCCGGGCCACGCGATGATCGTGTCCAACCACATCTCGTTTCTCGACGTGCTCGCGATCGCCTCGGTGAGCCCGGCTCGGTTCGTCGCCAAAGCGGAGCTGGCCGCCTGGCCGGTGATCGGTGTCATCACGCGCAGGCTCGCGGTGATCCCGATCAGGCGGGAATCGTTGCGCGATCTGCCCGCAGTCGTGCACACCGCCCGCGACGGTCTGCTCGCAGGCGACTCCGTCGGCGTGTTCCCCGAGGGCACCACACGGTGCGGGCGCGGTGGGGGCCGTTTCCGGCCCGCACTTTTTCAGGCAGCGGTCGATACGGGGGTCCCGGTACACCCGGTGGTGGTGAGTTTCCACACATCCACCGGCAGCCTGAGCACCGCGGCGTGCTTCATCGGTGCCGACGACATCGGGGACACGATGCGCAGGGTCCTGGCGGCGAAGGGCCTCGTCGTCCGAATACGGATGTGCGAGCAGCAGCTTCCGGGCGACGACCGGCGTGAGTTGGCGTTGCGCTGCGAGCGAGCCGTGTTCGGCCACCCTGCCATGCTGACCTCGGCGAACACCGGCTCGGTGGCGCTCGCTGCCTGATCGCGGCCTCGCGCGTACCAGGGGGAACAGAACCACCTACCGATGTGGTTATCCTTGATTAGTTATGTTCCCAGCCGATCGAAACCCGATTTACCTCGACCACGCCGCCGCGACCCACATGGTTCCCGCCGCAGTCGTGGCGATGAACCAGATCCTGGGCACAGCCGGCAATGCCTCTTCGCTGCACGGTTCGGGACGTCGGGCACGCAGACAACTCGAAGAATCTCGTGAGTCGATCGCCGCGTCGTTGGGTGGACGCCCTTCCGAGGTGATCTTCACCGGCGGTGGCACCGAGAGCGACAATCTTGCCGTCAAGGGCATTTTCTGGGCCCGCAACAAGCCCGATGCGGCTCGCCCGAAGGGCAGGCCGCGCATCATCGCGTCGGCCATCGAGCATCACGCGGTACTGGATCCGGTGCTCTGGCTCGCCGACTCCGCGGGCGCGGAGGTGACGTGGTTGCCGGTCGACAGTCGCGGATTCGTCGCCCCCGCCGAGCTGCGAGCCGAGCTCGCCGCACATGCCGACGAGACTGCTCTGGTCAGTGTGATGTGGGCCAACAACGAGGTCGGCACCATTGCGCCGGTCGCGGAACTGGCCGCGATCTGCCGTGAATTCGACGTCCCGATGCATTCGGACGCCATTCAAGCTGCTGGTCACCTACCGATCGATTTCGCCTCCAGCGGACTCTCGGCGATGAGCGTGGCAGGCCACAAGTTCGGCGGTCCGCACGGAATCGGTGCGTTGATGCTGGGCCGCGATGTCGAGTGTGTGCCCCTGCTGCACGGTGGTGGACATGAACGCGATGTCCGTTCTGGCACTCCCGATGTGGCAGCTGCGGTCGGGATGGCTGTGGCGCTTGATCATTCGGTTCGTGAGCTGGCGACTGCGATGCCTGCGGTCGCGGCGCTGAGGGACAGGCTTTTCGACGTGCTGATGCGATCGACTGATGACTGTGTCATCAACGGTCCGCTCGGCGACGACAGGTTGCCAGGGAACGTGCACGTCTCGTTCCCCGGCTGCGAGGGTGACTCTTTGCTCATGTTGCTCGATGCCAACGGCATCGAGTGCTCCACCGGATCGGCGTGCACGGCAGGGGTGGCGCAGGCGAGTCATGTGCTGACCGCGATGGGCGTCTCGACCGCCCGCGCCCGCAGCTCGCTGCGTTTCTCGCTGGCCCCATCGACCACCGCCGAGGAGATCGACGCCGTCGGAGCGGTCATCGGTGAGGTGGTGTCGCGGGCACGGGCGGCAGGTATGGCGACGGCGATGGCGGGAGAACGCTGATGCGGGTTCTGGCGGCGATGAGTGGCGGAGTCGACTCCGCTGTGGCGGCAGCTCGGGCCGTTGACGCCGGTCACGATGTGGTGGGGGTACACCTCGCGCTGTCCACGGCCCCGGGCGCTCTGCGCACCGGTTCGCGGGGGTGCTGTTCGCGTGAAGACGCAGGCGATGCGCGCCGAGCCGCCGACGTGCTCGGGATCCCGTTCTACGTATGGGATTTCGCAGACCGCTTCAAAGACGACGTCATCGATGAGTTCGTGGCGGCCTATGCGGCCGGCCAAACCCCGAACCCGTGTCTGACGTGCAACGAGAAGATCAAGTTCTCGGCACTGTCCGAGCGCGCGGTCGCGCTGGGCTTCGACGCCGTGGCAACCGGTCACTATGCGCGGCTCGACAACGGTGAACTCCGCCGGGCGGTCGACGAGGACAAAGACCAGTCCTATGTGCTCGCAGTGTTGACCCCCCAGCAGCTGTCGCGAGCGATGTTCCCGATCGGCGACACCCCGAAGGACCAGATCCGCGCCGAGGCGGCTGCCCGTCAGCTCTCGGTCGCCAACAAGCCTGACTCCCACGACATCTGCTTCATCCCGACGGGCGACACCCGGGCGTTTCTCGGCGCCACGATCGGTGTCCGGCCAGGGAAGGTCGTCGATGCCGACTCCGGCGCCGAACTCGGTGATCACGAGGGTGTGCACGGTTTCACGATCGGCCAGCGCAAAGGCCTGGGCATCGACGCACCGGCCGCGGATGGCAAGCCCCGCTACGTCACCGAGATCGATCCGGACTCCGGCACGGTCACAGTGGGATCGTCCGAGCACCTGCAGGTGTGGACGATTGTCGCGCGCCGTGCCATCTGGACCTCGGGTACGACACCGACCGAGCCCTTCGAGGCGATGGTGCAGGTCCGGGCACACGGTGGGCTCGCGCTCGCCGACGTCGAACCACTGGACGGCGACGGCACCGACGGTGTGGAGGGTCCCGCCTTTCGGATCAGGCTCCGCAGCCCGCTGACCGGAGTTGCGCGCGGGCAGGCGGCCGTCCTTTATCGGCCGGATGCCGAGGCGGGGGATCTCGTGCTCGGCAGTGGCCGGATCGCGGTCACCGGCTCGGTCCCGGGCGAACTCGCCACCAGCGCGGGCAAGTGAGCTCCATCCCGGCGGGTACCGGGACCGGTGTCGGATCGATGCCGGGACTCGACCCCTTGCGCGCCGCCGAGATCAGCGTCGGCGAATGCGAGTTCGCATTCCTTCCCGAGTTACCTGCACGTGGGCTCGGGGCCGACATGGTCGGTCGCGCGGCGGCTCTGCTCGTGGACATGCCGATGGACTACGCCGCTTCTGGGTATCGACTATCGACCAGGCAATCAGTGATGGGCCGGCGCAGCCGCGACTTCCTCAGTGCCGATCTCGATGCCTTTGAAGAGGTCTGGGAGCGCGCGGGTCTGCGGGGCACGGATCGCACGGTGAAGGTGCAGGCCTGTGGTCCGTTCACGCTCGCCGCGTCGGTCGAACTCGCGCGTGGACACAAGATCTTGCATGATCGCGGGGCCTGGACCGACCTCGTCGAATCGCTCGCCGAAGGCCTCCGGGTGCACGCCGATCAAATGGAAAAACGGACCGGCGCCGCGGTCGTCGTGCAGATCGACGAACCGATGATCAGCCGGGTGATCGAGGGTTCGGTGACTCCGCTGACGCGGTTCAACGTCATCAACCCGATCCCGGAGCAGGTGCTCACCGAACAGTTCGACAATTTCATCACCGTGGTCGACAGGCCGGTGATCTTGCACGATTGTTCGACGACTGTGCCGTGGAACCTACTGGCACGCACCCGTTTCACCGGCGTCAGCGTCGATCTTGCGCAGATCCGGACCGCAGATCTCGACGGCATCGGGCAGCTTCTGGACGAGGGCAGGGACGTGATCATCGGGGCGGTGCCGGGTACCGCTCCCGAACCCTCACCCGCGGCCGAACAGATCGCCGCCTCGTGCGCAGAACTGACCGACCGCATCGGACTGTCGCGCAAAGTGCTCGCCGAGCATGTCCTCATCAGTCCGGCCTGTGGACTGGCCGGCGCGGACGAGAAATGGGCCAAGACCTCGCTCGCGCTCTGTTCGACTGCGGCACAAGGACTATTGGCCGATCCGAACGCGGTCTGAAGCAGCGCCGGGAACATTTCGCGGCCGGGTCGACTCTGACCTGTATGAGCTACTACGAACGGGCCTGCGGTCGGCCGTCGAGGTGCAGTCCGCGCCGACGGTCAGGCGGCCGAGCGCTTTTTGTACCACAGCCACCCTGCGGTCACCAGTATCGCGCCCACCAACGAACCGATGATGCCGCTGGGCCGGAAGTCGAGGCCGTCGCCCGCGATGAGGCTGATGAGCAGGCCACCGACGAATGAGCCGACCAGACCGGCGACGATGGCCAGGCTCCAGTTGATCCCACCCTCGGGTTTACCGACGATGAGTTGGGCGCCGGCGCCGATCAGCATGCCGAACAAGATGAGACCGATGATGAGCATGGGAGGAGTATAGGCAGGTGAGGTCGGGTGTACCGCCGTCGCCACCCCATCGTTCAGCCGAGTTCGGGTGGTCGTTCTCCGTCGTCGAGGCGGGCGATCAGCTTCTTCGGAGCGATGAGGCGATAGCTCGCGTCGAGCAACTCCGCGACCTCCCGCCAATCCGGATCGTTCGACAAGTCCAGGCCCAGCCAGCCATACGGACCGACGTAGGCCGGATAGAAGAAGCGGGCATCCTGCTCCAGGGCAGCGCGATCGTCTTCCTCGACCTTGAACAGCAGGGATGTCTCGAATTGCGGTCCACCCTTGACACCACCGCCGTACATCCCGAACATCTTGCCGCCGCGAAAGGTGGGCCGCCCGTGTGCGACGACTTCCGCCGCGTCAGGAAACGCCAGTGCGACCTCGCGCAGACGGTTCAGGACCGGGTCGTCGTCGGAGAACATGATGGGGTGAGGCATGGGACAAGGGTAAAAGACCAGCGATGATCTGTCGGTGGTCTCGACTATCTTGAGTACGTGGCCGACAGTGCAGATATCAGCGAAGAGACGCCCGCGGACCCGACGCCGTCCGCGGCCAGGGAGCAGTGGTCGAAGCTGGCGGAAGAGCTGCGTGAACACCAATTTCGCTACTACGTGAAAGACGCCCCGGTCATCACCGACGGCGAGTTCGACACCTTGCTCCGCAACCTCCAGGCGCTCGAAGAGCAACACCCGGAGCTGGCCGTCGCCGATTCGCCGACCAAACTCGTCGGCGGCGGTTTCGCCACCGAGTTCAAGGCGGTCGACCATCTCGAGCGGATGATGTCGCTGGACAACGTCTTCGACAGCGACGAGATGCGGGCGTGGGTTGCCAGGGTCGAGGCCGACGCAGGCACCGGCCTCGAGTACCTGTGCGAACTGAAGATCGACGGGGTTGCGCTGAGCCTGGTCTACGAAAAAGGTGTGCTCGTCCGCGGCACCACCCGCGGCGACGGACGCACGGGGGAGGATGTCACCCTCAACGCCAAGACCATCGACGACGTACCCCATCGTCTTGTCGAGTCGGACGAATATCCCATACCCGAGCTGCTCGAGGTCCGCGGTGAGGTCTTCTTCCGGGTCGAGGACTTCGAAGCGCTGAACGCGTCGCTGGTGGAGGCCGGTAAGGCGCCGTTCGCCAACCCTCGCAACTCGGCCGCAGGGTCGCTGCGCCAGAAGAACCCTCAGATCACCGCGCGGCGCCGGCTCGGCATGATCTGTCACGGGCTCGGCAGGCTCGAGGGCACGACCCCGAAGACCCTGCACGATATCTACCTGGCGCTCGCGGCCTGGGGGCTGCCGGTGTCGAAACACACCACCAAACTCGTTGGTGCCGACGCCATCTTGGAGAAGATCGAGTACTGGGGTGAGCATCGCCATGACGTCGAACACGAAATCGACGGCATCGTGGTCAAGGTCGACGACTTCAGTCTGCAGCGCCGGCTCGGATCGACGTCGCGTGCACCGCGCTGGGCGATCGCGTACAAGTACCCGCCCGAGGAAGCGACCACGAAGCTGCTCGACATCCTCGTCAACGTCGGTCGCACCGGCCGCGTGACCCCGTTCGCCTCCATGACCCCGGTGTTGGTGGCCGGATCCACGGTGTCGATGGCAACCCTGCACAACGGATCAGAGGTCAAACGCAAAGGTGTCCTCATCGGAGACACGGTCACCATCCGCAAAGCGGGCGACGTCATACCCGAGGTGCTCGGGCCGGTCGTCGACCTCCGTGACGGCACCGAGCGCGAGTTCGAGATGCCGACGCACTGCCCCGAATGTGGCACGGAGTTGGCGCCGCAGAAAGAGGGCGACGCCGATATCCGTTGCCCCAACAGTCGATCCTGTCCGGCGCAGCTTCGTGAACGGCTGTACCACATAGCCGGCCGCGGGTCGTTCGACATCGAAGCGCTGGGTTACGAAGCGGCGTCGGCGCTGCTGACGAACAATGTGCTCGACAACGAAGGCGACCTGTTCTCGCTCACCGAGGACGACCTGCTCAAGACCAATCTGTTCACCACCAAGGCCGGTGACCTCTCGGCCAACGGAAAACGGTTGCTGGCCAACCTCGATGCTGCCAAGAAGGTACCGCTGTGGCGAGTACTGGTGGGTCTGTCGATCAGGCATGTCGGTCCGAGCGCGGCGCGTGCCCTGGCCACCGAGTTCGGCACTCTGGAGGCGATCGAGTCCGCCACGGTCGAACAACTCGCTGACGTCGAAGGCATGGGAAACACGTTGGCGCAGAGCGTCGTCGACTGGTTCGCGGTGGACTGGCATCGGGAGATCGTGGAGAAGTGGCGTGCCGCCGGGGTGCAGATGGAAGACGAGCGGGACGCGTCCATCCCGCGCAACCTCGAGGGCTTGAGCATCGTCGTCACCGGCTCGCTGCAGGACTTCTCGCGCGACGGGGCGAAAGAAGCGATTCTGGCTCGGGGCGGCAAGGCGTCGGGGTCGGTATCGAAGAAGACCGCTTTTGTCGTACTCGGTGAGTCACCGGGCACGAAAGCAGCCAAGGCCGAGCAACTCGGCGTGCCGATTCTCGACGAGGACGGTTTCAAGAAGCTACTCGCCGAGGGACCACCGGCGGCGGAGGATCAGGAGGGCGCGGACTCGGACGTGCCGGACACCGACCCTGACAAAGCTGTCGATGACTAGGGCTGAGCCAGCACCGTCGTGACGATTTTCGAGAGGTAGCCCAGCCGGGTGATCTCGGAGGGCCGGAAGTCGGGACCGCCGGGACGGCCCAACAGCAGCGCCTTGCCGGGTGACCCGATCGGCGCTGCGGCCAACCGCGTGTCCATGTCGCGCCAGAGTGGGGGCACCCAGTCCGATTCCGGATCGAGTTCCTGAGCGTGCGTGATGGGTAGCCAACTCGCATCGGTCACCTGGGTCTCGGGCGCACTGGAGCTTCCGAACAGCTGAATCGCCCCGGCGCCACCCGAGGTGATGATGGTCGCCCATGCCACCCGCAGCACCCCGGGAGCGGCGTCGACGAGTACTTGCAGCCGCTCGCGCCCGGCACCGGCGATGTCGTTGACGAGTTCGAGTTCACGATGGGTCTCGAGGACACCGGTGTAGGGCCGAATCGAATCGACCCGCACACCATCCACCTTTTCTGCTGCGGTGATCAGGGTGTCGGGTAGGGCGCCGCGCGGAACCTCCACCACGATGTCATCGACCGCGTAGCCCTCGCCACGCTCGACGACATCGAGCGACAGGATGTCGGCACCGATGGAGCCGAGCGAGACAGCAAGCAATCCGAGCGATCCGGGGCGGTCTTGGAGATAGACGCGCAAGAGGTAGGACACGCCGGATATTGTCGCACCGTGTGGGCGCCCGCGCCGCGCGCCGGGTTCGCCCCGTGCCGAGCGCTCGTATGCGCCGCAGTTCGTGGCCGGTCAGAACTCGCTGGGACCGGGGACCGTTCCTGGTAGGGGTTCGATGGCGACGGCGGTGCCGTACGCGCACACCTCGATGCCGGTGCCGCCGAACTCGGTGGTCTCGAATCGGAACGCGGTGACCGCGTTGGCGCCGCGTTGCTGGGCTTCATTTGCCAGGCGCTGCAGTGCTTCCTGACGGCAGTCGTGCAGCAGTTGAGTGATGCCTTTGAGCTCACCGCCGGCCATGGCCTTGAAACCGGCTCCGATGTTCGAACCGATGTTGCGGGAGCGAACTGTGAGACCGAAGCACTCGCCGAAGGCGTAGTTGATTCGGTAACCGGGGATTTCATTGGATGTGACGATGATCATTGGACGACCTTACCGAGCAGGCACGTTGCGAGCAGCGCAATGACTGGCGTGGTCCCGGATATGCACAGCCACCGTGAAGGCGAGACCATGAAGACATGGTTACCGAACGCAGTCCACAAGACTCCGGTGATCCGCGCGAGCAACAGTCGAATCTGCCCGATCGGCACGACGATTCTGATGTGACCACATCCGTTGCTCGGCGGATCGAACCAGAGCGCGAACACGATTTCGTCGCCTGGACCGATGCCGGCATCGCGCTGGCCCGAACTTTCCCCGGCTTTCTGGGCGGCGGCTGGGTCCGATCGTCCAAGATCCGTGACGAGTACTACGTGATGTACCGATTCGAGACCCACGCGCAGGTCGACGACTGGGTGTCGTCGCCGGTACGGAAGGCGTGGTTGTCGCGAGGGGAGGGGATAGCCGTCGACTACGCGACCCATCGGCTCTCGGGCATCGAAGGCTGGTTCGAGCCACAGTCGACGTTGACCAACGCAGTCCGGATCCTCAACGCACCACCGCCACGTTGGAAGCAGGCGATCACCATCTGGTTGGGCTTCTTCCCTTTGAGCCTGGCCATCAACTTCCTGGTGATCGCTCATCTGGGCACCCTGCCGCTGGTGGTCAAGACCCTTATCGCGACAGTGATCAACACCCCGCTGATGGTCTACCTGGTCTTGCCATGGATCACCGCCAGGCTCAAACGCTGGCTGTGACCGGACGGCCTGCCGGGGTAGAGCGCTCGGCGACTAGTCTGGTCCGGGGTCTGGCCCACATCCGTGAGCCACTCCACCGACTTTAGAAAGGGTGCATCTGCGTGTCTGCCATCTCGCGCGATGAGGTTGCGCATCTGGCCCGGCTGTCGCGGCTGGCGCTGACCGACGACGAACTCGACCACTACGCAGGACAGCTCGATTCGATCCTGTCGCACGTTGCCAACATCTCCGAGGTCGCCGCCGCGGACATCCCTGGCACCGCTCATCCGGCTGATCTCGCCAACGTGCTGCGGCCCGATGTGGTTGTCCCAGGGCTCACCACCGACGAAGCGCTGTCCGGTGCACCCAACGTAGAGCAGGGCCGTTTCGCGGTACCGCAGATCCTCGGAGAAGACGAATGAGCGCCTCCACGCGCGAGTCCGGTGCGATCACGGGACAGTCCGCTGCCGAGCTCGCCGAGAAGATCCACTCCGGCGACCTGTCCGCTGTCGAGGTCACCCAGGCCCACCTCGACCGCATCGGCGAGATCGATGGCGAACTCCATGCCTTCTTGCACGTGAACTCGGGTGAAGCACTCACCGCTGCCGCCGAGGTCGACAAGGCTGTCGCGGCCGGCCAGGCGCCTGCCTCACCGCTTGCCGGGGTCCCGCTCGCCCTGAAAGACGTCTTCACGACCACCGACGCGCCCACCACGTGCGGTTCGAAGATGCTCGAGGGCTGGGTGCCCCCGTACGACGCGACGGTCACCGCACGGCTGCGTGCGGCCGGGATCCCGATCCTCGGCAAGACGAACATGGACGAGTTCGCGATGGGTTCCTCCACGGAGAACTCGGCGTACGGCGTCACGCGAAACCCCTGGGACATCACCAAGATCCCCGGCGGCTCCGGCGGCGGTTCGGCTGCGGCACTCGCGTCGTTCCAGGCGCCGCTCGCCATCGGCACCGACACCGGTGGTTCGGTGCGCCAACCGGCGTCGGTCACCGGCACCGTCGGTGTCAAACCGACGTACGGAACGGTCTCGCGGTACGGCCTCGTCGCCTGCGCATCCTCGCTCGATCAGGGTGGCCCGTGTGCACGCACCGTCCTCGACACGGCGTTGCTGCACCAGGTGATCGCCGGACACGATCCGCGCGATTCGACGTCGATCGACAAGCCGATCGGAGACATGGTGGCGGCTGCCAAAGCTGGTGCATCAGAAGACCTTTCCGGCGTCAAGGTCGGGATCGTCACCGAACTGCAGGGCGAGGGATACCAGGCGGGCGTGCTGAGCTCGTTCAACGCCGCTGTCGAGACCCTCAAAGAGCGTGGCGCCGAGATCGTCGAGGTGTCGTGCCCCCACTTCACCTACGCCCTCGGTGCGTACTACCTGATCCTGCCCTCGGAGGTGTCGAGCAACCTCGCCCGATTCGATGCCATGCGGTACGGCCTGCGGGTCGGCGACGACGGCAGCCACAGCGCCGAACAGGTGATGGCGTTGACACGTGAAGCGGGGTTCGGTGCGGAGGTCAAGCGACGCATCATGATCGGCACCTACGCGCTGTCGTCGGGCTACTACGACGCGTACTACGGTCAGGCACAGAAGGTGCGGACGCTGATCGCCCGCGACTTCGCCAAGGCCTACGAATCGGTCGACGTCCTGATCTCGCCGACCACCCCGACGACCGCATTTGCGATCGGCGAGAAGGTCGACGATCCGCTGGCGATGTACCTCTTCGACCTCTGCACCTTGCCCGTCAACCTCGCGGGCAACTGCGCGATGTCGGTGCCGTCGGGGTTGTCGGCGGACGACGGTCTGCCCGTCGGTCTGCAGATCATGGCTCCGTCGCTGGCCGATGAACGTCTGTACCGGGTCGGTGCCGCCTACGAAGCCGCCCGAGGCCCGATCGTCTGAGCGAGCACCCCGAAGATGGGGCCTTTTGGCGGTGCCCACCTGGGCGTATGGTCGCCAAAAGGCCCCATTTTCGGTCTACCGGGGGCAGCTGGGGACGGTGAGCCCCTGTTCGATGCCGTATTGGTGTCCGTGTCCGGCGGGGAACGACAGCGCTCCGATCAGGTCGGCGCTGGCCTGCACAAAACTGGCGACCGGAAACCACGGTGGCGTCGGTACGTCCTTGCTGATCGTCGGCGGCACTTCCGGTGGCTGCCACAACAGTCGCGGCGACCACTTCACGACTGGATCTGATCCGTTCGCGACCACCGTGGTCCGCGTCGCCGCGAGCGCGGCCGTACCGGCAGGCGCTCCGACCAGCACTGTGTGGCAGAGGGAGTGCGGGGCGTGCGCCTCTATCCACCGTCGGGCCGAGTCGGCCCCTACCGCCCCCAGGCTCTGGCCGTAGACATAGATGTCGGGTCGCAGCGACTGCGGTGCGGTGTCGATGGTGTCCACCAGCGCGGCCACCACGGCGACGGCACTCGCGCGGGCGGGTCCGGTGCTGCCGAGGAAGGCCTGCCAGGAAGGGATGTCGCTGTACTGCAGGGCGATGACACTGACGTCGCCTGCGAACCGTGCCTCGAATCCCGCCATCGCATCGGCGTCGACCCACCCCGACCCGGTGGGGACCGCGACCACCACTGCCCCGCGTCGCAGGCCTCCCGCAACCTGCCATCGGTGCACGGCGGCCGCGGCGCGGGCATCGAAATCGTTGTCGTCGTGGTGGTCGAGTGCGCCGTAGACACGGAGCGAGGACGGCTGCGCGAGTGCGCTGACAAAAGTGGTGGCCACCGCATCGGCGGAACCGTTCGCCGCGGCGGGTGAAGGCATCACCGTGAGCGCCGCGGCCGCGGCCAGAGCCGCGACCGTCGCGCGAGTCCGCCGGCCGAGTACGCACGCCGCCGCGACGACCGCCGACGGGGCCAGCGCGGTCAGAATCCAGTATGCGTCGACCGCTGGGGTGTCCATGGCATTTCGAAGATCGTTCTGCCATAACACCATCGCGGTGAAGAACGCGACTCCGAGGGTGCCGGCGACCGCGGCCGCGATGCGCCGCGGTCGGTCGCCGCACGGACACCAGTGGCCCGCGACCATGCCCAACAGAGCGCCCACGATCCCGAACGCCGCAAGAAGAAGTCCCGCGACCAGACCAGTCCGCGGTAGAGAGCCCGGGGCCGACGCGAGCGCGGAGCCCATCAGGGCGCCGACACAGGTGTAGGGATGCGGCCAGCGCGGCGCGGTCATCGCAGACCCACCGACGCCGCGATCTCTTCGCCGCCGCGGACAAACGTCGACGCGACGATGGCGGTCGTCGACTCTGTCGCCCCCGGGGCGCGCTCTCGCTGGCGCCAGGTGTTGAAGGCGACCCCGGTGTGCGCGAGGTCGGCCGCCCAGTCGCAGATCGGATTGCTGCAGGTCCGGTGCATCTCCTGTGCCAGCATGCGGTCGAGTGCTACACGAGCCCAGCCGCCCAGCGGTGTGCCGTGTCTCGCGGCGAGCCGCAAGAGGTCGTAGCCGAAGTCGTGGACCTTGCACGGGTGCTCGAATCGGTCGGGCAACGGGATCGGTGACGAACAGTCGCCGGCGGGGTCGGTAGGCGTACCGTCGATCAGTTCCGGTCGGTAGCCCATCTCCGCCTCGAAATCAGCGGGCAGCACGGCCACGGCCCGTGCCGGATCCGGGCCGACGAGCGCTGCGACCGCGGCGCCCGCGGGCGTGTAGAGATCGGCGGTGTCGGCGTAGGATCCGGTGGCTGTCGCCGCTGCGGACGCAGGCCACATTCCGAGGGCGACGACAAACGTCGCGGCCAAGCTGGACAACAACATTCGACTTCGTACTGCGTGCATGGGATCAACATAGAAATCGAGTGCACGTGTCCACATCAGCCGGATGAGTGGACTGCGACCGACCTCGCGGCGTGAGCTCACCCTCGGTGGCTGCGCCGAAAGTCAGGCCGTATCTCCCTCTCAGGTATGAGGACCGATGAGGGTTCGGTGGCTACCGTGAGCGCAATGAGACTGTGGAATGCCGCCACCGACTATGTGGTGGACGAGGCCAAGAGGTTGCCGATCGCCACCGAACCGGCGGTCGCACACTTCTTGGGTCAGAAGATCAACCTCGTTTTCACCCTCCTCGCATTGATCATGTACTCGATTGCCTGGCCGACCCTGGCCTTGACGCATGAGGTGCAGCCGGCCATGTTGCCGATCATCTCGGCATTCGCTGCGCTGCCGATCATGTTCGGATGGTCGAACCCGACCCTGGGCTGGGCGATCTCGGTGATCTCGGCACAGGTCATCGGCCTCACCGTCGATCGCATCGATGACTGGAACTACACCATCCAGGTGGTGCACCTGATCGAGCTGCTGGTGCTGACGGTGTTGGCTTATCTGCGAGCGCCGTTGCGATTGCTGCCGGTCTTCTGGGCGGTCTCGTGCGTCGTGGTGTACATGGCGGCGCCGCCGGAAGCCGAGGACGGCTGGGTGGTGGGACTGACCATCGCAGGGGTGATCTGCGTGTTGATCCGGATCATTCTACGGTCGCGGGCGCAGTTGGCGCAGCAGACGATGCTAAAAGACACCGAGAAGTCGAAGAACGCGGTCTTGGAAGAGCGCACCAGGATCGCCCGAGACCTTCATGATGTTGTGGCACATCGGATGTCGGTGGTCGTGGTGCAGTCACAAACCGCCAAGTACCGGATCGACGGGGTGGGGGACGCGGCGGCCGCTGAGTTCGATGCGATCGCCGATGTCGCGCGTGAGGCCCTCGACGAGGTCCGCGTGATGTTGGGAGTTCTTCGGCTCGAAGATGATTCACCTCGTGCGGAAGCGTATGCGCGCAATCCGAACCCGGGGATCGCGGACATCGAAGGAATCGTTGCGGCCACCAGGGGCGCCGGCGTCGACGTCAGCTACCGACCGCTCGACACCGGCGAACACGTCGGGGATGCCTGCGCGTTGGTGGCATACCGCATCGTCCAGGAGTCGCTGGCCAACGTCACCCGCTATGCCGCCGGAGCCCGCGTCGACGTCGACTTGTCGGTATCCGGTGACGACCTCGACGTGGTGGTCCGGAACACCGTGCCGACCGCCAGCCCGATCAATCTGGAATCGTCTGGTGGTCAGGGAATTCCGGGAATGCTCGAACGCGCCAAAGCGGTCGGCGGGGTGCTGTCGGCGGCGCCTCAACCCGACGGCGGTTTCGTGGTCCGCGCCCGGCTACCGCTGCGGGCAATCGGGACGCCGGGCCTCGGGCAGTGGGGTCCCGTCGCCGAGTCGGCCTGAAAGTAGGGTGGGGTCGTGTCGATCACGGTCTTCATCGCAGACGATCAAGCGATGGTGCGGCAAGGCTTCGGTGCCCTGTTGGGCGCCCAGTCCGACATCTCGGTGGTCGGCGACGCGGCAGACGGGCAGGCGGCGGTCACCGCGATACGCGAGTTGCATCCTGACGTCGTGCTGATGGACGTCCGGATGCCCAAGTTGGACGGGCTGGCCGCCGCTGAGCAGCTGTTGACCGGCCCGGCGAAGGTGCAGAGCAAGATCCTCATGCTCACCACGTTCGACATCGACGACTACGTCTATCAGGCCCTGCGGATCGGGGCGTCCGGGTTCATGTTGAAGGACGCGCCCGCCGAGGAACTCGTCCGGGCGGTACGTGTGGTGGCCGCCGGCGAGGCGCTGCTGGCACCGTCGGTCACTCGCAGGCTCATCGCCGAGGTGACAAGCAGGCATCGGATCCGCAGAGCAGAACCCGGGGAACTCGCCGGCCTGACCCCGCGCGAGCGCGAGGTGCTCGAACAGGTTGCCGAGGGCAAGTCGAACGCGGAGATCGCCGGGCACCTGTTCGTGGCCGAACAGACGGTCAAGACCCATGTCAGCAACGTGCTGTCGAAGTTGCATCTACGTGATCGCGCACAAGCTGTGGTCTACGCGTATGAAAACGGAGTGCGCTGACCTGAAGTCGCAGTGCGCTGACCACCCCCGACGCCGGTAGGTCAGCGGAGACCCGGGGATGAGTTGCACAATTGAACCGGCGGCGCAGATGCCCGTCGAACCGCAGAAACGATATTCGTCAGACGAGGAGCGGGACACCAAATGCGCATTGGAGTGCTTACCGGTGGCGGTGACTGCCCAGGCCTGAACGCGGTGATCCGCGCTGTGGTCCGAACCAGCGAGGTGCGTTACGGCTCGGCGGTGGTCGGATTTCTCGACGGCTGGCGAGGGTTGCTGGAGGACCGGCGCATCCATCTCGCCGCCGACGATCGCAATGATCGTCTGCTCGCCAAGGGCGGAACGATGCTGGGAACCGCACGGACGCATCCGGACAAGCTGCGGGCCGGGCTCGACCAGATCCGCCAAACCCTCGACGACAACGGGATCGACGTGTTGATCCCCATCGGCGGTGAGGGGACGCTGACCGCGGCCAGCTGGCTGGCGGATGAGGGAGTGCCGGTCGTCGGTGTGCCCAAGACCATCGACAACGACATCGATTGCACCGACGTCACGTTCGGGTTCGACACCGCGCTGACCGTCGCCACCGATGCGATCGATCGGCTGCACAGCACCGCGGAATCGCATCAGCGGGTGATGCTGGTCGAGGTGATGGGACGCCACGCCGGCTGGATCGCCCTGCATTCCGGGATCGCCTCGGGCGCGCACATGATCTTGATCCCGGAACAGCCCTTCGACGTCGAGGAGGTCTGCCGGTTGGTCAAACGCCGATTCCAACGTGGTGATTCGCATTTCATCTGCGTCGTTGCCGAGGGTGCCAAACCCAAGGAGGGCACCTTCTCGATGGCTCAGGGCGGACTCGATGAGTTCGGCCACGAACGGTTCACCGGTGTCGCACAGCAACTGGCGATCGAGATCGAGCGTCGGATCAACAAAGAGGTCCGCACCACCGTGCTCGGCCACGTCCAGCGCGGTGGTAAGCCGACCCCCTACGACCGGGTGCTCGCCACGAGATTCGGCGTCAATGCCGCTGACGCCGCGCACAACGGTGACACCGGGATGATGGTGAGCCTGCAGGGCCCGAACATCGGCCTGGTCCCGATCGGTGAGGCGACCAAGGAACTCAAGCTCGTCCCACAGAACCGCTACGAGGACGCAGCAGCCTTCTTCGGCTGACCCGGCGTCCGGTCTTGGTGGGTTCTGGCGAGGTCGACCTGGCCTTTTGTTCGCCAGAACCCACCAATTCCGGGCCGCGGCAGCCGGTTAAACTCGTGGCATGACTGACTTGCTCGACTATGACGATGTGATCGCGGAATTCGACCCGGTGATGGGTATGGAGGTCCACGTCGAGCTGGGGACCAACACCAAGATGTTCTGCGGTTGCCCCACCACGTTCGGCGCCGAGCCGAACACCCAGGTGTGCCCGGTGTGCATCGGTCTGCCGGGATCGCTGCCCGTGGTGAACGAGAAGGCCATCGAGTCGGCCATCCGGATAGGCCTCGCGCTGAACTGTTCCATCCGCCCGTCGAGCACATTCGCGCGGAAGAACTACTTCTACCCGGACCAGCCGAAGAACTATCAGATCTCGCAATACGACGACCCGATCGCTCACGACGGATACCTCGACGTCGCATTGGACGACGGCACCACATGGCGCGTGGACATCGAGCGCGCGCACATGGAAGAAGACACCGGCAAGTCCCTGCACATCGGCACCACCGGCCGGATCTCCGGGGCGAGCCACTCGCTGCTCGATTACAACCGGGCCGGCGTGCCGCTCATCGAGATCGTCTCCAAGCCCATCGAGGGTGCGGGCTCCCGGGCCCCCGAGGTCGCCCGCGCGTACGTCACTGCGCTGCGCGACCTGCTCAAATCACTCGACGTATCGGATGTGCGGATGGATCAGGGTTCGATGCGGTGCGACGCGAACCTGTCGCTGATGCGCAAGGACGCGACCGAGTTCGGCACGCGGACCGAGACGAAGAACGTCAACTCGCTCAAGAGCGTCGAGGTCGCGGTTCGGTACGAGATGCGCCGGCAGGCAGCGCTTCTGCTCGCAGGCACGGCCATCGTTCAGGAGACGCGCCACTTCCAGGAGACCGACGGCTCCACCTCGGCGGGCCGGCGCAAGGAAACCGCCGACGACTACCGGTACTTCCCCGAGCCCGACCTACCGCCGGTGCAGCCCGCCGCGGACTGGATCGAAGAGATCCGTGCGAGCCTGCCCGAGCTGCCGTGGCTGCGCCGGGCCCGCATCCAGCAGGAGTGGGGTGTCTCCGACGAGGTGATGCGCGACCTCGTCAACGTCGGTGCCGTCGACCTGATCATCGCCACCGTCGACGCCGGGGCGCCCGTCGAGGCGGCCCGCGGTTGGTGGGTGTCCTTCCTTGCGCAGCAGGCGAATACCCGCGGCACCGAGCTGGCCGATCTGCCGATCACCCCCGCTCAGGTCGCCAAGGTCGTGGCCTTGGTCGACGAGGGGAAGCTGACCAACAAGCTTGCCCAGCAGGTGGTCACGGCGGTCCTCGACGGCGAGGGCGAACCCGAGCAGATCATCGCCGACAAAGGGCTGGAAGTGGTGCGCGACGATTCGGCCCTGCAGAAGGCCGTCGACGAAGCCCTCGCGAACAACCCCGACATCGCCGAGAAGATCCGCAGCGGCAAGGTCGCCGCAGCCGGGAAAATCGTCGGCGACGTCATGAAGGCCACCCGCGGCCAGGCCGACCCCGGCCGCGTGAAAGAGCTTGTGCTGGCTGCCTGCCAGTAGGTCAGACGTTGGTGTCGGCGGCACCCTGCGGCATCGGGATGATGATGACCCGATCGTCGGTGGGGCCCGCGGTACCGGTCTGCTTGTTGACGGTTCCGACCTGGAAGAGGCCGGCGGGAACGGCGGTCAGGCGACCGAGTGCGCCGTAACGCCGTTCGAGGACGGTGATGGGCTCGGCGGTCGTCGGCTTCTCCTCGGTCGGCGCGGTGATGGCCTGCAGTCGCTGAGTCCTGGTCTGCGACACCATGATCACGCCGTTCACCGCTGCGCATCCTGCGGTTTCCGGCTTGTCCGGCCAGGTCCACAGGGTGCGTCCGACTCCGGTCGGGCTGATCAGCTGCAGGCGGTCCTCCGCTGGAGCCCGGTCACTCAGATAGAGCGCGCCGGTCACCACGTCCGGACACAACGCCGGGTTCTGCCCGAGGCCGCTCGTGAGCACCCGCGGGGGAGTGTTGCCCCCCGACGACAGATCGGTCACCGACAGCAGTTTTCCGGCCAGTGAGCCCGGATCAGCAGCGGCACCGGGGTCGCCGGCGTCTCCGGTGGCCACCAGCAATTCGCCCGGGCTCTTGAAATGAATCGTGCCCATGTTGCCGGTGTCGCCCTTCGGGATCCCGGTGAGGATCGGCTTCGGCACGTCGCCTGGTGCCAGCCGCACCACGCGGTTGTCCGTGGGAGTGGTGATGTAGGCGTACATCAACTGGTCCTGCGCATAGTCGGGGGACGGAGCGAAGTCGAGGAGTCCGCCGTCGCCGGAGGCATCGACCTCGAAAGAAGCGATGTCGACCGTCGGCCCGCCGCGTTTGGTGCGCACGATCTTGCCGCTCGTGCGCTGGGCCACCACGGTCGACGTGGCGTCCGCACTGGCGGCGATCAGACCGCTGGTTGCGTCCAGACAGGTGGCGATCACGGTCGGATCCGGATCGGGACAGGGCCCCGTCGGTGCGCCGGGATCGGTCGGGGGCGCGCTCGGCGGCGGCTGTTCCGGCTGCTGCATCGGCGGATTGACGTTGGTGGAAAAATCGCCGGCCTCCCGGTTACGGTCTTGTTCGGCGAATCCATCCGAACATCCGGTCACCATCACGGCGGCCGCCACCAGCATGATCACGATCCGCGCGATAGCAGACCGGTGGGGCGTTGTCATGGCGTCCACACTACTGATCGGGCGTGGCGAAACTTCCGATCGGGCGCGCCGTGCCCAGGGCAAGGATGCGTTCGACCGACATGCCTCTAAGGTCACTAGGGTGACCGAACGAGATCCCGACGGCCAAGGGTCGAGCCCATACGACGAGCCCACCGAACAGATCGAACTGCCCGTGACACGGGCGAACGAGCCGTACCCGGCCGAAGGTGACACCGGTGCCTACGGGTACGCCCCGTACCGCTCGGACAAGGCAGGCCAGGATGAAGCGGCTCGGTTCGACGAGGACCTCGAGGAGACCGAGCAGATCCCCACGCTGCGTAAGCGGCCGGTGACCGGTTCTGCCGGAACGGGGCAGGTCGTCCGCGATGACGTCGCCGATCAGGACACGGATGTCGTGGGTGCGCCGTCGGCACACACCACCCGGATCCCGGCGGGCGTCGTGGACCGTGACGACTTCCACCGCGAGTACGGACCGCCGCCCCGCTACGACGATGACGACGATTTCGCGCTGCGTGGGCCTGCTGAACCCGAACCCATCGAGCCGCTCGTCACAGAGGTCCCCGCCCGCCGCGGCACCCTCGATCTCGGGTTGCTGCTACTTCGCGTCGGCGTCGGACTGATCGCGATGGCGCACGGCAGTCAGAAGCTGTTCGGCTGGTGGAATGGTCCGCGTCTCAGCGGGTTCGAGGACTACCTCTTGAACGCCGCGAACACCAACATCGGGTTCAGCTCCGACGCCGCGAAGCCGTTGGCGATCCTGGGCGCTCTGTCGGAGACCATCGGCGGACTCATGCTGGTGCTCGGCCTGCTGACCCCGATCGCAGGCTCGGCGGTGCTGGGCGTGATGACCGTCGCCGCGGCCTACAAGGCGACTCTCGCCGGCGGTGTCTGGTTCTTCGCCGCCGACCCCGACTTCACCGGCGGCGGTATCGAGTACGAACTGTTCCTCGGTCTCGCTGCCGCGGTGATCATCCTGACCGGGCCGGGCCGCATCTCGCTCGACTTCGGACGCGGCTGGGCGACCAGACCGTTCATCGGTTCGGTCGCATGGCTGATTGTCGGTATCGCGGCACCGGTCGCCATCTGGTTCCTCTTCAACGGCACCAACCCGTTCGAATCGCCGGGTAACCCCACCCAGTAGCCCGATGATGGTGGGTTCTGGCGACCGCGACCTGCGGAAACAGTCGCCAGAACCCACCGCAATCGGGTCAGTCGACCTGGCGAACTGCGCCCTTGTC
The DNA here is from genome assembly GCF_003217475.1 of Williamsia limnetica. Taxonomy (GTDB): domain Bacteria; phylum Actinomycetota; class Actinomycetes; order Mycobacteriales; family Mycobacteriaceae; genus Williamsia; species Williamsia limnetica. The sequence goes on along the minus strand of NZ_QJSP01000010.1, from coordinate 240,357 downwards.
CGCTGAGGTGGCCAGCTTGGCGTAGGCGCGCAACGCGGTGGTGACCTTACGTTCGCGGTGCTCCCTGGGCTGCCACGGTCGTTCGGCGGCGTCCATTTTTGCCCGGCGATCGGCGAGGACCTCATCGTCGACGAGGACTTCGAGCTTGCGAGTCTTGACGTCGATCAGGATCTGGTCGCCGTCTTCGATCAGTCCGATGACCCCACCTGCAGCGGCTTCGGGGGAGATGTGTCCGACCGAGAGTCCCGATGAGCCACCGGAGAACCGGCCGTCGGTGATGAGCGCACACTTCTTGCCCATACCGGTGCCCTTCATGAACGCGGTCGGATGCAGCATCTCCTGCATCCCGGGACCGCCGGCCGGTCCCTCGTAGCGGACGACCAGGACCTCGCCCGCCTTGATGGTCTTGCTCAGGATCACCTGCACCGCCTCGTCCTGTGATTCCACGACGCGGGCGGGGCCTTGGAAGTGCCAGAGGTCCTCGTCGATACCGGCGGTCTTCAGCACTGCCCCGTCGACGGCAAGGTTGCCCTTGAGAACGCAGAGGCCACCTTCGACGGTGTACGCGTGTTCGAGATCGCGGATGCACCCACCGGCGGCGTCGGTGTCGAGGGATTCCCAGCGGTTCTCGGTCGAGAACGGCGTCGTGGTGCGCACCCCTCCCGGAGCGGCGTGGAACAGCTCCAGCGCCTCGTCGGTGGCGGTGCCACTGCGGATGTCCCAGTCATCGAGAAACGACGCGAGGGTCGGAGAGTGGACGGTGCTGGTGGTGTCGTCGATGAGTCCGGCGCGACGCAGTTCGCCGAGGATGGCGGCGATTCCGCCGGCCCGGTGGACGTCCTCCATGTGGTAATCGGAGTTGGGGGAGACCTTCGACAGGCAGGGCACCTTGCGACTGATGTCGTCGATGACCCCGAGGTCGAAGCCCTCGACTTCGCCCTCCTGTGCGGCGGCGAGCACGTGCAACACAGTGTTGGTGGATCCGCCCATCGCGACGTCGAGCGCCATGGCGTTCCGGAAAGCGGTGGGAGTTGCGATGTTCCGGGGAAGCACGGACTCGTCGTCGTCGCGGTAGTAGCGCAGGGCCGCATCGACGATCACCTGTCCTGCCTTGGTGAACAGTCCGCGTCGCGCTTCATGTGTGGCCAGTGTGGACCCGTTGCCCGGCAACGCCAGACCGAGCGCTTCGGTCAGGCAGTTCATCGAGTTGGCGGTGAACATGCCCGAGCATGATCCGCAGGTGGGGCACGCCGCGAGTTCGACCTCTCGGAGTGCCGCCTCGTCGACGGCGTCGTTGGCCGAGGCGGAGATCGAGGTGATCAGATCCGACGACGGATGCACGGTGCCGTCGACGACCACGGCCTTGCCTGCCTCCATGGGTCCGCCGGAGACGAACACGGTGGGGACGTTGAGTCGCATCGCGGCGTTGAGCATGCCGGGGGTGATCTTGTCGCAGTTCGAGATACAGACCAGGGCGTCCGCGGTGTGCGCATTCACCATGTACTCGACGGAATCGGCGATGATCTCGCGGCTCGGCAGCGAGTAGAGCATCCCGTCGTGGCCCATCGCTATTCCGTCATCGACGGCGATGGTGTGGAACTCGCGGGGCACACCACCGGCAGCACGGACCGCGTCGGCGACGATCTCCCCGACGTCCTTGAGGTGGACGTGTCCGGGAACGAACTGGGTGTACGAGTTCGCTATCGCCACAATCGGTTTGCCGAAGTCGTCGTCGGTCATGCCGGTGGCGCGCCAGAGCGAACGCGCTCCGGCTGCGTTACGACCGACGGTGGTTGTGCGTGACCTCAACTGCGGCATGGCTGTTCGTTCCTCGACTGGCTCGGGTCGACTCCGCCTCAGGGCTGGGAGGGGGAGAACTTGCGCAAGTCAGGCTACTCCGAGGTCTTGCTGTCGCCCTTGTCGGCCGGATCAGAGGCGTCCGCTGCGGACTCGGTGGTTGCCGTCGCCCCGGTTTCTTCGGCCGCCTTCTTCGGCGCCGCCGCTGAGCCGGTGCTGTCGACGTCGATGCGCTCGGCGTCCGGACTGTCGATGGCGTACGGGTCGGGAATGCGTCCCCGGCTCGCGGCCGACAGACGCGGTAGGTCGCGGAAGCTGATGGCGGGCAGGATGAGATGTGATTTGTCGTCGAGCACAGCACGGACCGCACCCCACCGTGGGAACTGCAATCCGGAGATCTGCTCCCACGTCGCCGACCTGCGCCCACGCAGGGTCACCGACGTCACGCCGTCCTCGGTCACGATGGTCCGCAGTCGCCGCACCCAGACGGCCACCACGATCGGTAGAGCCAGCGTCCACCCGAGGTAGGGCAGCGACACACCGGCCAGGACAAGCGCGGAAACACCCATCATGAAGACGGCGAAGTACGCGATCGGGTGAATGCGGAACTCCGCGGGCAACTCGATGACTTGGGGCTCAGACACGGCCCCATTGTTTCATCCCGCGCGGTGTGTCCCATCATGTGGGATGCGAGGTGGTCAAGTTTGACTCATCGCAGCACACAGCCCTAGCCTGGCTCATTGTGATGCAAAAACAGATTCTCGTACTCGGCCGGCGCGTCAACGCCTGACCGAGTACAACGAGTACTCACAAAGCATCGACGCGCCACCCTCGCACAGCACCTGCTGTCGGGGGTTTTTTGTTGTCCACCGACGTACTCGGCCCCGCGCCGCGTCGTCAGAGCAGAGGGAAGTGCAGTGAGCGCACCAGCAGCACGCACCCAGCCGGGGTCGCACCCAGGCGGTCCGGGATCGCAGCAGGCCAAAGGGCCCGCAGCACCGCGGCGCCAGTCGGGGAACGGCTCGCCAGTAACGGCGGCCGCGGCCGCAAACCGTCGCACCGTAGCGCCGGAACGTGTCAGCGGCGCGAAGGCGGTAGTGCGCGCCCTCGAAGAGCTCGGCGTCACCTCTGTATTCGGCATTCCCGGCGGCGCTGTGCTCCCGGTCTACGATCCACTCCTCGACTCCGAGCAGGTCCGCCACATCCTCGTCCGCCACGAGCAGGGCGCGGGTCACGCGGCCACCGGCTACGCGCAGGCAACCGGTCGCGTCGGAGTGTGCATCGCCACCTCGGGTCCCGGTGCCACCAACCTCGTGACCCCGCTCGCGGATGCCCAGATGGATTCGGTGCCCATTGTCGCGATCACCGGTCAGGTGGGTCGTTCGCTCATCGGGACCGATGCCTTCCAGGAGGCCGACATCTCCGGCATCACCATGCCGGTGACCAAACACAACTTCCTCGTCAACAACGGTGCCGAGATCGCCAAGGTGATGGCCGAGGCGTTCTACATCGCCGAAAGCGGGCGTCCCGGCGCGGTTTTGGTGGACATCCCCAAGGACGTGCTGCAGGCGCAGACCACGTTCTCGTGGCCACCGCAACTCGACCTGCCCGGCTACCGGCCGGTCACCAAGCCGCATGGCAAGCAGGTGCGTGAGGCGGCGCGGCTGATCGCGGCAGCCACCTCACCCGTGCTGTACGTGGGCGGCGGCGTCATCAAGGCCAATGCCTCCGCGCAGCTGCTCGAACTCGCAGAACTGACAGGCGTCCCCGTGGTCACCACCCTCATGGCCCGCGGCGCTTTCCCGGACAGCCACAAGCAACATCTGGGAATGCCAGGAATGCACGGCACCGTCGCCGCGGTGGCCGCACTGCAACGTAGCGATCTGCTGATCACCCTCGGCGCCCGCTTCGATGACCGCGTCACCGGCATGCTCGACTCGTTCGCACCGGACGCCAAGGTGATCCACGCGGACATCGATCCCGCCGAGATCGGTAAGAACCGCCACGCCGACGTCCCCATCGTGGGTGATTGCGGTGCGGTGATCTCCGAACTGGTCGAGGCGGTGCGCGACGAGCGCGCCACCACGACCGCCGCGCCCGACCTGAGTACCTGGTGGTCGTACCTCGATGGGATCCGGCGCACATACCCGCTGAGCTACGACCGTCCGGCCGACGGTTCGATGTCGCCGGAGTTCGTCATCTCGGCGATCGGCAAGGCTGCCGGACCCGACGCGATCTACTGTTCCGGTGTCGGACAGCACCAGATGTGGGCGGCGCAGTTCATCTCCTACGAGAAGCCACGAACCTGGCTCAACTCGGGTGGACTGGGCACCATGGGTTACGCGGTGCCCGCCGCCATGGGCGCCAAGCAGGGCATGCCCGACACCGAGGTGTGGGCCATCGATGGCGACGGCTGCTTCCAGATGACCAATCAGGAACTGGCCACCTGCGCCATCGAAGGCATCCCCATCAAGGTCGCTGTCATCAACAACGGCAACCTGGGCATGGTCCGGCAGTGGCAGACACTCTTCTACGAAGAGCGGTACTCCAACACGAATCTGTCGACCCACAACACCGAGACGTCGGTGCGCATCCCGGATTTCCTGAAGCTGGCCGAAGCGCTCGGATGTGTCGGATTGCGTTGTGAGCGCGAAGAAGACGTCGATGCCGTGCTCGCCGAGGCGCGTGCCATCAACGACCGCCCGGTCGTGATCGACTTCGTCGTCGGTGCCGACGCACAGGTGTGGCCGATGGTCGCTGCCGGCACCGGCAACGACGAGATCATGGCTGCCCGTGGCATTCGGCCGTTGTTCGACGACGATGCCGAAGCGTCCACCGAGTCCGGTGAGGATCCCCAGGCCACCGCGGGCAATGTCCGCGGGGTCGAAGCGGTCGGTTCGCAGCGCGAGTCCGACGAGAAAGGCGAGCAGCAGTGACCACCACCCATCACACCCTGAGCGTGCTCGTAGAAGACCGACCGGGTGTACTCGCCCGCGTGTCTTCGCTGTTCTCCCGGCGCGGCTTCAACATCGAGTCACTCGCCGTCGGCGCCACCGAACTCAAAGGTGTCTCGCGGATGACCATCATGGTCTCGGTCGAGGACTTTCCACTGGAGCAGGTCACCAAGCAGCTCAACAAGCTGATCAACGTGATCAAGATCGTCGAGCAAGATCCGGAGACCTCGGTCGCTCGCGAACTGATGATGATCAAGGTGCGCTCGGACGCATCGGCGCGCGGAGAGGTGATCGAGGTCGTGAACCTGTTCCGTGCGAAAGTTATCGACGTGTCGCCCGAATCGATCACCGTCGAGGCGACCGGCACCCCGGACAAGCTCGAGGCGCTGCTGAAGATGCTCGATCCGTACGGCATCCGGGAGATCGCCCAATCGGGCATCGTCGCCCTGGGCCGCGGACCGAAGAGCATGTCGGCAACTCGCTAGATATCGAAACCAAGTACTGATCCCTGGCCAAAGAGGGCCGGGAGATTCACCGAAGAAGGGAAGTCAAGTGGCAGTCGAGATGTTCTACGACGACGATGCCGACCTGTCGATCATCCAGGGCCGCAAGGTTGCGGTCATCGGATACGGCAGTCAGGGACACGCACACTCACTGAGCCTGCGTGATTCGGGTGTCGAGGTCGTGATCGGCCTGCGCGAGGGCAGCGCTTCGCGCGCCAAGGCCGAGGAGCAGGGCCTCAAGGTCCTGACCGCGTCCGAGGCCGCCGCCTGGGCCGACGTCATCATGGTGCTCGCCCCGGACACCTCGCAGGCGAAGATCTTCAAGGATGAGATCGAGCCCAACCTGAACGACGGCGACGCGCTGTTCTTCGGCCACGGCCTCAACATCCACTTCGACCTGATCGAGCCGGCCGACAACATCACCGTCGGCATGGTCGCCCCCAAGGGACCCGGCCACCTGGTGCGTCGTCAGTACGTCGACGGCAAGGGTGTGCCGTGCCTCATCGCGGTCGATCAGGATCCCAAAGGCAACGGCGAGGCCCTGGCCCTGAGCTACGCCGCGGCGATCGGTGGAGCCCGCGCGGGCGTCATCAAGACCACGTTCAAAGAAGAGACCGAAACCGACCTCTTCGGTGAGCAGGCCGTGCTCTGCGGTGGCACCGAGGAACTGGTCAAGATCGGTTTCGAGGTCATGGTCGAAGCCGGCTACGCGCCCGAGATGGCTTACTTCGAGGTGCTGCACGAGCTCAAGCTCATCGTCGACCTCATGTACGAAGGCGGCATCGCCCGCATGAACTACTCGGTCTCCGACACCGCTGAGTTCGGTGGCTACGTCTCCGGTCCCCGCGTCATCGACTCGGGCACCAAAGAGCGTATGCAGGGCATCCTCAAGGACATCCAGGACGGCACCTTCGTCAAGCGTCTGGTCGCCAACGTCGAAGGCGGCAACAAAGAGCTCGAAGGTCTGCGCAAGCAGAACGCCGAGCACCCCATCGAGGTCACCGGTCAGAAGCTGCGCGACCTGATGAGCTGGGTCGATCGGCCCATCACCGAAACTGCCTGATAAGCAACAGGACTGAGTTCGACCACTCAAACCCCGGACCATGAGGTCCGGGGTTTGTTTGTCTGGAACTGACACCGCCCGTGTGCGGCCCCGCGTGCTCTGGACGGAGGAGCGAGGGAGCGCAGCGACTGAGTCGACGGAGGAAGAGCACGCGAGAAAGGGCCGCACACCCCGCGTAGCGAAGCGGAGCGAGAAAACACAGCTGGTGAGACGAAAGACAAAGCCGCAGACCACGCGAGAAAGGGCCGCACACCCCGCCCAGCGAAGCGGAGCGAAAAAACACAGCTGGTGAGACGAGGAACAAAGCCGCAGACCACGCGGGCCGCCCGCGGGCGGTGCCAGTTTCACGCCACTTGAGTTTGAGCCGACGTGAAACCCAGTGACCCCTCGTGTTCTGAAGTCTCACGATCGGGCCGGGACGAGCGGCAAGTCCAATCAGTAGACGCGAAAGCCTTCGACGCCACGTCTGGGCAGGTCCGCCAGGATCGGTTTGATGTTGGTGCCGGTCTCAGGACCGATGCATCCGACGAAGTAGTAGGCATTGACCATGCCGATCAACCTGTCGCCGACGACGACCGGACTTCCGGAGTCACCTTCGGTGACGCAGATCTGACTGATGTGCTCGACGCCGTTGGAGAACCAGGTGACCCCGCAGGTACCGCCGGTGGTCCGGCCTTCCTTGCAGGCGATGGTTCCGAAGTTCGGGGGAGTGGTCTGTACGCCGCGGATGGTCACACTCCCGACCGTGCGGGTGGGCGCGACCTTGTCCTGATCGAACGCGATAATCGCGTAGTCGAGTTTGTGGTTGGAGAAGGTGATGCGTCCGATGACGCCGCGGTTCTGTTGCTGTTCGGCGACCACGCGCTGTCCGCCTTCTCCGCAATGCGCTGCGGTCAAGCCGTACAGCCCGCCCCTGTTGTCGTAACCGATGGTCGTCAGCGTGCACGCCGACGCGCTGTTTCCACCTTTGAGGACGAGGATCCCCGAGCCTCCGCCCAGCGCCACCTTCGACGGAGCCGCGGTCGCGGTGCCCGCCCCGCTCAACAGCAGCGCGGCAGTCACAAGTGCCGCGCACAGAGCGAGCAGTTTTCTGAGCATTGGGTCCCCAATCGTGGTGTACGGGCTCCTCGCGATAGGCAGCGACCTCGACCGCGCGCCGCTGCGTATCTTCTCCCCGGCCCGGATGCAATATAACCGTAACGCAAGTCACAGGCAGCATATTGATCGTCGGAAGGATGAGCGATGCTTATTCGCGCAGGTCCGCCCGCATGGGTGGCGAATAGACCCGGGGCAACGGCGCTGGGCGCGACCTCTAAGCTGATCGCTGGAGTTGCCACTGTTCTGCGACCGGCGTACAGCGTCGTTCGTTGCCCGAACCCCAGGAGAAATCACCGTGAGCCCCACCGGCCGCCCAATCGTCTTGATCGCCGACAAACTGGCACAGTCCACCGTTGCCGCCCTCGGTGAGGATGTCGAGGTGCGTTGGGTCGACGGGCCTGATCGTCCGAAATTGCTCGAGGCAGTGAAGGACGCCGACGCCATCCTGGTGCGCTCGGCAACGCAGGTCGACGAGGAAGTCCTCGCCGCCGGCCCGAACCTCAAGATCGTCGCCCGAGCGGGTGTCGGTCTCGACAACGTCGATGTGCCGGCCGCGACCGAGCGCGGCGTCATGGTGGTCAACGCCCCGACGTCCAACATCCACACCGCCGCCGAGCACGCGGTGAGTCTGCTGCTGTCCGCGGCGCGTCAGATTCCTGCCGCCGACGCCACCTTGCGCGAGCACACCTGGAAGCGTTCGAAGTTCAACGGTGTGGAGATCTTCGGCAAGACCGTCGGCGTCGTCGGCCTCGGACGTATCGGCCAGCTGTTCGCGCAGCGTCTGGCCGCCTTCGAGACCAACATCATCGCCTACGACCCCTACGTGTCCCCGGCGCGCGCGGCGCAGCTCGGCATCGAGCTGGTCACCCTCGACGAACTCCTCGAGCGCGCCGACATGTTCTCGGTGCACCTGCCCAAGACCCCTGAGACGCTCGGGCTGATCGGCGCCGACGAACTGGCTCGCACCAAGAAGGGCGTCATCGTCGTCAACGCTGCGCGCGGCGGGCTGATCGACGAGCAGGCCCTCGCCGACGCAATCAACTCCGGACACGTATTCGGCGCAGGCCTCGACGTCTACGCGACCGAGCCGTGCACCGATTCGCCGTTGTTCGAGCTCCCGCAGGTCGTGGTGACCCCGCACCTGGGTGCATCCACTTCCGAGGCGCAGGACCGCGCCGGCACCGACGTCGCCAAGAGTGTGCGGCTGGCGCTGGCGGGGCATTTCGTCCCCGACGCTGTGAACATCACCGGCGGCACCGTGGACGACGAGGTCGCGCCGTGGCTCGAACTCGTCCGCAAACTCGGTGTCCTCGTGGGTGCGCTGTCCGGTCAGGTGCCTGCCAACATCACCGTCGACGTCCGCGGTGAGATCGCCGTCAAGAGTGTCGACGTCCTGGGTCTGTCTGCGCTGCGAGGTCTGTTCTCAGCGGTCATCGAAGAGCCGGTCACGTTCGTCAACGCGCCGGCACTGGCTGCCGAGCGTGGTGTCACCTCAGAGGTGACCACCGCGTCCGAGAGCCCGAACCATCGCAACCTCGTCGATCTGCGAGCCGTATTCGGCGACGGCACAGTCCTCAACGTGGCAGGCACCCTCTCCGGACCGGCCGAGGTCCAGAAGATCGTGAACATCAACAGCCGCAACTTCGATCTGCGTGCCGAAGGTCTCAACCTGGTGGTCTCGTACGGCGATCAGCCGGGCTCGCTCGGCAAGATCGGCACCCTGCTCGGCAACGCGGGTATCGACATCCAGGCGGCGGGATTGTCGCAGGACGCCGAGGGCGAAGGCGCCACGATCTTGCTGCGCGTGAGCCAGCAGATCCCGGACGCGGTGGTCACGGCCATCGGTGAAGCTGTCGAGGCCACCCTGATCGAACAGGTCGACCTGTCATGAAGCTCGCGGTCATCAAGGGCGATGGCATCGGTCCCGAGGTCATCGACGTGGCATTGTCGGTGCTGAATCAGGTGCTGCCCGGCGTGGAGACCACCGAGTTCGATCTGGGCGCGCAGCGTTACCACCGCACTGGCGACCTCCTGACCGACGAGGACCTGGACGCGATCCGCAGACATGACGCAATCCTCTTGGGCGCCATCGGCGATCCGTCGGTGACGCCGGGCATCCTCGAGCGCGGGTTGCTGCTGAAGATGCGGTTCGCCCTCGATCACCATGTGAACCTGCGTCCGAGCAAGCTCTTCCCCGGTGTGACATCACCACTTGCGGGCAACCCGGACATCGACTTCGTGGTCGTCAGGGAAGGCACCGAAGGTCCGTACACCGGCAACGGTGGTGCCATACGCGTCGGAACTCCACACGAGATCGCCACCGAGGTCAGCGTCAACACCCGGTTCGGTGTCGAACGTGTTGTCCGTGACGCTTTTGCGCGTGCGCAGAGTCGCCGGAAGCATCTGACCCTGATCCACAAGACCAACGTGCTCACGTTCGCCGGGTCGATGTGGAAGCGCGCAGTCGATGACGTCGCGGTCGAGTTCCCGGATGTCACCGTGGCGTACAACCACATCGACGCGGCGACGATCTACATGGTCACCGATCCGGGCCGCTACGACGTGATCGTCACCGACAACCTGTTCGGCGACATCATCACCGACATCGCAGGTGCGGTCAGCGGCGGCATCGGCCTCGCGGCGTCGGGCAACATCGACGCCACCGGAACCAATCCGTCGATGTTCGAGCCGGTCCACGGCAGCGCGCCGGATATCGCCGGGCAGGGCAAAGCGGACCCGACCGCAGCGATCCTGTCGGTCGTATTGCTCCTTCGTCATCTCGGGCACGATGCCGAGGCAGACCGGATCGATCAAGCGGTGTCCGCCGATCTGGCGAGCCGCGGTGACACCCCGGTGACCACGGCCGAGATCGGCACGAGGATCCGAGTCGCACTCGGCTGAGATCGCGCACTGTTGATTCGCGCCACCTGCGTACGTTCGCGCCAGTTATACCTGACGCGTTCGCACGCAGGTGGCGCGAATTCCGAGAGATGAGTCAGGACGCCGTGACTGCGGCCTTGCGCTCCTCGTCCGCCGGCACCAGGCCGATCGCGACCGCAGGCGCGGCTGCCGAGAGCAAGAACGCCGCCGGGTAACCGAATGCGCCGATCGCCATACCGAACACCGGGGTCGACGCGGCCATCCAGAGGTACTGCCCGGTGTTCTGGATCGCCAGGCCCCGGCCGCTCCATTGAGGGCCTGCGAACTCGGCGATGGCGGTGAACGCCAACCCGTTGTCTGCCACCGTGATCACACTCGCGACGACCATGACGAGGGCAGCGGTGGGGCTGTCGAGCCAATCGGTGAATGCCAACAGACCCACCGATGCCGTTGCGCCGATGGCGATCAGCCGGATGGGTTTGGTACGGGAGCCCCACGAATCCGACCAGCGACCTGCCGCGATCCGACCGAACGCGCCCAGCACCTGGCTGATCGTCACCAGGACACCCGCGGTCAGCGCCGACCACTCGTGCTGCACGATCAGCCATGCCGGCACGAAGGTCCAGAGCATCGATTGCGGTATCGACAGCAGGATGCTCACCCCGTGTACTCGCGGCAGGAAGGTGCTTCCGCGGTACGGGTTCGGTGAGGTGATGGCCGACCCGTCCGCCATCGTCTCCCGTGGCGGGTCCATGATCACTGCTGCGACGAGGATCGTGGCGAATATCGTGACGACGAAGGGCACAGCCAAACCGGCTGTGACACCTAGGTTCTCGGCCAGCACGGGCATGGTCAGCGCGCACACGCCGATGCCCAGGGGCTGCGCCATCTGCCGGACGCCCATCGCTGTTCCGCGACGTTCGGGCGGGAACCAGCCGACGACGATCCGGCCTCCGGCTCCGTTGGTGGCGGCGGAGGTGATGCCCGCGACCAGCAGGATTGCGCCGAGGACCACTTTCGACGCGTCGAGTGCGTCTGCCAGGCAGGCCGATCCGGTTGCGGCAACCGTCAGTGTCAGCGAGAGCAACAGTATTCGGCGTTCCCCGAACCGGTCCAGGGCCATGCCCCAACCGATGGTCGCCAGCAGTAGCCCGACCATCGGTACCGCCGCCAGCGTCGAGGCTTCCGTGAGTGAGAGTCCTTCGGAGCGATGGAGCTCGGGGATGAGGAACGCGACTCCGCTGACGACGCAGGTGGTCGCCATCGCGCCACACAAGGAGGCTGCGAGCATGGCCCAGCGTCGGGTGTCGGTGGGCATGATGCGAACCTCCTCTGTCTCACAATATGGAACTGTGTGCCCACATGTTAGAACACGGAACAGGCCCGTTCCAAGCGGACTCCCGCCGGTTGGGATACCGCTGGTGCGATAGTGTTGCCACCATGCGTCTAGGTCGAATTGCCAGCCCCGACGGGGTCGCCTTTGTCAGTATCGAAGGTGAGGACGGTGCCGAGACGGCACGTGAAATCGCCGAACACCCTTTCGGAACCCCGACGTTCACGGGCCGGAGTTGGCCACTCGCCGACACCCGGTTGCTGGCCCCGATTCTCGCCAGCAAGGTGATCTGCATCGGTAAGAACTACGCGGCTCACGTCGCCGAGATGGGCGGAGACGAAGCGCACCGGAGCTCGACTGGATCGGGCGAGGCGCCGGAGAACCCGGTGATTTTCATCAAGCCGAACACGTCGATCATCGGACCCCAGGTTCCCATTCTGCGCCCGAAGTCTTCCGATCGCGTCGACTATGAAGGCGAATTGGCGATCGTGATCGGCAGGCCGTGCCGCGACGTGAAGGCCTCGGCAGCCAAGGACGTCATCCTCGGATACACCGTCGGTAACGACGTCACCGCGCGCGATCAGCAAAAAGCCGACGGACAGTGGACGCGCGGCAAGGGGCACGACACCTTTTGTCCGTTGGGACCATGGATCGAAACAGAGCTCGATCCCAGCGATCTGGAGATCCGCACCGAGCTGGATGGTGAGGTGAAGCAGCGAAGCCGTACGAGCATGTTGCTGCACGACGTCGGTGAGATCGTGGAGTGGATCAGTGCTGTCATGACGCTCTTGCCCGGCGATGTGATCCTCACGGGAACCCCGGAAGGCATCGGGCCGATGAACGCCGGTCAGAAGGTCAGCGTGACGATCGAAGGAATCGGCACGCTCACCAACCCGGTTGCCGACAGGGGGTAGGGGAGTGCGTCCGCAACCGAAAACTGCTCAGGTCAACGGTATATCGATCAGCTACGAGGATTCGGGCGAGGGACCGTTGGTGGTCATGGTCATGGGCACCGGCAGCCCTGGTCGCGTCTGGAAGGCCAATCAGCAACCGGCTCTGGTCAAGGCCGGCTACCGCGTCGTCACCTTCGACAACCGCGGGATCGCGCCGTCGAGTGAGTGCCCCGGTGGATTCACCATCGCCGACATGGTGGCCGACACCGCCGCCCTCATCGAGTATCTCGGGGCAGGGCCTGCGGCCGTGATCGGAACCTCCTTGGGCGCCAAGATCACCCAGGAGCTCGCCCTCGCACGGCCGGATGTCGTGAACTGTGTTGCGATGATCGCGACGTACGCACGAAGTGGTCCGCTGCAGGAGTCGATCTCTGTGGGTGAGCGGGAGCTGTACGACCAGAAGATCACGTTGCCGCCGCGCTACCACGCCGCGATCACGGCCCATCTCAACCTGTCCCGGCACACACTCGATGACGACACGAAGGTGCGCGACTGGCTCGACGTCATCGAGTTCTCGGGCCAGGAGGTCACGGCGGGCGTGCGGGCGCAACTGCAGTTGCACGAGGGCGAAAAGAACCGGACCGCCGCGTACGCCGGGATCACCCGACCGGCCCTGGTGATCGGTTTCGCCGATGACCGGACCTTGCCGCCTCATCTCGCGAAGGAAGTCGCGGACGCGATTCCCGGTGCGACATACCGAGAAGTCGCCGCCGCCGGGCACTACGGCTATTTGGAACAGCCGGACGAGGTCAACGCGCTGCTCATCGACTTCCTTCGAGCCAACGTCGGCTGATCGGCCCGTCGCCGGCGAGCGCCCGGTCGGTGAGGCGATGATCCGCGAGCGATAGCCTGGACCTCATGAGTGATTCGCAGGTCCGCGTTCGTTTTTGTCCATCTCCGACCGGCACGCCCCATGTCGGGTTGGTGCGTACTGCGCTGTTCAACTTCGCGCACGCCCGACACACCGGCGGCACGTTCGTCTTCCGGATCGAGGACACCGACGCCGCTCGCGACACCGAGGAGTCGTACCAGGCAATTCTCGATGCCTTGCGCTGGCTCGGTCTCGATTGGGACGAAGGCCCCGAGGTGGGCGGACCTTATGAGCCATACCGTCAGTCCCTGCGCAAGCCGCAGCACCTGGAGGTCGTTGCCAAGCTTCTCGATGCGGGGGAGGCGTACGAGGCGTTCTCGACCGCGGAGGAGGTCGAGGCCCGTCATCTCGCCGCAGGCCGCAATCCGAAGCTGGGCTACGATAACTTCGATCGGGACCTGACCCCCGAGCAGAAGCAGGCGTATCGCGACGAGGGCCGACCTGCGGTGGTCCGGCTGCGGATGCCCGACCACGACATCGAATGGGACGATCTCGTCCGCGGAACCACCACGATCAAGGCGGGCACGGTTCCCGACTTCGCGCTGACGCGCGGCAACGGTGATCCGTTGTACACGTTGGTCAACCCCGTCGACGACGCCCTGATGGACATCACCCATGTGCTGCGCGGTGAAGACCTGCTCTCCTCAACCCCCCGCCAGATCGCACTCTACGAAGCCCTCACCCGCATCGGGATCGCCAAAGCAATACCGCAATTCGGCCATCTCCCCTTCGTGATGGGGGAGGGCAACAAGAAGTTGTCGAAGCGGGATCCGGAGTCGAATCTGTTCCATCACCGGGACCGCGGGTTCATCCCCGAGGGACTGTTGAACTATCTCGCGCTCCTGGGCTGGGGTATCGCCGACGACCACGACATTTTCGGTCTCGACGAGATGATCGCTGCCTTCGACGTTCGTCAGGTCAACTCCAACCCGGCCCGCTTCGATCAGAAGAAGGCCGATGCGATCAACGCGGAACATCTGCGCAGGCTCACGCCGGAGGATTTCGCGGGCCGCCTGCGAGCGTTCTTGGTCAATGCAGGCCAACTGAGCGAGCCCATCGACGCCACACAGTTCGCTGTGGTCGCCGATCTCGTGCAGACACGGATTCAGGTGCTGGGCGACGCCTGGGGGCTGATCGCGTTCCTCTACATCGACGACGCCGATTTCTCCATCGACGAGGCCGCCGCCCGTAAGAACCTCGGAGCGGATGCGGGGCCGGTACTGGACGCGACCATCGATGCGCTGTCAGCAGTCGATCAGTGGGCGACTGAGGGCATCGAGAGCGCCCTCAAGGAGGCGCTGGTGGAGAAGCTCGAACTCAAGCCGAGGAAGGCCTTCGGCCCCGTGCGTGTCGCGGTGACGGGATCACACATCAGCCCACCGCTATTCGAATCCCTGGAGTTGCTCGGGCGCGACCGGACCCTCGCCAGGCTTCGGGCCGCACGCGCGGACATCGCCTGAAAAAGGGCCTCTGAACTGGCGATTGTGGGTTCAGCCGAGGGGTTTGATACTCTTCTTCTCGGCGCTTTTCGCCGCAGCGCGAGCGGGTGAGAAGTACTTATTGGGGTATGGTGTAATTGGCAACACAGCGGTTTCTGGTACCGCCATTCTAGGTTCGAGTCCTGGTACCCCAGCGACTACAGCGTAAGCTGAGTCAGCTTGGCCCCGTCGTCTAGTGGCCTAGGACGCCGCCCTCTCAAGGCGGTAGCGCGGGTTCGAATCCCGTCGGGGCTACAAAAGAAAGACCCTCTCCTGCACAGCAGGGGAGGGTCTTTCTCTATCTGCTCGACGTGTCCGCGACTCGTCTGCCGGTGACCCGTTCGTCACCGAATTCGGCCCGCGTAGTGGCCACCGAGGGCAGACTGCCCTCGGCGCCCGCGGGAGGGACAGTATGTGGTGGCGCGACGCGGAGGCCCGCGCACTGCGGCCTCGGCAAATCGGACATCTGATTCTCACGGTCACGTTCAGGTCCACATCTGGCAAATCGGTTGTGGCTCAAATGTTTAGGCCTGATCACGAGTCGTCGCAAGTGTCCTGCCTGTGTGACAATTCGGCTCATGAAGCCCCTGCTCAAGATGTTGGTCGTCGCCGCTGCGATCCCGTTGCTGGGGGCCTGCGGGGACGCCGGTCAACCGATGGCGTTCGGTGGGTCCTCGGACGACGTTGCCGTCACGACGCCCGAAGGGCTTGCGCAGCAGTACGCGGGCGAACTCGAGTTCGACAAGGCCATCTGTCAGAACACCGGCGCTCGCGGTGATTGCCTGATCAAGCGGGACACCGTCCTGCACGCGATCCGGTCGAGCGCGCAGACCCTCGAGCCATCGTTGCTGCGGTCTGAACTGCTGGAGTCCATCGACGGCTGGGACATCGCTTACGACGAATGGAAGGCCGCGGGCTGCACCAACACCTCGATCGAACCCGAGTGCTGGACGCTGCCACTCGACGGCCAGTGGACTGAGGTGCGTTCGCAGCTCGGATTCTGATCGCTCGATCCCCAGCGACGTCCCAAACGCGCCATTTATACGAGGACGCACCACAAATTAGTGGTGCGCTCTCGTATGAGTGGCGCGTTTGCGGGTCGAGGACGCTGTGGCGCAGGATTGGACGATGACCAAGAAGCTGACAAAAAACGAGTTGCTGGCCGAACTCGACCTGCGGGTCGAGTCGGTGTCGCCGGACATGGCACCGGACGAAGCCGGTAACCAGACGTCGGACACCGCGGACGATATCCGATCGCGGGACGCGCAGTTGAAGCAGTGGCGCGATCAGGTGAAGGCGGCAGGAGACGACGATCCGATCATCGGCGAGATCGCTGCACGGCTCGATAGCTGACCCTGGCCCCGACGACGCACAACGCCCCGCCCATCGATTGATGGTCGGGGCGCTGTGGTGAGACGGAGCCCGATCTATTTGAGGTCGAGGAACTCGGCCGTGCTGCCGGCGATGGGGATCTCGGGGAGACCGAGCTTGCGGTGATCCCAACTACGGGTGCGGTCGGGCACGACGCGTACGGCGACGCGCTTGTTCATCATCTGGTCGACGAAGGGGCGAACCTCCTCGCTGTACGGACCGTTGTAGCGCTCCCACACGCTGATCCCGCATTTGAGGATCGAATCGGGGTCGTCGAGAATTTCGGCGTTTCCCTCGATGGACACCCCGCGCAGCGTGTCGTAGGTGTGCCCGTCCTCGATCATCACGGTGCACGTCGGGTTTCGCCGGATGTTCACGGCCTTCTGGGACTTGGCCTTGGTCTCGAACCAGATCTCACCGTCGATGACGGCGTACCACATGGCCACCAGGTGCGGCCGGCCCTGAGCCGACACCGTTGCCATCGTCGCGGTGCGGCTGCGGACGATGAACTCGGTGATCTCGTCCTCGGCCATGACGATCTTGCCGCGCTCGTTGGTTCCCACAGGTGTCCTTTCGCCTCCGGTGTGTGAGGTGGCCGCGTCGGCGGCCACACACCGATCGTGTTGTGATCCTTGCTACTCACAGTAGTGCCGCGAGATTTCCGGCTCGTGCCCTAGAGCCGTTTGTTGATGGCGTCGGCTGCGGCCAGGAGATCGGCAGCCCAGCGAGAGCCGGGCCGGCGCCCCATCCGGTCGATGGGCCCCGACACCGAGATCGCCGCGATGACCTCGCCGGCGTTGTCGCGCACGGGCGCCGAGACGCTCGCCACGCCTGGTTCGCGCTCACCGGCACTCTGCGCCCAGCCGCGCCGCCGGACCTCGAGCAGGGTGCGTTCGCTGAAGCCGTTCTCGCCCAGAAGGAGCCGTGCGGTGGCAGGATCCGCCCACGCCAGGAGGACTTTGGCGCCCGAGCCCGCGTTCATCGGCAGTCGTGCGCCGACGGGCACTGTGTCCCGCAATCCCGACGGTGGTTCGATCGCCGCGACGCAGATCCGGTCGGCGCCCTCACGGCGATAGAGCTGCACGCTTTCGCCCGTGATCTCCCGCAGCCGCGGCAACACCAGCGCGGCGGCCTCTCGGACGGTGTCGGTGGCCCCTGCTGCCAGCTCGCCCAGAACCGGTCCCGGACACCACAACCCGGAGGTGTTCCGGGAAAGCAGCCGATGCGTCTCGAGTCCGACGGCCAGTCGGTGGGCGGTGGCGCGTGGCAATCCGGTGCGCGCGCACAGCTCGTTCAGGTTGCACGGGCCTTCGGCGACGGCGTGCAGAACGGCGACCGATTTATCCAGAACACCGATTCCACTGGCCACCGGAGATGCGGTATCATTTCTCACAAGCCGATACTATGCTCTCGCATACTGAGATGCCAGCCCCAACTCGGTACTTGAAGAAAAGTGGTGATCACGTTGAGCGAACGTCCGTTGACCTTGGCTGAAAAGGTTTGGGAAGAACATGTGGTGGTGCGCGGTGAGGGAGACGGGGTCTCACGCAAGCCCGACCTCATATACATAGACCTCCACCTCGTCCATGAGGTGACGAGTCCGCAGGCGTTCGACGGTCTCCGCCTCGCGGGCAGGCCGGTACGCCGACCGGACCTGACGATCGCCACCGAAGATCACAACGTGCCGACGGTCGATATCGACCAGATAATCGCCGACCCGGTCTCCCGCATCCAGGTCGACACGCTGCGCCGCAACTGCGAAGAGTTCGGGATCCGCCTGCACTCCATGGGCGATGCCAGTCAGGGCATCGTGCACATCATCGGCCCGCAGCTCGGGCTCACCCTGCCGGGCATGACCGTCGTCTGCGGAGACAGTCACACCTCGACACACGGTGCCTTCGGCGCGATCGCGATGGGTATCGGCACCTCGGAGGTCGAGCACGTGATGGCAACGCAGACCTTGTCGCTGCGGCCCTTCAAGACGATGGCCATCACCGTCGACGGTGAACTGCCACCCGGGGTGACGAGCAAGGATCTGATCCTCGCCGTCATCGCGCAGATCGGAACCGGTGGCGGACAGGGCTATGTGCTCGAGTACCGCGGTTCAGCCATCGAGAAGCTGTCGATGGAGGCCCGAATGACCGTGTGCAACATGTCCATTGAGGCGGGTGCGCGAGCAGGGCTTATTGCACCCGATGACATAACCTTCGAGTACATCAAAGGTCGTCCGCACGCGCCCACCGGTGCCGACTGGGATGCTGCCGTGGCCAACTGGCGTGAACTCCGCACCGACCCCGACGCCGAGTTCGACGCCGAGGTCCACATCGACGCCGCGGCGCTGACCCCGTTCGTGACCTGGGGGACCAACCCCGGCCAGGGTGCGCCACTGGGTTCGCTGGTGCCCGACCCCTCCGAGATGGCCGATGCCGACAAAGCTGCGGCCGCCGAGAAGGCATTGCAATACATGGATTTGAAGCCCGGAACACCGCTGCGGGAGGTTGCGGTGGACACGGTCTTCGTGGGTTCGTGCACCAACGGCCGGATCGAGGATCTGCGGGCGGTCGCCGAGATCCTGGATGGTCGAACGGTTGCCGACGGCATCAGGATGCTGATCGTCCCGGGCTCCACCCAGGTTCGGATGCAGGCCGAGGAGGAGGGGCTCGGTGCCATCTTCGATGCGGCCGGAGCCGACTGGCGGCAGGCCGGCTGCTCGATGTGCCTCGGCATGAATCCGGATCAGCTCGCACCCGGAGAGCGCTGCGCGTCCACCTCGAATCGCAATTTCGAAGGGCGGCAGGGCAAGGGCGGACGCACTCACCTCGTGTCACCTGCCGTCGCGGCGGCGACCGCGATCCGTGGTCGCCTGTCCGCGCCGACGGACCTGCCCGATCTCGTGACCACGGTCTGAAACCCCGGCGACAAGGAGAAATGACGATGGAACCGATCAACAGCCACACCGGCATCGGCGTCCCCCTGCGCCGGGGCAACGTCGACACCGACCAGATCATCCCCGCGGTCTACCTGAAGCGAGTGACCCGCACGGGCTTTGAAGACGGCCTGTTCGCCGCCTGGCGCAACGACCCCGACTTCATCCTGAACACCCCGCCGTATGACCGCGGCTCCGTCCTGGTCGCCGGTCCGGACTTCGGTACGGGGTCGTCCCGAGAGCACGCAGTGTGGGCGTTATCTGACTTCGGGTTTCGGGTCGTGATCTCCTCCCGATTCGCCGACATCTTCCGCGGGAACGCCGGAAAAGCCGGTCTGGTGGCCGCGCAGGTCGAGCAGTCGGACGTCGAGCTGCTCTGGAAACGGCTCGAGGAGCAGCCCGGACTGGAATTGACGGTGAGCCTTGAAGATCAGACAGTCACCGCTGCGGACTTAGTGGTGCCCTTTGCAATTGATGACTACACAAAGTGGCGTCTGATGGAGGGTCTGGACGACATCGGATTGACATTGCGGCAGGTCGAGGCCATTTCTGAGTTCGAAAAGGTAAGGCCCGTATGGAAACCAAAGACCCTCCCGATACCCGTTTCGGGGGCCGCGGAGCGGGCCCTCCCGTAACCTGTTAGGCGGCTTACCTTTCGCCACGCCGAGCAAATTTAGCGTCGGACGTGGACGTTTTGCGATTTGACGTTTACCGTGTCCTGTAGCTGGCCCAAAGTGGGCCAACAGTCTGCGGAGGTTGAATCCATGAACAAGGCAGAGCTTATCGAGGAACTGACAACGAAGTTGGGGACCGATCGGCGCACGGCGACAGACGCCGTCGAGCACATCGTAGACACGATCGTGCGCGCGGTGAACAAGGGCGAGAGCGTCACCATCACCGGTTTCGGTGTTTTCGAGAAGCGGCGTCGCGCTGCCCGGGTTGCTCGCAACCCGCGCACCGGCGAAACCGTCAAGGTCCGTCCGACCTGGGTTCCGGCGTTCCGTCCGGGTGCTCAGTTCAAGTTGGTCGTAGCCGGAAAGCAGAAGCTGAGTGCTTCGGGCCCGGCGGTCAAGCGTGGCAGTGCAACTGCATCAGCTTCGCCGGCCAAGAAGACGGCAGCCAAGAAGGCTGCGCCGGCCAAGAAGGCAGCTCCGGCCGCCAAGAAGGCCGCCGCTCCTGCCAAGAAGGCAGCACCGGCCAAGAAGACCGTGGCGAAGAAGACCGCCCCGGCCAAGAAGGCCACTCCTGCCAAGAAGGCAGCACCGGCCAAGAAGACCGTGGCGAAGAAGACCGCCCCGGCCAAGAAGGCAGCACCGGCCAAGAAGGCCGCAGCTCCTGCCAAGAAGACTGCAGCCAAGAAGGCTCCGGCGAAGAAGGCTCCGGCCAAGAAGCGCTGAACCTAGACATCACAAGCCCCGGCAGACCTTCCCTCTGCCGGGGCTTGTCTTGTCTGTGCGCTCGTCGCCGGTCGCCGCTGGTGGGTGTGGAGGTACCCCTGGCTCAGTTCTCCGACGCGGCCAGCGGACTGTCGACGTGGCTCGCTGCGACTAGTTTCCCGTCGAGGAGCGCGAGCACCCAGAAACTGCCCTTCCGGTTTCGTGCTGCCGGGAGCTTGAGTTCGTCGTGGGCCGCCCACCATTTCAGTAGCGGCGGAATCACCTTGCCCTGACTGCACACCACGTGGGTACCGGCGCTCTGGCCGATGTCGCGGATCCGGCGTCTGCCGCTTTTCGCGTCGTCGGCGAACGCTTCTTCGGAGAGTGTCGGCTCCTCCTCGATGACGACCCCGAGCTCATCCGCCAAGGGTGCCACCGTTTGGCTGCATCGCACCCGGTCTGCCGAATGGACTGCGGTGGGGCCGAAAGCAAGCAGCTGCGAGAGCAAGGCCTCGGCTTGGGCCCGACCCACTTTGTCCAGCGGCCGCAGCCGATCGTCGCCGTGGTACCGAGACTTGCGACCCGCTTTTGCGTGCCGCACGAGCAGCAGTATCTGGAGTCTCGCGGGTAATTGCCGGAAGGTGCCCAGAACCTGTCGGTCGAGCCGGAACGATAGCAGCTCCGCAGCTGAATCCATTGATAGCCAACGTAATTCGTCGACCTCGTGGCTGGGCTCGAACGAGCCCCCCGTGACTTCGGCCGACCAGTAGTGCACGTGTTTACGGCCCGGGCCGCGAAGGTCGTAACTGACCATGCGGAGGTGACGACCGAGCCGCACACGGTAGCCGGTCTCCTCGCCGATCTCGCGAACGGCGGCGGAGAGCAGCGTTTCCCCCGGTTCGACTTTGCCCTTCGGCAGGGTCCAGTCGTCGTACCGCGGCCGGTGCACGAGAGCCACCTCCACGTCGCCGGTCGGGGTCTCGCGCCACACGACCCCGCCGGCTGCGTACACAACAGTGCCCGAGCGGCCTGCCGATTTACTCACTGGATCAGGTCGGCCCGGCTGCGGTTACGGCGCATCATCTGGCGCTGATGATCGCGCACATCCTCGCCGGGGGCGGGTGAAGCTGTCCAGCTTCCGTTTTCGCCGAGGATCCAGCATCGGGTCGCCGGATTCATCGCCGACGCGAAGACATCGTCGAGTTCGCGGGTCAGGCGCGGATCGCGAACCTGCGCCATCACCTCCACTCGGCGATCGAGGTTGCGGTGCATCATGTCGGCGCTGCCGATCCAGAACTCGTCGAGTGACTGGAAGTGCAGCATCCGCGAATGCTCCAGGAACTGCCCGAGGATCGAACGCACGGTGATGTTGTCGCTCATACCCGGCACGCCGGGTCGAAGCGCGCAGATGCCGCGGACCACGACCTCCACCGGAACGCCTGCCTGCGAGGCGCGATAGAGCGCGTCGATGACCTGCTCGTCCACCAAAGCGTTGGCCTTGAGCCTGATCCGTGCATCAGCGTGACCGTTGCGGTGTCGCTCGCTCTCGGCGAGGATCCTCCCGACGATTCCCGACCGGACCCCGTGAGGCGCCACCAGCAGGTTTCGGTACGCGACCTTCCGCGAATAGCCGGTTAGCGTGTTGAACAGGTCGGTCAGGTCGGCCCCGATGTCGGGAGATGCTGTGAACAAGCCCACGTCTTCGTACAGCCGCGCGGTTTTCGGATTGTAGTTACCGGTGCCGATGTGGCAGTACCGCCGAATGGTCGAACCTTCCCGCCGGACCACCAGACACGTCTTGCAGTGTGTCTTGAGACCGACGAGGCCGTAGACGACGTGGACGCCGGCCTGCTCGAGCTGTCGGGCCCACTTGATGTTGGCCTGCTCGTCGAATCGTGCCTTGATCTCTACCAGTGCCACGACCTGTTTTCCGGCTTCGGCGGCGTCGATCAGTGCGTTGACGATCGGCGAGTCACCGGAGGTCCGGTACAGAGTTTGTTTGATGGCGAGCACGTTGGGATCGGCCGCGGCCTGCTCGATGAAACGTTGGACGCTGGTGGAGAACGAGTCGTACGGATGGTGGACCAGGACATCACCATCACGCAGCGTCGAGAAGATGCTCTTGGGGGTTTCCCGCTCGCCGAAGGCAGGATGCGTCGCCGGCACGAAGGGAGGGTCCTTCAACGCCGGTCGGTCTATACCCGCGACCTGGAACAGGCATGAAAGGTCCAGCAGTCCGGGAACCTCTATTACGTCGCCGGGATCGACGTCCAGTTCGCGCAACAACAATTCGAGCATGTGCTCGGTCATGTCGTCGGCGACCTCGAGCCGTACCGGGGATCCGAAGCGGCGGCGGGCCAGCTCGCGTTCGAGTGCTTGCAGCAGGTCCTCGTCCCGGTCTTCCTCGACCTCGAAATCGGCGTTGCGGGTGATACGGAATGCATGGTGCTCGACGATCTCCATGCCGGGGAACAGCTGGTCGAGGTGTGCCGAGATGAGGTATTCGAGCGGGAGCAGTACGGCTTTGGCGGGCGTGGTGGCCGTTTTCGCATACCGCTCGCGGTACTGCGCGGGCATCAGCCGATCGACCCGGAGGAAACGGTCGACGTTGTCGGGGACCTTGACGCGAGCGAAGTGTTCGCCACCTTCGCCGACGTCCTTCACGGTCACAGCGAGATTGAGGCTCAGACCGGAGATGTAGGGGAAGGGGTGAGCGGGATCGACGGCCAGGGGAGTCAGGACCGGGAAGATCACCTCGTGGAAGTGCTCGTCCATACGCTGGCGTTCTTCATCGGACAGCGCCTCCCAGGTGACAACGTGAATATTGTTGTCGGTCAACGCTGGTCGGACCGAATCGAGGAAGGCCCGAGCGTGGCGCTCGGCAAGAACCTGGGTGCGCTGACCGATCAGTGCCAGCTGCTCGCGCGGCGACAGACCATCGGCGGAGCGAACGGACAGCCCTGTTTCGTGGCGGCGCTTGAGCCCGGCCACGCGGACCATGAAGAACTCGTCGAGGTTCGACGCGAAGATGGCGAGGAACTTCGCCCGCTCGAGCAGTGGCAGAGAGGTGTCCTCCGCCAGCGCCAGCACTCGGCCGTTGAAATCGAGCCAACTCAGTTCGCGGTTCAGATAACGATCTTCGGGCAGATCTGCCGTCTCGTTGGGCGTCGCTGTCGCCGCGGGCGGCGCGGTGGGCATCGACGGCGGGGGTGACGCGTTCTGACTGCCTTTTTCTGCTGTGCTCACGTACCCATCATGAACCATCCGCGGGCGCGGTCGCACCGGGAGTTTGAGTTTGTTCATGCAATTGCAAGCCGGAGACGACCAGCGAGGTCGCCCCGCCCAGGCCGATGTGCTGTGCGGTCAGCAGGTCATCGACGGTATCGACGTCCATCCTCAGGTCTGGCCACCGGTCAGCTCCTGCGGTGAGGTCGACTGCGCCGCGCCCGCGATGCTCAGATGCGGAGTTCACGCCGAACCGAAGCACATCGGCGCCACCGGGCATGTCGACGTTCAGGAAGAGTGCGGTGGTCCCTGTTCCGGAGTGATCGGGGATGTACGACCGCTCATGCTGCGCCGAGCGGGCCACCGCGGCGTGCAGGCTTGCCGGCCGTGCGGCAGGCAGGTCGGCCTGCAACACCAAGATTCGGTTGTCGGGCCACATCGAAAGGGCATGCTCGATACCGATTGCGAAGGCGTCGTTGAGAACCTCGCCGTCGTCGACGACCGTGGTGGCGCCGGCGTCCAGTGCGACCGCGGCCACCGAGCTGTCCGGGCTGACGACGACCAGTTGGTGCAGACCGGCGCCCCGCGCCGCGGCGATCGTGTCGGTGAGCATGGCGAGCACCAGTGCGCGCCGGTCGTCGGCAGCGATCACCGGGGTGAGCCGCGTTTTGGCCGCATCGAGTCGTTTCACCGCGATGACAACAGCCACCGCCCGCGTATCCATGCTCTCCATCATGGTCGTCGGCGAGCGTCGGGGAAACGGCACCCCTGTCCGCCGACGACCTCTGGTGTGACTCCGGGCACTAGGCTTGGGGGCGTCCGGACGAAGTCGGACATCGGTGCGCACTAGAGGTGAGGTGGTGGAGTCATGCGGGCGGTCGTCATGGGCTCGGGTTCATGGGGCACGGCGATGGCCAAGGTCCTGGTCGATGCCGGTACCCCGACGGTGTTGTGGTCGCGCCGGGCCGAACTGGCGAAAGCCATCAACGAGACGCACACCAATCCTGACTACCTTCCAGACGTCGCGCTCCCGGAAGCCCTGCGCGCCAGCGCCGATCTCGCCGAGGCGCTCGATCAGGCGGAGCTGGTCGTGTGTGCGGTGCCGTCGCAGTCGTTGCGCGGGAGTATGGAGACCTGGCTGCCGCATCTGAGCGACACCGCCACTCTGATGTCGCTGTCCAAGGGCGTCGAGACCGGGACCCTGCTCCGTATGTCCGAGGTCATCGCGCAGGTGACCGGGGCGCAGCCGGACCGCGTGGCGGTCTTGTCCGGTCCCAACCTCGCCCGAGAGATCGCGGTCGGCCAACCCGCCGCGACAGTGGTGGCGTGCACGGATGAAGACCGCGCGAAACAGATTCAACAGGCTTGCAGCACAAGGTATTTCCGTCCCTACACCAACACCGACGTGGTCGGCTGCGAAATCGGCGGGGCGGTGAAGAACGTCATCGCACTGGCGTGCGGGATGGCGTCGGGTGTAGGCCTCGGGGAGAACACACTGGCGTCGATCATCACTCGCGGCCTGGCCGAGACCATCCGACTCGGGGTCGCGCTCGGGGGCCGGCCTGAAACACTCGCAGGACTCGCGGGTGTCGGTGATCTGGTCGCCACCTGCTCATCACCCTTGTCCCGCAACCGCGCCTTCGGCAGCCGGCTGGGTGAGGGCAAGACGTTGGCGCAGGCTCAGGAAGCCACCAACGGACAGGTCGCCGAGGGCGTCAAGTCATGCACCTCGGTGCGGGCCCTGGCGGAAACGCACGGGGTCGACATGCCATTGACCGAAGCGGTACACCAGGTGTGCCATGAGGGACTCACTGTCACCGAGGCGATCTACTCACTGCTGGGTCGGCGTACCAAGCCTGAGTGAGGCGACCTGCCCGGCAGGCCGCTCAGCCGAGATCGATCGGTGCCGTCGGCAGGTTCTCGTCGATGAGAGTCGAAAGCTGTTGGATGGGTCCGTTGCCGACGTTCTCGGGGAGCCAGATCGCGACGTAGGGGCGATGGTCGACGGCGTACCACAGGAATCCCTTGGCCTCGGTCTCCGCGGAGACGAGGAACCACTGCACGGGGTCGACCACCTGTAGGCCGGAGGTGGGAGAGAGGGATTCGGGTCTGTCCACCCCGCAGCGCACCTGTACGGGTCCGGGGACCTGATCGCCGGGAGGCCAGCTGATCATGCCGTCGTCGGCTGTCTCGCGGTTTCCGAATCCTTCGAAGGTCTCCGGGAGAGCCGCGATCAATTTCGCGCAGTCGGGGGAGGCCTGCTCCGGCGCGGACATTGCTTTGAGCGGGGTGTCCGCTGACGTCGCGTCATCGGATTTCAACACCGCGTAAGTGATGAAGCCCACGATCACCATCACCGGAATGGTGATGATGCTTGCGATGACTGCCGGGCTCAGACGCCGGGTCGACCTTTCGCTCACGGGTGCCTTGGGCTGCCAGTGACAACCGGGCAGGTGAGGGTTCTGGTGATACCGTCCACGCTTTGAATCTGTGGCACAACCTGTTCGGTCAGCTGCGCCGCATCGGTGGCGTCAACCCTGACGATCACGTCGTATGGGCCGCTGACCTCCTCCGATGAGGCGACGCCGTCGATGCCGGCGATCGTCGCTGCGGCCACGGCAGCTTTACCGACCTCGGTTTGGATCAGTATGTAAGCCTGAACCACGGCGTTCCTCTCGTTCACGACGGTGATCAGCCGGTGGCTGACCCAAATACACTGGCACATATTCTCACCGACAACCGTGCCGTGAGGCGAATCAAACGTCACGAATGAGCTAGAGGAGAGGGTGGTCAGCAGTGTCGACCGATCCGGTCCGCACCGTCGGTGACGTCGGTGAGGGCGAACTGATCGACCTTTTCGCCGGCCCTGACGCGATCGACGACACCGACGCCGGAGTATTGATCGGCCCCGGTGACGATGCCGCGGTCCTGGCGGGCGGTGGTCCGGTGGTCGTCAGCACCGACGCTCTTGTGGACGGACAGCATTTCCGCCTCGACTGGAGCACACCAGGACAAGTCGGCGCGAAGGCCATCGTGGCCAATGCCGCCGATGTGATGTCGATGGGCGGACGGGTCACCGGATTCGTGGTCTCGCTGACGTGTCCGAAGGACCTCCGGGTGGACACACTGGTGGGACTGCGGGACGGGATGCGTTCGGCGGCGCGGCGGTACGGCGCGCAAGTGGTCGGGGGAGATCTCACCACGGGCAACCAACTCGTCATCGCGGTGACCGCGATCGGGGCGATGGATTCCCGTTCGCCGGTGCGGCTGTCGACCGCGAGGGAGGGGGACGTGCTCGCGGTGTCGGGAGAATTGGGCGCCTCGGGTGCAGGACTCGATCTCCTACTGGCGGGAGTGCCGGGATTCACCTCGCTCGTAACAGCGCACTGTGAACCGTCTCCGCATCTGTCTCTGGCGGCCGGAGCCGCGAGTGCTGGCGTGCACGCGATGACCGACGTCTCTGACGGCCTGCTCAGCGAACTCCGCACGATGGCACGGCAATCAGGGCACGCCATGCACGTCGATCCATCCAGGGTCCCGGTCGTGCCCGAGCTGGCCGCCGCAGCCGCTGCGCTGCACACTGATCCGCTCCGTTGGGTGCTCGGCGGTGGTGAGGACCATGAGTTGCTCGCCAGCTTTCCCGCCGGTGTGGTTCCGGTCGGGTGGACGGCCATCGGGACAGTTACGCGCCGGGGTGGCGGCCCCCCGGTGGTGGTGACGGGTATCGACGACGTCGACCTCGATCTCGGGTGGCGCACATTCTGACACCGCAAGGCTCCTTGTCAGATTTGCTACTCCCGCTCACACAACTCGGTCCCGCTCGGTCTGTAGAGCGAGCGGGACCGAGAACAATGAGCAGGACTTGCTCGAGCCGGGACTCGGGCTACCGATACTGTGATCGGCATGGCGATCTACGCACTCGACGACCGAACACCGCAACTGGGCGAGGGCGCTTACGTCCACCCTGACGCGGTCGTGATCGGCAATGTGACACTCGGAGCCGGCGTCTCCGTCTGGCCGGGTGCGGTCTTGCGCGGTGACTACGGCACCATCACCGTGGGCGATCGCACGAACATCCAGGACGGCACGGTCATCCACTGCACGCCGATCGATCCGACGGTCATCGGCGCCGGTTGCGTGGTGGGCCACAACGCGCATATCGAAGGTGCGGTGATCGGAGACGATGTGCTGATCGCCTCAGGATCTGTGGTGCTCAACGGTTCCAGGATCGGTACCGGTGCGATCGTCGGCGCAGGCGCCGTGGTGCCGTTCAAGTTCGAGGTACCCGAGAGGGCGATGGCGCTGGGCGTGCCCGCGAAGATCCGTGCGGGGTTCGAGGTGCCCGAGGGCCATATAGAGATGAACGTCGAGATGTACGCGCAGAACGCCATCTACTACCAAACTGCCCTGCGTCGGCTGGATTAGGCAGCATGAGTGACAAGACCGGGGCGCAACCCCTTTCGGCACTCATCGATCCCGGATGGGCGCAAGCGCTCGAACCGGTGGCGGCGGACATCGCGAAGATGGGTGAGTTTCTCCGCGGTGAGTTGTCAGCAGGCCGCACCTATCTGCCCGAGGGTGCAAATGTGTTGCGAGCCTTCACCAATCCGTTCGAGGACGTCCGGGTGCTGGTCGTCGGCCAGGACCCGTACCCGACGCCAGGGCACGCCGTCGGATTGAGCTTTTCCGTGGCCGAGGACGTGCGCCCGGTGCCGCGCAGTCTCGGCAACATCTTCACCGAATACTGCGACGATCTCGGCTATCCGCGGCCGTCGAACGGTGACCTGACGCCGTGGGCGAAGCAGGGTGTGTTGCTGCTGAACAGGGTGCTCACCGTGGCGCCGGGGGCGGCCGCGAGTCATCGCGGAAAAGGATGGGAAGCGGTGACCGAGTGCGCCATCAAGGCACTCGCCGCGCGAGATCAGCCGCTGGTCGCGATTCTGTGGGGAAAGGACGCGGCGTCGCTCGAACCGTGGTTACCAGGGGTGACCACCATCATCTCGCCCCATCCGTCACCGCTGTCAGCGCGGCGCGGGTTCTTCGGGTCGAAACCGTTCTCGAATGCCAATGCCGCGCTCAGAGAGCGCGGCGGGGTCGAAGTCGACTGGCGATTGCCGTGAGGGTTTTCGACTACCGAACAACCGTGACGATCACTTGCCGTTGAGGCTGGAGTAATCCGGTGAGCGCTTCGCGAGGAAAGCGTCGACGCCCTCGATGCCTTCCGGAACTCCGGAGAGGGCAGAGATGGAACGCGCTTCGGCGTCGAGCTGCTCGGCCAGTGTCGCGGCCGGTGAATCGGACAGCAGTGCTCGCGTTGCGGCGAGGGTTCGCCACGGTCCGGTGACGAGGTCGGCGGCAGCGGCCTCAGCAGTGGCGAGTACTTGCTCGTCATCGACCACTCGCGACAGCAGACCGATCTCGAGTGCCTCGGCGGCGCCGAGGATGCGGTTGGTCAAGATGATGTCGCGGGCGCGGGCAGTGCCGACGACCCTTGGCAGCGACCAGGTCAGACCACCGTCGGGCGTGAGCCCGATACCGACGTAGGCCGGTCGGAGTTTCGTGGCGTTTCCGCCGATGGCGACGTCGCAGTGGGTAACCAGGCTCATGCCCGCGCCTGCGGCCCATCCCTGGATGGCGCCGACCACGGGCAGATTGGCCCCGACGAGTGCTTTGACGAACTCGTGAAAATCGCCGGCCAGACCGGACAGGAACACAGGCCGGTCCGGCGCAGCTGCGAACGAGCGAACGTTGCCGCCGGCACAGAAGTTTGCGCCGGTGCCGAGCAGCAGCACCGCGCCGGCCTTGATCTCGCCGCGCGCAACCTTCAGCAATGCCTCGGTGCCGCGGTTGAAGCAGTCGCGATCCAGCGAGTTGCCTGCCTTTTCGGTGGCTACGGCGATACGCAGCACACCGTCAGCGGTGAGTTGGACCGAGTCGGACTCGGAGGCAACGCTCAGCTGTGAGTCAGACACGTGGGTCAGCCTCGAGAGACTTTGCCGGCCTTCAAGCAAGAGGTGCACACATTGATGCGCTTGCGGTTTCCGGGGGCGACCTGCGCACGAACGGACTGGATATTCGGGTTCCAGCGCCGGTTGGTGCGCCGGTGTGAATGCGAGACCGACTTACCGAAGCCGGGGCCCTTGGCGCAAACGTCGCAGACGGCAGCCATCGTCGAACTCCTTCAATGAGAAAATGGTGGTCACGGCCTATCGGTATCCGGCATGCACCGGTGTCCGATAGGCAACCCTGCAAGAATAGCGGCTCACCGGCGATGATCAAAACCGGCCTGACCTCACTTCGCTTCGTCTCCGTAAAATGGTGGAGCTCAGGCTCCGGCCTGAAGCACTGTGACGGAGCGACGTCGCAGGAGCTCGGCCGGCAACAGATTAGGCTGTGCGTCAGACCGAGGAGGTGCGGGCAGTGACAGAGCAGGTTGGGGCTCCCGCGATGGACCCGGGTCTGCTGCGCGATTGGATCCACGGCACCGTGACGAGCCTGGATGGTGTGCGGGCCGAGATCAACGATCTCAACGTGTTCCCGATCCCGGACTCCGACACGGGCAGCAATATGTTGCACACGATGATGGCGGCGGCTGATGCCGTGGATCAATTAGATCCCGACGCCGACACCGCGCAGGTGGCGCGAGCGATGGCCGACGGGGCTGTCTCGAAGGCGCGGGGTAATTCGGGGATCATCCTGTCGCAGGTGCTCGTGGGACTGGCCGACGCCGCCGAGGTCAACCAGATGGACGGACGGGTCTACTTCAACCGGCTCTGGGTCGCCGGACTGCGGTTGGGATCGCTGGCGGCGACCCGTGCGGTCAGTGAGCCCCGGGAGGGCACCGTGCTGACCTTGCTGCGCCGCGCAGGTGAGAACGCAGCGCAGCACACCGATGCCACTCCGGCCGACCTGGCCCGTGCGATCGCAGACGGTTGCGCCGATGACCTGGACCTGACGCAGGGGCAACTCGATGTGCTCGCGCAGGCGGGTGTGGTCGATGCCGGCGGCCGCGGGCTGTTGGTGCTGTTCGACGAGTTGGTTCGGGTTCTCACCGGCGTCTCCGCGCGCCGACGCCGGTATCAAGGCGCGCTCGCCGGTGGGGGAAACCGGGTGGGGCACGAGATCGGTGAGCCGTGCGACAGCGATGACGAGATGGATTTCGAGGTGATGTATCTACTCGAAGGTGCTCGAGCTGAACAGATCTCGACCCTCCGAGCGAACCTCGACGACCTGGGTGACGCGGTGGTCATCGTCGGTGACAGCGCCGACGCCGTGGCCGGAGAGAAGTTCTCCGTCCACGTCCACACGTGCGAACCCGGCCTCGTCGTCGAAGCGGGACTCGCGTTGGGAACGGTGAGCGACATCCGGATCAGTTGCTTTCTCCTCGACGCCCACCGCGGCCAGGAAGAAAAGGCGGGCCATCCGCCGCGCCGTAAACGTGCGGTGGTGGCAGTGGTGACCGGCGACGAGGCGGCTGAGCTGTTCGAGCAGGAGGGCGCGGTGGTGGTCCGGGCGGACTCGGGCGGAGCCGGCGAACTGGACGCGGACGCGCTCGCCAAAGCCATCATCGAGGTCGACAGCGCGCACGTGATCCTCATGGGAAACGGTGCACTGCCGGCCCAGGACCTGGTCGCCGTCGCCGCGGCGGCCAGATCGCGTGAGCGCTCGGTGGTCATCCTGCCTGGGGGTTCGATGGTGCAGAGCCTGTCGGCGATGGCTGTGCACGATCCGAGTCAACTCCCGGACGACGACGCCTACGCGATGGCAGAAGCCGCCGCGGCCACCAGGTTCGGTGCGGTGGTCACGGCAACCGAGAGGACACTGACCTTCGCGGGCACCTGCGAGCCCGGCGACCAGCTCGGCCTCATCGGTGACGGCGTGCTCGTCATTGATCCCGAAATCCTTGGTGCTGCAGCCGGTCTGATCGACCTACTGCTCAGTACCGGCGGTGAGATGGTCAGCGTGCTGGCCGGTCGCAATCTCGAGCCGCGCATCCTCGAACAGCTCGAGGAGCACGTGAACACTAACCACCCGGGTGTCGAGTTCGTGAGCTTTTCCGGGGGACAGGTAGGCGAGTTGTTACAGGTGGGTGTCGAATAGTGGTGACGCAGTAGTGGTTTCACAAGAGGGTCGCGCCATCGCGCCGTCGGTGACGCTGTCAGATTCGTTGGAGTCGGTGCTCGGTCCCAAGGCTGCCGAGATGCTGGATGAGCAGATTCACGTACAGACCGTCGGTGAGTTGCTCCGGTACGTGCCTGATCGATATGTCAAACAGGGAGACCTGTCAGGGGAGCGCAAACCCGAACCCGGGGAACGGCTGACGGTGGTTGCGCGGGTCGAGGACAACAAGACGATCCCGATTCGCAACTCGCGGAAGAAGATGGTCAAGCTCGTCGTCTTCGACGGGAAGTTCCGCATCGCCGTGACTTTCTTCAACTCCCCGTGGATCGCGGCCAAGCTGCCGAAGGGATCGCGGGTCATGATGGCGGGCGAGGTCAAGTACTTTCGCGACGAACTGCAATTGACCCACCCGAACTGGCTCAAACTGCCGGAGGACGGCACGTCGATCGAAGCCGACGACGCAGTCGGGTCGGTGCTGATGCAGGGCATTGCCAAAGCCCTTGCGACCGACGCCGGTGACGGTGACGGCTCGGACGGAACCCTCGATTTCTCCGACTTCCTGCGTGATGTGATTCCGGTCTACCGCGGGACGGCCAAGCTGCAGGCCTGGACCATCTGGCAGTGCGTGCGGGCGGTTCTCGGCGAGCTCGCGCCGATCGAGGATCCGCTTCCAGAAGATGAACGGGCCATCCGAGGTTTGATCGGCTCGGATGAGGCGTTGCGCAAGATCCATGTTCCGGAGGGTCAACACGACATCGACCAGGCCAGTGCCCGTCTCAGGTTCGATGAAGCGCTGGCGCTCCAACTCGCGCTCGCGCAACGCCGTCATGTGGATCGGGGAGCGACAGGGCCGTCGTGCCCGCACGTCCCGGGCGGACTCGAGGACAAGCTGCTGGACCGTTTGCCGTTCACCCTCACCGATGGCCAACGCGTGGTGATCGATGAGATCACCGCCGACCTGCAGGCTCCGCACGGCGCGGACCGGACCGCTGTGGTGTCGCCGATGAGCAGGCTCCTGCAGGGTGAGGTCGGCTCGGGGAAGACCTTGGTCGCGTTGCTGGCGATGCTCCGAGTGATCGACAACGGCTATCAGTGCGCCCTGTTGGCCCCCACGGAAGTGCTTGCGGCGCAGCATTTCAGAACTCTGGAGACGATGCTGGGTGGGCTCGCCAAGGAAGGCGAACTCGAAGGAGAAGAGGGGGCGACACGAGTCGCTCTGATCACCGGATCGATGAAGACGGCAGCCAAACGAACCGCCTTGCTCGAGACGGTCACCGGCCAGGTGGGCATCCTCATCGGAACCCACGCCCTGCTGCAAGACAACGTCGACTTCTTCAATCTGGGTTTTGTCGTTGTCGACGAACAGCACCGCTTCGGGGTGGAGCAACGCGACACCTTGCGGTCTCGCGGCCGCGATGGTGTGGTGCCTCACCTGTTGGTGATGACCGCAACCCCCATCCCTCGGACGGTCGCCATGACGGTCTTCGGGGACCTGGAGACCTCGACTCTCCGGGAACTACCTCGGGGCCGGCAGCCGATCACCACGAGTGTGGTGCCCCGCGGCAATCCCAAATGGGTACAACGGGTCTGGCAGCGCGTCGGCGAAGAGGTCGAGGCCGGCCGGCAAGTCTATGTGGTGTGCGCACGCATCGGCGACGACGGGACGCCTGCGGGCCAGCGGTCGCAGCAGAAGTCGTCGGAGGGTGCGGCCGAACCAGCGACTGCGGCGGTGGACATGTTCAAGACCCTCGGTGAGGGACCGCTCGGCGGGCACCGCATCGAGTTGCTGCACGGCAGGTTGTCGCCCGACGAGAAAAGCGAGGTGATGGGGGAGTTCACCGCCGGACACGTCGACATCCTCGTCTCCACCACGGTCATCGAGGTGGGCGTCGACGTCCCGAATGCCACCACCATGGTGATCGTCGATGCCGACCGATTCGGGGTCAGCCAGCTCCACCAGCTTCGGGGTCGTGTAGGGCGTGGTGGTTTGCCCGGATTGTGCCTGCTCATCACCGGATCGTCGGAGATGTCGCCGTCGATGGAACGGCTGCAGGCGGTCGCCGCGTCCAATGATGGGTTCGAGTTGTCGTACGTCGACCTCCGTCAGCGAAGGGAAGGTGATCTGCTTGGCTCGCTCCAGTCCGGGCAGACCTCATCGCTCCGGTTCCTCTCGCTCCTCACCGACGGCGATCTCATCGTCGACACGCGTGCGCTCGCCGACGAGGTGGTGGGCAGCGACCTCACGCTCGTCGAACACAAACCCATGGCGTCCCTCATCGACTCGATCCTGGGTCCGGTACGCCTGGCGTTTCTCGACAAGTCCTGATGGCGTAGGTCTCTCGTCTCGCTGGTGGGTGCTACTGATGGTGTTCGCGGTCACTGCGACACTCGCCGCCGGTACCGGCGTGCTGTCGCACCGCGGAGGAGGACCGTCGGCGGACGAGCGGCGAATGCTCGGGGAACTGTCCCTCGTGCCGGTGCTGGCCCAACGTCCGGACGCCACCGACTACGAGCGGAGCGCTTTCGGGCAGGCGTGGACCGACAACACCGATGCCGCCGGGGCGAACAACGGGTGCGACACCCGCAACGACATCCTGAATCGCGATCTGGGCGACAAGGTCCTGGCGGTGGTCGACAGTTGCGCGCGTGCGGTCGCCGCGGGTGAGCTTCGCAGTCCCTACAGTGGTCACTGGATCGTGTTCAAGCGCGGCAAGGGGTCTGGCGCCAAGGTCCAGATCGACCACATCGTGCCGCTCGCCTACGCGTGGGCCATGGGCGCACGTACGTGGAGTGGTGCGATGCGGCAGCGTTTCGCGAATGACCCCGCCAACCTGGTGGCGGTGGACGGCGAGGCGAACCAGGACAAGAGTGACTCCGCACCCTCGCGCTGGATGCCGGCGAACTCAGGATTCCACTGTCAGTACGCGGTTCAGTTCGTCATGGTGCTGCGGACGTACGGTCTGTATCTCGATCGGCCTTCCGTGCCCGTGCTCACCCGTGCCCTCGAACAGTGTTGAGCCTGAAAAACAAACCCAGTCGAATCAGGAAGACCCAGCTGCTGCAACATCTGGGTCTTCCGAATTCGCCTGTTTCTACGGGTCAGCCTGTCGTCGTGTCGAACGACACTGCCGCTTCGCCGGTGTAGACGAGGAACGTGAACGTCTCCTGCAGGTACAGGTTGACCGTCGAGGAGTCATGGGAGTCGTAACCGATCGACACGTCCTGTCCGATGGTGAGATCGAAGTCTCCGCCACGGGTGCTGAGCAGGAAGGCCGAGTCGATGGCCGGGGCCCAGATGATGTCTCCGTCGATCACGCGCTGTAGGTGCTGGATGATCGGATATCCGTGGTTGGACGTCTCGTTCACCTTGAGCCAGACCTCGGCGCTGAGCGCGAGAGAATACGGGCCTGCCACCGACGACAGGCGAAGTCGGCTCAGCGCCTGGCTGATCGCTTCGGGGTACTCGCGTACGTCGTCGGGGAGTTTGATGGGATCGCCCGGCGATTCGCTGCGGATACCCGTGATGCCCGCCGCCTGGTAGCCCTCGAACACAGCGCGGTCCTCGGCTTGTGCGAGTGTCCGGGCCGCGTCGATCACCGGGTCCCAGTCGGAATCCTGCGCACCGCGATCGACGTTGTCGACGGCGTCTCGGCTGACGGTGAAGGGCACCTTGAACTCGACGATGGACTGCGAGGTGCGGCTACTGGCCTCGATGCCCGCGACCGGCGCCGCGATGGGGTTGCGCTTGCCGGTGGTCACCGCGGCGAGTTCTAGTCCGAGCGGGCCGTTCACGTCCACGATGCGACGAGCGGCGCTGTTGCGCTTGAACGATCGGGTCGCCTCCTCTTCGATGGCCTCCCAGGCCGCCGTCGAGATGGGCGCTAGTTCGCGATGCAGGTTGTTCATTTTTCCTCCGTCGTCAGCTGGCGTCGCCGGTGCAGGGCGCCGATACGCAACGAACCCATGGTGGGTGCGAGTGGTGTCATCTCCGGGTCGGGGTCGACCGGGGCAGGTGCGGCTTGGCCGCGGTCTTTGGCGGCTGCGCCGCGGAACTCAGGTGGGTCGTCGAGAAAGTCGATCGTGGGCACGAAGTATCGGCTGCCCGTGACTGCGGTGGAGAAGTCGAGGAGCCTGTCGTAGTTGCCCTCGGGTTTGCCCAGGAACATGTTTCGCAGCATCTCGTCGGTCACCTCGGGTCCGGCGGAGTACCCGATGAAGTAGGTGCCGTATTCGGCCTGCCCGACGTTGCCGAACGGCATGTTGTCCCGCATGATCTGCACCTGCACGCCCGTGGCGTCTTCGATGACGGTCAGCGCCGTGTGCGAATTGGAAGGCTTTGTATCCTCGTCCATCTCAATGTTGTCCGACTTCGACCGGCCGATGGACCGTTCCTGCTCCTCGGTCGTGAGCGCGTTCCAGGCGGGCATGTTGTGCAGGTACTTCTGCACCAAGACGTAACTGCCGCCCGCGAAATCGGGATCCTCGCTGCCTGCGGTGACCGCCGTAACAGCCGCCGGTCCGTCGGGATTCTCGGTGCCGTCGACGAAACCGATGATGTCGCGCATGTCGAAGTAGCGGAAACCGTGGACCTCGTCGATGACGCGGGCGGCACCGTCGAGTTGTGTGGCGATCTGGGTGGCCAACTCGAAGCAGACATCCATGGTGCGGGCACGGATGTGGAACAGCAGATCGCCGGGGGTCGACGGGGCACTGTGAACGGAGCCGTCGAGGGGCACGAACGGTGCTAGACGGGCGGGGCGTGGGCCACTGAAGAGTCGGTCCCATACCTGCGATCCGATCCCGACGACACAGGTGGGCCGGGTGTCGGGGGCGCGAGAGGCCACTGAACGAATGAGTCCGGTGACACCTGAGAGAAAGTCCCATGTGTCGGATTCCCCACCGGGTTCGACCGTCGCCACCAGGAAGATCGCGGCCTCCGTCAGCGGTGACAGGATCGGCTGCGGGGTGGGGTTGTCAATGGGTGAGATGAGCTGACCTTCCGCCTGCTGCTGGACGTATGTGACAACCATAACTTCTGCGAGGCCATGCCGCCCGCACCGCTCGCGGTTGATGTCGAGTACTGCATATCGATGCGTCCCACCTACGGATCATTCGAACCGAAGTCCGCTGGGACACAGCCGCAAAGATCTCGTCAAAACTCTCGCCAGGACCTGTCGATCCCGTGACCTGAACCGTAGAACGGAGTGGTGATCAACGGTGAATGCTCGCGAGTGCGCGACGAAGAAGACGAACACAACGTGAGGGGTGGACGGCGGTGACCCTGACCGCGATCTTGCCGACCCTGCGCGCGAGCATTCCCGATCCGTTGAACACGGCGCTGTGGCCGGCGACCACTCGGGCAACCTTGACCGACGTCGTCATCGACGATGTGTCGATGAGCTACCTGATCGAGTTGTCTGGCGTTCCTGCGGTGTACCGGAGCCGAACGTCGGCCGGCGTCGTCGTGGTCATGAGGGTGTCGACTGCAGGGTCTACCGGCCACCGAACCCGCGCGATGACTGTCGACCCAGGAATTGATGACGGCTCTCCGGCGTGGTCCGAACTCAGGTTGATCGGTCGGATCTCGACCGCGCGGGTCGAGGCGACAACGGTGTACGGCCCTACCGGTCGGCCGTTCGGTCCGATGATGCTGCCCGCTGACATCTGCGAGGGAGATATCGTCGTGGCGCCTTGTGCGATGGCCGACGTCAACGATGGCGCTCTCGATCGCACTTCCGAGATGACGCGATCTGGCGGTCACAGCAGCGGCACCAGGGCTATGTTCGAGGGGTCTCATGTCGGAAGGTGGATAGATGACGGCCAGCGCGAATGTACTGGTGAGCCACGACGGCCCGATCACCACGATCAGCATCAACCGGCCGCAACGCCGCAACGCCGTTGATGGTCCGACTGCGGAGGCCTTGGCCGCGGCATTTCGCGACTTCGAGGGTGACGATGGTGCGGCGGTCGCAGTTCTGCACGGCGAAGGTGGAACCTTCTGCGCAGGAGCTGATCTGAAGGCCATTGCCGCCGGGGAGGCGCCCAACCGGATCGATTCGGCGGGCGACGGACCGATGGGTCCGACTCGAATGCGGTTGTCGAAACCGGTCATTGCCGCGATCGCCGGTCACGCGGTCGCGGGTGGTCTCGAGTTGGCACTCTGGGCGGATCTGCGGATCGCCGAAGAAGATGCGGTCTTCGGCGTCTTCTGTCGTCGGTGGGGCGTTCCGTTGATCGACGGTGGCACAGTGCGGTTGCCGCGCCTGGTCGGGACGTCGCACGCGATGGACATGATCTTGACGGGCCGGGAGGTACGGGCGAATGAAGCGCATCGGATGGGACTGGTCAATCGTATTGTCTCGCAGGGGGATGCGCTGAAATCGGCAAAGGAATTGGCGCGCGAAATCGCAGCCTTTCCGCAGACGTGCATGCGCCAGGATCGGTTGTCTGTTCTCGAGCAGGAGGGACTCGACGAAACCGGAGCCATGGACAATGAGTTCCGGCGTGGGATGACGTCCCTCAGCGCCGACACCGTTGCCGGAGCGACACGCTTTGCAGGCGGAGCGGGGCGGCACGGGTCGTTTGAGGCGTAGTCCGTCGATCAAGAAGTTCGCGCCACCTGCACGCGGACGCGACAGTTGCAGCCGGCGCGAACGTACGCAGGTGGCGCGAACTCACTGCGGACGCCCACGACACCTGACTGTCGGTCGCTGAGACCCGTGATGTCAGCACCGCCTATCCTGGGACGATGAGTGCTCCCACCACCACTCCCGCCGATGTCGAACAGATCGTGCGCGCGCAGGCCACCGCGTCGAAAGCTGCCTCTCGCGTCCTGGCAGGTCTGACCACGGACCGGAAGAATCGTGTCTTGCACGACGCCGCGGACGCCCTGCTCGCGCAGACCGGCTCGATCCTCGCTGCGAACGCCGAAGATGTCGCGCGTGCTGAGCTGGCCGGCACCGAGGAGAGCCTGATCGACCGCCTGCGACTGACCGCTGATCGGGTCGAGGGCATCGCGGCAGGACTTCGTCAGGTTGCGGCGTTACCTGATCCGATCGGTGACGTGATCCAGGGCAAGACGCTGCCGAACGGCATGGCCTTGCGGCAGGTCCGGGTGCCGCTCGGCGTCGTGGGCATGGTCTACGAGGCCCGCCCCAACGTCACCGTCGACGCTTTCGGTATCGCACTGAAGTCAGGCAACTCGGCGCTGCTGCGGGGATCGTCGTCGGCCGCGAGTTCCAATGCCGAGCTGGTCCGGATCCTCCGAGATACCCTCACCGCCGCAGGACTTCCCGCTGACGCGGTGCAGTTGCTACCGTCCGAGGATCGCTCGAGTGTCACCCATCTCATCCGTGCCCGCGGCCTGGTCGACGTCGTCATCCCGCGCGGTGGCGCAGGGCTGATCAAGGCGGTCGTCGAGAACGCGACCGTGCCCACCATCGAGACCGGTACGGGTAACTGCCACATCTACATCCACGCCGCTGCCGACCTCGACATGGCGGAGGATCTGGTGATCAACTCCAAGACCCGTCGGCCCAGCGTCTGCAACACCGCTGAAACGGTGCTCGTCGACAAGGCGATCGCCGAGACGGCGCTGCCGCGGCTGACCCAGGTGCTGCAGAGCGCCGGAGTGATCATCCACGGCGACGAGCCCGGCATGGTCCCGGCCACCGAGGAGGACTGGTCCGACGAATACCTGAGCCTCGACATCGCGGTGAAGATCGTCGGTGGGCTCGACGAGGCGGTCGACCACATCGACCGTTACGGGACGAGCCACACCGAGGCGATCATCACCGATGACCTGGCTGCAGCGACAGAGTTCACCAATCGCGTCGACGCGGCGGCGGTCATGGTCAACGCCTCCACCGCGTTCACCGACGGGGAGCAGTTCGGGTTCGGCGCCGAGATCGGTATCTCCACCCAGAAGTTGCATGCTCGCGGCCCCATGGGTCTGCCAGAGCTGACATCGACCAAATGGATCGCGTGGGGCAACGGGCAGACCCGGCCGGTGTGACCGACGAAGTCCAGGGTCAATCTTTCAATCTCTAGGAGAACCAATGGGCGTACAGCCTAGTTTCACCGACGTGCCCGGCGTACGCGAGACCCTTGCCGGGGTTGGTTACCTGGCCGACGAGGCTACGTCGACCTCGGTCTTCTTGGCGGACCGTCTCGGCAAGCCGCTGCTCGTCGAGGGACCTGCCGGTGTCGGCAAAACCGAGCTGGCCCGGGCGATCTCGCAGTCCACCAACGCGGATCTGGTCCGCCTCCAGTGCTACGAGGGCATCGATGAGGCGCGCGCGCTCTACGAGTGGAACCACGCCAAGCAGATCCTCGCCATCCAGGCGACCGGCCAGCGAGGTTGGGATGAGACCAAGGCCGACATCTTCTCGGACGAGTTCTTGCTCCCGAGGCCACTGCTGAAAGCGATCTCGCAGCCCGGTCCGACGGTGCTGCTCATCGACGAGGTCGACAAGGCAGACGTCGACATCGAAGGTCTGCTCCTCGAGGTACTCAGCGACTTCGCGATCACGATCCCCGAGATGGGCACCGTGGTCGCTGACCGCCGCCCCATCGTGCTGTTGACGTCCAACGCGACGCGCGAGCTCTCCGAGGCACTCAAACGCCGCTGCCTCTACCTCTACATCGACTTCCCGGATGCGGCGCGCGAACGCGACATCCTCGCCAGCCGGGTCCCCGAACTCGACGAGTCGGTGGCCAAGGAACTGGTTCGGATCATCGGGGTACTGCGCACGCTCGACATCCGGAAGAAGCCATCGGTCGCCGAGACCATCGACTGGGCGCACACGCTCCTTGCGCTGGGGGTCGGAGAAAAGCCCGGGTCGACCATCGACGAGGGCGTCATCGCCCGCACGCTCGGGGTGGTCCTCAAACACCGCCCCGATCTGGCGACCGCCCTCAAGGAACTGAAGCTCGGCTGAGGTCCGTGAACACCCCAACTGGTAACGCCCCCATCGCGAGTTCCCCGTTCATCACCCAGCTGACCGGGTTCGTCGACGACCTGCGAGGCCGGGGAATCGTGGTGGGCCCGGCCAACCTGATCGATGCCGGGCAGGCGACGTCCGTACTGGATCTGCTCGACCGCAACAGCTTTCGCGAAGGCATGGCCTGTACGTTGCTGCACGACAACGGTCATCGCCGGGTCTTTGATGCAGTGTTCGATCTGTGGTTCCCGCTCGGCATGGGGGAGCGCAGCGGCGATCAGGACGATGCGTTCGCGCTCGATGCCGACGGGAATGTCGACATCGAAGCTGTACGGGAGAGATTGGCCGAACTCCTCGCCGACGATTCCGCAGAAGCACAGGCCGAACTCGCCGCGTTCGCCGCCATGGCGGTTGCGCAGCTCGGGAGTTACCGCTCGTCGCGTGGCCCGGCGTTCTCGACCTATCAGGCGATGTCGACGATCAATCCCCAGACCCTCATCGCGCAGATCGCCGCCGCCATGGCCGGATCCTCCGGTGACGACGACCGATCCGGTACCGAGCCGGTGTTCCGGCGTGCTGCCGCCGACCGCGTCCGTCAATTCCGCTCGCTGATCGAGAGTGAGACCAAGCGGCGGATGGCCCAGCGCAACGGCCGCGAGCAGGTTTCGCAGTATGCGGTGCCGAACCTGCCGGAGCGGGTCAACTTCCTGTCCGCGGGCGCCGCGGACCTCGCGGAGGTGCGCCGCACCATCGCGCCGCTGGCACGGTTGCTGGCGGCCCGCCTCGAGGTACGCCGACGCCGCGCGCACCGCGGATCGATCGACGTGCGCAAGACGCTGCGGGCCTCGATGTCGACCGGTGGGGTGCCTATCGACCTGGTGCGTCGCAA
Source organism: Williamsia limnetica (assembly GCF_003217475.1). GTDB lineage: Bacteria > Actinomycetota > Actinomycetes > Mycobacteriales > Mycobacteriaceae > Williamsia > Williamsia limnetica. The sequence goes on along the minus strand of NZ_QJSP01000010.1, from coordinate 198,577 downwards.
GCCTCGCCCTGGCCGTCCGGAACTGGTGGTCTTGTGTGACGTCTCCGGATCGGTCGCCGGCTTCTCACAGTTCACGCTCCAACTTGTCTATGCGCTGCGTCAGCAGTTCTCCAAGGTGCGGGTGTTCGCGTTCGTCGACACCGTCGACGAGGTGACCGAGTTCTTCGACGGCCCTGACCTGGACTTCACCACCGCGGTGCGGGAAATGCTCAGCGAGGCGCGTCTGATCACCCGCGACGGCCATTCCGACTACGGAAATGCGTTCAGTGGTTTTGCGAGCGACCACCTGGACGCGCTCACCCGGCGCGGAGCACTGCTGATCCTGGGGGACGGCCGGAACAACTATCACGATCCGAAACTCGGTGCCCTGACCGAGATGGTCGACAGCACCCGGCACGCTTATTGGCTCAATCCGGAGGCCGCCCGCAACTGGGATACGGGCGATTCGGTTGCCTCCACGTACGCCGGGGTCATCGACATGCACGAGTGCCGGAACGCCACCCAACTCGGCAAGGTGATCGCCAACCTGCTGCCGGTGTGAGCTGATCAGTAGACTCACTGCTCATGCCCGACACCACACCCGAATCCCGAGTCTCGAGTGGTCGGCGCATCGGTGTGATGGGCGGGACGTTCGACCCCGTGCACAATGGTCACCTCGTCGCTGCGAGTGAGGTCGCAGACCGATTCGACCTCGATGAGGTCATCTTCGTTCCGACCGGGCGTCCGTGGCAGAAGTTCAAGGCCGACGCGGGTGTCAGTCCGCCAGAAGACCGCTATCTCATGACGGTCATCGCGACGGCATCCAATCCACGGTTCTCGGTCAGCCGGGTCGACCTCGACAGGGACGGAGACACCTACACCGTCGACACATTGCGCGACCTGAAGGCGCTCAACCCCGACGCGCAACTGTTCTTCATCACCGGCGCCGACGCGCTGGCCTCGATTCTGTCGTGGCAGGACTGGGAAGCACTGTTCGAGTTGGCGAGCTTTGTCGGGGTCAGCCGCCCGGGCTACGAACTCGGGGCAGCGCACCTCGAGCGACATCTGGAGAAATTACCCCCCGATACATTGCACCTGATGGAGATCCCGGCTCTCGCGATCTCGTCGACAGATTGCCGCAAACGTGCTGAAGGCGGTCGTCCCGTTTGGTACCTGGTACCCGACGGCGTGGTGCAGTACATCAGCAAACGAAAGCTCTACCAATCGAAAGGCATTTTGTGACAGCGTCACCCGAGGCGGTCTCCATCGCCACCGTGGCCGCCCATGCGGCGGTCGAGAAGTTGGCAACCAACGTCGTCGTGATCGACGTATCGGAGCAGTTGGTCATCACCGACTGCTTCGTGATCGCGTCTGCCGACAATGAACGCCAGGTCGCCTCCATCGTCGACGAGATCGAAGAGAAGCTGCGAGAGGCCGGCACCAAACCGGTTCGCCGCGAGGGCACCCGCGAGGGTCGCTGGACGCTGCTCGACTACATCGACGTCGTCGTCCACGTCCTCCACGAGCAGGAGCGCGAGTTCTACGCCCTCGAGCGCCTGTGGAAAGACTGTCCCGTCATCGACATCCCCGGTATCGAGTCCAAACCCCTCAGCAGCTACGGCGACGGCAGCGACGATGCGGAAAACCGGGAGGACGTTGGTGAGTGAGTCGCTGCGTCCAGACGGCCACGACTCCAGCGTCGAGCGGATGACGCCTGTCGTACGACGCCTGCTGCTGCTCCGGCACGGGCAGACCGAGTACAACGCGGCCAGCCGGATGCAGGGGCAACTCGACACCGACCTCTCGGCGTTGGGTGTCAAGCAGGCCGAGGCCGCGGCGAGGGTGCTGGCGGGTCGCGAACCCCGCCTCATCGTCTCGTCTGATCTGCGCCGCGCCCGCGACACCGCGGCAGCTCTGGCCGCACAGGTCGGGCTCGAGGTCGGCACGGACAAACGCTTGCGTGAGACCCACCTCGGGTTGTGGCAGGGCCTGACCCATCACGAGGTCGACGACCAGATGCCGGGTGCCCGGCGAATCTGGCGCGACGACGCGACCTGGCGGCCCCCGGAGGGCGAAAGCCGCACCGATGTGGCCACCCGCAGTGTGCCGGTGGTGGAGGAACTCGTCGCCGACCTCGGTGATTGGGGTCGGGGCGACAACGCCGACGCACCGGTGGTGCTGGTGGCGCACGGCGGCGTGATCGCCGCGATGACCGCGGGCCTGCTGGGCCTGCCGATCAGTCACTGGCCGGTGTTCGGGGGACTGGCCAACACGAGCTGGGTCCAGCTCAGTGGACACGGCGCCGACGACGAGACGACCTGGCGACTCGACGTGTGGAACGCGTCCGCCGAGGTCGCGGACGCTGCCGTGCAATGACCGCACCCAAACGCGATTCGTTGCTGGTGCTGTCGGACTCGCTCGCCTACTACGGACCCAAGGGGGGACTGCCGGCCGACGACCCGAGGATCTGGCCGACCCTGGTCGCCGACGAACTGGGGCTCGAACTCGAATTGTTCGGCCGCATCGGCTGGACCAGTCGCGACGTCTGGTGGGCCCTCACCCAAGATCCGCGGATCTGGGCGGCGGTCCCGCGGGCCAAAGCGGTGGTATTTGCGTTCGGTGGGATGGATTCTCTGCCGTCACCGATGCCCACCGCCCTGCGGGAACAGATCCGATACATCAGGCCGCCGTGGCTGCGGCAGCAGATCCGCACCGGGTACGGCTGGCTGCAACCGCGGCTGGCGCCCACCGGGTGGCCGCTCGCGTTGCCGCCTGCGTTGACCGGCGACTACCTGGGGAAGATCCACGAAGCCCTCGTCGCGATCCGCCCGGACCTGCCGATCGTGGCCTGCCTTCCGTCCACCCACCGCAGCCCGTACTACGGAAAAGTGCATTCGGGCAGACCGAAAACCGTTGCAGCCATGACCGCCTGGGCCGACAGAGTCGGGGTCCCGCTCATTGATCTGCTGCCGCCGACGGCGGCACACTTCGACCGCGGTGAAGGTAACCCGGACGGCATCCATTGGGGTTTCGGTTGCCATCAGGATGTCGCCGATCTGGTCCACGACGTCCTCGCGCGGACCCTGACGTCTACCGTGGTGTCGTGACCGTCGTCATCGTCACCGACTCCTCGGCCCGGCTGCCTGCAGCGATCCGCGAGCGGTATCGCATCGAACAGGTGCCCATGCATGTCCTGACCGCCGACCGCGACCTGCTCGAGGACGTCGACGACATCGGTCCGGAGATCTTCAACGACCCACAGACCACCACCTCCGGGGTGACCCCCGCCGACCTCGAGGTCGCCTACGAGAAGGCCATCGAGGCCAGCGACGGCGACGGCGTGGTGGCCGTGCACCTGTCCCGCCGATTCAGCGGCACGTGGGGTTCGGCCCGATTGGCCGCGGAGAAGTTTCAGGGACGCATCCGAGTCGTCGACTCCCGTACCGTCGGCCTCGGTGTCGGTTTCGCTGCGATCGCTGCGGCGCAGACCGCCGAGTCGGGCGCAGACATGGACCGCGTCTACGAATCGGCCATCAGGGTCGGTTCGACCACCGAATGTCTCCTGTGCGTCCAGCAACTCGAGAACTTGCGTTCGAGCGGGCGTATCGGTGCGACCACCCGCCTGTTCGCGTCCGCGTTGGCCATCAAACCCATCCTGCGGGTTGTCGATGGTTCGCTGGTGCTCAAAGAGAAGCAGCGCACCATGTCGAAGGCCATCGCGAAGATGATCGAGACCGCGGTCGACGTCGCGCAGCGTCGGCCGGTCACCCTCGGGGTGCAGCATTGCGAGGCCCCAGAACTGGCCGCGGAGATCACCGAGGCGCTGCGGTCCAAACTCACCATCGAGTCCTTGGTCGAATCCGACCTCGGTCCGGTCCTGTCCCGCCACGTCGGGTCCGGAGCGGTGGGCATCGCGCTGACGACCTCTCTCGATCCGATCGACCTCACTCCCAGGTGATATCGGCCGCGTTGTCCACAGTTCGGACGTAGTCCACAGGTAGTCGTCCGACGCCCCGTTCCGTGGCCGGTTTCGGTGGTCGACTTCTCTAGGTTTCGGCTATGAGTAGCAACCTGGACCGGTTGGCGGCGTCAGAACCGGAGTCGTATGGCCCACCACAGTCGTCCACGCCGGAACCTTCCGTTCCCGCGTGGCTGGGATCGGCGCAGTGGCTTCACGACAGCCCTGGACCGATCCCGGGCGCGCCCGACGCCGACCCGGGGGACAACCATGTCGAGCGAAGCGACCTGGTAGAGCGACGACGATGGAGTGACGACACCGACGACGACCCTTTCGGCATCGACGATGCAGAAACCGAGGGGCCGCTGCGGCGCCGGTGGAGGTCGACGCCCGCCGCAGCGATCGGTTTGGTGATCGTCGGCGTCGTCGCCACCCTCCTGGCGCTCTACACCGCCTTCGCCGACGGCACGAGCAGCACGGATGTGCCGGTGGCCTTTCCCGAGTCGGCCGGCGCGGCGCCGAGTCCGCGGGCGAGTGTGGTTACAACCCCGGATGCATCAAACGACTTGGTGATCAGCGTGGTGGGGCTTGTGCACAGGCCCGGACTGGTGCAACTGCCCCCGCAATCCCGGGTCGCCGATGCGCTCGAGAAGGCCGGCGGTGCGAAGCAGGGAGCCGATATCCTCTCTCTCAATCTGGCCCAGCCGTTGCGTGACGGGGATCAGGTCCTCGTCGGGTTCGCCGATCCGGCAGGTGGACCTCAGATGCGCAGCGCCGTGGTCGCGGTCGACGGTGCCGGGGGAGTCCCACCGCCGAGCGTCGGAACCACGACAGGCCCACCCGCGCCCTCCGGTGCCGACCAGTCGCGCGTCGATCTGAACACTGCGGCCGAAGCAGAGTTGGACACCCTGCCGGGGGTGGGTCCGGTGACCGCGGCCGCGATCATTGCCTGGCGCAACGCCAACGGCCGGTTCACCTCTGTGGATCAGTTGGCCGAGGTGGACGGTATCGGTCCCGCGCGGCTGGAGAAACTCAGGGACCGGGTCACGGTGTGAGCGCGGCAGTGGCGCCGGGAACCACGATCCTCGATGTACGGCTCGTCCCGGTCGCGCTGGCCGCATGGCTGATCACGGTGACAGGAATCCTTGCGCCGGTGAGCATCACCGCCGCAGTTGCGCTGCTTGCGACGGTGCTGACCATCACCGGAGTGACACTGCTGAAACGGGGTTCGACGATCTCGTGGATCCCTGTTCTCATCGGGATCGGTGGAATCCTCGCCGGGTTCGGCTGGGCCCTGGTGCTCCGGCAGCACCATCTGCAACTGAACCCTCTGGCAGACAATGGCATTCGCGGCGACAAGGTCACGGTCGGGCTGCGGGTGACCGATGACCCCAGGGCCATCGCGCGTACCGATCGAGTGGTGGTTGCGGTGACCGTGACCTCGGTCCGCCGGCGCGAGGTGTCGAAGGTCGCGGCGACGGTCCTCGCGCCTGCCGACGGATGGCTGGATCTCGCTCCGGGCCATCATCTCTCGGCGCTGGTGAAGGTCTCCGCGCCGCGTAGGCCAGACCTGACCGTCGCCACCCTGACCGCCTCGGGGCCACCTGCGGAGGTCCGGGCACCACCCTGGCACCAGCGGTACGCGACATATGTCCGAAGCCAGTTCCGAGAGCTCGCTTCTCGTGCCCTCGGAAGCCCGGAATCAGGACTGCTCCCAGGTTTGGTGCTCGGTGATGTCTCGGCACTCGACGAGAACCTGAAGGAGGACTTTCGGGCCGCAGGCCTGTCGCATCTGACCGCGGTGTCGGGGGCCAATTTTGCGATCGTCATCGGTGCGCTGTTGTTGACGGTGCGGGCACTGGGGGTGGGCCCACGCACCGCCGTGGCGCTCACGGGAGTCGCGATCGTGATCTTCGTGATCCTCGTGCGGCCGAGTCCCAGCGTGGTCCGGGCGGCGGTCATGGGCACGGTGGGGCTGTTGGCCCTGATAGTTCGCAGACGGGCCCAGGCAATGCCCGCCCTGTGTGCGGCAGTCATCATCCTGTTGCTGGTGTGGCCGGCGTTTGCGGTCCAACCCGGGTTCATCCTGTCTGTCGTCGCGACTGCGGGGCTGATCGTCATCGCGCCGGTGATCGTCGAATGGCTGCGGCGCCATCATGTTCCGCGGGGTGTCGCCGAAGCCCTTGCGGTGGCGATCGCGGCGCAATTGGTGACCACGCCTGTGGTCTTGCTGTTCAGTGGCCGGCTCAGTCTGGTCGCGGTGATCGCGAATCTGGCGGTGGCGGTGGTCGTCGCGCCCATCACGGTGCTGGGCACCACGGCGGCGGCCGTCAACCTCGTCTGCCCGCCGGTGGCGTTCCTGTTGGTCCGGTTCATCGGTCCGGAGCTGTGGTGGATGGTGTTCGTCGCGCAGAAGTGCAGTGCGTTGCCTCTGGCGACGGTGACGCTGTGGTGAGTGCGGGGGCGCCTGCTCGTGGTGCGGGGCGCGGTGTCGCCGGTCTCTGGCACCATGACGACTGTGAACAGCGTGCATCTGGTCCTCGGCGACGACGAATTCCTTGCCGAACGTGCGACAGGTGGCATCGTCGCCGCGGTGCGGGCGACGGTCTCCAATCCGGAAGACATCCCGGTGACGAGGCTCAGGGCCGGTGACGCCACGGCACCCGAGCTGGCAGAGCTGCTCAGTCCCTCGCTGTTCGCCGAGGACCGCATCATCGTCTTGGAGGCTGCGGCCGAGGCGGGTAAGGAGCCTGCCAAGCTCGTCGCCGAGGTGGCGGTGGAACCGCCCGAAGGCGTGACCCTGATCATCGTGCACTCCGGTGGTGGTCGGGCGAAGTCCATGGTGGGTGCGCTACGGAAAACGGGTGTCGAAGAACATGATTGTGCGAGCCTCAAGGGCAGTGCTCGCGCCGATTTCGTTCGCAATGAGTTGCGCCGCCACGGCGTCAAAGCGGGGCCGGACGTCATCGAAAAGATCCTCGACTCCGTGCGGGCCGATCTGCGTGAGCTGGCATCGGCCTGCAGTCAGCTCGCCGCGGACACAGACGGCAAGGTCGACGTTGCAGCGGTCGCGCGGTACTACTCCGGGCGTCCCGAGATCACCGGCTTCGAAGTGGCGGACAAGGCGGTGACGGGCGACCGGGCGGGTGCCTTGGAGTCGCTGCAGTGGGCGCACCATCATGGTGTCGCGCACGTGCTCCTGGCCGATGCCCTCGCCGAAGCGGTGCACTCCATCGCCCGCGTCCGCGGTGTGGGTCGCATGGATCAGTACGCGGCCGCCTCGGAACTGGGCATGCCGCCGTGGAAGGTGAAAAAGGTTCAGGGGCAGGCGTCGGCGTGGGATTCGGACTCGATCGCGAAGGCGATGTCCGTGGTGGCCACACTGAACGGTGAGGTGAAAGGGCAGGCGGCAGACGCCGACTACAGCCTCCAGCGCGCTGTCGCTGCCGTCGCCGATCTACGCCCGTCGCGCCGGCGGTGACACCAGTTCCCCGAAGTCGGAGGATCTGCCATTTCCTCCGACTGTTGTCAGTTCCTCCGGCTGGAGCGGGAGGATGTGGCCGAAGTCGGAGGAAGGCGTAGGTCCTCCGGTTTCAGCAGGCCGGGAGCAGTTGCACGACAAACACCGATCACCCCGGGCGACTGCGTGGGAGTCTCCGGGGTGATCGGTAGCTGTCAAGTTATGGGTGCCCGGTCATCGGGCGGGTAGATCAGAGCTTGTTGAGCGAGAGGGCCATCGCCGACTTCTTGTTGGCGGCCTGGTTCGCGTGGATGACGCCCTTGCTGGCAGCCTTGTCGAGCTTCTTGCCGGTGCTCACCAGGAGCTCCGAAGCCTTGTCCTTCTCACCGGCGGAAACAGCCTCACGGAAGGAGCGGATCGCGGTACGCAGCGACGACTTGGTCGACTGGTTACGCAGCTTTGCAGCTTCGTTGGTCTTGTTCCGCTTGATCTGGGACTTGATGTTAGCCACGCGTGTATTTTCCTTAGCTTCAAAGACAATGGTTTCGGTGCGAGACGAAGCCGGAGGCAGACCTCAGCCGTTGACTCAGCACCAGCGAACAACGTTACCAGCCGGACCGATGCCGACCCAAATTCCGGTGCCGGAGAAGCGTGATCCGAGGCAATCCTGCGCGCGGGACTGCCGAGAGCAGCCACTTGCGGCAACATGTGTCACATGAGTGCCGCAACAGCAGCAGGGTCAAAGCGCGCCGTGGCCACCCGCGCCACGGCGGCGAAGGTGTCCGGCGAGACGAAAACGGGCAAGAAGAAACCTGCCAAGGTGGCCGGGTCACAAGGCAACGGGGGTGCGGCGCCGGCGAAACGAGGCTCCACCAAGGCCGACGCCCGGCCGGCCGCGGCCTCGGGAATCTTCAATGGGTACGCCACCGGTCCCTACGGCGCCGCGTACGACGAGATGTTCGATCACTCCGACGTCCGTGGACCGTACAAGGGAATTCACAAGTCGCTGGGCGGCTATGACGGCGCTGATCTGGAAACCCGTGTCGACGCGCTGGGTCGCGCGTTCATCGATCAGGGCATCACCTTCTCGCATTCCGGGCAGGAGCGTCCCTTCCCGCTCGACGTTGTCCCTCGCGTCATCTCCGCCGGTGAATGGACCAAGCTCGAACGGGGCATCACCCAGCGCGTGAAGGCGCTCGAGATGTTTCTCGACGATGTCTACGGCGAGCAGGAGATCCTGCGAGACGGGGTCGTTCCGAAACGTCTCATCACGTCCTGCGAGCATTTTCATCGTCAGGCGATGGGCATCAAACCTCCGAACGGCGTACGTATCCACGTGGCCGGAATCGATCTCATCCGCGACGAACACGGCGACTTCCGGGTTCTCGAGGACAACCTGCGATCGCCGTCCGGGGTGTCCTACGTGATGGAGAACCGGCGCACGATGGCGCGGGTCTTCCCCGACCTGTTCGCTTCTCACCGGGTGCGCGCGGTCGGCGACTACTCCACACACCTGCTGCGGGCGCTCCGTGCCTCGGCGGCCTTCAACGAGGCGGACCCGAATGTCGTGGTCCTGACGCCCGGTGTTGCCAACTCGGCCTACTTCGAACACTCACTGCTGGCACGCCAGATGGGCGTCGAGTTGGTCGAGGGCCGAGATCTCTTCTGTCGGGACAACGTCGTGTACATGCGCACCACCGAAGGTGAGCAGCGCGTGGATGTCATCTATCGCCGCATCGACGACGACTTCCTCGATCCGATGCAGTTCCGCCCTGACTCCATGCTGGGCGTGGCCGGCCTGCTCAACGCAGCCCGGGCCGGCAACGTCGTGATCTCCAGCGCGGTGGGCAACGGTGTCGGCGACGACAAACTGACCTACACCTACGTGCCCGAGATCATCGAGTACTACCTGGGAGAGAAGCCGAGCCTCGGCAACGTCGACACGCTGCGCTGCTGGCTCGAGGACGAGTGCGAGGAGGTTCTCGATCGCATCGACGAACTCGTCGTCAAACCCGTCGAGGGTTCGGGCGGCTACGGCATCGTGTTCGGTCCCGACGCCACTGCCGACGAGCTGAATGTGTTGGCGCGCAAGGTACGACTGGATCCGCGCGGCTGGATCGCCCAACCAGTGGTGCAGCTGTCGACGGTTCCGACGAAAATCGGTGGCAAGCTCGCGCCGCGGCACGTGGACCTGCGGCCTTTCGCGGTCAACGACGGCGAATCGGTATGGGTGCTGCCGGGTGGGCTGACACGAGTCGCCCTGCCGGAGGGGTCATTGGTGGTCAACTCCAGTCAGGGCGGTGGATCGAAGGACACCTGGGTACTCGCGTCCCGGACATCGGCCGAGGAGCGCGAACTCTCCGGAGAAGAACTGGTGAGCAGTGATGCCCTGCAGGCCCCGAGTACCCCGACAGAACAGGGGCCGGACACCTCCTCGCAGCAGCAGGAACAGCAGCAGCAGCAGCAGCAACAGCAGGGTGGTGTGCGCCGATGATGCTCGCCCGTAACGCAGAATCGCTCTACTGGATCGGCCGCTATGTCGAGCGCGCCGACGACACCGCCAGGATCCTCGACGTCGCGGTTCATCAGCTACTCGAGGACGCCACGGTCGATCCCGATCGTCGCTGTCGGCTGGTGCTGCAGGTACTCGGGATGGAATTGCCGCCGAAGGACGAGGAACTCGACGCGTGGTCGCTCACCGACCGTGTCGCCTACTCGAAGAACAAACCCGGTTCGATTGTGGACAACGTCGGGCAGGCGCGCGAAAATGCCCGTGGTGCAAGAGAAGTCACATCGAGTGAAATGTGGGAATGTCTGAACACCACCTACAACGGTCTCGGAGACGCCGAGCGGCAGGCCCGGAAACTGGGTCCATACGAGTTTCTCTCGTACGTGAAGAACCGGGCCGCGATGTTCGCCGGGCTGGCAGATGCGACGCTCAGCCACGACGACGGATATCGCTATCTACTCCTCGGTCGTTCGGTGGAGCGCGTGGACATGACGATCCGGATGCTGCTGTCGCGCGCAGGGGACCGGTCGGGCTCGCCGGCTTGGGTCACCGTGCTCCGTTCGGCGGGCGCGCACGACACGTATCTGAGGACGTATCGCGGTGCCCTCGACGCGACGAGGGTCGTCGAGTTCATGTTGTTGGACAGGCTTTTTCCGCGGTCTGTCTTTCACGCGATCAGTTTGGCCGAGCAGCAGCTCCTCGAGCTCGACAACCGTCCGAGCAGGGTCGGCGCGCAGGCCGAGGCGCAGCGTCTGCTCGGCCGCGCCCGTAGCGGGTTGGAGTTCATGCAACCAGGAATGTTGTTGGACGACTTGCAACCCCGGCTGATCGACCTCCAAGAAACGTGCCGCGAGGTCAGTGAGGCGGTGACCGCCCAGTACTTCCACGTGTCGCCGTACGTCGCGTGGGCCGATGCCTCGGCGAGCGATTCCGTCGACCGATTCATCGAGGAGAGTGAACTGTGAGCTGGCGTCTGAGAGTTGTGCATTCCACCGGGTTCGCCTACAACGCGGCAGTGACCTCGTCGTACAACGAGGCCCGGCTCACGCCGCGCAGTGACACTCGGCAGAACGTGATCATCAACCGGGTCGAGACCATCCCGGCGACCAGGTCGTACCGCTACACCGACTACTGGGGCACAGCCGTCACCGCATTCGACCTTCACGCGCCGCACGAGGAGCTGGAGGTGTCCGGGTTGTCGGTGGTCGAGACCGAGCCCGACGAGATGCCGACGGAGGAAGAGCAGGTCGACTGGGAGGGCCTGGGCGCCTATGAGGTGCTCGATCGATACGACGAGGTGCTCAGCAACACCGGGTATGTACCGAACAGCAGGCAGTTGGCGCAGGTCGCCAAGCGCCTCACCAAGGGTATGAATCCGCAGGACGCCGTCCTTGCGGTCTGTCAGTGGGTCCATCAGGAAATGGAGTACGTCCCCGGCACCACCGGCGTGCACACCTCGGCTGTTGAGGCCTGGAAAGAGAAGAAGGGCGTCTGTCAGGACTATGCCCACCTGTCCCTGGTGATGTTGCGGAGCCTGGGCGTTCCGTCCCGCTACGTCTCCGGCTACCTCCATCCCAATCGCAAGGCGACGATCAACCGCACCGTCGAGGGCCAGAGCCATGCCTGGATCGAGGCCTGGACCGGCGGCTGGTGGGGCTATGACCCGACGAATGACGTATCGATCTCAGAGCAACACGTGTCGGTCGGTGTCGGCCGCGACTATTCGGACGTCACACCGCTCAAGGGCATCTACACCGGCGCCGGTGCCAAGGACCTCGAAGTGAAGGTCGAAATCACCCGACTGGCCTGAGCGCCAGCGTGGAATCCGGCTGGTTTTAAGGCGGCACCCAAGGGTGCCGGTCTGGCAGGGTCGTGTAATGACCACTGCAGCAAAACAATCCGTCGTTCCGTTCGTTGTCTCGGCCACCGGTACCGGCGTCGCCCAGCATCTGGTGACCTCGGGCAAAGGCCACGAGTTCGACACCGACGCCTACCCGGCGTTCGGCGGCAAAGACGAGGCACCGAGCCCCCTGTTCTACGCACTGGGCGCACTGACCTCCTGCAATCAGGTGACGGCGTCGTTGGTGGCGAAAGATCTGGGGATCTCGCTCGGTGCCTTCGAGTTCGAGGTGCAAGGCGACCTCGACACCGCGGTCTTGGTGCAGGGGGCCGACGGCAACGCCAACTTCGACAAGGTCACCGTGCGAGCCACCGTCGAATCAGATGCAACAGAGCAGCAATTCGCCCGGTTCGTCTCCGAGACCGAGCGTCGTTGCCCGGTCAGTCAATTGTTCGTCCGCAGCGGACTCGAGTTCGTCAACGAGTGGACGCAGGCTCCACTGTCCTGACCGCGCGAACTCACTGCCAGTTGTAGCTGCGTCGTAAAACATCGGCGACGCTATCGAACTGGCCGCGCGGCAGGATCGCGCCTTCCCGGCGGATGCCGTTCTCCGGGATGTCGAGGACGCGGTCGAGTCGCACGAAGCTCTCGCGGCGCATCCGATCCCAGTCGCCGGTGCCGATGCTGACCCAATTGGTGTCGCCGCGGTGATGGTCCTGGCTCGAGAGCATCAACCCGAGCAGGTCGGCGCCCTCGCGGCCGACGACCAGGACCGGACGATCCTTGCCCTGGGTGGCGTCGTCCTCGAATTCGACCCACGTCCAGACGATCTCGCCCGGATCGGCCGCGCCGTCGAGAACGGGGGAGTAGTCGATGCGGCGGGCCCGGTTCTTGGTGGGTGCGCTGCGAGATGGTGCTGGTCTACCCGATGGAGCAGACCGCTGGGACGGCGCACTGCTCGACTTCGTCAGTTCCCTCAGCAGACGTGGACCGTGTTGGCGGACCAGGGACATCGCGAGCGAGGTGAATTTTCCGGCCATCGCAACAGCCTATGCACCGACCCCGAAGAACTCGATGACGGCGTCCGCGGTGAGTGCGGGCGCCCCGGAACGGTCCGGCTTGAGGTCATGGCCGACCTTGGGCAGGTCGATCAGCCTCGTCGGCGCCTCGATCAGGCCGAGTGCGGCGGTCAACTCGTCGGTGGAGCCGAACGGATCACTGGCCCCGTGGACCACCAGCGTTGGCCGGCTGATAGCCGGCAGGTGTTCGGTACGCAGGCGGTCCGGTTTGCCCGGGGGATGCAGCGGATAGGACGTCAGCAGCAGACCATCCGCGATGGAGGGCTCCTCGGCCACCGCCATCGAGGCCTGCCTACCGCCGTAGGAGTGTCCGCCGACGACGAGCGGTCCGGAGGACTCGCCGCGGAAGGCCGCGCACGCGGCGACGATCCCGGCGCGATCACCGGCGGCACCCGACGGGCTGGGCGGCCCCTTGGGTCGTTTCTGGCGGTAGGGCAGATCGATGCGCGCCACCGCCACGCCGCGTTCGGTCAGGGCCTCCGCGATCGCTCGCAGGATCGCGGCGTTGTGGTTGCTGCCTGCCCCATGGGCCAGGACAACCACCGCCGCGGCGGTACCGGACGGTCGATGCAACGCCCCGACCACGCCTTCGGAGTCCCATTCGGTGACGGTCATGAACTCACGCTAACCGCTCTCGGGGCGCACCGAATGGCAGTCGCGGGCCCGGGCCATGAGAAACTGGGGGTCACGCGTTCCACACGAGGAGTGAGTTCAATTCCCAGGCTTTCCGATACCACGTTCACTGATCCGGCCAAGATCAGGAACTTCTGCATCATCGCCCACATCGATCACGGCAAATCGACGTTGGCTGATCGGATGCTCCAGGTCACCGGGGTGGTCGAAGGTCGAGACATGCGCGCTCAATACCTCGACCGCATGGACATCGAGCGCGAACGCGGGATCACGATCAAGGCCCAGAATGTGCGGCTGCCGTGGAATGTCGCGGGAACCGACTACGTGATGCACCTGATCGACACCCCCGGTCACGTCGACTTCACCTACGAGGTGTCGCGTGCGCTCGAGGCCTGCGAGGGTGCCGTGCTGCTGGTCGACGCTGCTCAGGGGATCGAGGCCCAGACCCTGGCGAACCTCTACCTCGCGCTCGACAAAGACCTCACCATCATCCCGGTGCTCAACAAGATCGACCTGCCTGCCGCCGATCCAGACCGGTACGCCGCGGAGATCGCCCACATCATCGGTTGCGATGCCGACGATGTCCTGCGGGTCTCGGGTAAGACCGGTGTGGGTGTCACCGAACTGCTCGACGAGGTGGTTCGGCTCATCCCGCCACCGGTCGGCGAGTCCGATGCCCCGGCCCGCGCGATGATCTTCGACTCCGTCTACGACACGTACCGCGGCGTCGTGACCTACGTCCGCGTCGTCGACGGCAAGATCGTCCCGCGCGAGAAGATCAAGATGATGTCGACCGGGACGACGCACGAGCTGCTCGAGGTCGGCATCGTCTCGCCCGATCCCAAGCCCTCGAAGGGTCTCGGGGTCGGAGAGGTCGGATACCTCATCACCGGTGTGAAAGACGTCCGTCAGTCCAAGGTCGGTGACACCATCACCTTGGCCAAGAATGGCGCCACCGAACCGTTGACCGGCTACCGCGAACCGCGTCCGATGGTCTACTCGGGCCTGTACCCGGTGGATGGCTCCGACTATCCGGTGCTGCGTGAGGCGCTGGACAAACTTCAGCTCAACGATGCCGCGCTGGCGTACGAGCCGGAGACGTCCGTCGCACTGGGATTCGGCTTCCGCTGCGGCTTCCTCGGCCTGTTGCACATGGAGATCAGCCGGGAACGGCTCGAGCGCGAGTTCGGGCTCAACCTGATCTCGACTGCGCCGAACGTCGTGTACCGGGTGGAGATGGAAGACGGTACCGAGCACGTCGTCACCAACCCGTCCGACTGGCCGGAGGGCAAGGCCCGCAACATCTACGAGCCCATCGTGAAGACCACCGTCATCGCGCCCAGCGAGTTCGTCGGCTCCATCATGGAGCTGTGCCAATCCCGCCGCGGCGAGCTCGGAGGTATGGACTACCTTTCGGAGACGCGCGTGGAACTGCGATACACGCTGCCGATGGCCGAGATCATCTTCGACTTCTTCGACTCCCTGAAGTCGCGCACCCGCGGGTACGCCAGCCTCGACTACGAGGAGGCCGGCGAACAGATCTCGAGTCTGGTCAAGGTCGACATCTTGCTTCAGGGCGAAGCGGTGGACGCTTTCAGCGCCATCGTCCACAAGGACGGCGCGGCCGGCTATGCCAACAAGATGACGACCAAGCTCAAAGAACTGATTCCGCGTCAGCAGTTCGAGGTACCGATCCAGGCCGCCATCGGATCGAAGATCATCGCCCGCGAGAACATCCGCGCGATCCGCAAGGACGTTCTCGCCAAGTGCTATGGCGGCGACATCAGCCGTAAGCGCAAACTGCTCGAGAAGCAGAAGGAGGGCAAGAAGCGGATGAAGACCATCGGTCGCGTCGAGGTCCCGCAGGAGGCCTTCGTCGCAGCGCTGTCGTCCGATGCTGCAAGCGACAAGCCGAAGGGCAAGTAGCGCAACTAGGATCGAGGCCATGTCTTCGAACCCGGTTCTCGCCCCGAGCCCGCACCTGCACGGCCTGCCCGATTTCCCGTCGATCAGCGACGATGATTTCGTCCCCGCGTTCGACGAGGCGATGGCCGCGCACCTGAACGAGATCGAGAAGATCGCGGGGGACAAGGCGCACCCCACGTTCGCGAACACCATCGAGGCGCTCGAGGCCAGTGGGCAGTTGCTCGCCCGGGCAGCAGGCACCTTCTTCAACCTCAGCGGCTCGGACACCAACCCGAAGCGCAACGCGATCTCCACGGAGCTCGCGCCGAAGCTGACGGCTCACGGCAACACCATTGCGCTGCATGCGGGGTTGTTCGCCCGGATCCAGACCTTGTTCGAGAACCGGGAATCGCTCGACCTCGACGAGCCGTCCCTGCGCTTGCTGGAGAAACGGTACCGAGGATCGATCCGTGCGGGCGCGGGCCTCGATCCCGCGGAGCAGGTGCGGATGCGGGAGATTTCCGAGCGGCTGGCCACGCTCACCACCGCGTTCGGACAGCGGATCCTCGACGAGAGCAACGAGTCGGCGGTCCTGGTCGACGACGTGGACAAGCTCGCCGGGCTCTCTTCCGGACAGATCGCCGCCGCGCGCCGGTCGGCGTCCGAGGCCGGCCACGACACCGGGTATCTGTTGGCCATCGAGCTGCCGTCGAGCCAGTCCACCGTCGCGGCCCTCGACGACGCGGACACGCGGCGGCGGGTGTTCGAGGCGTCGGTGAATCGGTGCGCGCGAGGCGGACCGAACGACACCCGCGACATGGTTCTCGAGATCGTCAGGCTTCGCGCCGAGCGTGCCCGGCTGCTCGGCTACCGCGATCACGCCGAGTTCGTGATCGCCGAGGAGACCGCGCCGAGCCCGGAAGCAGTCGAAGATCTGTTGACCGACCTCATGTCGTCGGCGATGCGAGCCGGTGGCCGCGAGCTCACCCGGCTGGCTCAGGACGTCGGTACGGACATCGGCCCCTCTGATCTCACCTACTGGCTGGCCAAGGACGAGCAGCAGCGGTCTGCGGTACCGCTCGGCGGGTTCTCCGACTATCTCGAACTCGATGCGGTGCTCAACCAGGGGGTGTTCTTCGCCGCCGGTCAGCTCTACGGACTCCGGTTCATCGAGCGGTCGGGTTTGCCGACCTATCACCCGGATGTTCGTGTGTGGGAGGTCTTCGATCGGTCGAATGCGTCCATCGGTCTGTTCCTCGGCGACTTCTTCGCCAGGCCCAGTAAGCGGGGCGGGGCATGGATGAACAATTTCATCGACCAATCGCTGCTTCTGAAGACCCGACCGGTCATCGTCAACGTCCTCAATCTGACGAAACCCGAACCAGGGCAACCCTGTTTGCTCACGGTGGACCAGCTGACCACGCTGTTCCACGAGTTCGGCCATGCGCTGCACGGGCTCTTGTCCACCGTGCGCTACCCATCGCAATCGGGAACCTCGGTGCCGCGTGACTTCGTCGAGTTCCCGTCGCAGGTGAATGAGATGTGGGCGCTGCACCCGAAGGTGTTGCAGCAGTATGCCAAACACCACCAGACCGGTGCGCCGATCCCTCAAGAATTGGCCGACGCCGCCCGGGCGAACGCCGATGTGGAGTCCGCGCACGGCACCATCGAATACCTGGCGGCGGCGATCCTGGACATGGCGTGGCACCGGGTCACGGTCTCCGACGACATCAGCGACGTGGAGGCGTTCGAGAAAGCCGCGCTGACGAAGGCGGGAGCCTCGGCCGATCTGATCCCGCCGCGATACCGGAGCGCGTACTTCAATCACATCTTCGGGGGCGGTTATTCGGCCGGGTACTACTCGTACATCTGGTCCGAGGTCCTCGACGCGGAAACCGAGCAGTGGTTCTTGTCCGGCGGCGGACTGTCGGCCGAACTGGGTCAGCGATTCGCCGAGACCACCTTGTCCCGCGGCGACAGCGTCGACCCGATCATCGCGCACCAAGAACTGCTGGGTCGTCCCGCCGAGATCGATCCTCTCCTGCGCCGCCGCGGTTTGCTCCCCACCTGATCCCGCAGCGGGGCGGGCCGCAAATCGCCGCCGACCGTGCCGATATCGCCGCCGACCGTGCCGATATCACCGCTGAGCGTGCCGAAAGTAGCTCGGCTTGAACTAGTTTCGGAAGAGGCCCGCGGCGATCGCGGCCAAAGCGGCGTCCGCTGCTCGTTCCGCATCGGCTGGGGTGAGTCTTTTTGTCGTGGTGAGAAACTGGTAGTAGAGAGGTGCCGAGACCTGTCGGATGGCCGACTCCGAGTTCGTTCCCTCAGGGGCATCGCCACGAGAGATGGCGTCGGTGACACATGGCGCCCATTCCGCCACTCGGGTGTCGTAGAAGTGCTCCAACGCCGAAGCGGTGACGCGGTCGCACGTTGCTGCGGCGATCATCGCCTTGAACAGCGGTCCCTGGCGTTCGTCTGACAAGGTTCTGTAAACCAGCGCTGCGTTGGCGTGCAGATCGCCTGACAACGAACCGGTGTCCGAGCGGGGCGAGGACTCGGCGGCCATCTCCGACAGCAAGTCTGTGACCAGGTTCGCCGCTGACCCCCACCGCCGATAAACCGTCGTTTTCCCGACACCGGCCCGAACGGCGACGTCGGTGAGGTCGAGTCCCGACAATCCGGATGCGGCCATCACATCGCCGGCGGCGCGAAGAACCGATGCTCGGACGGCGGCGGTTCGCCCGCCGGGTCGAGAGGTTCCGGGTTCGGTCATTCATCCAGTTTAACGGGAAGATGGTTCCTTTAGTGCATTTGACGTGCTACGTTCATCTAACGGGAAACATGTCCCATTAAAGGAGTTGTGATGGAGTATCGTCGGGTAGGCCAGTCGGGTCTTGTCGTGTCCGAATTGAGTTTTGGCGCAGGCACATTCGGCGGGGCGGGTGAACTCTTCGGCGCCTGGGGTGACACCGGGGTCGAACAGGCCAAAACTATCGTCGGCCTCTGTATGGATGCCGGGATCACCCTTTTCGACACCGCGGATGTGTACTCGGCGGGAGCGTCGGAGGAAGTTCTCGGCGCGGCCCTCGAAGGCCGCCGGGATGACGTGCTCATCTCGACGAAGGCAAGCCTGCCGACCGGCGACGGCCCCTTCGATGCGGGATCGTCACGATCGCGCCTGATCCGGGCTGTCGAACTCGCGCTGCGTCGGCTTCGGACCGATCGTATCGACTTGTTCCAGTTACACGCCTTCGATGCCCGGACGCCGATCGACGAGGTGCTCGGCACGCTGGATCTGCTGCAGCGACAAGGCAAGATTCGATACACGGGTGTGTCGAACTTTTCGGGTTGGCAACTGATGAAATCGCTCGCAATTGCCGAACGACAACGGTTCTCGCGTTACGTGGCGCATCAGGTGTATTACTCACTGATCGGCCGAGATTATGAGTGGGAGCTGATGCCGCTCGCCGCCGAGGAAGGTGTGGGAGCACTCGTCTGGAGTCCCCTCGGGTGGGGACGGCTGACCGGGAAGATCCGACGCGGACAACCGATTCCAGAAGGTAGCCGACTCCACACCACGGCCGCTGCCGGACCGCCGGTGGACGACGACGTTCTGTTCTCGGTGGTCGACGTTCTCGCGGCCATCGCCGAGGAGACAGGCCGCACTATCCCTCAGGTCGCCCTGAACTGGCTGTTGCGTAGGCCGACGGTGTCGTCGGTGATCATCGGGGCGCGCGACGAGCATCAACTGCGGGACAATCTGGGAGCCGTGGGCTGGGAACTCGCCCCCGAGCAGATCGCCCGTCTCGATGTCGTGAGCGCCGCAGACGCCCCGTATCCGTATTTTCCCTACCGACGCCAAGCAGCGTTCGCCCAGCTCAATCCGCCCCTGGTGTGACCGCATGCTCCGATCTTGGTGGATTTTGGCGACGCTGACCTGCGGAAATGGTCGCCAGAACCCACCAAGATCGGGTCAGTTCGCGGGGATGAACGTGCTGTGGCCCTGAGCTTCTTCGGCGCGGATGACGTGCATGACAGCGTTGATCAAAGCCAGGTGCGTGAACGCCTGCGGAAAGTTGCCCAGCTGTCGACCGGTGTGCGGTTCGATCTCTTCTGCGTAGAGCTTGAGGGGGCTGGCGAACGACAACAGACGTTCGCAGAGCACCTTCGCGCGCGGCAGTTCGCCGATCTCGACCAGGGCAGAGACCAGCCAGAACGAGCAGATCGTGAACGTGCCCTCTTCGCCCGAGAGCCCGTCGTCGGTCTCTTCGACCCGGTATCGCAGGACGAGCCCGTCCTCAGAGAGTTCGTCGGCGATGGCGAGCACCGTGTTGCGCACCCGCGGGTCCTCGGCCGGGAGGAACCGGAGTAGAGGCACAAGCAACAGCGACGCGTCGAGGGCGTCGCTGCCATAGCGCTGGGTGAACACGCCCCGGTCGTTGACACCGAACTCGAGGATGTCGGCCTTGATCTCCTCAGCGATCTCGGTCCACTGCATGACGTATGACTTCTCGCCGTGGATGGCGGCGAGCTTGGCGCCCCGATCCAGCGCAATCCAGCACATGACCTTCGACGAGGTGAAGTGCTGCGGCTCGCCCCGTACCTCCCAGATTCCGCGGTCGGGCTGGCGCCAGTGCTTGATCGCCTCTTCGACCTGGGCCTTGAGGACGGGCCACAAGGTCTCCGACACAGTCTCGGTGGCCTTGGTGTTGAGGTACACCGAGTCGAGCATGGTGCCCCAGATGTCGTGTTGTTTCTGGTCGTACGCGCCGTTGCCGATCCGTACCGGTCGCGCTCCGTCGTAGCCGGACAGGTGGTGCAGTTCCGACTCCTCCAGGGTGCGCTCGCCTCCCACGCCGTACATGACCTGCAGTGGATGGTGTTCGCCGTTCGTCGCTCCCGAGACGTCGGCGATGAAGGAGAAGAAGTCGCTGGCCTCGCGGTCCAGTCCGAGGGTGTACAGGCCCCATAGAGCGAAGGTCGAGTCGCGCACCCAGGCATACCGGTAGTCCCAATTACGTTCGCCCTGGGGTGTTTCCGGCAACGACGTGGTGGCGGCGGCCAGGAGTGCGCCGGTCGGGGAGTAGGTGAGGCCTTTCAGGGTGAGAGCGCTGCGCTGCAGATAGTTGCGCCACGGGTGGTCAGGGAAGCGGCCCACGTTGATCCACTGACGCCACGACTCGGAGGTCTCCCACATCATCTGCGCCGCTTCGGCCCAATCCTGCGGGGCCGCCGGGCTGCCCCAACTCATCGCGACGAACTCGTTGTCGCCCTCCACCATTCGGGTGCGTGCCCGCGCTTCCCGGCCCTCGAGACCAAGCTTGAGGCTGGTGGTCAACCGCAGCGACCGGGCGTCGCCGTCCACCCCGGTCGCTGTTGCGATCGCCTCGCCGTACGCCGGGCCCGAGTACTCCCATTTGGTACCACCGCGGTGGTAGTCGAATGCAGGCTCACAACTCAGTGCCAGTTCGACGGTGCCGTTCACACAACGTACGGTCCGGAGCAGGATGTGTTTGGCATCCCAGTCCGTCGGCGTGCGGCGATGGGTCCGTGAGCGCGCCTCGTTGTCGTGCCAGGGACCCATCACCAGCGCATCCCGCACGATCAACCATCCGGTGTCGGTCTGCCACGTGGTCTCCACCATCAGGCTGCCGGGCAGGTAGCGGCGGTCGACTGGAACGTTGACGCCATATGGGGCCAGCTTGAAGTGACCGGCACTGCGGTCGAGCACTGCCCCGAAGACACTGGGCGAATCGGGGCGGGGAACACACATCCACTCGACCGAACCATTGCGCGCGATCAGGCAGTTGCACTCACAGTCGGACAGAAATGCGTAGTCGCCGATGGGTGGGAACGCGTTCTGGGGCACCGGGGGAGCCGAGGCCGGCGACGGGGTGTTCAGTGGGGAGTTGCCGCCGTGGGACGCTGTTCTCGGTCCAGGCGCGGTGAGGTCAGCGCTGCTACTGCCCTCAGATGTGGTTGTCATGGATCTATCATGCTGTCGTGGGGTGCCTGCTGCCACCGATGCGACAATTCTCGTCCAAGTCATCTTCTCGGTGAATCGGTGGCCAGGTCAGCGCGGTGCCGCATTTTGAATCACGGTGAACAAAAGTCGAGACGGTAGGGTGACGGAGTGGATGAAGTGACCCGCTGGTGGGACGGCGTCGAGGAATGGTTGACCTCGCTGTCCTTTGTTCCCCAGATCTTGGTGTCCGCCGCCATCGTCGTACCGCTTGCGATCGGCCTGTCCTATTTGATGAACCTCCTGGTAGATGGCTCGTTTCGGCTGTTCGATCGCCGCGAGTCGACCGACGTCGAAACCGGAGAACAGTGATGCCCCGCTCGAAGGTGACAATGGCCCTGATCGGCCTGATCGTTCTCGTCGTCGTGGCCTGGTTGTTGCTGCGCTGAATGCCGTGTGAGCAAGACCTCACTCACGCGCTTCTGACCCCGTTTTCAGCTGCTACTGTTCGGCCTATGTCAGCACCCAGCGGTTACCGCGTGCGCCACACCCTGGCGCTGTTCGCGGTCGACTATCGCTGCGTGTTCGACGTTCTGTGTCGCTGATCGACATGTCTGCGGCTTCGTCCTGCCGCCGATCGGCATTCAAGGCTCTGACCTGAACACAACTGACTCTGACCTGAACAAAAATAGGGGACACAACCGTGCTTTTTCGATCATCCCGATCTGCGCCGCGAAAGCGAGGGCGGAGTCGACCAGGGAGATCCGCTGCTGCGTCGATCATCGTGCTCGCTGTCTCTGCGCTGGTGCTGTCCGGTTGTGGCGGCGGTTCCACCGATGAACCGGGTGGCCAGGACATCTCCAGCGGGTCCAAGCACCTGAACCTGTATGCCTACGCGGTGCCGAAGATCGGCTATGACGAGATCATTCCGGCGTTCCGCGATACCGAACAAGGTGGAGACATCGGCTTCGCGGCGTCCTATGGCGCGTCCGGTGACCAGTCGCGCAAGGTCGCACGCCGAGTTCCCGCCGACGTCGTCAACTTCTCGGTCGCCCCGGATGTCACCCGCCTGGTGAAAGCAGGTGTGGTGGACAAGGACTGGGCCGAGCAGTACCCCAACGGCAGTACGCCGTTCGGATCCGTCGTCGCTCTGGTCGTTCGCGAGGGCAACCCGCTCAACATCCGCACCTGGGATGACCTGCTCAAGCCGGGCATACAGGTGGTGACCCCCAACCCGGGTAGCTCGGGCTCAGCGAAGTGGAACCTGCTGGCGCCGTTCTCGGCCAAGAGCAAGGGTGGTCTCGACGAGCAGGCCGGTCTGGATTACGTCGCCGAACTGGTCCGCGACCACACCCGCATCCAACCCAAGTCCGGCCGTGAGGCGACCACCGCGTTCGAGCAGGGACAGGGTGACGTGCTGATCAGCTATGAGAACGAAGCGATCTTTCTCAAGAACCAGAATGGGACCGCGAAGCCGGGTCAGCGGGTCGACTACGTCATCCCCCCGGAGACGTTCAAGATCGAGAATCCCGTCGCCGTGGTGAACCTCAGCAAGGAGAAGGAAGCCGCCAACGAGTTCGTCAGCTATCTGTTCACACCTGCGGCGCAGCGGATCTGGGCTGAGCAGGGCTTTCGGCCGGTCGATGAGACCGTCATCGAGGAGACCAAAGATCTGTTCCCCGGTGAGATAGCGAAGCTGTGGACGATCAAGGAACTCGGCGCGGTGCTCGGGGAGGGCACGGCCGAGGAGAACAAGGGCAAAGACCTCAAGGGGTGGCCCGCGGTGGACAAGGCGCTGTTCGGAACTTCGGGCGCCATCACAGAGATCTATGACGCCGGAGGCAAGGTATGACGACCACGGTTACACCGCTCAAGCCGTTGCCTTCAGGGCCGGCGAAACGAACGTGGGGAAGCGTGGGACCGCTCGGCGTGGGTGTCGCCGGGCTGTGGTTGAGCATCATCGTGCTCTTGCCGCTCGCCGCGATCACCAGTGAGGCGTTCGACGACGGCTGGAGCGGTTTCTGGACCGCGGTCACCGATGAGAACGCGATCGACACGCTGAAGGTGACCGTCCTCGTGTCGCTGATCGTGGCTCTGATCAACGTGGTGATGGGCACCCTGATCGCCTGGGTTCTCGTCCGCGACGAGTTCCCCGGCAAGCGGTTCGTCAACTCGCTCATCGACTTGCCGTTCGCGTTGCCGACGATCGTCGCCAGCCTGGTGCTGCTGTCGCTCTACGGGCCGAACAGCCCGATCGACATCGAGCTCAACGCCACCCGGCCGGCACTGGTCATTGCGCTCGCGTTCGTCACCCTGCCCTTCGTGGTGCGTCAGGTGCAGCCCGTGCTGATCGAGATCGACAAAGAGGTCGAAGAAGCCGCGGCTTCTCTCGGCGCTACCAACTGGGTCATCTGGTGGAAGATCATCTTTCCCGCGCTGGCCCCCGCTGTGCTGTCCGGCGCGGGCCTGGCGTTCACCCGGGCGATCGGCGAGTTCGGCTCGGTCGTCCTGATCGGCGGCAACATCCCCGGCGACACCCAGGTGGCGTCGCAGTACATCCAGCAGCAGATCGAGATCGACGCGCCCGTCGACGCAGCTGCCATCTCGGTGGTGCTGTTGCTCATCGCATTCGTGGTGTTGCTGGTACTGCGGGTCGTCGGTCGCCGCACGTCCAAGCGTGAGGAGCAGAACCGATGAAACTGTCCGCATTCCCTCGGCTCACCTTGCGCACCATCGCGCTGGTGTACCTGTTCGTCCTGCTCGTGGTGCCGGTGGCGCTGATCTTCTACAGGTCTTTCGAACACGGCATCGTGCAGTTCTGGGAGTGGATCACCACTCCAGCCGCGATCTCGGCGCTGCAACTGAGTCTGTTGATCGTCGCGATCGTGGTGCCGCTCAACGTCGTGTTCGGTGTATTCACCGCGTTGGCGATCGTCCGGGGACGATTCCGTGGACGGGGCGTCGTCGAGGCCATCGTCGACCTGCCGTTTGCGGTGTCACCGATCGTGGTCGGCGTCGCCCTGATCCTGCTGTGGGGGTACGGCGGTTGGTTCGGGGGTCTGGAAAGTGTCGGATTCACCGTCATCTTCGGCCTTCCGGGCATGGTGCTGGCGACCCTCTTCGTGACGCTGCCATTCGTGGTGCGTGAGGTCGAACCCGTGCTCCGTGAGATCGGAACCGAGCAAGAAGAGGCCGCCGCGACATTGGGAGCCAGTGGCTGGCAGACATTTTGGCGGATCACCCTGCCGGCCATTCGGTGGGGCCTGTCGTACGGCGTTGTCCTGACCGTGGCCCGGGCACTGGGCGAATACGGTGCCGTGATCATGGTGTCGTCCAACCTGCCGGGCGTGTCGCAAACCCTCACGCTGCTGGTGTCGTCGCGGTACACCGACGACTACAACGAGTACGGCGCCTATGCGGCCGCGACTCTGCTCATGATGATCGCCATCGTGGTGTTGCTGCTCATGACCCTGGTCGAAAAGCGCACCGGCACCAACCAGATCGAACGCCGGAAGGCGAGCAACGAGACCGACGCGGTCACCGCCTCGAACGCGGCAGCCCCGAAAACGCAGGAGAGTGAACTGGTATGACCATCTCGGTGATTGATGCGAACAAGCGATACGGGGACTTTGCCGCGCTCGACAACGTCTCGATCGACATCCCCGTCGGTTCCCTGACCGCACTTCTCGGACCGTCGGGTTCGGGGAAGTCGACGCTGTTGCGGGCCATCGCCGGCCTCGACCAGCTGGACTCGGGCACGGTGCTGATCAACGGCGACGACGTGACCAGAGTGTCGCCGCAACGACGCGACATCGGCTTCGTGTTCCAGCACTACGCCGCCTTCAAACACATGACGGTGCGCGACAACGTCGCCTTCGGTCTCAAGATCCGCAAGCGGCCGAAAGACGAGGTCAAGGCAAAGGTCGACGAGCTCCTCGAGGTCGTCGGACTCGCAGGTTTCCAAACCCGGTATCCGGCTCAGCTCTCCGGCGGCCAGCGTCAGCGCATGGCGCTGGCCCGCGCGCTGGCTGTCGATCCCAAGGTGCTCCTGCTCGACGAGCCCTTCGGCGCCCTCGACGCGAAGGTCCGTGAAGACCTGCGGGCGTGGCTGCGCCGGCTGCACGACGAGGTGCAGGTGACCACCGTCCTGGTCACCCACGATCAGCAGGAGGCGCTCGACGTCGCCGACCGTATCGCGGTGCTGAACAAGGGGCGGATCGAGCAGATCGGTTCTCCGGCCGACCTATACGATCGCCCGGACAACAAGTTCGTGATGTCCTTCCTCGGCTCTGTCGCCAAACTCAACGGAGTTCTGGTGCGCCCGCACGATATTCGTGTGGGTCGGACACCTGATCTCGCTCTGGGCTCGGCGGAACCGAATGCAGCGGAGACCGGTGTCCTCAAGGCAACCGTCAAACGCGTGGTCTACCTCGGCTTCGAGGTGCGGGTCGAACTGGAGAACGGCGCCACGGGCGAGGACTTCCATGCGCAGATCACCCGCGGCGACGCGTCCGCGTTGGGTCTGAACGACGGCGACGAGGTCTACGTCCGGGCGACCCGGGTTCCGGACGCCGCACTCGCCTGACCCTTCGCGCCGCAAACGCTCCACAAATACGAGGACGCGCCACCAATAGGTGGCGCGTCCTCGTATTTCCGGCGCGTCTGTGCGTCAGGTGGATAGCAAGAACTCGCCGATGAGCTCGGCGGTGCGCTGGGGTTGGTCGAGCATGATCAGTACGTAGGCGTCGTCGATGTCGGCAAGTTCGCCTTTGGGAATCAGGTTCGCCAGCTGCTCGCCGTGCTCGCGGCGCATGACGTTGGTTTCCGGTGCCCAGATCACCAGTGCGGGGCCGGTGAAGTCGCGGAGTTTCTCGGTGGCAGCGATGAGCGCCGGCTTGCTGAACTTCGTCCGACAGTAGGCGAGTACGTCGCGGCGGACTCCTGCCGAAGCGATGCCAGGGTCGGTCCACTGCCTGATCATGTCGTCGGAGATCGGTTTCTTGGCCATCAGGCCCAGCACCAAGGGCGTCCGGCGAAGAACGCGGCTGCGAAACTGGTGGAGGGCGAACAGGATTCCGCCCGGCAGCGACGTCGCCACCTTGACGACCTTGCCGGGAAAGCCTGGAGGGAAGTTGCCGTACGCCTCGGCGGGACAGATCACCAGCCGACTGATGCGCTGACCATTCGACAGTTCCGGCAGGAACAGCGGCCCGCCCCAATCGCTCACGACCAAGGTCGCATCCTGCAGTTCGAGGGAACTCAAGAAGTCAGACAGAAGGGCGACCATCCCGCGCATCGTCAGATCGGTTCCGACCTTCATCGGGATCCGATGCCCACCCAGTGGTAGCACGGGCAGCAGGTATCGAAAACCCTCGGGCAGCAGGGGAAGTACCAGATCCCACTGATGGTCGTTCATCAGCAGTCCGTGGGTGAGGACCACCGGTGGTCCGTCCCGATCACCTTGTTCGCGGTATTCGATGGTGCCTGCCGCGAGTTCGACCCTACCCATCGGACCTCCTACCACTAGAGCGTTTGTTCTAGAGCGTTGGTTCTAGTATGGTGCGGAGGAGGCGATGATGGCAAGAGGTACGCGCGAAACGATTCTGACCACGGCGATCGAACTCATGCGGATTCACGGTTATGCGGCGCTGAGTGTGAAGCAGATCGTGGCGGGTTCAGGCTCTCCGATCGGTTCGATCTACCACCACTTTCCAGAAGGAAAGGCGCAGATCGCGCGTGAGGCGCTGGTCAACGCCGGTATCGCTTACGCGGCGATCATTCCGGCCGTGCTGGCCGACCAGGTAGATCTCGGCGCAGGGATCAGGGCTGCGTTCACACAGGCCGCCGAAGTGACGGAGCGGACCGGGTTCGCCAACATGTGTCCGGTGTCGACGGTCGCGGGTGAAGTCGCGAACTCCGACGAGTCGCTGAGGCTTGCGGCCGCGGGAGTGTTCGGCGAGTGGATCACGCTGGGGCGGGCGTACTTCGAGAGCCGCGGTCTGGAGCCGGACATGGCAGAGGAAGCGATCATCGCGATCGTCTGCTCGCTGGAAGGTGCGTTTGTGATGGCGCGGACGTTGCGCAGCACCAAGCCGCTGATCGCGGCTGGGAACGCGTTGTCTGCGCGGTATGAGGGGGTTGAGCTATCACATGTCGACCACGATCGACGTTCAAGCCGTGCAGAGCTCTGACTGCCGGGCGACATCGACACTCGGGCTGGGTGGCTATTCGATGACGATGGCGATGCTGTCGGAGACAGGGACCGATTGGCACGCCAACCGCACACCTTTTCCAATTTCGTAGTCGTCAAGTGTGTCGTTGACGCGCATGTCGACTTCGCCGGCCTTGAGTGTGAAAGCGCATGCGCCGCAATTACCTTCGCGGCAGACGAATGGAGCGTCGATGCCGTGATCGAGCATCGCATCGAGGAGCACGGTGTCGGGCGGGCAGCGGAAGGTGTAGTCCGCGCCTTCGACCTCTGCGGTGACAGGTGTACCCACGTCTGCTGCGGGCTGGGAATCGGCGACCGAGGTATGGAACGGGTTGGCCTGGATGGAGGTGAAGATCTCTCGATGAATGGCATCCGGGGAGAGTCCCGCGGCGACGAGGGCGTTGTGAGCGAGATCCATGAATACCGCGGGGCCACAAAGATAGGCATCCGAATCGGGCGATGGGGTCACCAGATTGCGCAGTCCGGTGGCGGTCGGCAGGCCGTGGTCGGACTCGAGCCAGTGGATCACCTCGAGGCGGGTTGGGTAGCGCTGCAGTAGGTCGGCCAGGGTGCTCGCGAACATCACCGATTCCGTCGACCTGTTCGCGTAGATCAGTACGACCGTCTCCTGGTGGACTTCCAGTGCGGTTTTGAGGATGGACAGCACCGGCGTGATGCCACTGCCGGCCGCGACAAGCACGAGCGGCTTGTCCCACCGAGACGGCACGAAAGAGCCCGCAGGCCGCAGGGCGGACAGGGTCATGCCGACGGCGGCGTTGTCGCAGAGCCAATTGGACGCGTAACCGCCCGGCGTGCGTTTGACCGAGATCGCCGGCCGATCGTCGCAGTCTGGGCTGCTCGACAGCGAGTAGCAACGCGCTACGGAGCTGTCCTTCTCATGCGGAATCTCCAGGGTGACGAATTGTCCGGGACGGTAGTCGAACGCCGCCAGGCGCTCGGTGTCGGGAGTGGAGAAGACGAGGGTCACGGCATCGGTGGTTTCCTCGATGACGTTCTCGACTCGCAGGCGAAGAGTTCGTGCACTGGTGGCCGTGGCGCTGGGAGAACTGATTGTCAAGAGGCGTCCTTTCGTGCACGCGTCGGAACTGTCCCATTCTTGGCGGGGCTGCTCCGGGGGGGATTCGAGCGTATCGGGTCTGTTACACGCATGACCGTACCATTGACAAATGGCACGGTTTGCGATGATGCTGTCGGTATGACATCGAGAGGCACCTCCGTGCCACTGCGGGGATCCTTACGTTCCCGGGGTGCGGCGCGGGTGACGGCGTCGACGCTGCGTCCCATCGCGTCCCGGCTTCCGTACGACAAGGGTGGCGTGCAGGTCGCACGAGTACTCGTTGAGGTGGCAATGCGTTTGTGCGGCAGCAGGTTGCGCGGAACAAAGGTCACAGCAGTCAGCGACGACGGTGTCGTCGGTGAGTGGGTCGACGCCACGAAACCCGGATTCCCGGAGCCGAATGTGGCGGGCGAGGCCACCGGAGTGGTGCTGTACCTGCACGGCAGCGCATATGCGATCTGTTCGGCGCGCACGCACCGTGGCCTGGCATCGCGACTTTCACGTGAAGCGGGTCTGCCGGTGTTCGTGGTCGAGTACCGACTCGCACCCGAGCATCCGTTTCCGTCTGCCGCAGACGACATCGAGCGGGCGTATCGATGGCTGCTGGAGCGCGGCTACGACCCCGGCAATATCGTCGTCGCGGGGGACTCCGCGGGCGGGCACCTCGCGCTGGACCTGGTCATCGACAACGCCCGGCGCTCGGTCCCTCAGCCTGCTGCCGTGGTGCTGTTTTCTCCCTTGATCGACTTGACGTTCGATTTGGCCGAGGGCCGCGAGCGCGTGCGGCGCGATCCAATGATCTCCGCTGCCGGCGCGCGGGCCCTCACCACGCTTTACACATCCGGACAGGAACCGAGTATCCCGCGCCTGCGACTGGCGGTGGACGCCGGAACGGTGCTGCCGCCCTTCCTGGTGCAGGCGGGCGGCGCCGAGATGCTGGTCGCGGACGCCGAGTATCTGCGTGACCTCGTCGAAGCCAACGCGGGTACATGCACGCTCGAGATCTGGCCCGACCAGATGCACGTCTTCCAGGCGCTTGATCGCGTATCTCCGGAGGCGGCGCCCGCGTTGCGGCGGGCGGCGCAGTTCATCCGCACCGAACTCGGTCTCACCGCAATCCCTTCCGGCCATTCAGTCCTCTAACAGAAATCGAGAAGTCATGTTCGGATTCCGATCGACCCCGCCGCCGTCGTACGGCGCCGATGCCGTGGTGACGGGCGCGGGAAGCGGTATCGGCCGCGCGTTTGCCATCGAGCTCGCCCGGCGAGGAGGCCGCGTTGTGTGCGCCGACATCTCACTTGAACGGGCGCAGGAAACCGTTCGCCTTCTTGCGGTCCGTGGCTACGCGGTGCAGTGCGACGTTGCCGATCGATCGCAGGTGGAGGATCTCGCCTTGTTCGCCGAACTCGAATTCGGTGGTGCCCCAACGGTGGTGATCAACAACGCCGGCGTCGGGATAGGCGGGCAGCCGGTGGGCAGCATCGGTTTCGACAACTGGAACTGGGCCTTGGGCATCAATTTGTGGGGAGTCATTCACGGTTGTGAAACGTTTGTTCCACAACTGCTCGCGGCCGGGCGCGGGGGCGTCATCAACGTCGCCTCTGCCGCGGGGTTCGCTGCTGCGCCGACCATGGGCCCTTACAACGTCGGCAAGGCCGGTGTCATGTCCCTCTCGGAAACGTTGGCGGCGGAGTTGTCGGGAACCGGTGTGCGCGTGAGCGTACTGTGCCCGACGTTCGTCAAGACCAACGTCGCGGTGGATGGTCGTATCGCCGCCAAGTCGTCCCAGCTCGCGCAGAACCTGATGCGGTGGACCGGGTTCTCGCCCGAACGCGTCGCCGTCGGCACGCTCGACGCCTTCGACAAAGGCCGCCTCTACGTCGTTCCGCAGCTTGATGCCAAAGCGATCTGGCTGGCCAAGCGACTCACCCCAGCACTCTATGCCCGCGGTGCCGGGCTGCTCAATCGACTGATGCCGGACGAGCCCGCGCCGCACAGTCAGCTCCAATCTGCTTCAACGACAGGAAAGTGACGATGACACAGAACTTCGATTTCGATGCCATGCTGGACAAGATCAAGGACCGGCAATGGGCCCTCGCCGACATCGACTGGGACGCACCGGGGGCGGAGTTGATCAGCCCCGAGTTGCACGCCAAACTCAAGCCATTCATGTCGGATCTGATGTGGATCGAGAATGTCGGTGCCCGCGGATTCGCAGCGATGGCGCGCAAGGCCCCGACCGAGACCCTCCGAGACATCTACCGCCACTTCCATGCCGAGGAACAAAAGCACGCCAACGCCGAACTAGCGCTGATGCGCCGGTGGGGAATGCTCGAAAACGACGAGATCCCTCAGCCGAACGTCAACGTCAAACTCATCATCGACTGGCTGGACAAGTACTCCGACCAAACCCCACTGGCCGTGCTCGGCACCGTCATTCCCATGCTCGAGGTGGCCCTCGACGGTGCGCTGGTGAAGTTCATCGTCGACGAGATCGACGACCCGGTCTGCCAAGAGGTGTTCAAGCGCATCAACGCCGATGAGTCCCGGCATCTCGCAGTGGATTTCGAGGTCATCGAGCTTCTCGGTCATGCGAAGATGCGTAAGATCATCGTCGAGACCGTCGGCGCCTGGATGCACCCGTCGCTGATCATCGGCACCCTGCGCTACATACCGCTCTTGAACAAGATGCGCGACAACATCGTTGCGATGGGTGTTGATGAGGAGCGTCTCTACACCGCAATGAAGCGGTTCAGGAAGGTCGGTGAGCGCACCCCGTTCCCCAATCGCCTTCCCATGTACCGCTTCATCAGCTGGCATGGATCAGTGGTGATCAACCGCGACCACCCGTACCACTACCTAGCCGATTCGATGGTCACCCTGACCGCCAAATACCCCAAACGCCTGCTCCGCGCCCAGCCCACCTGGTCGAAGGAACTGACCTACGAGCCCGTCGCATGAGCGGCCGCGAGGTGTTGTCCGTCGCCGTCATCGGCGGCGGGTTCGCCGGCGTTGGTGCGGCAATCAGGCTGAAGCAGCGCGGCATCGCAGACATCGCCATCCTCGAGCGTGGCACGCGCCCAGGGGGGACGTGGCGCGACAACACCTATCCCGGTGCAGCGTGCGACATCCCATCGCGGCTGTACTCGTACAGCTTTGCGCCAAATCCGGACTGGTCGCACACCTACTCGGGCAGCGAAGAGATCCTCGCCTACGTCGATTCGATGATCGAGAAGTTCGAGCTGGGTCAGTATTTCCGGTTCGAACACAACGTTGCCGATGTGACCTGGGACGAGGACTCGTCGCTGTGGGAAGTCACCGTCGACGACCGCGACCCGGTCTTCGCTCGAGCCGTCGTCATGGCGTCGGGTCCCCTTGCCAACGTGAGCCTCCCGAAGATCCGTGGTATCGAATCTTACGAGGGCGAGAAGATCCACAGCGCCCGATGGAATCATGACTACGATTTCGCGGGCAAAAAGGTTGCCGTCGTGGGCACTGGGGCGAGCGGCGTACAAATCGTGCCGGAGCTGGTGCGTGTGGCGGATTCGGTGAAGGTCTTTCAACGCACGCCCGGGTGGGTTCTCCCGCGCACCAACCTGAGCACACGGCCGCTGACCCGCGAGGTGTATCGGCGTCTGCCGTTCACGCAGTCGCTGGCCCGCAAAGCCTGGTTCTGGGGCCACGAATCCGTCGCCTTGGGCGTGGTGTGGAAGTCGCCGCTGACCCGCGTGGTGGAAGGGGTGTCCAAGCTGCACCTGCGCGCTCAGGTGCGCGATCCGTGGATGCGCCGTCAGCTCACACCCGAGTTCCGGGCCGGATGCAAGCGGTTGCTGATGACCAGTCAGTACTACCCGGCCTTGCAGAAGGACAACTGCACTCTGGTGACCTGGCCGATAGCCAGTATGTCTCCGAAGGGGATTCGCACGGTCGAGGGGATCGAGCACCAGTTCGACGCCATCGTTTTCGCGACGGGGTTCGACGTATCCAAGGCGGGCACACCGATTCCGATCACCGGCCGCGGCGGCCGAGTCCTCGCGCAGGAATGGAGCAAAGGCGCTTACGCCTACAAGTCCGTTGCCGTCTCGGGATATCCGAACATGTACTTCACCTTCGGTCCGAACTCTGGCCCGGGCCACAGCTCAGCGCTGGTGTACATGGAAGCGCAGATCGATTACATCGTCGATGCCATCGCCACCGCAGTGAACCAGAACTTCGTCCTCGACGTGCGCGCGGACGTGCAGGCGCAGTACAACGAGGACCTGCAGCGACGGTTGACCAAGACCACGTGGAACTCGGGCTGCTCGAGCTGGTACCTCACCGAAGACGGCTTCAACGCCACCATGTACCCCGGCTTCGCGACGCAGTACGTCAAACAGCTCGACACGGTTGTCTTACCGGACTATTCGGTGACGCCCGCGAACACCGCCGCCGGCGTGGGTGGTGCTGTTCTGGTCGGGACCAACTGACATCGACAACGACGATCGTCCCAGAGAACGTCCACCGCCGCCGACCCGGGCGAAGGCGGGGGCGCCCTGCGAGTTCTCGAGTTCGCACATGGCACTTCCCGATGGCGAAATCCAAAGAACATGCTTTTCTCTGCGGCGGTGGAATGTCAGGCGTTGGCGAGTCCGCGAATATCGAGGGTTCGTCGACCCTGCTTTTCCGTGATGACGTGTGCGTTGACACCGAAGACCGCCGCGAGCAGGTCGGGCTGCAAGACGGTCTCCGGGGTGCCGACCGCGACCAGCAGACCATCGTCCAGGACTGCCATCTGGTCGCTGTAGGTCGTCGCCATGCTCAGGTCGTGCAAGGTGACCAAGATTGCGGTTCCTTGCTCGGCGAGTTCTCGCAGGAGCCCCAGAATGGTGAGTTGGTGACGAAGGTCGAGGTGATTGGTCGGTTCGTCGAGGAGCAACACCCGCGGTTGTTGGGCCAGCGCCCGGGCGATGGAAACCCTCTGTCTTTCACCGCCGGAGAGTTCGAGGAGGTCCCGATCCGCCAGTTCGGTGAGGCCCACCTTGCTCAGGACCTCGGTGACCACTGCGCGGTCCTGGGCGTCGAAGGCTTGGTGCCACCGCCGGTGTGGGGTGCGGCCGAGCTGTACTGATTCGCGGACTGTGAGGCCGCCGAGCGAGGCCGGTTCTTGAACGCCGACTCCGATGGCGCGGGCGAGATCTCGCCGGTGCAGGGTGCTGATGTCGTCGTCGCCCAATGTGATCACACCGGCGTGGACGCTGAGTGCTCGGTAGCAGGTGCGCAGCAGCGTTGTCTTGCCACTGCCGTTGGGACCGACGAGCGCGAGTACCTGCCCCGGGGCGACCTGTAGGTCGACGCCGCGCAGAACGGTCCGCGGGCCCAGTCGTGCATGCACCGCGTGGGCACGGAGCCGGTTCACCGGGGTTTTCCCTACCGGTGCCACAGCATCACCAGAAACAGCGGGGCACCGATCAGGCCGGTGACCACACCTACAGGTAGCTCGGTGGAGTTGCTGACTGCACGGGCGATGATGTCGGCGACAACGAGCGCGACGGCGCCGGACACGGCAGCCACCGGGATCAATCGGGAGGAGTTTCGGCCTACCAAGTAGCCGGCGATGTGGGGTATCAGCAATCCGATGAACCCGATGGTGCCCGAGACCGCGACAGCTGCCGCCGTCAGCAACGACACGGCGAGCAAGGTCAGGATGCGAAATCGCTGCACATTCATTCCGAGGGCAGCGGCACCGTCGTCGCCGACGTGAAGCAGGTTGAGTTGGCGACTGCACGCCAGGACACCACTGCCGACGATGAACAGGACAGCTGCCGGAATGGCGAGCATCGTCCAAGTTGCGTCACCGAAACCACCTGCAAGCCAGCGCATCACGGTCCCGATCTGGTGGTCGTTTCCCAGGACGAGCAGGGTGAAGGTGATGAGTGCGGAAAAGACCATCGACATGGCCACCCCCACCAAGACGATCGCGGTCACCGCCTGGGTTCGGACGCTGATCGCAATGGCACCCGCCAACGGGAGCAGGGCGCCCAGGAACGCCGCGGTTGGCAGAGTGAAGACGCCCAGAGCGCCGCCGCCGACCCCGAGTACAGTCACCAACACCACCCCGAATCCCGCACCCGAGGACACCCCGAGCAGAAACGGGTCGGCCAAGGGGTTTCGGGTCACCGCCTGTGCGACTGCGCCCGCGATGGCCAGTGCGGCACCCACCACGGCTGCGGTCAGCGCCCGGGGCAGCCGTGAGTCGATGACGATGGCGTCTCGGGCTTCGGTCCACCAAGGTTCGAAAGAGCCGGGGGTGACGTGGTGGACGATGATGGCCCATACATCTCCGAAGGGGATGTTGACCGTGCCCACTGATACCGCGCCAGCGACGGCCAATGCCAACCCGCCCAGCAAGGGCGCCAAGATGACCCACAGCGGCAGGCGTTCTCGGGCCTTGACCTGAGTCGTGTCTGGCTCAGGGGTGGTATCTGCGCGTGTACCGGTGGCGGAGGTTGTGACACTCATCGGCGTTATCCGGCGGTGTTGAACGCGTCGCGGTGCAGCCCGCGAGCGATGGTTTCCACTGACGTTGCCAGGCGGGAGCTTTCGAAGAAGTCGTCGAGTGGCACGACGACTATCCGGTTGTTGCGGATCGCGGGAGTGGTGGCCATGATCGGTTGGTTTTTGAGGTAGGCGATCTTGTCGTCGGCGTTGGTGTCGCCGTAGTCGAGAACGACGATGGCCTCCGGGGCGCGTTCGCCGATCACTTCCCAACTGGTGGTGAAGTACGGCTTCGGCCCTTCGGGGGTGATGTTCTGTGCGCGAGCGTAATCACCGATGAGGTTCCCGATTCCGACGCCACCTACAGTGAGGGGCTGGTCTTCGCCGGAGTCGTAGAAGAACGTTCGCGTGGGTTCTACGCCAGCGGCATCAAGGCGTTCGCTGACCGCATCGAGTCGATCGGTGATCGACGTCGTCAGCTTGTCTGCGGCATCCGGTACGCCGAGGATGTCGCCGAGCTGGGTGAAGTCGGTGCGCAGCACGCCGATGTCGGAGAAACCTGCGGTGCAATATTCGGAAAACAGGAAGGTCTGAATACCGTTCTCTTCGAGTCGATCTCGGCCCAGGCCGTTCTTGTCGTCGAACGCGCTGCGCATACCGCCCACAACAAGGTCCGGAGCGAGGTCGCGGATTTGTTCAAAGGACGGGTATTCCGCAGCCAACGACGGAATTGCGTTGAACTGTTCTGCGACCTCGGGTAGCGGGTTGTCTTTCTCCCCATAGCCCATGCCGACGATCCGATCGCCCACCCCCATCTGGATCAATGTTTCGGTGACGTGATCGTTCATCGTCACGATCCGTCGGGGCGGGGCGTCGAAGGATGTCGGCCGATCACAATTGGTGATCGACACCGGCTCGGTGAACGTCGCGACCGTCGTGCCGCTCAGAGTGGTGCCGTCCCCGCGGGAGCAGCCGGTCAGCGCGACAACGGAGGCGGTTGACAGCGCGACGAGCATGAGCGTGCGTCGGCGATATGTGGTGGTGATCGACATCGAACCTCGAGATCCAGCTCAGGTGGCACACCAGTCGATCCCAGCACGACAGGGCAACCCCGGCGCGTGTGCGGACGTCAGGGGTCACCAGCTGCCTCACTGGACTCCCACTCGCAAACCACGACGACATAACGGAGTCACAAGCCCCCATGTGGGCGATCGGGCTCGCCGTCCGATGACGGCCTACCGTTGCGGGACAGCGCCGGATTTCGACCGGCTTCCCCCACCATGGGTGCTAGCGATGCGAACTCACTATCGCACCGGCCAATGCAGGGATGGACGGCAGGGTGCTCGGCGGCATCGAAGAGGTCTCAGGCAGGGACAGGGGTTCCGCGGTGGGTCTCTTTCAGTTCGCTGGGGCGGGCTTCGGTGCCGTCGCCTGGATCCTTGTGGAAGTTACCGTCTTTCATGATTCCGACGATGCGGGCGCGGTCCTGCAGAATGGTGATGTCCTCGAGTGGATCGCCGTCGATGAGGATGAGGTCGGCGAGGTATCCGGCTTTGACCCTGCCGAGTTGGTCGGGCATGCGCATGATGTCGCCGCCGAGGGCTGTTGCGGCCAGAAGAGCTTCCTTCGGGGTGTAGCCGAGGAGTTCGACGAAGTGCTGCAGATCGCGGGCGTAGGTGCCGTGCGGGGTCCAAGCGAACCCGTAGTCGCCCCCGGGTAGCACGCGGATGCCACGTTCTTTCATCTTCTTCAGACCTACGATCGCGCAGTCGAGTTCGTGTTTGTAGCCTGCGGCTTCGGCGGCTTCGGGTGGATAACCGAACGCTGCGGCGTCGTTGAGGGTGGCGACGAGCCAGTTCAGTCCGGGTGCGACGAAGACCTCGTCCTTCTTGGCTTCGAGCATGTCGAGGCCTTCGTCGTCGATGAAGGAGGCGTGGTATATGATGTCGACGCCGTTGCGCAGAGACATCTTCACCGATTCGCCGGAGCGTGCGTGCGAGCAGACCCGCAGGCCTCGCCGGTGTGCTTCGGTGGTGGCCGCGAGGGTTTCTTCGTCGGAAAAGTAGTTGTCTTCGGCGTGCTGGTTACCGGTGATCTCTTCGCCGGACATGCTCAGTTTGACCAGGTCCGCTCCCATCTCGACGTTGCGTCGCACCTGCTTTCGCATTTCTTCGGGCCCGTCTGCGAACGCGGTGATGCCATCGACCAGTGCACCGCCGGTGACTGCGATCTCTTGGCAATTGGCCAGGTAGCGCGGCCCCGGGATCTGTCCGTCGTTGATGGCGTTGCGAATGACGACGTCCAGGCGCGGTTTGGCGGCAGCAGCGCCGACGCACATGGTGTAGCCGTAGTCGATGTAGGTCTGCGCCGAGCGGGCACACAGGAGTGTGTGTTCTTCGACGCCCATGGTTCCGAGACCGGGAAGGTCGGCAGAGTTGACCCACGAGAAATGGGTATGGGCGTCGCACAGTCCCGACATGAGGAACTTACCTTGGCCGTCGATGACGCGAACGCCATCGCGGGGCAGGTCGCCGGACTTGGGGCGGACGTCGGCAATTGTGTTGCCGGTGACCAGAACTTCACCCTCGAAGGGGTCAGCGCCGGAGGAATCGAAAATGCGGACGTTGGTGAAGAGGACGGACTGTTCAGACGACATCTGTCGTCTCCTTTCGGGAAGGCGATCAGGGCTTGGTGAGGAATTCGGTCAGCAGACGGGTCACGGCGTCGGGGTCTTCGAGGCTGTGCCAGTGTCCGACCCCCTCGAGCACCTGCAGCTGCGCGTGGGGATAGATCGACAGCAGGTTGTCGTTGGTGGCGACCGGGCTGACCTTGTCCTCGTCGCCGGTGATCAGCAGGACCGGGGCGTTGATGGACGCGAAGTCGGGTTCTACGGCAGCAGCGAGTGCCTCGCAGGCACTGGCGTAGCCGTCCGGGTTCTGGCCCAGTAGTAACTCGCGAACTGCTGCCACGCTCAACGGCCGATCGCTCTTGGTCTTCTCCGACAGGGCCGCGGCGACGATGGTGTCGGCGACAGCGGACATACCGTCGGCCCGCACTGTCCGTGCCCGAGCTCGGGTGGCGGTTTTGGCTTGGTCGGGTTGCTGGCGAACTGCTCCGAGCAGTGCGAGCTTGCTGACCCGGGCGGGATGACGCTCAGCGAAGGTGGTGGCCACCAGCGTGCCCATGGAGTGCGCCACGAGTGCGGCTTGGTCGATGCCTTCGGCATCGAGCAGCGCCAGCAGTTCGCGGACCCAGCCGTCGATGCTGTTCGGGCCGGTGAACGGCGAGCGCCCATGACCCGAGAGGTCGTAACGCAGTACCCGATGCGTCTCCGCGAGGGCTTTGACCTGAGGCTCGTAGATGGTGGTCGCGCCGCCGAGTCCGTGGATGAGGACAGCGACCGGTCCTTCACCGCTGTGCTCGGTGAACAGTCGGTGT
Source organism: Williamsia limnetica (assembly GCF_003217475.1). Lineage (GTDB taxonomy): Bacteria > Actinomycetota > Actinomycetes > Mycobacteriales > Mycobacteriaceae > Williamsia > Williamsia limnetica. The sequence continues at coordinate 160,051 of NZ_QJSP01000010.1, read as the reverse complement.
GCGCCGGCTCGGGTGAGGTGGTCGCGGTCGGCGGGTTCGCCGATCACGTTGCGCAGGACGCCGAGACCGGTGGCAGAAACGGTGACCTCGTCGCCGACCTTCAAGTACTGCGGGGGATCGAAACCGATGCCGACGCCGACCGGGGTTCCGGTGGCGATCACGTCTCCGGGTTCAAGGGTGATTCCGGCCGAAAGCGTTTCGATGATCGTGGGCACGTCGAAGATCAGCTGGGCGGTGCTGGCGTTCTGCCGCTGCTCGCCGTTGACGTGAGTCTGCAGCTGCAGATCGGTGATGTCGACTTCGTCGGCGCTGACCGCCCACGGGCCAAGCGGGCAGAAGGTGTCGAGTGACTTTCCGATGAACCACTGTTTGTGGTCGCGCTGCAGATCGCGGGCGGTCATGTCGTTGATCAGGGTGTAACCCCAGACGTGGTCGAGGGCGTCGGCCTTGCTGACCTTCGACGCACGTTTGCCGATGATGACACCGATCTCACCCTCGTAGTCCAGAGCCGAGGTGATGTCGGTGTGCGGGTCGATCGCATCGCCGGAGGCGATGACGGTTGCAGCGGGCTTGGTGAACACCACCGGATGGTCGGGGACGTGCTGGCCGTCAGCCGAACCGGTGGCATCGAAACCGCTCTTGGCGAACTCGGCGGCATGCTCTGAATAGTTGCGACCCACGCAGAACACATTGCGATGCGGAACGATCGGGGCGAGGAGCTTGCCGCATTCAGCGGTGTTGGCAACGGTCAGTCGCTCGGACGCGTTCGGGCCGCCGGCGATCACCGACTGCAGGTCCCGGACCTGTTCGCCAGTGTCGGCGAAACTGATGGCGCGAGCTGCACCCTCCTCATCTACCGCACACAGACGTGCACCGTCCGAGCCTTGAATTCGTGCAAAACGCACCGCTACCTCCCAGGGATAACCAATGTGGACCAAACTGTTCGCTTGGTACTTATTGGTCAGAATAGGTCTCGATGGTGTGATCGTCAACACGCGGAATCGCCTCGCTTTACTGTCGCGCCAGCAACGATCCAGGCTATATTGGTTCAAATTGGTCTCCGGAGAGGTGGTTTTTGTCGTGACGCTCACTGTTGGCCCCGTGGCAACCGCCCGGCGCCATCTTGAATCGGTGATCGGTGACGGAGGGTTTGCGCCCGGCGACAAGCTGCCCACCGAGCGTGAACTCGCTGCGAGTGCCGGGGTCAGCCGTGCGGTGATCCGCACCGCGCTCGATGAACTCGCCGACGCCGGCATCGTGGTTCGCCATGTCGGCCGCGGGACCTTCTTGGCCCCGCAGGCCACTTCCGAAGTCTCGCCGGGTACCGGCTTCCCCAGTCCGGCGGAGATCATGACGTCCCGGCTCGTTCTCGAACCCGAGATTCTGCCGGTGACCGTGTCGGCGGCAACCCAGCAAGACATCGACGAGATGCACCGCTGCCTGCGAGGCGGCGACGAGGCCAGGGCCTCGGAAGACTTCGAGCGCTGGGATACGCTGCTACATCACAGTTTTGCGCTCGCCACCCACAATGCGGTACTCATCAACCTCAGCCAGCTGCTGATCGACAGTCGTAACCAACCAGTATGGGGAGGACTCAAGCGCCGCACGTTCAGTGCCGAGCGGCGCCAATGTTATTGCGACGAACACAAAGCGATTGTCACCGCGATCGAAGACCGAGATCCCGATGCTGCCCGCGAAGCCATGCGGACGCACCTGAGACACGTGCGCACAACACTTCTCGGTGACCACACCTGAGGGTCTGGACGGCGAACGGAGGCACAGGCTCTCGGACGATCCATGGGACACCACGTTCGCCAGTGAGTAGTCTGCCGCTGCTACTTCGTCGCAGACACGAGTTTACGTCGCCACGCGATGAGTGCGGGCACGATTGTGATCACGTTGGCGCCGCTGCGGAGACCGCGAGCATCACTGCAGCCGCCTATGGCTCCTGTCGAAGCTGTTGCTGGTCAGGATTTATCTTTCTTTGGTAGAGCGGTGCTCAGCTGGTGGTGGCTGTCGCCAAGATCCGGTCTGTGAGGGCAGTGGGTGTGACGCCGACCAAGGCCTTTTGTGCTCGGCTGGCGGTGTCGAGTAAGTAGCGTCGTTTGGGTCGTCGTGCGGTGAGTGCGTGTTCGACCGCTGTGGCGACACGTCGGGGGTCGGCGGCGAGCTTTTGCATGCGTCCGAGTAGCTTTCGGCTGCCGGCCAGATGCGGTGCGTAGAGGTCGCGGATGTTCTCGGTGAGCCCGGCGGCCATGGCGTCGTGCGCGTCGAGCATGCCGCCCCACATGTCGGTGGCGATGGGTCCGGGTTCGATGAGTGAGACCGGTATCTTCCATGGCCGCAACTCCATCCGAAGGGCGTCGGCGAGTGACTCGATGGCGTACTTTGATGCGCTGTAGGCGCCGGTGCCCGGGGTGGTGATCAGTCCGCTGACCGAGGACATGAACACCATTCGCCCGCCGCCGGCCCGCAACGCGGGCAGGACTGTTTGCGTGACGGCGATCTGGGAGACGACGTTGACTTCGAGTTGGGTGGACAGCTGGTCGATGGAGAGTCCTTCGACCGGTCCGCTGACGATGATGCCCGCATTGTTCACCACACCGTGCAGCTCTGTCGGCAGATGCTGGGGGAGTGCGGCAATGGCGGCCTTGTCGGTGATGTCGAGAGGTATTCCGATGACGTTCGGTATCTGCTCGAGTCGGGCGAGCGCCAACTCGGAGCGGGCGGTGGCGTAGACCGTCCACCCGGCGGCGCTCAGGCGTTCGGTGATGGCCAGGCCGATGCCTCGGCCGGCTCCTGTGACGAGAACTGATGGCATGATGGCTCTTTCGTTGATGGATCGTAGTTGGCTGGAGAACTCACTGGTGGGTGATGACGACTTTCCCGGCCTTTGTCTTGCCGGCTTCGACGTAGGCGAGTGCTTCGACGGTCTGCTCGAACGCGAATGTCGAGTCGATCACGGGTCGCAGGTGGCCGGTATCGTAGAGCGCGGCCAGCTCACGTAGTTGCTCGCCGTTCGATCGCATGAAGAAGAACGAGTACCGGACCCCACGTTTCTTCGCGGCGGCCCGGACTTTGCGACTGAGCAGGGACAGCACGAGCTTGAAGGGTGCGGGGGCGCCGAGTTGGGTGGCAAATCCGGCGTCGGGTGGGCCGGTCACCCCGAGGGCCAGGCCGCCGGGGGCGAGGACAGTGAGAGTTTTCATGAGGTTGTCGCCGCCGACGGCGTCGATCGCGAGGTCGTAGCCGGAGAGCTCGTCGGCGAAGTCAGTGGTGCGATAGTCGATGACGAGGTCGGCACCCAAACTTTTGACCAGTGCGAGCGAGCTGGTGCCGGCGGTGGTGGCCACGTGGGCGCCGAGGTGTTTGGCGAGTTGGATGACTGTTGATCCCAGGCCGCCGGCGCCGGCGTGAACGAGGACTTTCTGACCCGGTGTGATGTGGGCGGTGTCGACGAGCATTTGCCAGGCGGCCAGCGCGACGAGGGGGATGGCGGCAGCTTCTTCGAACGACAGCGTTGTGGGCTTGAGGGCCACGTCGGCGTGGTCGATGGCGATGTACTCGGCGAACGTCCCGATCCGTAGGTCGCGCGGGCGGGCATAGATCTCGTCGCCGATCGCGAAATCTGTGACCTCGCTGCCGATGTCGGTGACGACACCGGCGACGTCGTGTCCCAGGGTCAGAGGCATCGAATACTTCAGTAGTTGTTTGAACTCGCCGCCGCGGACCAGCGTGTCGAGTGGGTTGACGCTGGCTGCCATGACTTTGACGTAGACATCGCGTGGTCCGAGGGTGGGGGTGGGTACCTCGGCGGCGTGCAGGGGGCCGTTGTAGGAATCGATGATGAACGCTTTCATCAGAGTCTTCTTTCTTGCCGGTCGACCGGTCATGGTGCGGAAGACGCTGTTTGCGCCCCAGGTGGTAGACAGATCTGTGTACTGACCACCGTAGGGCAAGGGACACCAAATGTAAACAGATCTGTGTACAGTTGGTGGAGTATGTGACGGACGAGTTGATGGATCGGTGGATTTCGATGGCTGAGGCAACGCGCGTCGACAGCTCTCGCCAGGGTGGGCGGGGGGCACGGGACAGAATTCTTGCAAGCGCGGCCGAGCTGTTCTACGTGGAGGGGATCAACGCCACGGGCGTGGATCTGATCGCTTCCCACGCGCAGGTGTCGAAAAGGACTTTGTACAAGTACTTTCCGAGTAAGACCGAGTTGGTGGAGCAGTACCTGGCTTTTGTCCGCGCGATGGTGACCGACCCCCGCGAGGCCGACGCAGACGGGCCTCGGGAACGTTTGATGGTGCTGTTCGAGGTTCCGCAGCCAGGGGAGGGTCGCATGCGCGGTTGCCCGTTTCACAACGCGGCTGTGGAAGCCGCCGCGGTGATGCCCGAGGTCGCGAACTTCGTCCACCTGCAGAAGCAGGCATTCGCCGGCGCGATCATCGAAGTGTGCCGCGACTACGGCGCCGCGGACCCAGAGCTTCTGGGACAGCAGATCGCGCTGCTCTACGAAGGCGCCGCAGCGCTTTCGACATCACTCGACGACCCACAGCCATGGGCCCTCGCGCGAAGGACCGTTGAGAAGCTGCTCGACGACGCACGTACCAGCTCTTAGGGAGCGGCGTGCACGGATGGCCTCAGGCAGTGGCTACTGTCCGGGTGTGGATCTACATCAGCCGGACCGCGACGACATCGATGTGAAAGCTGTGGCCACCCAGCTTCTCGGGCAGGTCTCTGATCTTGCCGATGAGATGTTGCGCTACCTGGTCACGCGGATTCCGGAGACCGTCGAGGATGATGAACTGCGCGGTTTGACTCTGGGATCGTGCTCGTCGAACATCGAGTCGGTGCTGTCGATGGTCCGTCACGGCATCGACGTCGCGGCGGCGGAGGCACCGGTCACCGCACTCGAACACGCCCGGGCGATGGCGTCGCGGGGATACAGCGTTGATGTGATGTTGCGTTTCTACAGGTTGGGCCACGAATTCTTCACAGAAAAGCTGTCGGAGGCGGTGCCCTTGTGGATTGAGGATCCGTCGATTGCGCTGCGTACCTTTGTGGAACTCGAAGCCTTCGGATTTCGCTACATCGATCTCATATCCAGCGCTGTCGCCGACGAGTATGTTGCCGAGCTGGACCGCAGGCAGCATCAGGAGCGGGTGGAGCGCGCCGATCTGGTCCGGGCACTGGTCGCCGGCGAACGAATCAATCAAGGGCGTGCCGAACGGGTACTGCGGCACCGACTGACCGGCGTGCAGGTCGGTTTCGTGTGCTGGTCCGGCGATCGCGGTGTGGACCTGGAGAAGGTGGCGAGGCGAGTCGCCTCGGCGCTCGGCGCAGAGACTGCGCTTGTCATGCAGGATGGTCCGCTCGCCGTTCAAGGTTGGGTGGCGGTTGCGAGTGGGGCAGCGGCAGGAGCGCCATCGCTTCCGGCGGACGCGATCGGCTCGTCCGCCCATGTGGCTATCGGCTCTGCACATTCCGGAGTGCCGGGTTTTCGGACTTCGCACCACGAAGCTCTGCGTGCGCGGCGGGTTGTCGAACTGTCCGGACGTGCGGCCCCGTCGCTGACCCGATTCCCCGATGTCGCCCTGGTCGATCTGTTGAGTCGCGACGTGGAGGCCGCGAAAGCGTTCGTGCAGAGCGAACTCGGCGAACTGGCGCGGGACGATACTCGGCAACGCGACGAACGGACTGCGCTGCTGGCGGTCCTCGACGCCCAGGGCAGCCTGATGTCCGCAGCGCGCACGATCGACGTCCACCGCAACACCGTGCTGCAGCGGGTTCGTCGAGCTGAGCAGCGAAGAGGTCTGTCCGCGTCGGCGAGGGTTGCTGAACTCCACGCCGCGCTGCGACTGTGCGAGGTGCTGGGAGCCTCGGTGCTGTCGGACCGCGTGGAGTAGATCTGACCAGCCGGAACAAGCTTGTGTGCGCTCCGCACATCGGGTAGGGCTGTACGGCCTTGTTGCGGGGATCCGGCTTTTCATAGCCTCGGGACAACCTGTTCTCGACCACCGGAGGCCTCAGCGTGTCGACTACGACTGATCGATTGTCATCCTCGGATTTCGATTCCGGCCTCGCGCTCCCGGATCCCGGCGAACGTGTGCCGACTCTGTCGTGGCCGATTGTCGGTATCTTCGTGGTCTCTCTGGCGATCTTCGGCACCGCGACGTGGGCTGCCCTCATCGGCGCCCTGCCCGCTGTGATCACCATCGCCGCGAGCGCTGTCGCGATCTTCATGATGTTCACCGTGTTGCACGACGCGTCGCACTACTCGATCAGTTCGCACCGATGGGTCAACGCTGCCTTCGGCCGTGTCGCGATGATCCTGGTGTCACCGTTGATCTCGTTCCCGTCGTTTGCGTTCATCCACATCGAGCATCATCGAAACACCAACGACCATGAATCAGACCCTGATCATTTTGTCAGTGCTGCGAGTTACTGGCAGTTGCCCTTTCGCTTCCCGGTGATGGATATCCCGTACCTGGCCTGCTTGTTCCGCAACAGGCGACGACGCCCACGCAGCGAAGTCGTGGAAACCGTAATTCTCCTGATCGCCACAACTTTTCTGATCACCGCAGCAGGTGTCGCCGGTCATCTGTGGACGCTCGCAATCGTTTACCTGATTCCTTCGCGCGTGGCCATGTTCGTTCTCGCATGGTGGTTTGATTGGCTACCGCACCACGACCTCGACGACACGCCTGCCGACAACCGCTATCGCACCACCCGCAACAGGGTGGGTTCGGAGTGGATCTTGACACCGCTGCTGCTGTCCCAGAACTACCACCTGGTCCATCATCTACATCCCTCCATTCCCTTCTACCGATATGTCGCGGCCTGGAGACGCAACGAGGATGCGTACCTCGAACGCGGCGTTGCGATCGGGACTGTGCTCGGCCAGCAACTCGACCCGGGGGAGTACCGGGAATGGAAGCGTCTCAACGGTAAACGTGCCGCGTTGCTTCCGGTTCACCTGGTTCCCGCCACGAGTCGACCACGTGCGGGCACATTCGCTCTGGTGGTGCAGCAGGTAACTCCGCTCACGCCCGACAGTGTCAAGATCACGTTCGACGTCCCTGAGGATCTGGCCGATGTGTTCCGATTCGAAGCAGGCCAACACCTCACCGTCTTCCACGACGTGGCAGGGCGCCGGATCCGTCGCAACTACTCGATCTGTGCTCCGGCCGGATCCGGCGACATCGCAATCGGCATCAGGAAGGTGGCAGGGGGTCAGTTCTCTACTTTCGCCGTTGAGACGCTGAGAGCCGGCGATGTACTGGAGGTCGCACCCCCGTCCGGAAAGTTCGGTGCAACTGCGGATTCCGCCGCAATCCGTGACCATGTTGCCGTTGCCGCGGGCAGCGGTATAACACCGATCATGTCCATCATCGGAACCACGCTGGACATCGAGCCCGGCAGCCGATTCACGCTCTTTTACGGCAACCGAACCCGAGAATCGACGATGTTCGCTGCAGAACTCGATGAACTCGAAGCTCGGTATGACGGCAGGTTGCGCGTTGTACACATCCGCTCAGCAGATCCGGGACATCCTGCTGTTCTGAGCGGTCGGATCGACGCGGTGTTGATCACGCGGCTTCTGCGTCGGGAGGTGACATCGATAGATCAGTGGTACCTCTGTGGCCCCACGGAACTCAGTGTGGATGTGCGTTCGGCGCTCATTGCTGCCGGTGTGCCTGTCGAGCGAGTTCATCTCGAACTGTTCCGCGGCACAGAGCGTCCCTCTCGGGCCGATGACCACGTCGAATCGGAAGTAAACGTGACACTGTCTGGAATGGAGCATCAGCTGACTGTGCGCAGAGGCGAATCCGTCCTCGAAGCCGCGCTGGCGAACAATGTCGATGCGCCCTATAGCTGTCTCGGCGGGGCGTGCGGGACCTGCAAGGCCAAAGTCACGTCGGGCGCAGTGCGTATGGAGCAGAACCTTGCACTCAGTCCGGCCGAGGTCGACCAAGGCCTCGTACTGACCTGCCAGTCATACCCCACCACCCCTGCGATGGCCGTCGAGTACGGCAGGAGCCAGACCCGACGCGACCGCTGACCCAAGCGGGTCAGACCACCGCGTGAACAGCGGCGCGATAGCGATCGCAGACGACGTCGACCAGCAGCGGGTGCGCACCGAGTGGGCCGGCGATCTGTGCGCCGGGGGCGAGTGCGTCGACGGCGGCGTCGACACGTTCGGTCAACAGGCCGGCGGACAGGAAGTAAGGGCTGACGACGATGCGCCGGGCACCTCCGCGGTGCAGTCGGCGTATGGCTGCGCGCAGGTTGTTGTTGTCCTCGCCAAGTCTGGTGGCGAACACCGTCTGTACGAGCGGGTTACCTAGTGCTGCAGCGAGTTCGGCTGAACGCCGGTGCACGGCCCCGTCGGCCGCGTCGTCACTGGATCCCACAGCGGTCACGAGGACTCCGTCGGTGGGTCGCACCCCGACCTCGTCGAGTCGGTCGGCCAGAGCAGTGACCAGTCGTGGGTCGCCCCCCAGTGTCGGCAGCTGTCGGACGTCGATCGCAGGATTGTCTGCACACGCCTGCTCGACGAGCGCGGGCAGGTCGACCTTGCTGTGGAACGCAGCCGACAGCAGCAGGGGAGCCACCATGACGTCGCCTGCGCACTCGGCGAGCACCTGCTGCACCGTCGGGGTGTTCAGGTCGAGATAAGCCAGGCGCACGTCCACACCGACGAGTTGCTTGCCGACCCCGTGCGCGATGCGCTCGATGGTCGCAGCGAACCGTGGATCACGGCTCCCGTGAGCGGCGAGAACGAGTGTTGTCACACAAGTTCTTTCAGGTGCAACGACGACAGCGCATCGCCCACCAGGCCGGCGCCGAGCGTGTTGCCGCCCTGCGGATCGATCAGCAGGAAGCTACCGGTCTCGCGATTGGTGTTGTAATCGTCGGCGCTGACCGGCTGCGCGGTCTGGACCGAGATGCGGCCGATCTGATTGAGCTCCAACGTGTCCGGCGCATCGCGCAGCACCAGTTCCTGCTCGTCGAACAGCACTTCGAGTCCGCCGACAATCGCTTGCGTCGTGCGGGCGCCGTGCTTGAGCAGCAGACGCGCACCCGGTCGCAGCGGCTTGTCGCCGAGCCAGCAGACGGTGGCACTGAACTGTGAGATCGGTTCGGGCGCGTCAGCGACCGCGGCGATCACGTCACCGCGGGAGACGTCGACGTCGTCGGCGAGAACCACGGTGACGCTGCGGCCGGTGTGCGCCGACTGCAGAGAGCCGTCCGCGGTGTCGATGCGCTCGACTGTGGTGTGCGTACCCGAAGGGAGCACCACGACCTCGTCACCCACCGTGATTCGTCCGGCAGCGACCTGGCCCGCGTATCCGCGGTAGTCCGGATACTCGGCGGTACGGGGACGGATGACGTACTGGACGGGGAAGCGGAAGCCCACCGGCTTGCGATCTTCGCTGGACGGAACAGATTCCAGGTGCTCGATGAGGGTGGGTCCATCGTAGAACGGGGTGTTCTCGGAGCGGATCGCCACGTTGTCCCCATGGAGCGCGGAGACCGGGATGGACACGACGCGATCTGCGCTCCATCCGAGCGAGGTGGTCATGTCGGTGAACTCGGTACGGATCTCGCCGAACACCTTCTCGGGATCATCGACGAGGTCGATCTTGTTGACCGCGAGCACCAGCCGCGGGACGCCGAGCAACGCCATGACCGCGGCATGGCGACGGGTCTGCGAGATGACGCCCTTACGCGCGTCGACGAGCAGGATCACCAGGCCGGCTGTGGACGCGCCGGAGACGGTGTTGCGGGTGTACTGCACGTGTCCCGGGGTGTCGGCGAGCACGAAAGACCTTGTCGGCGTTGCGAAATACCGGTACGCGACGTCGATGGTGATGCCCTGTTCGCGTTCTGCGCGCAGGCCGTCGACCAACAGCGACAGGTCCGGTTGGTCGAGCCCGCGGTCGACGGATGCGCGGGTGACCGCGTCGATCTGGTCGGCGAGTACCGATTTGGTGTCGTAGAGCAGCCGACCCACCAGGGTGGACTTGCCGTCGTCGACGCTGCCCGCGGTAGCGAGGCGCAGCAGATCCGGAGCATGCATTTCAGAGGCGTTTGTCATCAGAAATAGCCTTCGCGTTTGCGGTCTTCCATGGCAGCCTCGGACACCCGGTCGTCGCCGCGGGTGGCACCGCGCTCGGTCAGTCGGGATGCGGCGACCTCGGCCAGGACCATCTCGTTGTCGGTGGCGTCGGACAGCACGGCTCCGGTGGTTGATCCGTCGCCCACGGTGCGGTACCGAACCGACAGGGTCTTCAGCTCTTCACCTTCGGCGGGACCGCCCCAGGGCCCGGGGGTCATCCACATGCCGTCGCGCGAGTAGACGGGCCGCTCGTGGGCGTAGTAGATGGACGGCAGGAGCACCTGCTCGCGGGCGATGTACCGCCACACATCGAGTTCGGTCCAGTTCGACAGGGGGAAGACACGGACATGCTCGCCGGGGGCGTGCTTGCCGTTGTACAGATTCCACAGTTCGGGGCGCTGGCGCTTGGGATCCCACTGGCCGAATGCATTACGCAAGGAGAAAATCCGTTCCTTTGCGCGAGAGCGTTCCTCGTCGCGACGCGCACCACCGAAGACCGCGTCGAAGCGGTTCTCGGTGATCCCGTCGAGAAGAGGCACGGTCTGCAACGGATTGCGGATGCCGTCGGGACGTTCCGACAAACGCCCGTCGGCCAGGTAGTCCTCGACCTTCGCGACATGTAGGCGTAGGTTGTGGCGCTCGACGACGGCGTCGCGGAACTCCAGCACCTCGGGCAGGTTGTGTCCGGTGTCGACGTGCAGCAAGGCGAAGGGCAGTGGCGCGGGCCAGAAAGCCTTCAGCGCCACATGCAGCAGCACGGTGGAGTCCTTACCGCCCGAGAAGAGGATCACGGGGCGCTCGAACTCGCCCGCGACTTCGCGGAAGATGTGGATTGCCTCGGACTCGAGTGCGTCCAGGGTGGTGAACTCGTCGTCTGTGCCCACCGGCAGCAGTTCGGTGCTCTGTTCAATGGTCATGAGGCGTGCAACCCGCATTCTGTTTTGGCCAGTCCGGCCCAACGGCCGCTTCGAGGATCGGCGCCTTCCACCGGCTTGCTGGTGCACGGCGCGCAGCCGATGGAGGGGTAACCCTCATCGACGAGGGGATTGACCAGGACACCGTTGGCGTCGATGTATTCCTGGAACTGCTCGTCGGACCACGCCGCGAGCGGGTTGATCTTCACCAATCCGAACGCGTCGTCGAAGGAGATCAGCGGTGCATTGGCACGGGTGGGCGACTCCACCCGGCGAATCCCGCTGACCCACGCCTGGTAGCCGGACAGTTCACGCTTGAGCGGAACCACCTTCCGCAGGCGGCAGCATTCACCGGGGTTGGTGGCGAAGAGATTTCGGCCGACAGTGGCATCCTGTTGCGCGACACTCTGTTCGGCTTTCGCGTTGACGATCTCCACGCCGTAGACATGTTCGACTGCGTCGCGCGTCCCGAGGGTTTCGGCGAAGTGATACCCCGTGTCGAGGAACAGCACCTTGAGCTTGTTCCCACCGAGTTGCTCGGAGTCGATGGCCGCGGCCGCGACATCGACGAGCACGGCGTCCTGCATGTTCGACGCGACGATGAAGTCGCTGCCGAACGTGTCGGCGGTCCAGCGCAGCAGATCCTGTGCCGAGGCGTCCGGCCCGAGTAGGGCCGCACCCTGTTCGGCAAGGTCGCGCAATTTCGCCTCATCGCGAATCGCTGTACTCATCGCAAATCCTCCTCGTCGGCGCGAACCGCCCACTGGGCAAACCGTTCGCCTTCGTTGCGTTCCTTGATGAAGTTGCGGACCACGCGGTCCATGTAATCGCCTATTTCGCCCGAGAGCACCTTGTGCTGGCGCAACTTTCGGCCGAATGCCGAGTCTTGCCCGAGGCTGCCACCGAGGTGCACCTGGAACCCGTCGACGGTGTTGCCGTCGCCGTCCTCGACCAACATGCCCTTGAAGCCGATGTCGGCGATCTGTGCGCGGGCGCATGAGTTGGGGCAGCCGTTGATGTTCACGGTGATCGGCACGTCGAGCTGTTCGTTGACGTCCGCGAGTCGCTTCTCGAGTTCGGGCACGAGCACCTGCGACCGCTTGCGGGTCTCTGTGAACGAGAGCTTGCAGAACTCGATACCCGAGCACGCCATGAGGTTCCGGCGCCACGGTGAGGGCCGGGCCTCGAGGCCGTGCGGGGTGATCTCCTCGATGAGCTGCTCGACCTTGTCGTCGGGAACGTCGAGGACAACCAGCTTCTGGTACGGAGTGAAGCGGATCCGGTTGGAGCCTGCACGCTCGGCGGCATCGGCCACCGCAGTCAGCTTCGTCCCCGACACACGGCCGGCGATGGCCGCGAATCCGACCGAGTTCAGTCCGCTCTTGAGCTTCTGGACACCGATGTGGTCACGCGGCGCGGTCAGCGGGATCGGCGCCGGTCCGTCGACCAGCTTGCGGCCGAGGTACTCGTCTTCGAGGACCTGACGGAACTTCTCGATGCCCCAGTCCTTGATCAGGAACTTCAGCCGGGCCTTGGTGCGCAGCCGGCGGTAACCGTAGTCGCGGAAGACCGATACGACGGCCTCCCACACGTCGGGAACCTCGTCGAGGGGGATCCACGCGCCGACCCGCTGGGCCAGCATCGGGTTGGTCGAGAGTCCGCCGCCGACCCAAAGATCCAGTCCCGGACCGTGTTCGGGGTGGTTGACACCGATGAAGGCGACGTCGTTGATCTCGTGCGCGACGTCCTGCAGCCCCGAGATGGCGGTCTTGAACTTGCGGGGGAGGTTCGAGTACTTCGGATCGCCGATGTACCGGCGGACGATCTCGTCGATCGCGGGCGTGGGGTCGAGGACCTCGTCGGTGGCTTCTCCGGCCAGCGGTGAACCCAGGATGATGCGGGGGCAGTCGCCGCACGCCTCGGTGGTCTTGAGCCCAACAGCCTCGAGACGTTCGAAGATCTCGGGGACGTTCTCGATGTTGATCCAGTGGTACTGGACGTTCTCGCGGTCGGAGAGATCAGCGGTGTCGCGGGCGAACTCGGTCGACAGCTGCCCGACGGTGCGAAGCTGTTCGGTGCTCAGAGCGCCGCCGTCGCAGCGAACCCGCATCATGAAGTGCCGGGCCTCGAGGATGTCGATGTTGTCGTCGCCGGTCCAGGTGCCGTCGTACCCTTCGGCCCGCTGGGTGTAGAGCCCCCACCAGCGCATGCGGCCGCGCAGGTCGCCCTTGTCGATCGAATCGAAACCCTGCTTGGAGTAGATGTTCTCGATGCGGGCCCGCACGTTGAGCGGATTGTCGTCTTTCTTGGCCTGCTCGTTGGGGTTGAGCGGCTCACGGTATCCGAGAGCCCACTGGCCTTCTGCGCGCCGTTTCGCGGGTCGTGCGCGCTTTGCCGGTTTCCCGGGGGCGTCGGCAGTCGACGTCATGGATGCTCCTGTCTGGCGGACCCGGGGCAGCCGCGAACAAATGCCGATGGCATCCGGAGTCCTGCAAATGGTTTTAAGGGGAGGGCAGTAGTCGCACGTGTTCAGACCTGCGCGAACCCGGGCTGCGGGTCGCTACGGAACGTGCTGACTAGTTATGACACAGCGCGCTGCATGCACGCTTGAGATCAATGTGCCGCCGCATCGCGAGCCACACCCCTTGAGAAGTCACGTCGCCCATAGTGCCACGGCCTCCCTCGATGCGTCTACTTGAGCTTACTTCGACTCACGGCGAGCCGAAGTCTGATGCCTACCTGTCCTGGAGTTCCAACAATGACGCTTTCGTTGTCATTCCCCGGCAGGCGGTGTCGGTGCCTTCGTGAGGTCGCGGCCCCACTTCACCGCAGCCAGGATGATCTTGATCCCCACACCGACCACGATCAGGTTGAGCACCATCTGCACCGTCACCACCGCGCGTGAGAGATCGACGGAGGCGGTGATGTCGCCGAATCCGACGGTCGCGAAGACCGAGATGGTGAAGTACAGCGAACTCATCCGCGACAGCGGCTCGTTGAACTGGGAGGGGTCGTTGGCCGAGAGCATGAAGTACCCGAGAGAGAAGGCGAGCAGGTAGATCGGCGCGATGATCGCCAGCGCCTGTATGGCCTGTACGGCCGGCGTCGGGGACCGCATGATCTGACCGATCTGCCACACCGCGGTCAGGAGGGCGACCGCGAGAAACGCGAGCACGATGGCCAGGCCGGCCCAGTCGTCGAAGGTTTTCCACGGCAGCGCGAAGTAGGCGACGAGGTACAGCAGGACCGTGGCAACCGATCGCAGCGTCGACAGCACGAGAAGTCGCTTCGGCCACTCGATCTTCGTGCCGGCTTCGCTCGACGCTGTCATGGCTGACCCCCGCTCGTTCGCGGGCGTGCATTTGGTGTTGCGACAGGCCCTGCTGGGATGATCGAACCACGATGTCGAACATTCTGATCCCTCGATCGCACACCGAGACGCCCCTCGGTCTCTACATCCACGTCCCGTTCTGTGCGACGCGCTGTGGATATTGCGACTTCAACACCTATACGGCGGGCGAACTCGGAACGGCCGCGTCGACGGATCAGTGGCACACCGCCCTGGACGGCGAGCTGGCCATGGCGGCGCGGCGATTGTCGCCTGCGAGACCGGTGTCGACGATCTTCGTCGGTGGCGGCACTCCGTCGCTGCTCGGCGCCGAGGGTCTCGGCGAGGTCTTGACCTCGGTGCGGCGACACTTCGACATCGCCCCGGGCGCCGAGATCACCACCGAGTCGAATCCGGAGTCGACCTCGCCGGAGTTCTTCGCGGGCATCGCCGCGAGTGGCTTCACCCGCGTCTCCCTGGGCATGCAGTCGGCTGCGAGTCACGTGCTCAAGGTGCTCGACCGCACGCACACCCCTGGCCGGGCGGTGACCGCGGCTCTCGAGGCCCGCGCCGCAGGCATCGAGCACGTGAACCTCGACCTCATCTACGGAACGCCGGGGGAGCGGGACGAGGACCTGCGCGCCTCACTCGACGCCGTCCTGGCAGCGGGGGTGGATCATGTGTCCGCCTATGCGCTGATCGTCGAAGACGGCACGGCGCTGGCCCGGCGGGTCCGCCGGGGCGAGCTGCCTGCCCCGGACGACGACGTCCTGGCCTGGCGTTACGAGATGATCGACGCAGCTCTGACCGCGGCGGGAATGCAGTGGTACGAGGTGTCGAACTGGGCGAGTGCCGGCGTTCCTGACGCTGAGTGCCGCCATAATCTCGGCTACTGGGACAGCGCGGACTGGTGGGGTGCGGGTCCGGGAGCGCATTCACACGTCGGCGGTGTCCGCTGGTGGAATCACAAGCACCCGGCGAAGTACGCGGCCGCGGTTGCAGCGGGCGACCTCCCGGTCGCGGGGACCGAGGAGTTGACCTCGGACGATCAGCACACCGAACGTGTGATGCTGACCCTGCGCCGCTCGACGGGATTGCCCTGGGATGAACTCGACGCCGCTGAGCAGGCGCGCGCCCGGCAGACCATCTCCGATGGACTCACCGAACTCGTCGGACGCTCCCTGGTTCTGTCCAACCGTGGTCGTCTGCTCGCCGATGGGGTGGTTCGAAACCTGTTGGTGGAGTAGCGAAATCGTCCGTCGGAGCTGCTGCCGAGGCGCTCTGTTGCGTGAGCGCGGACATGTTGTCGAGGTCGAGCAACCGGGCGTGGATGACGTGGCGGTTCCGTAGCGCCGACCGGACTGCCCGGTGCAGGCCGTCTTCGAGATACATGTCGCCGTTCCACCGCACCGCGTGCGCGAAGAGGTCGCCGTAGAACGTGGAGTCCTCCGAGAGCAGCTTGTCCAGCGCCAGCACCGTGGTGACGGTGATCAGTTGGTCGAGGCGCAATTGCCGCGGCGGGATCTTGGCCCAGTCACGGATCGACAGCTGATGGTCCGGGTACGGCTTGCCGTCGCGGACGCCTTTGAAGATCACCGGTTCACCGTATCCGGTCCGGGTCGCCGTAGACTGGATCAACACTGATGGTTGGAGGTGAACTGCTCATGTCGAGCACTGATGAACGTCGCTTCGAGGTCCTGCGCGCGATCGTCACCGATTACGTGGCGACCCAGGAACCGATCGGCTCGAAGGCTCTCGTCGAACGTCACCATCTCGGTGTGTCCAGCGCCACAGTCCGCAACGACATGGCGGTGCTCGAGGCCGAGGGCTACATCACACAGCCACATACGAGCTCGGGTCGCGTGCCCACCGACAAGGGGTACCGGCTGTTCGTCGACCGGATCAGCGAGGTCAAGCCGATCTCACAGGTCGAGCGGCGGGCGATCCTCAGTTTCCTCGATTCCGGCGTCGACCTCGACGACGTCTTGCGCCGCTCGGTACAACTTCTCGCCCAGCTGACCCGTCAGGTCGCGGTCATCCAGTACCCGGTGCTGTCGTCATCGGCGGTGCGGCATCTCGAAGTCGTCGCGCTGAGCCCGTCACGACTGCTGCTGGTCGTCATCACCGACACCGGACGCGTCGAGCAGCGCATGGTCGAATTGGGTGCTGACCTCGGAGACAACGACATCGCGCGGTTGCGGGACATGTTCTCGGCGGCACTCAACGGTCAACGCCTCGAGGTCGCCTCCCACGCGGTGGCAGAACTCGCGAACCAGGCTCCCGAAGACCTGCGTCAGCCGTTCATCCGGGTCGCGACCGTTTTGGTCGAAACGCTGGTCGAGCGTTCTGCCGACCGCCTCGTTCTCGGTGGAACCTCGAATCTCACCAGGGCGGCGGCAGACTTCGCGCCGATGGCCGGGGCGATGGGGTCGGTGCTCGAAGCACTCGAAGAGCAGGTGGTGGTGCTCAAGCTGTTGGCCGCCACCCAGAACTCCGGGACCGTCACGGTCCAGATCGGTGAGGAGACCCGCGAAGAGAACCTGCGGGGAACCGCGGTGGTTTCCACCGGGTACGGTGCCTCGGGAACAGTTTTCGGTGGTCTCGGGGTGCTCGGCCCGACCCGCATGGACTATCCGGGAACGATTGCCTCGGTCGCCGCCGTTGCCAGATATGTCGGCGAGGTCCTGGCCGACCGATGACGTGCAGCGCCGCACGCACGCCGAGTACATGAACACACTTACGAGAAGAGAACGGACAACACACCGCCGTGGCACGTGATTACTACGGGATTCTTGGGGTGGACCGGGGCGCGAGTGATCAGGAGATCAAACGCGCGTACCGCAAGCTCGCCCGCGAACTGCATCCCGACGTCAACCCTGACGAGTCTGCTCAGACCAGATTCCAGGATGTGTCGGCTGCATACGAGGTACTGACAGACCCGGACAAGCGCCGCATCGTCGACGCCGGCGGAGATCCGCTGGAGTCCGCCGGAGCGGGCGGGTTCGGAGGGTTCGGCAATGGCGGCCGCACCGGCGGCCTCGGCGACGTGTTCGAAGCCTTCTTCGGTGGGGCCGGCGGTGGCAGCAGAGGGCCCCGGGGTCGAGTGCAACCCGGCTCCGACGCGTTGCTGCGCATGAAGCTCGATCTCGACGAATGTGCCGCGGGCGTCAGCAAAGAGGTCCGCGTGGACACTGCGATCCTGTGCGATGTGTGCACCGGATCGGGCACCAACGGCAACAGCAAGCCGGTCACCTGTAGCACCTGTAAGGGTGCCGGCGAGATCCAGTCGGTCCAGCGGTCGTTCCTCGGCCAGGTCATGACTTCCCGACCTTGCCCTACCTGTAACGGTGTCGGCGAGACCATTCCCGACCCCTGCCACAAATGCGGGGGCGACGGCCGCGTGCGGTCTGAGCGAACGCTGACCGTGAAGATCCCGGCCGGTGTCGGTGAAGGCATGCGGGTGCGGCTTGTCGGCCAGGGCGAGGTCGGGCCCGGCGGCGGTGCTGCCGGTGACCTCTACGTGGAGGTGGCGGAAAAACAGCACTCGGTGTTCGTCCGCGACGGCGACGATCTGCACTGCACCATCCGAGTACCGATGGTCGACGCCGCGCTGGGCGGATCGCTCGACATCGACACCATCCTCGGCGGGTCCACCACCGTGACGATCGACGCGGGCACGCAGCCTGGTCAGATCGCCAAAGTTCGTGGGCAGGGCATGCCGCACCTGCACACCGGTGTCCGGGGCGCGCTGCACGTACATCTCGATGTCGTGGTGCCCACGCGACTCGACGCCCAGCAGACCGCGAAGCTCAAGGAGTACCAGAAGCTGGCGGTGGGCGAGCAGATCGAACTGGTGACCGCCGGATCATCCAACACCGGTGGACTGTTCTCGCGGCTACGTAACGCGTTCGCCGGGCGCTGACCTGCACCGATGAGCCCACCGCTGTTCTGGGTCGATGCGGTTCCCGGCGCGGAATCCTTGGTGCGGTTGAGCGGTGACGAAGGCCGTCACGCGGTGACCGTGACCAGAGTCGTTGTGGGAGAACGGATCATCGTCTCCGACGGCGCCGGTACGGCAGGGCTCTGCGAGGTGGTCGACACCATCGGGAAGAGTGAGCTCGACGCCCGGGTTCTCGACATTCTCAGGACGCCGCCACCTGCGCCGACGGTCACGATCGTGCAGGCCCTGCCGAAATCCGAGCGTTCGGAATTGGCCGTGGATCTCGCGACCGAGGCAGGCGCCGATGCGATCGTGCCCTGGCAGAGCGCGCGCTGCGTGTCGAAGTGGGTGGGCCCGAAGGCGGACAAAGGTGTTGCCAAGTGGCGGTCTGCCGCCAGGGCCGCGGCCAAACAGAGCCGACGCGCCTACATCCCCGCAATCTCTCCGCTCGCCACCACCAAAGAGGTCATTGCGAGAGCGCAATCCGTGATCGAGGCCGGCGGTGTGGTCGCGGTGCTCCACGAAGGGGCGGCGACGAGCCTGTCCGCGCTCCCGATGGCGTCGGCGCCCGAGATCATGCTGGTGATCGGACCTGAAGGCGGACTGGACGATTCGGAGATCGCAGCCCTGACCGCGGTGGGCGCGACCTCCGTCCTGCTCGGTCCCGAGGTGCTGCGCACCTCGAGTGCGGGCGCCGTGGCACTGGGAGCGATCGGCGCTCTCACGTCCAGATGGGACGTCGGACCAGGATGGCGGGCACTGTGAAACGCGTCAAACTTGTTTACGGAGAACGTAACTCGCAGTTCGGGCACCTCTACCTTCCGCCTGCACCTGCTGCCGGCCCGGTTCCACTCATCGTGCTGGTGCATGGCGGCTACTGGAGTACCGAGTTCGCTCTCACGATCGAATCGGCCGTCGCCAGAGACCTCGCCGACCGCGGGGCCATCGTGTGGAACATCGAATACCGCAGGGTGGGGGAGGACGGCGGAGGGTGGCCGCGGACCGGAAACGACGTGATCGCCGCCCTCTCGGCACTCGACGGCCCGGTCCGACATGCCGTCGGCGAGGACATCGCAGATCGGGTGGCCTGGGCTGAGGTCAGCGTGATCGGGCACTCCGCCGGAGGGCAACTCGCCGTCTGGGCTGCGTCCCGGTTGGGGGCCAAGACGGAGCGGACGACGATCGCGACCGTCATCGCGCAGGCCGCGGCCCTGGACCTGTGCTTCGGCGACCGCCCGGCCCGACCGTCGCTGCGGGCACTCATGGGTGCATCGAACGCGCAGGCGCCCCAGCTCTACGCCGACGCCTCACCAGTCGATCAGCCACCGTTTCCAGCGCACGTGGTGGCCATCCACGGCGACCTCGACACCTCCCTGCCCGTCGACATCAGTCGCGACTATGTGCAGCGGGTAACGGCGGCCGGCCAGTCGGCCGAACTCATCGTCGTCGCTGGTGAGGGCCATGATGTGTTCGTCGATCCGCGCAGCCGCGGCCACCTCGAGACCGTCCGGGTGCTCGGGCTACCGAGGCGGTCGAAATATTGAGGCGAAATGCGGCGTTTCGTGGACGTAGAATCACTACTGAACCATCGGTGCCAACTGATGATCGACCACAGGCAGAGCAGGAGAAACAACCTTCGTGAGAGATGACAACAGCGCAGCCCGGGCGGACCAAGGCGCGGCCGGGACTCAGACGCGCGGCGCGGTGACCACAACGCTCGAAGTGTCGCCCGATGTCATTTTCGGACTGCTCGGTGCCGGCGACAAGAATCTGCGTGAACTCGAGTCGCATCTGGTGGCCGACATCCATGTGCGCGGCAACGCGGTGAAGTTCACCGGGGAACCGGCGGACGTGGCGATCGCCGAGCGGGTGGTGTCCGAACTGGTGTCGGTGGTCCGTCGCGGTACGGAGCTGACCCCCGATCTCGTGCGGCACAGCGTTCGTATGCTCAGCGACGGCTCCGGGGAATCCCCGGCCGAGGTGCTCAGCCTCGACATCCTGTCCAGGCGCGGCAAGACCATTCGGCCCAAGACTCTCAACCAGAAGCACTACGTCGACGCCATCGACAAGAACACGATCGTGTTCGGGATGGGTCCGGCAGGTACGGGTAAGACCTACCTCGCCATGGCCAAGGCAGTCCAGTCGTTGCAGAAGAAAGAGGTCAGCCGCATCATCCTGACGCGGCCCGCCGTGGAGGCAGGCGAACGCCTCGGATTCCTCCCCGGCACGTTGCACGACAAGATCGACCCGTATCTGCGTCCGCTCCACGACGCACTGCACGACATGATGGATCCGGAGGCGATCCCGAAGTTGATGGAGGCCGGTGTCATCGAGGTCGCCCCGCTGGCCTATATGCGTGGTCGCACCCTCAACGACGCCTTCATCATCCTCGACGAGGCGCAGAACACGACCGCCGAGCAGATGAAGATGTTCCTGACCAGGCTCGGGTTCGGCTCGAAGATCGTCGTCACCGGCGACGTCACCCAGGTCGATCTACCGTCGGGTGGTTCTGAGAGCGGTTTGCGGGCCGCGGCACGCATCCTCGAGGGCATCGAGGACATCCAGTTCTCGCAACTGACCAGCGCCGATGTGGTGCGCCACCGGCTGGTCGCCGACATCGTCGACGCGTACGGCCGGGAAGAGGCCACCAACGAGCTGCACGGCAATCGCGCCCAGCGGCGCGCCGGTGGTGGACGCAACCGATGAGCATCGAGGTTTCCAACGAATCCGGCATCGATGTGCCGGAGGAGATGCTGATCGACGTCGCGACCTTTGCTCTCGGTCGGATGGACGTGCATCCGGCCGCGGAACTGTCGATGGTGCTCGTGGACAACGAGACCATGGCTGAACTGCACATGCGTTGGATGGATTTGCCCGGACCGACCGACGTCATGAGTTTTCCGATGGACGAACTCAGCCCTGGTGGACGTCCGGACACCCCCGGACCCGGTCCGTCGATGCTCGGCGACATCGTGCTGTGTCCTGAGTTCGCGGCGGAGCAGGCCGCGACGGCGCGGCACTCGACCGATCATGAGCTGTCGGTACTGACCGTGCACGGCGTGCTGCACCTGCTGGGATTCGATCACGCCGAACCCGAAGAGGAAAAAGCGATGTTCGGCCTGCAGGGGCAGATCATAGAAGACTGGTACGACGACCGGCGCGCCCGGGCTCGCGCCGCGCGGATGGCGGAAAAAGACGCAAAACTACTGCACAGTACCGGCTTCGGAGAGAACAACCCGGACGCCGGGGAGAGCTGATCAACCGTGCTGTCTGACGTGTTACCACTGCTGGCAGCAGTGGCGCTCGTGCCTATCGGCGGCTTGTTCGCCGCCATCGACAACGCATTGATGACCGTGTCGCCGGCTCGCGTCGACGATCTCATCAAAGACGGCAGGCCGGGCGCGCGCAAACTGCGCGAAGTGCTCTCCGACCGGCCGAAATACGTGGCGTTGACGGTCCTGTTGCGCATCGGTTGTGAAACAGCCGCAACGGTATTCGCGGCCGTGTACGCGATCGGGGTACTCGGGTCGCCGTGGGGGATCGTCGTCGCGATCGCCGCCATGGCGGTGGTCAGCTACGTCATCATCGGCGTCGGGCCACGGACGCTGGGCAGCCAGCACGCGTACTCGATCGCGGTCAACTCCGCTGCCGTACTCCAGGCGATCGGTGTGCTGCTGACGCCGCTGACCAGATTGCTCATCATGATCGGTAACGCGGTCACCCCGGGTAAGGGATTCCGCAACGGGCCGTTCGCCACCGAGGTCGAGCTCCGTGAGGTGGTCGACATGGCCGAACTCACCGGTGTGGTCGCCGCGGGCGAGCGACGAATGATCCAGTCCGTCTTTGATCTCGGAGATACCAGCGCTCGCGAAGTGATGGTTCCGCGCGGGGAGATGGTGTGGATCGAGGCCGACAAGACAGCCGCACAGGCCACTTCGTTGGCGGTGCGTTCAGGCCATTCGCGACTGCCGGTGATCGGTGAGAATCCGGATGACGTCCTCGGTGTCGTCTACCTCAAAGATCTCGTCCAGCGTGGGTTGCCGCCCGCGCAACCGACCGCTGTCGAGGTCCGCGAACTGATGCGCGAACCCGAGTTCATCCCGGACTCCAAACCACTCGACAAGGTGCTTGCCGACATGCAGCGCAGTCGCAACCACATGGCGCTGCTCGTGGACGAATACGGCGGCATCGCCGGCCTGGTGACCATCGAGGATGTGCTCGAAGAGATCGTCGGTGAGATCAACGACGAATACGACACCGACGAGGTGCCGCCGATCGAACCACTGGGCGATGAGTCCGGCGGTTACCGGGTGTCGTCGCGCCTGCCGATCGACGACCTGGCCGAGTTGTTCGACGTCGAGATCGACGAAGACGAGGTCGAGACGGTCGGCGGCCTATTCGGACTGGTGCTGGGCCGGGTGCCGCTACCGGGTGCGACGGTGACGTTGCACGGCTTGCAATTGCTGGCCGAAGGTGGCCCCAACCGTCAAGGGCGGGTGCGCATCACATCGGTGATCGTGCACAAGCTGGTCGAGAAGGAACAAGAGAAGAAGAAGAAACGCAAGAAGAAGCGCGAGGAGCGTGCTGACGAAGCCGCGGCCGCGCAGGCAGGCGTCGACGCCGAGGACGACGAGGAGCAGGGCAACCCGGAGACGCTCGAGAGTCCGCAGCAGGAGATCACCGGGACAGCAGACCGAACCACGCACCTACACGAGGAGGCGTCATGAGTGCCGAACCAGCCGCCTCAGGACTAGACGAGGAAGACCAGAAGTTGCTGACCCTGGCTCGCGGTGCCATGGGTCGCGCCGAGGCGACGACGGGCGCCGCAGTGCGTGACACCGATGGGCGGACCTATGCGGCCGGCCCGGTGTCGCTGGTGGCCCTCGATCTATCCGCCCTGCAGGTGGCCGTCGCGATGGCCATCGCGAGCGGCGCTCCGGGATTCGAGGCAGCCGTGTTGGTGGGGACGACGGAAGACGACGGCGATCCAGGTTTGGCAGCGCTGACCGAGGTCAGCGCCGACGCCTACGCGGTCATGGTGACCGCGGCATGAGCGATGACGAGTTCCGGTCAGGCTTCGTCTGTTTCGTGGGCAGGCCCAACACGGGCAAATCGACCCTGACCAACGCGCTGGTGGGCGAGAAGATCGCCATCACCTCGAGTCGTCCGCAGACGACGCGGCACACGATCCGCGGCATCGTCAATCGTGATGACACCCAACTGATCCTCGTCGACACCCCGGGGCTGCACCGGCCACGGACCCTGCTGGGCAAGCGCCTCAACGATCTGGTGCGGGACACGTACTCCGAGGTCGACGCGATCGGGCTCTGCATTCCGGCCGACGAGAAGATCGGCCCCGGAGATCGCTGGATCGCCGAGCAACTCAAAGAGATGGCGCCCAAGACCCCGATCGTCGGGCTGGTCACCAAGATCGACAAGGTGAAGCCGGAGCGTATCGCGCAACAGCTCATGGCGATCTCTGCTCTGCTGGGTCCCGACGCGGAGGTGGTCCCGGTGTCGGCGGTCAAAGGCAAGCAACTCGACGTCGTCGTCGATGTACTCCGAGGCCTGATGGAACCGGGCCCGGCGTTCTATCCCGACGGCGAACTCACCGACGAGCCCGAAGAGACCTTGATGGCGGAGTTCATCCGGGAAGCGGCGCTCGAAGGCATCCACGACGAGCTGCCCCATTCCCTCGCGGTGGTCATCGAGGAGGTCATCGAGCGCGAGCGCGACGACAACCAGACTCCGATGATCGACGTCCACGCGATTCTCTACGTCGAACGCAGCAGTCAAAAGGGCATCATCATCGGTAAGCACGGGGCCAGGCTCAAAGAAGTGGGGACTGCGGCCCGCAAGCAGATCGAGAAAGTGCTCGGCGCAAAGGTCTATCTCGACCTCCATGTGAAGGTCGCAAAGGATTGGCAACGCGATCCGAAGCAGATGGGAAAGCTCGGCTTCTAGAATCCGGCGGGCCGCACCACAGGTTCGGCCACGGCAGGGTTCAATATCCGGTATGGGTGATCCGCAGCGGGGCGAGGCAGAGCACAAGCACGAACGTCCGCCAGGTGCCCTGGATCTCGGAGTCCAAGGAGCGCTGCGGTCCTGGAAGCTGTGGATACTGCCGTTGGCCGTGGTCGTCGGCGTCATGGGATTGCTCGGCGCGATGTACATGGCGCCCGTCGTCAATCCCCAAGAGCACCTCACCGACTATCCGATCGTGATCGTCAACGACGACACCGGCGCTCCCGAACCCGGAGGCGGCGCCGAGCGGAACCTCGGCAAAGAGCTGATCGACGGTTTCATCAGCAGCGTCGACCAGCAGTATCCCGGGAAGTTCGACCTCGAGGTCGTCGACCGGAACACCGCGCTGACCCGACTGGACAACGCGCAGGCCTACGGCGCCATGATCATCCCCGACGATTTCAGCGCGTCGAGCTTTGCGTTTCTGGGATCGGCCATCGGCAACGACAAGGTCGATCAACCGACGATCCAGGTACTGACCAACCCCGGGGTCGGGGCCATCGCGAACGAGATCACCGCGACCTTCTTCACCCAGGCGATGCCGCAGTTGAACGAACAGTTCGGACAACAGCTGACCGCAGCCCTCACCGCACAGACCGACGCGGCGGGCGTGAGGATCACCGGTGCGGGTCTGACCGCCATCGCGAACCCCATCGACGTGCAGGTGAGTGCGGCAAACCCACTACCCGACAATGCCGGTAGCGGCCTGACCGCCTTCTACTACGCCCTGTTGCTCATCCTCGCCGGCTTCACCGGCACCATGATCATCCAGACCATCATCGACGGTCGGCTCGGATTCGGGCCCATCGAGTTGGGCCCCGTCTACCAACTCAGAAAACGCATACCCATCTCCAGACTGGGGACGTTGGTGGTGAAGTGGTGGACCGTCTTCCTGGTCGCGTTGATCATGTCGGCGCTCTTCGTGGGCATCTGCACCTGGGTCGGCATGTACACACCGAACAAGATGGCGCTGTGGATGTTCGGAGTCCTGGTCATCACCGCGGTCGGCGTGATGGCGACGTCGATCATCGCAATCTTCGGAAGCGCGGGATTGATCATCAACCTCGTCTTCTTCGTGATCTTGGGCCTGCCGACCTCGGGTGGCACCGTGCCGCTGGAAGCCGAAGCCGGGTTCTTCCGAGGACTGGCGGTGATCGAACCGCTGCATCAGGCGTTCATGGGTGCACGGTCGATCTTGTTCTTCGACGCCAACGCTGCTGCCGGTCTGGGTGATGCCCTGATCATGTTCTCGACCTTCCTGTTGGTCGGGCTGGTGATCGGGCCGATCGCGTGCATCTTCTACGACCGCAGGGGTCTGATCCGGCGACCACCGGAGCCGACGAGCGCGCCGGCCCACGCCGCGGACGCCTGAAGGCGCATGTCGCGGACCACTTCGTCGGTGGTCGGTGGAAGAATGACCCGGTGAGGTTGTATCGGGATGAGGCAGTCGTGCTTCGCCAGCACAAGCTGGGGGAGGCCGACCGCATCATCACGCTGCTCACCAAGGAGCACGGTCTCGTTCGCGCGGTCGCCAAAGGGGTTCGGCGTACCCGCTCGAAGTTCGGGGCGCGCCTCGAACCGTTCGCCCACGTCGATGTCCTGCTGCACCCGGGCCGCAACCTCGACATCGTCACCCAGGTCTACAGCCTCGACACCTTTGCCTCGGCCATCGTGTCCGACTACGGTCGCTACACCACGGCGTGCGCGATCCTGGAGACCGCGGAGCGTCTCGCCGGTGAAGAGCGGGCCCCGGCCGCCCGGCTCCAGCGGCTGACGGTCGGCGCGCTGCGCGCTGTCGCCGGCGGCGAACGTCCCAAAGAACTCGTCCTCGACGCCTTCCTGCTGCGAGCCATGGATTTCGCAGGCTGGATGCCTGCACTGGACACTTGCGCACGCTGCGGCGATTCCGGGCCCCACCGGGCCTTCCACGTCGCCGTGGGTGGGGCGGTCTGTGTGCACTGCCGGCCACCGGGCGCGGCGACTCCGTCACCCGGAGTCCTGGATCTCATGGACGCGCTCTACCGTGGCCAGTGGGAACACACCACCGAGGTGACCGAATCGGCTCGCCGACAGGCCAGCGGTCTGACCGCGGCGCATCTGCAGTGGCACCTGGAGCGTCAACTGCGAACGTTGCCTCTGATCGAGCGCGAGGCGCCGCATCGCGGTCTCACCTTTTCCGGTGTGAACGCCGCCACCGTAAGGAAGGACATACGTGATCCAGCGACGGCGCAACACGGCGCAGCAGGCTGAACCGGTAGTACGTCAGGTCCGGCCGCCGGACCCGCACCCGTCCGGCGCACGTCCGCCCGCGATCCCGGCCGAGTTCGTGCCGAAACATGTCGCGTTGGTGATGGACGGGAACGGCCGCTGGGCAACCGACCGTGGTCTGCCCCGCACCGAAGGACACAAACGCGGTGAGGCGGTCCTGATGGACGCCGTCTGCGGATGTATCGAACTCGGCGTCGGGTGGTTGTCGGCGTACGCGTTCTCCACCGAGAACTGGAGCCGGAGCCCGGATGAGGTGAAGTTCCTGATGGGCTTCAACCGTGATGTCATCCGGCGGCGCCGCGACGAGATGAACGAGATGGGCGTTCGGGTCCGCTGGGCCGGGCGTCGGCCGAGACTGTGGCGCAGCGTCATTCGTGAGCTCGAGGTCGCCGAAGAACTCACCAAGGAGAACACGGTGATGACCCTGACGATGTGCGTCAACTACGGGGGCCGGGCAGAGATCGCCGATGCTGCCAAGGAGATCGCCCGACGGGCTGCCGCGGGCACCCTCGACCCCGAGCGGATCACCGAGGCATCCTTCGCCCGGTACCTCGACGAGCCCGACATGCCCGACGTCGACCTGTTCCTGCGGCCGTCGGGGGAGCAGCGCATCTCCAACTTCCTGCTGTGGCAGTCCGCGTACGCCGAGATGGTCTACCAGCACAAGCTCTTCCCCGACTTCGATCGACGCGACCTGTGGGACGCCTGCATCGAGTACGCCAGTCGCGACCGGCGTTTCGGCGGAGTACCGGGGTCGACCGGTGCCTGACGACGACAACGGGCCAGGCCTGATCGCCCGCACCGCGGCGGTGTTGTCCACGCAGATGTCGGTGCAGGCCGGCGAGGACGACTCACTGACCGTGTACCACCAGGGCACCGTCGTCTCGATTCGAGCGCTGGCGCTGGCGCCGGGCCTCGAGGTGCTGTCGCTGACCCAGGTGCTGGCCTGGGATCTGCCCGTCACCGAACAGTTGCGGTCGGATGTCGAGGCGGCCTCGAGTGCGTCGAACTTCGGGACGATCAAACTCGCCGTGAACGAGGTGACAGCTGATGTGCTGCTGCACTACACATTTCCGGCGAGCACACTCAGCGACGAGGCCTTGGCCACCATGTTGCTGATGGTGCTCGGTGCAGGTGCCGATGTGGGTGTGAGCATCCGCGGCTAGCCGTGCCCGGTGTCGAGAACAACGCGTCAGGCGCAGGAGCTGCAACGACCGAAGACCTCGACGGTGTGACTGATCTCGGTGAAACCGTGTTCGGCTGCGACGTCGATGGCCCACTTCTCGACGACATCGGCCTGCACTTCGACGGTGTTTCCGCAGAGACGACAGACCAAGTGGTGGTGATGGTGGCCGGTGGAGCAGTGCCGATACAGCGATTCGCCCGAGTCGGTGCGTAGTACGTCGACCTGACCGGCGTCGGCGAGCGCTTGCAGATTGCGGTAGACGGTGGTCAGTCCGATGGACTGGCCGGCGGCCTTGAGGTTGTCGTGCAGATCCTGCGCCGAACGAAATTCGTCACTGCCGGAGAGCAATTCGGCGATAGCGCTGCGCTGCCGGGTGGACCGGACCCCGGTCACCGGCCGCTGCTGCGTCTCCGAGCTCATGACTTCGGCTCTTCATTGGCGTGGGCGATCGCGTCGGTGACGATGTGGGCGAGGTGATCGTCGACGAGTGTGTAGAGCACCTCGCGACCCGAGCGCCGGCCTTCGACGACCCCGGCCGACTTCAGGACCCGTAGGTGCTGGCTGATCAGGGGCTGCGGTACCGAGAGGGCCCCGACCAGCTCGTGGACGCACCGGCCACCGGTCAGCAATTCCAGCACGATCGCGATCCGGACGGGAGCGGACAACGCCCGCAGGAGATCGCCCGCTGCGTCGAGTGCTTTCTTGTCGACGGCGGCCGACCCCGAGACGTTGGTCGGTGGTTCGCTGTGGACTGGTTGTGTTGTCACGGGCGCTCCAGGATGAGATCTGTTTGATCGGGCAGGCTGTTGGTAACCATTTTCATATGCGTGCGACGCTATGTCAAACGCGTGTGAGTGATCGGCGTCGTCCACGGAACCGTCGCCGGGCGAAAGGGGCGCCGCGGGGACCGATAGGCTGGGTGTGTGGCAGGCAAAACCAATCTCGTGGATTCCGTGGTCAACCTCTCGAAGCGCCGGGGGTTGGTGTACCAGTGCGGCGAGATCTATGGCGGTACAAAGTCGGCGTGGGACTACGGCCCCCTCGGTGTCGAACTCAAGGACAACATCAAGAAGCAGTGGTGGCGCAACATGGTCACCTCGCGCGACGACGTCGTGGGACTCGACTCGTCGGTGATCCTTCCCCGCCAGGTGTGGGAGGCCTCGGGTCACGTCGAAACCTTCAGTGACCCCTTGGTGGAGTCACTGCACACGCACAAGCGGTATCGCGCCGATCATCTGATCGAGGCTTACGAGAACAAGCACGGCCATCTGCCGCCCAGCGGTCTGGCCGACATCAACGATCCCGACACCGGCCAGCCCGGCTCGTGGACCGAACCGCGTGCGTTCTCGGGCCTGCTGAAGACTTTCCTCGGTCCTGTCGACGACGAAGCGGGACTGCATTACCTGCGTCCCGAGACCGCCCAGGGCATCTTCATCAACTTCAAGAACGTGATGACGACGGCCCGTAAGAAGCCGCCGTTCGGCATCGGTCAGATCGGCAAGAGCTTCCGGAACGAGATCACCCCGGGCAACTTCATCTTCCGCACCCGCGAGTTCGAGCAGATGGAGATGGAGTTCTTCGTCAAGCCCGGCGACGACGAGGACTGGCACCAGTACTGGATCGACTACCGCCACCAGTGGTACGTCGATCTGGGCATCGACCCAGACAACCTGCGCCTCTTCGATCACCCGAAAGAGAAGCTCTCGCACTACTCCAAGCGCACCGTCGACGTGGAATACCGGTTCGGCTTCGCCGGTGGGGAATGGGGCGAGCTCGAGGGCGTGGCCAACCGCACCGACTTCGACCTCAGCACCCATATGAAGCATTCAGGCGAGGATCTGTCGTTCTTCGATCAGGCCTCTGGCGAGAAGTATGTGCCGTATGTGATCGAACCTGCTGCGGGCCTCACCAGGTCTCTGATGGCGTTCCTGTGCGATGCATACACCGAGGAGCAGGTTCCGAATGCAAAGGGCGGCACCGATTCCCGCACCGTACTGAAGCTTGATCGACGGCTGTCCCCGGTCAAGGCCGCGGTGCTCCCGCTCTCCCGTAATGAGCAGCTCTCGCCCAAGGCGAAGGACCTGGCCGCGGAGCTGCGCAAGTTCTGGAACGTCGACTTCGACGACGCGCAGGGCATCGGCAAGCGCTACCGCCGCCAGGACGAGGTCGGCACCCCGTTCTGCGTCACCGTCGACTTCGACACCCTCGACGATCAGGCCGTCACCGTTCGTGAACGCGACACCATGACGCAGGAACGCGTGGCGCTCGACAAGGTCGTCGAGTACCTCGCGCCGCGACTGATCGGCTGCTGACTCGGGTGCCGTTGCCTATGCTCGACATAGGCAACGGTGCCTTGTGAAGTCGGGAGCGCAATGAACGCAGTTCTGAAGTCCCTGTCCGAGGACGAGTATGTGCTGATTCGGAAGACGAAGAAGAAGCAGCTCGCAGAACTCGACGAAGAGCGGCTGATCAAGCTCCACACCAGGGTGCGCCGCGCTCGCGACAAGCATGTGACCAACTATCGCCAGGCCGGGGCCGCCAAGGTCGCGAAGAAGGGCGGCCGGGGCGCAGCGCGGCCGGCGAACAAGCACAACGCGGCCAAGGCCGAGGCGTTCGAGGCGGCGCTGGCCCGGGTGAGCAGGCAGCTCGGCGCGGTCGCCAAACGCAGTGCTGCCGAACTCAAAGATGCCCGGCTGGCGGCGGCCGCCGGGAATTCGGCGAAACCGAGCTCGGCGGGCAAGGGGCAGGGCAAAGTGATCTCGGCAGGAAAAGACCGCGTGGATGCCACACGCAAGTCGTCGGGTCGCAAGAAGTACGAGGCATCGTCGAAGGCGGCGGGCAAGCGTCGGCAGGCGAAAAAGGACAACCGGTAATCGAGGGTCAGCAGGCCTGATTTGGCCTGCTGACCAGTTGAACTGTCTCAATACGGCCCAGTCTGGGATACTCGCAGGCGTAGTAAGTCGTCGGGTCGCGCATGGGGTGTGGCCAGCAGTGGCGGCGAGAGAGTGGGTAGATCGTGTCCGTGAGTGGAAAAATCGTTCATTTCGATGCCAACAAGGGCTTCGGATTCTTGGCACCCGACGCCGGTGGCTCGGATGTCTTCTTGCACATCAACGACATCGACATCGATGAGCATTCGCTCAAGCCCGGTGCGGCAGTCGAGTTCGATATCGAAGAGACAGATCGTGGGTCCAAAGCGGTCAATCTCGTGGTGACCGGTGGGGCCCCGGCCAGCGCACCCGAGCGTCCTCGGCGTACCGAGGGTGCTCGCGACGGCGGACGTCCGGATCGTCGGCATGACGATCGCGGCGGCGCCCGTGACGATCGACGCAAGCCCGCTCGTGGCGGCGATGCGGCAAGTCTCGATTCGGGTACGTTCTCCGAGGAGATCACCGAACTGCTCCTCGACGCCTCGGGTACCCTGACCGCGTCCCAGATCCTCGCGATCCGTCAGCGCGTCACCGACTTCGCCATCGCCCGGGGTTGGGTGTTTGACTGACCATCCGGTGACCGACTCGTCTGCGGGATTGCCGCCGCAGGTTCTCCGCGCCGAGTACGACGAGGCCGATGTCGAACGGCTCGTTCCTGAGGGTGCGAAGGTCGCGGGGCTGGCTGGTACCCGAAACGACTACCGCAGTGCCTTTGCGCGCGACCGCGCGCGGGTGCTGCACTGTGCTGCGTTGCGCAGGCTCGCGGACAAGACCCAGGTGGTCGGCCCGCACGAGGGTGACACGCCGCGTACCCGCCTGACGCACTCGCTGGAGGTCGGGCAGATCGGTCGCGGGATCGCGATCGGGGTCGGATGTGATCCCGACCTGGTCGATCTGGCCGGCCTTGCCCACGACATCGGCCACCCTCCTTACGGACACAACGGCGAACGTGCACTCGATGAGGTCGCCGCCGACTTCGGCGGTTTCGAAGGAAACGCGCAGAATCTGCGCATCCTGACCCGTTTGGAGCCGAAACTTCTTGATGCGCAGGGTCGTAGCGTGGGATTGAACCTGACCCGCGCGTCGCTCGACGCCACCTTGAAGTACCCGTGGACCCGTCCGAAGCCGGGTGCCAAGTTCGGTGCGTACGGCGATGATTCGGAAGTCCTTTCCTGGATCCGCAACGGTCGCACCGACACCAGGCAATCGCTCGAATGTCAGGTGATGGACTGGTCCGATGACGTCGCCTACTCGGTTCACGACGTAGAGGACGGCGTGATGGCCGGCCGTATCGATCTGCGCAGTCTCGGCGACAGCACCGAGCAGAAGGATCTCGCCGCGGTCGGCGTGCGGGAGTTCCCCGGCCTCGACGAGAACGTCCTCATCGAGGCCGCGGCTCGTCTGTGGGACATGGAGATCGTCCACGACGTCGGCGATTACGATGGCACCCTGAATCGGCTCGTTGCCCTCAAGCGTCTGACCAGTGAGTTGGTCGGCCGGTTCGCGTCGGCGGCCATCACGATGACCCGGCGCGAAGCGGGGGAATGCGGGATCAGCCGCTATCAGGCCGACCTGGTCATCCCGCCGATGGTTGCGGCCGAGGTCGCCGTCCTCAAGACGCTGGCGCTGCGCTTCATCTTCTCCGACCCTCGGCACCGCGCTCACCAGGCCCGCCAGCGGGATCGGATCCACCGCGTCGCCAACTGGCTGCTGCACGCCGCTCCTGGTGGGCTCGACCCGTTGCTGGCGCCGGACTGGCACGGTGCGGCTGATGACGCCGCCCGTATGCGGGTGATCATCGATCAGATCGCCTCGATGACCGAAGGTCGCCTCGAACGTATGGATCGCCAGAGCATGGGTGCCTCCGCGCACCTGGGTTAGCCCGATTTTGGTGGGTTGTGGCGAGCGTTTGCGCAGGTCGCGTTCGCCAGAACCCACCACTTTCGGGGATGCGGGACCGCGATCGACGGGCGGCTAGACTTGGGGAGTGGCAGGCCGAATTCCCGATCGTGACATCACGGCTATTCGTGAACGCGCGCACATCGAGGAGATCGTCGGCGAGTACGTGGCGCTGCGCAAAGCGGGCGCCGATTCCCTCAAGGGGCTCTGCCCGTTCCACGACGAGAAGTCGCCGTCGTTCCACGTGCGCCCCAACCACGGGCACTTCCACTGTTTCGGGTGCGGCGAAGGCGGCGACGTCTATACGTTTCTGCAGAAGGTCGAGCACGTCAGTTTCGTCGAGGCCGTCGAACAGCTCGCCGACCGCGTGGGCTACTCGATCAGCTACGAAGGCGGCGGCACCAGCGTCGCCCGCGACCGCGGAACCCGTGCCCGCCTGGTCGCCGCGAATGCCGCTGCGCAGAAGTACTACGCGGAGCAGCTCTCGACTCCCGAAGCGCAGACCGCTCGCGACTACCTGACCGAGCGTTCTTTCGACGGCGCGGTAGCGCTGAAGTTCGGTCTCGGCTACGCGCCCGCCGGTTGGGACAAGATGACCAAGGCTCTCCTGTCCCAGGGCTTCGAGTTCAACGAGCTCGAGGCGGCGGGACTTTCGAAGCAGGGCCAGCGTGGCCCCATCGACCGCTTTCATCGCCGGCTCCTGTGGCCCATCAAGAATCTGGGCGGCGACATCATCGGCTTCGGCGCGCGCAAACTCTTCGACGACGACAACATGGGCAAGTACATGAACACCCCGGAGACGATGCTGTACAAAAAGTCTCAGGTACTGTTCGGGCTCGATCACGCGAAGAAACACATCGCCAAGGGCCACCAGGCGGTGGTCGTCGAGGGCTACACCGATGTGATGGCGATGCATCTGGCCGGTGTCACCACCGCGATCGCATCGTGCGGCACCGCCTTCGGTGAAGATCACCTCGCGCTGCTCCGGCGGTTGATGATGGACGACAGCTACTTCCGCGGTGAGGTCATCTACACCTTCGACGGTGACGACGCGGGAAAAGCGGCCGCACTCAAGGCTTTCGAGGGCGAGCAGAGTATCGCCGGTCAGACGTTCGTCGCCGTCGCTCCCGACGGGATGGATCCGTGCGAGTTACGGCAGAACCAGGGCGATGCCGCGGTGCGTGATCTGATCGCCCGCCGTATACCGATGTTCGAGTTCGCGGTGAAAGCCCTGATCGGCAACTACGACCTCGACACCGCCGAAGGGCGGGTGCACGCCCTGCGTGAGGCGGTGCCCGTCGTGGCCCGCATCCGTGACGTCGCGCTCCGCGACGAATATGCCCGGCAGCTCGCGGGCTGGGTCGGCTGGGATGAAGTGGCTCAGGTGCTCAAGCGGGTACGAGAAGAGGCAGGCAAACAGGCGAGGAACGCCCGCTCCGGCGGTCCGGACACGTCGAAGTCACGGGACCGGCGGGTGCAGTCGGTGGAGCCTGCAGCCGCTGTCGTCGACCCTGATTCCAAGACTCCGACGGTGGTGCGACCTCGTCCCTCCGACCCGAGGCTGTGGCCGCAGCGCGAGGCGCTCAAAGCCGCGTTGCAGTATCCGGCCATCGCCGGCACCGTGTTCGATTCGCTGCCACCGGAGTGCTTCACCGAGCCCGCCTATCAGGTGATACGTGAGGCGATCGCCACTGCAGGCGGTACCGGCGCCTCCCACGGCGGAGCGCAGTGGGTCGACAGTGTCGGCCAGTTGGTCGAAGGCGCGGTGCTCGAGTCTCTGATGACCGAACTCGCGGTCGAGCCGATGTCGGTGTCGGAGTATATGATTCCGAGATACATCGGTAGCGTCCTGGCCCGGCTGCAGGAAGTCTGGGTGGGCTCTCAGATCGCAGACCTCAAATCGAAGCTGCGGCGGATGTCCCCCGGGGACGACCCCGATGCCTACAACGCGTTGTTCGGCGATCTGGTGGCACTCGAGGCCTATCGGCGCAGCCTTCTCGAACTGGCCGTCGGCCCGGACGAGAACACCGGCTAGCTCGATCAGTTGTTGCGGCTCTCCTCGGGACCCAACACCGTGGTGGCGTCGTCGATCTCTCGGAGCTCGGTCAGCTTCGGCTGGGTGCTGAGTTTTTCGGACAGCTTCTGCCGTCCGACGTCCACGGCCTTCTTGGTGGCGGGGGATGCGGCGACGGTCCGGTAGGCGCGGTTGATCTGCTCGTAGCGCTTGCGCCCGGCCTTGGCCCCGAGGACATAGCCGACGCCGAGGGCGGCGAGGAATCGAACCATAGGGACTCAGGCCTCCAGTTGCTGTGCGGAGCGGGCACCGACGTGGCGCCCGCAAATGTGGTTTCCCCATCCTGCCTGATCGAAACCGGAACCGCGGAATCTGGCCTGCTCGTGCGCTGCCCACCAGGGCGATTTGGCATGAGAGGGCCCCTATGCGCTAAAGTCATTCACCGGCCCCAGGGTCAGATATTCCCCCATAGCTCAATTGGCAGAGCTTCCGACTGTTAATCGGACGGTTACTGGTTCGAGTCCAGTTGGGGGAGCAGATATCACCAGCGTAACGGCACTTTCCAGCACTGTGGAAGGTGCCGTTTCTGCTATTGGCCCCCGCGTACACATCCGACGGGCTGCGCCGGGCGCGTGCACCGAACGTCGGGTGGCCGACCCCGAACTCGCTTATGGTTCTCCTGAGGTCACGAACTCATCCGCGGTGGATGAGGCACCCGACCGCGGGCTCTTCTAGGTTCAACACGTAGCTTCCGGAGGGGAATCAGTTGAGGTCTGAGACAGCGTCGCCGCCACCGATTCCGCAGTGGAGTATGCCGCGCGGGGTCATCGTCCTGCTGGCGATCGCCGCGTTGGTCGTGACGATCGCCGGGATCAAGAGCTTCTCCGGGGTCGTCGGTCCGACATTTCTTGCCTTGATGCTCACGGTGGCGGTCCATCCGCTCCCGGGCTTACTGCGTCGCAAAGGTTTTCCTGGCTGGCTGGCACTGCTGACGACGCTGCTGGCGGTCTGGGGGATCCTGCTGATCCTCGTCGTCTCGTTGGTGTACTCGGTGGCGCGATTGTCGACGATCCTCCCGCAGTACAGCGACAAGTTCGACAACATCGTCAACGACTTCCAGCAAACCTTGGCCGACCACGGGATCGGATCCGACCAGATCCACAAGTTGTTGTCGAATGTCGATTCGTCAAAGGTCATCTCCATCGTGAGCGACATCGTCGGCAGTGCGCTGGGTGTCTTCTCGAATCTCCTGTTCGTCCTGGTGCTGCTGCTGTTCATGACGGTGGATGCGATCACCTACGACAAACGCATGACAATTCTCGGCGACATGCGACCGGACGTGGTCAGCGCGTTCCAGAGCTTCGCGTCCGGGACCCGGACCTACCTGATCGTCTCGACGATCTTCGGTCTGATCGTCGCGGTTCTCGATGTCGGCGTGCTGTGGGCGATGGGGATACCCCTGCCGTTCCTCTGGGGACTGCTGGCGTTCATCACCAACTACATCCCCAACATCGGATTCGTCATCGGTCTGGTGCCGCCGGCGCTGCTGGCCTTGCTCGACGGTGGCTGGGTGTTGATGCTGTGGGTGATCGTCATCTACTCCGTGATCAACGTGGTGATCCAATCCATCATCCAGCCGAAGTTCGTCGGCGACGCCGTCGGATTGTCGGTGACCCTGACGTTCCTGTCACTGGTGTTCTGGGCGTGGGTGCTCGGTCCGCTCGGAGCCATCCTCGCCATCCCGCTGACGTTGATGTGCAAGGCGTTGCTCATCGACATGGATCCCGCGACCCGGTGGGCGGACGTGTTGCTCAGTGACGCCCCGCCCAAGGACGACGCATCGCCGGCCGACGACAGCGTCGAAAAGGCAGGCGGGGCAGACAAGGCAGGCGGGGACACGCCGCCGGGAGATGCGCTCGCCAAACCGGTGTAGGGCCGGTTTCGCAGCCACCAGCGCGGCTCGGTAGCATCATCGAGGTTTGTGGCGGCGTCGCCATGACTGGGGCGGTAGCTCAGTTGGTTAGAGCCGTGGACTCATAATCCATTGGTCGCGGGTTCGAGCCCCGCCCGCCCCACTCACGTCGTTCGCCCTGCGCGCGTCAACAATTCCCGGATCCGGCTGACGATCTCCGCAGGTGCTTCTTCGGCCATGAAGTGTCCACTGTCTGTGGTGTGGTGCCGCAGATCAAGAGCCCAGGCTTTCCACACCGCTGCAGCGTCGTAACCGAGCGCCGCGCCCCAATCCTGCTGGATCACCGTGACCGGCATCTGCAGCTGATTGCCCGCCGCCAGGTCGACCTGGTCGTGCTCGATGTCGATCCCTGCGGTCGCACGGTAGTCGGCGACGATCGACGGCACCGCGTTCGCGCTGGCTCGTAGGTACTCGGTGCGGACGTCGGACGGGATCGCGTCCGGATTCTTCGTCCAGGCGTCGAGGAAGTAGCCGAAAAACGCGTCGGCGCTGGTGGCGATCATGGATTCGGCCAGTCCGGGCGGTTGAGCCATCAGGTACAGATGGAATCCGACGGCTGCCGAGGCCCCGTGCATGACATCCCACATGTCGAGGGTGGGCAACACATCAAGGCATGCCAGGTGGGTGATTCTCTCGGGATGGTCGAGCCCCGCGCGGAAGGCGACGAGTGCTCCTCGATCGTGGCCGACCAACGCAAACTGACTGTGTCCCAACGACTCGGCGATTTGGACGATGTCCGCCGCCATCGTTCGTTTCGAATAGGTGCCGGCATCGCGTTCGTCGGGTTTGTCGCTGCTGCCGTAGCCGCGCAGATCTGGGCAGATGACGGTGTGTTCGGCGGCGAGGTCGGCGGCGACGTGCCGCCACATGAGATGGGTTTGCGGGAACCCGTGCAGCAGGACGACGGGGCTACCCGAACCGCCGACAGCGACGTTCAACGTCGTGCCGTCCCGCACGGTGATCTGGTGGTAATCGACATCGGTGATGACCGGGTTCATCTGCAGTCTCTTTCTCGAGATTTCGTGGACCGATACACACTGCGACGAAGCGATGAGCATTCGATGAGCGCCGAGGTCGACACCTCTACGCTGGTGCTGTGCGCATCGAGTTCGGAGTCCTCGGACCGGTCAGTGCATGGGACGCGCAGCAGGTCCCCATCGCCTTGAAAGGCCCGCGGCACCGCGCGGTCTTGGCGAGATTGCTGGTCGCCCGAGGCCGCGTGGTGCCGGTCTCGATGCTCGTCGATGACCTCTGGGAGGACCCGCCCGGTGATGCGGTCGGTGCGATCCGGACCTTCGTCAGCGCACTTCGGCGCGGCCTCGAACCGGATCGACCGCCGCGAAGGCCGGCGCAGATCCTTGTCACGGTCGGTGCCGGTTATGCGTTGCGAGTCGACCCCGACACGATCGACGCCGAGCGTTTCGAGAAGGTGGTGCACAGCGCGCGGGATCAAACCCCCGATGCCAACCTCGCAGCGCTCACCGAGGCCCTGCGCTGGTGGCGGGGACCGGCGTACTCGGATTTCACCGACGAGACCTGGGCGCGCAGCGAACGCGGGCGCCTCACCGAATTGCGTCTGCACGCAGTGGAATTGCTCGGTCAGGCGCGGATCGACCTCGGTCACGACGCCCAGGCCGTCGCAGATCTGGACGCCCACGTCGCCGAACATCCCTGGCGTGAACAGGGCTGGCAGCTGCTGGCGAGGGCTCTGTATCGTTCGGGCCGCCAAGGCGACGCGCTCGCCGTACTGCGCCGTGCCCGCACTCTGCTGATCGACCAGTTGGGTATCGAGCCCGGCCCCGCGGCCCGGATCCTCGAGGCAGACATCCTCCAGCAGGCACCACACCTTCGAGCCCACTCCATGACGACCGATCCCGCCGCTGGTCTGTGGGAGCAGACAGCTGCGGCCTATCACCGCACTGTCGGCGCTCGATCGCAGGCAAGGTTGCGATCGACGGTCGACCTGCTCCGGAGTCTGGCGGTCTCCGGTGGCAGCGGATTGGAAATCGCACGACATCAGCGGTGGGCCACGATCGTCGCGGCGGAAGAGGTCGGCGACGTCGAGCTGACGGCCCGGGTGATCGGTGCCTACGACGTCCCGGCGATCTGGTCGCGCTCTGACGATGCCGAGTTGGCAGCGTCGATCGTGGCGGCGGCGCAGCGCACTCTCTCTGCACTGCCGACCGACGCGGACGCCGTGACCCGGGCCCGACTCCTGGCAACGATCGCCCTCGAATCCCGCGGCGACCCGGGGCCCCGCGCGCCGGCTGCTGCACGGGATGCCGAAACGATCGCCCGCCGTCTCGACGATCCCGTTCTCCTCGTGTTCGCGCTCAATGGTGTCTTCATGCAGACCTTTTCGCGGGCCGGGTGCTCCCGGGAGCGCGCGGCAATCGGTGACGAACTCATCAGGGTGGCGTCGAGGCATGGGTTGATCACTTCCGAGGTGCTCGGCCACCTGGTCAGCATGCAGGCGTCGAGCGCGGTCGGTGACCTGGGCACTGCCGACGCACACGCAGCGGCGGCGGATGCCCTCGCCGAACGCTACGAGTCGCCCCTCGTCGGCGTGTTCACCACCTGGTACCGAGCGCTGCGGAGCGCACTCACGGGCGCGCCAGCGGCCGATGTGGAGGCGGCGTATCGAGCGGCGGCCCGGGGACTCGACGGCGCGGGGATGCCTGGGCTGGAGTGCGGACTACTACCGCTGGCCCTCCTCGCACTGCGTATGCACCACCACCTGTCGGCGCCCGTCGATGATCACCTCGACTGGGGTCCGTACGAGCCGTGGGTCAGACCGCTGGTGCTGCTGGCACAGGAGCGTCACTCCGACGCGGCCACGGCGTTGCACGATGTACGGGAGCCGCCGCACGACCACCTGCTCGAGCTCTTGTGGTGCCTGATCGCGCGGGCCGCCGTTGCCGTCGGGGATCAGGAGTGGATAGCGCGCGCGCGC
The DNA here is from genome assembly GCF_003217475.1 of Williamsia limnetica. Lineage (GTDB taxonomy): Bacteria > Actinomycetota > Actinomycetes > Mycobacteriales > Mycobacteriaceae > Williamsia > Williamsia limnetica. The sequence goes on along the minus strand of NZ_QJSP01000010.1, from coordinate 120,494 downwards.
ACGGCACTGGTGCCGGCAGCAGATGAGTACGCCGGCGCAGGCAGCGGCCTGATCACCGCTGGACCGGTCTCGACATATCTGAAGGAGTTGGCTGCCGCACGCCGAACATAGACGACACTTCCTCCGGGTGTGGTGAGGTCCTCCGGTTGCAGTCGAAGGGTCTGGCACGTGTCGGAGGATGTGGCAGGTCCTTCGACTTCAGTGAGCTGACGCGCCCCGATCCAGCTGGAACCTGGGCGTGGGTTGGGCGGCTCCGGTGACCAGGTCGGCGATCATGCTGCCGATGAGCGGTGCGAACTTGGCCCCGTGACCTGAACACGTCGCCGCGACCACCAGCGGGCCGTTGCGGTCGAGAATGAAGTCACCATCAGGTGTCATCGTGATCAGGCCGCTCGATTCGGCGAGAGGCGTGGGGTCCAGGGCGGGCATCCAGTCGCGGACGTACTCGACGACCGACTGGCGCTGTTCGTCGGTGATGTGTTGGTCGCGGACCTCGGTGGTGGTGACGTCGCCGTCGTGGAAGCAGCCGACCTTCATGGCGGGCACCGCGACGTCGGTGCCCGACGGCATGCCGTACATCTGCCTGCCGTTCTTGTGGACGAAGGTCGGGAGCGCGTGCTCGCCCGGTCGCAGGGCGAAGTGGAAGGTCTGTTGCTGCCGGATCGTCAGAGGCGGCAAGACAGGCTCCGAGTTGCCTGCGAACTCGGCTACGGCGGACGAGAAGTCGGGGAGCCACGCACCCGTGGTCAGGACCGCGAACTGGGCGATGATCTGATCGCCGCCGGCGCTGTGCAGGGCGACGTCCCCGGTGGGCATCATGTTGGCGTCGATGACCCTCGTCGTCGGCAGGATGGTGGCTCCTGCGGCCGCGGCCAGTGATGTCGCAGCCACGATGGTGCTCTCCGGATCGAAGACGCCGGCACAGGCGTGGAATATCGCATCGGTCTCGAACCGCATTCCCGGCCAGCGTGTCCCGGCCTCGCGTGCGGAGAGCAGTTCGTTCGGTACACCATGCGCCGCCATCAGGGACGACAGGGTTTCCACGTCGTAGTCCGGACCGTGATCGATGCCGCCGGTGCCGGTCAACAAATGGGTGCCGGATTCATCTTGCAGTCGTTGCCATTGCTCGAGGGCGAGCCCGGTCATCGCCGCATACAGCGGATCGGCGTAGGCCCGCCGGAAGCTGCGCGAGCGACCGTGAGAGCTGCCGTGATCATGTCCGACCTCGTAGGCCTCGAGGACGGCAACGGACAGCCCCCGCGAGGCCAATTGCCAAGCGGCACAAGACCCCATGAGTCCGGCGCCGACGATCGCGACGTCCGCCCGGTGAACGGTCATCGAGACAGATCCCACTCTGTCTGTGATGTACCCATCGACATCCCCACCCTTGTTGTCCTTCGAGGACCACCATCGGGTCACTACCTGAACAGAATGGAACGGCTGGAGGTGGTTGTCCACTCGAACGCGGGTCGGCCGGGCGGGAGCCGGCTCAACGGACGTCGGTGGATCCTGCCCATTCGGTGACCAGCTCGCGGACCTCGTCGCGGGACAGCGCCCTGCCCGCATCACCTTCCTCGGCGAGGATTGCGGGGTCGATCTCGCTGCGCATGGTCGCACCGAATGCGGCCAGCTCGACCACATCCATCTTCTCGGGCGAGTACCCGGTCAGGTCGGTCATACCATCGACCACGCCCATCAGCTGGGCGGCAGGCCTGTGCTCACCGCGGCGGAAGAGGGCGTACGACAGGGTGAACAGAGCGACCATCCACGACGTCAGATCGTAGGCACGCTCGCAGTAGCCAACCATCCGCGCCAGTTTGTTCTCGGCCAGCCCTCCCCATTTTCCCTGTGCCAAATCACTTTTCGCATGGATCCAGAGGATCGATGCTGCGCACCAGTCGTATCCGCAGTTGCGTGCGACCTCGACTGCGGATTCGAAGTGTCTGGCGGCCGACTCGTGGTCGCCGGATCGGAAGTCTGCTGTTCCCAGTGACATCAGCGACTCCGCCGCAGTCCACGGCGAGTTGTATCGGCGAGCGATCTCGAGGGAGTCGTGTGCGTGTTGGCGGGCCGCATCGACAAGTCCTGCGCCGGCTTCGAAAAAGGCGAGCGTGACCGCGGCATCGCCGCGGGCGATGTGTACGACGGGGTCGGCGGCGTCGATGTCGAACTCACCGTACATCTCACCGAGCCGGGTGAGGGCGGCGAACAGTGCAGGCAGATCTGCGCCGAGATAGCTGGTGATGGCACTGCCCGCAACGGCTCGAACCCGGGTGGCGATGGGTACCTCGGGCGGCGCCGTGAGGGCAGGCGCGAGCATCCGCATACCCTCATCGGCGAAACCGCGGCGGTACCAGAACCAGTAGACGTTCCCGACGATCTCGAGGTATGTCTCGGAGTGCGGATCGACCCGATCGAGTGCAGCGCGGATATTGGCCATGTCGGCATCGAGCTTGCGGGTCCACGCCAGACACTGCGGGCCTCGGAGGCCGAGATAGGCCTCGGTTGCCATGCCGACGACCCACCGGGTGTGAGCAGTCCGCAGTCCCTCCATCCGCTGCGAGTCCTGTTGTGCTGCAGCGTAGCTGCGCAGGGTTTCGAGCATGAGATAGCGTCGGGGATCGCCACCGATCGATTTGAGCATCGACTTGTCGATCAGTGTGCCCAGCTCGGTGATCAGTCCGCGGCGCGCGGTGACCTGCCGTGCCGCATCGAGGTCGAAGCCGCCCTGGAACACCGCGAGATCGCAGAACAGTCGCTGTTGGCTGTCCGTCAGCGACTGATACGACCCGTCGATGGCCGCCTGCATAGAGGCGTGACGGGCGTTGGTGCGGGGCCCGCCACGTAACACCTCGAACCGGTCGTCGAGCATGTCGATGATCTGGCGGACGGACAGCGTCGACGATTGTCCGGCGGCGAGCTCGATGGCCAGGGGTATGTGATCAAGCGCAATGCAAAGCTTTTCGATGTCCTCTGGTTCGGCGTCTGCGGCTGCTGACCCCGCGCGTTCGAGAAACAACTGCGCCGAATCCGCTAGCGGTGGCATCTCGAAGAGCGTCTCGCCGGCCACTCCGACGGCCTCGCGGCTGGTTGCGAGGATACGAATCTTCGGGCACGTCGCCAGAATCGCGGTGGCCAGCGCCGCCACTTCATCGAGGAGGTGCTCGCAGTTGTCGAGCACGAGCACGAAGTTCCGGTCGTGGAGCAGGGACGTCAACACCGGGATGCCCCCGTTGATGGTGAGTCCGAGCGCCGAGACCACCGTGTCGAGGGCGGCTGCGGCATTGTGCGCGCCGGCCAGCTCGACCAGCCAGGGGCCGTCCGCGTCTTTGCGGGCACGAGCGACTTCGAGGGCAGCCCGGGTTTTCCCCATCCCTCCCGGCCCGGTGAGCGTGACCATGCGACAGCCGGACAGCAACTCGTCGATCTCGTCGATCTGCGCTTCGCGGCCCACGAGCGATGTCAGCGCCAACGGGATGTTCCCGGTGGGGCGCTCGGGGTTGAATCTCGGCGCGGGCGCACCGGCGGCGGTTGCGGTACCGGGCAGAAGGGTCGGATCCTGACGCAGGATCGCATCTTGCAGATCCAGCAGAGTCTGACGAGGGTCGGCACCGAGTTCGTCGGCGATTCGATCGCGCGCCGATCGCAGGGTCGCGAGGGCATCGCCTTGGTTGCCCGCACGATAGTGCGCCAGTGCCAGGAGCTCCCAGGCCCTCTCGCGGAGAGGATCGGCGGTGGTGATGGCCTCGAGTTCGGCGATGGCGGCGGTGAACTCGCCGCAGTCCGATCGTGCTGCGAGCTGGTCCTCGACGACATCGGCGCGCAGACGCTCGAGTCTGGTCGCCTCGATGGCCGCGAAATCCCAGTTCGCTGCATCCGCGTAGGCGGGGCCCCACCACAACTCGAGGGCCTCGGTCAGCGTTCGGCGAGCGCCCTCCGAGTCACCCGTGGTGATCTGATCGCGGCCGGAGGCAGCCAGCGTCTCGAACCTGCCCGCGTCGACATGCCGGCGATCGACGGCCAGGGCGTAGCCGGTGCCCTGACGTACCAGGATCTGCGGCGCTGACCGGCCGCGCTCGGGTTCGAGTGCCTTGCGGAGCGTCGCCACGTACCCCTGCAAGGTCAATTGCGCCGACCGGGGTGGCTTGCCGCGCCACAAATCGTCGATCAGTGTCGCGTCGGGCACCATCTGGCCGCGGGCCATGATCAATCTGGCCAACAGGGCCCGGGGGAGCGGGCCACCCAACGCAACGGGTTCCCCGTCCCGGATCACTGTGAGCGCGCCGAGAACTCGCACCGAGACGTCAGGCATAGCAACGACGATAGATAAATCGGACGTCCGGCGGTATCCGAGTTCACGATCTTGTGTCGGACATCGCTGATCAGTGAAAAGCGCTCACTCCGGTGCACCGTCGGCATCGGCCCACAAACCGATGCCCTCGAGGTGTGCCATCAACCGCTGCGCGCCGTCGGTGAACTGTCGTCGCGTCTGCTCGATGACCTCGTCCCGGTCTCCGCGACGATAGGCATCGATGAGCTTGACGTGACTGTCGTAGGCGACCTGTCCCCACCGCGGATCGTTGGCATACAGGTCGTGGGGGGTGTATCGGGTGGCGTTCAGCAGGAACCAGGCCAGTTTGCCGTCGGTGGCAATGCGGTTGTGGACCCGGTGGAACTCGAACTCGGCCGTGGTGATGTCCGCGGCCCGCCCCGTGGCCAGCACGGCGTGTAACTGTTCGTTGAGTTCGGTCAGTTGGTCCAACTGGGCGGGGGTGATGACGTCGGCGATGCGGATCGCCAGCTCGACGGCCATGACGCCCTGGAGCCAGAAGATGTCGCGAACGTCCTGACGGCTGAGGTCGGCGACCACGTACCCACGATGGGGGGCGAGGTTGACCATGCCCTCACCGCGCAGCGTCAGCAGTGCCTCGCGGACCGGCGTGACGCTGACCTCCAACTCGACGGCGGTCTCATCCATCCTGATGAACTCTCCCGGCCGGATGGCGCCGGACATGATGCGGTTACGCAGAAGACCGGCGACCTCCTCGGACAGCTGAGGTCGCCGGCGCATCGCCGATCGGGGTAGGGACGTCAAGGTCTACAAACCGTAGGTCTTGCCGATGATGTCGCGCTGGATCTCGTTTGTTCCGCCATACACGGTAGAGATGATCGCACCCCGCATCAGACGCTCCGCATCGAACTCGGTGGCGTAGCCGTATCCGCCCATCATCTGCATGCCGTCGATGGTCATCGCCTTCGACACCTCGGTGGCCTTGAGCTTGGCCATCGACGCCTCGCGCGGCAGCATCTTCGTCGGGTTGTCGTCGGACTTCTGGGCGACGCTGTAGACGAGGAGCTTGGTGCACTCGATCTCGGTGGCGTGATCTGCCAGCCGATGCCGCAGCGACTGGAAGGTTCCGATCGGCTTGCCGAATTGCTTGCGCTCGGTGACGAATTCAAGGGTGTTCGAGAAAGATCGTTCGGCGACTCCGAGTTGCATCGCGGCCAGGATGAGACGTTCGGTGTTCAGTCCGCTCATCAGCTGCATCCATCCGTTGCCCACCTCGCCGACCACGGCACTGTCGGGGACCCTGACGTTCTCGAAGAACAGGTCGTTCACCTCGCGACCACCGAGGGTGTCGATCCCGTTGATCGACAGCCCTTCAGTGCCGGCCGGGATGTGGAAGAACGTCAGCCCTTCGTGCTTCTTGCCGGATCGGTCGGTGCGGGCCACGAGCAGGATGCTCTTGGCGAAGTGGGCGTTGGAGCACCAGGTCTTCTGTCCGTTGATGACCCAGCCGCCGTCGACTTTCTCGGCCCGGCAGGTCAGGGCGGCGACGTCGGAACCGGCTTCGGGTTCCGACATGGATATGGACAGTGATTCGCCGGCCACGACGTCACCGAGGACCTCTTTCTTGAGCTGATCGTCGGCGAACTTCTGGTAGGCCCCTGCGGCGATCAGGGTCGGGCCGATGCCGCCGATGGGTGCGTTGCCCCGCATTGCCTCTTCGAGCAGGATGCACATCTCGACGTTTCCGGCACCGGCGCCACCGAACTCCTCGGGAACCAGGATTCCGGCCCAGCCCAGTTCGGCCATCTTCTTGTACAGCTCGACCGAGTGTAGTTCTGCACCTCCTGCGGTGAGGGCGTCGCGCTGCTCGCGGGATCCGGCCTCGCGCTGACAGAAGTCGGCGACCGACTTGGCGAAATCGGCCTGCTCGGGAGTGAAGGTTGTCATGACAGTGCTCCTAGATAAGAGTGTGCGGCTCGTTGCCGACGGTATCAGATCACATATATGTGATGGGATTCTTGAGGTGGCTAACAGCGTGCTCGGTAGATGCGACAGGTGTGGCCTCGGGCACAGGGCCTACATTGGCTGTCATGAGTCCGAAAGCGAAGGTGGCGCGAACCGGCGACGGTGACGACGCAACACCGGCCGGCGCCGCCTCCACCAGCCAAGATGAACACGAGACCGAGCTCGCGCTCGACCCTCCGGCAGCTGCGCCCTCGCCGGAGGAGGGCGGAAAGAAGTCGATCGCGGAGCCATCGCCGTTCGATGCAGAGGAGTTCTTGGAGGCGAATCGCCGAAATCGCGACAAGATGCGCGCCGCGGCTCAGGCCAAGCGTGCGAAAGAAGCCGCGCGGGCGCGGCGGCGTGAGTCGCCCTGGTGGAAGCGGGCACCTGGGGCAGACGCCGGCGCATCGCAGACACCGGTCGGAGAAACCGACGCCGTCGCGGCGCCACCCGAGTACGTCGATCCGGTCAGAACGCGCTCGCGATGGGTGGTTCCCGCGTTGTCGGTGTTACTCGTGGCGGCACTGGTGGCGGCGGGTGTTTTCGCCTATCTCTATCGGGAGGCGAACGACCGCGCGAACGCCGCGGATCAGATCAATCAGTTGCGTCCTGGCGCGGTCGAGAGCGCGAAGCAGTACGCCGGTGATCTCATGACCTACGACTCGGCGGACTTCGGCGCACTCGATTCGCGGATCACCGACATCTCGACCCCCGAGTTCGCCACAGATTTCATCGAAGGTTCGCGGCAAGCGCGCGAAGGTTCTGCGAACGCGCAGGCGGTTGCCACCGCGCTCGTCAAAGATGCCGGGGTGGTGTCGATCTCGTCGACCGAGGCGGTCCTGATCGTGGCCCTCGATCAGACGATCACGTCACCGCAGACGGCCCGCGAGCTCCCGGGCGGGATCCCCTATCAGTCGAGGGTGAAGATAACCCTGACGCGCGAGGGCGACCGCTGGCTCATCTCGGATTTCGAGGTCATCTGACCAGGGCGTCCTCGCCGAGCAGGATCACCGACATGACCGCCTGGATGCGATCGCGCGTCGACGGCCTCGGGTCGTAGCGCTCCCAGTTACCCAGATCCAGTACGGCATTCGATGCAGCATGCACCAGGTATCGGGCTTCCACCGAGTTCATTCCCGGACGTACCTGCACGACCAGCTGAGCCCATTCCTCCACGTTGCGACGTTGCTGATCGCGCAGGTCGACCCGCAAGGACTCCGGCAAGCTGCCGAGTTCCGACAGGTAGAGGTTGAGCAGATCGCTGTTGGCGAACGACAACTCGACATATCTGGTGACCAGGTTGTCCAAGGCCTCCCGGGGGGTCGCCGACTCGGCCAGCGAGTCGTGGATGCTCGCGGTGATCCGTTCACTGGCGCGCGCAAAAGCCGCGGTCAGCATCGCGACCTTGGTGTCGAAGTGTCGATAGACACCGGATTGGTTCATCCCGACGGCCGCACCGATCTCTTCCATCGTCACGTCGTGGAAGCCGCGGCCGCGCATCAGCCGGATCGCCTCGGTGAGCAGTGCCTCGCGCTTCGAGGCCATCTGCAAGCCAACGGTTCCCGTGGCGACCTCGGTGGCGGGTGAGTCGGCTGTCGCCGGTAGACGCGTGTACGCGACCGTCAGGCTCGTGCCGAGGATGACAGCCTCGATCCTCTTGCGTGGCAGCGACGCGCGGTGGGTGGTGATCGAGCCGATGACACTGAGGATCGAGCCCGCCAGGTATTTCGCGTCGTTGTCGAGGCGTCCGCCGGCGGTGGGCCGGGGCTCGGTCAGTTCGGGTCGCAGGCGCCCGAGTGGCGCCGCGAACCGATCGTGCATCCGGGTCACCAGCTCGCCGAGGGCGCGCCGGTCTTCGGTGTTGAGATAACGCGCTTCCCATCGGTAGAGCGCGCCCCGGGAGCGGTTCTCGATGGTGGTGCGGGTGAGTTCGGTGATCAGGGTGCGGAGCTCTTGCTCTGGATCATCGGCGAGTTCAGGGACGTCGGCCACCGCACGTTCGAGTCCGCCGCCGAGGGAACGAACCGTCTCGGAGAACAGGGCGTACTTGTTCGGAAAGTGGCGGTAAAGGGCAGGTCCGCTGATGCCGACCTGTCCGGCGATCTGGTCGACCCCGGTCGCGAAATATCCTTGTTCGCTGAACGACTCGGCCGCGGCCTTGATGATCTGCTCACGCCGGTCTTTCGGGCGCTGGCGAGTTTTCGGCGGCGCGCTGGTGGTCGTGTGGCCGCCATGTGTGCGCCCCTCGGCAGATGCCATTTGTCCATGTTAGCGGCAGTGCGCTGCGTCTCGCAGCCTGGTCGACAATGCCGGCGCGCTCTGCCGAGCGAGCGTTCGGTGAGCACTTGACGCGCGACGTCCGAATCTGACAAGTTAATGTGGATTCACGTGATCTGTGTCGCAATAGCCAGATCTGAGCCGAGGGTGGCATACATGCAAGCGCGCAATGGTCTCATCGCGACGATCGACGACAGGGGCGTCGCCCGAGTCCTCATCGACCGTCCGCACCGCAAGAACGCCATGGACGCGGCGACCAGCGAGGCCTTCATCGAACTGCTCGGTGAATGGGCGGGTGACGATGCCATCCGGGTGGTCGTGATCGGTGGGGGAGGCAGAGACTTCTGCACCGGCGCCGACATCGTCGACATGGCCACCGCGCCCGCGCCGCGATCGGACGCCGAGGCCGGGGATCGGGCGACCAAGACGATCGAAACCGGGTGCCGCGTCGTCCGGGCAATCCGGGCGCTCGAAGTGCCCGTGGTCGCGGCGGTGGGCGGCGCCGCGGTAGGGATCGGCGCGTCGATCGCGTTTGCGTCCGACCTGATCTACGCATCCGCCGATGCCTACTTCCTGCTGGCGTTCGTCAACATCGGGCTGATGCCGGATGGCGCTGCCACCGCAACGGTCGCGGCCGCAGTCGGCCGGGCGCGCGCAAACGAAATGGCGCTCCTCGGCGAGCGGTTGCCTGCGGCCCAGGCATACGCCGACGGTCTGGTGACCGCGGTCGTCGACGCAGATCAGTTGGACGCCAGGGTCGATCGCGTCGTCGACAAATTGCTCGGCGCCTCGCCCCGGGCTCTGAAGATCACCAAGAAGGCCCTCGACGCTCAGACCTTGGCAGGCTTCGACCTCGCGCTGGAGCTGGAGAGGAAAGGCCAGATCGAGTTGTTGCAATCACCTGAGTTCGCTGCGCTGATCGCGGCATTCGCTCGCGGAAAAGCGGCTGAACCGACACCCGTACCCCGGTAGACCGACTCACCACCGGCGCCTGCAAATGCAGGTGGTCGACAACAAGGAAGCGCACCATGACGAGTACCACGCTGACCCAGTCCGATCCCCTCCTCGACGAGCCGTTCCGGTCACGCCGGAACAACTGGAACACCCACATCCGTCGGCACGCGACGATGAAGCCGGACGCCACGGCGTTGCGATTCATGGGTAACGAGACCTCGTGGTCGCAGCTCAACGATCGATCCACCGCGTTCGCCGCGGCGCTGTACCGCCGCGGTGTGCGCTTCGGCGATCGGGTGTTGGTCCTGATGCTCAACCGCAGCGAATACGTCGAGGTGATCTTTGGTGCCAATCTGATCGGCGCGATCGCGGTACCGGTCAACATCAGGATGACGCCGCCCGAGGTCGGTTTCCTCGTCAAGGACAGCGGCGCGAAGGTGATCGTCACCGAATCTCTGCTGGCACCGCTCGCGGATGCGGTTCGCAAGAGCACCGACGGGGTCGAGAACCTGATCATCGTCGGCGCATCCGATGTCGATGACGCGCTCGATTACGACACCCTCATCGCCGAGGACGCGTCCGACCTTCCCCCGATCGACGTGCCCGAGAACTCGATCGCGTTGATCATGTACACCTCGGGGACCACCGGAAATCCCAAGGGATCCATGCTGTCCCATACCAACATGCAGGCTCAGGCGGTCACCTGTATCTCCGCGCTACAGATCCGGAACGACGATGTGGGATCGTGCGTCGCACCGATGTTCCACATCGCCGCGATGGGCGCGATGGCGCCGCTGTTCTACCTCGGGGTTCCGACGGTCATCCATCCGCTCGGCGCCTTCGACCCCGAAGCGTTGCTGAATGTGCTGGAGGCCGAGGGCATCACGTCGATCTTCCTCGTGCCCGCCCAGTGGCAGGTGGTGTGCGCGGTTCAGAAGGCCAAGCCGCGCGACGTCAAACTCCGGGTCATCTCCTGGGGCGCCGCACCGGCGTCCGACACCGTCCTGCATGCCATGGCCGAGACGTTCCCCGACGCGATCAACGTCGCGGTCTTCGGGCAGACCGAGATGTCACCCATCACGTGCGTTCTCGAGGGTAAAGACGCACTCCGCAAGCTGGGCTCGGTCGGCCAGGTGATCCCCTCGGTGCAGGCGCGAGTCGTCGACGCCGAGATGAACGACGTCAAGCCCGGCGACATCGGCGAGATCGTCTACCGCGGACCCAACATGATGGAGGGTTACTGGCAGAACCCTCAGGGCACCGCCGATGCCTTCGCGGGCGGCTGGTTCCACTCCGGCGACCTGGTGCGGATGGACGACGAGGGCTTTGTGTACGTCGTCGACCGCAAGAAGGACATGATCATCTCCGGCGGTGAGAACATCTACTGCGCCGAGGTCGAGAATGCGCTCTTCTCGCATCCGAAGATCGTCGAGGCCGCAGTGGTCGGGAAGGCGGACGACCGGTGGGGTGAGGTGCCGGTGGCCATCGTCGTCCTCGCCCCCGGCGAGGAGTTGACGTTCGAGGCGTTGATCGAGTTCCTGAATGACCATCTCGCACGGTTCAAGCAGCCCAAGGAGATGATCGTCATCGATGAATTGCCCCGCAACGCGTCCGGCAAGGTGGTCAAGCCGGCACTGCGCAAGGAGTACGGCGGCAAAGACGCCGGCCTGCAGCACTGACCTCCCCCGCCGGTTTGGAACCGATTCGCGAATTCGTTCCAAGGTCGTCGATCGATCGATAGAATCAGGGCCTGTCTCTACCGGCCGATCGAGAGGTCACCATGGTCACGCAGGCCGCATCGCGCGAGAGCGCCCGGCGGGCGAGCGATGTCCGCCCCGAAGTCATCGCCGAGTTCCGTAAACACACGGGAAGTGTGCTCGCCGGGGTCTTCGGCGGCGCGGCCTTTGACCAGGTGGCCCTGCCGCCCGTCGCGGCGGCTGTCGACCGTACGGGGCGCTTCGCGGAGAACTTCGCCGATCGGGCAGTGCGTAGCGGGTTCTCGGCTCTGTTGGCGGTGTGGGGCGATGCGGCCGATCGGGCCGACGAAGCGCGATGGCTCAAGATGCGGCACCGCGATGTGCGAGGTCGCGGCACCGGCGACTACGGCGACGTCCGCTACAGCGCACTCGATCCGGAGAATTGGAAGTGGATCGCGGTCAGCGGAATGATGCTCGTGCTCAACACATTCACCTTCTGCACCGGCACCGAGATGCGCCGCGGCGAACAGGAGGCGGCCTATGAGATGGTTCGGGAGAGTTTCGCCGACCTCGAACTGGAGAGCAAGGCAGGGAAGCTGCCCGACACCCTCGCCGATGCAGAGGCGTACTACGACCGTATGGTCGAGACCCGCTTGGCGTCGACGCCCTTCCTCGTCGATCAGTTCGCCGGCCTGAATCGATTGCCGTTGCCGACGCTGATGCTGCCGGCGGCCGCCCGTACGGCACTGACCCCGCTGTGGTGGATGGTGCGACCGGTGGCCGGACACGTCATCCAGGTGTGCTCGTCGAAAGCAATGAACCCGCGGGTGCAAGCGATGACGGGGTACCGGCTCACCCGGCGACACGACGCCGAGTTCGCCCTGTACGTGGCGACGCTCCAAACGATATGGCGGGTCCTGCCGGATCGGATGTTGTTGGCTCCGTTGGCTTACAACCGCCTCCAGTACGAGAAGTTGGTGCGCTTGCACCGCAGGGTCGCCCTCGACACCTTCGCTGCGCCGCAGCAGAAACGGGGCCGTTGTCCCGTCTGATCGATTGTCCGTGGAGCAGCGCTCGCGTGTCGACACGGTCCGACCGTTGGAGTTGAAACTGAAACACGTTACAATTCTGGGGAGCAGTGACTGATGTCACTGCGAACTCAAAATCCCGGTGAGCTGTTCGCCGGCGACGCAGGTTGTCGGTGCGTGACTCACGTGCCGCGAGTGGAGGGTTTCGATGAAGACTAAAGGCGCTTTGCTCCGGAATTTCAACGAGAAGTGGGCGGTCGAGGAGATCGAGATCGGTGACCCGCGCAAGGGCGAGGTCAAGATCCGGATGGAAGCCGCCGGGATGTGTCACTCCGACCATCACCTGATGACCGGTGGTATCCCGATGGCCGGCTTCCCGGTGCTCGGTGGCCATGAAGGCGCGGGCATCGTCGAGGAACTCGGCGAGGGTGTCACGGACTTCGAGGTCGGCGACCACGTCGTGCTCTCGTTCATCCCATCGTGTGGCAAGTGCCCCTCGTGTCGATCCGGTCTGAGCAACCTGTGCGACATGGGCGCGATGCTCTTGCAGGGTGAAGCGGTGTCGGACCACACTTTCCGCGTCCACACTGCCGCCGGCGAGAACGTCTACCCGATGACCCTTCTCGGCACCTTCGCTCCGTACATGGTGGTGCACGAGACGTCGGTGGTGAAGATCGATCCATCCATTCCCTTCGAGGTCGCCTGCCTGGTCGGCTGCGGTGTTCCGACCGGATTCGGTTCGGCAACGCACAGTGCGAAGGTGCAGCCGGGTGAAGACGTCGCGATCGTCGGTATCGGCGGGGTCGGCATCTCAGCGCTCCAGGGCACCGTGATCTCGGGTGCCCGCTACATCTTCGCCATCGATCCCATCGAGTGGAAGCGCGAGCAGGCGTTGAAGTTCGGTGCGACCCACGCGTTTGCCAGTGTCGAAGAAGCGGCGATGACCATCGCGGAGCTGACCGAGGGGCAGATGGCCAAGAAGGTGATCGTCACCGTCGGCGAGGTCCACGGCAAGGATGTCGATCTGTGGATGGGCATCACGGCCAAGGCCGGAACCTGTGTGCTGACCGGCATGGGCAGCATGATGGAGTCCGACGTGACGCTGAACCTTGCAATGCTCACGCTGCTGCAGAAGAACCTGCAGGGAACGATCTTCGGGGGTGCGAGCCCCAAGCTCGACATCCCGCAGCTGCTGTCGCTGTACAAGATGGGCAAGCTGAACCTCGACGACATGGTCACCCGTCAGTACCGCCTCGATCAGATCAACGAGGGGTACCAGGACATGCTGGACGGCAAGAACATTCGGGGAGTCATCCGTTTCACCGACGAAGATCACTGAGCCGATCGACTGATCTATCGGTGTCCCAGCGAAGCCGGCGAGCAATTGGGTGCTCGCCGGCTTTGCTGTCTGTGCTCGCGGTCGACAAGCCGTGTTTGCTCCGTCGGTGTCGCCCGTGATGCGATGAACCGGTGTTGAAAGAACTAGAGAACTGGCCGGCGGACAATGTGTCCGCGGCGATCGTTTCCGACACGGATGTGACGGAACAATTCGGCGACCAGGAACGCGTGTTTTCGCTTGCGTCGGTCACCAAGCTGCTCACGGCGCACGCTGCACTCGTCGCCGTCGAGGAAGGTGCCATCGCACTCGACCAGCCGGCGGGCCCACCGGGTGCCACTGTTCGACATCTGCTGGCACATGCCTCCGGGTTGAGCTTCTCCGGACCTGATGTGGACGCGGGTGTGGGGGAGCAGCGGATCTACTCCAGTGCCGGGTTCGAGGTCCTGGCCGATCTCATCGCGGCGGAGACCGGCATCGATTTCGGCGACTACCTGACTCAAGCCATCTGCGAGCCGCTGGAGATGACTGGGACGTCGCTGCAGGGTTCCGCGGGACACGGTGCGGAGTCGACGGTGGCCGATCTCAGTGTGTTCGCGCGGGAGATGCTGTCTCCGGTGCTCGTGTCCGGGGAGGTGCTGTCGGAGGCGACGTCGCTGCAGTTTCCTGGTCTCGACGGCTTCGTGCCCGGGTACGGAAAGCATCGCCCCTGCGACTGGGGACTCGGCTACGAGCTGCGGGCCCACAAGAGCCCACACTGGACGGGGTCGCAGAACAGCCCGCAGACATTCGGCCACTTCGGCCAATCCGGAACGTTTCTGTGGGTGGATCCCGCGCTGACTGCGGCGTGCGTGGTGCTCACGGATCGGCCTTTCGGACCCTGGGCGAAGCCCCTGTGGAGCGACTTCAACAACGCGGTGGTCAGTGCGTTGTCACATTGAAATCAGCCTCCACTAGCGCAACACGGGTCACTTAAGGCACAATAAACAACAAGAGTGTGATATCTGCCGTTGGTTTCGCCAGGCCGTTGGGGAAGACGTTCCTCGTCGAAACCGGAGGTGGAAAGTGCGCAACCTTAACCAGTTTGCGGACGTGACAGCAGGTGTGGTGTTCATACACTCCGCACCTGTCGCGTTGTGCCCACATGTCGAGTGGGCTCTTTCGTCGACCCTAGATGCTCGCGCGAACCTGAAATGGTCCGCGCAGGATGCAGGGCCGGGGTTGCAACGTGCCACGGTCGACTGGGTCGGCCCTGTCGGTACCGGAGCCCGTCTGGCCAATGCCCTGCGCGAATGGTCGACCCTGCGTTTCGAGGTGACCGAGAACGCCAGCGATGGTGTCGACGGCGAACGCTTCTGCTATGTGCCGGGGCTGGGGTTGTGGCGAGGTTCGATGAGCGCCAACGGAGATGTGATCATCGCCGAAATGCAGTTGCGGGCTTTGATGGAAGCGCACTCCAACGGCGCAGAACTCGCGGGAGCGCTCGACGCCGCGTTGGGCACCGCGTGGGACGAAGCGCTCGAAGACTTCCGCATGGGCGGCGATGGCGCCGAGGTCACCTGGCTGCATCAGCGCGTCGGCTGATTTCGATAGACAAACGAAACCGGCCCGGACTCAATGAGTCCGGGCCGGTTTCGTATGGCTACACGAAAATCACAACGGTATGTTCTTGTGGCGGCCCCGCCTTGCTGGTGCCGAAGCGAGTGCTTCGGCGACGATGCTGCGGGTCTTTGCCGGGTCGATGATCTCGTCGACAACACCGATCGACTGGGCGCGGCCGACGCCGCCGGCGATGGCTTCGTGTTCGACGGCGAGGCGTTCGTGCAGTGCTTCACGCTCGTCGTCGGGTGCAGCGGCAAGTGCCTTCTTGTGCAGGATGCCGACAGCGGCCTTGGCGCCCATGACGGCGACCTCTGAGCCGGGCCATGCGAATACCGCGGTGGCACCGAGTGCGCGCGAGTTCATCGCGATGTAGGCGCCGCCGTAGATCTTGCGGGTGACCAGGGTGACGCGGGGGACCGAGCACTCGGCGAAGGCGTGCAGGAGTTTTGCGCCGCGGCGGACCACGCCGTCCCATTCCTGTCCCACACCCGGCAGGTAACCCGGGACGTCGGTCATGACGATGAGTGGGATGCCGAATGCGTCGCACAACCGCACGAAACGTGCGGCTTTTTCGGCACTCTCGGAGTTGAGGCAGCCGCCCATGCGCAGCGGGTTGTTGGCGATGACGCCGACACTGCGACCGGACAACCGGCCGAATCCGATGGTGATGTTCGGAGCCCATTTTGCTTGCAGCTCTTCGAAACTCGAGATCTCGGTTTCACCGTCGGCAGCGACGTCGGTGTCGAGGAGGGCCCGCACGATGGGGTGCACGTCGTAGGCGCGGCGGTTCGACTCGGGCATGAGGGCGCGCAGGTCGGTGTCGCCGGCCTCGGCCTTCTGCCTGCTGAAGTGGCCCTGCTGTCCGAAGGTGCCGATCAGGCGCCGGGCCCGCCAGTAGGCGTCGGGCTCGGAGTCTGCGGTGATGTGCGAGACACCGGACTTCTTGCCGTGCGTCAACGGGCCGCCGAGCGACTCCATGTCGACGACCTCGCCGGTGACACTCTTGACCACGTCGGGGCCGGTGACGAACACGCGACCGGCCGGGGCCATGATCACGATGTCGGTCAGTGCCGGTCCGTATGCGGCGCCGCCGGCGGCGAAGCCGACGACGACGGAAATCTGGGGGATGTAGCCGGAGGCACGCACCATGGCCTCGAACACCTCGCCGACCGCGTGGAGCGCCTCGACGCCCTCAGCGAGTCGGGCACCGCCGGAATGCCAGATACCGACGACCGGTGCCTGTTCGGCGATGGCGGTGTCGATGGCGTTGACGATGTGCTTGCAGCCCACGATCCCCATGGCCCCGCCCATCACGGTGCCGTCGGTGCAGTAGGCGACGGTGCGGACACCGTTGACGCGGCCGACAGCGGCCTGCACGCCCGACTTGTCGCGGGGGTGGAGCAACGACATCGACGCTTCGTCGAAGAAGTTGGTCAACCGCAGCAAGGGATCTCGGGGATCGATGGACTCTTCGTGCTTGGTGATCGGGGCCATGGTGGTCATGGAATCTCCTAAAGGTAGATCTTCAAGCGCCAGGGGAGGCGACGGGATCAGTAGCGCCCAAAGGCGAGCGCAACGTTGTGCCCACCGAATCCGAACGAGTTGTTGATGGCGTAGTCGATCTGGCCGTAACGCGGTTCTCCGTGAACCACGTCAAGGTCAACTTCCGGGTCCTGATTGTCGAGGTTCAGCGTCGGGGGGATGACCCCTTCTTCGATGGCCTTGATGGTCAGGACCGATTCCAGCGCGCCCACCGCACCGATGGAGTGCCCGAGGGCGGACTTCGGTGCGTACACCGCCGCGTGATTACCGACGGCGATGTTGATGGCCAGGGCTTCGGCGGTGTCGCCGACCGACGTCGCAGTGGCATGTGCGTTCACATGCTTGATGTCGGATTTGCCCAGACCTGCGGTCTGCAGGGCCCGGGTCATCGCGCGCGCCGCTCCGGTTCCCTCAGGATCCGGCGCGACCAGGTGGAATCCGTCCGAGGTGATTCCGCTCCCGAGGAGGCGTGCGTGGATGTGCGCACCTCGGGCTCTGGCGTGGTCTTCGCGTTCGATGACCATCAGCGCGGCTGCCTCACCCATGACGAAGCCGTCACGGTCCTTGTCGAACGGACGTGAGGCTGCCGCGGGATCTTCGTTGCGCGTGCTCATCGCACGCATCATGGCGAAGCTGGCGATCGGCACCGAGTCGATGTGGCCTTCGACGCCACCGGTGACGACCATGTCGGCGTCACCCATGACGATCTGTCGCCATGCGTGTGCGATCGCCTCCGAACCCGACGAACAAGCGGAGACCGGGGTGATGACCCCGGCCCTCGCGCCGATCTCCAGACCGACGACTGCGGCCGGCCCGTTGGGCATGGTCATCGGTACCGCCAGCGGCGACACCTTGCGGTAGTTGCCGGTGGTGTGCATGACGTTGTACGCGTCGATCAGCGCATCACCGCCACCCAGACCGGTACCGATGACGACCGCGAGGCGTTCTTTGTCGACCTCGGGCTCGTCTGCCTGCGCCCACAGGCGTTTGCCCATGACGTAGGCGATCCGCTCGACGTAGCTCATGCGCCGGGCCTGAACCCGGGTGACCTCCGTCGAGGGATCGTTGACCAAACGCCCACCGAACCGGACCGGGAGATCGAACTCCTCGACCCAGTCATCGGTGAGCGTCTTGATGCCACTCTCTCCGGCGAGAAGACCTTTCCACGTGGAATCGAGGTCTTCGCCGATTGACGTGGTGGCGACCATGGAGGTCACGACGACGTTCGGGAAATTCCCGCCGAGGGTGGAGTAATCGCGAAGAGAGTTAGTCACTACTGGTCACTCACCGGTCTTGTCGGAGTCCAGCTTGGCGCGGATCGCGTCAGCGGCCTCGGAGTTTTCGGCTTCGAGCTTCTGGATGTAGGACACGGCGTCACCGACGGTGCGCAGTCCGGCGAGATCCTCATCGGGGATCTTCACGCCGTACTTGTCTTCGGTCTGCACCGCGATCTCGACCATCGACAGCGAGTCGATGTCCAGGTCGTCGACGAACGACTTCTCTACAGTCACCTCAGAGGGTTCAATGCCGGTGACCTCCTCGATGATCTCAGCGAGTCCGGCAATGATTTCTTCCTGGGCGGCGGCCACTATGTGGCTCCCTTCTTGTTCATGTATCGAGTGACTTCCGGAATCGCGACGCTTGCGCGCCGCTTTGGACGGGTGCAGACCAGATGGTGACGCGGCCGGTGCACCTTTCCGGGGATGTCGACGCAGGCGCGTCGACATCGCTATCCAAGTTCGGTGATGCCCTCGAGATCGTCGGGGGTCTTCAGCGCGCGGGTGGGGGTTCCCTTCAGTTCGCGCTTGGCAATGCCGGTGAGCGTACCGGCAGGTGGCAGTTCGATCAGGCCGGTGGTGTCATTCTCCCGCATGACCTGCGAGCACAGATCCCAGCGCACCGGGCTGGTGACCTGGGCGACGAGCTTGTCGAGCGCGTCGCGGCCGGAGGTGACCGGTCGGCCGTCGGAGTTCGACAGCAGCGTCTTGGTGGGCTGCTGCGGGGTGATGCCGGATGCGGCCTCGGCCACGGCGGCCTGTGCGGGCGCCATGTACTCGGTGTGGAAGGCACCTGCGACCGCGAGCTTGCGGATGCGGGCCTTCTCCGGTGGGTTGGCGATCAGTTCGTCGATGGCCTCGACGGAGCCGGCGGCCACGATCTGTCCTGCGGCGTTGCGGTTGGCCGGCACGAGGTCGAGTTCTGCGAGACGGGCCAGCACCGCGGCTTCGTCCCCACCGAGCACGGCTGCCATGGTGGTGGGCTCGAGAGCGCACGCCTTGGCCATCTCTGCACCGCGGACCGCGGCCAGCGATACGGCTTCGTCAGCGGTCAGCACACCGGCGATCGCGGCTGCTGCGAGTTCGCCTACCGAATGCCCCGCGATGAGCGTGTCGGCGGGAAGGGGCGAGCGCTTGGCCAACTCGTCGTAGGCGAGCAGCGCGGAGACGACGACCAATGGCTGGGTCACAGCCGTGTCGGTGATCTCGTCCGCCGTCGCGGTCGTCCCGAGGCGCTCGATGTCGAGCTGTGTCAGTTTCGACCAGGTCGAAACCTGGTCGCGGGCGCCGGGTAGCTCAAGCCAAGGGATGAGCATGCCGACGGTCTGGGAGCCCTGTCCGGGCGCAAGCAAGGAGAGCACCTGACAAGAGAACACCTTATTGAGCGTCGGTGAGGGTGTTGTACGGGTTAAACCTCAAGCGATGCCTTTGTAGGGTTCCCACAAAATTGCACGACAGTGTGGCTGCATCGTCACCGCACCGATATCCGTTACCCCAGTGTGAATTGATGCACAACTGTCACCTGTCGCCGTCGGAGCCTGTTGCACGAGTGACTGTTGTGAAAACTGTGCGCATGTCGTGTCTTACTCGTGTCAGTCTTCCTACCGTCGTCGCGATCCTCAGGACGTAGGCATCTCGCGGATTCATCGGGTCGCGGCCCGTGATGTCCGAAATCCGCTTTAGTCGATATCTAACAGTATTGGGGTGGACGAAGAGCTCGCGAGCGCACGACTCCACCGACCCTCCGGAATCGAGGTAGGCGTCGAGCGTGGTGGTCAACGTGTCGCCGCCCTTCTCGAGCGGCTTGATCAAGACGTCGTTGAGCGTCGTCATCGCAGCTTGATCGCCGAGCAGGGCGCGCTCGGGCAGCAGTTCCCAGGAATGGACAGGCCGCGGAGCGCTCGGCCACCCGGCGACCGCCTCGACCCCGGCCATGGCGTCGATCGCGCTCGTGTGCGCCATGCCGAGATTCGGCGTCGTCGGTCCGATGACGACCGGGCCATCGGCGAAAAGGTTGAGCAGATCGATGATGAATGGCTCGTCCAGGGACACGGGGCCGCTCACGATCGCGACGAGCAGGCTGCCCTGGACCACCGAGAGCGCCGCGCGATCGTGCTGTCGGGCGGTGTTGTGCACCGCCAGCGGCACCGACACGTTGCGTTCGGGCGGGGGCATGCCGACGAGCACGGTCGCGGTGACCTCGGCGTCCCAGTTCAGGGCCGCCGCGCGGGACAGCAGGGTCGGGCCGGTGTCGCCGCGGACCACCGCGTCCACGACCAGGGCTTCCAGACGCGAATCCCATGCACCCCGTGATTCGGCCGCCGACGCGTAGATCGAGGCGGCGGCGAATCCGATCTCACGGCCGTACCGCAGTACCGCCTCGGTCAGAGCCCGTAATTGAGCGTCGTTGCGGGCGAGCAGAGGGAGCCACTTCTCGAAGAACTCCATGGCCACGCGGACCATCTCGACCGTCTGCAACAGGCTGATGCGCCGCGCGAGATCCTGAGGTACGACCTGAAAGGCCTGGACCGTGAACTTGACGTTGCCATCGGGGTCCTGCAGCCACTCGACGAAGCTGACGACGGCCGTCTGCACCACGAGCTGCACACTGGCGCGCTGGCCGGCTTCGAGGTCGGAGAAGTAGGGGAGTTGCTCCTCCATCGAATGCACGGCCTCGGTCGCGAGCCGACCGCTGTACTGCTTGACCCGGCGCAGCAACGTGTCGGGCAGCGCGTCATGGACATTGGCCGGTGCCGGCACGTGCGCACCACGTGGCCCGAAGAGGTCGCCCGCGGACGACTCTGCCCCGCGTGACTCATTCATTGGTTCAATCTATGCCAGAGCTGACCTGGCGTGGGAGATTCTCGGTGCCCTGCACAAGCAGCCACCCACCCGTTGTCGGATGGCCCGCCGGAAATATCCGAGGGACCACGCGAGAACGGGTGGGTGGCAGACGCGGGGTTCAAGCGTTATGCGCCGGGGCCCGGGTCGCTGGTCTGCTTGGGTGCGGCCAACACGTCGTCTATCTGATATTTCGCCGCCGCATCGGCCGCGACCTTGATGTCGATGTGACCATCGCGGGCCAGCGCCGACAGGACGCCAACCGCGATGGACTCGCCATCGACGTTGAAGTACCGGCGCGCGGCAGGACGGGTATCGGAGAATCCGAAGCCGTCGGTGCCCAGGGTGAGGTAGGTGCCCGGCACCCAGGCCCGGATCAGCTCCGGTACCCCGCGCATGAAATCGGTCGCCGCCACGAAGGGCCCCTCGACGTCGGCGAGTGTCTCGGTCAGGTACGGCTGCGGATGATCGCGGCCCGGTTCACGCAGCGACGCCTTCTCGAACTCGATGCCGTCGCGGGAGAGCTCGTTCCACGATGTCACCGAGTAGATCGACGCACCCACGTTCCAGTCCTCGGCGAGCAGCTCCTGGGCCTTGAGGGCGCTTGCCATCGTGATGCCCGACACCAGGATGTTCGCCGGATACTCCTTGCCCTCGGGGGCGTCCGAGTACCGGTACAGACCCTTGAGGACACCGGCCACGTCGAGGTTGTCGGGCTGCGCCGGCTGGCTGATCGGCTCGTTGTAGATGGTTATGTAGTAGTAGATGTTCTCGGGGTCTTCCCCGTACATCCGGCGTAGGCCGTCGGCGATGATGTGCCCGAGCTCGTATCCGAACGCGGGGTCGTACGCCACCACAGCCGGGTTCGACGCCGCGAGAAGCAGCGAATGTCCGTCTGCGTGCTGCAGGCCTTCACCGGTGAGTGTGGTGCGCCCGGCGGTGGCGCCGAGGACGAATCCCCGAGCCATCTGGTCGGCCGCCGCCCACAGTCCATCGCCCGTGCGCTGGAAACCGAACATCGAATAGAAGATGTACAGCGGGATCATCGGCTCGTCGTGCGTGGCGTACGAGGTGCCGACAGCGGTGAACGAAGCAGTCGATCCGGCCTCGTTGATGCCCTCGTGCAGGATCTGGCCGACCGAGCTCTCCTTGTACGCGAGCATCAGCTCGGCGTCGACGGAGGTGTAGAGCTGCCCGTTGCGGTTGTAGATCTTGAGCGACGGGAACCACGAGTCCATACCGAAGGTGCGGGCTTCGTCGGGGATGATCGGCACGAGCCGCTTACCGATCTCCTTGTCGCGCATCAACTCCTTGAAGATGCGGACGACGGCCATGGTGGTGGCGACCTGCTGCTTGCCCGAACCCTTGGCGGCCAGTTTCAACGCAGGCGCGGTGTCCGGCTTGAGGACCTTGCTCTTGGTCCGGCGAGCGGGCAGGAAACCTCCGAGCGTCTTCCGGCGATCGAGCATGTACTGGATTTCGGGGGCATCGTTGCCGGGGTGGTAATACGGCGGCAGATAAGGATCCTTCTCGAGCTCGGCGTCGCTGATCGGGATGCGCGTGCTGTCGCGGAAGTCCTTCAGATCGTCCAGGGTCAGCTTCTTCATCTGGTGCGTGGCGTTGCGGCCCTCGAAGTGCTTGCCGAGCGTGTAGCCCTTGATGGTGTGCGCCAGGATCACCGTCGGCTGGCCCTTGTGCGCCAGTGCTGAGGCGTAGGCCGCATGCACCTTCTTGTAGTCGTGGCCGCCGCGCTTGAGATTCCAGATCTCGTCGTCGCTGAGGTCTTTGACGAGTTCCTTGGTACGCGGGTCGCGGCCGAAGAAGTGGTCGCGGACGTAGGCGCCGTCATTGGCTTTGTAGGTCTGGAAGTCGCCGTCGGGGGTGCTGTTCATCAGGTTCACCAGAGCGCCGTCGCGATCCTTGTGGAGCAGCGAATCCCACTCGCGACCCCAGACGACCTTGATGACGTTCCAACCCGCGCCGCGGAAGAACGACTCGAGTTCCTGGATGATCTTGCCGTTGCCGCGCACCGGACCGTCGAGGCGCTGCAGGTTGCAGTTGACGACGAACGTGAGATTGTCGAGGCCCTCGGTCGCGGCGACGTGCGCCAGACCGCGTGACTCCGGCTCGTCCATCTCGCCGTCCCCGAGGAACGCCCACACGTGCTGGTCGCTGGTGTCCTTGATGCCGCGGTCGTCGAGGTAGTGGTTGAACCGGGCCTGATAGATCGCATTCATCGGACCCAGGCCCATGGACACGGTCGGGAACTGCCAGAAGTCGGGCATCAGCCGGGGGTGCGGATACGACGGCAGGCCGCCGCCCTCACCGGCGTGGGAGTGTTCCTGCCGGAACCCGTCCATCCGCTTCTCGTCGATGCGGCCCTCGAGGTAGGCACGCGCGTAGATGCCGGGGGAGGCGTGCCCCTGGATGAAGATCTGATCGCCGCCACCCGCATGCTCCTGGCCGCGGAAAAAGTGGTTGAAGCCGACCTCGTACAGCGCGGCCGAGGATGCATAGGTGGAGATGTGTCCGCCGACGCCGACGCCGGGCCGCTGTGCGCGGTGCACCATGATCGCGGCGTTCCAACGGATGAACGCGCGAAAGCGGCGTTCGACTTCTTCGTCACCGGGGAACCAGGGTTCGCTCTCGGTGGGGATGGTGTTGACGTAATCGGTAGAGGTCAACGCAGGTATCGACACACGTTTTTCGCCGGCACGTTCGAGCAGACGCAGCATGAGATAGCGAGCCCGGCCGGGACCGGCATTCTCGAGGAGCCCATCGAACGATTCGAGCCACTCGTTCGTTTCGTCCGGATCGATGTCGGGGAGGTAGGAGGCCACCCCTTCACGGATCACCCGGACCCGCGGCTGATTCTTGGATGCTTGCGTGCTGTCAGTCACTGCGCTGCTCTTTCTCCTCGAGTCACTCGGCAGCGGTGGCTGCCGTAACCGAAATTGCGCCGGAACCGGGGTGTGGTGTCGGCGTTACCCCAATCGTGCCGTAAGTGATGTGTCTTGGCATCGGCAACCTCCCAAACGGGGACGAGCACGGCAAAGTCACCCTACCCACGGGCGTTTCGCACGAGGGTTTACGTACATTTCGTGCAAGATCGGCATGTGAACTGGAAGTGGGTGGGTGCGGCCGCCGTGTGCGGGCTGTTGTTCACCGGCTGCGCCACGACCATCGACGGCTCGAGCACGGTGGACGCCGGTCAGGTGAGTGCGTATCAGAGCGATGTGTCGGTGACGGCGGAACAATCCCGCATCGCCGAGTCGTCGCGGGCGGCCCAGGCGGCGCGCACGCTCACCCTCGCGCTGTGCTCGCAGTTCACGACGACTGTGGTGACCATGCTCAACAGTTACAACCAGTTCGTTACCAAACTCAATGAGTTGCAATCGTATTCGGCCATCGGCGACGGCGGGCAGGTGGTGATCGACCAGCTGACGGCCGGTGAGCAGGCCATTTCCGCCAAACTGGTGCCCGGAATCGAAGCCCCCGTCGAGGCGTTGGTTCGTACTTTCTTGACCAGAAACACCGAGCTCATCGCCGCGGTTCGCGGGGAGTTGCGGTCCGGTTTGAACGACCCGGCCGACCGGTGGATCGACGCCAGGAACAAGGCCGTGGAAGCGTGCGGAAAACTTGCCCCTTGAAAAATCCGGCATTCAGCTTGCAACTTGGGGGTTTACCCTGTTCGCTTGAGTGATCAAAGCGGGCACGAACAGTGTTCGCATAATTTCTTTGACAGGAGGTCGTCGCGTTGGTTGCCGCTTCAGATGGTGATCGCGTCCAAAAGCTAGGTGTGAGCGCGGGCATGATCGTGCAGGAGCTGGGGTGGGACGAGGACACCGATGACGACCTGCGTGCCGACATCGAGGATGTGATCGACGCCGAAATGGTGGACGAGGACACCGATGAGGTCATCGACATGGTTGTGCTCTGGTGGCGCGACGGTGACGGCGATCTCGTGGACGCTCTGATGGACGCCATCACCCCGCTCGCCGACGACGGCTTTGTATGGGTGCTTTCTCCCAAGACCGGAAGTGACGGTTACGTGGACCCCAGCGAGGTCGCCGAGGCGGCCCCCACTGCCGGGCTCACCCAAACCAGCGCGGTCAGTTTCGGGGACTGGCTGGGATCTCGGTTGGTGCAACCGAAGACGCGTGCCGGCAAAAAGGCATGACCACTTCGCTTGGACGGGAGCTTCCGGTGGGTACGGAAGCTCCCGACTTCACGTTGCGTGACCAGAACAATCAACCTCTCACGCTCTCGGAGTTCCGGGGCAAGAAGAATGTGCTGCTCGTGTTCTTCCCGATGGCATTCACCGGGACCTGCGAGGGCGAGCTGAGCATGGTGCGCGACCGCCTACCCGATTTCTCCAATGAGCACTCCGAGTTCGTTGCGGTGTCGGTCGGCAGCTCGCCGACCCACAAGGTGTGGTCGTCGGCGCAGGGTTATCTCTTCCCGATCCTCGCCGACTTCTGGCCGCACGGCGAGGTGGCGCAGAACTACGGCGTCTTCAACGACGACAAGGGCTACGCCAACCGAGGTACCTTCGTCATCGACAAGAACGGCATCATCACCTTTTCCGAGATGATGGGCGCCGGGCAGGTCCGTGACCAGTCGCTTTGGGAGAAAGCTCTGGCCGCGCTAGATTCTTGAAGGTGTCTGACGCCTTCGGGCGGTCGGACGGGCGGCGAGTCCTAACGTTTTCTCTCGCCGCCGCGGCTGGCGAACTCGCCTTCGTCCAGCCGCCCCATGCGCGTATAGCTCAGCGGTAGAGCTCTGGTCTTACACACCAGCGGTCGGGGGTTCAAATCCCTCTGCGCGCACCGTATTTCTACAGTCCTGCGACGATCGATATGACGGCGTCGCTCAGGAGCCACGCAACCAATCCCAGCACCGGGACGAGCGCGACTGCGACGACGACTCGCGGTCGGGGCGCAAGCTTGCCGAGGACGTGGCGGAAGGCCAGATACGCGACGTAGACGATCACCAGCGGTATCAGCGCGATCAGAAGGCCGCGAATGAGTTCGGCGGTCTCAGGTCTGCTGATGTACCCGGATCCGAGTGCGAACAGATACGCCAGACCGCCGGCCACCAAGGTGGCCAATGAGCGCGCGGCGACGTCGCGCCAGAACGAGTCGTCCCGGAACCACTGCGCCGGCCACTCCCACCACGGTCGCGCGGCGGGCTCCTCCTCGTTCACGCGATCATTGAATCATTGGGAGTGGGCGAACGCTGGGCACGATGGGTATCAAGCGCAGATGGCAGCGAACACGATCGGCAAGGTGGTTCGGATCGGGCAGTTCATCGGTCCATCGCCGGGGTCGAGTTCGGCCAGTACATGTGCGTAGTTCGGTAACTCGTCCACATTCATGTTCATCAAAGCCCGCTCTCGCTGTGTCGGGCGCGGGCCCACCAGTTGGGGATGGCGGTCGAGAAGCTCGCCTAGTACGAAGTGCCAGAGCATACCCAGCCGCGTGATCGCCTCTGACGCAGAGAATCCGAGTTCGAGAAGGTCGCCGATGGTCGCGTCGAGCGCCGCGAACGAGTTGGGTGGGACGAGATCTCCACGGACGAGTATGTGCAACACCCACGGCCGGGGAGCCAGGAGATCGTGTTGGCCGAGAAACCGCCTGGTGATCCGCTCCAGGGGGGTGGGTGCGTCGATCACGACCGGGAAGTCGGCCGCAACGGACTCGAGCATCCGGACGAGCAGATCCTCGCGATCGTCGACGTGGCGGTAGATGGCCATCGGTGAGGCTCCGAGGCGTTCGGCCACCGCGCGGATCGTCAGGGCGTCGACGCCACCTTCATCGGCGACCTCGAGGGCCGCCTCGACGACCTGCTGCGGGTTCAGGGAACCTCGTTTTCGCCGCTCACTCATGTCCGACCGATTCTAGACAATTTCCCCGATACCTCCACCATAAGTCTACTTAGTACGCTAATTTCGATATGGGTGGGACAGACTCTGGCGGCACCTGATTGGGGAAGATCGTGAAAAACACCGTCAAGCAACAACATCGATGCGACCTCGTACGTAAAATTCCGCCGCCGGGCCTCTCCGCCTTCCGGTTGATGGCCATCGGAGCAACCGCGGCCTGCGTCGCGGCGACCGCAACGTTTGCTACAGGCACCGCGTCGGCTGCGCCGTCGGGATCGGAACGGTTCCATATGACCCGCTCGGTCGAGTACTTCTGTGTGCCCACAGGGGTCACCACGATGACGATCGAAGCAGTGGGCGGCGCCGGAACCACACTGGACAATGGCGGAATCGGCGGGGACGGAGCTCGCGTGGTCGGGACCTTCCCGGTCGTGCCCGGCACGGAACTGGCAGTGACCGTTGGTCAATGGGGCCATGACGACGGAGGATATGGGGACGGCAGAGGTGGGCGGCACGGCACGGCCGACGGCCTGTCGGGTGCTTATTCGGGCGGCGGCGGCGGTGGGTCGACGGCAGTCAAATCCACGACGCATGCGTGCGGAGTGCGTGACGCCGATGGGGCGACATACCTGGTTGTGGCCGGCGGTGGCGGAGGCGCCGGGGGCAACAGCGACAACACCGGCGGTCGAGAAGGTGGGCATGGCGGCGACGCAGGCCGGGTGGGGTCTGCCGGACACAAGGGTGAAGCAGGTGGGGACGGCGGCTGCGGAGGACGCGCACCCGGAAACGGCTGCAACGAGTCCAAAGACGGTGGGCGTGGGACCGACGGCGCAGAGAATCCCGAAGGCGGCGCCGGTGGCGGTGGTGGCGGCGGCGGATTCAACGGTGGCGGCCGGGGTCACGCCGACGGTCTCAGTGGTGGGCCTGCCGGGGGTGGCGGCGGGGGCGCCTCGTACGCGGCGCCGACGGGCACAAATGTCTTCTTCAGCCCACAGGTCAACCCCCGCAGGAACTCCGACGGATTCGTGCGGCTCAGCTGGGGTGACGGCGCAACCGCCCCGGGATCCGGCGGCAGCAGCGTCATCTTCGATGGAATGTTCGGGAGCAGCTGATCATGGCTGACATCCATCCGTCTCCGGCGCCGCGGAGGACGCGACCGACGAATGAACACAACAAGCTTCGGAAACTGAGCGTAGCGGCGAGTATCGCCGTGACCACGAGTCTCGGCGTCCTCGCCGCGGGCGCAGTCCCAGCCCAGGCGGCACCAGGTGCGCAGCGGTTCGGCTACGTTCACAAAACCGAATACTTCTGTGTGCCCGCCGATGTGACTGCCATCGACATCACTGCGGTCGGCGGTGCCGGTGGGACCTTTCGGCACACCGGACGGGGTGGCGCCGGTGGGCTCGTCACGGGCACCTTCACCGTTGTACCGAACACTGAATTGGCCATCACGGTCGGCCAATCCGGTCGCGACAGCGGTGGCTTCGGTGATGGGCATGGCGGTGAGCACGGGACGTCTCCCGGAGTGTCGAGTGCCTACTCCGGAGCGGGCGGCGGCGGGTCAACAGCCGTCAAAGGCACCGGTAGAGCGTGCGGAGCGGCGCGCGTCGACGATGGCCCCTATCTGGTCGTCGCCGGTGGTGGTGGCGGTGGGGGAGGTGACTGGAGCTCGAACTCCAAAGGTGGTGCCGGCGGCGCCGGAGGCAATCCCGGTGGTCGAGGAGTCAACGGCGACGGCGTCGACGATCTGATCGGCGTCGGAGGTCACGGTGGATGCGGGGGCGAGCACCCGGGGCGGGGTTGCAACGGCAGCAAGAACGGTGAAAAAGGTTCGGACGCAGGCGGAACCATAGTGGCCGGTGGTGGCGGTGGTGGTGCGGGCGGCGGTTACAACGGCGGTGGCAAAGGCCACGGCGCCAGTGTTGTCGGGGGCGACCCGGGTGGCGGCGGTGGCGGTGGTGCCTCGTACGCGGTGGCCACCGGGGCCAACGTCGAGTACTCCGTCGGATCGGGCGAGAACACCGATGGTTACGTTCAGCTCAGGTGGGGCGGTGCCACAGCTCCCGGATCGGGCGGCAGCAGCGACATCGTCAGCGGATTGTTCGGTAGCAGCTAACCGTCAGGGCCGGCGGTTCAACCGGTACAGCTGCACGCCATTGAGGATGGCCACGATCGGCCAGCACACGATGGACAGCCATACGCTGACATTGCGCTCGCCGTTGGCGATGTCGTAGATCGCCATTGCCGTCAGCAGGACGGCGATGATGGTCGCCAACCAGATGAGGTTTCTGCGCAGCGAGTCGTTGGTGGATGAGTTCGTAGTCGACACCGACTGAATATAACCGGCGCTATCGAAGTGGCCTTATAAACACCGCCAATTGTCGCCGACACCTGAACATCGGAGTTACGAGAATTGGCGATGTAGCACTGGTGTCGTGCGTCATCGAGGAGTGTCTGTACGCGGCCGGGATTCAGTGCCGCTGGCAACGAGGATGTCGGCGCGAGTTTCTTCGATGCCGAATAGTCACCAGTATCGTCCCCGAGAGGCCTGGCCGAGGGCGCATTTCCCTCGGCGCCCCTACCAGGGGACGAATTTGGTGACGAGAATGTGTAACGCTGCGACCACCTGGCGCTATAGGTGTGTGAATCTCGCATCCGGTGGTGAATCTCGCTGGTGGCAGGCGATTTTCGTTACCTCGTGAAAGGTTCTCCTTACCCATGACGCAGCAATTCTCCATGCCCGAAAGCTGGGACCGGCCGTCTTCGGGATCGCCATACCCGCAGCCACCGAAGAAGAAGCGAAAATGGCCCTGGGTGGTCGCCGGGTGCGTGGCGTTGCTGATCATCATCGGCCTCGTGGCACCGGGATCGGAAGAGAAGGAGGAGCCGAAGGCTGTCGTCGAGACGTCGACCATTGCGACGACCACGGCGCCAACGCCGACGTCGACAACCATGAAGACGCCGACCTCGACGACTGTCGTGACGTCAGTGGTCACGTCGATCGTCGAGGTCCCGCCTACCCGCGACGAACCGGGTACCGCGACCCAAACACCTATCCCACTGGTTCCGCAGACGTCCACACCCGTTTATGTTCCGCCGGCGCCTGAGCCTGATCTACCGTCGGCGTCATTCTCGAACTGCACTGAGGCAAAGGCGGCCGGGGTGGCACCGATCTACAAAGGCGAACCTGGTTACAGCACCAGCCTCGACCGTGACCGAGACGGCATCGCCTGCGACAAATAGTCGCCAGGATCGTCCCCGTGAGCACTCACCGAGGGCATACTGCCCTTCGACCCCTCAGAATCGGACGATCTCGGGGCGAACCCGCTCAGCGGCGCCACTGATAGCGGATCTTGGGTCGTCCGGCGTTGCCGTAGTCGGTGTGGCGCAGCAGTGTTCCGTCGTCGGCGAGGCGTTCGAGATAGCGCCAGGCGGTCACCCGCGACACACCGACTACCTTTGCTGCATCGGCAGCGGTGATGCCGTCGACGGCGTCGCGGACCACACGTGCGATTTCATCGGTGGTTGCCGGTGCAGCGCCTTTGGGTGCAGCGGATCGATCTGTGCCGGTACGTAATTCGGCGAAGGCGCGGTCGACCTCGGCCTGGCTGGCCGCATCTGTCCCGGCGGGAAGCGCCTCCCGGTATCGCTGGTAGCGCTCGAGTCGGTCGCGGAACGCCGCGAAGGTGAACGGTTTGAGCAGATAGGCCAGTGCCCCGTTGGCGACTGCGGCCCGAACCACCTCGAGGTCGCGCTCGGAGGTGATGGCGATGATGTCCGGCGCGGGCCGAAGCCCTGACAGCGCGGACGCCAGATCGATACCGCTCGCGTCGGGAAGTCCGATGTCGAGCAGCACCAGGTCGACGGGGGCGTCGCTCGCTGCCGCGCCTGCGGCAACGCGCATCGCTTCCCGGGCGGTATTGACGGTAGCGACCGCGGTGAAACCGGCGATCCTTCCGAGATAGGTATGGTGCGCCTCGGCGATCAATGGTTCGTCTTCGACGATGAGAACGTTGATCACCGGTGCTCCTTACCAACTCTCACGGTCACGACCGAACCGTAGGTCATCTCGGCGGTGAGCGTGCCGTGATGACGATTTACCACCTGTGCGACGAGCGCCAGGCCCAGCCCCCGTCGACCCTGCTCACCTCCGGACTTCGTCGAGTATCCGCGTTGCATGGCCCGGGCGAACTCGTCGGGGTCCATTCCGTGGCCGCTGTCGGCGACCTGGATCAACAGCTCGTCTTTTTCTTGTCGCACAGTCACTTCCACCCAGGGGTCGTCGCGGTCGCAGGCATCGAGGGCGTTGTCGATCAGGTTGCCGACCACGGTGATCAGCTCTTGCCCCGAGAGCGGCACATCTTCGGCATCGGCAGACAGTTCGGTGTCATCGGTGATGGTCAGATTGATACCGCGCTCGTCGGCCTGCGAACTCTTGCCGAGCAGCAGAGCGGCCAAGGCAGGTTCGCCCACTGCCTCCGACATACGGTCGACGAGCCGTTGGGACAGTTCCAGTTCGGTGGTCGCGAACTTCACGGCCTCGTCGCCGCGGCCCATCTCGACCAGGGTGACGATCGTGTGCAGGCGGTTGGCGGATTCATGGGCTTGCGAGCGAAGAGATTCGGCGAACACCTTCATCGAATCGAGCTCGCCGAGTGCTCCCTGCAACTCGGTGCGATCACGGATCGTGACCACTTCGGTGTCGGGAGAACGCTCGCCGGGAACGTGCGACCGGTTGACCACCAGCACGCGGTCGCCGGTCACGTGTACCTCGTCGCGTGCGCCGGGGGAGAAAGAGCGCAGGAAGGGCGGCAAGACGTCCTTGTCGATGTCGCCGTCGGGTAGTGACAGGAGCCGGCGGGCCTCGTCGTTCGCCAACGCGACCCCGCGACGGTCGAGAACGATCAGGCCTTCGGACACAGAGTGCAGGATGGCGTCGTGATGCTCGTACATCACCTGCAGTTCCGTCGGCCCGAGCCCGTGGGTCTGCCGGAGCACTCTGCGCCGGATCGCCCAGATGCCGATCAATGAGACGCCCAACGCTGCGAGGGCGATGAGGATGATCTGCGGGAGTTCGTCGCGCCAGCGCTGGGCGAGTGTCTGCTGCGTGATACCGGCGGACACCAGGCCGATGATCTCACCGGACGACGAGCGGACCGGCGCCACCGCGCGGACAGACGGTCCGAGAGTTCCGGTGTAGACCTCCGTGAATGTCTCGCCCTGCAACGCCGGTTCGATGGTGCCGAGGTAGTCCTGCCCGATGAGGGTCGGGTTCGTGTGGGTGAAGCGGGTGCGGTCGGGCGCCATGATGGTGATGAAGGCGACGCCGGTGTCTTCCCGGACGTCCTCGGTGACCGGTTGCAGAACCGGCGTGGCGGCGCCTGATTCGATCGCGGCGGCGGTCGAGGGCGATTGGGCCAGGGCGCTGGCAATCCCGACCACCTGCTGCCTGGCAGCGGAATCGCCATCACGACGGGCATCGAGCAGGGCCAGGGTGCTGCCGGCGATCACGATCACCGCGACCACGACGAGCTGCAGCACGAACGCCTGACCCGCCAGTGAGCGCGGCACCAACTTCGTCATGAACAACTCCGTCTGAACGAAATGAACTTAAGCGTGACCTGGCTCACTCTGGGTATCACCATTCTTTCAGACCCGTTCCTTCCGCATTCACAAAGGAAGTCGATCATGACTACAGCAGCAGACCGTTCGACAGCCGCGCAGCCGCCGGCTCCAAAGAAGCGTGACCGCACGCACTGGCTCTACATCGCGGTGATCATCGCGGTCGTCGCCGGTGTGATCGTCGGCCTGGTGGCGCCTGGTGTGGGCGAGGACCTCGGTGTGCTCGGCACCATGTTCGTGAGCCTGATCAAGATGATGATCAGCCCGGTGATCTTCTGCACCATCGTGCTCGGGATCGGGTCGGTGCGGGCGGCCGCGACGGTCGGCAAGGTGGGGGGACTCGCCTTCGGCTACTTCTTGCTGATGTCGACGGTCGCGCTCGCCATCGGACTCGTGGTGGGCAACCTGCTCACCCCGGGCAGCGGACTCACGATCGATCCGTCAAAGATGGGCACCGGCGAGGACCTGGCAGACAAGGCCCACGAGGCCGGCGGCACCCTCGACTTCCTGCAGGGGATCATCCCCACCTCGATGTTGTCCGCACTGACCGAGGGCAGCGTGCTGCAGACCCTCTTCATCGCGCTGCTCGTCGGCTTCGCCATCCAGGCCCTGCCCACCAAGAGCGGTGACCCGATCCTGCGGGCGATCGAGCTGATCCAGAAGGTCGTGTTCAAGGTCCTCGGTATGATCCTGTGGCTGGCCCCGATCGGTGCGTTCGGTGCCATCGCCAACGTGGTCGGGCAGACCGGCTGGAGTGCGATCACCGAACTGTTGACGCTGATGCTCGGCTTCTACGTGACCTGCGCGATCTTCGTCTTCGTGATCCTCGGGCTCCTGCTGCGCATCGTCTCGGGAATCTCGATCTTCAAGCTGGTCCGCTACCTGGCCCGCGAATACCTGCTGATCTTCGCCACCTCGTCGTCCGAGTCGGCCCTGCCACGACTGATCGCAAAGATGGAGCACCTCGGCGTCGAGCGCACCACCGTCGGAGTTGTTGTCCCGACCGGTTACTCGTTCAACCTCGACGGCACCGCGATCTACCTGACCATGGCCTCGCTGTTCGTCGCCGAGGCGATGGGCGACCCGCTCTCGCTGAGCGAGCAGATCTCCCTGCTGGTGTTCATGATCGTCGCCTCCAAGGGAGCGGCCGGCGTCAGCGGTGCCGGACTCGCGACCCTCGCCGGCGGCCTGCAGAGCCACCGACCGGAACTGCTCGAGGGCGTCGGACTGATCGTCGGAATCGACCGGTTCATGTCCGAGGCCCGCGCGGTCACCAACTTCTCGGGCAATGCTGTTGCCACCATGCTGGTCGGTTCGTGGACCAAGACAGTCGACATGGACAAGGTCAACGGCGTTCTCGCCGGCAACGACCCGTTCGACGAACTGTCGATGGTCGATGACGGAGACGACCGGTGGGACAAGGTCGAGGTCGACGACAAGAAACCAGTCGCCACGGTCTGACCGAACGCTCCACTGTGCCGTGGATCCCCACCGGATCCGCGGCACAGTGCTGTCCGGGTGTCTGAGTTCACCGATCACCGCCAGATGAGCCCTGGGCTGCGGTGTACTGACGCATCGACAACCGAGGGGAAGACGATGAGCACCGACACCGATCGTGTCTCGCACACGCGGCCGGCGATGACCCAGGAGCGATGGATCGCGCTCACCGAGTGGCCGCTGGCGGCCGTCGGCGTCCTGTTCATCGCGGCCTACGCCGTCGAGGTGCTCGACGAACCGGTAGGCCTCAACGGCCGACTGCTCGACATCACGATCTGGGCTTCCTGGGCGGTGTTCGTCGTCGACTACGTGATCCGGTTGGTCTTGTCGGACAACAGGCCGCGGTGGTTCATCCGGCATCTGCCGGAGTTGCTGATCGTCGCGCTGCCGGTCCTGCGTCCGCTGCGGCTGCTGAGATTGCTCGCGGTGCTGGCGGTGCTACATCGCGTGACCGGACGGGCCATCCGTGGACGAGTGTTGATGTTCACGGTGGTGACCGTCGTCGTCCTGATCTTCGTTGCCTCGCTGGCGATCCTCGACACCGAACGCGACCAGGCCGACGCGACGATCCGAACCTTCGGGGATGCGCTGTGGTGGTCGATCACGACCATCACCACCATCGGGTACGGCGACTATTCGCCGACGACACTGACCGGTAGGTTCATCGCTGTCGGGTTGATGATCGGGGGGATCAGCCTCATCGGCGTGGTCACCGCGACCATCGCGACCTGGATCGTCGAGCGAGTGAACGAAGAAGACGAGGCGAACATGGTGGCGACCCGCAAACAGATCAACGCGCTGCATTCAGAGATCAGGGAATTGCGCGCTGACCTCGCGCGCGAGCCGGGCGTCTCGGCGAGTTCGGACGATTCTGCGGTCCCTGCCGTCGACGGCCGCGCAACGTAGTGGTCGCGCGCGGTTTCGACTCACCCGTCTGGGGGTAAGCCACCTCACGAGTGGCGGCTGTGCCTGACGAGCCCTGAAGGTGCATTGCCGGTACGCCCGCGAGACCGTCGGCCCACTTGCTTCGACCGGCGGTCCCACCTGGACGACGACGGTCGGAGGCCGATATGCCAGATGAGCAGATTTACACCACCACGGACGCCGGAGCGCCTGTATCGAGTGATGAGCATTCGCTGACGGTGGGCGCCGGCGGACCCATTGTGCTGCACGACCACTACCTGATCGAGCAGATGGCCCAGTTCAACCGCGAGCGGATCCCGGAGCGTCAGCCGCACGCCAAGGGCAGCGGAGCCTTCGGTTCGTTCGAGGTGACCGGCGATGTATCCGGTTACACCAGCGCCGCGGTGTTCCAGCCGGGAACCACCACCGAGATGGCGGCGAGATTTTCCACCGTGGCAGGCGAGCGCGGCAGCCCCGACACCTGGCGTGACCCGCGCGGCTTCGCGCTGAAGTTCTACACCACCGAAGGCGTGTACGACATGGTCGGCAACAACACGCCGGTCTTCTTCATCAAGGACCCACTGAAGTTCCAGCACTTCATCCGATCGCAGAAACGACGCGCGGACAACAATCTTCGCGATCACGACATGCAATGGGACTTCTGGAGTCTGTCGCCGGAGTCTGCGCACCAGGTCACCTGGTTGATGGGTGATCGCGGCATCCCGCGCACCTGGCGGCACATGAACGGCTACAGCTCGCACACCTATCTGTGGGTCAATGCCGAGGGCGTCAAACACTGGGTGAAGTACCACTTCATCACCGATCAGGGACACCAGTTCTTCACGCAGGACGAAGCAGACCAGATGGCCTCGGCCGACACCGATTACCACACGCGTGATCTGTTCGAGCACATCGACAAGGGTGAGTTCCCGTCCTGGACCATGAAGGTGCAGTTGATGCCGTTCGACGACGCGGCTGCGTATCGGTTCAATCCCTTTGACCTGACCAAGGTCTGGCCGCACGGCGACTACCCACTCATCGAGGTCGGCAAGATGACGCTCAACGAGAACCCGACCGACCATCACACCCAGATCGAGCAGTTGGCGTTCGAGCCGAACAACCTCGTTCCCGGAATCGGATTGAGCCCGGACCGGATGCTTCTGGCTCGCGGATTCGCGTACTCCGACGCCCATCGCTACCGCATCGGCGTCAACTACAAGCAGATCCCGGTGAACGCGTCGAAGTCGCCGGTACATTCGTACTCGAAAGACGGTGCGATGCGAGTACAGGCCGTCTCCGATCCGGTGTACGCACCGAACTCCAAGGGTGGTCCTGCCGCGACGCAGGCCTTCCAGGTGGACCCTGGCTGGGCTGCCGACGGTCAGATCGTCCGGAGTGCCTATGTCGATCATCCCGAGGACGACGACTTCGGTCAGGCGGGCACCCTCGTGCGGGAAGTGCTCGACGACGGCGAGCGAGAGCGGCTGGTCGACAACATCGTCGGGCACCTGCTCAACGGTGTGAGTGAACCGGTACTCGGGCGGGCCTTCGAGTATTGGAACCGTGTCGATGCCGACCTCGGCAAGAAGATCCAAGAAGGGGTGCGCGCCAAAGCCGACGAGACCGATCCGAAGGCTGCGGATCAGGGGAACCCGGCACGCAGCGGCATGCAGGAGAAGGCATAGGCGTGAGCGATCGGGTCGCAATTCTCTTCGATATTGATGGCACACTTGTCGATTCGGTATATGCCCACGTGATCGCGTGGCGCGACGCCCTGTCCGGAGTGGGACTGACGGTGCCCCTGTGGGAGATTCACCGACGGATCGGAATGGACGGATCGATCCTGATCGACGAACTCCTGCAGATCGCGGGGGTGGACGACAACGCCCCAGGTCGCTCCGACCTCGCGGACTCGGCGTCATCGAAGCACAAGGAGGCCTACCTGGCACGCGGGGACACGCTCGCATTGCTTCCCGGTGCGCGGGAGGTCGTGCGACGGTCGAAGGAACTGGGATTCGTCACGGTCTTGGCGACGTCGGCGCCTGAGGCGGAACTGGCGTTGCTCCGAGACCTGCTCGACGTGGAGGAGCATGTCGACGCTGTGACGTCCGGAGAGGATGTCGACACCGCCAAACCTGATGCGACAGTGGTGAAAATCGCCATCGAGCGCGCCGGCGTCCAGCCTGCGAACGCCATCATGGTGGGCGACGCGACCTGGGACTCGATCGCAGCCACGAAGGCCGGTGCCCGGTCGGTGGCAGTACTGACCGGTGGGATCAGTGGTGATGCGTTGCGTGGCGCCGGTGCCAAGCGCGTATTCCAGGACAGTCTTCATCTCGCACACGATCTCGACGCGACAGTGGAGAGCCTGATCGGTCGGCCCGGACGAGGACCGAGTTGACGGAGAAGGGTCGAAGACCTGACAAGATCGTCGTGGTGGTGCCTGCTCACAATGAGCAGGCACTATTGCCCTCGTGCCTCGATTCGATCAGTGCCGCTGTCGCGGAAACCGCCATCCCCGCTGAGGTGATCGTGGTGCTCGATGACTGCTCAGATGGCACCGCCGCGTGCGTGATGCCGCCGACGACTGCAGTGGTGGCGACTGGCCGATCGGTCGGACAGGCCCGAAAAGTTGGTTTCGAGTCGAGTAGGTGGACCGACGAAACGTGGTTTGCGACCACCGATGCAGACTCGGTGGTCCCCATACATTGGCTCACTGCGCAAATCGAGGCTGTCGCCGGAGGTGCTGATGCGTATGTCGGCACCGTGGTCGGCGACGACTGGGCGCGCTGGCCCGCCGAGGTGGCCGACCGTTTTTCCGCTGCGTATCAGGCGACTGACGGACACCGCCACGTCCACGGCGCCAATCTCGGATTGTGGGCGGACGTGTACTTCGGTGTCGGTGGCTTCGCACTGGTCGACCACGACGAAGACGTCGACCTCGTCAACAGGTTGCGGGTCGCCGGGGTGCCCATCGAGTGGAGTGCACGCGCACCGGTGATCACCTCGACCCGGCCGCACGGACGTCTGTCGGGCGGGTTCGCAGACCACCTGCGTGGACTCGCGGGCGAGGAGGCATCGTGACGCCATCGGCGGCGTACCGGGCCTTGCAGATCGTCGATTCAGACGACATCGTCGCCCCTCTACCGGGTTCCGGCGACACCGCGACCCGCTTCCGTACCTTGGCCGAGCTCACGCGATCCGACATCAGCGTCGGACGGATGGTCGAGGCCCACCTGGACGCCGATGCAATTCTGGTTGAGATCACCGGGTGCAGGGCCGGGCAGGGCGAGTTGTGGGGTGTGTGGGCGGCAGAGCCGCCGACTCACGTCGTCACAGCCCACCGGGACGGCAATCGGTGGAGGCTGCACGGCACCAAGCCATGGTGCTCGGGAGCGGTCGGCTGCACACACGCACTGGTGACCGCCCGCGACGGTGACCGACGCCGACTCTTCTCGGTGGATCTGGCTCAGCACGGGATCCATCCGCAATCGGGCGGTTGGCGGTCTGCGGGCATGTCCGGAACCGACACCGAAGCAGTCGAATTCGAGAACGTGGCTGCGCGGCCGGTCGGTGAACCGGGGGACTACCTGGCGCGTGCGGGATTCTGGCACGGAGGTGTCGGGGTCGCCGCGTGCTGGCTCGGTGGCGCGGCGAAGGTCGCTGACGCGCTGTACAACAGGGCCCGCACCGGGGGCGACGACATCCTCATGATGCACCTCGGCGCCGTCGACGCTCTGCTGGCCGACGGCTGGTCGCAGCTGGTCTACGCCGCCGACGCCATCGACAAGGCTCCACGCGAGGAGGCTGCGGCGCGGCGCCGGGCGTTGCGCGTGCGGTGGGCGATCGAACAGATCGCGACGGCGGTGATCGACCGGGTGAACAGGGCGCTGGGACCGGCGCCTCTCGTGCACTCTGGAGAACACGCGCAGGCGGTTGCCGACCTCGCGGTGTACATCAGGCAGTCCCACGCCGACAACGATCTGATGGCGCTGGGCCGACTCGTGGCGGGCGACACGCCCGACTTCTTCGGAGACCGATCATGACGAGTACGGAACGATTCGAGGCGTCACCCGTGGCTGACCGCGGAACCGACGAAACACAATGGCAGCAGTGGTTTTCAGTCTGCGGTGATCTCCCGAGGCTCGAGATCGACGTCGAACGCCTGGTGGTGCTCGCGGCGCACCCGGACGATGAGATCCTCGGTGCGGCAGGCGTGATGATCGCCGCCGCGGCTGCCGGCGTCGACGTGGTCACCGTGTGCCTGTCCGATGGCTCTGGGTCGCATCCCGGATCGCCGACCCACTCACCGCACGATCTGGCGGCGATCAGGCGCGCGGAGCTGGACGCGGCCACCGACATCCTGGGTTTGGAACGTTCGGTCTGGGGCGGGCTCCCCGACGGTGCGCTCTCCACTGCGGATGCCGCGATGACACGCATCGTCGAAGCTGTTCTCGATGAGCGAACCGACACGGTCACAGGTGTGTTGTCGGTCTGGGAAGACGACGGCCATCCTGATCATGAAGCGGTGGGCCGATGCGCGTCGCGGATCACCGCCGAGCGCGGGATGATGCTGTGGCAGTATCCGATATGGATGTGGCACTGGGCGATTCCGGGCGAGGAGACGATCGCCTGGGACGCACTGCGGGCGCACGGTCTCGACGATGCGGCATTGGCAACGAAGAAGGCGGCAGTGCAAGCGTTCTCCTCCCAGATACATCCCTTGTCCGAGGCCGATGCCGATCAGGTCGTACTGCCGCCACACGTGCTCGAACGGCTGCTGCGTCGCGACGAATACGTGTTCGTGCGGTGACACCCATGGAGGAGAGTTACTTTCATGAGATGTATCGCGACAGCGACGATCCCTGGGGTTTCACCAGCCGCTGGTACGAGCAGCGCAAATATCAGGTGACCATGGCGGCGCTCTCGGCACCCCGATATCGCAGGGCGTTCGAGGCGGGCTGTTCGATAGGCGTACTCAGTGAGCAGTTGGCAAGCCGATGCGAGCAGCTGCTCGCTGTCGACCTCAGCGACAAGGCGGTCCAGATCGCGGCCGAGCGGTTGAAAACTGCAGGTGGGCAAGCCATTGCCGAAACCCGTGACTTCGTCGCCGACTGGCCGCCGGGTTCTTTCGACCTGATAGTCCTCAGCGAGGTCCTCTACTATCTCGACCACGCGCAACTCGACGCGGTCATCGCACATGCGTCGGCTGCCTTGACCGACGACGGCGAGCTGATAGCGGTTCACTGGCGATGGCCGGTCGAGGAGTACCCGCAGACCGGAGACCAGGTCCATGACCGACTGCGAGACTCCGACCTGGTCCACACCGCCGGATACCTCGACACCGATTTCCGTCTGGACGTCTTCGCACGGGTGGCCCGGCAGTCCGTGGCGCAGCGAGAGCACCTCGTCTGACC
The DNA here is from genome assembly GCF_003217475.1 of Williamsia limnetica. GTDB lineage: Bacteria > Actinomycetota > Actinomycetes > Mycobacteriales > Mycobacteriaceae > Williamsia > Williamsia limnetica. The sequence goes on along the minus strand of NZ_QJSP01000010.1, from coordinate 80,322 downwards.
CTTGCGTATGGTCAGGCGTTGCGGTAGCGGTCGGCGATCTGCAGGTGATGGTCGGCCAAACCGGTGCACTCCTCGCGGAGCTCGACGGGGCTGATCACGGTGAAGTCGGCGTCGAACGCGTAGAGCCACCGCGCTATTGCGCTCACGGATTGTCCGAACAGTGACACCTCGCAACTGTTCGCGTCACCGGTCTCGACCACACCCCAATCCGCGTCGACCATCTCGGCGACCCGCTCGAGCGGGCTGTGGATCTCGACGCGCGCCGTGGCCTGCCGGTACACCGACCCCAAGCTCCGGGCAATGTACGCGGCAGCACCGCCTTCGGGCAGATCTCGTGGGACGAACCGAGGGCCGGTCGGGATCTTCGGGGTCAACCGGTCGACGCGAAACGACCGCCAGTCGTCCCGGCTGAGATCCCACGCGAGCAGATACCACCGTAAACCACTGCGTACCAATCGATATGGTTCGACCTCCCGGCGACTCGCAGCGCCGTCGCGGGCCAGGTAGTCGAAGCGAAGGCGTTCGTGGCGGTGACATACCGCCGCGACGTCGGACAGCACGGCAGCCTCGACCTGTGAGATCGGTGCCCGGGTCGGGGTGGCATCGACCTGGAGTGAGTCGAGCCGGTGCCGCAGCCGCGACGGCATCACCTGGCGGAGTTTCGACATGGCCCGGACCGACGCCTCGTCGAGTCCGGCCACCGAGCCGGTGGCGCCCGCGCCCAGCCCGAGCGCCACGGCCAGTACTTCCTGGTCGTCGAGCAGCAGCGGCGGCATCTCGGCGCCTGCGCCCAGCTGGTACCCGCCACCGACGCCGACACTGGCCTCGACCGGGTAACCGAGCTCGCGTAATCGGTCGATGTCTCGGCGCACCGTTCGAGTGGTGATGTCCAGTCGCTCCGCCAGATCTGCGCCTGACCAGTCTTTACGGGTTTGCAGCAGGCTCAGGAGCCGAAGCAGTCGCGCTGAGGTGTCCAACATGTTTTCAACAATGCCAGAGATTGAGGACCGTTTCTGTCCTCGATCCGTCATAGCTTCATGTCGACGCATTTCACGGGCACCACATCGGAGGGAAATCATGACGATTACATCCAGCAGCACCGCACCGGCCATCGAGGTAGCGGGGCTGACCAAGACCTTCAAGCAAGGCAAGAACACCGTCGAGGCCGTCAAGGGCATCGACCTCGCGGTGGCGGAAGGGGAGCTGGTGGCCTTCCTCGGACCGAACGGCGCCGGTAAGTCGACGACGCTGCGGATGATCACCACGCTGCTCCGGCCCACCTCAGGGTCAGCGTGGCTGGCCGGCCACAACATCGCAGAGGATCCTGATGCAGTCCGGCGCAAGATCGGCTACGTCGGCCAGGGCAACGGCGGAGGGAACAACCAGCGCGTCCGTGAGGAATTGGTGACCCAGGGTCTGTGCTACGGCATCAAGAAGTCCGAAAGTTCGCGTCGCGCGGACGAACTCATCGCAGCGCTCGATCTGACGGGGATGGAGAGCCGCAAGGTCAGCACCCTCTCCGGTGGGCAACGTCGTCGCCTCGACATCGCGCTGGGCATCGTGCACCGGCCAACGGTGATCTTTCTCGACGAACCGACCACGGGCATGGACCCGCAGAGCCGGGCCAACCTGTGGGCCCATATCCAGCGGTTGCGCGCCGAGACGGGCGCGACGATCGTCCTCACCACCCACTATCTCGACGAGGCCGACGCGATGGCCGAACGCGTGGTGGTGATCGACAAGGGCACCGTGATCGCGGACGACTCCGCGGCTGCGTTGAAGGACAACCTGGCAGGCGATCGTGTCGAACTGTCCGTCGGCTCGGTCTCCGACGCCGACGAACTGGTGCGTCTGGTCGCAGGTCTCGAAAATGTCCACGGAGCAGAGGTCACCGGCACTTTGGTGGATCTGCAGGTCGCCGGCGCCGATGTCATGTTGCCGCGCCTGATCACGGCGGCCGCCGAACGAGGTATCACCGTCACTGCGGCGCGCTCGTCGCGCCCGACCCTCGACGACGTCTTCCTCACCCTCACCGGTCGCAGTCTGCGCGAAACCGCGGCGGCCTGAAGTCCTTCGAGATCACACCCCCGAGATCGCACCCCCCGAGACCAAACCCACGAGAGTGAAGGAAAACCCCATGCTGACCACCATTGTTCGAGACAGCTCCATAGTCATGGTCCGCGAACTGCGGCCCACCATCCGTGATCCGTTCACCGTCATATTCTCGCTCGTCCAACCGCTGATCCTGCTGGCGCTGTTCGGTCCACTGCTCAAAGATGTCCCTGGTGCCGGTGATTCAGGCAATGTATGGAACTGGTTCATCCCCGGCGTGCTTGCCATGATCGCGATCTTCGGGACCTCGATGACGGGTGCGAACCTGCTTGACGAGATGCATACCGGGTCGCATGAACGGATGTTGGTCACGCCGCTGCGCCGCAGTTCCCTGTTGCTCGGTCGGGCGCTGAAGGAAATGGTGCCGTTGGCGGCGCAAGCGGTGATAATTTTGCTCATCGGGTTACCGTTGGGCTTCGACATCGATCTCGGTGGCGCGGCGATCGGGATCGTCATCCTCGGAGTGTTCGGGATCGGCCTCGGTGCGTTGTCCTACAGCCTGGCATTGGCCGTCCGCGAACAGGATTGGGTGTTCTGGACCGTTCAGCAAACGCTGATGTTCCCGCTGCTGATCCTGTCCGGCACGATGCTGCCGCTCGGTGATGCACCGCGGTGGATGCAGTTCCTCGTCGACATCAACCCGCTGCACTACGTCGTCGAAGCCGAACGAGTCCTGTTCGTCGGGGACTTCGACGTCCAGACGGTGATGAGCGGTGTGCTCGCTGCAGCCCTGATGGCATGCGGCGGACTCGCAGTCGGTGTCCGAGCTATGGGCAAGGCCTCCCGCGCCTGACCCGAAACCCCGATCTTGGGGCCTTTTGGCGAAGCCCACCTGGGCGTTTGTTCGCCAAAAGGCCCCAAAATCGGGGTCAGGGGAGGATGTTGGCGCGTGTGGCCGCGGCGAGCCAGTCCGGGAACTCGGAGAGCAGCCGCTTGTACAGTTCGTCGTCGGATACCTTGTCGATGTCGTCGAGAGCGAAGAATCCGGCGTTGTCGACGGTGCGGCCCTCCATCTCGTCGAGTTGTTCGAGCACACCGTAATTGGCCTTGCCGATGCCGACGAACTGCCAGAAGACCGGTGCCGCCGACGCGGCCCGCATCAGCTGTCCGATCGGACCCTTCTTTCGGAAGCCCCCGTCGGTGAAGAACAGCACCAACACCGGCCGGCCGGGGACCACGGAGCTGAGGATCTCGTTCATGATCGGCAGCTCGTCGTTCGACTGCCCGATCGCGTCGTAGTCGATGCCGCGGTGCGTGCCGGTGAGATGCAAGAACTCCTCGGTCCACGACTCGACGTTCTCGACGCTGATGTCGGGCACCCGCGCGAAACCTCGGGCGTACATGTACGGCTCGAGCTGACCGTCGTCGTCGATCTGGGTTGCGACAGCGAGCATGCGCTCGACCACCCGATGCACCACCTTGCCCCGGTACTGGGCGGTCATGCTGCCGGTCTTGTCGATGACGATGATCACCCGGGCCCGTACTCCGGTCGCGTTCTTGCTCAGCAGGACCTTGTGGACCTCACGCTTGCGCATGTCGAGCTTTTGTCGCTTCTCGAAGGAGAGCTTCTCTTCTCCGGCAACAGTTCTCACTGCCGGCTCCGATGACGCCGTGCCCGCCGTGGCGGGAGCTGGTTCGTCGTCGACGCTGACACCGTGCTCGCGCACCAAGTCTGCGAACCCCCGATCCCATCCTGCGCTGACGTTGCGGACCTTCCATTGACCGCCGCGCCGGTATATCTCGCCGAGCACCGCGGCCCGCTCGGTCGTCAGACCACTGACCGGCAACTCCACATCGACGCCGGCACCGCTGATCGTCGAACCCAGCCCCGGCAGGGCAGCCAATGTCGAGGTGAAGCCCTCGTCGCAGGCGACCGCGAACGCGATGGTGTCGACGTCCGTGGGGACTCGCGCGAGATCCACAGTCAACGTGGTCCCTGCGGACAGGACCACACCACCTTCAGGGGACCTCGGCTGATTGAAGAAGATGAAGTCGGCATCGGTGCGAGTTCTCCGATTGTCCGCCAGCTGAAACGCCATCACGTCCACCGAACCGGGCGCAGCGCCCGAGACGGCGACGCTGAGCAGACCGGTGGGGATCGTGGTGTTGGCGCCACGCGAAAGAGAGACCATCGCCCCATTATCTATCGGGGATCCGGAGCCACACCGACATGTGTCATTCAGGCGGCAGGCAGACCCGCGAGCGGTTGCACGGTCTTCGCGATGCCGTACCCCGCACTCCACGGGTATTGACCGGCAGCATCGGGCCACACCAGCTGCCACGCCGACACCGAGCCGTACACCGATGTGGCAACCCGCAGATCCGAGGTGGTCAGGGCATCGATGACCATCAGATCCCGATCGCCGTCGATGAACCCGGACAGGAGTTCGCCCTCGACGAGGCGGCCCCCGCCACGCGCGATCCGGTGGCCGACCGTGTTGAGAATCGATCCGGCCACGCCGGGCTCGAGACCATAGATGATGAGCTCGGGATGGCCGAGCGAGGTCAGCCCGGTGGTGTAGGCGAACGACGGGAACCCGGCCCGCTGCGCGGCACGGACGGCGGTGACCGTCCAGTAGCGCTTGGCAATCGCCCGATGTGCGAACTCGACGGGATCGGACTGTGTGCGCATGGTGCCCCCTTGTGGCTGGTGGTGCAGAAATCGATTGTGGCGAGAGGCTAGCGCGAGGCACCGACACGCTCCCGGCCCGATAAAGTTCGTGGATGCGCGACGTGGCGGTGGTGGTCGGACTACTGGCGCTGATCAACGTGCTGGCCCACTTCACCGTGGAGCACGCGATCTCGGTCGCGGTACCGCTCGGCGCCCTGGTAGCGCTGCTGTACGTGCGCCGACGCGGGTTCTCTTGGAAAGAACTCGGTCTCGCCCGCAGCCAGCACCGCCGGGGTGTGCGATACGCGGCGGTGATCCTCGTGCCGGTGGTGGTCATGGCGATAGGCGGTGCACTGCTGCCGCTGACCAGATCGCTGTATCTCTCAGACCGCTACGACAGCGTCTCCGTGGCGTTGTGGGGTGCCCTGGTGATCATCCCGCTGCAAACGGTGATCCCGGAAGAATTGCTGTTCCGCGGCGTCCTCAACGCTTCGCTCGTCCGCGTCGCCTCGGTACGGGTGGTCTACCTCGTCGGCGCCGGGCTGTTCGGGCTGTGGCACGTGGCATCGTCCACCGGGCTCACCGCCGGGAACAGTGGTCTGACCGACCTGCTCGGCGCAGGGATCGTGGCCCAGATCGCCGGGATCGCCGGTGCGGTGGTGGTGACTGGCGCGTCCGGGCTGCTGTTCATCTGGCTCAGGCGGCGCAGCGACAGCCTGCTCGCCCCGATGGCGCTGCACTGGGCGGTCAACGCGAGCGGGGCGCTGGCCGCCGCACTCGCGTGGCAACTCTCAGGCTGAGGAGTTCTCCGCGCGGGCTTTCGCCTCGGCCGGATACCACCGTGCGAACACGTCGGGGTGCGCGCGGGTCCGGCTCTTCCACGTGTTCTCGCCGTACGTCGTGAACAGCGGATTGGCCGGGTCCTGTTCGACTCCACGGGCTTTGTCCGCCAGCGCCCTCGGTAGCTCGATGGTGGGGATCACCGCGTCGAGGGCCGGGCTGTAGAAGTACGGGATCGACAGACGTTCGGCCGCGCCCGGCGGGGTGAGCACCCGGTGGCGGGTCGCCCGGAGGTAGCCGCCGGTGGCGACTTCGAGCATCTCACCGACATTGACGACGAATGCGCCCGCGCGCGGTGGGGCGTCGATCCAGCTGCCGTCCGTGGCCTCCACCTGCAGACCCGCCGAACCGGGTTCGAGGAGCAGCAACGTCAGGACGCCCGAATCCTTGTGTGCTCCAACGCCTTGATCGCCGGCGACCGCGGCCTCCGGCCGGGCGGGATAGCGAACGAGTTTGATCAGGGTCGCCGGGAGCTCGGCGAACGCATTGTCGAAGATGTGCCGGTCGGCACCGAGACCTGCTGCCCAGTTCTGCAGCAACCGCAGGGAGACGTCGGCGAGCGCATCACTGTATTCGTTGACCGCAGTGCGCAATTCGGGGAGCGCTGTGGGCCACTGATTGGGTCCCTGTAGGCGCAGGTACCCGTCTGCGCCGGGGACGGGTTGGCGTTCGGGCCCGATGTCGATCTGCTCGCGCCAGTCGACCTGACCGTTGGTGAACTCACCGCCGAGCCTGTTGTATCCCCGGAAATGCGGGCTGTTGATCATGGCAACCGAGAGCTTGTCGGCCTCGGGTAGCGCGAAGAACGCCCGGGCCGCGGCCTGGACCTGCGAGATCAGATGCTCGTCGATGCCGTGGCCGACGAGGTAGAAGAACCCGACCTCGTGCGTGATGTCACGAAGGCGTGCCCGGCCCTCTGCGGTGGCCAGCTCAGCGAGGTCTATCACGGGAAGCACGGTTTTCACCCTAGTCACTCACCCCGGTCGTCGCCCGGGGTCAGTCCCGCAGGACCTTGGCCGACGCCGCGAAACTGCGCACCTTGGGATCGAGCCAGACCTGAGCCGGGACTCCACCGAGGAGATTGCGCGTGAGCGTGGGGGAGTCGCCGAACGGCACGTCACTGCCTGCGATGACAATGTTGCCGTAGCGACGTCCCTTCAGCATGGCGGGATCGGCGATGACGGTCAGCTGCTCGAAGACCGCGCCGAGGGTGGCGGCTTCGGCGCGGGCCAGCGAGAGATCGCGGGTGTCCCCGCAATTGATCACGTAGATGCCGCCGGGCGCGAGAACCCTGCGGACCTGCTGGGTGAACTCGATAGTGGTCAGCGCCTGGGGGGTGCGGGTTCCGGCGAAGACGTCGCGGATGATCAGGTCACGCGTGGAATCGGTCAGCGACTCGGTGACGGCGCGGGCGTCGCCGACCCGGAGCCTCAGCAGCGGGGCCCGCGGCAGGTCGAACCACTCACGGACGAGTTCGGTCAGCCGCTGGTCGATGTCGACCGCGACCTGCCGGGCGTCGGGGTAGGTCGCCGCGATGTACCGGGCCAATGTGCATGCTCCGGCACCGAGATGCAGGGCACGCAACCGGGCATCCGATTGCCAATGCTCTTTCGCGAGTTCGGCAATCCACTGCATGTACTCGAAATCGAGTTGGGCCGGGTCCGCCAAGTTGATGTGCGAACTCTGAGCCCCGTTGACGGTGATTATCCAGCCATCGGTGAGATGGTCGCGGATCAGCTCACAGATGCCGGTGTCGATCGGATAGGTGCCGGCCACCGGGCCGGCGGCGTCGCTGCCGGAGCCGCGGGTGCGCGAAGCCTTACGTGCCCCTTGATTCTTTCGTGAACTGGCCACCGGCGAACTCAGTACACGTCGCGCAGATAACGCTTTTCGCGTTTGAGAGTGTTCACATAGTCCTCCGCGGCTTCCTCGCCGAGGCCGCCGTGTTCGGCGATCACGTCGTGAAGCGCGGAATCGACGTCCCGCGCCATCTGCGCGGCGTCACCGCACACGTAGAAGTAGGCGCCGCCCTCGATCCAGCGGAACAACTCTTCGCCGTGCTCGCGCATCCGGTCCTGCACGTAGATCTTCTGTTCCTGATCGCGCGAGAACGCGAGGTCGAGGCGATGCAGGACGCCGTCGCGCTGAAACTGCACCAGTTCGTCCTCGTACATGAAATCTGTTGCACGGTACTGATCTCCGAAGAACAACCAGTTGGTACCGGTGGCCTTGCGGGCTTTGCGTTCGTAGAGAAAAGAACGGAACGGCGCGATTCCGGTGCCCGGGCCGACCATGATGACCGGAGCGGCATCGTCCGCAGGCAGGCGGAACGAGCGGTTCTTGGACAGGAACACACCCGCGGTGTTGCCTGCGCCGACCCGGTCGGCGAGATACGTCGAACACTGTCCGCGTCGGTCGCGTTGGGCGGAACGATGCCTGACCGCGGCGACCGTCAGGTGCACCATGCCCTGATGTGTGAGGGGCGACGACGAGATCGAGTAGACGCGATGTGCCAGCGGCCGCAACAACTCGAGGAGTTGGGACGCGGTCATCTCGAGATTCGGATCGAGGTCGAGCAGGTCGAGGACATCTTTGCCCCACAGCCAGCCCTCGAGCGCTTCGCGCTCCTCGGTGGAGAGCACGTGCACCAACTCCGCGTCGCCGGTGCGGTCGGCCACGTGATCGATGAGCTCGCGCGTCGGTAGCGAGATCTCGTAGTCGTAGGTCAGCAGATCGAGCAGTGTCGACTCGCCGGTGCGGGTGGTGATCGACTCCTCGGGATCGGCGCCGATCCGGGCGATCAGAGCTGCGACGAGATCAGGATCGTTGACCGGGCGGATACCCAGCCCGTCGCCCGCCTCGTAGTCGATGGCGCTGTCGCCGAGGTCGAACACCACGTGCCGGACGTCTTTGCCCGATTGGGCGCCACGCAACGGCCGGTTGGCTACGAGCTTGGCGGGATAGGGATTCTTCCGGGTCCACGGCGATCGTTTCGGCTTGTCCGAGACGCCGGGGGACTCGTCGGCCGGCGCGACCTCCGGAGCAGCTACTGTGTCGAGTTCGCGGAGTGCCTCGAGCGCGGTGGCCAACACATCGTCGCGGTTGGCCCCGGCAGCGGCCGAGTCGAACCCTGCCAGAAATCCCGACAGCCACAACCGCTGGTCCCCGGTGTACTGGGCGTCACCGGGCAGATTGGAAGTTTTCATATGCCTGCCATTGTTCTCGATGTGTTCGCCCGCATCTGCAGTGGGCCGGGCACCGCTGCGACGTTGAAGCGGCACCAGGCGAGAATGAGGGTACCCTCACCGGCCGGCGATGGTTCGCGCCCGTGGCGGTCGGAGCGGGTGGTCGGCGTCTGAGATATTGACCTACATGGCATCAGTTGCATGGACGCGAGCCGCAGGTATGGCCGCCGGTTATCTGCTGGACCGCGGGTTCGGTGATCCCGTGCGACTGCATCCCGTCGCGGGGATGGGGATGGCCGCCGGGTACCTGGAAAACCGGATGTACCGCGACTCCCGCTGGTCCGGAGTGGTTTTCACCACGATCTGCGTCGGCGGCGCGATCGGTACCGGTTACCTGTGCCGCCGCGGCGGCGTCGTGTCCACCGCGGTTGCGACCTGGATCGCCCTCGGTGGCACCTCGCTCGCAGCGGTCGGTGAGCGACTCGGTGACGCCCTGGCAGCAGACGAGGTCGAATCCGCGCGTGCCCTCATCCCGAGTCTGTGTGGGCGCGACCCGGCAAGCCTGGACAGCGCGGGGATGGCGCGGGCGACCGTCGAGTCCGTCGCGGAGAACACCTCCGATGCTGCCGTGGCACCCCTGTTCTGGGGTGCGGTCGCCGGCGTGCCGGGACTGCTGGGCTATCGCATGGCCAACACCCTCGACGCGATGGTCGGCTACCGAAGCGACCGCTACCTCCGGTTCGGCTGGGCCAGCGCCCGATTCGATGACGTCGCCAACTACCTGCCGGCCCGGTTGACCACCTTGCTCGTACTCGCGGTCGGGCCCGATCGCCGCGCCGGGGTGGCCGCCGTCCGACGCGATGCCGCCGCCCATCCGAGCCCCAACGCCGGCGTGGTGGAGGCATCGTTCGCCGGTGTCCTCGGGGTGAGTCTGGGCGGGATCACCGTGTACCGGCACGGTACGGACTCGCGACCCGTGCTGGGCAGGGGCGGTCCCCCGTCCGTTCAGGATGTGCACCGGGCGGCGATGCTCTCGCGCCAGGTGCAGCTAGGTGCGCTCGCGGCCGTAACGGTCGGTCAGCTTCTGGTTCGCACCGTGCTCGCCCGTCGGGCCCGAACCGATGACACCACGCGCGGCCGCACTCTGATGGTGCGTCGACGAGGCCGCGAGCGCCTCCCTGGTCTGCTTGCCACGTTCCCGCGGCTTACGGGCCGGCACGTCGGTACCGCTCGCACTCGCCCGGCGCTGCTTGACCTCTGACCACGCGAAATATCCGAGCCCCAGCGGCGCCATCAGCCCGAAGGCCAGCCACTGCAACCCATAGGACAGGTAGGGGCCGGTCTCGAGTTGGGGGAGCGAGATCACCCCGAGCGCGCCCGGCTGTCCGTCGGTCAGCTGGAGATAACCGGCGGCCAACGGTTCGTCCACCGTGCGGCTGATCAACGCGGGATCGATCGAATAGACCTGTAGCGCCCCGGCCTCGACGCGGGGCTCGCGGCCCGGCATGGTGCTCTCGGACGCCCTGATCCGCGCTTGCACCGTGACCTGCTGCTCCGGCGCCGGTGTGATGGGCGGCAGTGCCGTGCCCTGCACGGGGCTCACATAGCCGCGGTTGACCAGGTACGTATTGCCCGAAGTCTCGACAAACGGCGTGAGGACCTCGTATGCGGGGGAGCCGTCCACCGACCGCAGCCGGACCACTACTTCCTTGTCGGGCAGATACGTCCCGGTGAGCAGGACCCGACTCCATTCGGCGTCGGTGATCGGACGGCCATCTCGATACAGTTCGTCCACCGGCACCGGCTCCGCCGATTCGGCCCGCTTGATCAGGTCGTTCTGATGTTCGTTCTGCGAATTCTTACCGAGCTGCCAGGGAGCGAGCACCCAGAAGCAGGCGGCGGCAAAGCCCACGACCACCAGGGCGAGCGCAATCCAGCCCGGACGTAGGAAGTTCCGCAGGGTTCGCACACCCACACGGTACCGAGCGCACCGAGGTGGAGTTGTCAGGTGGCTGTCCCAGTGCGGCTCGGTTGCGTAGCGACGTCCGATGCGCAACCGAGCATGGTTATTGTTGACCGCAGTGGGGCAGTCGAGAATCTGCCGTCCCCCGGCGGGCGACCGTTGTCGCGCCACCCCTCATCATCTGATCGGAGAGTCCTGATGCGCGATCTGGTCTGCCGCAAGTGTGGCCAAAAGTTGTCGTTCGAGAACACCCTTTGCCTCAATTGCAAGAGTCCGCTCGGGTTCCATCTTCCCGCGCGGACCATGTACGTGCTCGATGAGAACGCCGTCACCGAGGTCGACGGTGAGACGTTGGTGCGCTGCGCCAACTTCGACCTCATCTCGTGCAACTGGTTGATCCCTCCAGTCGAGCCCGGTGCGAGTACGCCTGAGGGAGAACCGGACCCGTCGGCGCTGTGCGAGTCGTGCCGGCTGACCCGAACCCGCCCGGCCGACACAGACACCGATGCGATCGCCGTCTTCGGGGACGCCGAGACCAACAAGCGCCGGGTGATCCTCGAACTCGACGAGCTGGGCCTGCCGATCCGGGGCCGCGACGTCGACCCGCAGACGGGGCTGGCATTCGACCTGCTCTCGAGTGCGGTCAATCCGGTCATCACCGGACACGCTGACGGAGTGGTCACGCTCGACCTGGCCGAAGGCGACGACGTCCATCGCGAACAGCTGCGGGTGTCGATGGATGAGCCGTACCGCACCCTCATCGGACACTTCCGGCACGAGATCGGGCACTACTACCAGATGGTGCTGGTCGGAACCGGCGAGCATCGATCACGTTTCGAGGAGTTGTTCGGGAATCCGGACGACGACTATCAGGCAGCGCTCGATCGCCACTACAGCGAGGGGCCGCCGGACAACTGGAAGAGCGACTACGTCTCGTCCTACGCCACGATGCACCCGGCGGAGGATTGGGCGGAGACCTTCGCCCACTACCTGCACATTCGTGACACCCTCGACACCGCAGCGGCCTTCGCCATGGCGCCGAGCGGGGCGACGCTCGACAGCGTGCTCCTCGGCGACGTGGGTTTCGACCAGATCATCGATCTGTGGCTACCCCTGACCTGGGCGCTGAATCAGATCAACCGGTCGATGGGCCATCAGGACCTGTACCCGTTCGTGCTCCCCGCGAAGGTCTTGGAGAAGATGCGGTTCATACACGGCCTCATCTCCCCGGCCATTCTCTGACCCTCGATCACAAACCCACCCGCTCCCGGCACAACCAGTTGTTGCAACAACTGGGTCTGCCTGGGACGGGTGGGTTTGTCGTCGGGGGCGCCTAGAGCCGGGCGCGAACCCAGTCGAGTAGCCCGGGCATCGCTGCCTCGATTTGTGTGCGGACATCGGTGAAGTCGGCGTCGGACCCGAAATAGGGGTCGGCGACGTCGTCGCTGTCGGCGTCGGGATCAAAACTGCGCAGGAGTGCCGAACGGTCCGCAACCCCGGCATTCCGCAGCGCCGTGAGGTGGCCGGTGTCCATGGCGAGCAGCAGATCCGCGGACAGATGTTCGCTGCCGAGCTGGGCGGCTACGTGGTCGTCGTCGTATCCGGCGGAGGTCAGTTCGGTTCGGGCGCGGACGTCGGCGCCCTCGCCGACGTGCCAGTCACCAGTCCCGCAACTGCTCACGCGAACCTGATCGGCCAGGCCGGCATCGGCGAGGGCGTGTCGAAAGATGTTCTGCCCCATCGGTGATCGGCAGATGTTGCCGGTGCATACGAACGTGACGTGCAGCGGCTCAGACATTGACGAGCTCTCGCAGCGCCGCCACCGATTCGACGGTCCAGGCAGCGTCGGTGTCCTCGTCGTCCAGCGCATATCCCCAGGTGACGAAGACCGCCGGGATGCCGAAATCGGCGGACCCGTGCACGTCGTGGTGGCGATCGCCGATCATCACGACCGGACGTTCCGAGACGTCGGTGATCCCGAGCGAACTCAGCGCGTGTTCGATGACGTCGGATTTCGTTCGCCGGCTCCCGTCGTCCGACGCCCCCGCGATGTAGTGGAAGTGACCGTCGAGGCCGAAGTGTTCCAGGATCCGGCGAGCCGTCGTCTGGTTCTTCGAGGTGGCCACGGCCATGGGCCGGCCGGTGGCGGCCAGGTCGGCCAGCAGGGACGCCATCCCGTCGAACACAGAGTTCTCGAGCCATCCGGTCGCGACATAACGTTCGCGGTAGGCCAACATCGCTGCGTCCACATCGGCGTCGGAGAGCTGGAGGCCGCGCAAGCTGTCCACCATCGGCGGGCCTGCGATGCCCGCCACCAGCGCACTGTCGGGCTCGGGGGCTCCGACTACGGCCAAAGCGTGCCGGAAGCTGTTCTCGATACCGGCGAACGAGTCGGTGATGGTGCCGTCGAGGTCGAACAAGAGGACGGTCGCGGGGTCGGCGGGGTCGGGCAGGGAAGGAATGTTGGGCGAACTCACCCGGCCCATCCTGCCCGTAGGCTCGACAACTGTGAAATCACCGAAGCCAACCGTGGGACAGGAATGGACACCGGACTCGCTGGCGGACCTCGGAAGGCATGGCGACGTCGACGCGGAACCCGGTTTGGTCGACTTCGCGGTGAACGTTCGTGGTTTGACCCCCGGCTTCGTCCGGGAGGTACTCGCGAGCCGCCTCGACGACCTGGCCGGCTACCCGTCCGCCGACGATCAGCGCAGAGCAGTCGCCGCCATCGCAGACCGCCATGGCCGAGACCCCTCCGAGGTGCTGCTGCTGTCCGGGGCGGCCGAGGGATTCGCGTTGTTGCCGCAGCTCCAACCCCGGCGTGCCGCACTGATCCAGCCCTCGTTCACCGAGCCGGAAAGGGCCCTGCGCGCGGCGGGTGTCGAGATCGAACACGTGGTGCTCCCGCAGCCGTGGGAGCTCGAACCCCACCTGGTTCCCGACAGCGCGGACTTGGTGGTGCTGGGCAATCCGACGAATCCGACGTCGGTGCTGCATCCGCGTGCGGCCATCGAAACCCTGCTGCGGCCCGGCCGGGTCGTGGTGGTCGACGAGGCGTTCGCCGACGTCGTTCCGGGCGAACCGGAGAGCCTGGCGGGCGGTGCTCCGGATGGCGGTCGCCGCAGCGGATTGCTGGTGCTGCGCAGCATCACCAAGACCTTCGCGCTCGCGGGGTTGCGCGCCGGGTATCTGCTCGGGGATCCGGCTCTGCTGCAACGATTGTCGGCTCGGCGTCCGCACTGGCCGCTCGGGACCCTGCAGTTGGCGGCCCTCGAGCTGTGTGCGGGCGTGCAGGCATCGACCTACGCGCACGAGCAGGCGTTGTCCGTAGCCGCCCAACGATGCTCGATGGTCGACGCGCTGCGATCGGTCGGTCTCGACGTGGTCGGGTCGCCACAGGGGTCATTCGTGATCGTCGCCGTTGCCGACGGCACCGCAGTCAAGAACGGTTTGCGTGAGCACGGTTACGCGGTGCGCAGTTGTGCGAACTTCGTCGGGTTGGGCCCAGACCACCTCCGACTTGCCGTCCGAGACGAAGACACTGTCGCCGGTTTGATCACGGCACTGAGAAAGGTGATGTGATGACCGACCTCGCTGAGGTGATCGACGTTCTCGAGCGCGCCTACCCGGTCCGGCTCGCGGAGAGTTGGGATTCTGTCGGCCTGGTGTGCGGCGATCCCGCCGAGTCCGTTGACCGGGTGCTCTGCTGCGTCGACGTCACCGACGAGGTCGTCGACCGCGCGATCGCCGATGGCGTGACACTCATCGTGGCGCATCATCCGCTGCTGCTGCGAGGCGTCGACACGGTGGGCGTCCACACCGCCAAGGGGCGCTTGGTGCATCGATTGATCCGCAACGGGTGCGCGCTGTACACGGCCCACACCAACGCCGACTCGGCTAACCCGGGGGTGTCCGATGCGCTGGCCGACCTGCTCGGTCTCACTGCGGTCCGGCCGCTGGACCCCAAGTCCACTGCCCCGATGGACAAATGGGCGGTGTTCGTGCCGTCCGCGGATGTGGGGACCGTTCGCGAGGCGATGTTCGAGGCCGGGGCCGGTGAGATCGGGGACTACAGCCACTGCTGTTGGAGTACCGCCGGCACCGGGCAGTTCCTGCCGGGAACGAGTGCGAATCCGGCAGTGGGAGCGACCGGGAAAGTGACCCGGGTCCCCGAAGATCGCGTCGAGATGGTGGCTCGCACGGCCGTGCGCCGCGACGTCCTCGCCGCTCTCCGCCGCTCGCATCCCTACGAGGAACCCGCGTTCGACCTCCTGGAGCTCGCCGCAGCCGACAGCGATGAGGGACTGGGCCGGATCGGCGAACTCGCCGAACCGATGACGCTCACGGACTTCACCCACCTCGTGTCCCGGTCACTGCCCCACGCGCCGGTCGGAATCCGCGCTGCAGGTGATCCGCAGCAGATCGTCCGGACCGTCGCGGTGTGCGGTGGGGCGGGGGATTCGCTGCTCGACACCGCGCGCGCCGCGGACGCAGACGTCTACGTCACCGGCGACCTCCGGCATCATCCGGTGGACGAACACCTGCGCGTCGGACCGCCCGCCCTGATCGACGCCGGGCACTGGGCCACCGAGTTCCCGTGGTGTGCGCAGGTGAGCAGGTTACTGGCGGAGACCGTGCCCGGCTTGCGGACCGAGGTGTTCGATGTCCCGACAGACCCTTGGACGATTCACACCAGTCGTGGGTCCTGACATGCGACGCGAGCGCCGCGATGATCGGCCGGGGGCGCAGACCGCGTACCGTTGCACAATGTCATCCTGGCGACAACAGTCGGACTTGGCGACGATCCGGCCACGGGGCCGGACAGCAGAGGAATGAAGAGACACTGGTGAAAGCAGACCCGGCCGCCCAACGATTGATGTTGGACATCGCCGACATCGATTCCGAACTCTTGCGTATCGATCACCGGCGGGCGATGTTGCCCGAGAACGCCGAATTGGCAGCGCTCGCAGAGCAGCTGCAGACGCAGCGCGATGAAGCAGTGCGTGCGCAGATCGCAGCCGAGGACCTGCTGCGCGAGTCACGCAGGCTGGACAACGAGATCACGTCGATGTCGTTGCGTGAGCAGAAGGACAACCAGCAGCTCGCTGCCGGCAACCTGCCTGCAAAAGCGTTGAGTGAGTTGGAACATGAGGTCGTCGGGCTGATCAGGCGGCGATCCATGCTCGAAGACGAGATGCTCGAGGTGATGGAGCAGCAGGAAGCGGTGTCCGCCGATGAACAACGCGCGTCGGCGATGACCAACCACTCCGAACGTCAGATCGAAGACGCCACCGCGCGACGTGATGCTGCGCTGGCGAAGATCGCCGAAGACGAGGCCGAGGCCAAGGCCAAGAGGGCGGCGTTGATCGAGAACGCCGACGAGGCTCTGATGGCGATCTACGAACGCCAGGTCGGCAACGGTCACGTGGGCGCAGGCCTGCTGCGCGCCGGCCGCTGCGGCGCATGCCGGATGGAGTTGGATCGCGGCCTGATCGGTCGTATCACCGCGACCGCGAGCGACGAGGTCGTCCGCTGCGACGAGTGCGGTGCCATCCTGGTCCGCACCCACGAATCCGGCCTGGCGTCGAAGTGAGAGTTGTCGTCGAAGCCGATGGCGGCTCGCGAGGTAATCCCGGCCCGGCCGGGTACGGCGCAGTAGTCTTCGCCGACGATCGCTCGGCAGTGCTCGCAGAGCGCAAAGAAGCCCTCGGAATTGCGACCAACAACGTCGCCGAATACCGCGGACTGATCGCCGGCTTGTCCGCCGCCGCCGAACTCCGGGCCGACGACGTGCTGGTCCGCATGGACTCCAAACTCGTCGTCGAGCAGATGTCGGGGCGCTGGAAGATCAAGCATCCCGACATGATTCCGCTCGCGGCTCAGGCCAGGAAGCTGGTCGAGCGATTCCAGAGTGTGCAGTTCAGCTGGATCCCCAGAGCTCAGAACTCGCACGCCGATCGGCTGGCGAACGAGGCCATGGATGCTGCAGCAGGGCTGGGCCCGAGTCCGGCTGAAGAAGCTGCTGCGCACGCGGATGAGAAGGTCAAGCCCTCGCCGGGCTGGACGGGAGCGCGGGGAGAACCCACCCGTCTGCTCCTGCTGCGGCATGGTCAGACACCCCTGTCGATCGAACGACGCTATTCCGGACGCGGTAATCCGGAGCTGACGGAGCTGGGCCGCGATCAGGCCCTGCGTGCCGCGAAACGGTTGGCCGCACGCGCTCAGCGCGACGCCGATGGTCCCGGTATCGCGGCAGTCGTGTGCTCTCCCTTGTCCCGCGCCCGCGCGACGGCAGAAGCGGCCGCCGCCGAACTCGGTTTACCGGTGCAGATCCACGAAGGGCTCACCGAGACGGACTTCGGCCGCTGGGAAGGGCTGACGTTCCGAGAGGCGACCGAGCGTGATCGCGAACTGCACACCAGCTGGATGGGCGACACCTCCGTGGCACCGCCGGGTGGCGAGAGCTTCGACACCGTCACGCGACGAGTACTGGACGTACGATCCGAACTCGTCGATCGCTACGCCGGCGGCGAGGTACTCGTCGTCTCGCATGTCACGCCGATCAAGGTGATGCTCCGGGACGCGCTGGGAGTCGGCTCGTCATTCCTGTATCGCATGCATCTGGATCTGGCGTCGCTCAGTGTTGCCGAGTTCTATCCCGACGGTGGCGCGTCGGTGCGCCTCGTCAACGACACAAACCACCTCGGCGAGTTCTGACCTCACACGCCAACGCGCCCGCACCCGAGGGGAACTCGAGTGCGGGCGCGCCGCATGAGCATGGGTGTCAGCTGGCCTTGGGCTCGCGCCTGGCCTCGGATTCCACCTTGTCCGCCTGCGCGAACCCCGGTCGATTGCTGCCGATGAAGGCGAACAGCCAGGAGGCGATGGCGGCGAAGCGGTTCCGGAACCCCACCAGGTAGAACAGGTGGACGGCCAGCCAGGTCAGCCACGCGATGAACCCGCCGAAGCGAACCCGTTCGTTGAGCGCAACGACCGCACTGAAACGATTGATCACCGACATGCTGCCCTTGTCGAAGTACTCGAAGGGAGTGCCCGGGAGCTTCTTTCGGCTGATCACGTCAGCCGCGTGACGGGCCTGCTGCATGGCGACCGGGCTCTGTCCCGGGTAGCCGTTCAGCGATGTCATGTCGCCGATCGCATACACGTTCGCGTACCCGCCGACGGTCAGGTCCTGATTGATCAGGAGTCTGCCCGCCCGATCGGTGTCAGCGCCGGTGGCCTTCGCGAGCACCGCGGCAAACGGGCTCGCCTGTACGCCGGCCGACCAGACGACCGTGTCCGCAGCGATACGACGGGTGGCAGCGCCGCCGACCTTGATGGTGACGCCGTCGGAATCCATCTCGGTCACCAGCGAATCGAGCAGTACCTCGACGCCTCCGCGTTCGAGGGCCTTCTTGGCGTAGGCGGAGAGTGAACCACCGTAGACGGGAAGGGCGTTGCCTGCGCCCTCCACCAAGTAGACCGAGACGTCGTCGAGTTTGTAGTAGCGCGTGGCCAGTTCACGGATCTGGCCTGCGACCTCCACGCCGGTCGGGCCGGCGCCGACGACAACGAAGCTGAGAAGGCGGCGGCGCAGGTCGGCGTCGTCGGTCTTGGCTGCTTCTTCGAAGCAGCGACGGATCTGGGTTCGCAGGTTGGTGGCGTCGTCGATCGTCTTGAGCGAGTACGAGTGGTGAGCGAACTCGTCGCGGCCGAAGTACGACTGCGTGGCACCGGTCGAGGCGATCAGATAGCGAAACGAGACTGTCTGCGTCGGACCGTCGTGGCGGTAACGCAGGATCCCGGCGTCGGGGTCCACCTCGGTGACCGTGCCGAGGAGTACCTCGACGTTGCGGTGTTTGCGCAGGATCCCGGCGACGTCGGGCGCGATCTCCTCGCTGTTCAGCACACCGGTCGCCACCTGGTAGAGCAGCGGCTGGAACAGGTGCTCGGGGGTACTGGAGATCAACGCGACGCGCAGGCCGGTCTTGGCCAGCTTCTGAGCAGCCGTCAACCCGCCGAATCCGGATCCGACGATGGCGACGTCGACGTCCAACTGGGTGGGCACGCTGTGAGGTGCGGGCATTGTGTTCATGATCCTTTTATCTCCTGTTGGCGACTACTGCCTAGTACAGCGCGCACCTAACAACAAGTAATCCCTCATCAGCGCCTGATCAAACACATTGTTTAGATAGAACTTATCTGCATCGCTCATATATCCTGGTCGCGTGGAACTACGCCAGCTGACCTACTTCGTCACCGTCGCCGAGGAACTGAGCTTCAGCAGGGCCGCAGCGCGGTGCTTCATCTCCCAATCGGCCATCAGTCATCAGGTGGCGCGCCTCGAACACGAACTCGGAGCGAAACTGATCGAGCGTTCGACCAGGCTCGTTCGGCTCACCGACCTCGGCGCCCAGGTGCTCCCGCTCGCTCAGCAGATGCTCCAGATCGAGTCGATGATCACCGCGACCGCCCGTACGCCCAGCGGCCGTGTCCGGATGGCGGCGAACATGTCGTTCGCCCAGCAGTCCCTCGCCGCGATCGCGCAACTTCGCAATGAGCACCTCGACGTCGAGATCGAGTTCATCATCAAGAGCTTCGACCAACGTATCGAGGCGGTCCTGGGCGGTGACGTCGACCTCGCGCTCATCCGAGGCGGCCTCGATCGCCCGGGCCTGGCGGTGCAGCAATTGTGGGTCGACGACCTCGTGGTGGCCATGTCGCAGAGTCATCCACTCGCCGGTGCCGAAGAAGTCGGGCTGGCAGAGCTCGGCGGTTATCCGTTGCTGTTGCCCTCGGCCCGAGATCAGGTGCTGCTACACAACGTGATTCGCGATGCTTTCGACCGGCACGGACTGGAGCGGCCGCGGCAGGCGCCACCCTTGCCGGTTGATCACACCGCCACCATGGAACTGCTCAATCACCCCGAAGAGTGGACGGTACTCTACGAGCGCACACCGCTGGCCGGAATCGCATTCACCCGCGACAGGGAGCGGGCGCTGCGGGTGTCGGTGTCGGCGGTGGTGAGGTCGCCGGCCGCGCATTCGGAAATCGTCGGCGACCTCATCGCGGCGTTGCAGTCGGTGCGCAGCGCCATGCCGGGTCACGACTGACAGATCCTCAGGTGACGGCCCACAGCGCCACCACCGACATCACCAACGTCACCGGCACGGTGACCATGCCGACCGTCGTGAACTCCCGTACGGTGACCTTTTGCCCGTCGAGCTTGACGAGCTTGAGCCACAACAGATTCGCCAGCGATCCCAGGTACGTCAGGGTGGGTCCGATGTTGACCCCGAGGAGCATGGCGAGCACCAACGGCGCCGGGGCGCCCGACCCCAGTGCGGCCAGCATCAGCAGGGCCGCGGGGATGTTGTTGATGAGATTTGCGATGACCGCCGAGATCGCGGCCACGATGAGCAGATCGTAGAACCCGGTTCCGCTCGGCAAGATGTCGGCGAGTCCGCTGCCGATCCCGCCATCGGAGATGCCTGCGACCAGGACCCCCAGCGCGAACACGAACAGCAGGAAACCGGGTTTTGCCGACAGCGCAAGTCTCAGCGGGGAACTCGTCCGCGCGCGCAGGGCCAGCGCGGCCATCACGACGGCTCCGACAACCGCGCACCACACCGGTTCGATGCCGATGACAGAACTGAGGCCGAAAGACACGAGGGTTATTGCCAGCAACATCAACGGTAGCCGGGGCGCGGGGCCGGGATCCTCGATGTGGTCGGGGTGCGGACGCTGACGCAGATCGCCGCAGAAGCAGAGGCAGAACACCATGAACTCGACGACGAGCGTGATCAGCCACGGCAATGCCATCAGCAAGGTGAACTCGACGAACCCTAGTCCGGTCGCCGCAAACGCGAGCAGGTTGGTGAGATTGGAGACGGGCATCAACGTGGACGCCGAATTGGCCAGGGTCACCGTGGCGTAGCTGTACGGCCGCGCCGACACCCGCAGGGACCGGGTCATCGACAGGAGCACCGGGGTCAACAGCAGCACGGTGGCGTCGAGGCTGAGCGCCGCGGTGGTCAGCGCGGCAGCGCCGAACACCAGAGCCAACAGCCGATGACCGCTCGCGCGCTTGTCGCCGCCAGGGGATCCGGATTCATGTCCGGGAGAGGCCCGACGCGCGATCACCGCTGCCAGCCACGTGAACACCCCCAGCACCGAACAGGCATACGACAGCACCAGCAGCGCCGCGAGAAACAGGACCGTCGAGGCAAGCGCCGTGATCTCCGACCAGGCCCGATCGGCGTCGACAACCCCGAGAGCGACCACCCCGAGCGCGGCGGGAACCGCGACGGTGGCTTCGGGGAGACCTCGCGGACGCCATACCGCGAAGGCCAAGGCCGCGACGAGCAACAGCAGCGACACGACATCCACGCGTCGATTGTTCCCTGCGGATGCCCATGGGTGCGAACCGCTGTCGCCGAGAACGTAGAGTGATGGAGCGAACGAGTCGGCCGGGCGGCCGCGATCGCGGGGACAGTCGCTTACGCGCACCTGCCCGCGTTCGAGGAAAGTCCGGACTCCACAGAGCAGGGTGGTTGCCAACAGCAACCCGGGGCGACCCGCGGGACAGTGCCACAGAAAACAAACCGCCGGTGCAAACCGGTCAGGGTGAAACGGTGCGGTAAGAGCGCACCAGCACCACGGGTGACCGTGGTGGCTCGGTAAACCCCACCCGGAGCAAGGTCGAAGGTCGCACCTACCGGTGCGACTGCGCAGGTGTTCGAGGGCTGCTCGCCCGAGCCTGCGGGTGGACCGCTCGAGGTACCCGGCGACGGTGTGCCCAGATGGATGGCCGCTACCGCCCACCGAGAGGTGGACGGCACAGGATCCGGCTTACAGGCCGGCTCGTTCGCCCCGCTCGGTGTGCCCGCGCAACACCTCTGGGCTGCGCCCAGATACTTTTGGACGTGTGCAACGCAGACTTCGCGCCGCAGACATAGATTTCGGTGCCATTCGGACTGACCTGGGGTTGTCCGAGGAGTTCGGTGCTGCCGCCCAGCAGGAGGCCGAGAACGCGGTCGACCGACATGCCGATGCCCGGATCGATCGCACCGACCTCGCGTTGGTCACCATCGATCCGCCCGGTTCGGTGGACCTCGATCAGGCCGTGCACATCGCCCGCGACGGTGCAGGTTTTGTCGTGCACTACGCGATCGCCGATGTCGCGGCCCTGGTGACGCCGGAGGGCGCACTCGATCAGGAGACCAGACGCCGCGGGCAGACCATCTACTTTCCCGACGGGAACGTGCCGCTGCACCCGCGGGCGTTGTCGGAGAACACCGGGTCGCTGCTCCCGCAGCAGGTGCGGCCGGCGGTGCTGTGGCGGATCGTCGTGGATGCGGAGGCGAGGCCGCTGTCGGCGGAGCCGGTTCGGGCCCTCGTGAAGTCACAGGCGCGTCTCGACTATGCGGGCGTCATGGCGGACCACACCAGCGGCACCCTGCATCCCTCGATCGAGGCCCTTCCCGACTTCGGTGAGCGCAGGCAGATGTTGTCGATCAGTCGGGGAGCCATCGAGCTCGGACTGCCCGAACAGGATGTGATTCGCGACGCCGACGGCAACTGGGAGTTGTCGGTGCAGCCGCGCACGCGTGCGGACATGTGGAATTCGCAGGTCTCGCTGCTCACGGGTATGTGCGCAGGCGCGCTCATGCTCGACCACGCGACCGGCCTGTTGCGAACGCTGCCCGATGCGCAGGACGGCGCGGTGGTCGCTTTGCGCACAGCGGCGGTCGCACTGGGGGTGCCGTGGCCGGCATCGATGTCACCCGGGGCGTTCCTGGCCGGGCTCGACCCGCAGTCGCCCACCACACTCGCGCTGATGTCCGACGCCACCACGCTGCTGCGCGGCAGCGATTATCTGGCGTTGCTGGGGGAGATCCCCGCCGGTGCGGTGACCACGCACGGTGGGATAGCGGGGGTCTACGCCCACGTGACCGCCCCACTCCGTCGCTTGGCGGACCGCTTTGCCACGGAGGTCTGCCTGGCGTTGACCGCAGGCGAACCCGTGCCGGAGTGGGTGCTCGCGGCTCTGCCGACCTTGCCCGAGATCATGCGCAGTTCGGGCTCGGTCGCGGGTCGGGCGGACCGGGCGGGTCTCGACCTCGCCGAGGCGATCCTGCTCGCAGACCGGGTGGGCGAGACGTTCTCGGCCACCGTCCTGCATCCGAAACGGGGCAAGCGTCCTGCCCAGATCTTCGTCAGCGACCCGCCCGTCTTCGCGACGTGCAGCGGTGACCCGGCCGAGGGCAGTCAGATATCGGTGCGGTTGACCAAGGCCGATCCGCAAGGCCCGGATCTGGAGTTCACAGCCGAGACTTTGCCCTGAGGTACTCACGCATGGCGGTGGCGGCCGCCGCCTGCTCGCGGGCGTCAAGGCGGCCGTAGACGAACGCGTCGGCGACCGAGACACCTGAACCACCGGCCAACTGAGCGAGGTGTTCGCGACTGACCTCGGCGTCGTGGAAGTCGCCGAGCGCCGCCTGCTCTTGCTTGGCTTGTTTGGCGATCTTCTTGTGCCTGGTGGTGCCCAGCCGATCAGCCGAGTCGGTGGTGTACCGAAGCTGCTTCGCCCGTTTCCGGATGGTGTGCAACTGCTCGATCCACTCCTCGGACTCGACGGTGAGTTCTTCGAGCTTGCGCTGGGCTTTCCGAACTCGCTTGGCGCTGCGTGCCACCGCCTCGTCGAGGGCCTTCGCCGCGGTGAGGTCGGCGTCGGGTCCCGGCTGTGGTTCTGCCACGGTGCTGTCGAGTTCGTTGAGCAGTTCGTAGTACCTCGTCGACCTGAGGTAGTCGAGAACCACCTCGACGGTGGACGCACAGGTCTTGATCTGGTCATCGATCAAAGCCGCGATGATGGTCGCGGGCGCGGTCTCACCTTCGAGCAGGTTCCGATTGCGCTCGAGTTGCACCTCGGCATCGCGGGCGTCGCCGAGAATGCTCGCCAAGTGCTTCAGTTCACCTTCCAGGTGTCCGATGACGTCGCCGTGCAGCACGTCAGGGAACGACCGCAGGACGCTGCGGGCGCGCCGGGTCGCCACCCGCATCTGGTGTACGGAGTCGGGTGCATCGACCCGCACCAGCGGGTCCTGTGCGATGAGATGATCCCGGTGTTCGGCGAGTTCGGCGATCACGAGTTCCAGCGCGGACAGCTTCTTCGCCGCTTTCTTCTTGCCGCCGTGCCCGGGCGAGTCGTTGCCGGTCGGCGTCGGTCCGATGGCGCGGGCCAGTTTCGATGCACTCGAGGCGGTACGGGCGCCACTGCTCCGTAGGATTTTGTCCGCTGCCTTCAACAACTTCTCGTCGCCGGTGACCAGTTCGAGTTCCCACTCGTTCCACGTCTGCGCATGACCACCCGGTAGCAACGACTGGGTGGCGACGCTGTCCTCGCAGAGCACGGCGAGAACCTGGCCTGCCGAATCGAGCAGCTCGGTGATGCGGCGGACGGTGGAGACCGTGGCGATGGGGGACAGCCGCCGCCCGCGCACATGTACCTGGACGTGATCGGTGAGTTCGGTCGGGACCAACACTTCCGAGAAAGGATCGGCCGCCGTTTCCAGCCCGACCTGCATCTCCCGACGACCGGGTCCGGCGGAGGTGGCCGGCCGCTTGAGATGCCAGCCCTCGTCGTGGCCGCCCTCGCGGCGTCGGAGCGTGATCTTGTTGCCCGCGAGATCGAGGGCGTCGGTGTCGTAGTAGGTCGCGTCGAGATGCTCGACGATCGGTCCGGACACCGAGTGCACCGCCTCGAGCACGGTGAGGTCCGGCACCGACGCGCCGGCGTCCAAGTCGTACTTGAGCTCGATCTCCAGGGCCTCGTGCGCGGTCAAGTCAGTGTCCTTTCTCCGGGGGCGGCCAGACCTGCAAACCGGTCGGTCGCCTCGATCAGATGATGGCGGATACCCGTCTCGAACGACGCGTGTCCGGCGTCGGCCACGATGTGCAGGTCGGCGATCGGCCATGCGCGGTGCAGATCCCAGGCACTGCGGGCGGGGCAGACCACGTCGTAGCGCCCCTGCACGATGACGCCCGGGATGTCTTTGATCAGGTGCGCATCGGACAGCAATTGCCCGTCGTCGAGGAACCCATGGTTCCAGAAGTAGTGGTTCTCGATGCCGGCGAAAGCCAAGGCGTACCGATCGGACTCGGTGTCGTCGTCCTCGTCGGATTGGGGCAGAAGGTAACTCGTCGACTTTTCCCAAGTGGTCCAGGCCACGGCCGCACGAGTTGCTGCCGCCTGATCGCCGCCGGTCAGCAACCGGTGGTACGCCTCGACGAGATCACCGTCGCGCTCGGCGGCCGGGATGGGCTCGAGGTACGCCTCCCAGAGGTCGGGATAGATGTTGGCGGCGCCGCCGTTGTAATACCAGTCGATCTCGCTGCGGCGCAGCAGGAAGATGCCGCGGAGCACCAACTCTGTGACCCGCTCCGGGTGGCGCTGTGCGTACGCGAGGCCGAGGGTGGATCCCCATGACCCGCCGAAGACCTGCCAGCGGTCGATGGAGAACTCCTCACGGAGCTTTTCCATGTCGGCGATCAGATGATCGGTGGTGTTGACGGACAGGTCGGCACCGTCGGCGATGTGAGGTGTGGATCTACCGCAGCCGCGCTGGTCGAACAGGATGATCCGGTAGGCGTCGGGGTTGAAGAACCGGCGCTGCGCCGGTGCGGTACCACCGCCGGGGCCGCCGTGCACGAAGATCGCGGGCTTACCGGAGGGATTGCCGCTCTGCTCCCAGTAGATCTGTTGTCCGTCACCGACGTCGAGATGGCCTGCGGCAAAGGGCTCGATCGGGGGATAGAAGTCGCGCATGTGTCCACTATGCCCGCCCCGCGCCGCGCGGGCCCGGAAGTGGTGGGTTCTGGCGAAGTCGACCAGGGGGAACGCTCGCCAGAACCCACCACAATCGGAAGTCGGGTCAGTAGCTGTGCTCGGGGCCGGGGAAGGCCCCGCGACGCACCTCGTCGTTGTATTGTTCTGCCGCGCGGCGCAACTCGCCACCGACGTCGGCGTAACGCTTGACGAACCTGGCGGTCTTGCCGTGGGTGAAGCCGGCCATGTCCTGCCAGACGAGAACCTGGGCGTCGGTTTCGTTGCCTGCGCCGATGCCGACCGTCGGGATGGTGAGTTTGCGGCTGATCTGCCCGGCGAGATCGGCGGGGACCATCTCCATGACGACGGCGAAGGCGCCTGCTTCCTGCACGGCGATCGCGTCATTGATCAGCTGGTCACCGGCGTCGCCGCGGCCCTGGACGCGGAAGCCGCCGAGACCGTTGACACTCTGCGGGGTGAAGCCGATGTGCGCCATCACGGGGATCCCGGCGGCGGTGAGCGTGGCGATCTGGTCGGCGACCCGCTCTCCACCTTCGAGTTTGACGGCGTGGGCGCCGCCTTCCTTGAAGAACCGGATGGAGGATTCGAGGGCTTGCTGCGCGCCCGCCTCGTAGCTGCCGAAGGGCAGATCGGCCACGACCAGGGCGTGGGGGGCACCTTTGACGACTCCGCGGACGAGCGGGAGGAGTTCGTCGATGCTGACCGGAATGGTGGTGTCGTAGCCGTACACGACGTTTGCTGCGGAGTCCCCGACCAGGAGGACTGGGATCTGTGCCTCGTCGAAGATCCGGGCGCTGGAGAAGTCGTATGCGGTGAGCATCGACCACTTCTCGCCCTCGGACTTCATCTGGGCGAGGTGGTGCACGCGGGTGACGCGGCGTCGGGGAGCATCGGCTGCGCCGGCTGAAGTACTCGCCGAAGACGCAGCGCCATAAACCGAATTCTCAGACATCGTTGTCTCTTTCGTGCCTCGAGTCCTGCATCAGCAGGTACCCGGGTGGGTGGATGACCCCACCAGTGTGGCACCGGCTGGTTTGGCGGGAAACAGCAGACGGCTGTGCAATGTGTCACATCGGGCGCTCGGTTCGTTCACGTACGACGACGGGTCCCGTGGCACGATGTGCCTGGTGATCAGGCGAGGGCGACCGCAGGTGCGGCGATGGGTCGGCGCGACAGGTGCAGGGCTGGCCCTGCTGATGGCCGTGACGGCGTGTTCCGAAAGCGTCGACGGCCAGGCCGAGGAGGCCACGTTCAGTGTCGGAGCGGGACCGACCCCGAGTCTGGACCGGTTCTACGGCCAGACGATCCGCTGGGAATCGTGCGCCGCCTACGCCGACCAGGAGGTGACCGGTTATCCGGAGGATCGCAGCGACTGCGCGACGATCACCGTGCCGGTGGACTACGAGAACCCCGACGGCGACGCTGCGGACATCGCAATCTTCCGGGTCCGGGCGTCCGGCGACAAGGTGGGGTCACTGCTGATGAATCCCGGCGGGCCGGGCGCATCGGGCGTGGAGTTCATGGCCGGTCAGGCGCAGAGTTTCGGCAGTCTCGATCTCGGCAAACGGTTCGATCTGATCGGTTTCGATCCCCGCGGAATCGGGAGGTCGACACCGCAGATCCGTTGTTTCACAGCGCAAGAACGCGATGAAGCGAGGGCCGAGACGCTGGTGGACATGAGCCCGGCGGGGATCGCGAAGATCGAAGCGGAGAACAGGGCCGACGCAGACAAATGTGCGCAACGTGTCGGCACCGACTTTCTCGCCCACGTCGGCACCGTCGACGTGGTGAAGGACATGGACGTGCTGCGCGCCGCTCTCGGCGACGACAAGCTGAACTACCTCGGCTACTCCTACGGCACCAAGATCGGGTCGGCGTACGCAGAACAGTTCCCGACCAAGGTCCGCGCGATGGTCAACGACGGTGCGGTCGACCCCTCGGCGAATCCGGTGGACGAGAACATCCGGCAACTCGCCGGATTCCAGTCGACCTTCGACGCTTTCGCAGCCGATTGCATCAACCGGGGCGACTGCGCTCTCGGCGACGACCCCGCCGCGGCGACCACGAGATTCCAAGAACTGACCAGGCCTCTGATCGACAAACCTGCGCCCACGTCGGATGGTCGGCCCCTGTCCTATGGCGACGCGATGACCGGTGCGGGTCAGGCGATGTACTCCGACGCGTTGTGGGAACCGCTCCGTGATGCTCTGACCGAACTCGCCGGCGGTCGCGGGGACACCCTGTTGCGGTTGGCCGACCTCTACGAGGGGCGCGATGCCGCGGGCTACTACACCAACAGCACCGACGCTTTCACGGCGATCCGTTGCGTCGACGACCCGCGTCTGACCGACCAGGCCGAGATCGATCGGCTCGACGTCGAAGGACGCCGCGCCGCGCCGTTCACCGATGACGGGAGGGGAACAGGTAAGGGCGCGCGCGATGTGTGTGCTTTCTGGCCTGTTCCGCCCACCAGCGCGCCGCACGATCTGAACATCCCGAATCTGCCCACGACCGTGGTCATCTCGACGACCAACGACCCCGCGACCCCCTATCAGGCCGGCGTCGACCTCGCAGCGCAGCTCGGGGCCCGATTGATCACTTTCGAGGGTGCTCAGCACACGGCGTCGTTGGAGGGTCACGACTGCGTCGACGATGCCGTCACCGAGTACTTCGTCAATCTCACTCTGCCGGACGAAGGCCTCAAATGCTGAGATTTTTGCCAGAAATCCGCTGGATATTCTGGTTGAAGCGCGCTCGTAACATGCATTTAACAGGGCACTCCTAGGCTCCGGTGTCATGGATCGCCAAAAAGAATTCGTGCTCCGGACGCTCGAAGAGCGCGACATTCGTTTTGTTCGGCTGTGGTTCACCGACGTACTCGGATATCTGAAGTCGGTTGCCATCGCGCCGGCCGAGCTCGAGGGCGCCTTCGCCGAGGGCATCGGTTTCGACGGCTCGGCGATCGAGGGCTTCTCGCGGGTCTCGGAGGCGGACACCATCGCCAAGCCCGATCCCTCGACCTTTC
The DNA here is from genome assembly GCF_003217475.1 of Williamsia limnetica. Classification (GTDB taxonomy): domain Bacteria; phylum Actinomycetota; class Actinomycetes; order Mycobacteriales; family Mycobacteriaceae; genus Williamsia; species Williamsia limnetica. Next base: position 51,735 of record NZ_QJSP01000010.1, on the reverse strand, counting down.
AGATCCTGCCGTGGACGACCAGCACAGGTCGCCACCACTCCGCCAGGATGTTCTGCGACATCGTCATGCCCGACGGTGAACCGTCGTGGGCAGACTCCCGCCACGTGCTCCGTCGTCAACTAAACAAGGCTGCCGACCAGGGCTTCAGCTGTTACGTCCACCCTGAGATCGAGTTCTTTTTGCTCAAGAATCCGCCGACCACCGACGGATCGGTCCCGATTCCCGCCGACAACGGCGGCTACTTCGATCAGGCCGTCCATGACTCCGCGCCGAACTTCCGTCGGCACGCGATCGAGGCCCTCGAGTCGATGGGCATCTCCGTCGAGTTCTCGCACCACGAGGGCGCGCCCGGCCAACAGGAAATTGATCTCCGGTACGCCGACGCGCTGTCGATGGCCGACAACGTGATGACCTTCCGCTACGTGGTCAAAGAGGTCGCGATCGCAGAGAATGTCTGGGCGACGTTCATGCCGAAGCCCTTCAGTGAATACGCGGGCTCGGCGATGCACACCCACATGAGCCTGTTCGAGGGCGACACCAACGCCTTCCACAACCCGGACGACCCCATGGCGCTGTCGGACACCGGCAAGCAGTTCATCGCGGGAATCCTGCACCATGCCGATGAGCTGAGCGCCATCACCAACCAGTGGGTCAACAGCTACAAGCGACTGATCCACGGTGGCGAGGCCCCGACGGCGGCCAGTTGGGGCGCGGCGAATCGCTCGGCGCTGATCCGGTTGCCGCTCTACACCCCGAACAAGGCATCGTCGCGGCGTATCGAGGTCCGCAGTCCCGACTCCGCCTGCAACCCGTATCTGACCTTCGCGGTCCTGCTCGCCGCCGGGCTCAAAGGCATTAAAGAAGGATACGAACTGCCCGAACACGCCGAGGACGATGTCTTCTCCCTCACCTCGGCCGAGCGTCGCGCGATGGGGTACAAGGAGCTGCCGGGCTCGCTGGCGGAGGCACTGACCAAGATGGAGAAGTCCGAACTGGTCGCCGAGGCCGTGGGCGAGCACGTCTTCGAGTACTTCCTGCGCAACAAGTGGGCGGAGTGGACCGAGTACCGCAGCCACGTGACGCCGTTCGAGTTGAAGAACTACCTCTCGCTCTAGCCGCGGCGACAGGCGGTGGGTTGATGGTGCTCGCTGGAATCAGACCAGTACCTTTACACCTGTGACACCACCTGCGTCCCGATCTCGTGTACCCGGCGTCGGCCGGTTGGGTCTTCTCGAGTCGACCGCTCCGGATGACCTGGCCACGCTCGGCTGGAACGGGGAGAAGTGCGTCGACCTGCTGTGGTCGCTGTCGCGGGCACCCAGCGCCGACATCGCATTGCGGGCACTGGTCCGGCTGCGGGCTGCGGTGGGCGAGGACTGGGACGAGATCGACGACCTCCTGCGCACCGATCGCCGATTCCGGGGGCGACTGTTCGCAGTGCTGGGCTCGTCTACCGCGCTGGGCGATCACCTGGTCGCCGAAACCCACGCCTGGCGGTTGCTGACCCGCGAAGATCTGCTCGATGTCGCCGAACTGCGGCGCACGATGCTCGACGCGGTATCGGCGCAACCGGAAACGGGTCACGAGGACAACGACAATCTCATCTACCGGGCCGAACTGACCGGCCCCAAAGCCGTCATCGCATTGCGACTGGCCTACCGCGACCTGCTGCTTCAAGTCGCCGCCCGAGATCTCGCGCCCACCGTCGAGGACGAGCCGGTGCTGCGGTTCGGTGAGGTCAGCAACTTCTTGGCAGAACTCGCCGACGCAGCACTGACCGCGGCGCTCGCCGTGGCGATCGCCGAGGTCTGCGGCGATCAACCGATGACGGCCAGGCTCGCCGTCATCGCGATGGGCAAATGCGGTGCCCGCGAACTCAACTACGTCAGCGACGTCGATGTCATCTTCGTGAGCGAACCGGCCGACGGTCAGACCAGCCGCATCGCAGGAGAGATGATGCGGGTCGGGTCGATGGCGTTCTTCGAGGTCGACGCAGCGCTGCGACCGGAGGGCAAGGCGGGCGCCCTGACCCGCACTCTCGAGTCGCACCTGACCTATTACCGGCGCTGGGCCAAGACCTGGGAGTTCCAGGCGTTGCTGAAGGCCCGCCCGATGACCGGCGACATGGAACTGGGCCGTTCGTACGTCGATGCCGTGAGTCCGATGGTCTGGGAGGCATCCGAGCGCGAGGACTTCGTCATCGATGTCCAGGCGATGCGCCGCCGCGTCGAGGAGATGTTGCCCGAAGACCTGCGAGAGCGCGAGATCAAGCTCGGCAGGGGTGGCCTGCGCGATGTCGAGTTCGCGGTACAACTCCTGCAGATGGTGCATGGCCGCGTGGATGAGAGCCTGCGGGTGAAGAGCACTGTCGAGGCGCTGACCGTCTTGCGCGACGGTGGCTACATCGGTCGCGACGACGGCGCCAATCTCGTTGCCTCGTACGAGTTCTTGCGACTGCTCGAGCATTGTCTGCAGCTCCAGCGGCTCAAACGCACGCACACCCTGCCCGAGTTCGACGATATCGAGGCGATGCGGTGGCTCGCGCGTGCGGCGCACATCCGTCCCACCGGCGATCTCGATGCGGGTGGCGTTCTGCGCGAAGAGATCCGCAGGCAATCCCACCGCGTCCGCCGACTGCACGAGAAGCTGTTCTACCGGCCTCTGCTCGAGGCGGTGACGCGTTTCGACAAGGACGAACTGCGACTGTCGGACACCTCGGCGATCAGGCGGCTCGGCGCCCTCGGCTACGGCAAACCGGAAAACGCGCTCGGACACCTCAAGGCGCTCGTCTCCGAGGCAGGCCGCAAAGGCCAGATCCAGGAACTGCTGCTCCCGACCCTGCTGGAATGGCTCAGCCGCACACCCGATCCCGACGCCGGGTTGCTGAATTACCGCAGGCTCTGTGATTCTGCAGCCGACCGGGACTGGTTCCTGCGATTGCTGCGTGACGAAGGTGTGGTGGCCGAACGGCTCATGACTGTACTGGGTACCTCGGCGTACGCGGCCGAGCTGCTCATGCGCTCGCCGGATGTGATCCGGTTGTATGCCGATGGGGCCAGGGGCCCCAAGCTCAAGGAGGTCGATCCGCAGGACGTCGTGGGCGGTATGGTCGCCTCGGCCATCCGCCAGCGGGACCTCAAGGCGTCGATCTCGGTGGCGCGCTCGCATCGTCGTTTCGAACTCGCCAGGGTTGCCTCGGCGGACATCCTCGGCATGCTCGACGTGCCCGAGGTGTGCCGCGCCCTGTCGCTGGTTTGGGCCGGAGTGCTCAACGCAGCGCTCACCGTTGTCGTCAATGCCTCTGTCGCAGAACGGGGTTCACCGGCTCCCGCCCGGATGGCGGTGATCGGGATGGGGCGGCTCGGTGGCGGCGAACTCGGCTACGGGTCGGACGCCGACGTGCTGTTCGTCTGTGATCCGATCGAGGGAACCGACGACGCCGACGCCGTACGCTGGGCCAACACGATCGCGGAGCGGGTGCGTTCACTGCTGGGTACCCCGAGTGCGGACCCGCCACTCGAAGTGGACACCGGGCTGCGTCCGGAGGGCCGCAACGGTCCCGTGGTCCGCACCCTGGCGGCATACGCGGCGTACTACCAGCAATGGGCGCAGGCCTGGGAGATCCAGGCACTGTTGCGGGCACACCAGGTCGCGGGAGACGAGGATCTCGGACTTGCGTTCCTGCTCATGGCCGATCAGATCCGGTACCCGGCAGGGGGAGTGTCCTCGGACGCGGTCCGCGAGATCCGCCGGATCAAGGCCAGGGTCGACTCCGAACGGTTGCCGCGTGGCGCCGACCCGGCGACCCACACCAAACTGGGCCGCGGCGGTCTGGCCGACGTCGAATGGACCGTGCAGCTGCTGCAGTTGCGGCACGCGCATCGATTGCCGTCCTTGCACAACACCTCGACGCTGCAGTGCCTCGATGCGATCGGTTCGGCCGAGCTGCTGGCCCAGGACGACGTCCTCCTGCTCAAAGAAGCGTGGTTGACCGCGACCAAGGCGCGCAATGCACTGGTACTGGTGCGCGGGAAGCCGATCGACCAACTGCCTGCGCCGGGCAAGACGCTGCGAGCGGTAGCGTTCGCAGCCGGCTGGCATGACGACGATTCAGGGGAGTTCCTGGACAACTATCTGCGGGTCACCCGCAGAGCCAAAGCGGTGGTGCTGAAGGTATTCGGCGGGTGAAGCAGCGTCTGGCTCACCGCGGAGCTGCCTTCAAGGTCTTCTATTTCATCGCGGTCGTGCTGGGTTGGGCTCTCCTCGCGGCGGTCATCGTCGCCATCTGGTTGCACTACTATCCCGGTCGGGGTCGCGCGTCGACGGCTGTCGCCAGCGCGGTGCCCTGGCTGCTGCTGGCTGCGATCCCGGCTGTGATCATCCTCGCCGCTACCCGGCGGTGGATCTCCACGGCTCTGGCGGTGATCCTCCTCGGCGTCGGGATCTGGACGCAGGCGCCGCTTCTCATAGCTTCTGACGCACCAGCCGGTGAACGCATCACTGTTGTGACGTCGAACGTCACCTTGGGGGAAGCAGATGTCGATGACGTTGTCGCGGAAGTGAAGTCGAGCGGCGCCGACCTGCTCACGGTGCAGGAGATCACGCCGCAAGCACTGGCCAGATTCGAGCAGACCGAACTCCGGAGCATGCTTCCGTATGAGTTCGTGGTGCCCGGCAACGGTGGAGTGGGTACCGGCATCTTCAGTCGATTCCCGCTGCGCAACACGGCCCAACTGAACGGCTTCGCACTCAACAATCTGCGGGCCGAGGTCGACCTTCCCGGTGCGCCGACGACGACGGTGTACGCGGTGCATCCGATTCCGCCCTACCCGTACGATCCCGATCGATGGGTGGGGGAGATGAAGCGGCTCCGGCAGACCATTCACTCCACGACCGCCGACCGGGTGATCGTGAGCGGTGATCTCAACGCGACCTGGGACCATGCCCAGTATCGGGCGCTGCTGGAGAACGGATTCCGGGATGCCACCGAGCAGTCCGGAGGCATGTGGAAGATGACCTATCCGGCCGACCGGACCTTTCCTCCAGTCATCGCGATCGATCATGTGATCTCCCGCGAGTTCGTCGCCGCCGACCTCAATACTTTCGGAATCGGTGATTCAGATCACCGTGGACTGGTTGTATCACTGGTACCGGCCGGGGGATGAGGTGCGCCCGCAGGCACCGGTGATCGGACGAGCCGGCTGTGGAGAGTGAACGATGACGACCTTTGATCCGGCGACACCCACTGCGATCGGTTCGGTTTCCGCGCGACTGCGCGCTGCGACCGCAGTGGCACATGAACGCGCCGAAGGTTCCGCGTTCGTTGAACAGTTGCTGGGCGGCCGACTCGATGTCGCTGCCTATTACGCGATGGCTGCTCAGTTGTATTTCGTCTATGACGAACTCGAAATCGTCGGAGACGGCCTCCATCATGATCGGGTGGGAGGCGCAGTGCACGACGAGAGGCTGCGGAGGGCTCCTCGGCTACTCGCTGACCTCACCGAGCTGGGGATCGGCGCGGAGGACATGGTGCCCCTGCCCGCGACACTTGCCTATGTAGCGCAGATTCGCGCTACCGCCGGTGATCCGGTGGCATTCGTGGCCCACCACTACACACGGTATCTAGGTGACCTCTCGGGTGGCCAAGTGATCCGCAGCCGCATGAAACTGCACTACGGGCTCGCCGACGGGGCCCTGAGTTTCTACGTGTTCGACGGCATCGACAAACTCAAGCTTTTCAAGGACGACTATCGGGCCACACTGGACGGGCTGGAGTTGACGGAGCCCGACATCATCCGTCTCCTCGACGAAGCGGTACGGGCCTTCGAATCGAACGAGGCGTTGTTCGCCGAACTGGGCGAGCGTCTGCCGTGATCAGCCCTGCGCCGACAAGATCTTGATGGCGAAGATCAGGGTGTCACCGGGTTCGATGCCGGCGGCAGGCTGCCCGGTGGCATACCCGTCGGCCGACGTCATCGCCACGCCGACGGTGGAGCCGACCTTCTGTCCGGCGATGGCCTTCTGGAAGCCGGGAATGACGCCCGTCAGCGGGAAGTCGACAGGCGAACCGGTCTCGTAACTGCTGTCGAAAACGTTGCCGTCGCGGCCGTTGACACCCATGTAGCAGACCGACACCTCGGCGGTCTCGGGCACGAGCGCCCCGTCGCCCTCGGTGAGCGTCTGGACCTGGGTCGCGTCGACCGAGAACGGTGTGGTCACCGTGACCTTGGGCACTGCGGTGTCGGTCGATCCGGTCACTGCGACCGCACCGGTGGTGCCGTCGAGCGTCCACTGCGGAGCGACGTCGGCGGCCGGGGCCTCGGTGGGACACGACGCGGCGGCCGCGGCAGTGGTGCCGGTCGCTCCTGCAGCGGTGGTGGACTCGGTTGACGACGATCCGTCGTCGGATCCGCATGCGGCCAACATCAGGGCGGACGAAGCGAGGACAGTTGCGGTCAGCCGCTTGAAAGTCATGCTCGCAACTTAACAGTCGGCTCCGAGCGATCGACGGTCACCTTCGGCGACCTTTTGTGCACAGCAACAAGATTCGATACTGTGTATTTGCGCGCCCGAAATGCCCGAATATCCGTTCGTCGAAATGGAGATCGTGTGACGCTCGTCCGGCGAGTCGTGTCCCTTGCAGTGGTATCCGCAGTACTTGCGATCACGGTGGCCTGCGGCGCAGGCGACAACGGATCGAATCTGCAAGGCCGAGAATCGATCTTGGTGTACTCCGGGCGAGATGAGGGTCTGGTGGCCCCGATGATCGAAATACTCAGCGGTGACCTGGGTTTCACGGTTGACGTCGACTACTCGGGCAATACGCATGCGCAAGCGGACAGATTGCTGGCTGAAGGCGATGACACCCCTGCCGAGGTCTTCTTCGGTCAGGATGCGGCAGCCCTCGGGATGTTGGACCAACGTGAGATGCTCGAGAAGTTGCCCGACGACATTCTCGGAATGGTCCCGGCGCGATACCGGTCGAATGACGGAACCTGGATTGCGACCTCGGCGCGTGAGCGGGTGCTCGTCTACAACACGGTGCAGGCGACCGCCACTCAGTTGCCCGCTGGAATCGATGGACTGCTGGACCCCCGCTGGCGAGGCAGGATCGCGTACGCCCCGACCAACGCGTCGTTCCAGTCATTCGTCACGGCTCTGCGGGTTGCCCGAGGCGACGAAGCGGCTCGCCGTTGGCTCACCGATTTCGTGGCCAACGACCCGATTCCTCTCGCGGACAACGGTTCTGTGGTGCAAGCAGTGACCGCCGGACAGGCGGCCTTGGGACTCACCAACCACTACTACTGGTATCCACTGGTCCTGGCCGGCGGCGCTGGATCGCCGGTCGGCCTCCATCGATTCTCCGCCGGAGATCCGGGCGCGCTCGTCAACGTCGCAGGCGCCGGCGTCGTCAAGCACTCCGACAACAAACCGCAGGCGATCGAGTTCCTGCGAGCGTTGTTGTCCGAGGGTGCCCAGACATATTTCGCGGACGAGGCGGCCGAGTACCCGGTGGTGTCCGGCGTGACCTCGAGCACCTACGAGCTACCCCCGCTGGAGGAGGTGGCCGGGCTCGACATCGACCTCGACGAGCTGGCATCTGTCGCTCAGACCCGGACCATGCTGTCCGAAGTCGGAATGTTGTGACTCGGCGAGTGCTCGCCGGGACTCAGTAGAGTTCGCGGGCCTGCATCACAAGCCAGGGGCTGAAAGCCCATGGCGTCGCGTCGATGGCCGTGCGAAGGGCTGCGGTATGGACCCACCGGATCTCCACGACTTCATCCGGATTGGGCTGCAGGTCACCCACCAGCTCCGATCGAAAGACCGGACAGATCTCGTTCTCGACGACACCGGACCCGTCGACGGCGCGGTAGCGAAAGTCGGGCAGGGTCACTGTGATCCGGTCGATGCTGACCCCCAGCTCGAACGAGGCCCGGCGCACGACTGCGTCTTCCATCGCTTCCCCGGGGCCCGGATGCCCGCAGAACGAGTTCGTCCAGACTCCGGGCCAGGTGCTCTTGGCCAGCGCTCTCCGTGTCACCAGGACCCGCCCTTCCTCATCGAACACGTGGCACGAGAATGCCAGGTGGAGAGGGGTATTGCCGTCGTGGACCGACGCTTTGGGGGCCACACCGATCGGCGTGCCGTCATCGGAGACCAGGACGACCTGTTCGGCGGCCTGCATTGCGGTTGTACCTCTTCCGTTCGGTGATCGGTCGACCGTGTTTCCGGCGATCGTCCCCCTACGTACCCACCGTAGGCGATGTCCGGTTTTCGTGGCGGAGCAGATACACCGTCACACAAACAAACCGCCCGCCTGACCGAGGTCAGACGGGCGGATTGAGATGAATTACTGCAGATCACACGTCGTAATAGAGAGAGAACTCGTACGGGTGCGGACGGATCTGCACCGGCTCGATCTCGTTCTCACGCTTGAAGTTGATCCAGGTCTCGATGAGATCCTCGGTGAACACGCCACCTTCGGTGAGGTACTCGTGATCGCCTTCGAGGCGGTCGATGACCGCGCCGAGTGACGTCGGGGCCTGGGGGATGCCCTTGGCCTCCTCCGGCGGGAGCTCGTAGAGGTCCTTGTCCACGGGCTCGTGCGGCTCGATCTTGTTCTTGATGCCGTCCAGGCCTGCCATCATCATCGCGGCGAACGCCAGGTACGGGTTGCCCGAGCTGTCCGGGCAACGGAACTCGAGGCGCTTGGCCTTCGGGTTGTTGCCGGTGATCGGGATACGCACGCAGGCACTGCGGTTGCGCTGGCTGTAGACCAGGTTGATGGGGGCTTCGTAGCCGGGAACCAGACGCTTGTACGAGTTCACCGTGGGGTTGGTGAACGCCAGCAGCGACGGGGCGTGGTGCAGGATGCCGCCGATGTAGTGGCGGGCGAGGTCAGAGAGTCCCGCGTAGCCTGCCTCGTCGTGGAACAGCGGCTTTCCGTCTTTCCACAGCGACTGGTGGGCGTGCATGCCCGAACCGTTGTCGCCGAACAGCGGCTTCGGCATGAAGGTGACGGTCTTGCCGTGCTGCCATGCGGTGTTCTTCACGATGTACTTGAACAGCTGCACATCGTCGGCCGCGTGGAGCAGGGTGTTGAACTTGTAGTTGATCTCGGTCTGTCCACCGGTGCCGACCTCGTGGTGGCCGCGCTCGAGGATGAACCCTGCGGTCTGCAGGTTGGTCGAGATCTCGTCACGCAGGTCCACATAGTGGTCGTACGGGGCGACGGGGAAGTACCCGCCTTTTTGGCGGACCTTGTAGCCGAGGTTGGGGCTACCGTCCGGGTTGGTCTGCGATCCGGCGTTCCACCAGCCCGATTCCGACTCGACCCGGTAATGGGTCTCGTTGATCTCGGAGCTGAACGAGACGGAGTCGAAGATGTAGAACTCGGCCTCGGCACCGAAGAAGCAGGTGTCTGCGATGCCGGTGCTGGCCAGGTAGTCCTCGGCTTTGCGCGCGATGTTGCGCGGGTCGCGGCTGTAGGCCTCGCGGGTGAACGGGTCGTGCACGAAGAAGGTCACGTTCATCGTCTTCGCCTTGCGGAAAGGATCGATACGCGCCGTCGCGGGGTCGGGGAGCAGCATCATGTCCGACTCGTCGATCGACTGGAATCCGCGGACCGAAGATCCGTCGAAAGCCAATCCGTCCTCGAAGACGCTCTCATCGAACGCCGATGCCGGGATCGAGAAGTGCTGCATCACTCCCGGGAGATCACAAAACCGGATGTCGACGTATTCGACGCCCTCGGCCTTGATGCCCTCGAGCAGTTCTTCCTTTGAGTTGTACACCTGCGGGTGGCTCCTTCACTTGTGCCCAATTGCTGCCAGCACCCCATGTTCATGGATGTTGCAAGGCCTGGCGATTGTCCTTCTCCACTCTAGAGTGGCGGATCATCAACGCTGACCGTATTGACGCCAGGTTGCTGGCCAGATACTTCGGTGTTTCGCCTGTGTTACGTACGCAAATCCCCACGGCAACGATTGTGAGATGCGGCACGAAGACGTCGCCGCGTCCCACTCTGTGCGACACCTATCATTGAAGGCATGGGAAGAATCACCGGATCGTGGCTGTCAGGTCCGCAGGCGGCGCTGGAAGACGGTGCTGACGTAGGCGACTACCGCGGCGAGAAGCTCGGCCTGCCCGAATCCGGTCCGGGTGCGTTGGCCTCATCCTGGCATCGTTGCCTGGGACTGCTCGTGGACTGGTTGATGTGCGGCGGCGTCTCACTGCTGTTCGTCCAGGATCTGCAGTCGTCCTCGCTGTCCACCGTGGTGCTGGGGGTCTGGTTCATCGTCGGCGTCGGTACCGTCACCACGTTCGGTTTCACCCCGGGACAATTCCTCACCGGTATGCGCGTCGCCCGCGTGGACGGTGGCGAGCGGGTCGGCTTTGTGCGGGCGTTGATCCGCCAGGCGCTGATCGTGTTCCTGGTGCCGCCGCTGATCAACGATCACGACGGTCGGGGCATGCACGACCGGGCCACCGGAACTGCACTCATCCGCACTCGCTGAATCTCCCGCAGACAAAAACACCCGTTCCGGACAAAAACACCTGCTTGAACGGGTGTTTTTGGCCGGAACGGGTGTTTTTGTGACTGGAGACGATCAGCGCCGACGGGCGGTGCGCTGGATGTTGCGCATCTTCGCACCTGCGGGCATCGGGCCCTTGGGCATACCGGCGCCCGGTCCCTTGCCGCCCAGTGCCGCAAGCCTCGACTCGAGGCTGTCGATGCGGGCCTTGTTGATGTTGTTCGGCAGTTTGCTCAGGTGCCGTTCGAGCTTCTTGAGGGGGACCTGACCCTCTTCGTTGCCGACGATCACGTCGTAGATCGGGGTGTCGCCGACGACGCGAGCGATCTTTTTCTTCTCCTGGGCGAGCAGGGTCTTGACCCGGTGCGGCGATCCCTCGCCGACCAGGATCACTCCCGGCTTACCGATGACGCGGTGCACCGCATCCAGGTGGGTGGTACCGGAGACGGCCTGCTTGACCCGCCACTGCCCGCGCATGTTGTCCAGCGCCCAGGCGGCGGCTCCCGCCTGCCCATCGGCCTTCGTGAACACCGTCTTCTGCACCCGGCGACCGAAGATGATGAATGCGATCAGCACACCGAGAACGATGCCGAGCGGGAGCACGAACACGAGAGAGCCGGTGAGCAGGCCGATCAGCACCGCGAGTCCGGTGAGCCCGATGATCGACCCGATCATCAGCGGCAGAAGCAGCTTGTCTTCCTTGCGCTGCATCTGGAACGCCTGCCACAGCTGTTTGCGACGGGCACGCGATGCTTCTTTACGCGCGGCTTTCGCAGCCGCCTTTGCCTCTTTGCTCGCCTTTGCCTTCGCCATGACGTCCAGGATACTGGCCCACCTCGAGAACTCGGCAGGCCGTGCCGGGTTGCGTCAGCCGAGGACCCGAGGTCCTCGGCGCAGGCTCAGCGGGCAAGGCGGGCCATCAGCGACGACGCCTCCTGAGACGCGTCACCACCATCGGTCAGGTGAGACATCGACTCGGGGAGTTCACGCCCATGGTGTGCCATCGCCTGGGCGTACAGTCGTCCCGCCCGGTACGACGAACGCACCAGCGGTCCGGCCATGACGCCGGCGAATCCGAGGTCCTCGGCGAACTTCGAGTGCTCGACGAATTCCTCGGGCTTTACCCAACGGTCCACCGGGTGATGCCGTGGCGACGGACGCAGGTACTGCGTGATGGTCAGGATGTCGCACCCTGCCTCGTGCAGGTCCGTCATCGCCTCGCGCACCTCGTCCGGGGTCTCACCCATGCCGAGGATCAGATTCGACTTGGTGACAAGTCCGTAGTCCCGGGCGGCGGTGATGACGTCGAGGCTTCGCTGGTAGCGGAAGGCCGGTCGAATCCGCTTGAAGATGCGCGGCACGGTCTCGACGTTGTGTGCCAGCACCTCGGGCCGCGACGCGAAGACCTCCGCTAGCTGCTCCGGGTCGGCGTTGAAGTCGGGGATCAGCAACTCGACGCCGGTGGTCGGGTTCAGTTCCTTGATGTAACGCACCGTTTCTGCGTACAGCCAGGCGCCGCCGTCGGCCAGATCATCGCGTGCCACACCGGTCACGGTCGAATAGCGCAGGCCCATCGTCACGACACTCTCGGCGACGCGACGCGGTTCGTCGCGGTCGAGATCCGCAGGCTTGCCGGTGTCGATCTGACAGAAGTCGCACCGCCGGGTGCACTGTTCGCCGCCGATCAGGAAGGTGGCCTCACGGTCTTCCCAGCACTCGTAGATGTTCGGGCAACCGGCCTCTTCGCAGACCGTGTGCAGGCCCTCGCTCTTGACCAGAGCCTTCAGTTCGGTGAACTCCGGACCCATCGTCGCGCGCGTCTTGATCCAGGACGGCTTGCGCTCGATCGGGGTCTCGGCGTTGCGGGCCTCGAGCCGGAGCAGTTTGCGTCCGTTGGGGCCGACCGACCCCGGGGCGCTGGACTGGGTGGGTTTGTCTTGCTGAACGGTCACCGGACCAACCCTACGCCGCTACCATTTGTCGCGACGATCTGCGGCGTTTCGGCTCGAGGTGGCCGATGTTCGACGACGGGGAGGGTTCCGTCGAGTGCGTCGGAGATGGCTCGGCCGAGTAGTGGACGGACATCCTCGACGGTGATCTTTCGGTCCAACTCGCCTGTGAGAGAACCTGCTCCGGCGTCAGGGATGCCGCACGGGATGATCGAGGTGAAGGCGCTCAGGTCCGGATCGCAGTTCACCGCGATGCCGTGCAAGGCGACAGCCCTGGCGACGCGGATGCCGATGGCACCGATCTTGCGGTCCTGCCGCAGACCGTCGCCCAGCACCCACACGCCGGACCGCCCGTCCACGCGGTAGGTGTCCAAACCAAACTGGTGGGTCACGGTGATCATGGCCTCTTCGAGCCGCCGCACGTAGTCGACGACATCGACCGGATGAGCGAGCGCGACGATGGGGTAGGCGACCAATTGCCCGGGTCCGTGCCAGGTGAGTTTGCCACCGCGATCGACGTCGATCACAGGAGAACCGTCGGTGGGGCGATCGGCATCTTCGGTCCGACGCCCGGCGGTGTACACCGCCGGGTGTTCCAGCAGGAGGAGCACGTCATGGTCGAGAATCCCGTCGGCGCGCTCGGTGGCGAGCCGGTGCTGCAGATCAAAGGTCTCTTGGTAATCGACCCTGCCCAGCCAGCGGATCTCGAGCGGTTCGCTGGAAAGACGAGCGCTACCCATCACGCCTCCTTGCTCACGGCATGAGCCAGGGCTGCATCGAGGGTCGGATGCCGGAACTGGAAACCTCTGTCGATCAACACACGGGGTACAACGTTCTGGCCCTGCAATAACATTTCATCGGCCATCTCGCCCGCGGCTTTCGACAGGACGACCGCCGGCACGGGCCACGGCGCCGGGCGGTGCACGGCACGACCCAGGGCTGCGGTGAACTCCGCGTTTGTCACCGACACCGGCCCGCACATGTTGACCGGCCCGCTGATCGGAGAATCCATGACGAACTCGAGCACCCGGACCGCGTCGGGCAGGCTGATCCATGGCAGGTACTGACGACCGTTGCCCAGCCGCCCACCCATTCCGAGCTTGAACAGCGGGCGGAGTTTGCCGAGCATCCCGCCGGAGGGGGACATCACCGGCGCGGTGCGGATGAGCGCCACCCTTGTTGCATCAGGTGCGCCGCTCAGTGCCGCGGCTTCCCAATCGATGGTCAGATCTGCGAGAAAGCCACTGCCCGCAGGGTCCTCTTCGGTGACGGCCGACGATCCGGTGTCTCCGTAGTGACCGGTTGCGCTCGAGCTGATGAACGTCGGGACCTGCGCGACGCGAACCGCTTCCGCCAGGACCTGGGTCGGGATGATCCGGCTGTCCCGCAGCTGCTGCTTGACGTGGCCGGACCATCGCCGATCGCCGATGCCGCGTCCACAGAGATTGACGACGACGTCGACGCCGGCCAATGCCGCGGGATCGATCCCGAAGGATTCCGGTTGCCAGTGGACCTCGTGCTCCGAGGTCGTGGGTCTGCGAACCAGGCGGAGCACCTGATGGCCGGCCCCGGTGAGACTGTCCACCAGGGCCGTGCCGATCAGGCCAGATGATCCCGCGACAGCGATCCGCATGGGCTATAGGCCCAGGTCCGCCTCAAACGCCGCCTCTTCCAGCCGGTGCTTCACGGTGGTCAGGAACCGTCCCGCGTCGGCGCCGTCGATCAGCCGGTGGTCGTAGGTGAGCGGCAGGAACGACATCGACCGCACGGCGATCGATTCGGATCCGTCGGCACCGGTGAGCACGACCGGACGCTTGACGATCGCTCCCGTACCCAACATCGCCGCTTGCGGCGGGACCAGGATCGGGGTGTCGAACAAAGCGCCCTGGCTGCCGATGTTGGTGATCGTGAAGGTTCCACCGGTCAGGTCGTCGAGTTTGAGCTTGTTGCTCCGCGCCCGACTCGCGATGTCTGCGATCGCCCGTGCCAGCCCGGCGATCGACAGATCGTCGGCGTTGTGGATCACGGGGGATAGCAGGCCCTGCTCGGTGTCGACCGCGATACCGAGATGCACCTTGGAGTAATAGGTGATCTCTTTGGCCTGCTCATCGATCGACGCGTTGACGTTGGGGTGTGCCTTGAGGGCTTCCACAACGGCCTTCGCGATGAACGGCAGGAACGTCAGGTTGACGCCTTCGCTGGTCTTGAAGCCTTCCTTCGCGGCCTTGCGCAGGGTGACGATCTTGGTCATGTCGACCTCGAACACCTGCGTGAGCTGTGCGCTCTCCTGCAGCGACTCGCGGGTCTTCTTGGCCGTGATCTGGCGGATCCGGTTGATCTTCTGCGTGGTGCCGACCAACTGTGCCAGCTCTGGGCTCGGCGCGGCGGGTGCCGACTTCTTCTCCGCAGCAGCCGGTTCGGACTTCGACGGGGCGGGCTCTGCGGGGGCCTTGGCGGCCTCCGCTGCGGCCAGCACGTCCTGTTTGCGAATACGGCCACCGACGCCGGTGCCCTTGACCGAGCTCAGGTCGACGTCGTTCTCTGCAGCCAGCTTGCGCACCAGCGGGGTGACATAAGGGCTGGAACCACTGTCGTCCGACTTGGCCGCAGGCGCCGACTCCTTCTTGGGCTCAGGCTTCTGGGGCTCGGGCTTCTTGTCGGGCTCCGGTGTCTCGACCGGTGACAGCTCTTCTTTGGCCTCGGGCTCGGGCTCGGGCTCAGGTTCCGGCTCTGGCTGTGCCTCGTCCTTGGTCTCTTCCGGCTCGGAAGGTTCAACGGTCGGGGTCGCATCTGCTGAACCGACCACGGCCAGCCGTCCGCCGACCTCGACGACGTCGTCTTCGGCCGCCACGATCTCGAGCAAGGTGCCGGCGACAGGGGACGGGATCTCGGTGTCGACCTTGTCGGTGGACACCTCGAGAAGCGGCTCGTCGGCGTCGACGGAATCGCCGACCTCCTTGAGCCAGCGGGTCACGGTGCCCTCGGTGACGGACTCGCCGAGCTCGGGCATGGTGACGTCGGTGCCATCACCCGAACCGGACGACGACGGCTTCTTCGGCTCCGGCTCCGCTGCGGGCTCCGGTTCGGACTCTGGCTCCGCTTCGGGCTCGGCCTGCGTCTCGTTCTCGGCAGGAGAATCGTCGGAGCTGCCCGAGTCGTCGGAGTCATCGGCGGACTCGCCGGCCTCACCGATCTGGGCCAACTCACCGCCGACCTCTACGACGTCGTCTTCCTGCGCGACGATCTTGGTGAGCACGCCCGAGGCGGGAGCCGGGATTTCGGTGTCGACCTTGTCGGTCGACACCTCCAACAACGGCTCATCGGCCTCGACCGTGTCACCCTCCTGCTTGAGCCACCTGGTGACTGTGCCCTCGGTGACGCTTTCACCCAGGGCGGGCATTTGGACGGAGAAGGCCATCGTTGTCGACTCCTCGATTTCGAGATCCGGTGTGCGGTCTGATGTCTGGACCGGGTCGCCGGTATTGGTGACCCGGAGTGGGGGTGGGGCACGCCCGGTAGGGCAAACCGCCGGTTCAAACCCTACCTTCCGAGCTAGCCTTCGGCAGCGATCTCCTCCAGCAAGGCGTAGATGGTTCTGACCGGGACGCCGGTGCCACCCTTACCGGTATAGCCCCACGGGCCGCCGGTGTTGAAAGCAGGTCCGGCGATGTCGATGTGCGCCCACTGGACGCCGTCCGCGACGAACTCACGGAGATAGATTCCAGCGGACAACATGCCACCCCAGCGGTGGTTGGTGACGTTGGCCAGATCGGCGACGCGAGAATCCAGGTCCGGGCGGAGCTCGTCGGGAAACGGCATCGGCCAACCCGATTCGCCCTCGGCCTGCGAGATGGCCGCGACGCGGTCGCGGAACTCGTCTGTGCCCATCACACCGGGGGTACGGGTTCCGAGTGCAACCATCTGCGCGCCGGTCAGCGTCGCGGTGTCGATCAGATAGTCGGGGTCGTCCTCGCAGGCGCGCACGATGGCGTCGGCGAGAATGAGCCGACCCTCTGCGTCGGTGTTGATCACCTCGACGGTCTTGCCGCCGTACTGGGTCAGGACATCGCCTGGCCGCTGCGCCGTGCTCGACGGCATGTTCTCGGCCATCGGGACCGTTGCGATCACGGTGACGCCGACGTTCAGCTCGGCGGCCAAAATCGTGGTCGCGATGACGGCGGCGGCGCCGCCCATGTCCGAGGTCATGTTCTCCATGCCGGCGGCGGGCTTGATGGAGATACCGCCGGTGTCGAAGGTGATGCCCTTGCCGACGAGTGCGACGGTTTTCGCCTTCCGGCCCCCGCTGTGGGTCAACCGAACCAGCCGCGGTGGGCGCGAGGAGCCCTTGCCGACACCGATGATGCCGCCATAGCCACCCTTCTCGAGGGCGACCTCGTCGAGGATCTCGACCTTGAGGCCTGCCGCCGACCCGAGGGCCTTGGCGCGGGCGGCGAACTCGTCCGGGTACAGGTGGCTCGGCGGCGTGTTCACGAAGTCGCGGGCGATGGACACCGCACGAGCGATGGCTTCGGCGCGCTCGAGGACTGCCTTGGTGTCCCGGTCCACCGCGGGGACGAGCAGACGGACGGACCCAAGCGGTGCCTTCTCGGGCGGGGTCGTGCGGAACTCGTCGAACCGATAGGCCCCGAGGAAGAAGCCTTCGGCGGCGGCGGTGAGATCGGCAGTCGACAGCGTGGTGACGGCGGTGCTGACACCTGCCAGGCTGCGAGCCGCGACACCCGCCTGACGGCGGATGTGCTCGGCATCATCGAGTTTTGCCGGAGCGCCGAGGCCGACGGCGAGAACGGACGCGACGTCGAGGCCGGCGGGGGCGGGCAGGCGGGTCAGCTCTCCGGCCGATCCCTGTGCGCCGACGGCGGCCAGTGAGGCGTCGATGGCCGAGGCGACCGCGTCGTCGAACAGTCCCTCGCCGATGACCAGGCTCGGCGTCCCGTCCCCGTCGGTCTCATCCGCCGTGGTCAGTCCGATCACCAGGACGTCGTCGTTCTTGCCGATCCCGGTGGCCAGCGACAGCTCCGGACCCAGACGACGATTTGCACTCGACTTGCTCACGTTTGCACTCCCACTCGTAGCCCTACTCATGCCTGCCGGTCAGCTTAGTTGGCTGCCCGGCAACGCCGACGGGGGTGCGCGTCCGCCGTCGTCGCGGCACCGGGCGCGATAGCGTTGGCGTCATGAGTGAAGGTGAATTGCTGGCAGGTCCCATCGAGGCATCGCATCGCGCGCTCGGCGCGAGCTTCGCCGCGTTCGGTGGCTGGAACATGCCCGTGTCCTACGCAGGCACGGTGGCTGAACACACCGCGGTCCGGGAGGCTGTGGGCATCTTCGATGTCAGCCACCTCGGCAAGGCGTCGGTCACCGGCCCCGGCGCCGCCGATTTCGTCAACCGCGCGCTGACCAACGATCTCGGCAAGATCAGGCCCGGCAAGGCTCAATACACGTTGTGCACCAATGACTCCGGTGGCGTCATCGATGACCTGATCGCCTACTGGGTGTCATCGGACGACGTCTTCCTGGTTCCCAACGCCGCGAACACCGCCGCGGTGGTCGCAGCGCTGGCTGCCGTCGCGCCCCAAGGGATCGAGGTGACCGACCGGCACCGCGATTTCGGTGTCATCGCCGTGCAGGGGCCCAAGTCGGCGGAGGTGCTGGACAGCCTCGGGTTGCCGACCGAGATGGAATACATGTCGTTCATCGATGCTGAACTGGTGGTGGGTGATTCAAGCTATCCGGTACGGGTGTGCCGAACCGGGTACACGGGTGAGCGCGGGTACGAACTGCTGCCGACGTGGAACGACAGCGCCGGCGTCTTCGACGCGCTGCTGACCGCGGTGACGGCAGCCGGTGGACAACCCGCCGGCCTCGGCGCCAGGGACACCCTGCGCACCGAGATGGGCTACCCGTTGCACGGGCACGAACTGTCGGTCGACATCACCCCCGTGCAGGCTCGCTGCAGCTGGGCTGTCGGCTGGAAGAAGCCGGAGTTCTTCGGCCGCGACGCGTTGCTGGCGGAGAAGGAAGCAGGACCCGTGCGCAGGCTGTGGGGGCTGCGGGCCATCGGCAGGGGTGTTCCTCGCGCCGACCTGGGCGTGCTCGCCGAAGCGGGCGGCGACCGAATCGGGGTGTGCACGTCCGGAACGTTCTCCCCGACCTTGAAGACCGGCATCGCGCTGGCACTGATTGATACGGCAGCAGGGGTCTCCAAGGGAGACACGGTGGTGGTCGACGTCCGTGGACGCCCACTCGAATGCGAAATCGTGTTGCCGCCCTTCGTGACAGGAAGCACCAACTGATCTGCGAACCCCTCGCGTCGCAGCGCACGCGAGGCCGGGCGTTACGATTGCCGAATGACCTTGGAGTTCGTCCGGACCGAGCACCCGCAACCGGTGTCGCAATCACGCCGCGCCGACATCCTGGAGGCCCCGGGATTCGGTAGGCACTTCACCGACCACATGGTCGTGATCGATTACACCGCCGACAAAGGCTGGCACGACGCGAACGTGGTGCCCTACGGGCCCATCTCGCTCGACCCGTCTGCGATGGTGCTGCACTACGCGCAGGAGATATTCGAGGGCCTCAAGGCCTACCGGCAATCCGACGGCACCATCGCCTCTTTCCGTCCCGACGCCAACGCCGCACGCCTGCAGCGTTCGGCGCGACGGCTGGCCATGCCCGAACTGCCCGCCGAAGACTTCATGGCCTCGCTGCGAGCGTTGCTGGAGGTCGACCACGAGTGGGTGCCCGCCGCAGGGGGCGAATCGTCGTTGTATCTGCGACCGTTCATGATCGCGACCGAGCCCGGTCTGGGCGTCCGTCCGGCGACGGAGTACCGCTACCTGCTCATCGCCTCGCCCGCAGGCGCCTACTTCCCCCGGGGCGTACACCCCGTGAGCGTCTGGCTGTCGACCGAATACGTGCGCGCCGCACCCGGTGGAACCGGCGCGGCCAAGTTCGGCGGCAACTACGCAGCCTCACTTCTGGCCCAGGCGCAGGCGGCCGAACACGGCTGCGATCAGGTGGTCTGGCTCGACGCGATCGAACGCCGCTTCATCGAAGAGATGGGCGGGATGAATCTGTTCTTCGTGTTCGGCTCCGGAGCCGACGCAAAACTGGTGACGCCTGAGCTGTCCGGTTCGCTACTGCCGGGCATCACCCGTGAGTCGCTGTTGCAGCTCGCCACCGACGCCGGATTCGACGTCACCGAACGCAAGATCAGTGTCGAAGAGCTGCGCAAGGGCGTCGCGTCCGGGGAGATCACCGAAGTCTTCGCCTGCGGGACCGCGGCCGTCATCACCCCGGTCGGCCATGTCAAGGGTGATACGGACGACTACACCATCGCGAACGGGGAGCCGGGCGAGGTGACGATGGCACTCCGCGACACCCTCACCGGGATCCAGCGCGGAACGTTCGCCGACACGCACGGCTGGATGACGACGCTCCACGGGAACTGACGTTCGTCGTCTCTGAACCGGGCCCCGCCGCGGCGAGACTGCGGCAATGAAGCGGCCTACTCGGCCGATGGCTTCGTGGTGGCAGTCTCGATGGACGGGTCAGCCGGCAAGGACGACACACAGCGCGATCAAGGTACTCACCTCGATGAGGGCACCGAGCACATCGCCGTTCATCCCACCGAAACGCTGCGCGCAGTGGGCACTGAACAGCCAGGCGAACAGCGTCACGACCACGACGGCTAGCACGCCCGGCACCGGTAGATCCGGACCGACCGCGAAACCCACGGCGAGCGCACCGAGTACCCAGAACGGAATGGTCAATCGCTGAGTGCCTGCGGTGAGGCCGCCGAACTTGGATTCTGCGGCCGGTGGCAGGGAGATCCGGCAGCCGATCACCGTGGCCACGCGTGACACGAACCCGATGAAGATGAATGCGGCCCAGTTGCTCTCCTGCATCAGAGTGCCGTAGCCGACGGCTTGGGCGCCCATCACGATCACCAGGGTCGCCGCGCCGAACGGCCCCGTGGAGCCGCTGTGCATCACCTGGTGGACGCGGACCGGGGGTCCGTAACAGCCGAGCCCGTCAGCGGTGTCGGCGAGTCCGTCGAGGTGCATGCCGCGGGTCAGGACCGCCAGCAATCCGACTATCAACAGCCCGCACAGCAGTGCCGGGAGTTCGGTGTGTTCCAACCCGAATGCGGCGGCCGCGGCGATGGCGCCGAGCACGCACCCGACCAGCGGCGTGGAACCGATCGCGGCGCCACCGAGGGAACGGTCGAACGGGCCGGCGGGCTCGGGTACGGGCAGGATGGTCAGCCACGAGAACGCTGTCTGGGGGCCACGGATCGCGCCGCGCAGACTCATCTCTCCGGATTCACCGACGTCGGATCCGCCGCGCCGCTGACCGCGGCCTCGGAGAAGGTGGCCATCGAGGCGAGGGTGGCGACCGCCGACTGTACGACGGGCAGCGCGGTCAGCGCGCCGCTACCTTCGCCGAGTCGCATCGACAACTCGAGCAGCGGTTCGAGATCGAGTTGTCTCAGGGCGATGGTGTGCGCGGGCTCTGCGGACCGATGACCTGCCAGCCACCATTC
Organism: Williamsia limnetica; assembly: GCF_003217475.1. Lineage (GTDB taxonomy): Bacteria > Actinomycetota > Actinomycetes > Mycobacteriales > Mycobacteriaceae > Williamsia > Williamsia limnetica. The sequence goes on along the minus strand of NZ_QJSP01000010.1, from coordinate 30,685 downwards.
CCGGGCGCCGGGCGCCATGTCATTGGCCACGAGCGCCGCGGCCGTCACCACGAGACCGTCCAGGATCACAGGCGTCCGGCGCAGGGCCGCCTGCGCGAGAAAACCTGCCATGGCCGCTATCTCCGCTCCGGCGACCGTGCGCAGCAGTTCCAGCGGAACCCGTGCATGAGGGCGGCCCCGGCGCATGCCGTCGCGGACCGCGCCGGTCTTGCGGATCCATCCGTTGTCGTCGATGCCCGTGCCGCGCCCGACCACGACCACCGGTTCGGAATCGGTGAGCAGGCCGACGAGGATCGTCGCCGGAGTGGTGTTGCCGATCCCCATCTCACCGGCCATCAGCAGATCGGCGCCGGAATCGATCTCCTGATCGGCGATGGCGCGTCCCGCTGCCAGCGCGGCCCGGGTCTCTTCGGTGCTCAACGCGTCCTCGCGGGTGAGATCGCCGGAACTCCTGCGCACCTTGAAACGGCTGATCGCCTCCGGGGTCTGGGCATCGACCGCGAGGTCTTCCACCCGGACCCGGGCACCGTGCAGGCGTCCGAGCACGTTCACGGCCGCGCCGCCTGCGCCGAAGTTCGACACCATTTGCGCGGTCACCTCGGGAGGGAACGCCGACACACCTGCTCTGGCGACGCCGTGGTCGCCGGCGAAGACGACCACGGTCGGCGTTTCGAACGGCGCGGGTGGGCATTTTCCCTGGCAGGACGCGACCCAGACCGCAACCTCTTCGAGCCGCCCGAGTGAGCCGGGGGGTTTGGTGAGCTCACCTTGCCGTTTGCGGGCCGCGATCGCCGCGTCGCGGTCGGGCGCAGCGATGAACTCGAACTGCTCGGGAAGTTCGAACTCCGTTGTCGAGGCGAGGCTTTCAGCACTCGTGGTCCCGGCCTCGGGGGCGAACTCGCGCGCCGCTGCGTCGACTGGGTCCGAGTCCGCTGTTGAATCGACGGGGGCACCGGTCGGAACGGGCAGAGGGACGGCTGTTGCGACGGTGTCGACGCCGATGCGGGTGTCCACACCGAGTTCGAGAACCTGCCCGGCGACGATGAGGACCACGCGGTCACAGGCGGTCGCGACGGCGCTGTTGAGCAGGCCGAGCTGATCTTGGAAGAGGCGGCCGGCGGGTGTCGGCGCCACGAGGGACAGGCCGACCTCTGGACTGATGATGACGAGGTCTCCGGTGAACTCGGAGATTGCAGAGGAGATCTCGTCGATCACGCCAGACATGTCGAAGTCGTCGTCGCTCCAGCCGCCGACCGAGTCGATATGACGACTGACCCAGCTGCCGAGGTCGTCGACGAGCGTGGAAGTACTCGAGTCCGAACGCAATTCGGCAGCGATGTCGCCTGTTTCGATGGTCGTCCACTGCGCGGGACGACGGACTCGGTGCTGCGCTATCCGGTTGGACCACTCGGGGTCGCCGGTGGCGGGGTTTGCCGCCGTGGCCAGATAACGCACCCCGGTGTGCGGAAGAAGCCCTTCACCGAACGCTGATTTTCCCGAACGAATCCCACCCAGAACCAGAGTTCGCATCCCGGTCAGACCGCGTCACCCGGTTTGACCCTGGGTCGCGGCGCCCGCATGAACCGCATCTGCATGGCGCGGCTGAACCCGTACCAGCCGAGTTTGAAACCGCCGTCGGTGGTGCTCGGGAAACGTTCGCGTACACGGTTGTTGAGGATCCGGCCGAGCAGCACGCCGTCGATCACCAGGAAGACCACGAAGATCAACATCAGCAGGGTGGCGTACACCGCGATGGCCGGGACGAACATCACGATGATCAGCATGATCGCGAACGGCATGAACAATCCGGCGAAGTTGCGCCTCGAGTCGACGAGGTCACGGGCGAACCGGCGAGCGTCGCCCTTGTCGCGCGGCATCAGGTACCGCTCGTCGCCCTCCATCATCTTCTCGCGCTGATCGGCCCGTTGCTGGCGGCGCGTATCGGACTGGGCCTTCTTGTCTTCCTTGCTCAGATTGACCGAGCTGCCCTTCAGCTCTTTCTTGCGCGCGCGAGCCTCGGCCCGCGTGGTCGGGGCCGGAGCGACCGGGCCGCGACGCCTGCCCTGGGCATCGCGCCGCTTCGGCGTGGGCCGGCCCTTGGCCTCGGTGTACCGGCGCTTGGCCGCAGCTTCTTCCACGGTCAGCGCGACGGTGGTGTCGGCCGCGTCGTCGGCGGCGACGTCGTCTTTCTTCCAGGGCAACTTCACCCGTCCAGATTATCGCGACGTGCGCTGCCGGAGTGGGCCACCCTTCATATACTCAGCCGATGAAGGCTTTGATCGCCCCGGATTCCTTCGGCGACACCTTGACGGCCGTCGCGGCAGCCGAGGCGATCGCCGCGGGTTGGGCCCTCGGGCGCCCCGCCGACGAGCTCACCCTCGTTCCGCAATCCGACGGCGGGCCCGGTTTCGTGTCCGTCCTCGCCAGCCGATTCGGTGAGGTATACACCGAACGCGTCAGTGGTCCCCTCGGCGCGATGGTGAGCGCCCACTGGTTGCTGGACCGGCGACAGGACCGCTCCGTTGCGTATGTCGAGTGCGCCCAGGCCTGTGGGTTGCATCAACTCGGCGGCGCGCCGACGCCCCGGACCGCCCTCGCGGCGGACACGTTCGGTGTCGGTGAACTGATCGTCGCCGCGGTGGCGGCGGGGGCCACCCAGATCGTCGTGGGGTTGGGTGGCAGCGGGAGCACCGACGGTGGTTGCGGGATGGTCGATGCGCTCGGAGGGCTGGCCGAGGCCGCGCGACTGCTCGGACCGGTGCAGCTGGTCGCGGCGTCCGATGTGGAGAATCCGTTGCTCGGGCCTGCCGGTGCGGCCGCCGTGTTCGGTCCGCAGAAAGGCGCCGACCCGGACACCGTTGCTCTGCTCGAAGAGAGACTCGCCGACTGGGCCCAGCTGCTCGCCGGGGTCGCCGGCCGCGACATCTCGGACGAACCCGGAGCCGGTGCCGCGGGTGGGCTCGGTGCAGCGCTGTTGGCGCTGGGGGCGCAGCGTGTCCCGGGTGCCACGGTGATCGCCGAAGCGACCTCTCAGGCCGATCTCATCGCCGCCGCCGACCTCGTCATCACGGGGGAGGGCAAGTGCGACGAGCAGACCCTGAAGGGCAAGGTCGTCGCCGCACTGACCAAGTCGGCCCGCGGCCGGGGTATCCCGACCATCGTGCTCGCCGGCCAGGTCGCGCTGACCCCGGCGCAACTCGCCGACGCCGGCATCACGCAGGCGCGATCGATCGTCGAGGTCGCCGGAACGGTCCAGGTCGCCATGGACGACGCGGAAAATCAGCTGATCGAGCTCGCCCGGCAGGTCGCGGAAGGCTGGTGACCCTGTGCCGTGTACCGGCGACGCAGGCGCGCGGGAATAGGCAGGGCAGGAGTACGGTTATAGGCGACGGAAGTTCGTATCCGATACCTGGCAACCAGGAATCGAACGCCTACGCCCCGCACACTGAGGAGAATCCATGACCGCATCGAACGACACCGCTGTGCAGACCGAGACAGAAGCGCCTGCGCACGGCGTGATTCTCACCGATGCCGCCGCTTCCAAGGCGAAGGCCCTGCGCGAGCAGGAGGGCCGTGAGGAACTCATGCTGCGCATCGCCGTCCAGCCCGGCGGCTGCGCGGGTCTGCGCTACCAGCTGTACTTTGACGATCGCAATCTCGACGGCGACCTGGTCGTGGAATTCGACGGAGTCGGCCTCGCGGTCGATCGCATGAGCGCCCCGTACGTCATGGGAGCCAGCATCGACTTCGTGGACACCATCGAAAAGCAGGGTTTCACGATCGACAACCCGAATGCCACCGGCAGCTGTGCCTGCGGCGATTCGTTCAACTGACGCCTGACCTCTCACAGGCAGCACGACCCGCACCTGAAAGGGCCGTATCCGAGTTTCTCGGATGCGGCCCTTTCTGTTCGGTGACGTCGACGCGTGTTCACGAGACGGGGCCCACCGGGGGACACCCGACGTCGGAGGTAGCGTTGAGCCATCTGCCAGGTGACAAGAAAGGTTCTTCTTCGTGGCCATCGCCATTTGTGGATCCATTGCGACCGATCATTTGATGCGCTTTCAGGGGAAGTTCTCCGAGCAGTTGCTCGCCGAACACCTGAGCCACATCTCGTTGAGCTTTCTCGTCGAGGAGTTGGTGATCCGCCGGGGCGGCGTCGCAGGCAACATCTCCTACGCGATGGGCGTCCTGGGGGGATCCCCGTTGCTTGTCGGGTCGGTCGGTAGCGACTTCGACGACTACCGCTGCTGGCTCGAGGGCAACGGGGTCGACACCCGCGGTGTGCGGGTGTCGGACACCGCGCACACCGCACGGTTCATGTGCACCACCGATGACGAGATGGCCCAGCTGGCCAGCTTCTATGCGGGCGCGATGAGCGAGTCGCGAGAGATATCCCTGGCCGGGCTCGCCGAGGAGTTCGGCACGCCCGAGCTGGTCCTGATCGGCGCCGATGATCCCGACGGCATGATCGCGCACAGCAGGCAGTCGCGGGAGCTGGGCATTCCTTTCGCGGCCGATCCCAGCCAGCAACTCGCTCGACTCGACGGCGAGCAGGTCCGCGACCTCATCGACGGCGCGACCTATCTGTTCACCAACGAGTACGAGTGGGGTCTGCTCCGGCAGAAGGCGGCCTTGAGTGAAGCTCAGGTCGCCGAGATGGTGGGGCTTCGGATCACCACCCTCGGCAGCGCCGGAGCCGAGATCGTCGAAGCGGACGGCTCCCGCATCCATGTGCCGGTCGTCCCCGAAACCGAGAAGGTCGACCCCACCGGAGTCGGTGATGGGTTCCGGGCCGGTTTCCTGGTAGGCAATGCAGCCGGACTCGACAACGAACGCAGCGCGCAGCTGGGATCGATGGTGGCCGTCCTCGTCCTCGAGACGGTCGGCACACAGGAATGGGTGTGGGACCGCGCGTCGGCCCTGACCCGTCTCGCCGGCGCCTACGGGGACGAAGCGGCTGCAGAGATCGCGGCCGTGCTACCGACGTAATCTCCAGACGCTCCACATATACGACGACGCGCCACATATGTGGCGCGTCGTCGTATATCCGGCGCGTGTGCGGGCGCGGCGGGTGGGATCAGAGCTTGACCGGGTACCGGTGATCCTCGATTGCCGGGACGATCGTGCCCTCGACGAAAATGCCGTGCCAGATCATGAACACCAGCACAGTCCACAGTCGTCGACTGTTGTCCACGGTGCCTTCCCGGTGCTCGGCGAGCATTGTGCGCACCGCAGCCTTGTCGAAGATGTGGTCGGTCTGAGAATGGTCGATGGTCTGGTGAGCCCAGTCGTAGAGTTCAGTGCCGGCCAACCAATGTCGCAGTGGTACAGGGAAACCCAGCTTCTTGCGATGTAGGACGTGGGCCGGGACGATCTGCTCGAGCGCCTTGCGCAGCGCGTATTTGGTCGTGCCGTGCGAGATCTTCTCCTCGAATGGCAACGCCTCGGCAACCCGCATCACCTCGGGGTCGAGGAACGGCACCCGCAGCTCGAGTGAGTTGGCCATCGTGATCTTGTCCGCCTTGACGAGGATGTCCCCGCGCAGCCAGGTGAACAGATCCAGATGTTGCATACGGGCAACAGGATCCCAGCCCGCCGAGATGGCGTAGATGGGTGCGGTGACGTCGGTGTGGGTCCACTCGGGCCGGAAGTCCTTGAGTACTGCGCGGAGCCGGGCGTCGTCGAAGCTGCGGGCATTGCCGTAGTAGCGCTCTTCCAGGGTCATCGAACCCCGGTGCAGCAAACTCTTGCCGCGCCTGCCCTCGGGGAGCCGGTCCGACAATCTGCCGGCGGCCGCACGCAGGCCGCGGGGGAGCCGCTCGAAGGGTTTCAGGGACAACGGTTCCTTGTAGATCGTGTAGCCGCCGAAGAGCTCGTCGGCGCCTTCGCCGGAGAGCACCACCTTGACGTGCTTACGGGCTTCCTTGGCGACGAAGTACAGCGGGACCAGCGCCGGATCGGCGACGGGGTCGTCGAGGTACCAGACGATCTCGGGGATCGCGGCAGCGAACTCGGCAGGCCCGACGACCTTCACGACGTGCCGGGCGCCGATCGCTGCAGCCGACTCGGCAGCGACGTCGACCTCGGAATACCCCTCACGCTCGAACCCGGTGGTGAAGGTGATCAGGTCCGGGTTGTGGCGGATGGCCAGAGCGGCGATAGCGGTCGAGTCGATGCCACCGGAAAGGAAGGACCCGACGGTGACGTCGGCACGCATGTGCTTGGCAACCGAATCCTGGAGAGCATCGGCGATCTCGTCGTAGCGCGCCTGCTCACTGCCCTTGGTGAAGGGACGGACTGCGAACTGCGGCGTGAAGTAGCGATAGACCTTCGGGAGCTGACCTGGTCGCAAGGTCGCGTAGCTGCCGGACTCGAGGCGTCTGATGCCCGCGTGGAGTGTCTCGGGCTCCGGAACGTACTGCAGGACGGTGTAGTGCTCGATGGCGCGATTGTCGAGCACATCGGTGACACCGACCCGATCGATCAACTCGAGCAGGCTCTTTTTCTCGCTACCGAACAATGTGCCGCCGGAACCGGACGCGATGAAGAGGGGCTTGATGCCGAAGGGGTCGCGGGCAAGGAACAGCGAACGCTCGACCGTGTCCCAGATGGCGAACGCGAACATGCCGCGAAGCCGCGACACCGCGTCCGGTCCCCAGTGGTGGAAGGCGGCAACGATTGCCTCACCGTCGCCCTCGGTGAGGAACTCGGCACCCTCGTCGCGGCTCAGCTGTGCCCGGATCTCGAGATAGTTGTAGATCTCACCGTTGAAGACCAGTGCGTACCGCTCAGGGCTCTCCGGGGGGCCCCAGCGCAGTGGTTGGTGTGAATGTTCGATGTCGATGATGGAGAGCCGGTTGAAACCGAAGACGACATCGTCGTCGTTCCAGGTTCCGGGCTCGTCCGGACCGCGGTGGCGCATGCAGCGCGACGCGGCGCCCACGAGTTCGGCTGATTCTCCCGCTGACGCGTCGCTGGACAACAGACCTAGCAGACCACACACGAAAAATGCCTCGATTCGCCCTGGAAGAACACACGGAACTGCCCCGAGTATGCCGCAGTCCCCGGTTGCCCCGCCCGTCCGGCCTGCCAAGCGGTGAACCAAAAACCCGGGTGTTGGCGTGTTCGGAAACCCAACTACGAATGATGAAGTCGGTTGGTCTACGCTGCGTAGTACACGAGCTACCAGTCGTGGGTGGCTGTGTGGCTGTTTCCCAGTCAGAGGGCAGGGTAGGAAGGCGTGAAATTGGCACACGGTGGGCGACCTCCGGCATCGGCTACGCGTCAGCACCGCGGACGTCGAATCAAGCAAGTCAGCGCAGCGTTCTTTCTGGGCGTCGGCGCTCTTGTGTTGTCGAGCTGCAGCGCTGAAGAAGCGTTGCGTTTCGGCTGGCCCAAGGGCATAACGCCTGAGGCAGAAGACATGCGGCACCTCTGGACGTGGTCGGTCATCGCCGCCCTCGTGATGGGTGTTCTGGTGTGGGGTCTGACGTTCTGGACCATCACCTTTCACCGCAAGAAGCCCGGCGGCGACGAGTTCCCCCGGCAGACGGCGTACAACGTCCCGTTGGAGTTGACCTATACGGCCATCCCCTTCGTGATCATCGCGGTCCTGTTCTACTTCACGATCATCGTGCAGAACGATGTCGAGGGTAAACAGCCGAATCCCGATGTGGTGGTGGACGTGACCGCCTTCCAGTGGAACTGGAAGTTCGGCTATCGCACCGTCACGATGGCGGACGGCACCGTCTACAACGGTTTCGAGAAAGACGGCAGTCCTTACGAGGCGCAGATCGCCGAACCGGACCCGACCGAGGAAGAGGAAGCACACAGTGCTCCCGACGACCAGAAGAACAACGTCCGTAACTACCTGAAGTTCGACAAGATCGAGACGGTCGGCACCTCCGATGAGATCCCGGTCCTGGTCTTGCCGACCGGTAAGCGCATCGAGTTCGAGATCGCCGCGGCCGACGTCATCCATTCGTTCTGGGTGCCGGAGTTCCTGTTCAAGCGTGACGTGCTGCCATTCCCGAAGCAGAACCACACGGACAACCGATTCCAGGTCAGCTCGATCGACCGTGAAGGCGCCTTTGTCGGTCGGTGTGCAGAGATGTGCGGCACCTACCACTCGATGATGAACTTCGAGGTCCGTGCCGTGAGCCCGGATCAGTTCGAGGACTACATCGACTTCCGCGAGGCCAACCCGAACGCAACGAACGCGCAGGCGCTCGAATCGATCGGTCAGACGCCGACGGCGATCACGACCAAGCCTTTTGACACCAAACGCGGCACCCAGACGGCGTCGAACTAGTCAGCCAGGAGCTACGAGATGAGAATTGAAGCGCGGCTCTTCGAGATCCTTACCGGGTTCTTTTTCCTGGTGGCGGTCGCCTACGGACTGGCCACCGGATTGACGAGCAAGAACGTCGAGTGGGTCGGTGTCACCGGGCTGGTCATGACCGGCGGCCTGACGTTGATCATCGGTACCTACTTCCGCTTCGTGGCCCGACGGGTGGACATCCGCCCAGAGGACTACGAAGACGCCGAGGTGTCCGACGGCTCGGGCGAATTGGGTTTCTTCAGCGCCGGTAGCTGGTGGCCTATCCTGATCGCGCTCGGTGCCGCTACCTTCGCGGTGGCCCTTGCGATGGCCAACTTCTGGCTCGTCGCATTTGCTGCCGTCTGCATCATCGGTGCAGTGGCCGGACTCGTCTTCGAGTACCACGTCGGGCCTGAGAAGCACTGACGCACAATCCCTCTCAGCTCCCAGGTCTGCACCTAGACGTGCAGCATACCTGGGAGCTGAGTGCTGTCCGGGCCAGGTCACTCCGCGCACTGTTGGACCTGGCGTTCGCAGGCGACTTCGCCGACACCGACTATGACCACGCGCTAGGCGGAGTCCACGTGTTCGTCACCGGCGCCGATGACGCGATGGCCGGCCATGCTGCTGTCGTCGCCCGGTCGATGATGGTCGACGGCATCCCATACCGAGTGGGCTACGTGGAAGCTGTAGCGGTCGATCCCGGCAGGCAACGTCAGGGCATCGGCGATCAGCTGATGTCTGCGGTCGAACGGGTCATCGTCAACGCCTACGATTTCGGCGTTCTCAGTGCCAGTGAGGCCGGACTACGGTTGTACCGATCTCACGGTTGGCGCCTATGGGAGGGAACGCTGTCTGCGATGACGCCGGCCGGGGTGAACCCCACGCCCGACGACGCAGACAGCGTCTTCGTCTTCGGGGGTCCCGAGACCGCTGCGGGCGAATTGACGTGTGATTGGCGCGCAGGCGACCTCTGGTGACCTAAGCCCCCAGCGGGCCCTTGTGCGCGCCGACCGTGCCGTTGCAGCCGCCGACCGTGCTGTTGTGCGCATCGAGTGTGCCCTTGTCCGCTTGACCGATCCGTGCGGTGTGGCGAGCGGGGTCCTCGGGACTCCATCAGGTCGACGCTGCGCTGGAGACCATGCGCAGCAGTGGAAACGGACGCCCGTCGGCGTCGATCTCAGACCGTCCGACGATCACGAAACCGTGGCGCCGATAAAAGGCAACTGCGTCGGGATTCTGTTCGTTGACATCGAGCTCAAGTCGTGGGATTCGGTCGAGCACCTCGCCGAGGAGCGCACCACCTACGCCTCGTCCGCGGTAGTCGTCGTCGATGAACAGCATCTCGAGCTTGTTGCCGTCGGTGCCTGAGAACCCGACGGTCCGACCATCGATTCTGGCGACGCGTAATTCGACCGCCGGGAGGTAACTGTTGGCCACCTTCGGCGCGTAGAAATCGACGTCTTCGTGCGTCAGGAACACATGGGTGGATTCAACTGAACGTCTCCAGATACGCGCAAGCGCGGGAAACTCTGCCCGGTCGTGACAGCTGACGATTTCGATGTTGCTCACGAACGTAAGAGAGTAACAACGGCACGTTCGGCGTCCGCCAACGGCACGCTCGACGTCCACAAGGGCACGCACTCTTCCGGCGCGAACGGATGAACGCACCGCAGTGGGGGAGGGGAGGACCCGGCTCCGGCCACGAAAAAGGCCGACCCGCTGATGCAGGCCGGCCTCTTCGGTTGTTCGATCTATCAGTCGATGAACGGGTCTCCGCCGCGCTTCTGAAGTTCGCGCAAAGCCTCGTGCTCCTTGTGATGAGCCTTGGCCTCGAGTTCCACGTTCCGCTGTTGCTCCTCGGGGGGATCGGCCAACATCAGCGAGCCGGTACCCGGAGCGCCTGCGGAACCGAGCTTGTTCATCCGCTTCGGCAGAGCCGCACCCTCGTAAGGCAGCGGGATCGGGTGGCCATGGTCATCGACCGGGCCGAGCGGCTGGTGCAGCTCGATGAACTCACCGTGCGGCAGGCGCATGATGATGCCCGTCTCGATGCCGTGCTCCAGCACGAACCGGTCACTGCGCTGCAACGCGAGAGCCCATCGGTATGCGATGTAGTAGGCGAGCGGCGGGATGATGATCAGCCCGATGCGGCCCATCCACGTCGTCGCGTTGAGGGACACATGGAACTTCAACGCAATGATGTCGTTCATACACGAGATCGTGAGGATGACGTAGAAGGAGATCGCCATCGCGCCGATGCCAGTTCGCACCGGAACGTCACGCGGACGCTGCAACAGGTTGTGATGCGCGGTGTCCCCGGTCAGTCGCTTCTCGATGAACGGGTAGGCGAAGAGGATTCCGAAGACGATGCTCAGCACCACAACGACCCAGAAGATGGCCGGGATCGTGTACGCGTTGCCGAAGTAGATCTCCCAGGCCGGCATCAGTCGAGCAAGGCCGTCTGTCCACATCATGTAGATGTCCGGCTGCGAACCGGCAGACACGTGCGCCGGGTTGTATGGCCCGAGCACCCATACCGGGTTGATCTGTAAGAGACCGGCCATGATCGCGAGGATTCCGAAGGTGACCGCGAAGAACGCACCGGACTTGACTGCGAAGACCGGGAGGATACGAACACCGACAACGTTCTTCTCGGTGCGGCCGGGGCCGGGGAACTGAGTGTGCTTCTGGTACCAGACCAGGGCCAGGTGGGCACCGATCAGCGCCAGGATGATCCCCGGGAACAGGAGCACATGCAGGATGTAAAGCCTCGGGATGATGATGTCGCCCGGGAACTGGCCACCGAAGAGTGCCCAGTGGATCCAGGTGCCCACCACCGGGATACCGAGGACGATGCCCGACATGGCGGCGCGGACGCCGGTACCCGAGAGCAGGTCGTCGGGGAGTGAGTATCCGAAGAAGCCTTCGAACATGGCCAGCACCAGCAGGAAGCAGCCGATGATCCAGTTGGCCTCGCGCGGACGCCGGAATGCGCCGGTGAAGAAGATGCGAGCCATGTGGATGATGATCGACGCCGCGAACAGCAGGGCTGCCCAGTGGTGGATCTGCCGGACGAAGAGTCCACCGCGCACCTCGAAGGAGATGTTCAGCGTCGTCTCGTAGGCCTTCGTCATCATGACGCCGTTGAGGGGTTCATAGGCACCGTGGTAGGTGACCTCGGCCATCGACGGATCGAAGAAGAACGTGAGATAGACGCCCGAGATCAGCAGGATGACGAAGCTGTAGAGGGCGATCTCACCGAGTAGGAAAGACCAGTGGGTCGGGAAGACCTTGTTGATCTGACGGCGCATACCTGCCGCGAGGTGATACCGAGAATCTACTTCCTCGGCCTGCTGTCCGATCTTGCTCATGGTCGATCCTTCCCCTTCCCGCGTTCCCAGAACGCGGGGCCTACGGGTTCGATGAAGTCGCCGGCGGCCACCATGAAGCCCTGCTCGTTGACCGTGATCGGCAGCTGCGCAAGCGAGCGGGCAGCGGGGCCGAAGATGGGCTTGGCGTATTCAAGGGCGTCGAACTGTGACTGGTGGCACGGGCACAAAATACGGTTCGTTTGCTGCTCGAACAGTGAAGTCGGGCAACCGAGGTGCGAGCAGACCTTCGTGTACGCGTAGTAGTCGCCGTAGTTGAAGCTCTCCTGGCCCTGACGCTTGATCGCTTTGGCAGCGTCGTTGGGGCGAAGGCGGATCAGCATGACGGGGTTGCTGATGTAACGCAGACCTTCGATCAACTTGTGCCGGGATTCTTCGGTCTCTCCGGTCCCGTCCGAGACGCGCCACGGGAAGACGGTCTCCATTGCACCGGCGTCGAGGTCCTCGGGACGCACCAGCACGACGGACATCGGGTTACCGGTGTCGCGGCGCAGGAAGATGGTCTCGTTCGGATTCTCCGGCGGGTTGTAGATCGGGGACCAACCCGTGTGCCACAGGGCCGAGTTCTTGCCTTCGGCCCAGGGGTTCTTGATGATTCCGCCGAGGAGCGCGACGGCGCCGGTCACCGCGAAGGTCCCGAGGCCGAACAATCCGGCACCGATGATCATCTTGCGACGCGGCAGGGTCGAGGTGTTCAGCGAATCGCCGAGTTCGGCGACGATCGTCTTCTTGTCGGTCTCGGTGGAACCGCCGTCGTGACGGTCCTGAACCGAGATCTCCTCGGGGATGAACTTCTTCGTGAACTGCACGGCTCCGATGCCGATCGCGAGGATCGACAGACCGAAGGTGAAGCCGAGCAGCGGCGTGTTGAGCAGGTACGCCCGGTAGTTGTCGCCGCCGGGCATCACGAACTCCCATTGGTTGAACAGGAAGATCACGAAGCAGGCAATGGCGGAGATGCCCGAGAGGACGAACCAGAAAGCGACGCTGCGCTCAGCGCGCTTCTCTGCCTTGGTTCCCGGCACCGGGAAGCGCTCGCGGCGGTGGATGACCTCCACGCCGTCGAGATTGGTGCCCAGTTTGACCAGCTGATCGTTGCTCATGGAGTCGAGCTCGTCCTGGGTGGGAACTGGTTTCTGCTGATCACTCATGTTCGAGATCCCATCCACATCGCGGCGGCGACCACAGCCACTGCGCCGATTGCCCACATCGCCATACCTTCGGACACCGGGCCGAACCCGCCGAGGCCGTATCCACCGGGGTTACCCGAGGTGGTTGCGTACTTGACGTAGCCGATGATGTCGCGTTTTTCCTGATCCGTCAGTTGCCGGTCGGAGAACTTGGGCATGTTCTGCGGGCCGGTCAACATGGCGGTGTAGATCTCTTGCTCGTTGGGGGCGTCCAGAGCGGGGGCGAACTTGCCCGACGACAGTGCGCCACCACGACCGGTGAAGTTGTGGCATGAGGCGCAGTTCAGGCGGAACAGTTCGCTGCCTCGACCGATGTTGTCGCCGCGGAGCTCACCCTGCTCGATGACGGGGTACCCGTCCTTGAAGATCACGTTGCCTTCGGCGTCCTTGGCGTAGACGACCTGGGGGCCGCCTCCGACCGACTGGATGTAAGCGCCGAGCTGGTCGATCTGAGCCTGCGTGAACTTCGCCGGCTTGCGCACGATCTGCGCTTCACCGCGAACGGCGGGCATGCGGCCCGACGACACCTGGAAGTACACGGATGCGTCGCCGACGCCGACCAGCGACGGGCCGCGCTCGGCGACGCCTTCGAGGTTGGCGCCGTGGCATGTGATGCACGACGTCTCGTAGAGCTTCTTGCCGTCCTGGATCAGTGCGGCGCTGGACTCACTGTCGGCCTTGGCCACCTGCGGGTCAGGCGTGATCGCGGTTGCGAGGCCGCCCGCGACGACGAGTCCGGCCAGCAACAACAGGATTCCCGATGCGCGGCGACGCAGTTTGCGACGCGACTTGACCTTTTTCGCGTCGATCCTGCCTGCACCCTCGCTCAGGGTGCCCGGGGCCGAATCCCCGGGTGAGGTGGGTGGGGGAGATGAACTCATCTGTATCTCTCTGCTTAGCGGACTGACTTTGCCTGGGCTGAAGATCGGTCTGTGCTGAAGACGGTCTGGGCGCGTTACCGGATGAAGTAGATGGTCGCGAACAATGCGATCCACACGATGTCGACGAAGTGCCAGTAGTACGACACGACGATCGCGGCGGTCGCCTGTGCCGGGGTGAACTTGCTGAGCCGCGTCCGGATCAGCAGGAAGACGAAGGCGACGAGTCCGCCGATGACGTGGAGGCCGTGGAAGCCGGTGGTGATGTAGAAGACCGACCCGTAGGCGCTCGACGAAAGCGTCGTGCCCTCGTGCACCAGGTGGTAGTACTCGTACGCCTGTCCGGCGACGAAGATCGCACCCATGATCAGGGTGATCGTGTACCACCGGCGAAGGCCGAACACGTCGCCGCGCTCGGCGGCGAACACACCGAGCTGGCACGTGACCGAGGACAGGATCAACACCGTTGTCACGGGGATCGCCAAGGTCAGATTGAGCTCGGTGGGCTCCATCGGCCAATTGCCGTAGTTTCCGGCCCGCGCGACGAAGTACATCGCGAAAAGTCCGGCAAAGAACATCAGCTCGCTCGAAAGCCACACAATCGTGCCGACGCTGACCATGTTGGGTCGGTTCAGCGAGTGCACGCGCTGGGTGATAGCTGATCCTGTGGGTGCTGCAGCGCTAGTCACTCCTGAAGTATGACGGTTCGTAGTAACCCCTGACTACTTGGGTCCAGATTTTTTTACGGACGGATACGCAGACCCTGGTAGAGCGCCACAAAAGCCCTGGATTCGGCGTGTCCCGGACGTGAGAAACCGGTAGCTGGGAGGCTGTTCGGATGGCACGTGACGTGAACGGCAACCCGATCGAGGCATCGCGGTGGAAGCAATGGACCTCGCGGTTGGGTGGCAACCGAAAGCTCAACGCGGAGTTGTCCGTCGACGATCCGGAATTGATGGTGACAGCGGAGAGTTTCGACGACAGCATCGCCGCGTCGACGACGCTGTCCGATTCGGCGTGGCGCGAGGACGAACAGTCGGTCCTGCGCCACTTCCTGGTGGTCCCGGCCGACGCGGTTCAAGCGGCCGTCGCCGTGGCCGCGCAGGATCACTATCGCCGGGTTCCGGTCCCCTCCGGGGCATCCGATCGAACCGATGTGGAGGGCGAGCTGTTCGCACTCGCCCGGGTGCAGTTGATCGACGCCCTGCACGTGTCGCAGGAGCGATCGCGCATGGCCGGCCTGGCCCAGCGACACGGCGGCACGGTGCTGGCCTGGCAGGTCCTGCAGCCACCTCGATAGGCTCTGGGCCGTGACCCATCCCGATGCGCAGGCCCGCACGTGGCCATCGATACTCGGCGCTCTTGCCGACGGCCGTGATCTCGACGTGGCCGACGCCGAGTGGGCGATGAACGAGATCATGTCCGACAACGCCACCTCCGCGCAGATCGCGGCGTTCGGGGTCGCCTTGAAGATCAAGGGCCCCGTGTCGGCGGAGTTGCGCGGATTGTCGGCAGGCATGCTCGCCCATTCGACGGTGGTCCCGACCTCGGTGGCCTGTGTCGACATCGTCGGGACCGGTGGAGATCGGTCGAACACCGTGAACATCTCCACCATGACGTCGGTCGTGGTCGCGGCGGCGGGTGTACCCGTGGTCAAACACGGCAACCGTGCAGCATCGTCGAAGAGCGGCGGGGCCGACGTCCTCGAGGCACTCGGGGTCAAGATCTCGCTGACCGCCGACGCGGTCGCCCGCTGTGTGGAGCAACTCGGCATCGGTTTCTGTTTTGCCCCGGTCTTTCATCCCGCATTGCGTTTCGCGGCCGCGCCGCGCAAAGAGATCGGGATACCCACGGTCTTCAATGTGCTCGGACCGCTGACCAATCCCGCGCAGCCCACGAGTGGACTCGTCGGATGTGCGTTTGCAGACCTGGCGCCGGTGCTCGCCCAGACTTTCGCGGACCGGGGCCACTCTGTGCTGGTCGTCCGCGGCGACGACGGTCTCGACGAACTGACGACGACCGCGACGTCGACGGTCTGGCAGGTGGCGGGTGGGATCGTGAGGCGCCAGGTCGTCGATCCCACCACCATCGGGCTGCCGCGGGTAGAGCTGTCTGCACTGCAGGGCGCCGATGCCGACTTCAACGCGCAGATCGCCCGAGAGTTGTTCGCGGGGATGACCGGCCCGGTGCGTGATGCCGTGCTCCTCAACGCCGCGGGGGCTCTGGTCGCCTACCGGCCGCGTCCGGAAGTGGACCTGCACGATCAGCTGCGTGAGCAACTGGCGGTGGCGGCCGCCGCCATCGATACGGGTGCGGCCACTGCGCTGCTCGCCGACTGGGTGCGCCTGAGCAACAGTTTGTAGGGGCGGTTACTCGCCGATCGAGAATCCGGCGTCGACGTCCGCACTCGAATAGCTCTTGAAGGCGATGTGGGTGGCGCTGTGCTTGACGCCGGGCAAGCGATTGATGCCTGCGGTGACGACCTCCGCGATGTCGCTGTGCTCGCGGACCCGGATCTTGGCGATGAGGTCGACGTCACCGGCACACGAGAACACCTCGGTGACGCCTGCGATGTCCGCGACCGCCTGAGCGGTCTCCGGGATCTGATGAACGTCGGTCTGGATCAGGACGATCGCGGTAATCATGCGTCCAGACTAGTGCCGCGCGGCGCGGGCCTGTGGGGGTCTGCGACCTCGCCGCGGTGCGACAGGATCGGTACGGGCACCGCAGTGGCCGACCTCGCTCGGCCTGCGGAATCGTGGTCCCTGGTCCCCCGCAGGGTGCGATGGGCCGAACCGACCATGTCCCGCCACTGTGTCCAGCGGGCGCCGCCGTGCAGGGGGAGGCTCAAACCGCTTGTGGCGCAGACTATCCTGACCCCGGGTGTGGTCAGCCAGCGATAGATCAGTGCGACCTCCTCGTGCGGCGCGCCATAGAGCGGGCCGGGGTCGGGGAGTACGGTCTCGGCGGCCGCCGCGAGCGCGGCGACGACAGGCATCGGCGGGACCCCGCGCACCGCGACACCCGCACTGGCCAGGCGGCCGTGTCGGATCACGGCGAGTTCCCAGCCGCCGTCGCCGTCCGGACCTGCCGCCACCAGTTCAGAGATCCGGGCGAGGGCGGCCAGTCGTTGACACCGTTCGAGTTGACCCACCAACTGGTCGAGTCGGTCGCGCAGTCGCGCAGCGTTCTCGAAGAGTTCGGCGTCCGACAGCGCCATGAGTCGGTCGAGGGCTGCGCGAACGGGAGTGTCTGTCTGACCCGTGAGCAACGCCGCGGTGACCTCCGCACGGGAGGAATACTGCGGTGCGGACATCGGCGTCGCCGTCGCACCGTGACATCCACCCACCAGGCTGCGCCCGTCCGGGCCCACCTCGCACGTGTGCTTACCGGCGGCCTTCAAGGCCGTTCGGCAGGTTCGGAGGCCGCAGGTCTCGGCGATCAGGTCGGCGACGTCGTATGCGACCCCCCTCGAGCGGAAGGGGCCCAGAGCGACTGCGCCCGCGTTGCGGCTGACCTTGAGGCGAGGAAAGGGCTCGTCGGTGAGGCACACCCACCACCCGCGATGGGGAAACTTCGATCGCCGGTTGTAGGGCGGAGCATATGCGCCGAGCAGTCGCAGTTCCCGCACGCCTGCTTCGAGTCGGTGTGAGCACTCGACGTGATCGACGCGCGTGGCCAGCGCGACCATCTCTTTCACGCGGGTGCGGTTTTCGGACCCGGTGAAATAGCTGCGGACCCGGCGCCGCAGATCGACGGCGGTGCCGACATACAGCACCTCGTCCGAGGGGCCGCGAAACATGTAGACGCCGGGCTTGGCAGGCAGGTGCTCGGCCAGTACGCGTTTGTTCCGGGTCTCTCTGGGTACACCGGGCAGGTAGTCGAGCAGATCGCGGAAGGACTCGACGCCCAGATTGCCGACTCGCTCGAACAGGCGGTGCATCACCTCCACGGTGGCGCGGGCGTCGTCGAGGGCACGGTGGGTGGGCCGGGTCTGGACCCGGAAGAGATACGCCAGCGCAGACAACTTCACAGTGGGTGCCTCGTCCTTGGTCAGCACACGGCGAGCGAGCTTCACGGTGCACAGCACCCGTCGGAACGGCCAGGGGTGGCCCGATGCGGTGGCTGCGGCCCGCAGGAATCCGGTGTCGAAGCCGGCGTTGTGGGCGACGATGACCGAATCCTTGGCGAACTCGAGGAACGCCGGCAGTACCTCTTCGATGGTGGGGGCCCGGTAGACCATCGCCTCGGTGATCCCGGTCAGCCGGACTATGTGTGGCGGTATACCGCGCTGTGGGTCCACGAGGGTGGCGAACTCGCCGATCACCTCACCACCGCACACCTTCACCGCACCTATCTCGGTGATGCGATCGTCGGCTGAACTGCCGCCCGTGGTCTCCAGATCCACCACCACGAACGTGATGGAGCGCAGCGATGCGTCGTCCGGGTGGCCCAGAGCCGGGTCGTCAAGGGACAGCTGAGTCCCACCGGCCTCATCAACAACACTCACCCCACGAACACTAGTTCGAAGCTCTGACACGTCGGGTGCGCCACGCCTCGAGCGGTGATCTGGGCCACTGCGGACGGTCGGGGTGGTTGCGATCGAAATGGGTTGTCGGACGGTGCCGCTAGCGTCCGGGCCAATGGATCAAAAGTCGGCGATCCGGCCTCAGGGAAAACCCTGAGGGCCCCCTAAGAGGGGTCGGCGACCGAATGAGACGGAGATCACAATGCTTCTGGACTGCAACACCTGCCCGGGGCGACAAATCGCCTGTGACGACTGCATGATGACCGTTTTTCTGGGACCTGTCGGGGTCCCGAGCAGCAAGAACTCGGAAGTTCGCTGTGATGAATTCGTTATTGACGACGCGGCCAACATCGAGGCGGCTGTCGCACTGTTCAGTGCGGCGGGCATGTTGTCGAAGTCTGACACTCACGATCACGCTCGACGTGTCAACGCAGGTAAGGCCCCATTTGTTCCCGAAGAAGGCGACCATTTGTGGGCCGTGTGAGGCGACACGCCCGAGGCGTCGCTGTCGTCCCCCTAGTGGACACGGGCCACCACCGTTTCGTAACCTTCCTGAGACCTTACGAAAGCGTCCCCTCCAACCGGAGAGGATCGTGAGGTCGCCGCTCAATCACCTACCAAGGTGAGCCGGGGAACCACTGATGCCGACCACGAGTCGCATCCGGGGTGAATCCCACCGGACCCTGAGACCGCAAGGTTTCTGGGTTCAACGGGTAGGGCCATCTTCCGGCCCGAATCCGACAGCTAACCCGGTCGGCGGACAGGGAAGAAACAAGGAGACCTCGCTTCGTGGCGAAACATCGTTTGCAACAGCCGAACCGCGGCATGAAGAGTGCCCGTGGCGCATTGATCGCCGGTTCCATCACACTCGGCGCAATGGGAATGGCAGCTGCACCGGCCATGGCTGCACCAATCGCCATCCCAGGCGTCGGAACGTTCGACATCCCGGGCGTGACCGAGGGTCAGATCCCCAATGAGCTCAAGCCCCAGAACTTCCTGCCGCAGGCCGCTGCTCCGCAGGCGAAGCCTGTCGGTCAGATCGCTGCCGACGCCGCCGTGAGCAAAATCGGTTCGCCGTACGTCTACGGCGCCGCAGGCCCGGACGCGTTCGACTGCTCCGGACTCGTCTACTGGTCGCATCAGCAGGCCGGACAGAACATCCCGCGTGACAGCTACGGCCAGCTCGGTGGCGGAACCAGCGTGAGCGCTGCCGACGCCCAGCCCGGTGACGTGGTCATCTACAACGGTGGCGGCCATGCCGGCATCTACATCGGTGGCGGCCAGGTCGTGCACTCCTCGACCGAGGGTGTGCCCGTGGCAAAGATGGGTCTGCACGACCAGTCAGTCCTCGACATTCGTCGCTACTGAGCGACAACAACTGAATACGGCCACTTGGGCGGGATCGCTGATGACAGCGGACCCGCCCAAGTGGCATCCGGGCCCACTCCCGGACAGGCTGCGTCGATAGCGGCGCCGCTGTTGTCGGGGCTGTGTAGCCTGGCCGGGTTGGGGTGGAGAAGTGTCGACGGGCCGCGCAAGCGGGCCCGCTGCAGTTATTGAGGAGTTACATCGTCGTGGTGCGTGAGCGATATGCCGCCGTGATGCGGACAGTGATCGCCGCAGTCGTGCTGGCGCTGGCCGTTGCGCTGGGGGCCGGAGTGCCTGCCGGAGCCGAACCCGGTCCGCGGAGCCCGGATGACATGCTCACCGAGTACAAATCCCTCGGTCGCGAGGCCGAGCAGGCAACCGAGGCCATCCACAGCACGACCATCGAGCTCACCAAGCAGCGCGAGGCAGTCGCCGCTGCGACCACCGAGGCCACCGCCGCCGATCAGACCCTGGCGGATCTGAAGAAGCAGGCCGAGGGACTGCAGACCGCGGTCGACGCCTTGGTCAACGCCAGTTACAAGGGCGCCCGGGTCAACCGGCTGTACGCCGTACTGGTCAGCGACTCACCGCAATCCCTGCTCGATCAGATGTCCGGCCTGGAAATGGTGTCCAGGCAGACCGTCGACGACGTCCGCAAGTTCACGCTCGCGAACGAGAAGGCGGAGGCGGCCAAGAAGTCGGCCGACGCCACCAAGGCCAAAGCCGAAGCGGCCGTCGCAACCGCAGAGAAGACCAGCGCCGACCTGCAGGCCAAGCAGAGCGAGCGGGTGTTCAAGGCCACCGAGATCAGGGCCATGTACGAGGCCCTCACCGGCAAACAGCTCGCCGAGCTCGCTGGTCCGAAGATCGAGTTCGACGCGGCGATGCTGCCCAAGGGCACTGCCCCCGAGGTCATCGCAGTCCGGGCCGCCCTCACCCGAATCGGTGATCCATACGTCTGGGGCGCCACCGGGCCAGATCAGTTCGACTGCTCAGGTCTGATGGTGTGGGCGTACAAGCAGGCAGGCAAGACCCTGCCGCGATCGAGCCAGGCGCAGTTGGCCGGTGGTACCGCCGTCGACAAGAACGACATGCGCCCTGGCGACCTGGTCATCTATTACCCCGACGCAACGCACGTCGGCATGTACGTCGGCAATGGCTATGTCATCCACGCATCCACCTTCGGCGTTCCCGTCAAGGTCGAATCGGTCGACGGCGCCGGTCCGTTCAACTCCGCCCGCCGGTACTGAAATCCGCGGTGCGAGAATCTTCTACGCCACCGACTGAGCAGGGTGGTGTCCGCCGTGGTCATCGTTTGGCCTGGGTGGCAGTGGCCATCGCCGTCGTCGTGGCCATCGCGGTGACGCTGACGATGACGTTCACGGACTTCGGTGCAGACCGCGGTACGCAGTCGCAGGAAAGTGCCCAGCGTCCGCAGAATCCCTTCGAAGAGGCCCGCACCCTGGGTGTCTCGCAAATACTCGCGGACTACAGCGCAGCTCTGCGCGACGGGGATGCGGCGTCGGCGATGACAGCGTTGGATGAGTCCGCGACCGACACGGTGCGTGATCGCACCCGACGTGCTGCGGTGGGGATCGGCGCGTTACCCCTTCCCACGTTCGAATACCGGCTGTCCAGCACACGTGGCCCCGAACGACTGGTGCCCGCCGACCTGCAGGCGCGACTCGACGCCCAAGGCAGTAGTGACTCCTGGGTGGCACCGGTACAGCTGCGATACGCCTATGAGGGAATCGACAGCGCTCCCGTGGTGCTCGAGGTACCGATGGTGATGGCCAGATATCCCGAGGGATGGAAGATCGTTGCCGACGCCGGGCCGTTGTTCGGCGAGGCGGGTCCGGCGGGTCAGGTCTGGGAGTTCGACCAGCCCGCTGCCAAAACGGTCAGCACACCGCCGGGGGATTCGCTGGTGCTCACCAATGGCACCTCGTCCCTGACCGACCTGCTGGCGGGGCAGCTTCCGGCGGCAACCGCGTCCGTGACGGACTTCTGGGGTACGCGGTGGGCGCAAGGCGCCGGCGTCACCATCGCGGGCTCCGACGAGGAGTTCGCGTCCATCGCAGGCTCGAGCCAGGCAGACACCGATGCTGCTGCCGCCGTGACGATCTTCAGCTCCGTCGACCCCGCAGGTCCGACCGCGCTCGGGCAGCGCGTCGTGTTCACACCGCAAGCGGCGCAGCTCGATCCGAACACCCTCGCCGTCGTCTTACGGCACGAGCTGTTCCACGTCGCCGCCCGAACCGCCACCGCCGCGGCGGCCCCCGTCTGGGTCACCGAGGGCGTTGCCGAATACGTCGGCAGGCGTGGCACCTATACCCGACTCGAGCAGGCCGCTCCAGCGCTGGCCGCAGAGATCGCGGCGAACGGGCCACCCGCAGACCTCCCGACCGATGCGAACTTCGCACCGAGCAATCCCGATGCCGCACTTGCCTACCAGTCCGCCTGGTCGGTTGCGGCGTTCGTCGCCGACACCTACGGTGACGACAAGCTCAAGCGTTTCTACATCGCGCTGGCAGGCGCGGACCAACCGACCGACCCGACTCTGGTGTCCACTGCGCAGAACACGGCCGCCCAAATCGTGCTCGGTATCTCGCGCGATGATCTCGTCGCCCAATGGCGCGCCTGGCTCAGCCGACAGCCCTGACGCGGCTACGGTGGGCCAATGCATCGGACGCTGTTGGTCACCAACGACTTTCCGCCCCGTCAGGGCGGTATCCAGTCGTACCTGCAGAATCTGATCGATCGACTACCAGCCGACGAGATCATCGTCTACGCGCCGAGATGGCGTGGTGACAGCCATGTGCGCTTCGACAAAGATCAGCCCTACGAGGTGATCCGGCACCCCACCACGTTGATGGTGCCGACGCCGATCGTCGCGCACCGGGCGGCTGAACTCGTTCGCGCACACCAGGTCGACACCGTCTGGTTCGGTGCCGCGGCGCCGCTCGGGACCCTGGCGGGGACGGTGCGCCGCGCGGGTGCGAGTCGCGTGGTCGCGAGTACACACGGGCACGAGGTCGGCTGGTCGATGCTCCCGCTCGCCCGGCAGACGCTGGGCACGATCGGGCGTGGCACCGACGTCATCACCTATGTCAGCACCTATACGCGCGGTCGGTTCGCGGCCGCGTTCGGGCCGCAAGCGGCGCTCGAACACCTGCCACCCGGCGTCGACGTGGAGCGGTTCAAACCTGATCCGGCTGCGCGACAACACTTTCGGGAGCGCCACGAGCTGGGGGAGGCTCCGACGATCCTGTGTCTGTCGCGATTGGTGCCACGCAAGGGGCAGGACATGCTGATCCGGGCACTGCCCGAGGTGCGCGCGCAGATCGATGGCGCGGTCCTGATGATCGTGGGGGGCGGTCCCGATCAGCGCCGACTGCGCGAACTCGCGGTCGCGATGGGAGTGTCCGAGCACGTCATCTTCACCGGCTCCGTCCCCGCCGATGAACTCGCCGGCTACCACAACATCGCGGACGTATTCGCGATGCCCGCCAGGACCCGCGGTCGCGGGCTCGACGTCGAGGGGCTCGGCATCGTCTACCTGGAGGCCTCGTCGACGGGTGTACCCGTGGTCGCAGGCAACTCCGGCGGAGCGCCGGAGACCGTTCGTCAGGGTGAAACCGGACTGGTGGTCGACGGTCGGTCGCACGCCCAACTCGTCGGGGCTCTGACCACCATCCTCGGTGACCGGGAACTGGCCCTGTCCATGGGGCGGGCAGGCCGCGAGTGGGTGCAGGCCCGATGGAGATGGGAACACATGTCCTCACGACTCTCGCAACTGCTGTGACCCGCGGCCGTGGGCTCGCCGGAGGACATCGCCAACGGCTTCATCGACGGCATCGACCGACCCCCGGCTCGTACGCGTGTGCCGCCGTGACCGGAGCAAGTACGGGTTTGTGATGGGCGCGCGAGGTCGATATGTGAAGCTAAAGCGGTGACCAGTATTCAGGTTGCCGACCAGACATTCATCGCGGCGCCCGCAGAAGCGGCGACGGAGCTGATCTCCGACCGCGCCAATTGGCGTCGCTGGTGGCCGGACCTGCAGTTGACCGTCGTCGAGGACCGAGCAGAGCAGGGGGTGCGCTGGAGAGTGAGTGGACCACTGAACGGAACCACCGAACTGTGGCTGGAGCCGGTGCTCGACGGGTTCGTGCTCCACTACTTCTTGCACGCGGAGCCGACGGCGCAGCTGCCCACCGAGCCCCGCGCGCTGACGATGGAGGTGGGCAGGCTCAATCATCGCAGGCGTGTCGCGGGTCGAGCGATGTCGTTCGAGGTGAAGGACCGCTTGGAGGCCAGCAGGCATGTCGGAGGTCCGGCGGCAGGAGCAGCCGACGGCGCGGCGTCCGGGGGTGCCAGGTGACAGATCGTACGGAGCAGTCCATCGTCATCAACGCCGATGCGCAGGACATCATGTCGGTCATCGCCGATTTCGAGCAATATCCGAAGTGGGTCTCGGCCGCCCGGGAGGTCCAGGTGACCGTTCCCGGTGCATCGGGGCTGGCCCGGCAGGTCCGGTTCGTCCTGGATGCCGGTGTCCTCAAAGACAACTACGAGTTGAGCTATGACTGGTCGCCCGACGGGACCTCGGTGACCTGGGATCTGATCAGCAGCGATCTACAGACAGCTCAGCACGGGCGGTACCTGCTGGTGCAGCAGGCCCCCGGGTCGACGAAGGTCACCTATGAGTTGAGCGTCAACCTCTCCATTCCGATGATCGGCCAGCTCAAGCGGAGGGCTGAGAAGGCGATCACGGACGCAGCACTCAAAGAACTCAAGAAGAGGGTCGAAGGCTGATCGATCTAGCACCCATCCACCTCGTGCTCGGCGCGGGCGGGGCGGGAACCACCACGGTCGCCGCAGCCGGCGCCGTAGGCGATCGGACGACCGGGCGCAGCGGCCGTTCGGGCAAGACGCTGCTGGTAACGCTCGACAGATTTCACTCGGCGGCCTCCGTATTCGGTGTCTTCTCGGTCCCGGGAGAGCCGATTCCCGCCTCTCAGCAGGTCGATCTGCTCGAGCTCGACCCGATGGCGATGCTCGAGGAGACCTGGGGGACGGTGCGCTCTGCGCTGACCACCGGCGAATTGACGGGTACCGGCGTCCCCGGGGTGGGTGCGGTGCTCGCCGGTCTCGATCCCGAAGAAGTGCTGGGGATGCCCGGGGTCGAATCGCTGCTCGCCCTGCGTCGGATCCGGGACGAGGCAGCGTCGGGTTCGTGGTCGCGCGTGGTGGTGGACACCTCGGGCGCCACGGACCCGTTCGAGTTGCTGCGCGTCCCGCAGATGGTCTCCGACACCGTCGAGAGGCTGTGGCCGCGGCATCGGCGCTTGGCGGCGTCAGCAGACAACGCCCGTATCGCCAGAGTTGTCGCGGTGCTCGATGCACTCGTCCGCGACTGTGCGGACGTCGATGAACTGCTGTTCGACACCAGCGGAGTCGACGTTCATCTCGTGGTGGGTGCTGATAGACATGGGGTGGCCACGGCGGAGCGAGCTGTTGCGGTGTTGCAGGTGCTGGGGCTGCCGCTCAGCACGGTGCTGGCGAACCGTGTTCTCCCGAAGGGTGCTTCGAGTCCGGCGTCGGTCGCCGACCCGACGGGGCGGACTTCGTGGTGGGATGAGCAACTCGCGATCCAGGCCGGTGCCGTCGAACAGCTTCGGGACATCGCCTCCGATGCCGAACTGATAAGCCTGCCATGGCTTTCCGAGCCGCTCGACTCGGTGCTGTCGCTGCGCCGGCTCGGAGTGCGTATCGAATCTCGGCCGATGGACACCGTCGGTCCCCAGGCGGCCGAGGTGGAGCGTGAATCTGGCTCGGGGGTCGAGTCGGTCTACCGGATGAGCTGGAAACAGGCGCTGCCCGACCCGTCAGGGCTGCAGCTGGGGCGAAGCGGTGACGATCTCATGATCACGGTGAGTGGAGTGCGCAGGCGGGTACGGCTACCGTCGGTACTGCGACGGTGTCTGGTCTTGGGGGCCCAGTGGGACGGCGGGGTGTTGACGGTTCGATTCCGCCCTGACCCCTCTGTCTGGCCCCAGCCATAGCAGATAGGTAACAATGACGGACATCGCAAGAGCCACCCGAGGGGTGAAGACAGCGTGAACGAGAGAAGGCCGGCTTGACCCATCAGCATGGCGGCGACGCAGACGGTGCTCGGTCGGGCTCGGACGCCGAGGCCTGGCGCGCCCTGATCCTGGGTGTACTCGACCGCTTCGACACGCTGGCGGCAGGCCTCCTCGGTGAGGGCGGCGGGCGGAACGGTGAATCCGGTGGCCGGACAGGCGCCCGCAGTGGGTCCCGACCACCGACCGACTTCGCCGGGCAGGCGCGCATCGCTCTGGACGGCATCCTCGAAGAGGCAGGCGAACTGCTATGGCAATTATTGGGACAGCTGATCGCGATCTTGGAGGCGATCCAGGCTGCGTTGGAGCAGATGATCGGCGCAGGCGGGGCGGCGCCAGGGCCCCGGACAGCAAGCGAGACCGGCCGTGACGCTGCCTATCAGCCCATCACCGTTCGCTTCGAACCCGTGGATGACGACTCCGTGGACCTGACGTGAGCGACGCACCGGCCCGGCACGGTGCGGGCAGAGGGGACATGGCCGTCGGTATCGACATCGGCGGGACAAGCATCCGCGCCGCGGTCGTCGACGAAAAGGGTCAGGTGCTCGACACCGTACGGTCTCAGACGCCCACGACGGCGGCCGCCCTCGAGAGCTGTCTCGACTGGACCGTTGCGGAACTGGCAGAACGGTGGACGGTGACTGCGGTCGGGCTCGCGGTGGCCGGGTTCCTCACCAACGATCGCCAGGTGATCCGGTTCTCACCCCATCTGCCGTGGCGCGAGGCCAGGGTTGCCGAGGAGATGGCGGCCAGGATCGGCCTACCCGTGTTCTGCGAGCACGACGCCAATGCTGCAGCCGTCGCCGAGTATCACTTCGGTGCGGCGGCCCGCGGCCACAACACCCTTGTCATCGCGATCGGCACCGGCATCGGCGCCGGACTGCTCCTCGACGGTGAGATCTACCGTGGCAGCTTCGGCGTCGCCCCGGAACTCGGACATCTGCGCGTGATGCCCGACGGTAGGCCCTGCTCGTGCGGAAAGTTCGGGTGCTGGGAACGATATTGCAGCGGGACAGCATTGGTGGACACCGTCGTCGAGCTGATCGCTGACGGCGGCATCTGGAACAGTCAGCTCGCCCGTGAGATCACCGACGACCCCGGTTCGCTGACCGGGCGCCGGATCGCGGCTGCCGCGCACGATGGTGACGCTCTTGCGCTGGCGGCGTTTGCCGAGTTCGCGCGGTGGCTCGGATTGGGGCTGGCGATGGTGTGCGACGTCTTCGATCCCGACCTCGTGGTCCTGGCGGGGGGTGTGGGTTCGTCGTCGGGTCTGTATCTCGATGAGGCACGCGAGCACTATTCGGCATTGCTGACCGGAGCAGGGCATCGGCGGATGGCTCGCATCCGCGGAACCCAGCTCGGAGAGGCGGCGGGAATGATCGGTGCCGCGCAGATCGCCAGGATGGGGGCCAGGGCTGCGACGGATCAGCGCCCGGGTGGGTAAAGTTCGGGGCGTATGTGGTGTCGGCAACAGCGGCGGGGCGTTTGTGGCTCGTCAGAGAGTGAGAAGACATGTGGTACTGGGTCTTCAAATACATCCTGATGGGACCTGCGCTGCGGGCCCTGGGTCGGCCCAAAGTCGAAGGGCTGGAGAACATCCCGGCCAAAGGGCCGGCGATTCTCGCCAGTAATCATCTGGCTGTCGTCGACAGCTTCTACCTGCCTCTGATGGTGCCGCGCCGGATGTACTTCCTCGCCAAGAGCGAGTACTTCACCGGTACCGGGGCCAAGGGTGCATTCCAACGCTGGTTCTTCAATGCCTCGAGCCAGATCCCGATCGACCGTACCGGCGCCGACGCCGCGGCCGGAGCTCTCGTGTCGGCTCGGCGCAAGCTCGATGTCGGCGACCTCATGGCGATGTACCCCGAGGGCACCCGGTCTCCTGACGGTCGGCTGTACAAGGGTAAGACCGGGCTGGCGCGGATTGCGATGGAATGCGGTGTGCCGGTGATTCCGGTGGCAATGATCGGGACCAGCGAGCTCAACCCACCCGGCACCACGATCCCGCGCCCCGGCCGCATCACCGTGAAAATCGGGAAGCCGCTCGACTTCAGCCGTTATGAGGGCATGGAGGGCAACCGGTTCATCGAGCGCGCGGTCACCGACGAGATCATGTACGAGCTCATGAAGCTGAGCGGCCAGCAATACGTCGACGTCTACGCCGCCACCCTCAAGGACCAACCGGCCGCAGAGCCGGTCACCGAGACGCCCCCGGCGGCCTGATCCGCCGGTGCGCTACTTCTACGACTGCGAGTTCATCGAGGACGGCCGCACGATCGAGTTGGTCTCGATCGGGATGGTCGCCGAGGACGGCCGTGAGTTCTACGCGGTGTCAACCGAATTCGATCCTGATCGGGCTGGTCAATGGGTGCGGACGAACGTGTTGCCCAAACTGCCGTCACCTGCATCGAAGGCGTGGCGCTCTCGCGCCCGGATCAAGGAGGATCTGCTCGAGTTCGTGAACGCCGGACCCGGGACCATCGAGCTGTGGGCGTGGGTCGGCGCCTACGACCACGTGGTCCTGTGCCAGCTGTGGGGCCCGATGACGGCATTGCCCAGAGAGCTGCCGCGCTACACCCGGGAGCTGCGTCAGCATTGGGAACTCAACGGTCGACCTGAGTTGCCCGCCGCTCCCAAGGATGCACACGACGCGCTGGCGGATGCGCGGCACAACCTCAACAAGTGGCTGGCGATCGAGAGTTCGGTGAACCGACCGTAGTGATCTGGGCGGTGATTCGAAGAACGAATTCGGTTCGGATGTCGGGGGGCACTAGGCTGGTCTGGTGGTGAACTGGACCGTAGACGTTCCGCTTGACGAACTCCCTGAGCTGCCGCCGCTACCCGGCGACCTCGCAGCCCGATTTGCAGAGGCGCTGACCAAGCCTGCGTTGCAGCAGCCGAGCTGGCCGGAAGACAAGGCACGGGCGATGCGCACCGTGCTCGAGAGCGTGCCGCCGATCTGCCTGCCGAACGAGGTGGAACAGCTCAAGGCGCAGCTCGCCGAGGTCGCTCTCGGCCGGGCGTTCCTGCTGCAGGGTGGTGACTGCGCGGAAACGTTCGCAGACAACACCGAGCCGCACATCAAGGGCAATATCAGGACGTTGCTGCAAATGGCCGTGACACTCACCTACGGTGCCAGTCTGCCCGTGGTGAAAGTGGCCCGCATCGCCGGCCAGTACGCCAAGCCGAGGTCGTCGGACACCGACGCACTGGGTCTGCCCTCTTACCGCGGCGACATGGTCAATGGCTTCCTGCCGGAGTCGACGGTCCGTGAACATGATCCGTCCCGGCTGGTTCGTGCCTACGCCAATGCCAGCGCCGCCATGAACCTCGTCCGCGCGCTGACCGGAGCCGGTCACGCAGACCTGCATCGGGTACATGACTGGAACCGGGAGTTCGTGCGGACCTCGCCGGCCGGAGCCCGGTACGAAGCGCTGGCCTCCGAGATCGACCGCGGCCTCAAGTTCATGGACGCCTGCGGGGTTCGCGACTCCAACCTCGAATCGGCCGACATCTATGCCTCCCACGAGGCCCTGGTGCTCGACTACGAACGCGCGATGCTGCGGCTGGCCGACGATCCGGCCGACCCCGACAGCGGCAAGAAGGTGCTCTACG
This sequence comes from Williamsia limnetica, assembly GCF_003217475.1. Classification (GTDB taxonomy): domain Bacteria; phylum Actinomycetota; class Actinomycetes; order Mycobacteriales; family Mycobacteriaceae; genus Williamsia; species Williamsia limnetica. The sequence goes on along the minus strand of NZ_QJSP01000010.1, from coordinate 1,248 downwards.
ATCTGTCGGCGCACTTCCTGTGGATCGGGGACCGTACCCGCCAGCTCGATGGTGCCCACATCGCGTTTGCCGAACTCATCGCCAACCCCATCGGGCTGAAGATCGGCCCGAGTACCACCCCCGAACTCGCCGTCGAGTACGTCGAACGACTCGACCCGAACAACGAGCCCGGTCGGCTCACCCTTGTCGCGCGCATGGGCAACGGCAAGGTTCGCGAGCTGCTGCCTCCGATCGTCGCCGCCGTCGAAGCGACCGGCCACAAGGTTATCTGGCAGTGCGACCCCATGCACGGCAACACCCATGAGGCCAGCACCGGATTCAAGACCCGACACTTCGACCGCATCGTCGACGAGGTACAGGGCTTCTTCGAGGTGCATCACGCCCTCGGTACCCACCCCGGTGGCGTGCACATCGAGCTCACCGGCGAAGACGTGACCGAATGTCTCGGTGGAGCACAAGACATCTCAGACCTCGATCTCGCAGGTCGCTACGAAACCGCCTGCGACCCGCGGCTCAACACCCAACAGTCATTGGAGCTGTCGTTCCTGGTGGCGGAGATGCTGCGGGGCTGAGGTAAGGCCGACGCGGTTTGCTCGGGCTGGGCTGGGCTTTGCTCGGGGTCGGGTTTGCTCGGGTCGGGTTTGGGTCTTGTCTCACCAGCTGTGTTTTGTCGCTCCGCTTCGCTGCGCGGGGCGTGCGGCCCTTTGTCGCGTGCTCTTCCTCAGTCGACTCAGTCGCTGCGCTCCCTCGCTCCCTCGTCCAGAGCACGCGGGCCGCACGCGGGCGGGGCGAGTTCGCCTTGCTCACCGCCCTGAGTTGGGTTCCGTCGAGCGTGCCGAAACTGCCGTTGAGTGTGCCGAAACTGCCGTCGAGTTCCCGGAATGGTCGTGAATGTCGGCGGTCAACGAGAAGTTCGGCGTCGGATCGGCACGGTCGGTGGTCGGATCGGCACGGTCGGTGGTCGGTAGGGCACGGTCGGCGGTCGGTCCGGCAGGGTTGCGAGGGCTGGGAGCCGAAGTCGGAGGATCTGGTAGTTCCTCCGACTTGAGTGACATCCTCCGACTCCAGAGGCTGTTGCCTAATCCCCGCGGGCGTGTTTGATCGTGGGGGCGTGGCCCGATCGGGGATTGGCCCGGGGCCTTGGCCCGGGGTTAGATGGTGGCGAGGTTGTTGACTTTCACGTAGCGCAGGAAGTTGGTGGCTGCGGCGGAGAGGATGAGTTCAGATTGTGCGGCTGCGAGGCCGCGT
>NZ_QJSP01000009.1 GCF_003217475.1 Williamsia limnetica | reverse complement strand
CCCACACAGGAAGGCTTCGTCACCGTGACAGAACGCAGCACCTAAATTGGCACTAACAATCCATCGACACACTATCGAGTTCTCAAAGAACACACTCGCCCCGACTTCGACACGCACTTCACGTAGCGCGCCATCCCGGAGGAGCTATGTATTATCTTGCTTAGAAGTTCTGCTCCAAAGCTAGTTTGGCGCAGGTCTCCCAACCTACCAGTCTTGAAACCTGCTCGCAACATTCCGTTTCCGGAGTGTTGGCTGAAGTCTGTCGACCTTCGGCCACCCACGACGATACGCTCCACACTGAAGTGGACTCGTTTCCATCCTGGGCGGTCAGCGTTGTTCCTCTAGGAAAACATCCCGTTGGTGTTGTTGGCAAGTCCGGACTCTCGCTCTCCGGCGCCTCACTCGCTGACTTGAAGAAAGTTACGGGACTACGGCACTGGGAGTCAAATCGCCAGGTCACAGGCCTTGGGGCGACTGGTTGAGGGTTAGAGGTCACCCGATCTGGACGCCGGCGAGGTTCTTCTTGCCTCGACGCACGACCAACCACGCTCCATGGAGTAGGTCCGCTGTGGTCGGCTGCCAGTCCTCGGCGGTGACCTTCTGGTTGTTCACGTACGCGCCACCTTCGCCCACCGTGCGGCGGGCAGCCTTGTTGCTCTCAGACAATCCGGTCGCCACCAGGAGCTCGACAATCGTGGGAGTGGACCCTGCATCGAACTGGGCAACGGTGGTTTCCGAGAGTGCGGCGGCAAGCGTGCCCTCGTCCAGGTCTGTGAGTTCGGCTCTACCGAAGAGGGCCTGACTCGCGACCTGGACCGCTTCGGTGTTCGACTCACCGTGGACCAACGTCGTCATCTCGGCGGCGAGGCGTCGCTGCGCCTCCCGCAGATGTGGTGTCTCGGCCGTCACCCGCTCGAGCTCGTCGATCTCGTCCCGCCCGAGGAAGGTGAACCACTTGAGGTACCTGATGACATCGGCGTCGGCTGTGTTGAGGAAGTACTGGTACCAGGCATAGGGGGTCGTTCTCTCCGGATCGAGCCACAGGCTCCCGCCGCCGGTCGACTTCCCGAACTTCTTACCGTCCGCGGCAGTCACCAGCGGCACAGTCATCGCATGCACCGAATCACCGGCGACACGCCTGGTCAGATCGACTCCGGCGATGATGTTGCCCCATTGATCCGATCCGCCGATCTGCAACGAACAGCCGTACTCCCGATGCAACTGCACGTAGTCGTTCGCCTGCAGGAGCATGTAGCTGAACTCGGTGTAGCTGATGCCGTCGCTTTCGAGGCGCCGCCGCACGGTGTCCCGGGCGAGCATCGTGTTGACCGAGAAGTGCTTACCCACATCGCGCAGGAAGTCGATCACCGAGAGCTTGCTGGTCCAATCCAGATTGTTGACCACCACCGCGCCGGTAGGACTGCTGTCGAAGTCGACGAAACGCTCCAGTTGGAGCCGGATCTTCTCCGCGGAATCGGCAACCGTCTCGGCGGTCTGCATGACCCGCTCCCCCACGTCCCGAGGATCGCCGATCATTCCGGTCGCTCCACCGGCCAAAACGATCGGCCGATGGCCGGCGCGTTGAAAACGTCGCAACGTGAGCAACGGCACCAGATGACCTGCATGGAGGCTTGGCGCAGTCGGGTCGAATCCCGCATACAGCGTCGTCCGATCGAGGAGCACTTTCCCCAACTCGTCGATGTCGGTGCTCTGGGCGATGAGTCCACGCCACGTGAGTTCGTCGAGTATTGCTGTCGGCTGGTCGGGATTCGCTACGGTCACGACCCCGATCTTCCCCCATCGGTACGCGACCCCGAAAGCCGGAGGGCACCGAGGGGTTCGGCGCGCCGGTACTTGGACACAGCCGAGCTACGTCCGTCCCACAGCCGCCACGGTTGGTCCTGCGCCGAACTGACCCCGACCCTGGGTCCCGTTTGCACCGCGGACGCAGGTATACGTGGTCCGCGATACAGTCGAACCGGCGAATCGGGACTACTCACATCCGACCCGTTGAGCTCTCGGGTGATGCCCATCGCCGAACCCACATTCCCTGGCCCACAGGCAAATTGGGACTCGGTGCGCGCAGTCGGCCGCCGGATGGACACCAGATCATGGCCGGCCACTATCTCACCTGCTCGCATCAAAACGCCGCCGCATTGACCCACCGGTCCATACGAGATGTTGCCGCACCAGTGAATCCCGTAGGACCGGTACACGTAGAGGTGGCCGGCGCTGCCGTACATCACCCGATTGCGATCGGTCGGACCCCGGTAGCCGTGAGATGCGGGATCCGGAAATGGGCTGCCGGGCGAACCCCCGTAGGCCTCGACCTCCACGATGCGCATCCGGGCGGTGCCGTCTGGGGCATCAACCTCCAACAGTGACCCGAGCAGTCGCCGCGCCGCCTGCAATGGTGTGGCGGAAGCCAGACGGGTGACGTCGAAGGGGACGAGATCGGCCAAGGTCAGTCCGAGACGGGTCCGGTGGTTGCCGTGGCGCGAGCAAGCAATGCCTCGTGTTCGGAATCGCTGTCCACGTCGCGCGCGTCATCGATCAGCAACGCAGGGATGCCGTCGTCGATCTTGTAGGAGCGACGAAGTCGAGGGTTGTACATCTCCTCGTCCCCGATGACCAGCAAGGGACCGTGGTCCTGCGGGCAGGCCAGCAACGTCAGCAACAGAGGACTCAAACCGGCTTCGTGTGACACGGCACCAACGGTACCCGGCTCCGTCATCGTCAGCCTCGGGGCCATCAGTGGGGCTCGGGTACCGCACCGACGACGAGGGCGCCGGCCTCCCACCCGCGCTCGGACGCGATCGCCCTGGTCAACCGGCGATAGCGGCCGTCGTCGTCACGGAACCAGACGCCCGCGCCCGCCGCGGGTATCCCGGCCTCGCGCATCGCCTCGGCGCGCGGGCGGTACGAGTTCGTCACTTCGATCGTGTCGAGAACCCGGATGATGTGCGGTCGTTGTGCCGGGGTCAGCCCGGCGAGGGCGAGACGCAGAGACGACCCGGTCGGTGATCCGGTGTCTTCCTGCTTCGACACGGCCGCGACGGCCAATTGATTGCCCGGCTCCCCCACTTTGTAGACCACCGCGTGTTTCACCTGGATCAGGCGAGACAGGCCATCGATGATCGGCTGCGGGTACACGTAGCCGTCGCTCGAGATCACCACGCCACTGGTGTGTCCCATGAACCAGAAATCGCCGTCGGCGTCGCGCTTGAACATGTGCTCCGACAGCTGCCAGCGGTCACCGATGTTGAATACGTCGCGCAGGACGGTCGCGCCGACCTCATACTGCTGCCCGGCCTTCGACATCATCACCCCGACCTCGTCGACCCGTGCCTCACGGACGAATCCGTCGCTGTCGGTGATCAACCGACCCTCGCTCAGATCGAATGCTGCGATTGCCACATCGTTGACGCCGGGCACGGGCCGGCCCGCCGAACCGACCTTCGTGCCGGTGACATTGGCGAGGATCGCGGACCCGTCGCCGGTGGCGAAGAACTCGAGTACGCGCGCCCTCGGGAACCGTTCGACGAGATCGTCCCAGAGACCGGCCGGCATACCTGAACCCATGAACAGCCTGATCGGGTTGTGCACGCCGATTGCAAGATCGTCCGACTGGATGACGTCTTGAAGCATCGACCAGGTGTACGAGACGACCGTGATGCCGTATCGGTAGACCTCTGTGGCGAAGCGTTCCGGGTCGATCTCGCCGGACAACGCGATCCGCGCACCGCCCGCGACAGTTCCACCGAGTGCGGTGAGCAGTCCCGAGGCATGGTGCAGCGGTGTGAGGCAGTAGACGGTGTCACTGCCGCTGAGCGCCGCAGCGGACGCCGCGCCGAACGCCGACAGTGCCCACCGATGGTTCGTGACCGGCCACTTCTCCAGCGTGCCACCGTTCTTGCTGAACAGGACAAACGCCAGATCGCCTGCCCGACCCGGGTCGGGCCGGTACCACGATGGCACCTCGACCGCATCGGGGTCGATCTGTTCCATGTCGATGATGCGTTCACCGTCGGCCTGCGCCAGTTTGCGGGCATCGCCGCCGCCCCCGCCGAGCACCAGAACCCGGTCCGCGATGGCTGCCGAGTCATCGAGGTTAGCCGGATCCGCCAGCACCAGAGCGCAATCACCAAGCCGCAGCGACTGTTTGAGATCGTTGCCGGGCGAGAGCATGACCGCCACGGCACCGAGCCGCGACAATGCCGCGATCGCCACCAGGGCGCTGGGCCTGGTGGCCATCAGGACGCCCACGTGCTGTCCCGGTCGTACGCCGCACGAGATGAGACCACGCACCACATTGTCGATACGGTCATTCACCTGGCGATGGCTCAGTACCCGATCCTCGAAAAGGAACAGTTCCTGCTGCCCGTGCTTACGGGCGTTCTCGTTCATGAGCTTGCCGAGAGAGATCATGGTGCGCGATTGCAATTGCCCCAGCCGGACCAGCCTGGGGAGTACGCGCGCCGATTCTCGAAAGACAGCGTCCGTGGTCCGGGTGACCGAACGTGCAGCGCCGAAGATCTCTCGACCCGCCTCCGCCCCGACGCCTGCTGCAGACCCGAAACCGTGCGCCACCCGCGATGACAAGCTCACGCCGGTCTGACCGCTGCGGTCGCTGTCGTCGTGCATCTTCTCGATGGCTTCGGGCTGCGGCCCGGTGCCGTCGTGCCACCGGATCCACTCCGCGGTCGTCGGCCAGGTCCTGGTTCCCGCGGTCGATCCGACCACGAGCCCGAAATGTCCGACCGGCAACGCGGATTCATACACCTGCGACAGCGGCGCCGCACGCAGGATGCCCCGGACGGCCACCGGTTGCCCGATGTCGTCGGCTTCGCCGAGGAAAGCCAGCACCGGACTGGTGACCTCCGCCAACGTCACCACCTGATCGCCGATGACAAAACCCCCGCCGACCATCCGGTTGTGCACGACGAACTGGCGTAGAAGCTCGGCCACCGCCGGCCCGGACCACGCGACCCACCCATCCACCTCGATGAACCGGCGGGAGTCCTCGCGCGGCAGCAGCGCTTCGCGATCATGGAGCTGGCGGAGGAAATCGATCCTGCTCCGGGCGGCCTTGACGGGGTCGACGAGTTGGAACCCTGTACGCGCCAGCCACCCGGGAACCGAGAGCCGGTTGAAGACATTGTCGGCGAGGAACTGCGCACCCGGCGAGACCAGCGCGGCAGGGAGACCCAGCGGCAGCGCCCCGAGTACGTCGACCGGGCTGCCGTAGGTGATGACGCTGGCGATTCCCTTCGAGCGCCGGTACGCCGCGGTCTGGTAGCAGAACATGCCGCCCTGCGAGTACCCGGCGAGGTGGACGTCTTTGCCCGTGACCTCACGCACGCTGTCGATCACTTCGCTGATCGACACGATGTGATCGGCGAGCGTTCGGTTCATCCCACCGTCGATCTTGTCGGGCGACCCGAAGTCGACAACCCACGGATCCAGCCCCGCGTTGTGCAGGATTGTCACGGCGCCGTTGTCCGCCGTGACGTCATATACGTTCGCCGACACCATCATCGGTGGTACCAGCACGACAGGCGGTCCGTCGGCGGGGTCGTCGGGGAAGTACCGGCGCAACCGGTACATGGGCACTGTTTCCTCGACTCTGTAGGGAGCCGGTTTGGTGCCGGTTTCGAGACTGCCGTACCGGATGACCTCCAGCCCGTTCTGAGCAGTGGCTACAACACGATCAAGGGATTCCTTGATGTTGGGAAGGCCGCGCACAAACACCCCTCACGAACGACGAACTGCTGGACAGTGACTGGCGTCACACTCTACCCCCGGTGCCAGTGTCGACGTCCCGGGAGCCGACTAGAAGTCGCGGTGCCCGGCGGCCGACTCGGCCAGCCTATGCAATTGTTCGGCAACCCGCGTCCCCGCCGTGCCACCACGAGCGTCGCGAGATGCGATCGAGCCCTCGACCGTGAGTACCTCTCGCACCGCGGGCGTGAGCGCCGGGTGGATTTGGGCGAACTGCTCGTCGGTGAGATCGGGCAATCCGACCCCGTGTTCTTCGGCAACCCGTACGCATGCGCCTGCGACCTCATGCGCCACCCGGAAGGGAACGCCCGCCCTCACCAGCCACTCCGCGATATCGGTGGCGAGCGTGAAGCCCGCAGGGGCGAGCTCGGCCATCCGCTGCTCGTGGAATGTGAGCGTCCGGATCAGGCCGGCGATCGCGGGGAGCAACAGCAGCAGCTGTGTCACCGAATCGAACACCGGCTCTTTGTCTTCCTGCAGGTCCCGGTTGTAGGCCAAGGGTTGCGCTTTGAGCGTTGCGAGCAACCCCGTCAGGTTGCCGATCAGACGGCCGGACTTGCCTCGCGTCAGTTCTGAGACATCGGGGTTTTTCTTCTGCGGCATGATCGAGCTGCCCGTCGACCACGCGTCGGCGAGCGTGATGTACCCGAACTCCGGTGTGCTCCACAGGATCACCTCTTCGGCCATCCTGGACAAATCCACGCCGATGAGGGCGAACACGAACGCCGCCTCCGCCGCGAAGTCTCGCGACGACGTGGCATCGATCGAGTTGTCCGCCGCCGAGTCGAACCCGAGATCGGCAGCGATCGCCTCCGGGTCCAGCCCCAGGGAGGAACCTGCCAGCGCACCCGAACCGTATGGCGACACTGCCGCACGCTTGTCGAAGTCCTTGAGTCGCTGCACATCACGGATCAGCGGATGCGCGTGAGCCAGAAGATGGTGTGCCAGCAGCACCGGCTGCGCGGCCTGCAGGTGCGTTTTGCCGGGCATGACCGCATCCGGATGCGCGCTCGCCTGGGCGATCAGCGCATCGACCACGTCGAGGACGCCCGTTGCCACCGCTCGCACCGCATCACGCAGCCACATCCGGAACAGCGTCGCCACCTGATCATTTCGCGATCGACCGGCCCGCAACCGGCCCCCGACCTCGGCGCCCACCCGTTCGATCAGGCCCCGTTCGAGCGCGCCGTGCACGTCCTCGTCGCTCTCGGCCGGACCGAACGCGCCGGAGCGGACGTCGTCCGCGAGCCGACTGAGCCCGTCCTGCATCGTCGCCAGATCATCGTCGGACAGCAGGCCCGCTCTGTGCAGGATCTTCGCGTGGGCCTGGGACGCGCGGATGTCGTACGGCGCGAGCACCCAGTCGAAATGGGTCGACTTGCTCAGGGCCGCCATGGCGTCCGCAGGCCCCGACGCGAAGCGACCTCCCCAGAGGGAGCCTTCGTTGGTGGCGGACCCCTCGTTCGACGCCTGCGGTGCCACTACGCCAGATCCCGCTTCGCGGAGATCTTCGACGACAACCCGTGCAGATGCACGAAGCCCTTTGCAGCGGACTGATCGAACGTGTCGCCTTCGTCGTAGGTGGCCAGGTTGAAGTCGTACAGCGACTCCGGGCTGCGCCGACCGGTGACCGCGATGTGGCCCCCGTGCAGGTTCAACCGGATGTCGCCCGTGACGTGCTCCTGGGTGTGGTCGACGAATGCTTCCAGCGACGCCTTGAGCGGCGAGAACCAGAGGCCGTCATAGACAAGCTCGGCCCATTTCTGATCGGTGTGCCGCTTGTAGCGACCGAGTTCGCGTTCGAGGGTGACGTGCTCGAGCTCCTCGTGGGCGCGGATCAGGACCATGGCACCGGGTGCCTCGTAGATCTCGCGGCTCTTGATACCGACCAGACGGTCTTCGACGACATCGAGCCGGCCGACACCGTGTGCGCCTGCGCGCCGGTTCAGTTCGACGATCGCCTCCAGCACGCTGACCGGGCGACCGTCGATCGCGATCGGACGTCCCTTGTCGAAGCTGATGATGACCTCGTCGGGGGCCTGCCAGTTGATCGTCGGGTCCTCGGTGTACGAGTAGACGTCCTTGGTGGGAGCGTTCCACAGATCCTCGAGGAATCCGGTCTCCACCGCGCGACCCCACACGTTCTGGTCGATCGAGAACGGCGACTTCTTCGAGACGTTGATGGGGATCGCATTCTCTTCGGCGAAGTTGATCGCCTTCTCCCGGGTCCAGGCATAGTCGCGAACCGGCGCGATGACCTCGAGTTCGGGTGCCAGCGAGCCGAATCCGACCTCGAAGCGGACCTGGTCATTGCCCTTGCCGGTACAACCGTGCGCGACGATGGTGCCGCCGTGATCGCGTGCTGCGGTCACCAGATGCTTGGCGATCAGGGGCCTCGAGATCGCCGACACCAGCGGGTACCGGTCCATGTAAAGGGCGTTGCTGGTGATCGCCGGAAGGCAGTATTCGTCCGCGAACTCGTCACGGGCGTCGACCACCACGGATTCGACGGCGCCACAATCGATGGCCCGTTGACGGACCACCTCCATGTCCTCGCCACCCTGACCGAGGTCGATGGCCACGGCCACCACCTCCTTGCCGGTCTCTTTACCGATCCAGCTGATGGCCACCGAGGTGTCCAGGCCGCCCGAGTACGCGAGGATTACGCGCTCCGCCATGAGGGGGTCACTCCTTGTTTTGTTCGTTGTACAACTGTTGAGTATCGATGATCTGCGAAATCTTCGTTTGACGGTCAGAATCTCATGCCAGCGCCTCTAACCTCACGGCAAGGTCTGCACCCGTCACAGGTTCGCGTGCCAACACGAACAGGGTGTCGTCCCCGGCGATGGTGCCGACAACGTCCGGCAGGCTGGCCCGGTCCAGCGCACTGGCCAGATAGTGCGCCGCACCCGGTGGTGTCCGGAGTACCGCCATGGAGCCGCTCGAATCGACGGAGACGAGCAACTCGGTGAGCAGCTTGGACAGCCTGTCGGTGCCCCCGGTCACCCCCCGCACCGGAGAACCGTCTTCCGGGATGACGTAGATGCCCGTGCCACCGTCCGGGGCTCGCAACTTCACCGCACCCAGCTCATCGAGATCTCGGGACAGGGTCGCCTGGGTGGCTTCCACTCCGTCATCGGCCAGCAGGCCCTGCAGTTGCGTCTGGCTGTGCACCTGCCGGCCGGCCAGCAATGCGATGATCCGAGCCTGCCGTCCGGCCCTGGTGGTCATTGTTGTTCCAGAAGCCAGATGAGGATCGCCTTCTGCGCGTGCAAGCGGTTCTCCGCCTCGTCGTAGACCACGCTGCGCGGCCCGTCGAGGACCTCGTCGGTGATCTCCTCACCGCGATGCGCAGGCAGGCAGTGCATCACGATGGCCTCGGGATCGGCGAGCGCAACCAACTCGGCATTGATCTGATAGGGCCGGAACGGGGCCACGCGGTCCTTACCGTCGCCCTCCTGCCCCATCGACGTCCACGTGTCGGTGACCAGCACGTCAGCCCCAGCGGCGGCTTCACTTGGATCGCCGACGATCTGGACGCTACCGCCGGTCAGCTCCGCCCGATCCCGCGCATACCCGACGAAGACGTCGTCGGGCGTGAATCCCTCGGGCGCACTGATCCGGACATGCATTCCGGCATTGACCCCACCGAGCATCAGCGAATGCGCCATGTTGTTGGCACCGTCGCCGAGGTAGGTCAGGGTCAGGCCTTCGAGCGCGCCTTTGTGTTCGGCGATGGTCTGCAGATCGGCGAGGATCTGGCACGGATGGAAATCGTCGGACAACGCGTTGACCACCGGGATGGTGGCGGCCGACGACATCTCTTCGAGGCGGTCCTGACCGTAGGTCCGCCACACGACTGCCTCCACATACCGCGACAGCACCCGGCCGGTGTCGGCCAGGGTTTCCTCGCGGCCCAACTGGGTGGCCTTGCCGTCGACGACAACGGCGTGTCCGCCGAGTTGGGCGATACCCACCTCGAAGGAGAACCGCGTGCGGGTGGAGTTCTTGTCGAAGATGACCCCGACGCCTTTCGGGCCGGCAAGCGGCTTGTGCCCGAAGGGATCCCGTTTGCATTGCGCTGCCAGCTCGAGCACGCGGGTCAACTCGTCCGGGGACAGATCGTCGTCGCGGAGGAAATGACGGGTCATGAGATCGCCTGCTTCGCGGCATCGAGGATGGCGGGCAACGCCTCGATGAATCCGGTCGCTTGTTCCTCGGTGAGGATCAGCGGCGGCGCCAGCCGCAGGACGTCGGGGGCGGGTGCGTTGATGAGGAAGCCCCGCTCGCGCGCCGCCGCCTCGGTCGCCGCCGCGATCGCCTCGGTCAGGACGATCCCGAGGAGTAGCCCCGATCCCCTGGTTTGCGAGATCAACGGATGGTCGAGATCCTCGATCGAGGACGTGATGTGTTTACCGAGCTTCGCGGCGTGATCGGCCAACCCGAGCGTGTCGACCTGCTCGATGACCGCGAGCGCCGCCGAGGCACACACCGGGTTCCCACCGAACGTCGTGCCGTGCTGGCCGGGTTCGAGCAGATCCGCCGCAGGGCCCGTGGCCAGCACTGCACCGATGGGCAATCCGCCACCGAGGCCCTTGGCCAGCGTCATCACGTCCGGGGTGATGCCTGCCGCCTGATGCGCGTAAAACGTTCCGGTACGGGCGATCCCGGTCTGCACCTCATCGAGGATGAACAACGCACCGTGGGCGGTGGTGAGCCTGCGGACCGCGGCGAGGTAGTCCGCGGGCGGGGTGACAACGCCGCCCTCCCCCATGATCGGCTCGAGGATCACCGCGGCGGTCTGCGGGCCGATCACCGCTGCCATCGCGTCGATGTCGCCGTAAGGAACGTGCCGCACGCCGGCAGGCAGCGGTTCGAACGGCGTGCGCTTCGCGGGCTGCCCGGTCAGCGCCAGGGCACCCATCGTCCGGCCGTGGAAGGCTTGCTCGGCGGCGATGATCTCCGGCCGCCCCGTGCGGCGCGCGATCTTGAAGGCCGCCTCGTTGGCCTCGGCCCCGGAGTTGCAGAAGAACACCCGGCCCGGCACCCCCCACCGCGACAACAATGCCTCCGCGAGTGCGATCGAGGGCTCGTTGAGATACATGTTCGAGGTGTGCCCGAGGGTGGAGAGCTGCTGGGTGACGGCATCGATGATCGCCTGGTTGCCGTGTCCGAGGATGTTGACGGCAATACCACCGAGTAGGTCGAGGTACTCGCGCCCGTCGACACCCGTCAGCACCGCACCTGATCCCGAGCGCAACGCCACCTTGGGGGTGCCGTAGTTGTTCATCAAAGACGATGTCCACCGGTCCTGCATGATGGTCGTCGGGTCTGTCGGGTTGGTCATGATTGTTCCTCGATCGGGGGTTTCTCGCCGTAGGCGCCGGGAATGATCTGGTCGGAATCCGGTACGACCATCGTTCCGTTGCCCTCGGTGGTGAAGAGCTCGAGCAGTGTCGAATGCTTTGTGCGGCCATCGATCACGTGCGCTCGTCGGACGCCACCCGCGACTGCTCGCAGACATGCCTCCATTTTCGGCACCATGCCGGCGTCGAGTCGGGGCAACAGCTCGGCCAGCGCGGTGGTACCGATCTCGGAGACGAGCGACCCGCGGTCCGGCCAGTCGGTGTAGAGACCTTCGACGTCGGTGAGCATCACCAGCTTCTCGGCGCCGAGTGCCTGCGCCAGCGCCGCGGCCGCGGTGTCGGCGTTGATGTTGTGGACGACGCCGTCGGCGTCGGGGGCGATCGTCGACACGACCGGGATGCGGCCGGCGGCGATCAGGTCGGTGACCGCAGCCGGATTGACGGTGGTGACATCTCCGACCAGTCCGATGTCGGTGGCCTCGCCGTCTACCAGTACCGAACGACGGGTGGCGGTGAACAGGTGCGCGTCCTCGCCCGAGATGCCCACTGCGTAGGGACCGTGTGCGTTGATGAGGCCGACGAGTTCACGCCCGACCTGGCCGAAGAGCACCATGCGTACGACATCCATCACCTCGGGCGTGGTCACGCGGAAGCCGCCACGGAACTCACCGGTCATGTCCAGACGTTTCAGCATCGCCGATATCTGGGGACCACCTCCGTGAACGACCACCGGGTGGATCCCGCAGGTACGCAGGAAAACCATGTCCTCGGCGAAAGCGGCCTTGAGTTCGTCATCGATCATGGCGTTACCGCCGTACTTGACGACGATCACCTTGCCGGAGAAGCGTTTCAGCCACGGGAGTGCCTCGGCCAGGACGTGCGCTTTCTCGAGCGCGGTCAGTGTTGCCGGTTCACTCATGACGAGTAGGCCGAGTTCTCTTCGACATACGCGTGCGACAGGTCCGTGGTCCGGATGAACGCCGTGCCGGAACCGATTCCGAGGTCGACGGTGAGGTCGATGTCGACGCCCGACAGGTCGGCGTCACGGGCACCGGGGACCCCGGTCCCGTTCTCGCAGACCGGATAGCCGTTGAAACGTACGGAGATCCGGTCGGGATCGAGTTCGACCGGAGCCATTCCGACTGCCGCGAGAACGCGACCCCAGTTGGGGTCGGAGCCGAACAACGCGGTCTTGACCAGGCTGTCCCGCGCAATCGTCCGCGCTGCCGCGAGCGCATCGGTGTTCGAGGTCGCACCGGTCACGGTCACGACGACACGTTTGGTCACACCCTCGGCGTCGGCCTGCAGTTGCGTCGCAAGGTCATCGCACACCAGCCGGACGGCCTCGTTCAGCTCGTCCTGACTCGGCGTCACCTCGCTGGCGCCCGAGCTCAGCAGCAGGACGGTGTCGTTGGTCGAACAGGACCCGTCGACGTCGAGCCGGTCGAACGTCAGCGACGTCGCGGCACGCAGGGCATGATCGAGTTGGTCGGCGGTCACCGCCGCGTCCGTGGTGATCACGCTGAGCATCGTCGCCAGCGATGGCGCCATCATTCCGGCACCTTTGGCCATCCCGCCGACGTTCCACCCTGCGGTGTGGTGAAAAGCCGACTGTTTCGGCACGGTGTCGGTGGTCATGATCGCGTGCGCCGCATCGGTGCCGCCCGACATCCCGCCGCCCATCTCGTGAACGATCTCGGTCACCCCGGCGAGGACCTTGTCCATGGGAAGCCGGTCGCCGATCAAGCCTGTCGAGCAGACCGCGACTTCGAGTGCACCGGTTTCGGTGCCCCAATCGCTGATCGCCGCCGCGAGAGCTTCCGCCGTGGCGTGGGTGTCCTGGAACCCACCGGGGCCGGTGCAGGCGTTCGCACCGCCGGAGTTGAGCACGACGGCGCGCAGGCGTCCGGTGGTCAGCACCTGCTGACTCCACAGCACAGGCGCCGCCTTGACCTTGTTCGCGGTGAAGACTCCCGCCGCCGCATACTCGGGTCCTTCGTTGAACACCAGTGCCAGGTCAGCTTTTCCGCTGGCCTTGATGCCCGCGGCGATACCGGCCGCCCGAAATCCCAGCGGCGCGGTGACGCCCTGCAGATGCGTCATCCGGTGCCCGTCTGCAACCTCACGCCAGTTCGCCGCCACGTCTTCCTTCTGCTCGCTCACGGCGCCACTCCCACAGTGCTCAGGCCTTCGGTTTCTCCCCAGCCCAGGGCCAGGTTCATCGACTGCACGGCGCCGCCGCCCGTGCCTTTCGTCAGGTTGTCCATGGCACCCACCGCGATCAGGGTCCCGGACCGTTCGTCGACGGCGACGCTGAGCTGGATCGCATTGGAGCCGATCACCGATCCGGTGGCAGGCAGTCGCCCTTCGGGCAGCAGGGTCACGAAAGGCTCGTCGGCATAGGCCTTTTCGTATACTGCGCGAGCTTCCGCTGTGGTCACCGTGGTCGGGGCGGTGCACGTCGCGAGAATCCCGCGGGCCATCGGCGCCAGCACCGGGGTGAACGACACGTTGACGGGGCTGTTCGCCACTGCCGAGAGGTTCTGGATGATCTCGGGCGTGTGCCGGTGCATACCTCCGACCCCGTACGCCCTGGCCGAACCGATCACCTCCGCTGCCAGCAGATCCACCTTCGGGGACCGACCGGCACCTGAGGCGCCACTGACCGCGACGATGGTGATCGCAGGGCTGACGATGCCCGCGGCAACCGCGGGAAGCAGGGCCAGCGTGCTGACCGTGGGATAGCAGCCCGGAACCGCGATCCGCGCGGCCCCTGACAGGACCTCCCGATTACCGGGCAACTCGGGCAGGCCGTACGGCCAAGTTCCGGCGTGGGTCCCGCCGTAGTACTTCTCCCACTCCGCGCTCTCCTGCAGGCGGAAGTCAGCACCGCAGTCGATGACGAGGGTGGCGGGCGGCAAGGCGTCGGCCACCGGCCCGGAGCTACCATGCGGTAGTCCGAGGAAGACCACATCGTGCCCCGAGAGGACGTCGGTGGTCGTCTCCTCGAGTTCCCTTTCCGCGAGTGGAAGCAGGTGGGGATGATGGGCACCCAGTAGCGATCCGGCGTTGGACCCCGCGGTCAACGCTCCGATACGCAATTCGCCGCTGGCGAACTTGGGGTGGCCGAGCAGCAGGCGGAGAATTTCTCCCCCTGCGTACCCGCTGGCGCCGGCGACTGCCACTGACACGATCATGTGTTTCATTATGCACCCGGTCGCAAGTTCATTCATTTTCGGGGTCCTGATCGCTACTCCAGACGTCCACCGACGCTTCGCGGTATTAATTGTCGATGACAGCTTCAGCTGCGATCGTCGTCGACGCATTGACGGTCCGCCGGGGAGGCACCGCGGTGTTGCACGGTCTCGACCTCCTGGTTCCGGCCGGTTCGATCACGGGACTCCTCGGTCCTTCCGGGTGCGGCAAGACGACACTCATGAGGTCCATCGTGGGAACCCAACGCATCAGCTCGGGTTCGGTGACCGTGCTCGGCCGGCCCGCCGGCGACACGGCGCTACGTCGCTCGGTCGGCTACGTCACCCAGGCTCCATCGGTCTACACGGATCTGACGGTCGGGCAGAACATCCGATACTTCGCCGATCTGTATGGCAACCGGGCCGGTGTGGGCGATGCCCTCGACGCCGTGGGTCTGACAGCACTCGAAGGCCGCAAGACACTCGACCTCTCAGGCGGTCAACGTAGCCGGGTGTCGATCGCCTGCGCGCTGGTCGGCTCGCCTGATCTCCTCATTCTGGATGAGCCGACGGTAGGCCTCGACCCCCTGCTTCGAGAGGACCTGTGGAACCGGTTTCACGATCTCGCCGCGCACGGCACCACACTGTTGGTCTCGAGTCATGTGATGGACGAGGCAGATCGGTGCGACAACCTGATTCTCATGCGCGAGGGTCTGATCCTGGCTGCACTGACGCCCGCCGAACTGCGTGCTCGCACCGCGCAGGACAACCTCGAAAAGGCCTTCCTGCAACTCATCACCGAAGAGGTCGCCTGATGCACGTCGGTGTCTTCTGGTCGACGACGGTCCGAATTCTGCGCCAGCTTCTCGACGATCGTCGCACGGTCGCGATGATCCTGGTGGTGCCGTGCGTGCTGATGGTGTTGCTGTACTTCATGTTCGACCCGCAGCCCGGTCCCCGGCCGGGGACCACGATGTTCGACACGGTGGGCCTGACCATGCTCGGCCTGCTGCCCTTTGTCCTGATGTTCATCACCACTTCCATCGCGATGGTTCGCGAGCGAACCTCGGGTACGCTCGAGCGGCTTCTCACGACGCCGCTCGGCAAACTGGATCTCCTCGCCGGCTACGGCGCGGCATTCTCCCTCGCCGCGGCCACCCAAGCGGCCCTCGCGAGCGCGCTGGCGTTCTGGGTGCTCGATCTCGACACTGCGGGCAATCCACTCTGGGTGGTACTGATAGCGGTCCTGGCCGCCGTCCTCGGTGTCGCACTGGGGTTGTTCTTCTCGGCTTTCGCCCGTACCGAGTTCCAGGCCGTCCAGTTCATTCCCGTGGTCGTCATACCGCAGATCCTGCTGTGCGGCCTGTTCGTCGCACGTGATCAGATGGCGAACTGGCTCGAGTGGATCAGCAACGTCCTGCCGCTCACCTATGCCGTCGACGCCCTGCAGCAGGTCGCGGAACATCCGGCCGCGACAGCCGCAATGTGGCGAGATCTTGCTGTGGTGGTCGCCTTCTCAGCACTCGCGCTCGGTCTCGGCTCCGCGACCCTGCGCCGCACGACCCCCTGACCCCCGATAGTGGGCCCCTTTGGCGAACCCGACCTGGGCATTTGTTCGCCAGAACAGCACATCATCGGGAGGCGACATGCGCGATCACGCCGGTACCGCAGACGCTCAGCCGCGCATCTGAGCTCCGACCACCGACGTCGCTCTCGCCAGGGCGGCGTCGCGGGCGGCAGTGGCCTCGTCCTCCGTGAGAGTGCGGTCCGACGCACGGAAGCGCAGCGAGAAGGTGAGCGACTTGCGTCCCTTTCCGACCTGTTCACCGGTGAAGACGTCGAACAGACCGATGCTCTCGAGCAGGTCCCCCGCTCCCTCACGCAGTGCGGATCGGACGTCTTCGGCGGCCACCTCGGCATCGACGACCACCGCGAGGTCCTGCAGCACAGGCGGGTACGGCGAGATCCGCGGAGACACGAGTTCTGAGTTCACCGGGACGGCATTGAGATCGATCTCCAGGGCCAGCGAACGCGCGGGCAGATGCGACTTCTCCAATACCGCCGGATGCAGTTCACCTGCCCAGCCGACGACGGTGTCACCGGCGAGGATCTGGGCGCATCGGCCCGGGTGCCACGGCAGTTCTCCAGCCGACTGCAGCCGGAGTTCGACGCCCGCGGCCTGCCCGATGATGGAGACGGCGTCGAAGATGTCGGTGGTGTCGGCGGCACGGCCCTTGCCCCAGGGCCCGGCCGGCTCCCGTAGCCCGGTCAGTACTGCAGCGACGTGCAGCGGTTGCGCGGGAAGCGATTCCACCAATTCGGCTATTTGATCCGCGGACGGCCGACGGTCCACCGGCAACTGCGGGACCGGACGCACGTTGCCGCCTCCGAGTACCACCTGCCCGATGGTGTACATCGATAGATCGCGTTGCCCACGAGCCAGATTGCGGCCGACCATCTCGAGCAATCCCGGCAGCAGCGTCGTGTTCAGCTCCGGCCGATCGGTCTCGAGAGGGTTGAGCACCGTGACCGCCGCGCGGCGTGGGTCATCCGCGGGCAGGTTCCACAGGTCGAACACACCAGCGGGCATGAACGGGTACGGCAGGACCTCGACATATCCGGACAGCGCCAGGCTGCGACCGACGCTGCGGCGCCGTATCTGGCGTGGGGCCAGACCGCGACCACCCGGCGCCGACGGCAGCCGGACGGGGATGTTCTCGTAGCCCTCGAGTCGCAGCACCTCTTCGACGAGATCGGCGCTCTGCCGTAGGTCGGGACGCCAGCTCGGCGGGGTCACGGTGAGCATGTCGCCTGCGGCCTCGACGGACGCGCCGACCTGGACCAGCCGCTGCTGGGCGACGCCGACCGGATAGTCGATCCCGGCCGTCGCCGACGGTGCCCGCTCTGCCATCAACACCGTTGCGGGCGGTGGTACCGACCCCGCGTCTGTGTAGGTCGATTCGACGGTGCCCCCGCAGATCTCGACGAGCAGCTGGGCGGCGCGCAGCACTGCGACGTCGGTCACCTTCGGGTCGACGACCCGCTCGAATCGTTTGCTCGCCTCGCTGGTCAATCGGTGCCGTTTGGCGGTACGGAACACCGCGACCGGGTCGAAGGTCGCGGCCTCGAGCAACACGTCCGCGCTCTGTGTACCGATTTCTGTCGCGGCGCCGCCCATCACCCCGGCGAGAGCAATCGGACCACTGTCGTCGGTGATGACGACATCTTCCGGATCGAGCGTGCGCGTGGCACCGTCGAGTGTCGTCAGCTTCTCCCCCGCGTTCGCACGGCGAACCCGGACGTCGCCGGAAACCTTGTCCGCATCGAACGCATGCAACGGCTGACCCAGCTCGAGCATCACGTAGTTGGTGATGTCGACCGCCGCCGAGATCGGCCGAACTCCGGACAGCATGAGCCGCTTCGTCATCCACCAAGGACTTGGCGCCGACGGATCGATGCCGCGCACCACGAGGGCGCAGTAACGAGTCGCGCCCGACTCGGGGTCGAGGTGAACGCGCCACCCGGCATCGCCGACGCTGGTCCGGATCGATGGCGCCGTCGCCGGATCGACGAACGGCAGGTCGAAGCTACAGGCCAGTTCGCGCGACAGTCCACGTGCGGAGAACGCATAGCCCCGGTCAGGAGTGACGTTGACGTCGATGACCGTGTCGTCGAGCCCGAGCACCTCGCGAGCGTCGGTGCCTGGCGCTGCGATGTCGGGCGGCAGGACCAGGATCCCACTGTGATCGTTGCCGATCCCCATCTCGGACACCGAACAGATCATGCCGTCGGAGGTCTTCCCGTACGTCTTGCGTGCGGCGATCGCGAAGTCACCGGGCAGGACGCTACCGGGCAACGCTGCAACGATCAGGTCACCTTCGGTGAAGTTCTGTGCACCGCAGACGATTCCGCGGGGTTCGGATTCACCCACGTCGACCTGGCAGAACCGGATCGGCTTCTTGAACTCGGTGAGCTGCTCGATGTGCTCGACGCGGCCGACGACCAACGGTCCGGTGATGACCGGCAACGGCGTGATCTCTTCGATCTCGAATCCGACCCGCACGAAGGCGTCATCGATTTCTGCCGACGGCTTTGTCCAGCCGGGTGTGCCGTGTTGCAGGATCTCGGTCAGCCACGACTGCGCTAGTTGCACTGGAAACTCAGCTCTTTCGTTTGTTCTGCGGACTCAGGCTTGGTGAACGCTCAGGCACCCGGACCGAAAGGCACGGTGAAGCGGATGTCGCCCTCGACCATGTCGCGCATGTCCGGCAGGTCGTTGCGAAACTGCAGGGTGCGCTCGAGCCCCATCCCGAAAGCGAATCCGGAATAGACCTCGGGGTCGATACCGCTGGCCCGCAACACGTTCGGGTGGACCATGCCGCAGCCGCCCCACTCGACCCAGCCGGCCCCACCTTTTTTGCCGGTGAACCAGACGTCGACCTCGGCCGACGGTTCGGTGAACGGGAAATAGCTCGGTCGCATCCGCGTGACGGTCTCCGGACCGAAGAGCGCCTTCGCGAAGTGGTCGAGGGTGCCCCGCAGATGGGCCATCGTCAGGCCCTTGTCCACCGCGAGGCCCTCCACCTGATGGAAGACCGGCGTATGGGTGGCATCGAGCTCATCGGTCCGGAACGTACGTCCGGGACACGCGACGTAGATCGGCAACTCGCGCGACAGCATCGCGCGTACCTGCACCGGTGAGGTGTGCGTGCGCAGCACCTGCCGCGACTCCGGCGGCGCGATGTAGAAGGTGTCCTGCATGGACCGGGCGGGATGATCGGGCAGGAAGTTCAGTGCATCGAAATTGAAATGCTCGGTCTCCACCTCGGGGCCCTCGGCGATCTCCCAGCCCATCCCGACGAAGACGTCGGCGACCTGATCACCGATCACCGTGATCGGATGGCGCGCACCGATCGGGCGGCGGGAGGTGGGCAGCGTGACATCGATGGCCTCGGCAATCAGCACTGCGGCATCACGCTCGGCGGTCAGTGCCGCGAGTCGCTCGTCGTACGCCTTCTGCACCTGACCTCGGGCAACGTTGACCAGCTTGCCGACCTCGGCCTTCTTCTCTTTGGGCAGCGAAGCGAGCTCGCGACGGGCGAGCGCGATGGGCGACTTGTCACCCTGATGCTCGGTCTTCGCGACCGCGAGTTCCGGCAAGGTCGCGGCATCAGAGAAAGCCGCGACGGCAGCATCAACTGCGGTCGCCAGTGTCTGGTCGTCGACGTCGGCCACGGCTGCGGTAACTCCTAAGGTATGTGACTTCTGGGCTGAAGTAAGGCTCAGCGGATCGGGCTTGATCCGGTTCGAGGGTAGTCGACCCGGCCTCGAGCATCGGCGCTGGCATAGAGGCAGATCGCTGCCGCCGCGGCGAGGTTGAGGCTCTCCGCTCGACCGCGGATGGGAATGGAGATCCGGTGATCGGCCCGGGCCAGGACCTGTGGGGACAGTCCGTGGGCTTCGTTCCCGAAAAGCCAGGCCGTCGGGCCCGCGAGCACTTCCGCAGCATCGGGCAGACTCAGCTCGCCGTCACCTGCGGTCGCGCAGATCGCCACCCCGGCTGCGCTGAGCGCGGCGAGCACCTCATCGGTGTCACGTTCCCGGGCGATCGGGATGTGGAACACACTGCCGGCGGTGGACCGCACGCTCTTGCCGTTGTGGGGGTCGACGCTGTCGCCGGCGAGGATGACGGCGTCGGCACCCATGGCATCCGCCGTCCTGATGAGGGTCCCGGCATTACCCGGATCGGTCATCTCGACGGGAACCGCCAACAGTCGCGGATTGCTCTCCAATACCGCACCCATCGGCACATCGAGCAGATCGCAGACCACGAAGAGGCCGGCGCTGGTGATCGTCTCGGCGAGCTTGGCGACGGCGCCGTCGGAGATTCGGACCACCTCGACCCCACCGCCCGCGGCGGTTGCGATCAGTTCGGGGTACCGGAAGAGGGCGTCTTCGGTGGCGAGCACCACCTGCGCGCGCCGAGTGGCCAGCGCCGACTCGACTGCGTTCGCCCCTTCGGCCAAGAAGGTCCCGGCCTTACGTCGGCCTGCAGAGCGATGCAGCTTTGCATACGAAACAACCCGCGCCGAACGTTCGGTGAGAACGTCCGGCGCGGGGATGTTTATGGCGGGCTCGATCAGGCGGCCGGAGCGTTGACGTCCGAAGGCAGGGCCTTCTTGGCAACAGCAACCAGACCGGTGAAGGCCTCGGGATCGCTCACGGCGATCTCGGCGAGGATCTTGCGGTCGACCTCGACACCAGCGATCTTCAGACCCTGGATGAAGCGGTTGTAGGTGATGTCGTTGGCCCGGGCCGCAGCGTTGATCCGCGAGATCCACAGCTTGCGGAACTCACCCTTGCGGGCGCGGCGGTCGCGGTAGGCGTAGGTCAGCGAGTGGAGCTGCTGCTCTTTGGCCTTGCGGTAGAGCCGCGAACGCTGTCCGCGGTAACCCTTGGAAGCCTCCAGGGTTGAACGACGCTTCTTCTGGGCGTTCACTGCCCTTTTTACGCGTGCCATGTCTTGATTTACCTCTTAGTAATTGGCCACCGGGAACCGGTAGCAGGGTGGACTGGTTCGAAGCGCAATCAGATGTTCAGCAACCGCTTGATGCGGGGAACATCTTTTTCAGAAACGACGACGGTGCCATCGAGTCGACGGGTTCGCTTGGTGGGCTTGTGCTCCATCAAGTGGCGACGATTCGCCCGCTGGCGCACGATCTTGCCGCTGCCGGTCACCTTGAAACGCTTCGCGGTTCCCTTGTGGGTTTTGCTCTTGGGCATGGAAATGCCTTCCTGTGTCGTCGACCTGTGAGTGCGATCAGCTCGTGGGAGCGGCCGGGGCCGTTCCTGAGTCTGGCTTCGCTTCGCCGGCCGGGCCCGGTGCGGGGCGCGGATGTGCCTCTTGCGGGGGGTGGGTTTTCTGGGCTTGCGCTTTGGTCTTGGCGCCCTTGTGCGGGGCCAGGACCATGGTCATGTTGCGGCCGTCTTGCTTGGCAGAGGTCTCGACGAAGCCGAAGTCCCCGACGTCGGCGCCGAGGCGCTGCAACAGTCGGTAACCGAGCTCAGGTCGCGACTGCTCGCGTCCGCGGAACATGATCGTCACCTTGACCTTCGACCCGGCTTCGAGGAAGCGGATGACGTGACCCTTTTTGGTCTCGTAATCGTGGTCGTCGATCTTCGGGCGGAGCTTCTGCTCCTTGATGACGGTCATCTGCTGGTTGCGACGCGATTCGCGCTGCTTCTGTGCCGCCTCGTATTTGAACTTGCCGTAGTCCATGATCTTGCAGACCGGAGGGCGGGCGTTCGGGGCCACCTCGACCAGATCGAGATCGGCCTCGATTGCCAAGCGCAGGGCATCTTCCACACGGACGATGCCGACCTGCTCCGAGTTGGGTCCGACAAGCCGGACCTCAGGTACGCGGATACGCTCATTGATACGAGTCTCAGTGCTGATGGGGCCTCCTCATTTGTGTCCGCGTACGTAGGTGGTTCCTGCGTGGCAGACGTTTTCAGTGTGACCGCAGCCGCAACTGGTGAGACAGATCCTCAGCGAAAAGGCCCCGGATCGATGAGTGTCATCGACGGGGCCCACACCGACCGGTTCATGTCACCTATCGCATCACAGCGATCACAGCCTCCAACTCGGAGACCACCGGAGATATTCCGCGGTGCGGTATCTCCGGCGACAAAACCGGACCGTTCAACTTCTCGTATGGTTCTTGCGAACGCATCGACGTCGAGCGGTGGGAGTGTGACCTCCACTTGCAACCCCGGCGTGAGCCAGGGCGGTCGTGAATGAAAGTCTAACAGGCATGACGGAAAACATGAATTCCGAGCCTGACGTGCGTGACCTGGCCGAAATCCCGGCGATCGAGGTGATCACGCGGTCCGCAGTGATGCTGATGAGCGCGGCAGCCGAGAAACTCGGGTTGTCTGAGGCCGACCCGTCGACGAGTCCGCATCTCGACCTCGATGAAGCCCGCAAGCTGATCACCGCACTGGCCGGGTTGATTCAGGCGTCGGTGCCCGATCTCGGCATCCACGCGTCGGCTCTGCGCGACGGACTCAAGAGCCTGCAACTGGCGTTCCGCGAGGCCAGCGCACACCCGGACGAGCCCGGCCAGGGACCCGGCGAGAAGCAGACCGGCCCCGTCTGACCCGGAATTGGTGGCTTTTGGCGAACGCGACCTGGGCTTTTTCTCGCCAGAAGCCACCAAAATCGGAGGTCCCGGAGGGTCAGTGGGTGACTGCGCCCACCGACGCTGAACGGACGAGCTTCGCGTACTTCGAGAGCACGCCACGCTGATATTTGTGGTCCAGCGGTTGCCAGTCCTGCTTGCGCGCCTCGAGTTCCTCGTCGTCGACGAGCAGATCGAGCGAGCGGCCGGCGATGTCCACCCGGATGGTGTCGCCGTCACGGATGAACGCCACCGGTCCCCCGTCGGACGCCTCGGGTGCGATGTGACCGATGCACAGACCGGTCGTGCCACCGGAGAAACGGCCGTCGGTCAGCAGCAGGACGTCTTTGCCCAGTCCCGCACCCTTGATCGCGCCCGTGATGGCCAGCATCTCCCGCATACCCGGACCACCCTTCGGGCCCTCGTAGCGGATGACCACCACGTCGCCCGCTTTGATGACGCCGTCTGCCAGTGCGGCCAGCGCACCCTGCTCGCGTTCGAAGACCCGCGCGGGGCCCTCGAAGGTATCGGCGTCGAAGCCGGCTGACTTGACCACCGCACCCTCCGGCGCCAGCGAGCCACGAAGCACGGTGATGCCCCCGGTTTTGTGGATGGGGTTGTCCAGAGCCCGGATGACCTTGCCGTCGAGCGGCGCGATGTCCATCTCACCCAGATTCTCGGCGAGGGTCTTGCCGGTGACGGTCAGCGCATCGCCGTGCAGCAAGCCGGCATCGAGCAGCGCCTTCATGATCACAGGGATGCCGCCGTACCGATCGAAGTCGTTCATGACGTAACGGCCGAACGGTTTGAGGTCGCCGAGGTGCGGGGTACGGTCGCCGATCTTGTTGAAATCGTCGAGATGCAGTTCGACCTCGGCCTCGCTCGCGATCGCCAGCAGATGCAGCACGGCGTTGGTCGAACCACCGAGTGCCATGGTGATCGTGATGGCGTTCTCGAGCGCTGCCTTGGTGATGATGTCGCGGGTGGTGATGCCCTGACGGATCAGGTTGACGACCGCCTCACCGGAGCGATGGGCGAACGCGTCACGACGACGGTCGGCTGCCGGCGGCGAGGCCGAGCCAGGCAGGCTCATCCCCAGCGCTTCTGCGATCGAGGCCATCGTGTTGGCGGTGTACATCCCGCCGCAAGCACCCTCACCGGGACAGATGGCACGTTCGATGCGACCGAGGTCGTCCTCGGACATCTTGCCGGCCCGGCAGGCGCCGACTGCCTCGAAGGCGTCGATCAGCGTGACGTCGCGTTCGGAGCCGTCGCTGAGCTTGACCCAACCCGGCGCGATGGTGCCCGCGTAGAGGAACACCGACGCCAGGTCGAGCCGGGCGGCGGCCATCAACATCCCCGGAAGCGACTTGTCGCAACCGGCCAGCAGGACCGATCCGTCGAGACGCTCGGCTTGCATCACAGTCTCGACCGAGTCGGCGATCACCTCGCGCGACACCAGCGAGAAGTGCATCCCCTCGTGCCCCATCGAGATGCCGTCGGACACCGAGATGGTGCCGAACTGCAGCGGGTACCCGAGACCGGCGTGCACACCCTCTTTGGCGGCCTGCGCGAGTCGGTCGAGGGACAGGTTGCACGGGGTGATCTCGTTCCACGAGCTACCGATGCCGATCTGGGGTTTGTCCCAGTCCTCGTCGCCCATGCCGACCGCGCGGAGCATGCCGCGACTGGGAGCAGCGGTGATGCCGTCGGTGACGGTGCGGCTACGGGGTTTCATGTCGACCATGTACTGGCTCCTAGAGTTGGTGCGCGATCCGGGTGGCTGGCTCAGCTCGCGGCGACTGCTCGCTTACGTCCAGTTTGCTTCGCAACCGCCTTTCGTGCGGGAGCTTTGCGTTTCGCCTTCACGGGTGTCGCGGCTTCGGCGGGCGTGAGTATGTCCGCCAAGAAGCGGCCGGTGTGGCTGGCCGGCACCGCTGCAACGTCCTCGGGTGTGCCTTCGGCGACAACAGTGCCGCCGCCGGATCCACCCTCTGGTCCCATGTCGATGACCCAGTCGGCGGTCTTGATGACGTCGAGGTTGTGCTCGATGACGATCACGGAGTTGCCCTTGTCGACCAGACCGTTGATCACCTTGAGCAGCTTGCGGATGTCCTCGAAGTGCAGACCGGTCGTCGGCTCGTCGAGCACGTACGCGGTGCGTCCTGTCGACCGCTTCTGGAGTTCGGCGGCCAGTTTCACGCGCTGCGCCTCGCCACCGGACAGGGTCGGAGCAGGCTGCCCGAGTCGGACGTAGCCGAGGCCGACGTCGTTGAGCGTTTTGAGGTACCGGTGGATCGAGGTGATCGCCTCGAAGAAGTCGACGGCCTCCTCGATCGGCATGTCCAGGACCTCGGAGATGGTCTTGCCCTTGTAGTGCACTTCCAGCGTCTCGCGGTTGTAGCGCGCGCCGTGGCAGACCTCGCACGGGACGTACACGTCGGGCAGGAAGTTCATCTCGATCTTGATGGTGCCCTCGCCGGTACATGCCTCACAGCGGCCGCCCTTGACGTTGAACGAGAACCGGCCCGGCTGGTAGCCACGCACCTTCGCCTCGGTGGTCGCGGCGAACAGGGTGCGGATCTTGTCGAACACACCGGTGTAGGTCGCCGGGTTGGACCGCGGGGTGCGACCGATCGGCGATTGGTCGACCCGCACGAGCTTGTCGAGGTTGTCCATACCGTTGATGCGGGTGTGCCGGCCGGGCACCTGACGGGCGCCGTTGAGCTTGTTCGCCATCACCGTGGCCAGGATGTCGTTCACGAGCGTCGATTTACCCGAGCCCGACACCCCGGTGACCGCGGTGAGCACACCGAGCGGGAACACCACGTCGATGCCCTGAAGGTTGTGCTCCCGCGCGCCGACCACGGTCAGTTGCCGTTTGCGGTCGATGGGTCTGCGGATGGCGGGGACCTCGAGGAACTCTCGTCCGGACAGGTACGCGCCGGTGAGCGATTCCTCGTTCTTGAGCAGATCCTCATAGCTACCGCTGTGCACGACCCGACCGCCGTGTTCACCTGCGTACGGACCGATGTCGACGATCCAGTCCGCCGACCGGATGGTGTCTTCGTCGTGTTCGACGACGATCAGCGTGTTGCCCAGGTTGCGCAACCGCGTGAGGGTGTCGATGAGCCGGCGGTTGTCGCGCTGGTGCAGACCGATCGACGGCTCGTCGAGGACGTAGAGCACCCCGGCCAGGCCGGAACCGATCTGGGTGGCAAGGCGGATCCGTTGTGCCTCACCGCCCGAGAGCGACCCCGCGGCGCGCGAGAGCGACAGGTACTCCAGACCGACGTCGAGTAGGAATGTGATCCGCGACTGCACCTCTTTGAGCACGCGACCGGCGATGGCCTGCTCACGGGTGCCGAGCTTGAGGTCGGACAGGTAGTCGGCGCACTCGGACACCGACAGCGCACAGACCTCCGCGATCGACTTCTCACCGAACCGGGGGTGGTCGAGCGTGACGGCCAGGATCTCCGGACGCAACCGCGCGCCGGCGCACGCCGGGCACGGGATGTCGCGCATGTAACCCTCGTACCGGTCTTTCATCTGCTCGGACTCTGTCTGCTCCATACGCCGGTGCAGGAACGACATCACACCCTCGAACTCGGTGTAATACGAACGCGTGCGGCCATAACGGTTGCGGAACCGCACGTGCACCTGATGCTCGCTACCGTTCAGAATCGCCTTCCGCGCCTTAAGCGGCAGCTTCTTCCACGGGGTCTTGGTGTCGAAGCCCATCTCGTCGCCGAGACCGGAGAGCAGACGCAGGAAGTAGTCGGCGTTGTGACCGCCCGACCACGGCGCGATGGCACCGTCTGCGAGCGACAGATCGGCATCGGGGACGACGAGTTCCTCGTCGACCTCCTTACGGATCCCGAGACCGTCACAATCCGGGCACGCACCGTAGGGCGAGTTGAACGAGAAGGACCGTGGCTCGAGATCGTCGATCGCGATCGGATGGCCGTTCGGGCAGGCCATCCGCTCGGAGAAACGACGCTCCCGATCCGGGTCGTCCTCCTCCAGATCGACGAAGTCCAGCACGACGACGCCATCGGCAAGCCCGAGTGCGGTCTCGACCGAATCGGTGAGACGCTGCTTGGCGGTGGCCTTCACCGAGAGCCGGTCGACGACGACCTCGATGTCGTGCTTTTCCTGCTTCTTCAGCTTCGGGGGGTCGGTCAACGGGTAGACGACACCGTCGATCCTCGCCCGCGAAAAGCCTTGCGTCTGGAGCGTGCCGAACAAGTCGACGAACTCACCCTTGCGGGTGCGGACCACCGGCGCGAGCACCTGGAACTTGATGCCCTGTTCCATCGCGAGCACCTGGTCGACGATCTGCTGAGGGGTCTGCTTCTCGATCGCTGAACCACACTCGGGGCAGTGGGCCTTGCCCGCGCGGGCGTAGAGCAGACGAAGGTAGTCGTAGACCTCCGTGATGGTGCCGACCGTGGACCGCGGGTTGCGGTTGGTCGACTTCTGGTCGATGGACACCGCGGGCGAGAGTCCCTCGATGAAGTCGACGTCGGGCTTGTCCATCTGACCGAGGAACTGGCGCGCGTACGCCGAGAGCGACTCGACATAGCGACGCTGGCCCTCGGCAAAGATGGTGTCGAAGGCCAGGCTCGATTTTCCGGACCCGGAAAGCCCCGTGAAAACGATCAGGCTTTCGCGGGGCAGGTCAACGTCGATGCCACGCAGGTTGTGCTCGCGGGCTCCGCGCACGATGAGGCGATCAGCCACTGTGGTCCTTTTCCGTGTCAATCAGGTGTTGCCGACTGTCGATGCAGGGTCTGTGCTGCGACTTCGTCGGCCTTTGGTGTTCGCCGCAGGCGTACCCGGCAATGCTAGAGGCACCCTCTGACAAGGTACCGGCGGCGGAGGACCGGTCGAACCGCTCACGGTGGGCTGCTAACGCTGAGCCTTCATCTGACCAGCGGGAACGAACACGACCAGGGCTGTGAGCGAGGTGACCGTCACAAACGGCAACCACAACGACCCCAGGTCCATTCCCCGGTAGACGGCTGCACCGATCAGCGCACCCACCGCCATCGCCAGCCACAACAGCAGGTGCCGTGCCCACACCCAACGCTCTCCCCCGAAGGCCGCGTCCACCAGCCGTTGAGCGGCCTTGACCAGGGTGCCGGTCATGTAGGTCAGCCCGACCGAGACCTCGCCGGACTTCTCGAACACCGAATTGAGCATGCCCATCGCGACCGCTGCCACCATCAACGCCGTGTAACCCGACCAGAGCGAACCGGAGAACGCGGCCACCCCGAGGGTGACCGACACCGACATCATCACCGACGACCGGCCATGCGCCGCAGGGGTCAGCCGTCGCATCACTGTTCCGGCCATCACTCCCGCAACGAAGAGCAGGATGATCGACAAGCACTTGAGCGCCGGACCCGTCAGGGTGTCCACGAGCGAGGCCGACATCTGCGTGGTGTTACCGCTCATGAAGGAGACGAAGTAACCGCCGAGGTGCACGAACGCGACCGCATCGACGTACCCCGCGACGGCGGACAGCGCCGCCGCCAGTGCCAGTTCCCTGCGGTTGATGGTGCGCACGCCACTCCTTAGGCCCTGTCTGTTCGGGGCTCAAGTATGCGCCGGTGTCCGGTCTTTCACGTCCGGCGCATCAGCAGGCCGACGACGGATGCCGACACACAGCAGCGCCGCGACCAGGCACAGTCCTGACGCCGCGTAGAACGCCGGGTCGTAGCCGCCGTGCTCGTCGCGAAGATAGCCGGCACCGAACGCCGCGAACGCGGCTCCGAGCTGATGCGATGCGAAGACCCAACCGAAGACCACCGGCGTATTCGCCCCGAAGTGGTTGCGGCACAGTGCGATCGTCGGAGGCACGGTGGCCACCCAGTCCAGCCCGTAGAAGATGATGAACACCCAGGTGCTCGGTTCGGCATGCGGCGACAGCAACACAGGCAGACACAGCAGGGACACTCCCCTGCCCACGTAATAGACGCCCAACAGCACTCTCGGATCGACGCGATCGGTGAGCCAGCCGGAGAAGATCGTCCCGACGACGTCGAAGATCCCGATGGTGGCGAGCAGACCCGCGGCGACCGTGGTCGGCATCCCGTGATCATGGGCGGCCGGTATGAAGTGGGTGCCGATGAGCCCGTTGGTGGTGGCGCCGCAGATCGCGAAGCTCGCCGCGAGCAGCCAGAACACCCGGGTGCGGGCACCCATGACGAGCCCATCGAATGCCGCCCGGAAGCTGCCGCCTGCCGCTTTCGGCGCAGCGGCCTGCAGCGGTGCACCGTAGGGGCCGATCCCCTTGTCCGCAGGATGGTCGCGCATGAAGAAGAGGATCAGCGGGACCACCGCAAGCGCCGCGGCAGCGACGACAACGGCCGCCGGACGCCACCCGTGGTGGGTCGTGATCTGGGCGACCAGCGGCAGGAAGATCAGTTGGCCGGTCGCGCTGGCCGCGGTCAGGACACCGGTCACGAGACCGCGACGCTCGACGAACCACCGGGTGGCCACCGTGGCGACGAACCCCATGGAGATCGAACCCGTGCCGATGCCGACGCAGACGCCCCACAAGAGCAGCAGTTGCCAACTCTCGGTCATGAAGACACTGAGCGCGGTGCCGACGGCAATCAGGCTGAGCGCTCCGGCGAGGATTGGCCGGACCCCGAACCGGTCCATGAGCGCGGCGGCAAATGGCGCCGTGAGCCCGAACAACGTCATGTTGATCGACATCGCGAGGCCAACGGTCCCGTGAGACCAGCCGAACTCCATGTGCAGCGGATCCATCATCACGCTCGGCACCGACCGGAAGCCTGCCGCTGCCAGCAGCGCGACGAAGCTCACCGCAGCGACGATCCACGCCCAGTGCAGGCACGGACGATCAGGGCTCGTAGTACGACGAAGGATGTCACCGCTCAACTTTGACCGGTGGCGACCCGGGAAACCATTGGCATAAATGACAACATCTGTAGAATTGCTGCCATGTCGTCCCCGCACCGGATTGCGGTCCTCATGCTCGCCCCCGTCGTCGGCTTCGACGCGACCATTCCGTCGATGGTGTTCGGGCAGGCGACCGACGATGCCGACAACCCGCTCTACGCGGTCGAGATGATCGCATTGGACCGGCGCCCGGTGAGCACGCTGTCCGGGTACGAGATCGTGCCTGCCCGCGGACGCGAGGCTCTCGCCGATGCCGACACCGTGATCATTCCGGGCACCCGGATGGCGCAGGTGCGCTACGACGGGACGTTTCCCGCAGAGCTACGGGCGGCGTTCGACCTGATCCGGCCAGGCACCCGAATGGTGTCGATCTGCACTGGTGCTTTTGCATTGGCAGCCGCCGGACTGCTCGACGGCAGGCCCGCCACGACCCACTGGAACAAGGCCGCGGACCTTCGTCGCCTCTACCCCTCGGTGCTTCTCGACGAAGACGTGCTGTTCGTCGACGACGGCGACGTGCTGACGTCGGCCGGGCTGGCGGCAGGCATCGACCTGTGCCTGCACATCATTCGCGGTGACCACGGCACGAAGGTCGCCAATCAGGTCGCCAAGTATTGCGTGGTGCCTCCCTGGCGCGATGGTGGGCAAGCACAATTCATCGACTCCGCGGTGCCGGACAGCACCGACACGTCCACGTCTGCCGCCCGGAACTGGGCGGCCGGCAATCTCACCGAACCACTCACCGTCGCTCAGCTCGCCGAGCACGCGAACATGAGCGTCCGGACCTTCAATCGCCGGTTTCGCGAGGAAACAGGCGACACCCCAGCACTCTGGGTGCGCAAACAGCGACTGCACCGGGCACGCGAACTACTCGAGTCCCACGATCTGCCGATTGACGAGGTGGCACGACGGTCCGGACTGGTCACGGGCGCAAATCTGCGTCACCAACTGCGCAAGCACCTCGGGATGTCGCCGACGCGGTACCGAAGGACTTTCGGCGGCGAGTGAGACCCCCGGATCGAGCGCACCCGATAGTGTTGTCACCATGAGCGCAGCGGCCCCCATCTCCGACACCTACACCGGCGACTTCAGCGATTCCGAAGTGCCACAACGCAAGTCGACCCCAAGGGCGACAATCGTCAAATTGTCCGTCGGGCCGATGGACAACAACGTCTACGTGATCACCGACAAGAGCACCGGCAAGGCGTTGCTGATCGACGCCGCAAACGATGCCGACACTCTCATCGAGTTGATCAGAGCTCACGGCAACATCGAGCTGATCTTCACCACGCACTGGCACCCCGACCACTGGATTGCCTTGGAAGAAGTGGTGAAGGCGACGGGGCTGCCCACCGCCGCCGGCCGGATCGATGCCGAACCGATCCAGGTGCGGACCGACCGGCTGATCGATGAAGGCGACGTCATCGAGATCGGCGACCTCCGACTCGAGGCCATCCACCTCAAAGGCCACACCGACGGCTCGATCGCGCTGTTCTTCGACGACGACGTGACGCATCTGTTCACCGGTGACTCGCTCTTTCCGGGCGGAGTGGGTAAAACCCAGACACCCGACGACTTCGACTCGCTCATCGACGACGTCAAGACGAAGCTGTACGACCGGTTCGACGACAGCACGGTCGTCTATCCCGGGCACGGACTCGATACGACGATCGGGGCCGAACGTCCCCATCTCGAGGAGTGGCGCGAGCGTCGCTGGTAGCCGCTAGAGCAGGGTGTCCCACCGCGACGCACGAAGAAGCTCTGCGGATTGCCGCACCGAGATCACGTCGGCCAGCGCGTGCGCTTCGGCGACCGTCAGGTAGCTGGGGTTCGACATCATCGGCGCCCGGAGTTGCTCGCACCCGGCCAGATCAGGCGTCGCCTGCATCAACGAGCGGGCGATATGCCCGCGCCGTCCTAGCCGAATTGCCTGGTAATGGAGCTTTTCGGGCAAATCCCCCGCGTCGAGGTCGCCGATGCCGCGATCGTCAGGCGGTTCGGCGGCGCCGACGTGCGTGACCCACCCGAACTCATAGATGCCGGGGTCCTTGGGACCCGTGACCCACAGCGCGACGAGGTCGCCGTCTCGGACCAGGGTCCGGCGCCCCGATCGGGCGCTCAGGCACCAACTGTCCGCGTGCAGCGCGGTCGACGACACGCCCATCGACGACGCGGCGTCCAGAACTCCGAAGTAGTCGGTACCGGTGACCGGATTGCACTTGATGACCCAGCATCCGATATCTGCGCGAGTGATCGGCAACACGTCTCCTTCCATCGTTTGAGGACTAGCCCGGCGCACTATTGGGTACCCCGGCCCCGCCAGGTCTATAGGCTCGACGGAGTCCGTCCGTTAAGCAGGTTCGATACAGACCAAAGTCTTGAGGAGGCCCTTTAAATGCTGATCCGCCGAATTGCCCGTCCCTTGCTCGCGAGCGCGTTCATCGCCACTGGGATAGATGCGATCCGACGCCCAGAACAGCTTGCCGAAACCGCGCAGCCGTTCGTCGACAAGGCAAAGACTCAACTCCCGCCCCAGGTCGGCGATCTCATCCCGGCAGACGCTCAGGTCGTCGTGCGGGTGAACGGAGCTGTGCACATCATCGGTGGACTCGCTCTCGCCACCGGGAAGTTCCCACGCCTGGCCTCCCTGACCCTTGCCGGAGTCGTCATCCCCACCACGTTGGCAGGCAACGACTTCTGGAACGAGACAGACCCCCACGAGCGCGCGGAGCAGCAAGCCCACTTCATCAAGAATCTCGGCCTTCTCGGTGGGCTGCTCATCGCCACCGTGGACACCGAGGGCAAGCCGTCGCTCGCCTGGCGCGGACGCAAGGCGGCTGCAGTGGCCGGCGACAAGGTTGTCTCCGTACTGCCGTCGGGGTCCTCCGGATCCACCGATGCCCTGGCAGACAAGGCCTCGCACATTGCCGAGGTCGTGTCGGACCGTACGAGTGAACTGGCCGAGGTCGCTGCTGACCGGGGCGGCAAGTTCGCTGACATCGCTTCCGATCGCGCGTCCGAATTGGCCAAGATCGCCTCGGAGAAGGCTGCCGTCTTAGCCGACGTGGCTTCTGAGCGTGGCGCCGAACTCGCCGATGTTGCCGCCAAGCGTGGTTCGGAGTTCGCCGACGTCGCCTCCAAGCGCGGCGCGGTCCTCGCCGGTGTGGCCACCGAGCGCGCGTCGGAGTTGGCCGATGTGGCATCGAAGAAGGGAAGCAAGTTCGCCGATGTCGCCGCAGGCCAGACGGCCGCACTGAGCAAAGCCGCGTCGAAACGGCAGGCGAAGTTGGCCAAGCAGGCCGGTAAGAAGCAGGCCAAGCTCGCCAAACAAGCCGGCAAGAAGCAGACAGAGCTGAGCAAGGTCGCTGCCAAGAAGCAGACCGAGGTGACAAAGAAAGCTCTCAAGAGCAGCGCGAACGCCAAGGACATCGCGGCACTCCGCAGTGCCGACCTCGCGGATTCGGCAGCCAAGGCGTGGCAGTCGACCAACGGCTACGCCGAGCAGTACCTGGCGGTGGCCCGCGGCCGCGCGCCCGAGTTGGCCGACTCGGCCCGCGTGTACAGCGCGCAGCTGGCCGAGCGAGCAGCGGACGAGGGCGTCAAGCTCTCCGCACGTGCCAAGCGGCAGGCCAAGAAGGCGCAGAAGGCCGCCGCGAAGCTTCAGTGATCTCCACTTGGTAGTTCTGTTCGATCGATAGTTTCTCGGCCAGTGCGCGAGCGGTCAGCCCAGTTCGATCCGGGCGGCCGCTCGCGCACTCGTCGGATCAGAGGTCTCCAAGACCGCTGCCGCCGCACGTTTGCAGTCATCGAGGGAGACCGACTCCAGTTTCGCGCCAACTCCTGCGACCGCCGACGCCGCCGCCGACAGCGAGGTGATGCCGAAGCCCACCAGGACGCAGGCCAGCAGCGGATCGGCCGCCGCCTCACCGCAGACGCCGACAGGCTTGTCGACTGCGGCACCCGCCGCAGCGGTGCGTGCGACCAGCGAGAGAACCGCAGGTTGCCATGGGTCGGTGAGTTCCGCCAATTCGGCGGACATCCGGTCCGCCGCCATCGTGTACTGCGCCAAGTCGTTGGTACCCACCGACAAGAAGTCGACGTGTTCGAGGATGCGCTCGGCCAAGAGTGCCGCGGCGGGGACCTCGATCATCACGCCCGGGACCAGTCCGCGTTCGCGCACCTTCTCGGCGAACGATTTCGCCTCGGTCGCCGTCGCGATCATCGGCGCCATCACCCACGGCGCACTCTCGAGACCCGCAGCGGCGTCGACGATCGCGTCGAGCTGCCGATCCAGGATTCCGCTGTCTTTGGCGGCGATGCGGATTCCACGGACTCCGAGAGCAGGGTTCGCCTCATCCGGGTGTTCGGCGAATCGGAGCGGTTTGTCCGAGCCCGCGTCCAGGGTCCTGATGACCATCTTCTTTCCGGGGAACGCGTCCAGCACCTGACGATAGATGGCCGCCTGTTCCGGAACGGTTGGCTCGGTTTCGCGGTCGAGGAAGCACAGCTCGGTGCGGAACAGTCCGACACCACCGGCTGAGGTACCGGCAGCGACGCGCGCGCCTGCGCCGTCCTGCACGTTGGCGAGTACGTCCACCCGATGACCGTCGGACGTGGTGCCAGGGCCAGTCCAGGCGGCCGTGCGCTCAGCGATCAGGCGGTACCGGGCGACGGCGTCCGCCGCAGTGTGCGGATCGGGCGACACCGTCAGTTCTCCGGCCTCACCATCGAGCATCACCGATGTGCCTGTCTCGACGGCTTCCAGACCCGCGACCGCGACGACACAGGGAATCCCCAACTGCCGGGCGATGATTGCGGTGTGACTGGTCGGTCCGCCGAGCGACGTGGCCAGTCCGACGATCTTGGTGGGGTCCAGGCCCGCGGTGTCAGCAGGAGCCAGGTCGTCGGCGAGCAGGATCGACGGCACCTGCGGCACCGGAATACCGGGCTCGGGGGCGCCGACGAGTTCAGCCAGCACGCGATCGCGAACATCGTGGAGATCGGTGACCCGCTCGGCCATCAACCCACCGAGCTTGGTGAAGAGGGCGGCGAACTGTTCGGTCGCGGCCAGCGCTGCCGACGTCGCCGACCCGCCCGCGGCGATGAGTTTTTCGGCGGCACCGAGCCAGCCGCGGTCAGCTGCCATCGCAGCATTCGCGGCGAGTACCTCCGAGGCCGATCCACTCGACACGGCCGCGCGGTCCTGCAGCCGCTTGGCGACAGCTGCGCTCGCGGCCCGGAAGGCCTGCAGTTCGCCGTCGCGCTCGGCTTCGGGCACCACATCTGTGTTTATCTGCGGTTGGACCCGGGGCGCGGGCACGATTGCGGGCCCAGCCACCACTCCGGGAACCACAGGCGTCCCCTGCAGCACCCTGCGTGGGCTCTCCACCAGTGTTGATGTAGTCATACGACCTCCTTGAACGATCCCTGAGAGTGATGTGCGTACGACCACTCATTTGCATCTCTGTGACACAGATTACCCAAAATCCTTGACAAAGCAATACGAACGGGCATAAAACAACATAAAGCAACAACGCGAATCAACACAGCCCCACATTGGAGGACAGTATGTACGCAGAGGAGCGGCAGCAAGAAATGGCCGCACTGATTGCGCAGAAGGGCCGCATGTCGGTCGCGGACCTGTCCGAGTTGTACGGGGTCACCACCGAGACCGTGCGACGCGATCTCGCGTCATTGGACCGTGCAGGCGTCATCCGCCGGGTGCACGGCGGGGCAGTCCCGGCGTCGGCGTTCACGACGGTCGAGCTCGGCACCGACGAGCGCGAGCACACCTTCACCGGCGAGAAGGAGCGCATCGGCAAGGCAGCGATCGATCAGCTGCCGTCGGTCGGTGGCAGCGTCTTCGTCGACGCCGGCACCACCACCGCGCGACTGGCCGCGCACCTGCCCACCGACAGCGACCTCGTGGTCGTCACCAACTCGATCCCTGTCGCTGCACGCGTCGCCGGGCTCGGCGGTACACGACTACACCTCCTCGGCGGCCGCGTCCGCGGGATCACACAGGCGGTCGTCGGCGACGACGCCATCCGGGCCCTGCGCTCGATGCGTCTCGATGTCGCATTCATCGGAACCAACGGCATCAGCCTCCGGCACGGCCTGTCCACTCCGGACAGCGACGAAGCCGCCATCAAGCGAGCCATGGTCGAAAGCGCGCATCGGGTTGTCGTGGTTGCCGATTCGTCAAAAGTGGGCCGAGAGGACCTGATCAGCTTCGCCCCCGTCGATCGCATCGACGTACTCGTCACCGACACCGCCATCTCCGACCGCGACTGCACAGCACTGACCGACAACGACATCGAGGTCGTGACCGCATGATCATCACCCTCACTGCCAACCCGAGCATCGACCGGACCGTCAGCCTCACCGAACCCCTGCAGCGCGGCGCAGTGCACCGCGCCACCGCAGCCACGACCCATCCGGGCGGCAAGGGCGTCAACGTCTCGCGGGTCATCACATCGGCCGGACAGCGCTCCGCCGCCGTGCTCCCCGGCAATCCCGGCGAACCGATCCTGCTTGCGCTCTCCGAAGCGGGCATCGATCATCGCGGGATCGCCCACCCCGGCGCAGCACGCGTGAACCTCACCGTGACCGAACCGGATGGGACGACCACCAAGATCAACGAACCCGGCGCCACGCTGCCTCCGGAGTCGATCAGCGCACTGACGACCTGCCTACAGGATCTGGCGACCACCGCGGCCTGGGTCGTCCTGTCCGGCTCACTGCCCCCAGGCGTACCCGCCCGCTGGTACGCAGAACTCGTCGCGACCCTGCGCTCGGGACGCGCTCGGATTGCAGTCGACACCTCTGATGCTCCTCTCCTTGCCCTCGCTGCCGAGTTCTCGGTCGCCGCGCCCGATCTCATCAAGCCCAACGCCGAAGAACTGGGTCAGCTCACCGGAGTCGACGGGCGTGCGCTCGAGGCGGCTGCCGAGCAGGGTGACCCCCTGCCGACGGCCCGCGCCGCACGATCGCTGATCGACGGAGGCGGACCACGAGCAATCCTCGCGACCCTCGGCGCGGCGGGCGCTGTACTCGTCACCGACGAAGGCGCCTGGTACGCCACCACACCTCCGATCGCGCCTCGCAGCACGGTCGGCGCCGGCGATTCGTCGCTGGCCGGATATCTGCTCGCCGATCTGGAGAACGCCGGACCGGCTGATCGCCTCGCACGGGCGGTCGCCTACGGAAGTGCCGCTGCTGCTCTGCCCGGAACAGCACTGCCCAGTCCGCACCACACCAAACCCGAGGCCGTGACCGTCACAGCCCTGACCCCGCTCATCGGTAACCACTGACCAGCGGCCCCACCCCACACTCGACAGCCCAGATCAGCAACCCACAGCTCCAGATCCTCGAACAAAGAAGGAAAACGCAATGTCCAATCCGACGATCAGCACCGGCCCCGCGCCGGCGATCATCAGCCCACAATTGATCGCGCTCGACGCCGATCTGGGCGACAGCAAAGAAGCGGTGATCGAGGCTCTCGCCACCCGACTGGCCGACGACGGCCGCTCGAGCGACGCCTCGGCTCTCAAGGCCGCAGCACTGGCCCGCGAAGCCCAGTCGGCCACCGGCCTGCCAGGCGGGATCGCCATCCCGCACTGCCGCGACGCCTCCATCGCCACCGCATCGCTCGGATTCGCGCGGTTGCGACCCAAGGTCGACTTCGGAGCTCCAGACGGCCCGGCAGACCTGGTCTTCCTCATCGCCGCACCCGACGGCGCAGGCGCAGAGCACATGAAGCTGCTCTCGAGCCTGGCCCGCGCCTTGGTCAAGCCCGAGTTCGTGGCATCGCTGCGCGCCGCCGCGACCCCGAACGATGTCGTCGCGTTGGTCGAGGACGTGCTGAAGCCCGCGGCTCCGCTCAAGAAGACCCCCGCCGCGCCCACCGAGGCCCCGCCTGCCACCCCGGTCCAGGACGACTCGCACTCGGCTCCCAACAAGACGATCGTCGCCGTCACGGCGTGCCCGACCGGTATCGCGCACACCTACATGGCTGCGGACTCCCTGGTCGCTGCGGGTGAACGCGCCGGCGTGACCGTCCACGTCGAGACACAGGGCTCCTCGGGAAGCACGCCCCTGCCGGCTGCGACGATCGCTGCCGCCGGTGCGGTCATCTTCGCCACCGACGTCGGGGTGAAGGGCAAAGAACGCTTCGCGGGCAAGCCTGTCGTCGCCTCCGGCGTCAAGCGCGCCATCAACGAACCCGACGCGATGATCACCGAAGCACTGCGCGCCGGACTCGACCCCGGCGCCGCGAGGGTGGCCGGCGATGCGGCGTCGGACTCCGAGAGCTCCTCCTCCGGTGGTGACGTCGGCTGGGGCACCCGGCTCCGGCAGATCCTGCTGACCGGTGTGAGCTACATGATCCCGTTCGTCGCAGCGGGCGGCCTGCTCATCGCACTCGGCTTCCTGCTGGCCGGGTACGAGATCTCCGACAAAGCCGAGGCGATCACCCTCGACAACTCGATCTTCGCCCTCCCCGACGGCGGCCTGAAGACCTACCTCGGCGCGGTGCTGTTCCAGCTGGGTTCCCTCGCATTCGGGTTCCTGGTACCTGCGTTGGCCGGTTACATCGCCTTCGCCATCGCTGACAGACCAGGCCTGGCACCCGGTTTCACCGCAGGTGCGGTGGCCGTGTTCGTCGGCGCCGGCTTCCTCGGCGGCCTCGTCGGTGGTTTGATCGCCGGCTTCGCCGCACTGTGGATCGGCCGGATCGGCGTACCGCAATGGGCTCGCGGCCTGATGCCGGTGGTGGTCATCCCGCTGTTCGCGTCTCTGGTGGTCGGCCTGCTCATGTTCATCGTGCTCGGCAAGCCGCTGGCTGCGATCACCGACGGACTCACCGACTGGCTCAACGGACTCACCGGCTCCTCGGTGATCCTGCTCGGCGTCATCCTCGGCCTCATGATGTGCTTCGACCTCGGCGGACCGGTCAACAAGGCTGCCTACGCATTCGCCGTCGCCGGGCTCTCGGTGACCGACGAGGCATCCCTGCGCATCATGGCGGCGGTGATGGCCGCCGGTATGGTTCCGCCGCTGGCCATGGCGCTGGCGTCGACCATCCGGCCGAAGCTCTTCACCCCGGCCGAACGAGAAAACGGCAAGGCCGCCTGGCTTCTGGGTGCATCCTTCATCTCCGAAGGCGCCATCCCGTTCGCGGCAGCCGATCCGCTGCGGGTCATCCCGTCGATGATGGCCGGCGGCGCGGTGACCGGCGGACTGATCATGGCGTTCGACGTCACCCTGAGCGCACCCCACGGCGGCATCTTCGTCTCGTTCGCCATCGGTGGAATCGTCTGGTTCTTCCTCGCACTTGCAGCAGGCACCGCGGTGGCGGCACTCTGTGTGGTCGCCGCCAAACAACTGATCAAGCCCAAGTCCAAGGTGGCCACCGAGGACAAAGTCCTCACCGCAGCCTGAACACCCATCACGTCCCGTACTCAGCTCTGACAACCCAGGAGAAATGAAATGCCAAGCACCAATGTCGTCGTCGGATCATCCGTCGGACTGCACGCCCGCCCCGCAGCAGTGATCGCCGAGGCCGTCGCCGAAGCCGGCGTCCCCGTGACGCTGGCCGTCGCCGGCGGCGAACCGGTGGACGCCGGTTCAGCGCTGCTGATCATGACTCTCGGCGCCACGGTCGGCACCGAGGTCACCGTGGAGAGCGAAGATCAAGGTGCCCTCGACACCGTGGCCAAGCTCGTTGCCTCCGACCTCGACGCCTGAATATCGCGGCACGGCTAGAATCGTCTGACCAACGCGGTGGGCGGGGAACGTTTTCCCCGCCCACCGCGTTACCCTTTGGCACTATTTTTTGCCCATGTCGTCGCTGAGAGGATCAGTGGACGACCCAGAGCCGAGGGCGGAGTGACACCTGCGCCGCGCGGCAGCTATCGAGGAGGACCGTGTTCGAGGCCGAACAAGACCATCTTGACCGGGTGTACGGCCGGCTTGATCGGATGCGCCGGAACACCCAGTCGCGGCTGTCGTCCGCGTTGCGGAACACCGGTGGGACGCCCCAGGCCCGCTCGGAGCGGGAGTCCTACGAGCGGCTGTACACAGACGACCTGACCAAATTCGATTCGGCCGAACACAATCTGTACTTCGGTCGGCTCGATCTCGAGGACGACGAGGTTCGTCGCATCGGTCGCATCGGCATCCTCGACGACGACGAGCAGGACAGCACCCTGCTGCTCGACTGGCGCGCTCCCATGAGCCGGCCCTTCTATCTCGCGACCCCCGCCTCGCCGGAAGACGTACGCACCCGAAGTCACGTTCGCACCCGCAATCGGAAGATCACGGCAGTCAACGAAGAGCGGCTTGATGTCGCCGAGCTGACCGAGGCCGACAGCACCGGACACGGTGACGTGGTCAACGAATCCGCGCTCATCACCGCACTCAACGCCGCCCGAACCGGGCAGATGACGGACATCGTCGAGACGATCCAGCGCGAGCAGGACGAGATCATCCGGTCCACCCACCGTGGAGTGCTGGTGGTGCAGGGTGGCCCCGGTACCGGCAAAACTGCGGTGGCGCTGCACCGGGCCGCCTACCTGCTCTACACCTACCGCGAAACCCTCGCTCGTAGCGGCGTTCTCATCGTGGGTCCCAATGCAACATTCCTGAACTACATCGGGCAGGTACTTCCATCGCTGGGCGAGAGCGGGGTGCTGCTGTCCACCGTCGGGGACATGTACCCCGGCGTTCGCGCGCAGCTGACCGACAGTTCGGCTGCTGCCACCCTCAAAGGCAGTCTCGACATCGTCGAGGTGCTGGGGCGTGCAGTGCGGGACCGCCAAGAGTTGCCGCAGTCCCCCATCCACCTCAAGTTCGACGGATATCAGCTGACCATCAGCAGCAAACTGATCCAACGTGCCCGTGGCCGAGCCCGGTCATCCCGTCGTCCGCACAATCACGCCAGGTCGATCTTCCTACGCTCGGCATTCGATTCTCTCGCGCAGCAGCACGCCGATCGCATCGGGTCCAGTCTGCTCGACGGCTCGCAGTTGTTGAGCAACAAGGACATCGCCGATATCCGCGACGAGATGAAGGCCGATCCGGAGATCGTGGCCGCGCTGGCCCACTTCTGGCCGCAGCTCTCTCCACAGGTTGTGTTGTCCGACCTACTGACGTCCCCTGATCGGATCGCTTCGGCGACGCCGAACTGGTCCGAGGCCGACCGGGCAGCCGTCTTGCGCGCAGAGCGCAACCAGTTCAGCGCCGCCGACGCACCGTTGCTCGATGAACTCGCGGAGATCATCGGCGTGGACGACGCCGGAGACGAGGAGCGCGAACGTGCGCAGTGGCGGCAGAAACTATCGGATGCCCAGGACGCACTCGACATCCTGACAGGTTCTGCCCCACAGGATCTCGAGGACGAGCTGGATCCGGAGATCCTGATGGCGTACGACCTCATCGACGCTGAACAACTCGCCGCCCGCCAGACGAACCGGGTCGCACTGACCACTGCAGAACGCGCGTACAGCGACCGCACCTGGACGTTCGGCCACGTCATCGTCGACGAGGCTCAGGAACTGTCCGCCATGGCGTGGCGAATGATCATGCGTCGCATACCGAATCGGTGGATGACGGTGATCGGCGACACGGCCCAGACAGGCGATCCGGCGGGTACCACGTCCTGGGATGCAGTTCTGACGCCGTACGTGGCGAAACGATGGCGCAAGTTCGAGTTGACCGTCAACTACCGCACACCGCGGGAGATCATGGAGGTCGCGGCACCGATCCTCGAACAGATCGATCCGACGATGTCCGCACCGACATCGATTCGCTCGAGCGGCAGGCCGCCGTCATTCGAGCAGACATCGAACGATGGTCTCGCGGCTGCGGCATTGCGTCTGGCCGACGAGGACTTGGACGGGATCACCGCGATCATCGCCCCTGACGCTCTGGTGGAGCAGATCCGAGAACTCGGCGCGGGCGCAGACGAGACTCCGGAACTGTCAATTCTGACGGTCGCTCAATGCAAGGGTCTGGAGTTCGACCGGACCGTCGTCATAGAGCCGGCCCAGATCGTCGCGCAATCTCAGCGCGGTTGGGGCGATCTCTACGTGGCGCTCACCCGGGCAACCCAGCAACTGGCAATCGTGCACAGCGCTGAGCTGCCCGCGCCTTTGAGAGTTCGCGCTCAGACCGTGTGAACGATCAAGACGTCGCATTTCGACTTCCGGGCGACGTCGGCCGGGACCGAACCCAGCAGCCGACCGGCAATCGAGTTCAAGCCTTTGTTGCCGACGACGAGCAGACCCGCCTTGCTGTCGGCGACGAGGTTCAGCAGCGCATCCACCGGTGACCCGACCACGGGGCGGGTCTCGATGTTCCCGCCACCGGCAGCCACTGCGCGCTCTTTGGCGGTGCGCAGGATCTCTTCGGTGGGCGCGGACCCGTGAACCTGGTACGCCTCTTCCTTCAGTACATCCGAGACCGCGGAAACGTCGCGGTCATCGGTCGGAAAGTAGGCGCAGGCAATGATCAACTTCGCCGAATCACCGCTGATGGCCCCCGCCTTCTCCACGGCCTTCATCGACGATTCAGAACCATCGGTTCCCACAACGACGGTCTGGTATGCGCTCATCCATTCCTCCATAAGTGTGTCTGTACAAACTGGCTCTCACCTGTGTGCGAGCACTTGCGATAGAGCTCCGCCCTCCGGGCGTCGCCTTCCTCCGAGAGGGTATCCCGTAACGCGCGTTCGATTACTCGATATCCGGCGACGCGCCTATGAGCGACAGCGCTGACCTGCAGCGTTGGGTTGATGGTCACGCCGGTCACACATACTTT
This sequence comes from Williamsia limnetica, assembly GCF_003217475.1. Taxonomy (GTDB): domain Bacteria; phylum Actinomycetota; class Actinomycetes; order Mycobacteriales; family Mycobacteriaceae; genus Williamsia; species Williamsia limnetica. The sequence goes on along the minus strand of NZ_QJSP01000009.1, from coordinate 269,121 downwards.
CGCCTACCGGATACCAGCCGCGTCCATACCCCGTAGCTCCTTTTTGAGGTCGGCGATCTCGTCTCGTAGACGCCCGGCGAGTTCGAACTGCAGGTCTCGGGCCGCATTCATCATCTGATCGGTCAGCGACTTGATGAGGTCGGCGAGATCCGCACGCGGCATCGCTGACACGTCCCTGCCGTCGAGTACCCCGGCCGATCCCGATGCCCGGCCGGGTTCACCCTGCGCGCGACGACCGCGACTGGAGTTGCGCCCCGAGCCTCCCACAGCCACCGCATTGTCCTCGGCCTCCTCGTAGACCTGGTCGAGGATGTCTGCGATCTTCTTACGCAGCGGTTGCGGATCGACGCCCATTTTCTTGTTGTATGCGACCTGCTTCTCACGGCGTCTGTCGGTCTCGTCGATCGCGTTGCGCATCGAGTCGGTGATCTTGTCTGCGTACATGTGGACCTCGCCGGACACGTTACGAGCCGCTCGGCCGATGGTCTGGATCAAGCTGGTGGTGCTGCGCAGGAAGCCTTCCTTGTCGGCGTCCAGGATGGCAACCAGCGAAACCTCCGGAAGGTCCAAACCCTCTCGCAGCAAGTTGATTCCGACCAGGACGTCGTACTCACCCGTACGCAGTTGTCGCAGCAGCTCGACGCGCCGCAGCGTATCGACCTCCGAATGGAGATATCGAACTCTGATGCCCAGCTCGAGCAGGTAGTCGGTGAGGTCCTCGGACATCTTCTTGGTGAGCGTGGTGACCAGAACCCGTTCGTCCTTGGCAGTTCGCTCCCGGATCTCGTGGATGAGGTCGTCGATCTGTCCCTTCGTGGGTTTGACGATGACCTGCGGATCGACGAGACCTGTCGGCCGGATTACCTGCTCGACGAACTCTCCGTTCGACTGACCCAGCTCGTATTTTCCGGGTGTCGCCGACAGGTAGACGGTCTGCCCGATCCGGTCTACGAATTCGCTCCACGTCAGCGGCCGGTTGTCGACGGCGGAGGGTAGCCGGAATCCGAAGTCGACCAGGTTGCGTTTGCGGGACATGTCGCCCTCGTACATGGCACCGATCTGCGGAACCGTCACGTGGGATTCGTCGATCACCATGAGGAAGTCGTCGGGGAAGTAATCGATCAGCGTCGCCGGCGCCGTGCCTGGCCCGCGACCATCGATGTGCCGCGAATAGTTCTCGATGCCCGAGCAGAATCCGACCTGGCGCATCATCTCGAGGTCATAGGTCGTCCGCATGCGCAGGCGCTGGGCCTCGAGCAATTTGCCCTTGCCTTCGAGATCGGCCAGGCGGGCCTCGAGCTCTGCCTCGATCGACTCGATCGCCCTCTCCATACGCTCCGGGCCTGCGACGTAGTGGGTGGCCGGGAAGATGCGCAGCGTCTTCACCTCGCGCACGACGTCGCCGGTGAGCGGATGCAGGTAGTAGAGAGCCTCGATCTCGTCGCCGAAGAACTCGATCCTGACGGCCAGTTCCTCATAGGACGGGATGATCTCGACGGTGTCGCCGCGTACCCGGAAGCTCCCGCGAGTGAAACTGACGTCGTTGCGGGAGTACTGGACATCGACCAGCAATCGCAGCAGTGCGTCGCGGTCGACCTCCTGGCCGACCTCGAGGTTCACGGACCGGTCGAGGTACGACTGCGGGGTGCCGAGGCCGTAGATGCACGACACCGACGCGACCACCACGACATCACGGCGGGAGAGCAAGCTCGAGGTCGCAGAGTGCCGCAGGCGCTCGACGTCGTCATTGATCGACGAGTCCTTCTCGATATAGGTGTCGGTCTGAGCGATGTACGCCTCGGGCTGGTAGTAGTCGTAGTACGAGACGAAGTACTCGACGGCGTTGTTGGGCAACATGTCTCGCAATTCGTTCGCGAGCTGGGCGGCCAGCGTCTTGTTCGGCGCCATCACCAACGTGGGCCGCTGCACCTTCTCGATCAACCAGGCGGTGGTGGCGGACTTACCGGTGCCGGTGGCGCCGAGCAGGACCACATCCTTCTCGCCTTCACGCAGGCGACGTTCGAGGTCCGCGATCGCAGTCGGCTGGTCGCCCGCGGGTTTGTGATCACTGATCACCTGGAAGTCGGCACCGGTCCGCTCGATGTCCCCCACCGGCCGGAATTCCGAATGCGCGACAATCGGATGTTCTGCTGCAAAAGCCATACAGCCAGAGTAAACGCGACCTCTGACATCGCGCGTGCGCCGACAGCGAACGCCCGTCCCGGGTTACGTTGTCGAAATGGCGGCACTGCACCCACCCAAACATGAGACCTTCGACCCGACAGCGAAGACCAACACCGATCCGAAGGGGTTCGTGCGCCAGGTGGAGACCTATCGGACCACCGATTTCGGGCTCTACATGGACCGATTCGCCGACCATCGCGAGTTCGACCGTCTGCAATCGTGGCTGCTGCCCGCCTTCGGACTGCGGGTCAGCATCTTCCACTACCGTCCCGGACACGAGCGGGACCAGCGCCTCTACCTCGACATCGGCGAGTTCACCGGCCCCGATACGGACGGACGCTGGCATTCGGAGGACTGGTATCTCGACCTGATCGACCGACCGGGCCGGGGCTTGGAACTCGAGGACGTCGACGAACTGTTCGACGCTCACGCCGCCGGGCTGCTGCCCCGCGAACCGGCCGAAGCCGCCGTGCACATCGCCACCCGCACGATGGTCGGCGCAGCCGCCCATGGCAACGACGTCCAGGCCTGGCTCGCCTCCGAAGGCGCAGCACTCACCTGGGACCTCCGATAGTGGGCCCTTGTGGCGAACAAAACCGCAGGTGAGTACCGCCACAAGGCCCCATTTTCGGGCTACTTCAGGGTGATGGTGACCGCCCGGCCCGGATCGGCGTTGGCGTGGACGCCGGCGCTGCGCTCGGGGAAGCCACCGTCGGCCAGTATCTCGGTCACCTCTGCGGGCGTCGTGCGGTCGGCCAGGCGGACATCGAAATGCAGCACGTCCGGCGCAGAACCGCCTTCCGCGGCGGCGGTGGGCCCGCTATGGGCGACGTCGGCGATCTTGTCCCCGCCGATCACTCTCAACCGGTTCGTCAACCTGGTCGCCTGCACTGACCACTCAGGACGCACATCGACCTCAGCGGACGGCTGCGGTGCGCAGACGCGGTTGCGGACATTGCTCTCATACGGCACTAGTCGTTCGTCCCACAGCGCAGCAGCGAGTGCGGCGAGATCGTCCGGGGTTCCGCTGTTGTCGAGCCAGACGTCGGCCACGGCCCGCCGATCTTCGACACTCGCCTGCGACTTGATGCGGGCGCGCGCATCGTCCTCCGGCATGCCACGCTGGCCGGTCAGGCGCGCGAGCCGTACGTCCTCGTCGGCGTGCACGATCACCACGAGATGAAAGAACGGTGCACTGCCGTTCTCGACGAGCAGCGGAATGTCCTGCAGCACGATCGCGTCCGCCGGCGCCGCTTCCAGCAACTCGAAAGCACGGGCGCCGACCAGCGGGTGGGTGATGCCGTTGAGCTTCTTGCGTTGTTCGTCGTCGACAAACGCCTTCGCGGCCAGCGCCGCCCTGTCCAGCGCGCCGTCGGACTGCAGGATGTCGTCACCGAAGGCCGCGACGAGCTGCGCCAACCCGTCGGTCCCCGGCGCGACCACCTCGCGGGCGATCACGTCCGCATCGATGAGGTAGGCACCGCGCTCGGTGAGCGTACGTGCGACTGTTGATTTTCCGGCGCCGATACCACCGGTCAGGCCTACTCGGATCACGAGATGAGTGTCACAGACGACCTCTCGCGCGCACCCCGCAGGGTGCGCGCGAGAGAGCCATCGACCTTCGTCAGCCGGTGACGCCGGTCAGTTCATTCGGCGTGAAGTCGACGGCGGTCTCCGCAGACACGGTTCCGGCCGCGAGATCGACGGCGAACAGCTTCTTGTTCGCGGGGTCGCTCACGTAGGCGGTCGAATCCTCGACGAACAGAGCCGGGCGCGCTTCCTGCCACTCCTCCGGCTCCGACCACTGTCCGATGACGGCGATCTTGTTGGTGACCATCCCGGTGATCGGATCGATCACGTGGATGGCACCGTCCGTACCGAGGACCAGAGCTTCACCCTGGGGGCCGCGCTGAAGCGAGCGGAACGTGTAACTGGTCCCGAGTTCGACCAACTTCAGCTCGCCGGTGTCGGTGTTGGTCAGGCTCACGCGGGTGGGACGTTCCAACTCGGCGTCCTTGTCGACCTTGTAGTCGCCGAGCACCACAGGCGAGGCTTCTGAACCGGCCTGATTGCCGATGCGGCCGTACACATCTGGGCTCTGCACCTTGGTGATCTCGTTGCCACGGACGATCAGGATGCCATCGGTGCAGCCGAACGCGAGCACGCCATTGGCCACGGCAGCTTCGCCGTGCAGGTTCGGACACTGGTCGTTGGCTGCGATCTGCTGGAAGTCGGCTCCGAGAATCTGCACCCCGGTGCGCTCGTCCTCATTGCCGACAGAGACCACAGTGGTTCCGTCCTCTCGGGCCACGGCCACTCCGTGGTGCGGCTCGACTTTGTGGCTGGTCGCCACACCTTTGCCCCGCAGCAGTTCCGCAGGCTCGACGATATCGATCTCACCGGTGCCGTCGGAGAACAAGGTGGTTCGATCATCGTGGACCACAACGTGTCCCGGTTCCTCACCACCGAAACGGATGTCGGTCAGCGCCGGTTCTGCGGTGTAGTAGTGATCGTGGTCCCCGTGCGCGCGACTCCAGGTTCCGAGATCGAGTGCCCGGAAGCCCTCTGATTCCGAGACGAAGACGTGCCGGCCGTCTCCGGCGGGGTTGAGCCGGATGAAGCCTTCAGCCGGCAGGGTCTTGATCTCGTCGAGTGTCGTCGCATCCAGGACAGCGATGCCGCCGTCGTAGCTGACGGCCAGTCGCGGCTGAGCTGACTCTTGCTCAACGCCTGCGGGTTTCGACGCGGAGGAACTCGGGCCGGCGGAGGTTTCACTGTCATCGCTTCCGGAGCTGCAACCGGCCACGAGTACCGTGCCGATCGCGACGAGAGAAAGGGCCTGCAGCCCTCGATTGATGTTCATAGTAGAGAGTGTCTTTGCCAACGATAATCATTGTCAAAAAGCTATGTATGCATGGCTGTCTCGAGCGGCGCCTACCCACAGACGACAAAACGCCCCCCACCTTGCGGTGAGGGGCGCTTGCTTGTCTAGATGTCTATCAGGCGTTGCCGGAGAGCTTCTCGCGCAGAGCAGCAAGCTGCTCGTCGCTGGCGAGCGATCCACCACTCTTCGGCGCCGACGAAGACGACGAGGACGTCGCGGTGGCGGCGTCGTCACCACCCTTGTCAGCGGAATCCGACGAGTAATCGGTCGGAGCGTTGGCAGCGGCCTCGGCGGCAGCGGCGAACTTCTCCATCTGGGCGGTGTGCATCTTGTGGCGACGCTCGGCCTCGGCGTAGCGGGACTCCCACGCTTCCCGCTGCTTCTCGAATCCTTCGAGCCATTCGTTGGTCTCGGAGTCGAAGCCCTCGGGGAAGATGTAGTTGCCCTGCTCGTCGTAGCTGTCGGCCATGCCGTACTTCGACGGATCGAACTCTTCGGTGTAGTCCTCGTTGGCCTGCTTGAGGCTCAGCGAGATCCGGCGACGCTCGAGGTCGATGTCGATGACCTTGACCATCGCGTCGTCACCAACGGCGACAACCTGATCCGGCACCTCGACGTGGCGCTCGGCCAGCTCCGAGATGTGGACGAGGCCTTCGATGCCCTCTTCGACCCGCACGAATGCACCGAACGGAACCAGCTTCGTGACCTTGCCGGGCACGATCTGGCCGATGGCGTGGGTACGCGCGAACTGACGCCACGGATCTTCCTGAGTGGCCTTGAGCGACAACGACACCCGCTCGCGATCCAGATCGACGTCGAGGACCTCGACGGTGACCTCGTCGCCCACGGCGACGACCTCGGAGGGATGATCGATGTGCTTCCAAGACAGCTCGGAAACGTGCACCAGACCGTCGACGCCGCCGAGATCGACGAATGCGCCGAAGTTGACGATCGAGGACACGACGCCCTTGCGGACCTGCCCCTTCTGGAGCTGGTGCAGGAACTCGCTGCGCACCTCGGACTGGGTCTGCTCGAGCCACGCACGACGCGAGAGCACGACGTTGTTGCGGTTCTTGTCGAGCTCGATGATCTTGGCTTCGATCTCTTTGCCGATGTACGGCTGCAGATCGCGCACGCGACGCATCTCCACCAGCGATGCGGGGAGGAATCCGCGCAGACCGATGTCCAGGATCAGGCCGCCCTTGACGACCTCGATGACGGTGCCCTTGACGGCCTCGTCCTTTTCCTTGAGCTCTTCGATGGTGCCCCACGCACGCTCGTACTGAGCGCGCTTCTTGGACAGGATCAACCGACCCTCTTTGTCCTCCTTGGTGAGGACGAGTGCTTCCACCTCATCGCCGACGCTGACAACCTCGCTGGGGTCGACGTCGTGCTTGATGGACAGTTCGCGGGACGGGATCACTCCCTCGGTTTTGTAACCGATGTCGAGCAGCACTTCGTCGCGGTCAACCTTGACGATGGTGCCCTCGACGATGTCGCCATCATTGAAGTACTTGATAGTGGCATCGATGGCGGCAAGAAAATCCTCAGCCGAGCCGATATCGTTAACGGCTACTTGTGGTGAGGTAATGGTCGTGGACGGCATATGTTAGATGGCTCCGGACAGGTTGGGTTGTAGGGACAGTAATGCGGGATCAACAGTGGCCACGGATGAGTGACCGGCATGAAGAACCACGCGAGCTCAGGCACGCGCGTGTCTGAGGATACGCCAGCCCCGCTGGACTGGGCAAATACCTCCGTGTCGTACCCGTATCTGCGTAGCGGCGTCGACTCGAAAACCAGCGTTTCGGCGAATCGGCGCTGGTGGGACGCCGATGCGGACTCCTACCACGGTACGCACGGCGACTTCCTCGGCGCGGACAGCGACGACGGCGACTTCGTGTGGTGCCCCGAAGGGCTGCGCGAAGACGACGTCGAACTGCTCGGCGACGTCGCCGGCAAGACTGTTCTGGAGATCGGATGCGGATCGGCACCGTGCAGTCGGTGGCTCACCGGCCACGGCGCGCATGCGGTCGGATTGGACCTGTCCCGGGAGATGCTGCGCCGTGGGCAGCACGCGATGGCGCGGGGCGGTCCGCAACCAGGCTTGGTACAGGCAGGAGCCGAAGCCCTGCCGTTCGGCGACGAGGTCTTCGATCTCGCCTGCTCGGCATTCGGTGCGGTGCCCTTTGTCGCCGACTCGGCGCGGGTCATGAGCGAGGTGGCCCGGGTGCTGCGTCCGGGCGGCCGCTGGGTCTTCTCGGTCAATCACCCGATGCGATGGGCTTTCCCGGACGATCCCGGCCCCACCGGATTGACGGTCACCCTGCCGTACTTCGACCGCACCCCGTACGTGGAGACCGAGGACGACGGAACGGTCAGTTACGTCGAACACCACCGGACCCTCGGCGATCGGGTCCGGGAGATCAGGGCCGCCGGCCTGATCCTCGACGACCTCATCGAACCCGAATGGCCCGAAGGCTTCGACCGTGAGTGGGGTCAGTGGAGCCCCTTGCGCGGCCACTACTTCCCCGGCACGGCGATCTTCTGCACGCGCAAGCCCACCTAGCCCTCCGAAAATGGGTCGTTCTGGCGAACAAAAGGCCAGGTCGGCTCCGCCACAACAACCCATTATCGGGGGGCGGAAGGGTCAGACAGAGACCTCGCGGTGCAGGAACTCGATCTGATCAGCGATCGCTCGTTCGAAGGCGTCCCCGACGTAGATGTCGAAGTGGCCGAACGGATACCGCCGTACGGTGCCCTTCGGAGCCGTGGCGGCGTATTTCAATGTCGGACCGGGGGGTGCGACGGTGTCGGTGTCACACACACAGAACAGCACCGGCGCCGAAATCTTCTTCACCGCACGTCCCGGCCGCGCCAACGGGATGGCAAGGCCGACCCGTGCGGCGACGCCGTTCACGATGGTCTCGGTCTCGGGCACCAGTCCCAGGTAACCGGCTACGACGTCCGGCGCATTCATCAACGCCGTCTCACCCGGAGCGCCGGCCAGAGGCACCAGCACCGGTTCCCGGCCGCGCGCCGCCGCCGCCAGGTCCCGGATGGCAGCAAGGGTGACCCCGAGGGTCGCGCGAGGCCCGAGGGTGAGCGCTGAGGCTGGGCCTTCGGTGAACGGGCACTGCGAGATGACAGCGGCCAACCGGGCGTCATCGGCGGCGACGGCGAGTACGTGTCCACCGCCGAACGATGTCCCGAAGATGCAGATCTTGTCCGGGTCGATGCCGTCGAGCGTGCGCGCGTAGGCGATCGCCGCGTGCCAGTCCTCGCGTTGCCTCCCGATACTCAGCAGCTGACGCGGGGCACCCTCACTGTCGCCGAAGTGCCGGTAGTCGAAGACGAGCGCCGCATACCCGGCTGCCACGAATCGCTCGGCATACGCGTCGAGACGCATGGTGCGCACGGCCCCGAGACCATGCGCCAGGACGATGAGCGGCGTGCGCCCGGAATGGCCGCCCGCCGGCCGGTACAGCCACGCGGCGCAGTGTGCCCGCGCACTCCCCTGCCCCGACGCGAAAACCACATCTTCTCGTTCGGTCACCGGTACCGCCCCCTCGTCGATGTCAATGCTCGTTGGCAGGTTAGCGCCCCGGGCCCTCCAGCGCACCGAGCACCGCTTCGACGAACGACGCGGTCGACGCTGTGCCTCCGAGGTCGGCGGTCGCCACACCCGCCGACAGCGTCTCACCGATCGCACCGCGCATGTTCTCCGCGGCGGTCCGCAGCGCCATGTCATCGCTCCGCAGCGCCTGCCATTCGAGCAGCATCGCTGTCGAGCCGATGATGCCGACGGGATTCGCGACTCCGCGGCCCGCGATGTCAGGCGCGGCGCCGTGTGCTGCCTGCGCCATCGCTTTGGTGGCCGAAGTGTTGATCGACGCCGCGATGCCCAGCGACCCGGCCAGTTCGGCAGCCAGGTCCGAGAGGATGTCGCCGAACAGGTTCTCGGTGACGATGACATCGAACCGCCCACCTCGTCGCACCAGATGGGCAGCCATCGCGTCCACGTGTTCATCGTCTACCCGCACGTCCGGATAACCTTCCGCGACCTCACGGCACACGTCGCGGAACAACCCTGTGGTCATCGAGAGCACATTCGCCTTGTGGACGATCGTGACGTGTTTGCGCCGGGAGCGCGCCAACTCGAACGCGGACACCGCGATTCGTCGGGTGGCCGCTCGGGTGATCACGCCGACCGACAGCGCAACGTCGGGGGTCGGCATGAACTCTCCCGTGCCGCGAGCCATGTTCCGGTCGGCGTAGAGCCCCTCGCTGTTCTCTCGCACGATGACGAGGTCGAGGTCCGGGTTCGTCGCATGGACACCGTCGTGTGCGAGCGCAGGACGGATGTTCGCGTACAGGTCGTAGCGTTTGCGGACGACCCCGCCCGGCGTCAGTCCAGTCCGGTGCTCCGGTGGATAGCTCGCCGAATCGTGGGGTCCGAGAATCCAGAGGTCGAGGTCGTCGAGTGCGGCGAGAGTGGCCTCGGGCATCGCGGTGCCGTACTTGTCGATGGTCGTTCGTCCGAGTTCCAGGGGCACCCAGTCGACCTCGCGCCCGACAGCGGCCAAGGCCTGGTCGGCGACCCGCGCGGCCGCCGGGACGATCTCCGGGCCGATCCCGTCGCCGTCGATGAGTCCGATCCGATATCTGTTCGCCATGATCGTGATCGTTCCAGAGCGTCAGCGATCCGCCGCATACGTGTGCTGACGGAACCACCGGCCACGGCCGGTGAAAGAATCGACGCATGGCTGCAGAAGAACTGGTCAACAGTTCGCACTGGGGGGCGTTCACGGCGTCGCTCGACGAGCAGGGACTGTCGGTGAAGCCAGACCCGGCAGATCCGGATCCGTCGGAGCTTCTCCGCAACATCCCGGCATCGTTCGACAAGGGCGTCCGGGTACTTCACCCATCTGTGCGACGGGGTTGGCTCGACGACGGTCCGGGTCCGTCGACCCGCCGCGGATCGGACGACTACGTCGAGGTGAGTTGGGATCGCGCCCTCGACCTGCTCGCTGCTGAACTCGAGCGAGTCCGCAGCACGTATGGGAACCCGGCCATCTTCGGTGGGTCGTACGGCTGGGCGAGTGCAGGACGGTTTCATCACGCACAGAGTCAGATACACCGATTCTTGAACACCATCGGCGGCTACACCCGGTCGGTGCACAGCTACAGCCACGGAGCGTCGAGTGTGCTGCTGCCGCACATCGTCGGCGATGAGGCGCCACTGTATCGGCCCACCACCTGGAACGTGCTGAGCGAGCACACCGATCTGTTCGTCTGTTTCGGGGGCGTACCGGCCAAGAACTTCCAGATCAACGCAGGCGGTATCAGTCGTCACACGGTGCGGGAATCATTGGAGGACGCCCGCGCCCGGGGCGCCGAGTTCGTGACCATCAGTCCCCTTGCCGACGATCTGGCGACGGTGATCGATGCCCAGTGGATCTCGATCAACCCGGCCACCGACACCGCGCTGATCCTGGCCCTGTGCTGGGTGCTGCTGTCCGAGGGGCTCTGTGACCTCGAGTTCGTCGACAAGTACACAGTCGGTTTCGAGGAGTTCGCCCGCTATCTACGCGGGCAATCCGATGGAATCGCGAAAACCCCTGGCTGGGCGGCGACCATCTGCGGAGTCGACGCCTCGACCATCGCCGACCTCGCCCGCCGGATGGCAGGTTGTAGGACGATGGTGACGACTTCGTGGTCGTTGCAGCGGGCCCGGTTCGGTGAGCAACCGGTGTGGGCTTCGATCGCGCTGGCGGCGTTCCTCGGTCAGATCGGTCTCCCCGGGGGCGGATTCGGTCACGGATACGGGTCGACCGGCGGCATGGGCGCGGGCAGACTGCCCTACCCGCTGCCCACCTTCCATCAGGGTGTCAATCCTGTGAACGACTTCATCCCCGTCGCACGCATCTCGGACATGTTGCTCCATCCCGGCTCCACCTACGATTTCAACGGCCAGTCCAGGGTCTATCCCGACACCAAGCTGATCTACTGGGCGGGCGGTAATCCGTTCCATCATCATCAGGACCTCGTGCGTCTGCGCGCCGGCTTTCAGCAGCCGGACACGGTGGTCGTGCATGAACCGTTCTGGACCGCGACGGCGCGGCACGCCGACATCGTCCTGCCGGCGACGACGACGTTGGAACGCAACGACATCGGCTGCGGGCGGTACGACGACATCATGACCGCGATGCAGCAGGTCGCCTCGCCCGTGGGCGAATCCTTGAGCGACTATGCAATTCTCACCAAGTTGAGCAAGCGGCTCGCCGTCGAGGAGCAGTTCACCGAGGGTCGCGACGAATGGGGTTGGCTCGAGCACATCTACGAGCGCTGGCGTGAGAGCATCCCCGACCAGTTCACCCCGAACGAGAACTTTGCCCAGTTCTGGGCAGCGCGCCACCTCGACCTACCCGGTGCGGATTCGAAACATGTTTTGTACGAAGACTTTCGAAGCGATCCAGAGAAGTTCCGCCTTGCGACACCGAGCGGCCGGATCGAGATCTCATCGCCCACGATCGCCCGGTTCGGATACGACGACTGTCCCCCGCATCCGACGTGGCTCGCACCTGCCGAAACCGTTGCTGTCGGAACCGGCCCGTACCCGCTGTGCCTCGTTGCCAACAACCCCGCATCACGCCTGCACAGCCAACTCGACAACGGCGCGGTCAGTGTCGAGTCGAAAGTGCTTGGCCGCGAACCGATCCGGCTCAACCCGGCGGACGCGACAGCCCGTGAGATCAAGGCAGGCGACCTCGTCCTGGTCCGCAGCGACACCGGGCGCATGCTGGCGGGCGCCATCCTCGACGACCGCGTCCGCGCCAACGTCGTGCAGATCTCCACGGGCGCCTGGTTCGACCACAGCTCACCGGAGGTTGCCGCCTGTATCCACGGCAACCCCAACGTGCTGACGCGAGACGCCGGGTCGTCGAAATTGACGCAGGGATCGACCGGCCAGTTGGTGCGGGTCGAGGTCGAGGTCTACCGCGGTGAGGCACCGGACGTCGTCGTGCATGATCAGCGCCTGTGGATGCACCCAGCATGACGTCCGTCGGCCAGACCGAAACAACCACCGCATTCGGCAAAGGGTGAACACGTGGCACACTCGATAGAACTCATCTTCGATGCCGAGACGGACGCGACCATCACATCGCAGTGGGACGCTCTGACCGCTGCGGGATTGCCGAGCCAGGGCCGGACGCGCTCGGAGTCGAATCGGCCGCACGTCACTCTCATTGCCGCCGACTCCATCGACGGTTCCGTCGACCGCGATCTGGCGACGCTCACCGACCTGCCTGGTATGGAAGTCAACATCGGTGCCATGCTCCTGTTTCGCGGCCGTCGCGCAACGGCGGCACGGCTGGTCGTCCCATCCAGCGAGCTCTGCGATCTGCACGCCCATGTTTTCGAGTTGTCCCGCGGCCACATCAGCGGCGAGCCTCTGCCGCACATTCAACCCGGAGCCTGGACACCACACGTCACGCTTGCCCGCCGACTGGCGGACGACCAGATCGGCTACGCGCTGACGACGCTGGGGTTCGCGCCAGAGATCTTCACCGCCACCGTGACCGGACTGCGGCGATGGAACAGCGACACCCGCGAGGAGTTCTACCTACTGTGACCCGGTGAGCCGGGCAATCGCGCCCAACGGCAACGGTAGCCAACTCGGCCGGTGCCGGGCCTCGTACCCCGCTTCGTAGACGGCCTTGTCGAGTTCGTATGCCCGCAGAAGTGCCGACTGGTCGCGAGGGTCGGCGCCGGTGACCGACGCGTAGCCCTCACAGAAGGCAGATGCGTTGCGGTCTACCCATTCCACGGCGCGGAATGCGCGCTGCGCAGTGACATTCGGGGCACCCTGGCCCAGGAGATGCTGACCCGCGTAGTCGAAGGAACGCAGCATGCCCGCAACGTCACGAAGCGGGCTGTCGGGTTTGCGGCGCTCGGCGACCGGTTTGATGGGTTCACCTTCGAAGTCGATGAGCAGCCAGTTCGACGGAGTCCGCAGCACCTGTCCGAGATGTAGGTCTCCGTGGATTCGTTGCACGGTGTCGGGACCGGATTGCGCCGCCTCGTCGTAGACAGCCGCGATCGCTGCGCGATGTTCGGCGAGTTCGCGAATCGCCTGCGCCGCGACGTCGAGTCTCGACCGCATGCCGTCGATCGCGTTCTCCCCTGGCGCGCGCTGCTCGGTGCCCAGGCTTCTCGCGAGGTCGGCATGCACGTGCGCGACGGCGGCGCCGAGTCGCTCGGCGTCACCCGCGAAGTCGCTGCCGAGCTCCGCGGCGTGCAGGTCCGCTTCGGTGAACAGGTCGCGCACGCTGATCAACGCCATGCTCCAGCCATCGGCGGCATTCTCGATGAAGTCCTGTGCCATCGCCAGCGTCGTCGGTTCCCCGTCGATGTCCGTCTCCACCCAACCGCGCAGATCGGCGACGTACTCACACCCGACCTCACCGAGCGCTCGGTGCAGCTCGACGTCGGGGTTGATCCCGGTCTCGACTTGACGGAACACCTTGAACAACAACGATTCCCCGAACACCAGCGAGGTGTTCGACTGCTCGGCACCGAGTACGTGTCCGACCTCTTCGACGTCGATCGTCACGCCCGGGGTGGTCTGGAAGCGCAGGCCCTCGATCTGCTCGTGCGAGTCCAGTGCGGTCAGATAGCGAGCGATCAGATCCGGATCGTGCAGCCCGTCGTAGGCGGCGACAGCGCCTGTCGTCGACTCCGGCAGTGCCCACGACAGCAGCGGCTCGGACAGATGCGAGCGAAAGCCCAACGGGATCTGGTAGCGGACTGCGGGACCGCTGTCGAACTCGACGTTCACCAGCAGGTGCTCCCCGGCGAATCCTTCATCCGACAACAGCGGCACCCGGGTTGCGATCGAGACCTGCGTGATGCCGCGGTCTTTCGCCGAGAACCATCGTTGCTGCGGGAGCCACTGCCGTAGGCCTTCCGCGAGTTGCTGATCAGTGGGTAGTTCGATACTCATGGTTGCACCGCCGCCTCGGCTTCACTGCTGAGTGGATAACCTTGGGCCACATTGTAATCCGAGGGATCGGGTTGCAAGGCGAACCAGTAGAAACCATGCCCGGGCAGTGTGATCATGTAGCCCTCGGAGCCGATCTTCGGGAACGGGATCGACCCGGTCAGTTCGACGGGAATCCGCCCCTCGAATGCCGACAGGTCCAGGATCACGCCCTGCGGGAAGCGCGACAGGTTGTTCACGCAGAGGATGACGTCGCTCGTCCGACGCTCCTCGCTCGACGGTGCCAACTCCCGCAGGTACGTCAGCACCGACGGGTTGCTGTTGCCGAGTTCGGTGAACGTACCCAGACCGAACGCGGGGTGCTGCTTGCGGACCTCGATCATGCGCCGGGTCCAGTGCAGCAAGGTGTTGGTCGCGTTCATCTGCGCCTCGACGTTGACCGACTGGAATCCGTAGGTCGGGTCCATGATCACCGGCAGATACATCCGGCCGGGATCGGTGCGGGAGAAGCCCGCGTTGCGGTCCGGTGTCCACTGCATCGGGGTGCGCACCGAATCGCGGTCGCCGAGCCAGATGTTGTCGCCCATGCCGATCTCATCGCCGTAATAGAGCATGGGGGACCCCGGGAGGCTCAGCAGCAACGCGGTGAACAGTTCGAGCTGATTGCGATCGTTGTCGAGCAGGGGCGCGAGTCGTCGCCGGATCCCGATGTTCGCCTTCATCCGCGGATCCTTCGCGTATTCGGCGTACATGTAGTCACGTTCTTCGTCGGTCACCATCTCCAGCGTGAGCTCGTCGTGGTTTCGCAGGAAGATGGCCCACTGCGCCGATTTCGGGATGGGCGGTGTCTGCTCCAGGATCTCCGAGATCGGAAACCGATTCTGCCTGCGCACCGCCATGAAGATGCGGGGCATCAAGGGAAAGTGGAATGCCATGTGGCACTCGTCGCCGACGTCCGGTTCGCCGAAGTATGCGACGACGTCGGCGGGCCACTGATTGGCCTCTGCCAACAGGACGCGGCCGGGATACTCTTCGTCGACCACCTTGCGGCATCGTTTGAGGAAGACGTGGGTCTCGCCGAGATTCTCGCAGTTGGTCTCGTCACGCTCGAACAGATAGGGCACCGCGTCGAGCCGGAAGCCGTCGATGCCGAGATCGAGCCAAAACCTCAGGACGTCGATCATCGCGTCGGCGACTTCGGGATTGTCGTAGTTCAAATCGGGCTGATGCGAGAAGAAGCGGTGCCAATAATATTGGCCCCGAACGGGATCCCAGGTCCAGTTGGAGATCTCCGTGTCCACGAAGATGATGCGCGCTTCGGGATACCCCGTGTCGTCATCGGCCCAGACGTAGTAGTCGCCGTAGGGTCCGTCGGGATCGGACCGCGATTCCTGGAACCACTGGTGGCTGTCGGAGGTGTGGTTCATGACCAGGTCGGTGATGATACGGATGCCCCGCCGGTGAGCTTGCTCGATCAACTCGACGAAGTCGTCAACCGTGCCGAACTCGGGCAAGACGGTCCGGAAGTCCCTGATGTCGTATCCGCCATCGCGCAGCGGAGAATCGTAGAACGGCGGCAGCCACAGACAATCGACCCCCAACCACGACAGGTAGTCGAGCTTGTCGGTCAACCCCCGCAGGTCACCGACGCCGTCGTTGTTCGAGTCGTTGAACGCCCGGACGAGCACCTCGTAGAAGACGGCCTTCTTGAACCAGTCGTTGTCGACCCGCAGCGGTTTGGCGTGGTCGAAGTCCTCCGATTGCGCCTCGACCAGATGGCCGTCGGCGGTGTGTTCGGCGTCTTCCAGCGGATTCTCCAACGGCATGCGCACCTCGACTGTCGGCTTAGCGGTGTACTCGGTCAAACCCTACGTGTCTGGGACGTAGTTGGTCCTTCGAGCGCGTGTACCCACTTCGGGCCGAAACTAACGCAGGGCGCTGTCACCGTCGAAAGAGCTTGTTACCCAACCAGACCAGCGGATCGTACTTACGGTCGGCCACGCGTTCCTTCATCGGGATGAGCGCGTTGTCGGTGATCTTGATGTGCTCGGGGCACACGTCCGTGCAGCACTTGGTGATGTTGCACATCCCCAGACCGTGCTCTTCCTGTGCCGAATTCCTACGTTCGGCGACGTCGAGCGGATGCATGTCCAGTTCGGCCACCCGCATCAGGTAGCGAGGACCGGCAAATGCTTCTTTGTTCTCTTCGTGATCTCGCACGACGTGGCAGGTGTCCTGGCACAAGAAGCACTCGATGCACTTGCGGAACTCCTGAGATCGCTGCACATCGACCTGCTTCATGCGGTACTCCCCCGCCTTCAGTCCCTCCGGCGGTGTGAACGACTGGATCTCGCGCGCCTTGTGATAATTGAAGGAGACGTCGGTGACCAGGTCCCGGATCACCGGGAAGGTGCGCATCGGGGTGACCGTGATGACCTCGTCCTCGGTGAACGTGGACATCCGGGTCATGCACAGCAGCTTCGGTCGGCCGTTCACCTCTGCCGAGCACGAACCGCATTTGCCTGCTTTGCAGTTCCACCGGACGGCGAGATCGGGTGTCTGGGTGGCCTGCAGTCGGTGGATGATGTCGAGGACCACCTCGCCGTCGTTGGCCTGCACGGTGAAGTCCTGCAGATCTCCGCCGTCGGTGTCTCCGCGCCACACCCTGAACTTCGCGTCGTATCCCATCAGTCCTCCTTCACTCCACCGGCGTCGGGGTGTCCTGCAATTTCCCCTGCCGTGTAATACTTTTCGATCTCGGAGAAATCGAAGAGTTCCAGCAACTCCGGGCGCATCGGGGTCTGCTCCTCCTTGACCACCGTCACCTCGGGCACCGGCGAGTCGTCACTGCCGTTCGTGGTGCAGACCAGCAAGGTGTTACGCCAGTCCGAGTCCATTCCGGGGTGATCATCTCGAGTGTGACCGCCCCGGCTCTCGGTCCGCAGGAGCGCGGCCTTCGCGACGCACTCGCAGACCAGCAACATGTTGCGTAGGTCCACGGCGAGATGCCAACCGGGATTGAACTGCCGGTGCCCCTCGACCTGCATGCCTGCCAGACGACTGCGGATGTCCGAGAGCACCTCGATGGCCTCCTCGACCTCGTCGGCTTTGCGGATGATGCCCACGAGATCGTTCATCGACTGCTGCAGATCGGTGTGCAACGTATACGGGTTCTCCGGCCGCCCCTCGGCGGGCGGATCGAACGGCGAGAGTGCGAATGTCGCGGCTCGGTCGATGTCCTCGGCCGCGACCTCGGGCCGCTTCTCGAGACCCTCGACGTAGGCAGCAGCGCCCAGGCCGGCGCGGCGGCCGAACACCAACAGGTCGGACAGCGAATTGCCGCCCAGACGGTTTGATCCGTGCATGCCACCCGAGCACTCACCGGCAGCGAAGAGACCGGGTACCCGCGCGGCGGCGGTGTCCGGGTCGACCTCGATGCCACCCATCACGTAGTGACAGGTGGGTCCGACCTCCATCGGTTCGGCGGTGATGTCGACGTCGGCGAGTTCTTTGAACTGGTGGTGCATCGACGGCAGCCGCCGGATGATCTCGTCGGCAGGCATACGCGACGCGATGTCGAGGTAGACACCGCCGTGATCGGTGCCGCGGCCGGCTTTGACCTCTTCGTTGATCGCCCGCGCGACCTCATCCCTCGGTAGCAGGTCCGGGGTCCGACGCGCGCTGTCGTTGTCCGCCAGCCACTTGTCGGCTTCTTCTTCGGTCTCTGCGTACTGGCCTTTGAAGACCGGCGGGATGTAGTCGAACATGAAGCGTTTGCCGTCGGTGTTCTTCAGCACGCCCCCATCGCCCCGGACACCCTCGGTGACGAGGATGCCTTTGACGCTGGGCGGCCAGACCATCCCTGTCGGGTGGAATTGGATGAACTCCATGTTGATCAACGTCGCGCCGGCGCGTAGTGCCAATGCGTGGCCGTCCCCGGTGTACTCCCACGAGTTCGACGTCACCTTGAATGATTTTCCGATGCCGCCGGTGGCCAGAACCACCGCCGGTGCCTCGAAGAGGACGAAGCGGCCGGACTCGCGCCAATACCCGAATGCTCCGGAGATCGCGTCGCCGTCTTTGAGCAGTTCGGTGATGGTGCATTCTGCGAACACCTTGATCCGGGCCTCGTAATCACCGGTCGCGGCGAAATCCTCCTGTTGCAGTGACACGATCTTCTGTTGCATCGTGCGGATCAGTTCGAGCCCGGTGCGGTCACCGACGTGGGCCAGCCTCGCGTAGGTGTGGCCGCCGAAGTTGCGTTGCGCAATCCGGCCGTCTTCGGTCCGGTCGAACAGGGCACCGTAGGTTTCCAGTTCCCAGACGCGGTCGGGGGCCTCTTTGGCGTGGAGTTCGGCCATCCGCCAGTTGTTGAGGAACTTTCCTCCGCGCATGGTGTCTTTGAAATGGGTCTGCCAGTTGTCCTTGGAATTGGCGTTACCCATGGATGCCGCGCATCCGCCCTCTGCCATCACGGTGTGCGCCTTGCCGAACAGCGACTTACACACCACCGCCACCGAGTGACCGCGTTCCCTGGCTTCGATCACTGCACGTAGGCCGGCTCCGCCGGCACCGATCACGACGACGTCGTACCGGTGGCGTTCGACTTCGGTCATATGTTGATCGACTCCTCGGGGGTCAGCAATGAGTTCAACAGCGCAGCAGGACCTTCGCGGGCAGTCGTCAACCGATGAACCGCAGGTCGGAGATCGTGCCACTGGACACCAGCATGATGTAGAAATCGGTGAGTACCAGCGTGCCCAGGGTGATCCAGGCGAACTGCATGTGCCGGGCATTGAGCTTCGACACCTGGGTCCAGATCCGATACCGAACCGGGTGCGCCGAAAAGTGCTTGAGCCGGCCGCCGGTCACATGACGGCACGAGTGGCAGGAGATGGTGTAGACCCACAACAGGACCACGTTGCCGATCAGGATCACGTTCCCGAGCCCGAAACCGAACCCGCCTCCTTTGGCGTGAAACGCCGTCAGCGCATCGTAGGTGTTGATCAGCGACACGATGACCGCGGCGTAGAAGAAGTAGCGATGCGCATTCTGGATGATCAGCGGCAGTTTGGTCTCGCCGGAATACTTGGCGTGCGGCTCGGCAACGGCACAGGCCGGCGGGGAGAACCAGAACGAGCGGTAGTAGGCCTTGCGGTAGTAATAACAGGTGAGGCGAAACCCCAGCAAGAACGGGAGGACCACGAACCCGAGCGGGATGATCATCGGCAGCTCCGGGAAGGGAGTTCCGAAATGACTGGATCCGGGGACGCAGGACTCGCTCAGACAAGGCGAGTAGAACGGCGTCAGATAGTGATAGTCCTCAACCCAGTAGGCGGTGCGGACAAAGGACCGAATCGTCGCGTAGATCACGAACGCTGACAGGCCCACCGCCGTCAACAGCGGGGACAGCCACCACCGGTCTCTGCGAAACGTGCGTACGAGTATTCGCGCTCGGCCGGGTGAGAAGACCCCGGTTTTCTCCCGCTCAGTCGCGGGCGCGCTCACTTCGTCCGCTCACGCGAATGGAACCCCAACCCCTCATCCTGCGCGCCGAGCCACGCGGACTCGTCGGACTTGCTGTCGGGGACGTAGACCACATCGTTCTTGTTCACCGGTGGACGCATGAGCGGCGGCGGCGACTTCTCGAAGTCGTGCAGATCGATCTCGAGTCGATCGAGATCGTTTGTCATGCGTCGCACGGAGTCGACGTCTCCATATTGCAGCTTCAATGCGACGATATGGTGCCGCAGAGCTCCGATGCTGCGATGGAGTTCGTTCATTCCGGCAGATGCCATGGCGTTACCTCCGAGGGCTATGTGACTCACACCACATTACTGCTCGGGTCTCCCGAGTCAACGGTTTTCGCTGAACGTGTCGCCCAGCGCTGCCGCTTTCTCACGCAGAACCTCGCTCTCCCTTCGGTTTCCGGCCATCTCCGCTGCGGTCAGCAAGTCCGCACGTGCCTCCTCGTGACGATGGAGGCGCGCGAGCAGTTCGCCCCGGACCGCAGGCAGCAGATGGGAACGCGACAACGACCCCGCGGCGACCAGGCCATCCACTATCTCCAACGCCGGCCCCGGCCCTGACGCCATCGACACCGCGACAGCGCGGTTGAGGTCGACGACGGGTGACGGGGCAATACGCCCCAACGCCTCATAAAGGATCACGATGCGCTGCCAGTCGGTGTCGTGGGTAGTCGGCGCGGTGGCGTGGCACTGCGCCAGTGCGGCCTGCAGTCCATAGGGCCCGCGGCCACGCCCACACTCGTCGGCGCGGGCCAGCGCCTGCACACCGCGGCGGATCTGCGCGTGATCCCACCGCCCGCGATCCTGATCCGAGAGCAAGATCGGGGTCCCGTCCTTGGTGGTCCGCGCACCGAACCGCGACGCCTGGAACTCCATCAGCGCAACCAACGAATGCACCTCGGGTTCGTCCGGCACGAGCCCCGCGAGGATCCTGCCGAGCCGCAGTGCCTCGGTACACAGTTCGGACCGGATCCATCGATCCCCCGACGACGCCGAGTACCCCTCGTTGAAAACGAGATAGAGAACGCTGAGCACCGACGACAGGCGCTGGGGATACTCCTCACGAGACGGGACCTCGAAGGGGACGTCAGCCGCTTTCAGCGTCTTCTTCGCGCGGACGATCCGCTGCTGGATCGTGGCCGTCGAAGTCAGAAATGCTCGCGCGATCTCGTCGGTGGTCAGGCCACCGACGACCCGCAACGTGAGAGCGATCTGCCCTTCGCGGGCCACCACGGGGTGCGCTGCAACGAACACCAACCGCAGCACATCGTCATCGATGTGGTCGGGATCCCACCCCAGCTCGGCGTCCGGCCGGGTTTCGAGATCACGAGCGATGGCGACGTACTTCTTGTCGAGCCGTTCCTGGCGCCGCCAGCCGTCCACTGCGCGGCGCTTGGCAACGGTGGTGAGCCAGGCGCCCGCATTTCGCGGGACACCCGACTCCGGCCATTTCGACATCGCCTCGACCAGCGCCTCCTGCGCGAGGTCTTCGGCCAGGCCGACGTCACCGACCAACCGCGTCAGCGTGGCGATGATCTTGGCGGCCTCGATCCGCCACACCGCATCGATGGTGCGGCTGATGGCTGCCGGACCGCTCACCGCCACCTCACCGGGACGCGCGGTCGGCCTGCTCCTCGCGCCACTGCTCTTCCTTCTGAATCCACTCGTTGTCCGCAGGAAAGTCCTCGGGACCGGCGACCCGGCGCACCTCGAGCTTGCTGCCCGGACCCAAAGGGCATCGTGACGCCCACTGCGCGGCCTCTTCCTTGCTCGACACCTCTAGCATCCAGAAACCGCTGAACAGTTCTTTCGCTTCCGCGTAAGGACCGTCTGTCACCACTGGTGGGTCGGCGTCGAAGTCGACGACGAAGCCCTCGGACGCGTCGGCCAGCCCCTCACCGGACAGCAACACACCTGCCTTCATCAGGGACTCGTTGTACGCACCCATCGCCGCGATGATCTCGTCGAACGGGATCTCCTTACTGGCGTCGATGGCTTCCTGCGAGTCCCGCATGATCAGCATGTAACGCATGATGTTCTCCTCATTCGATAGGTGTTTTCGAGGTTCCGTCGGTGGTCCTCACCCATTCGTCGAACGAGCATCGACCAGATCGACACGTGTGGCGAAAAACTTTTCGTGCGTCGTCAGTGCGCGGCGTCGTCCCAGGATCTGCCGTAGCCGATGGACACATCGAGGGGCACCGACAGCTCGATCGCACCACCCATCTTTGCCCGCACCAGCGCCTCGAGCTGCTCCTGCTCACCGGTGGCGACCTCGAAGACGAGTTCGTCGTGAACCTGCAGCAGCATCCGCGAGGACAACTTCTCCTCGGCCAGCGACCGCTGGACGTCGATCATCGCCACCTTGATGATGTCAGCAGCGGTGCCCTGGATGGGCGCGTTGAGGGCCGCCCGCTCGGCGACGTCGCGACGTTGCCGATTGTCGCTGTTCAGATCGGGGAGGTAGCGCCGGCGCCCGAACAGCGTCGACGTGTACTCGTTGCGCCGGGCCTCCTCGACGGTCTCACGCAGGTAGTCGCGTACCCCGCCGAACCGGGTGAAGTACGCCTCCATCTGTTCTTTTGCCTCGCCGGTACTGATCTTGAGCTGAGCCGAGAGGCCGAACGCGCTCAGCCCATACGCGAGGCCGTAGCTCATGGCCTTCACGCGGCGACGCATGTCCGGGGTGACCTCTTCGATCGGTACGCCGAATGCCCGTGATCCGACAAAGCTGTGCAGATCTTCGCCGGTGTTGAACGCCTCGATCAGCCCTTCGTCCTTGGAAAGATGCGCCATGATCCGCATCTCGATCTGGCTGTAGTCGGCAGTCATCAGGGAGTCGTATCCGTCGGCGACCACGAACCCCTGCCGGATCTGACGTCCGGCGTCGGTGCGGACCGGGATGTTCTGCAGATTCGGTTCGGTCGACGAGAGTCGTCCGGTCGCGGCGACGGTCTGGTTGAACGTCGTGTGGATCCGGGCGTCGTCGGCGACCGTTTTGAGCAAACCCGCGACGGTGACCTTGAGCCGCGTGGCGTCGCGGTGAGCCAGCATGTGCTCGAGGAACGGATGTCCGGTCTTCTCGAACAGCCCGGCCAAGGCGTCGGCGTCGGTGGTGTAGCCGGTCTTGGTCTTCTTCGTCTTCGGCATCTCGAGCTCGTCGAAGAGCACCACCTGCAGTTGCTTCGGCGAACCGAGGTTGATCTGCTTGCCGATCACCTCGTAGGCGAGTTCAGCCGATTCCCGGACACGCGCAGCAAACCCGGACTCGAGGTCTTCCAGATGCGGGACGTCGATGCCTATTCCGGCCGCCTCGAGTTCTGCCAGGACGAACAGCAGCGGCAGTTCCATGTCGGTCAGGAGCGAGCCCGAATCGATCTTGGCCAGTTCTTCGTCGAACCGATCCGCCAGTTCGGCGACGGCCTGCGCCTGCAGCATGGCCTGATCGGCCGCCGCCTGCATGCCGGAATCCTCGTCGAGCAGCGACATCTGTCCGTCGTCGGCGACGGCATCGGCGCGCAGTTCCCGGCGCAGGTACCGCAGCGCGAGATCGTCGAGGTTGAACGACCGTTGACCGGGAAGGATGAGGTAGGCCGCCAGGGTGGTGTCGCTGGTGACGCCACCGAGCTGCCATCCCCGACCACGCAATGCGTGGAATGCCCACTTGGCCTCGTGGATCGCCTTCGGTACATCGGCATCGGCCAGCCAGTCCGCGAGGGCCGTCTCGTCTTCCGGGCCGATCTCTGCGGGATCGAGATAGCCCGACTCCCCGTCGGCCGCCGCGATCGCGATGCCGGTGACGTCCGATCCGTAGACCTGCCGCGGCCCCAGAATCGTCAGTCCGCTGCGACCGGTTCCCGGTGCGGCATGCGCGGCCAGCCAGGCGGCCACCTCGCCGGCGCCGAGCATGCTGCCCCGGAGATCGAATCCTGATTCGGCTTCGGGCGCTGCTGAGGTCAGTGTGGTGAACAAACGGTCCCGCAGCACCCGGAACTCGAGATCGTCGAACAGCTGATGGATCTTGTCGCGGTCCCAGGGTGCCAGGGCGAGCTCGTCCGGCTGCAGGGGCAGATCCATATCCCGCACGAGTTCGGTGAGCTGCCGATTCATCTGGACACTGGCGATGTGGGCGCGAAATGCTTCTCCCACTTTGCCTTTGACCTGGTCGGCATTGTCGACCAGCCCCGACAGCGACCCGTATTCGCGAATCCACTTCGTCGCCGTCTTCTCCCCCACCCCCGGGATTCCCGGAAGGTTGTCGGAGGGGTCTCCGCGAAGCGCGGCGAAATCGGGATACTGCGCCGGGGTCAATCCGTACTTCGTCTCGACGGCCTCCGGGGTGAACCGGGTGAGCTCGGAGACCCCCTTCTTCGGGTAGAGGACGGTGACGTTGTCGCTCACGAGCTGCAGCGAATCCCGGTCTCCGGTGACCACCAGCACCCGGTAGCCCTCCTCCTCCGCCCGCGTGGTCAGCGTGGCGATGATGTCATCGGCCTCGTAGCCCTCGCGGAAGAGCACCGGAATCCCCATTGCGCCCAACACATCTTTGGTCAGGTCGACCTGACCACGGAACTCATCCGGGGCCGAGCTGCGCTGCGCCTTGTACTCCGGGAACACTTCGGCGCGAAACGTCTGGCGCGACACATCGAATGCGGCGGCGATGTGCGAGGGGTTCTCGTCGCGGAGCAGGTTGATCAGCATCGAGGTGAACCCGTACACCGCGTTGGTGGTCTGCCCCGACGCCGTCTTGAAGTTCTCGGCGGGCAACGCGAAGAAGGCCCGGAACGCGAGGGAGTGTCCGTCGAGCAACATCAGCGTCGGCGGCTCGGCCGCCTTCGTCGAGGACTTCGCCGTAGAACGGCCGGGCTGACTTGTCTGTGCAGGACTCACGGTCCCAAGTGTATGGAGCAGGGGTGACAGGCCCGTCGGTACGGCCCAAAAAGATGAAATCGCACACCGTTTTTCGAGGTCACAGGGCCCTTAACTCAACAGTAACTGGGCGGAAACTTAGAAAGCCTGCCGAGCGCGGTTACGGGTTATAGAGTCCGGCCAGACGACTTTTGATGTCCGGCACACGGCCGGACCACGACCACCTTCGGGAGGATTCAAGCGTGATGCCCCGTCCTGCTCAACGAGCACGGGTATTGGGAGCCAGGCTGGGGGCGGGCGCTCTGCTCACCCTGCTTGCGTCACTCATGTTCGCCGGACTCATGGGCTCAGGTATCGCAGCTGCGGCACCGGCCCCCACCACCGACGACACCGTGCGCGTCTTCGGAACCTTGCGTAATGGTTCCGAACCCGTCGCCGGCGTCAAGGTCGACGCGAAGGACGGGGCCGGCGCGATCGTCGAATCGGCCACCTCGTCGAACACCGGTACCTGGGAGGTGAACGTCCCACCGGGCAACTACTCGGTGGTCATCGACAAGACGACCGTCCCGGACGGCGTCGAGGTCCAGAAGGACACCGTCGCGGTTGCCGTCGTCCAAGGATCGCCCCGCCCGGTCATCTTCTTGTTCGGTGCCGAACGAAGCGCAAACGAGGTCTCCCCGGCCGAAGAACTGACCAGGCTGGCGATCGACGGCCTGCGGTTCGGTCTCATCATCGCCATCTGCGGTGTAGGCCTGAGCCTGATCTTCGGTACCACCGGCCTCACCAACTTCGCCCACGGCGAACTCGTGACCCTCGGCGCCGTTGTCGCCTGGTTCTTCAACGTCAAGATGGGTATCCAGCTGATACCCGCGACGATCCTGGCGATCGTGGTCGGTATCGGGATCGGCATACTCAACGAACTCGGGATCTGGCGTCCCCTGCGACGACGCCGATCCGGGCTCATCGCGATGCTCGTCGTCTCGATCGGACTCGCGCTGGTCATGCGCTATCTGATCCTGATCTTCTTCTCCGATCGCGCCGAACCGTTCGACGACTACCAGGTGCAGAAGCAGATCGGGTCGGGCGCTTTTGCGATCACCCCGGTCAACCTCTGGTGCATCATCATCAGCCTCGTCGTGTTGGTCGCGGTGGCCGTCATGCTGCAGAAGACGCGGATCGGCAAGGCCATGCGCGCCGTCGCCGACAACCGCGACCTGGCGGCGTCGTCGGGCATCAACGTCGACCGCGTCATCCTGTTCGTCTGGGCGATGGCCGGTGGGCTGGCGACACTCGGTGGCGTGCTGTTCGCCATGTCCGAACTCGGCGGACGCGTCCAATGGGAGATGGGCTTCAAGCTGTTGCTGCTGATGTTCGCCGGTATCACCCTCGGCGGGCTCGGTACCGCCTACGGTGCGCTCCTCGGTTGCGTGATCGTCGGTCTGCTGGTGCAGCTGTCGACGTACTGGATCGATCCCGATCTCAAGTACATCGGTGGCCTGCTGGTCCTGATCATCATTTTGACCATCAGACCGCAGGGCATTCTCGGGTCCAAAGCGAGGATCGGCTGACACATGGACATCATCTCCGCACTTCAGATCTCGATCGCCCAGCTGGTCGGCCCGTCAGCGATCTTCTACGCGCTGCTCGCCATCGGCCTCAACCTGCACTTCGGCTATGCCGGGTTGCTCAACTTCGGTCAGATCGGTTTCGCCCTGCTCGGTGCATATGGCGTGGGCATCATGGCCGAGAACTACGACCAGCCTTTGTGGGTCGGCGCCATCGTCGGCATCGTTGCGGCCGGGGTCTTGGCCCTGGTGCTCGGCTTCCCCACCCTCAGACTCCGGGCAGACTATTTGGCGATCGTGACGATCGCCGCCTCGGAGATCCTTCGGTTGGTGTTCCGGTCGACGGCCGCCGACGATCTCACCCACTCCACCAACGGCATCTTCGGGTACGCCTCTGGTTTCTTCGAGTACAGCCCGTTCGACAACGGCAAGCAGTACGACTTCTTCGGCGTGAAGTTCCAGGGCACCGATCTCTGGGCCATGGTGGTCGGCTGGGCGATCGTGCTGTTGCTCTGCCTACTGGTCTGGCTCCTGGTCCGCAGCCCGTGGGGCCGCGTACTCAAGGCCGTCCGCGAGGACGAGGATGCCGCCCGCTCGCTCGGCAAGAATGCCTACTTCTACAAGATGCAGGCCCTGATCCTCGGTGGCTGTATCGGCGGTATCGCCGGTGTCTACAACGCACTACAGACGCAGTCGATCAACCCCGACTTCTATTCGACGGCCCAGACGTTCTTCGCCTACGGCGCACTGATCCTCGGTGGGGCGGCAACCGTCTTCGGACCAGTGGTCGGAGCCATGCTGTTCTGGTTCCTGCTGGCGATCCCCGATGCGCTCCTGCGGCAGGTCACCTCTGGGCCTGATGCCTGGTTCGATCTGAGCCAGCAGCAGGTCGGCGCCATCCGCTACGTCTTGTTGGGATTGGCGATAGCCCTGATGATGGTCTTCAGACCGCAAGGAATTCTGGGCAACAAGCGGGAGGTGCAGCTCGATGCCTGACGGACGCCACGGAAAAGACTCCGGCGAGCCCGACCTCAGTGTCGACGCAGCGACACTGACGAAAGAAGCGGCACCGGCCACGCTGGCCGAGCTCAAAGTGCTCGGCGCCGAAGAACGCGCTGCGATCTTCGCCGGGGTGAGCCCCGAAGCCGGGTCGCGCAAGCCCGATCCGATCATCACCGTCGACGGGATCACGCGAACGTTCGGTGGTCTCAAGGCCGTCGATGTGCACCACCTGGAAATCCAGCGTGGCTGCATCACGGGTCTGATCGGACCCAACGGGGCCGGCAAGACCACGTTCTTCAACCTCATCACCGGTTTCGACAAACCCGACACCGGCACGTGGGAACTGAATGGCAACCCGATGGGACGGGTTGTGCCGCACAAGGTTGCGCGCAACGGGATGGTCCGGACGTTTCAGCTGACCAAAGCACTGTCGAAACTGTCGGTGCTCGACAACGTCCGACTCGGCGCGCGCCACCAGAAGGGCGAGCACATGTTCGCGGCGCTCGCGCCCTGGGTGTGGCGCAAGCAGGAGGCCGAAACCACCGAACGTGCTTACGAATTGCTCAAGCGATTCAAGCTCGACACGAAGGCCGACGACTACGCCGGTTCGTTGTCGGGTGGTCAGCGCAAGCTGCTGGAGATGGCGCGCGCATTGATGACCAACCCCGAGGTCGTCATGCTCGACGAGCCGATGGCCGGCGTGAACCCTGCCCTGACCCAGAGCCTGCTCGAACACATCAAGTCGTTGCGCGACGAGGGCATGAGCGTGGTGTTCGTCGAACATGACATGGACGTGATCCGCGACATCAGTGACTGGGTGGTGGTGATGGCACAGGGCAAGGTGATCGCCGAATCGCTGCCCGAACGACTCGGCGACAACGAGGCCGTCGTCGATGCCTACCTGGGTGGCCACCACGATCAAGCACTGGAGTTCGACGCCGACGGTAACCCCGTCGGCCAGACAGCAGTGCTGGCCGAAGAGGTCGAGGCGGCCATGGAACAGACGTTGAAAGCAGGCGGCGACCTGTCCGAACCCATCGTTCCCACGCACGACAAACCTCTGGGCAGCACTGACGGTCTAGACACCACGGACAGAAAGGACAAGGCATGAGCGGTCCCGACATGTCCAAATCGACGCCGGCACAACGCAATAAACAGCTGACGCACGCCGAACTGGCCGCGACCCCCGAGGTGCATCGCGAGCAGGCCGTCAACGCCCTGCTGCGTGCAGACGACATCACCGCCGGCTACCTTCCGGGCATCAACATCCTCGAAGAGTGCAACTTCTACCTCGACGACGGTGAGATCGTCGGCATCATCGGCCCCAACGGGGCCGGGAAGTCGACGTTGCTCAAAACGCTGTTCGGGTTGATCCCCGTGCGCGTGGGAGCGGTCAGCTTGCGCGGGGAGAACATCACTTCCGCCAAGGCACATGTGCTGGTGACCAAGGGCGTCGGCTACGTGCCACAGACACTGAACGTCTTCCCTGCGTTGACGATCGAAGAGAACCTCGAGATGGGGATCTATTTGCGCCCCAAGAAGTTCAACGAGCGCTTCGAGTTCGTCTCCGAGTTGTTCCCGCTGCTGGCCGAGCGTCGCAAGGTCAAGGCCGGCGCGCTGTCGGGTGGCGAACGTCAGATGGTGGCCATGGGTCGCGCGCTGATGATGGAGCCGTCGGTGCTGCTGCTCGATGAGCCGTCAGCGGGCTTGTCGCCGATGTTCCAGGACGAGGTCTTCATCCGGATCAAGAAGATCAATGCCACCGGCGTCTCGGTGATCTTGGTGGAGCAGAATGCCCGTCGCTGCCTGCAGATCTGCGATCGTGGTTACGTGCTCGATCAGGGCCGCAACGCCTACACCGACACCGGTCTCAACCTCGCGAACGACCCGAAGATCATTGAGCTGTACCTGGGCACACTCGCCGGAAGCTCTGAGAAGAAGTAGCGCCAGCACCTTTCGAGGTCACGACACCCGCTCCCCGATCATCGGGAGCGGGTGTTTTGGTCATCGCGCCGCCTGAGCCCGATCCAACTGCAAGAGGGCCCGAACCTCTCGGTCCGGGCCCTCTCGTGTGTTCAGTTGGTTGATGTCAGGACATCAATTGTCTGAAACCACCTTGTAATCGGCGACCGGGGTGATCGTCTTGTTGTTGGCGTCGAACTCGAGCACACCGTACGAACCGACTGACGGCTCGCCTGCGGTCACGAAGGCCAGTTCACCGGTGACACCGTCGTAGTCGATGTCGGTGCCCGCCTTGACCAGTGCCAGGCACTGCTCGTAGGTGGTGCACTTGGTGCCGTCCTTGGTGACGCCATTGATCTCCGAGGCGATTGCCATACCGTTCGTCGACTTCGCGATCTCTGCAGCCAGAGCGGAGATGACGGTGGCGTCATAGCTCTCTTGCGCGTAGTTGAAGTCGATCAGGGCCGGGTCGACCTGCTTGAGCCGGGCTTCGAAGTCCGGTCCCAGTGCAGTCAGCGGCGTGGTGCCCTTCATGCCCTCGAGGATGCCGGGTCCGACCGACTCGCCCAGCGCGTTGCCCATGTTGCCGTCGACGCCGAAGACGAGCTTGTCCTTCGGTCCGATCTGGACCTCGTTCATGCGGGTGATGATCTTGGCGCTTTCTTCGAACCCGATGACAGCGATGCCGTCCGGGTTGAAGTTCTTGACCTGGTCGACCTCAGCGTTGAACGACTGCGCGTTGGGGTCGTAGATGATCTTCTGGATCTGGTCGGACGGGATGCCCGCGGCCTCGAGGTCGGCAACGGTGTTGTCGGCCAGACCGGTTCCGTACGGGTCGTTCATCGCCAGGATGGAGACGCGCTGGACGCCGCCCTCAGCGATCACCTGAGCGAGCGCCTGTGCCTGCAGCTTGTCGGCAGGGGCGGTACGGAAGTACATGCCCTTGTCCTTGTAGCAGGTGAACTCGTCGGAGGTGTTGGCCGGCGAGAACATGACTGCTCCGGCGCTGGCGATCTTGTCGATGACCTTCAGGGACACCGAGGACGATGCGGCACCGATGATGACCTGGGTACCGGCCGCGAGTTCGCGGTCGACGGTGGCGCTGGCGGTGTCGGTGGTGGTGTCGCCGGAGTCGCCGTTGACTTCTTCAACGGGCTTGTCCAGCACGCCACCTGCGGCGTTGATGTCGTTGACTGCAAGGGTGACGCCGGCGAACTCGGGCGGGCCGAGGAACGCGAGGCTGCCTGTGGCAGGAAGCAGGGTGCCGATCTTCAAGGGATTGGTGCTGACCGGGCCGGGGGTGGCCTGGTCGACGTTGTCGCCGCAATCTGCGGTGGCTGTCGTGGTCTCGCTCGATGACGAGTCTTCGGAGTCATCTGAACTGCTACAACCAGCCAACGCCAGTGCGGCAACAGCCGCTGCGACTGTTCCCCTCAAGAGATATCTGTGGGCCATCAATATTCTCCTCGCGGTAAATCACTCGAGCGCGGCGCGACTTTTACGACGCATACGACCGCCACTCGCTCGGGTAAAGCTAGCGCGATCGTGTTGCCCACGAGTAACGTTCGTGAAACTCCGCTGACGTCAGCCCAGGCTGTGACCAGATCGAGACCATAGCTTGTTGCGGCTGTCGCAACAACGCCCCCGGCGCCCGCCCCAGCCCCAGGTAGGGACCAGATATTTGATTGCCCGGCAGGCTATTTGGCCTTGGCCCCCAGGGTCTCGATGACCACTTCAGCGACCGCCTTCATGGTCGTTCGCCGATCCATCGCGGCCCGCTGGATCCACTTGAAGGCCTCGGGTTCGGTAAACGCATGCGTCTGCATCAAAATGCCCTTCGCACGTTCGACCAATTTGCGGATCTCCAGACGCTCCGTGAGATCGGCAACATCGGCCTCGAGAAGATGCAGCTCCGTGTAGCGACTGACAGCCACCTCGATCGCCGGCACCAGGTCCGCTTTGGTGAACGGCTTGACGAGGTACGCCATCGCGCCGGCATCGCGCGCCTTCTCCACGAACTCGCGCTGACTGAACGCGGTCAACATCACCACCGCCGACAACCGCTTGCTCGCGATCTCGGCGGCAGCGTCGATGCCGTCACGCACCGGCATCTTGACGTCCATGATCACCAGGTCGGGGCGGAGCTCCTCGGTGAGGTCGACGGCCACCTGCCCGTTCGGGGCCTCCCCCACGACGTCGTAGCCCTCTTCTCGAAGCATCTCGATGAGGTCCATCCGGATGAGGGAGTCATCCTCTGCGACCAGAACCCGTCGCGTCGTGGGTGTCGATTCCTTGGCCCCAGCTGCACTTGCGTCCGTCGTCGCCATCGGTCCACCTCCACGTTGAATTGCCTGCACACTGGCGCAGCTCGGCCAGGACTTTCACCCCCGCCACACGCACCACGATAGGACGCAACAGTACCGGTTGGATTCTCACCGGGCGCGTCATCTAAAGTGACCTCTGCAGGAAGACGCCCCCGTAGCCCAATTGGCAGAGGCAACGGATTCAAAACCCGTCCAGTGTCAGTTCGAGTCTGACCGGGGGCACCAGGTAGCAGGGTTTCAGGCCCATCTCGTGACAGCGCCACCCCGGCGCTGGTTGCCGTGGCCGTCTGGCGCGATAGAGACATACCAAAGGAGTCTCAATTGGCTGGGCAGACCCAGTGGTCTCTCGAGGGTCAGTTCGCGTGTGGTAGCGGTTTCCTTGTAACGCCCGACTGCCTGGGTGAGACCTTCGTATCGAAAACCGCGTCATACGACGTTTCCATCCTCCTTCCGCAAGTCGACGACGCTTCTGGTGGCTCGGACCTAACCCGCCCGCTTAGGCGGTTTGTCCCACCAGCTGTTGCTGACGATTCTGAGTCGGATGGCAGAACCGAATGGGGATCGATTGCCGGGGGCACGAGAGAATCGCCCGTCTATGCCCACATTCTGCACTGCGGGTTCCGCGCTCAGGTCAGTGCGGCAGACGCGGACGAGTTTGCAGCTGTCGCAAAGACAGTAGCGAAGGAGCTGGCCGCTTGGTGGAACAAGCTGTGCGATTGGCTAGACCTAGTTTCACTGCAAGAATTTGCCAAGCTCGGCGCAGCTCAGCGCAGCATCCTGCACCACGCGGTCCACATGTGGAGCGGCGACGACGAAGGCGTCAGAAAAGCTGGCGTCACGTACCAGGTGTTCCCCGGTGGCATTCACCAAGTGGAGGTCCTAGACCGCGACCAAACTCAGGCCGCAATGGATCTCGCGGCCACCGGCAGGAGCCCCGAGACAGAATGGCTGTTCATCCGTGACGCGAAAATGTATCTCAGGGCGGGAGACCATAGACGCGCGGTGATAGACGCTTGCACTGCAACCGAGTTGGCTCTGACGGCCCTGATCGACAAGCAATTTGATGCCGACAAGTTGGCCCCATCAGAACGAAAGAAGAAGTTCAAGGCACACCACGGAATCAGTAATCTCGTACTTCTTCACAAGAAAACGAAGGTGCCTGCAAGGCTGCCCAAGAAGCTAGTTGAAGAGGTGGGGGCGCCGCGCAATAGAGCGGCCCATCAAGGCGCAACCCTGTCGGGAGCCACAGCTCGGGCTGCGATAAGAGCGGCCGCGCAGGTAGTCGAGGCAGCGTTCCCCCTGCAGTCATCTCAACCAGGTTTTGCAACCAAGACGCTCACGCGAAAACCACGGCTAGGCATGCTCCCGCAGCATCAGAATTTGCATTTGATGTCCAGCAATTCGATTATCATAGAAGCCCCGTTTCACCAATAGAGTTACCGGCCGAACAGCCGGATTACGTTCGTCGGTTGCGCCTACACTGACCCAACGCGCGGCGAGATCGGTTCGGGGAGGTGGTTAGCCGCCCCGACGTCATCTTCGGGGATCCAATCCCCATAGGTATCCAGGGTCAGCGTGTACGACCCGTGGCCCAGCCATTTGGAAACCTGCATGAAGTGCACCCCCGCCGAAAGTTGGATCTTCGCAAGGCATACCGCACGAAGTGGTGCAGGCGGACCCCGGCGGACGGCGGGTTCATCCGCTGTCGCAGGCTTTCTTAGCCGGCAGGCCCGCCGGAACGAACGCAGACGCCTACACTGTCGCACAGAATGTGCGAGCACCACACCAGTGATTCGAAGCGCACGCACACATCTGCCGGTTGCCATGGCTAAACGGAGTCGCGGTAAACATACTCGGTCTCATTTTCCCGGGGACGGCCGTCGTCGTCGGCCGGTTTTTTCAACAACAACCCACTTCTCACGGGAACTTCAGCAGCCGAGAGTGTCTGGTGCGCCCGTATAACTCATGATGGGAAAAGCCCCCGTGTCGGCGACTCGAGCCCTCACATTTTATCCGAGGCGAAGTCAATATCAGCCAGCCGTTCGTCTTCCGAACGGCGCAGCATAACTGCGGCAAGCTAACAGTATTAACCGACAAGGTTTTCGGCTTCAGCCCGGCCTCAAGCCGCCGCCACCATCGCGGCCTGATTGCTGTCGAGCAACAACACGGACAACGCGCGGTGACTGCGACCCGAAGACCCACATCACGCACTGCACTCGTGACGGCCTCAGCGAGCGCAACGCGGCGGCCTCGCTGATGGGTGGCTAGTCGAGTCGGTGGGTGGGTGAGACGCCACCGTGCGTTGCCTTTCGCTCGTTGCATACCGAATGAATAGGTTCCACCGTTCTGCGGACGATGTTCGGCCCACGTGCCTGTCTCGGGAGCTCACGTCGACGCGAAGTCAGGTCTGGAGAGACGAGGCCCAGGATGGCAGACGTTTTTCACCGAATGCACGGATGCCCTCTTGGCCGTCTTCGGAGGAGAAGTAGTGGGCGGTGAGCTGTTGCATCTGGGCCATTTCCTCGGCCAAGTCACGCCGGTTCGGCCCCAGTAGCTTCTTAGCACCGTTGAGTGCGTTCGGCGATGCCAACTTCAGGGTGGCGGCCAGTGTGTCGATGGCGTCATCCAGGTCAGCCTCGCTGGTCACGGTGTCGACCAGACCGATCTGTGCCGCGTGCTTCGCATCGAAGTAGTTGCCGGTCAAAAAGAGCTCTCGGAGTGCTTGAGGTGCGACCCGGCCTCGCAGGGGAACCGAGATGATCGCTGGGACCACGCCGATGCGGACCTCCGAAAAAGCGAAGGTTGCTGCTTCGGTGGCGACCACGAGATCACATGCGGCGACCAGACCGATACCGCCGGCTCGTGCCGGCCCGGCAACGCGTGCAATCACCGGTTTGTCTGCTGTCATCACGGCGGTAAGCAATCCAGCCAACTCGAAACCTGCAGGTGACGCGGCGGCGTCGCGGGCCTCTTTGAGGTCGGCTCCTGCGCAGAAGACCGGCCCGGCGTGGGTTAGGACCAACAGCCGCACGGAGTCGTCGCGTAGGGCGTTCTCGATGCTCTCGGCGAGCTCTGCGCGTAGTTGATTGGACAGAGCATTGCGGTTCGCGGGGGAATCGAGGGTGATGGTCGCAACGCCGTGTGCCACCGTAAGATGCACCACGGCACCCGAATCCGATGTGGTCATCTCGCGATCCTTTCGGTTGTCCTGAATTGACCCGCCACATAGCGATTTTCGTTGGCGAGGACAGTAGGGATGTCGATTGCTTTCGCGCGTACGTATTCCCCGAGACCTTTACCCTGCGAATCGAGGTCGAGGTTGGCCGCGACGCCGCGACCAAGCAGCCCCACCACGGTCACACCGCAGGCTCGAAGGTGCGGCAGCTCCCACACCCGCAGGCTGCACTCCCCAGCTTCCGGGATCAGCTCACGAATTGCATCAGGCGTCCACCACGACCGGAGCCAATCGTGCGCGGCGTCGGTGCGCGCCCAGACCCCTAGTGTCGCGTTGCCTGCTTTGTCACCGGAGCGGCTCCCGAACAGTGAGCCCAGGGGCTGACGCACCGTGGGGCCGGTGGGTAATTCAGACCGTGGCTCCGAGGTGGGGGCAGCCATCGGTGACGCTGTGCTGTCCATCGATGGCGGTGGTACGACGACGTGCCTCTCCCCCACCGTGAACCGTTGCGGGAAGATGGCCGCCGGCATCAGAGTCGGCCAGAACACACTGATCTCACTCGCCGGTGAGGGCGGGGCCGTGAAGTAGAGCCCGGGGTAGCTTGCCAAGCCTGTTTCGATGGCCACCCGCGGAAAGGCTGTTGCCTTCTCCCGTGACGGGTCGTTCACGGTGATGGTCAGCAGAGCAACCGCCTCAGACATGGTGACCGGATCGGGTTGATCAGCGCGCAGCAGGCGGACGGTCACGTTCTGGAACGAGTCTTTGCCCTCGGGCAATGCTGCCCATAGAGCACTTTGCGCGAGTTCGGCTTTCGCTTCGATATCCGAACCGGTGAGGACGAAGGTGATCTCATTCCGCCATCCGCCGGAGACCAAAGCCCCAACCTTGACGTGCGTGGGTGCGGGTTCACCCTTGACGCCCGAGACCTGAACTCTGTCCTCTCCGATGTGCGCGAGCCGCACGGTGTCGAGTCGAGCGATGACGTCGGGGTTGGCGTATCGAGGGCCGTCGATCTCATACAGCAGTTGGGCGGTGACGGTTTCGACAGTGACCGCGCCCCCGGTGCCTGGCTGTTTGGTGATCACTGAGGATCCGTCTTCGCTGATCTCGGCGATGGGAAACCCCGTCCTTTCCATGCCGGCCAATTCGGTGAAGAACGAGAAGTTTCCCCCTGTGGCTTGGGCGCCGCACTCGATGATGTGCCCGGCAACCACTGCGCCCGCCAGAGCATCCCAGTCCGTTCTGGACCAGCTGAAGTGCCAGGCCGCCGGCCCCAGGATGATGGCGGCGTCGGTGACACGACCAGTTACGACGACGTCGGCGCCGGCATCGAGAGCTTCTTTGATCGCCCACCCGCCGAGGTAGGCACTGACAACGTCGGGATCTTGGCCCGCTATGGAGAATGGCTCGCCGGTATCTAGGTGCTCTGCGAGCCAGCCACTTCGACGGGCTTCCTCGAATGCATCAGTGGCGTCGTCGCCGTCGACTACGGCGATTGTTACCGGCCGGTTGATGCGGTGGGCGATGTCGGCGATCTGGGCGGCACACCCGTGCGGGTTGAGTCCGCCGGCGTTCGAGACCACCTTGATGCCTTGGTCGAGACAGGTCTCGAGGACCTGATCAAGCTGGCTGACAAATGTCCCTGCAAAACCTTTGTCTGCGTTCCGCTTTCGTTGTTTGACCAGCACCCCCATGGTGAGCTCTGCGAGCCAGTCGCCGGTGAGGACGTCGATCGCTTCGCCGTGGACCATGTCGTACGCCGCCGACAGCCGGTCCCCGAAGAATCCCGAGCAGTTTGCGATGCGAAGTGGGCCCAGAGTCATGACTGCTCCTCTTGCGGTGCGGTGAGGGTGACCAGGACGGTGTGCGCGTCGACGTACTGGCCGACGGAGACGTTGATCTTCTCGACAACGCCATCAGTCGCCGCGGTGGCTGGGTGTTCCATCTTCATCGCCTCGACCACCACCAGTTTCTGGCCGGCAGTGACGCTGTCTCCCACCTTGACGCCGATGTGGACCACGGTTCCGGGGATTTCGTTGACCGGTCCTAGAGCGGTGGCGGCGAGATCGTCGGGGTCGGGCAGTCGGGGCGCTGGGTGCCAACCGGACTGGCTGCCGGCGTCATTGACCCATACGGACCCATCGGGATAGGTCCAGACCGTGCACGGGTAGTCCACACCGTCGTAGTTGATGCGCACGCTGTCGGTGGTGAGGTCGCTGAGGGTGAATCCGTGTGACTCGTCGTCGACGACGATGGTCAGGTCGGTCTGGCCGGACCACCCACCGAGGTGATAGTTCGCCTCCAACGGCGTCGAGTCCCCGGCGCGATGCCACGTTGCGTGAGTCAGCAGCCGGGTGGCCAGGGGCCGAAATCCCGGCCGGGCGAGACCGTGAGTTGGGTCCGAGGCCTTGCGGCGGGCGGTGCCAGTGGCGACGGCGGCGGCCAGGTGCACGGGCCATGGGGTCGACATCGGCGGGTCGAGCAACTGGGGGTGGTGCTCGAGGAAGTCGGTCCGGGTTGCCCCTGCGAGGTAGTCCGGATCGCGTAGCAGTGCCGCCAGGAAGGCTCTGTTGGTGGTGACGCCGTGCACCTGGGTGCCGTCGAGGGCTGCGGCCAAAGTGAACGCAGCTTCGGAACGGGTCGCGCCATGGGCGATGATCTTGGCGATCATGGGGTCGTAGAACGAGGAGATTTGTGACGGCGCGGCGATTCCGTCCTCGTACCGCAGCCCAGCTCGATCCGGATGTTCGTAGCGATGCAGGGTGCCCGGCGTGGGCGCGTAGTCGGCGGCAGGGTCTTCAGCGTAGAGCCGGACTTCGATGGCATGACCATTGATCTGGACATCGGATTGTTCGAAGCCGAGCTGCTCGCCGCGTGCCACTCTTAGTTGAAGCGCGACCAGATCTAGCCCGGTGACCTCTTCGGTGACCGGGTGTTCGACCTGCAGCCTGGTGTTCATCTCCAGGAAGTAGAAGCCACCGGTGGTGTCGTCGAACAGATACTCCACGGTGCCGGCGCCGATGTAACCGAGTTCGCGGACCAGCGACACGGCGGTGGCGCCCATGCGTTGCCGAACATCGGCGGTGATGACCGGCGAGGGCGCTTCTTCGAGCACCTTTTGATGTCGCCGCTGGATGGAACATTCCCGTTCCCCGAGGTGTACGGCATTGCCATGCTTGTCTCCGAAGACCTGGATCTCGATGTGCCGGGATGCACTCAGGTAGCGCTCGAGAAACACGGTGGCGTTGCCGAACAGATTCAATCCCTCGCGCCGCGCGGCGGCGATGGCCTCGACAACATCGACAGGACGTTCGACCAAGCGCATCCCCTTACCGCCGCCTCCCGCGACGGCTTTGACCAGCAATGGGAAGCCGACCTCGGCGGCGGCGGCTGTCCACGCATCGGTGTCCTCGCCGGTGATGACCGCGTCGAGCAGGACCGGTACCTCGGCCTTGCGGGCCCACTCTTTGGCCCTGTCTTTCAGACCCATCTCTCGGATGGAGTCCGGGTCAGGGCCGACGAAGACGATGCCTGCCGCCTCACAGGCCTCGGCGAACTCTGCATTTTCTGAGAGGAAGCCATATCCGGGATGGATGGCGTCTGCGCCTGTGCGCGTGGCGGCGTCGAGTATTTTGTCCCACATCAGGTAGGACTCGGCACTGCTGGCACCACCGATGGGCACCGCGAAGTCGGCGTCGGTGACGTGGGGGGATCGGACGTCGGGGGTCGAGTAGACCGCAACCGTCCGTATACCCAAGGCGCGGGCGGTACGGATGACGCGCCGGGCGATCTCGCCGCGGTTGGCAATGAGCAGTGTCCTGATGGGGGTGGTGTTCACAGTCATCTCACAATCGGAAGGTGGCGAAGTGGTCGGTGCCGCGGACCGGAGCCGAGTGGGTGGCCGACAGCGCCAGACCCAGGACGGCCCGGGTGTCGCGGGGGTCGATCACGCCGTCGTCCCAGATCCTTCCGGTGGCGTAGATCGCGCCGGACTGGCTGTCGATCATTTCTTCGGTCTCGCGGCGAACCCGGGCGTCTTCGGTGTCGCTGTAGGGCACTCCCGCGCGGTCGGCAGCAGACCTGCGGATGATCGACATAACGCCTCCGAGCTGGGGCCCGCCCATGACCGCGATTCGGTGGTTGGGCCAGCTGAAGACAAAGCGGGGGTCGTATGCACGTCCGGACATCGCATAGTTGCCCGCGCCATAGGATGCGCCGATCATCAAAGTCAGGTGCGGGACAGCCGAATTGGATACCGCGTTGATCAGCTTGGCGCCGTCTTTGATGATGCCGCCGCGTTCTGCGGCCGATCCGACCATGAACCCGGTGATGTTCTGGACGAACACCAACGGAATGTTGCGTGCATTGGCCAGCTGAATGAAGTGTGCGCCCTTGTTGGCCTCGTCGGAGAACAGGATGCCGTTGTTGGCGAGGATGCCGACCGGAAACCCGGCGATCGATCCCCACCCCGTGACCAACTGGGTGCCGTACAACGGTTTGAACTCGTTGAACCGTGATCCGTCGAGGACCCGGGCCAGAATCTCGCGGACCTCGACCGATCGTTTGGCGTCGGCTGCCGCGCACGCAAGCAGCTCCTCGGGGTCATAGGCCGGTGGATCGGCGGGCAACGTGGGCCCGGGCCCAGCCTTGGTCCACTGCAGATCGGCCACTATTTGTCGGCCGAGGCGCAGCGCGTCACGTTCGTCCTCGGCGAGGTAGTCAGCTAGCCCGGAGACGCGGGCGTGCATTTCGGCGCCGCCGAGGGACTCGTCATCGATGTCCTCGTTGATGGCCATCTTCACCAACGGTGGGCCGCCCAAGTACACCGACGCGGCCTGCTTGACCAGCACTGTGTATTGGCTCATACCCGGCATATAGGCCCCGCCCGCGGTCGAACTCCCGAACACCAACGAGATGGTGGGAATCCCGGCAGCAGTGAGCCTGGTCAACTCGCGAAAGGTACGCCCGCCGGGGACGAAAATGTCGGCCTGTTGCGGCAGGTCTGCGCCTCCAGATTCGATGATGGTCACCACCGGAAGCCGATTGCGTTCGGCTATATCCAGAGCGCGGAGCTGTTTGGCGACGGCATCAGGATTGAGCGATCCGCCTTTGACCGTCGACTGATTGGCGATGACCATGCACTCCACACCTTGGATCGGCCCGATCCCGGTGATGAGCCGGCCACCAGGTTGCTCGGAGGAGTCGTGTGCACCTGCGTAGCAGGACAATTCAAGAAATGGCGCATCCTCGTCGAGGAGCAGATCCACCCGCTCGCGAGCGAGGAGTTTGCCTCGCGCCCGATGCCGCTCGACAGACTTGTCCCCACCTGCCGCGAGCACCTGAGCGGACAGGGTCTGCAACGGTTCGAGCGCGTCGAGCATCGCCTGACTGTCGAGATGAAACTGCTCGGACTCAGTATCGAACTGTGTGGAAATGACAGTCATAAAACACCTCGATCGATAAGTGAAGTCAAGTGAACAAGTCGCGAGAGCACGAATATCAACCTCGTTTGTTGAGATCGCCAATACCTGGTCGCGCTGTCCGACGCTGCAGCATCGCTGGGTCTGGGTCGACTACCCGCCAAGCCTTGCCTGTCTCATATAACTCTTAGTTGACTTGTCAGTCAAGTCGGCGATTTCGATAAGTCTTCGCAGCTTGAGGGCCGCAACACTACGAGTATTCCGACAGACCCCGAGTCATGTTTACCTTTTAGTTGACTGCTCGATCAACTGTGTCTACGATCACAGCCAAGGCCTGTTAGTGGTGACCGCGCACACGAATCGATCCAGATGTGGCCGTGCGGCGGACAGCCTGCGACGCCCACGACGCGCCCCGTTTCAACTGGCACAACCGTTACGCCGAGGAGGCATCATGCCCAGTACCGAGTCCGCAGCTTTGAAGGCGCACTACCGATCGATTACTGACCGTTTGGCAGCGAACCCGGAGATGGGCCTGGCTGCGATGCGGTCGATTTTCGAAGAGCTCGCGGTTCAGGCCGCCGAACCCGAAGACGTCACCTACGCCGAGGTCGACACCGAGGAAGTCCGCGGGCTGTGGTGCGTGCCCGCTGGCGCACCTGCGGATAAGGCGATCCTGTATACGCATGGTGGTGGTTTCGTAGGAAACACTGTCCATAGTCACCGTAAAGTCGCCGGCCATCTGGCCAAAGCCGCTGGCGTGCGGGCGTTTGTGCTCGACTACCGACTCGCCCCCGAGCACCCGTTCCCGGCTCAGATCGATGATGCGGTCGCCGCGCACCAGTGGTTACATGCGCAGGGATTCTCGGGTGCGGACCTAGCGGTTGCCGGCGACTCGGCCGGCGGGAACCTTGCTATCAGTTCGGTCTTGAAACTACGCGACCTCGGTGAGGAACTCCCGGCCGCCATCGTCACCGTGTCCCCCTGGTTGGATATGGAACTGGTGGGCAAAACCCTCGAGAGCAACGCCGACAACGACGCGTTGATCAGCCTCGGAGTGGTGACCATGATGTCGCAAATGTATTTGGGATCAGACGGTTCCGCGACAGACGGCCTCGCCAACCCGTTGCACGCCGATTTCTCCGGCATCCCACCGCTGCACATCACCGTCAGCGAAGCTGAAGCGTTGCTCAGCGACTCCGAGCGTCTCGCCGAGCGGGCCGGGCAGGCCGGCGTGGACGTCGAACTTCGTACAGTGCCCGATCAGCAGCACGTGTTCACCTTCATGGCCGGGCGCGCACCAGAAGCAGACGCGGCCATTGCAGCGGCGGCGGCCTGGCTGCGCCCCCACCTGGCAGTGAACTGACGGGTGGGTAACCGCGCGCTCGCTGCACCTTTCATCGAACCAATCAAGGAGTGACCGAATGTCCGACCAGGGATCAACCGCAACGCCCGTACACACCGATGCCGTGGTCATCGGTGCTGGATTCGGCGGCATACGCATGCTCATCGAACTGCAGAAACTCGGGCTCTCTGCGGTAGCACTCGAAGCGGGAACAGACGTCGGAGGAACGTGGTATTGGAACCGCTACCCAGGAGCTCGTACTGACAGCGAAAGTTGGTCGTACTGCTTCCCTTTCCCGGAAATCGAACAGGAATGGAACTGGTCCGAGCGTTACCCCGGTCAGGTGGAAGTGCAGAAGTACATCGCGTTCGTCGCCGACCGATTCGACGTACGTCGCAACATCCGTTTCAGCCACCGCGTCCTGGCCGCGACGTACGACAAGCCGAGCAACTTGTGGACCATCACCACAGAGAACGGGCAGCAGTTCACCTGCACGTACTTCCTGCCCGCGCT
Source organism: Williamsia limnetica (assembly GCF_003217475.1). Taxonomy (GTDB): domain Bacteria; phylum Actinomycetota; class Actinomycetes; order Mycobacteriales; family Mycobacteriaceae; genus Williamsia; species Williamsia limnetica. The sequence goes on along the minus strand of NZ_QJSP01000009.1, from coordinate 227,349 downwards.
GGGGCATCTGTCGGTGCCGCAGGAACCTCAGTTCGAGGGCATCAACAGTTTCACCGGAAACATCTACCGCACCTCGCAGTGGCCCAAGGAGCACGTCGACCTGACCGGCAAGCGAGTGGCCGTAATCGGCACCGGTGCCTCCGGCATCCAGACCATCCCACACGTGGCCGAAGCCGCCGAGCATCTGACCGTGTTCCAGCGGACCCCCAACTACGTCATGCCCGCCCAGAACCACGATCTCGACGATGAGTTTCGCCAAAAGATCAAAGCGGATTATGCCGCGGTGTGGGACAAAGCCCGAGGCCACGTCTTCGGGTTCCCCATGGACCCGGCGGGGCGAATGTATGACGATGTCGTTGTGGAGGCCGAACGCGAGCGCATCTTCGAAGAAGGCTGGCAGAACGGCGGTTTCCACTTCGTCTTCGAGACCTTCGACGATCTGATTCTCGATCAGCGATCCAACGATGCTGCTGCCGATTTCATCCGCAAGAAGATCGCAGAGACCGTCAAAGATCCAGCGGTCGCCGAACTACTCACCCCACGTGGGTACCCATACGTGTCCAAGCGGCCACCCTCAGGCACCAACTACTACGAAACCTTCAACCGTGACAACGTCACCCTCGTCGACATTCAGAGCAACCCGATCGAGGCGATCACCGCCAACGGTCTGCGCACCAGCGACCGTGACTACAAGTTCGACGTCATCATCCTCGCTACCGGGTTCGACGCGGTCACCGGCGCTTTGAACAACATCGATATCCGCGGCGAGGACCGGGTGAAGTTGTCCCAGTACTGGGCTGGCGGCCCCGAAACATTCTTGGGTATTGGGACACCAGGATTTCCCAACATGCTCATGATTTGCGGACCGCAGAGCGCGTACGCCAACATTCCGGTCATCATCGAAGGGGTCGTCAACTGGCTCAGCCGCGCCCTGAACTTCATGAAAGACAACGGTTATGACCGAATGCAGCCCACCGAGGAGGCCGCCGAGCAGTGGACTGCGCACGTATCGGACGTATTCAACATGACTCTGCTCCCCAGCGGGGAATCGGCGAACAGTTGGTACCTGGGCGCCAACACCCCCGGCAAACCGCGCCGCGTGCTGTTCTACTTCGGCGGGGCCGCCGGATACTTCCAGGAACTCGAGAAGAGCGCAGGCAACGATTTCGCCGGCTTCGAGTTCTCGAACGTTCCCGTCAAAGCCCACAACTGACCGACCGTACAAACGAAAGCAGGCGCGCATGTTCGTCATCTCCAGCACCTACACCCGTCCCCTGGAACGGGGTGAATCAGTCGTTACCCAACACTTGGCGTTCCTCGACCAATGTTATGACGCTGGACGATTCATCGCCTCAGGACCCCGCCGCCCGTTCACCGGCGGTCTGATCATCGCGAGGGGCGACGACGAGAACGAAGTTCGCGCTCTCATGGGTAACGATCCCATGGTGCGCGCGGGAGTCGCTCACTACGACTACCTGCACTTTCACCCATCGAGGGCAGTGCATCCCGACCTCGTCGAATCGTAGGACGCACCACCAGGCGACGTGCCAGTCTCGACATACCGACCTGGCACGTCGCCGATCCACTACAAGTCCGACCCTCGCCTGACGCTAGTAAAAGGACCTACCCATGACCATCGATGCCGAGCACGATCACACGCTCACCCACAGCGCCGCGACCCTGCCGGCCCTGCTGGACGAAACATCGCTTCACGCATCCACGCCGTTCCTACTGTGTCCAGACCAGAGCTTGAGCTACGGCCAGTTCGCTGAGCAGGTCGACCAGTTCGCCGCGGGTCTGCTCTCATTGGGAATTACGCGCCACGACCGCATCGCCATCGCCGCACCCAACTCCGCCCAGTGGCTGATTACCTGGTTTGCCGCAGCGAAGATCGGCGCCGTGCTGGTCACACTGAACGTTGCCTACCGGGACCGCGAGTTCGACTACATGCTGAACCAATCCGGCGCCGTCATGCTCGTGTGCTGCACCAGCGACAACAACTTCGACTTCGTCGAATTCCTTCAAGGTCTGCGCCCCCGCATTCAGGCGGTGCGCCACTTCGTTTTCCTCAGCGGCGAAGGCTTTGCCGGTAGTCACCGCTGGGAGGACCTTGTCACTGCGCCTGATTCGCAGACCCTCACCGCTCTTCAGGCACAAGTGCAACCGGACGATCCGGCGGTGATCCTGTACACCTCGGGCACCACCGGCCGGCCAAAGGGCGCCACTCTGACGCACGCCAGCATCCTGTCGTCGGCCACTGCCCAGGCGGGCCATCTGCACCAAACTGCCAACGACGTCGCCATCGGCCATATGCCGCTCAATCACGTGGGCGGGATGACCTGCACCGTCACCGCTTCCATGGTCGCCGGAAGCACCGTGGCACTACTGCCTCGCTACAACCCCCAGCTGGCACTAACGACGATCGAGCGCCACAAAGTCACCATCTACATCGGTGTACCGACCATGTACACCATGATGATGGACCTCGAGGAGTTCGCGGGCACGGACACTTCTTCGGTCCGGACCTGCATCATCGGAGGTTCGAACGTCGAACCCGCCATGGGTCGCCGCATCCTCGACACGTTCCCCGGCGCCCGGATGGCCAACCTCTACGGCTTGTCCGAGACCTCGGGCGGATGCATCATCTCAGCGCTCGGCGACGACCTCGAAACCTTGGTTGCGACCTTAGGTGTGGCAATCGGAGACTTCCAAGCGCGCATCGCCGACGACACCGGACAACCCTTGCCCCCCGACACTGAGGGCGAACTGCACATCCGCGGTGGCTGCGTCGCCGGCGGCTACTGGGACAACCCGGCCGATACCCAACGAACGTTTCACTCCGATGGGTGGCTCGACACCGGCGACATGGCCACCCAGCGCTCAGATGGACGAATAGCGCTGTGCGGGCGCAGGAAAGAGATGTACGTCCGTAGCGGATACAACGTCTATCCCGTGGAAATAGAGAACGTCCTGGCCAGCGACGAGGCTGTGGCTATGAGCGCGGTCATCGGAGTACCCGACGCCCTCTACGGCGAAGTCGGTCACGCCTACGTCGTGCCGACACCAGGAGCCACCGTCGATGTCGAGGCGCTTCTCAACAGATGTCGCCAGCAGCTGGCAAAGTACAAAGTTCCTGCCCACATCCACGTTGTCGACTCACTCCCACTCACCCCCTCTGGAAAAATCAAGAAGGTGGCTCTGCGCGAGGCGGCGGCGACCTGACTCGGTACCGTAAACTACATTTGATCTGCGGCCGATCTCCCGGAAGGACGACGTGACACTACAAGACGGCAGCCGGTCCAATACCGGAATTGCCACTGCCCCGGTGGCACCAACGCGGCCCTCCCAGCAAGAAAAGCCCACTACCCAACGTGGGTGGCGTACCCGCGGCGCACTGGTCGCTGCAGCGCGGGAATTGTTCGAAGAAAAGGGATTTCGAGATACACGAATCTCGGATATAGCTGAGCGCTCCGGTACGTCGTATGGCACTTTCTACCACTACTTCGAAACAAAAGACGACGTCTTACACGAACTGTTCAGTGTGGTCGCAGGCGAGATGTTCACCGCATCGCAGACCACCGGCACCGTCGGCGACGACGCCATCACCAAGATCGAGGCGGCGAACCGCCAGTACTTCAACGCCGCAGCACGAAACGCCAGGCTCATCGCCGTCATAGACGAGATGGCGATCCGCGACGACCAGTTCCGGACACTAAAACTGCAGATCAGAGATCTATTTCTCCGGCGCAACGAAGCCGGTATCCGCCACCTGCAACGAACTGGCGACGTAGACCCTAGCCTCGACCCCACCATCGCCGCCGCCGCGCTCGGCGGGATGATCGAATCCTTCACTCAGATGTGGTTCATCCACGGGGTCAGGTTTGATGAGGAAGCTGCCATCACCACCCTGACCCGGTTGTGGTCTCAAGCTCTCGGCCTGAAGTAAACCAGCCGCCCGGTACATAGCTGGCGCGGCACCCGCGATCCCCTCTGGCAAGTCATGCCAAACGCTCAGCTTCAGGGGAAGTACACACCACTATCTGAGTCGCGCCGCATCGAAGAGGTTTAATCCACTTGGTGGCAGGATATTTCGCGCTCATACACGGGCAGTCCCCCGTAGGTGTCACTCGTCAGTTGACGGGGCCCCGTCTGCCTTGTCGAGGACCGAGCATTCTCAGCGTGCCGAAAGTTGACTTTGCAGTCAGATTTCATCCCCACGCCCTTTGGCTCGAGCTGGCAATTTCGTAGAAACTCACGCAATTAACCCACCATCACGATTGACTCGTTAGTCAACTCTGCTTACAATCACACTGTGTTTCAAGGGTGACGTTCTCCGCCACCACGAAAGCACCAGCGAGGCGCGTCACGCGCGACAACACTGAAATAGGTTCCGTGTTCTAGCGATACAAGGCCCCACACCGCCTGCGGCCCCGCGTTCATCGGCTCAATCCGCTACCCCAGGAGGCTCTCAATGTCCGTCGAGAAGAACAAAGAAATTGTCCTCAACGCCTGCCAGTACATCAGCGACCGCAACTTCCCAGCATTGTTCGACCTCATCGACGACGAAGGAACATGGACACTCCCAAATCGCAAAGATCGCTTCGAATACGGTGGCCCCAACGACAAGGCCGGCACCAAGGCCCTCCTAGAGGGGTTCCTAGGACCCTTCGACCAGTTCCGATTCGATGTACACAGCGTGACCGGCGAAGAGGACCGCGTCGTCGTGGAAGCCACGACGGAAGGAATCGGTCCGGGCGAGGCCAAGTACAACAACAACTACCTGATCATGTTCCGCCTACGAGACGGCAAACTGATCAAAGTGACCGAATCGCTCGACCCATTCCAGGTACTCGCCTACGTCGAACAACTCCCGACCGCTTGAGCCCGCCGACTACCCGATCCGGTAAGCGAGATGGGGCGACGAGTCGAGTCGGTTTGCAAAGTGCGGCTCGTCGGGGCTATTCCCCACCAGCAGTCGTCTAGGCCACACGGGCAGACGAAGCCCGACCCATTCATAGTGGCAAAGACCTGAGAATCATTTGTAGGCACGGCAACTCACTGAAACGCTGACCGCTCTGACTCGTCAAATGGGCCTGCCCCGGCGATCATGTGGCCGTGCGGCGTGCACTTGAAGCCCGCACAGAGCGTCGAGCTAAAGTTGCCCACTGGCTCTGTGTACTCGCCAGCTAAGAACCAGTGGCAGGTAGGTCGCTTGCATTTGGTGTGCATACGCGTACGCGGGTTTATCTTGGGCGGATAGGTCTGGCGGCTCATTCTGCGGTGTTGTTCAGGCGCCAAGAGCGGTATGTGGGCGGGCCTTCGCTGCACCTAGGGATCCGGCGATCTGGATCGATGTGTGAGTTCGGGTTGTTTGTCACGTCCTGCGGCTGACATCCTATGTCACCCGCATCCTTGATCGGAGTCGACTACCTCTTCGAACCCGACGTCCTCGTCGAAGTCGAAGCGACCGCCATCCTCGACTAACAGCAGGAATTCGGGCGGCGTGCAAACGCTTCGTATCCACCTAAAGATCTGCGCCACTACGTGATACATCAGCAGCAACACACGGTGACGACGACCAGCACGAAACTTGAATGTGTCGTCGTTTGCTCCAGCGACGAAGCGCGAGCCCCAGGAGTCCAGCTTGTCACTCCGACCGTCGACCGGCGCCTCGGCGGGGTTTGGCCGAGCGTGGCGGGATCGTCCGCATGTGGTCTCGGGCTTTGGCGAGTACGCGGGCAAGGTCGTCGACATCGTTTTGGTCCAATGCGTCGAAGAGTAGCTGCCGGACTATGGCGATGTGCCCGGGGAACACGGCCGCGAGCACTCGGCGTCCAGCTTCGGTCACTGTGACGGTGATTCCGCGTTCGTCTTCTTCGGACGGGCTGCGCGTCACCAATCCCGCTCGTTCAAGGAGACCCACCTGGTACGTGAGTCCGCTTCTGCTGTAGACCACGCCGTCGGCCAGTTCGGTCATTCGCCGGTTGCCGGTCGGTGCGTCGCCGAGTGTGGCGAGCAACTGGAACTGCACGTAACTGAGATTCCCCGCCTCCTGTAGCTGCTGTTCCACTGCGTGACGCACCAAGCTGCTCACCTCTATCAACGCTAGGTACGCGCCCAGCTCCACAGGGGTCAGCCCCTGTTCCCCACTGATTCCACTCATGACAGCAGCCTACCGGTTGCTTCGATTCCAAAGCACTGTTACCTTGGTCAAAGTTGCTTCACATTCGAAGCACTTTGTCGGAGGAGTTCACCATGAAAGCAGTTCAGTTCCACGAAGTCGGCGGTCCCGAGGTCCTCCAGTACGGAGATGTGGAGCTACCGACACCGGCCGCCGGGCAGGTTCGCGTGCGTGTGGCAGCGTCAGCGTTCAACGCTGCCGACAACGGAATGCGAGCCGGATTTCTGCCGATCCCGATCGTCTTGCCACACATCCCCGGATATGACGTCTCGGGCACGGTTGATGCGCTCGGCGAAGGGGTGAGAGGCCTTGCGCTCGGGGACGCCGTCATCGGGTTCCTGCCGATGGAACTTGACGGCGGCGCAGCCGAGTACGTGATCGCCCCGGCCGAGGCGCTGGTGCACGCCCCCAACAGCATTCAGTTGGCCGACGCCGCGGCACTACCCTCTGTGGCCCTCACGGCCTGGCAGGCGCTGTTCGACGACGGACAACTGATCGCCGGCCAGAGCGTGCTGATCGTCGGCGCGGGCGGTGTTGTCGGCAAATACGCGATTCAACTGGCCAAGCGCGCAGGCGTCCAGGTCATTGCGACAGGAAGCCCACGCAGCATTGACGCTGTCCGCGCCGCTGGCGCCGACCACGTCATCGACCACACCAACACCGCGTTACTCGATGTCCTCGACGGGCAGGTCGACGTACTGCTCAACCTCGCTCCCATCGAACCCGAACAATTCGCCACGTATGTCACAGCCGTTCGCGACGGCGGCGTCGTGGTCAGCACCACCGCGTTCATGGCGACCCCCGACGACAAGACCCGGAATGTGCGGGCTGCCACCGTGTTCGTTCAGCCGAACCGCACACGTCTTGCCGAGATCGTGTCCCTGGTCGACGCCGGCGCGCTGACCGTTGAGGTAACACAACGGATACCACTCGCCGAACTGCCCGACCTCCACATGCAGGCAGCTGCCGGGCCAATCGCAGGCAAGGTGATCGTGCTGCCTTGAACGCAGCCCGAGCCGGGGCCGACCGCGGTAGGTCCGACCTGACCGCAAAGCGGAGGCCTGTCCCGGACCTGGGTTTACGATACGAGCGAGCAGATGTCATCAGAGGCAGCGATTGGGGGTGAGCGGTGGCGATCATCGACAACGCCGTGTATGTCGACGGTAAACGAACAAAAAACCCTGAAAGCCTCGACCTGACGTACGAAGTGATGCGCGAACGTGGCGGCATGGCGTGGATCGGGCTGTACCGTCCCGGACGGACCGAGATCGATTCCGTCGCCTCCGAATTCAATCTGCATCATCTTGCGGTCGAGGATGCGATCGCGGCGCATCAGCGACCCAAGCTCGAAGGGTACGGCGATCAACTGTTTGTTGTGCTGCGACCGGCCCGGTATATCGAAGACACCGAGAAGGTCGAGTTCGGCGAAGTCCACATCTTCGTGGGCCCAGACTTTGTGGTCACCATTCGCCATGCAGAGGCCCCCGACCTCGGGCGGGTGCGCCATCGCCTCGAAGACACCCCCGACTTACTGGGACTTGGTACCGACGCGGTGCTCTACGCCATCATCGATCAGGTCGTCGACGAATACGAGCCGGTCATCGAAGGACTGCAGACCGATATCGATGAAATCGAAGACCAGCTGTTTACCGGCCAACCGGAAGTCGCACGCCGCATCTACGACTTGTCCCGGGAAGTGATGGAGTTTCAGCGGGCCACCGCACCCCTGGTCGTCATGGTCGAAGCGATGCGCGAAGACGCCAAGAACGACGGTAACCTCGAGTTGCGCCGCAGCTTCCGCGACGTCCTCGATCACATCCTGCGCGTCACCGAACGCGCGGATGCCTTCCGGATGACCCTGCAGAACGCACTGACCGTCCACGCCACGCTGGTGACCCAGCAACAGAACGAAGAGATCCGGGCGATGACCCAGGTCAGTATCGAGCAAAACGAACAAGTCAAGAAGATATCTGCTTGGGGCGCAATACTGTTCGCCCCAACCCTGATCGCCGGCATCTACGGAATGAACTTCGAGCACATGCCCGAATTACGATGGTTGGGCGGATACCCGATGGCCGTGCTGGCGATGGTGACCTCCTCCATCGCCCTCTACATCGTGTTCCGCCGCCAGCAATGGCTGTGACAAGCGCATACGCGGTTCCCAAGGTCTGATCGGGTAAGCCAGCCAGGAAGTGGCCGCAAAGCCCCCGTCCGTTCGACTGCGGAACTCTCATCGGGCGCTGACCGCATACAGGTTGGCACGCTGAATCAACTTTTAGGGCCACGGAATTGGCAGGCTGATTCCCATCTCGCCGCCGGCCCAGAGGAGATCCGCATGTCAGTTCAAGACATTCCGTTGCAGACGTCAGCCCCCACCGACCCAATCACCATTCTCGGTGCCTGTGCGCAGGACTGCCCCGATTCGTGCTCGATGGTCGTCACCGTCGAGGACGGCGTCGCCACCGACATCCGTGGCAGCAAGGCGATGCCGTTCACCAACGGCGGGCTCTGCGTCAAGGTCGACAACTACCTCGACAAGGTCTACAGCCCGGATCGAGTCCTCTATCCGCTCAAACGCGTCGGGCCGAAAGGGGCGGGCGAGTTCGAGCGTATTTCATGGGATGAGGCCATCGCCACGATCGCCTCGAAGTTCAGGTCGATCAGCGAAGAGTTCGGCCCCGAAGCGATCATGCCGTGCAACTATCTCGGCACCCAGGGCATCACCCAGGGACTGAACGTCGGCGACGCATTTTTCAACAAGCTCGGCGCGACGGTGGCCGAACGGACCTACTGCGACGCGGGCTCGTGTACCGCCTATGCGATGACCATCGGTGACAGCGCAGGTGTCGACCCCGAGAGTTTTGTGCACTCGAAATACATCGTCATCTGGGCCGCGAACGTCATGAGCACCAACCTGCACCTATGGCCGTACATCGCAGAAGCGAAGAAACGCGGCGCCAAGGTGGTCGTGATCGACCCAGTCAAGACGCGGACGGCGAAAGCCGCGAGCTGGTACATCCCCATCCGGCCCGGGACCGACGGCGCATTGGCGCTCGCGATGATGAACGTCATCATCGCCGAGGGACTGACCGACGCCGACTACATCGACAAGTACACGGTCGGCTACGACGAACTGACCGAGCGGGTGGCGCAGTACACCCCCGAGTGGGCGTCCGAAGAGACCGGGATCCCGGTCGACGACATCTACACCCTGGCCCGCGAATACGCTCAGAACGCACCTGCCGTCATCCGGATCGGTGTCGCCATCGAGCGCTCCGCCGGCGGCGGCCAGACCGTGCGCGCAATCTCCTGCCTGCCCGCGCTGATCGGTGCCTGGCGCAAGCCCGGCGGCGGCCTGCTGCAACTGCCGCTGTGGGCATTCCCCGTGAACTGGCCTGCCTTCCTACACCCCGAATTACAAACCCCGGGTACACGAGTCATCAATCTCTATCAGCTCGGCGAGGCGCTCACCGGGGGCCTGAACCTCGACACGCCGCTCAAGGCACTCATGGTCTACAACTCCAACCCGGTGGTGGTGTGCCCAGACCAGGAACGAATGATCGCCGGTCTGAGCCGCGAGGATCTGTTCACGGTGGTCAGTGAGCACTTCATCACCGATACGGCCGATTACGCCGACATCATCTTGCCCGCCACCACCCAGCTCGAACAGGACGACATCAACTTCTCCTGGGGCCACCTGTTCGTCACCTACAACAACCGCTCCATCCAACCCCGGGGCGAAGCGGTCCCGAACAGTGAAATGTTCCGGCGCCTGGCCGCGGCTATGGGCTTCACCGACGCGGCGTTCCTGCGGTCAGATGAGGAGCTCATCGCAGAATCGTTCGACTGGGACGCACCCGCAATGGAGGGCATCACCATCGAGTCACTCAAGCAAAAGGGTTGGCAGCGATTGAATCTGCCGTCCCCCGACGAGTACGCACCCCATGCCGAAGGTAACTTCCGCACCCCATCCGGCAAAACAGAGTTCCTGTCGTCGATGGCTGCCGGCGGCAACTTCGTCCTTCCACTCTTCCGGCAAGGCTCCAACGACCATCAGCCCGGCCAGCCCATCGACCCACTTCCCCACTACATCGCGCCGAACGAGTCCCTGCGGACCAATCCGGAACTCGCCGCCCGATACCCACTCAACCTGATCACTCCCAAGTCCCATGCCTACCTCAACTCCAGCTTCGGCAACCTCGACTTCCATCGCAAAGTACAGAAAGAGCCCATGCTTCTCATCAACCCCGCCGACGCAGAAGCGCGTGGTATCGGCAATGGCGACACCGTGAGGATCTTCAATGACCGCGGTGAGTTCTCTGTGCTCGCCAAACTCGACAAGAGCGTCCTGACCGGTGTGACCGTCTGCAACATGGGCTACTGGCGCAAGAACGCAAAGTCGCTGTCGACCCCCGCATCGTTGAACCCCACCAGGTTCGCCGACCTCGGAAACGCGCCCACCTTCTCCGACACCCTCGTCCAGGTGGAGCTGGCGTCATGACCTACGTGATCACCGATCCCTGCCTCGACATCCTCGACAAGGCGTGCATGGAGGAATGCCCCGTGGATTGCATCTACGAGGGCGCCAGGATGATGTACATCAACCCGGACGAGTGCGTCGACTGCGGCAAGTGCATGCCGGTCTGTCCCAACGACGCGATCTTCTCCGAGCACAAACTGCCGGAGGACAAGGAACCGTTCCGGGAAGCTGCGGCCGAGTTCATCGAGGAAACCGAAGCCGAGGGCGGCGCAGAGGATTTCGGACCGATCGGGCACGATCACCCCATCGTGGAAGGATTCGCGACTCGTGAACAGTGACCACAGTCTCGACTGCGATCTGATCATCGTCGGCGCCGGCCCGGCAGGCCTTTACGGCGCCTACTACGCCGGGTTCCGCGGGATGCGGGTGACCGTGATCGACTCGCTCCCGCAAGCCGGCGGCCAGATGACCACCCTGTACCCGGAGAAGAAGATCTTCGACGTGGCCGGATACCCGGCGATCCGCGCGCAGAGCCTCGTCGACGCTCTCACCGAGCAGGCCGATCAATCCAAACCGCGCTATCTCTTCGGCCATGTGGCAACGGAACTGGTGGATATCCCAGACGGGATTGCCGTCACCACCGACCTCGGTGAGACCGTGACCGGCGGAGCCGTTCTCGTGACCGCAGGGATCGGGAAGTTCACTCCTCGCCCCCTGCCGGTCGGCAACGACTATGCAGGTCGTGGGCTGCGCTATTTCGTGCCCCGGCTCGATGAGCTGACCGGCGAAGACGTCGTCGTGGTCGGCGGGGGTGATTCTGCAGTCGATTGGGCCCTCAGCCTGGAGTCGATCGCCAAATCCGTTGTGCTCGTTCACCGACGCGAACAGTTCAGGGCGCATGAGCACAGCGTCGGTCTCCTGGCGGCGTCCACGGTTCAGGTGATGACGCCGTTCGAGGTCGACAGCATCAGCGGCGCCGGGATCATCGACGGCGTGACACTCGCGCACTGCACCACCGATGCCCGCCACCAGTTCGCCGTGTCGGCAGTGGTCGCCGCACTCGGCTTCAAAGCCGCACTGGGCCCGATCAATTCATGGGGATTGGACAAGGCGGGCCGCGACATCGCGGTCGATCGGGCGATGCGGACCAGTCGCCCCAGAGTCTTCGCAGCCGGCGACGTCGCAGGGCACGATGACAAGGTCAAGCTGATCTCGGTCGGATTCGCCGAGGCCGCCATAGCGGTCAATCACATCGCAGCGCTCCTGGACGCGTCCGCACCCGTCATGCCGGGCCACTCGAGCGACGCCGTGGGGTAGACCTACTCGATGTCGTGTGTTCGGCGCGGCCGAGTCACCGCGCGGGGATCGTTCGAAGCCGCAGACGCCGCAGCGCGATACTGCCGCGGACTGACCCCGTACACATCCTTGAACGCTCGACCGAAGACCGCCAGATCGGTGAAACCCCATTTCCGGCTGATCTCTGTCAGCGACCGGTCCTTCGCGATCGACGCGATGATCTCTCGCCGGCAACTCTCCAGGCGCTTCATCCGGATGGTCCGCGACACGGTGAGGTCCCTGTCGGCGAAGATGCGGTGGAGCTGCCGGTTGGAGATCGAGGTTGCCTGCGCGATCACCGTCGGCGACAGATCCGGGTCACCCAGGTGCTGGTCGATGTATTGATCGATCTTGCGGCTGAGCCCCACGTTCTGGCGCAGGTCATCGCCGGTGACGATGGTGTGCGCAATCACGCTGACCAGGTCTGCGACCTCGTCGGCCACTGACCCGCCCATCGACAGATCGACCTCGGGTCGGGCGGTGACGATATCGTGCAGGAACCGTCCGAGGACGCCCGTCATCCCGCTGGCGCCGTCAAAGGTCCGCGCGGTCAGCCCCCGCGACTCGTCGACACCCAGCGAAATCATCGAACGCGGCCACGTGAAGACCTCCAGTACCCATTGATCGTCGGCGGCGTCGCCGTTGACCATCCAATCGAAGGGCCGGCTGGTCTCGTACAAGACGTAGTCGCCCCGTCCGACGAGCGCTTCCCGCCCGTCTTGCCGGACCACCGCATTTCCTCTGCGCATCATGCCGAGCTGAAGGTAGGCCCTGGTGTCGCCCCGGATCAATGACCCACTGCGTTCGATTCTCTGGGTACGTGATTGCACGCTCGACACCTGAAGATGCGCCAGCGAATGACTACGGACCGCACCCGTGAACTGTTCCGACTCGGTGTCCCTGACATCGAGCGCGACAAAGTGCTGATGAAGCATATCCGCCCAGTCCGCAGTGCTGCTCGTGCGTTGCGGCAGCGAAAACCCGGAAGTTTGCATAGTCGTCCTCGATTCCTCACCGAGCGCCCGAGCGGGGCTGACCGCAGGCCCTCGGCAGTTCACCTTCAACTGTAAGCCGCGTTGTTACGTGCGTGTTGGGGTTCGGTAACAGTGTGTAGACGGCTTCTACGCTGGTCAGAGGAAGTCGCCGGCGACGTCACTGAGCGTCAACTTCTTGGCGCGCTACGACGATTACACGGGCTCATCGAGCATCACACTGAGTCCCATGACCCCCGTACCACTGCGCACCAGCCCTCGCACGGCCCTGCACATCGACGTCACGGACAGTCCGTTGCCGGTCGCCGAGATGATCGACTGGGCCACTGTCCCCGAGTGTGGCGCGGTGGTCACGTTCACCGGCACCGTCCGCGAGTACTCGGTCCCACTCGGCGGCCCGAGCGCCGGCAACGTCACCGCTATCGAGTACGAGACGTTCGCCACCAGTGCGGTCTCCCGCATGCAAGAGGTCGCCGAAGCAGCGCTCGATCGCTGGCCGCAGACCCGGCGCATCGCCCTCGTCCACAGAGCCGGCCTGGTGGCCACCGGCGAAGCCGCCGTACTCGTCGCCGTGTCAGCCGGACATCGGACGCAGGCCTTTCTCGCAGCACAGTTCTGTATCGACGTCCTCAAAGCGGCCGTACCGGTCTGGAAACTGGAACATCGCCAGGGACAGGGGACGTCCTGGGTCGAAACGGGCAATCTGATCACCGATGTCGCCGTCGCCGCCCATGAGTGGGAGCCGTACTCGTGAGCGCCCCGAGCGGCGTGGTCCGAGACACACTCGAGCGCCCACTCCACGATCTTCGAATCTCTGTCACCGACCGCTGCAATTTCCGGTGTGTCTACTGCATGCCGCGGGAAAAGTTCGGTGCTGACCATTCCTATCTCCCCCGCAGCGACCTGCTGACGTTCGACGAGATAGCGAGAGTCGCCCGGGTAGGTGGCCGGCTAGGTATCCGAAAGATCCGGCTCACCGGCGGGGAACCGCTGCTTCGGGCTGGAATCGCCGATCTCATCGCCGAGCTGCGCATCAATCCCGACCTCGACATCGCGATGACGACCAACGGTGCTCTGCTGGGCGCCCACGCCGTGTCGCTGAAGGCTGCGGGACTCGATCGTGTGACGGTCAGTCTCGATTCGATCAATCCGGTTGTGTTCGAGCAGATGAGCGACACCCGCATCCCACTGTCCCGAGTCTTGGCCGGCATTGCTGCGGCGGCCGAAGCCGGCCTCGGACCGGTGAAACTGAATGCCGTCGTCCGCCGCGAGATCAACGGCGGTCACGATCATCTACTCGCCCTGGCCGACCACTTCCGCGGCACCGATACGACAGTCCGGTTCATCGAGTACATGGACGTCGGGACCACGAACGGCTGGAATCTCGGTGAAGTCGTGCCGGCTCGAATCATAGTAGACACGATTTCCGCGGTCTTCCCGCTCGCTCTTGTGCCCCCGCGGTACCCGGGAGAGGTCGCCGCCCGCTACCGCTACCGCGACGGAATGGGCGAGATCGGTGTGATCAGTTCGGTCACCAATCCTTTCTGCCGCAGTTGCACTCGAGCGCGCCTGTCGGCCGATGGACAGGTGCACACGTGCCTGTTCTCCTCCGGCGGGTTCGATCTCCGGTCGCACTTACGATCCGGGGCCAGCGACCTCGAACTGGAAGCAATACTTCGACGCCTCTGGCTCGGACGCAAGGATAGATACTCCGAATTACGTTCGGCAGCCACCGATTCGGTGACGACGAACAAAATCGAGATGTCATATATCGGCGGCTGACGCCTGGAAGGAATACGAAAGATGGTCACGGTAGTGATGTTCGCGACGGCGCGGGTCGCCGCCGGCGCAAGCACTGGCGAGTTCGCGGGGAATAGCGTCGGAGACGTTCTCCTCGTGGCGCGGGAGCAGTACGGTCCGCAGTTCTCGTCGATTCTCGATCATTCACGCGTGTGGCTGAACGGCGAGGCCGTGGACGACATGAATGCCACCTGCGCCCCCGGCGACGAGCTGGCGATCCTTCCGCCGGTCGCGGGCGGTTGAGCGCGCCGGAATCGATTCGCGTGCGCTGACCTCCTCGACAGGTACCCCTAGGGGGTATACCCTCGTCGCTATGAGCGCTTCATCCCACGGCAACCCGCACGACACCGCCGCACCGGCGGCACACACCGGCCACCACGGCGACCACGGCGACCCCCAGGGTCACGCCGGCCACGCGGGCCACGGCGACCATGTCGGACAGTTCCGGCGCCTGTTCTGGATCATGCTTGTGCTGGCCATTCCGGTGGTCGGATTCTCGAGCATGTTCGCCACGCTCGTCGGCTATGAATTGCCCGACATCGAAGCGTTGTCATGGATTTCGCCGATCCTGGGCACAGTGATGTTCGCGTGGGGCGGCCGGCCATTTCTGGCCGGTGCAGTCGGTGAAGTGCGATCGCGGGCGCCCGGGATGATGCTGCTCATCGCCCTGGCGATCACGGTGGCGTTCGTCGCATCATGGGGTTCGACCTTGGAGTTACTCGACCACCAGCTCGATTTCTGGTGGGAACTGGCCCTGTTGATCGTGATCATGTTGCTGGGGCACTGGATCGAGATGCGATCCCTGGCCCAAACCACCTCCGCGCTGGACTCTTTGGCCGCGCTGTTGCCCGATGAGGCCGAGCTCGTCGACGGCGACACCACAGTCACTGTGTCACCATCGCAGCTTCAGGTCGGTGACGTGGTCATCGTGCGCCCCGGGGGTGGAGTGCCGGCTGACGGGACAATTGTCGACGGTGCTGCCGAGATGGACGAATCCATGGTGACCGGGGAATCGAGGACAGTGCGCCGCACGGTGAGCGATCCCGTGGTCGCCGGCACGGTGGCCACTGACTCAGGCGTGCGTGTGCAGGTCACCGCCACCGGCGACAACACTGCGTTGGCCGGTATTCAACGACTCGTCGCCGACGCCCAGAACTCGACGTCCCGGGCCCAGCGGCTCGCCGACACCGCCGCCGCGTGGCTGTTCTGGTTCGCTCTGGGATCTGCGGTACTGACCGCCATCGCCTGGACCGTGCTCGGTTACCCCGACGACGCGGTGGTGCGCACCATCACTGTCCTGGTCATCGCCTGCCCGCACGCCCTGGGCTTGGCCATCCCGCTCGTGGTGGCCATCGCCACCGAACGCGCTGCGCGCGGAGGTGTGTTGATCAAAGATCGGCTCGCGCTGGAAAGCATGCGCACCGTGGACACGGTGCTCTTTGACAAGACCGGCACCCTGACCAAAGGCGAACCCACCGTCACCGCCGTTCACGCTGTCGCCGGCCACACCGACGACGAAGTGCTGGCGTGGGCCGCAGCGGCCGAAGCCGACAGCGAACACCCCCTGGGCAAAGCCATCGTGCATGCGGCAATGACCCGCAACCTCACCCACACAACCGCCGTCGGCTTCACCTCATCCCCCGCGGTAGGTGTCTCGGCCACCGTCGACGGCCGCCATATCCAGGTCGGCGGGCCCCGATTGCTCGACGAATACCAGCGCGGCGAGCTCGCCATCGCCGACAGCTGGCGGTCCGACGGCGCAATCATCCTGCACGTGCTGGCCGACCGCCATGTGATCGGCGCCCTCAAACTGGCCGATGAGGTACGTAGCGAATCGCGTCAGGCCGTCACCGCGCTACACAAGCTCGGTATCCAGGTCGTCATGATCACCGGCGACGCAGAAGCAGTGGCCCGGTCTGTCGCCACTGAACTCGGCATCGATCGCGTGTTCGCCGGCGTCCGCCCCGAGGACAAAGCGTCCAAAGTTCAGGAGCTTCAACGCGAGGGCAAGAAGACGGCCATGATCGGCGACGGTGTCAACGACGCCCCCGCGCTAGCCCAAGCCGACGTCGGAATCGCCATCGGCGCCGGCACCGACGTCGCGATCGCCTCGGCCGGCGTCATCCTCGCCAGCGACGATCCCCGGTCGGTGCTGTCGGTGATCGAGCTGTCCAAGGCCAGCTACCGCAAGATGAAGCAGAACTTGTGGTGGGCCGCCGGCTACAACCTGATCTCCGTGCCCTTGGCTGCCGGAGTCCTCGCGGGTATCGGATTCATCCTGCCCATGTCGGTCGGTGCAATCCTGATGTCGGTGTCGACTGTCGTTGTCGCACTCAACGCACAGATGCTGCGGCGGCTGGACTTACGACCAGAAGTGAGCGCGACCGCCACACTCAGGAGATAGGACCGCACTGACCGTCCAAACGCGGTTTCGAGGAGACTTCGGCGAAGCTGATCGAGGCACTCAACGGCAGAGACCATCGGCTCCGGCACCGGACTCCCCCACCTTCACCTTCCCCAGGTGAAGAGAAACCGCCACCATCTTCGCCATCTCAACCGCGCTGAGTAGACAGTCGGGATTGCGCTCACGGCACCATCCGGCAGCGTTTCCGGGGAGCGTGGGTGTCCTGCAATCGGTGGACACCCGGTGTCCTCCGGCAGATCAACCTCATGGTGGACGCGGCGTTGAGGCGTACGGGCCCATAGTTGTGTTGTCACCGGCACACGTCGGCGCATAACGAAAACGGTTCTCAGAGAGAACAAATCAATGACGAATATCGATTGCGGCACTCGCACCGCGTGGCCGGGTCGCGCTGTGGTGCCGAGAGCGCCCGTCAACACAGGTGCACAGAACCTGTGGGTCCGCGAGTTCGGGCTACTGCCCTCAGCAGGACTAGTCGTCGACCCCTCGGTGCTGAGCCCCTTCAGCCTGGCAGGACTTGGACTGACTCGCCTGGACCGGTGGCGTACCCCCGCGCGGCCACTGCCGGTGGTGAGCCGATTGGCGGTGGACATCACCAACCCGCATGCGCTGTCCATCACCTACCGGGAGCACAGCGACGACGCC
Organism: Williamsia limnetica; assembly: GCF_003217475.1. GTDB lineage: Bacteria > Actinomycetota > Actinomycetes > Mycobacteriales > Mycobacteriaceae > Williamsia > Williamsia limnetica. Next base: position 209,494 of record NZ_QJSP01000009.1, on the reverse strand, counting down.
GAAACACCGCTGGCACAGGAGTTCTTCGCCGACGAGCATCCCGCCGCATGGGTCTCCGCACTCGCCGAGCAGGACCATATTCTGCTGACGGTGTCTTACTGTGCACCGCTGGTGGCGTCTGATACTCCAGCGGCCGTGGTCCGTTCGCTCGACGGCGCGTGGGCAGGCATCATTGCCTGCGGCGCGAACTGCGTGGACCGATCTGGCACCTCGCCATCGGCGATCTGCGCGCGACATCGCCTCCCTGACAGGACCGATTCGAAGCAGCAGTGAAGACCGTGTCCACGTATGACTCCGTGGAGGCAACACCGGTGGCAACCTTCGCGCAAGCGGACGCCCATGACTTGCGGGACTGCGTCAGTGCCACAGGAAAGTTGTGTTGACGCTTTGACCACCACATTCGGCCCCTTCTGGGGTCGCCGAGGGAACGATGCCCTCGGCGGTACTGCAGCGGGACGAATGTGGTGGAGAGGTGGCTCGCGGACACTCCTAACAGTGTCGTACAAGCTGCATACGGCTACTCATGCGAAAGGCGTCGGGCCGGTGGTCGGTCGCTGCGGTGAGGAATTCGGGCAAGCTGTGAGGGGAGACGAAAGAGACTCTGACGTCGATCTCGACGAGGATGTCAACGAGGTTGATGAAGCGCTGCTGTGCCTCTGGGTCCATGTCGTCGAACCGCGGGATCTCAGAGATGACCCAGCGTTCGTAGGTCCGCGCCCATTCCAGGTATTCGATCGCTGACACCGGCGCTGCGCAGAGCTGAGCAAAGGTGGCCGACAGTCGCCCAGGACGTACCGAGAGCACCGGGAAATGGCGGCCTCGGACGGCAAGGAAGGTTGGCTCGTAACTTCCGTGCGGATGACTGGTCCCTGTCGTCCATTCCCCGGCAGCAAATCCCGTGGCGTTCGTCTGGGCGACCGCCCGATAGTCAGTAGCCCCAGTAAGATTGAAAGTATCCAGGTGCATTTTGATCAGCGTGATACCGGGTTCGAAGATGTGGTGCCAGATGGGGTTGGGCAGCAACGAATCGGGAGCATAGTTGGAGGTGGCCACCACGGCGATCTTTCGGTCGAAGACGTGCTCGAGTAGTCGGGTCAAGAGCCTGGCGTCGCCGGAATCATGTACATGGAGCTCGTCGAAGAGGAGCAAACTACTGTGGCCCGTGACGTCGTCCATGGCGCGCCGTAGGGCCCGATGATCATCACGGTGGTCGTGGATGTGACGGTGCAGGTCATCGAAGAAGCTGTGGAAATGCACCCGCGCCTTACGCCTGGTGGGTACCGCGTCGAAGAAAGCATCAGCCAGCCACGATTTGCCGCGTCCTGCTGGCCCGTAGATGTACAAGCCACGGGACGATCCACGCAAGCTTCGGGGCGGGGGGCCCAGGTCAGCGAGCCGTGCAGCGAGCTGCCGCTGCTGCGCATCCAGCACGATCCCCTCCGCCGCCGCAGACGCGTCGATCGCGGAGATGATGCTTTGTCGCTGAGAGGACACCACGCGATAGTGCCACGTCGGTCCGACCAGATCCGGCGCATGTGACCGACATCGCTCGCGAAGGCTGTTCGACCTCGACTGTGTCAGTTCCTCGGGGCCGTAACCACTCTCGGTCCCGCGGGCGGTACAATGTGCTGAACGGAGGCGGCCACCAAACCGACCGCGGCCATCGGAACCGCGAAGCTCAGCGAAACCCAGAACGACGTCCAGTTCGCGACAGCTACGAAGGCGAGCACAAGGAATGTGAGAACAACCAGCCACGACACCCATCGCTTCATGACCAGCGCCGCCACTGCAGGTGGAATCGCAAGCAGCTGCCCGAGCTGAACGAGCGGCCACACACCGAAGACGCGCACGATCGAATCATCACAATTAAGCGCGGCTCGGCTACCTTCGAGACCCAACTGCCCGGATTTCGAACACGACAGTGACACTCCTCCTGCAGGCGACAGGGCGGTCCAGACCGTGAACAGCACCGCTACCACGGCCAAACCCAACCAGACCACTCTCAGTGCCGACACACTCAGAAGACTACGACGCCCGTCGCGCCGAAACCGCACGCGTCGCTTGCACTCGTCCAGGGTCCTCGTGATCGCTGAACTAAGGTGAGCTCAAGGAGGTGCGGCATGTCTGATCCGGTCAATGAACGCGCCGGCACCTCTCGTCGCGGGAGGCCCTCCAAAATAAGCCGCGACAGCATTCTCCAGGCCGCGCGGACCCTGCCGCTGGAGACCATGACGATGCAGGCGGTGGCCGATGTCCTGCACGTGGACCGTAAAGCGCTCAGCTACCACGTAAGTGACGTGACGGGGTTGCGTGAGTTGGTGGCCCTCGACATCTTCGAGACAGAACTGAGTCGGGTTGAATTCCCGGCGGGGGGCGATTGGCGTGAAGTGGCCCGTCAATACGCCCGGGCAACGCGTGACGCCGTCGTCAAGGTAGGCCCACTCGCCACCTACATCCGCCTTCCCAGTGCCGAAGGCACACGCAACCTCGTGACTGTCGAGGTTTTGCTGCGCAGCATGGTGGACGCCGGATTCGACGTAAACGAGGCCGGACGCATTCTCACGTTGTTGACCGAAGTGGCGTACTCGACCGGGCGAGACACATTGCGTGCCAACCACTCGAGCAGTGTCCACCCAGACGTGCCCGACGTGGCCCGCACATTGGCCGCCGCCTCACCGTCCGACTTCCCGATGCTGCGACGACTGGTGGAAGCGCGTCAGAACGAACGGTCCGCTGATGGCCAACTCGAATTCGATCTCACCGTGATTCTCACAGGCCTCGAGCGTCGACTGCCTGACGACTCCGGTCGCTGACGTCTCTCGGGGCACTTTTTTACCGGCCGGAGAAAATTCCGCGGAAGCCGCCCACAACCGTCACGCGGAGGTGTAGTCATAGAGGACACGTACGGACCCGAATCGAGGTACCAATGCCAGAGAAGACAACTACTCCCCACCGTGTGGTTCAGTGGACCACAGGCAATGTGGGCGTAGAAGCCGCCAAGTCAGTGGTGACAAACCCTATGTTGGAACTCGTCGGCTGCTTCGCATGGTCAGCAGACAAGGTGGGTCGCGACGTCGGCGACATCTGCGGCATCGCGCCGGTCGGTGTGCACGCAACAAACGATGTCGACGCACTGCTTGCCCTTCGGCCGGACGTTGTGGTCTACAACCCCATGTGGATCGATGTCGATGAATTGGTGATGATCCTGTCCTCCGGCGCCAATGTGGTGACCTCTGCCTCGTTCATCACCGGACACAATCTCGGTGAGGGACGTGATCGAATCCTCGAGGCCTGCGAGAAGGGAGAATCGACGATATTCGGGTCGGGAGTCAGCCCCGGCTTTGCAGAGCTACTGGCGATAGTGGCAACCACCGCATGCGACCGGGTCGACAAGGTCACGATCGCCGAAACCTCAGACACCACGTTCTACGACTCCCCTTCAACCGAAATCCCGGTCGGTTTCGGAACGCCCGCCGACGATCCCGACCTGGCATCGATGGCGGCAGACGGGACAGCGATCTTCGCCGAAGCAGTCCAACTGGTAGCTGATTCCCTCGGCGTCGAACTCGATGAAATCGTCTGCGAGGCAGAGTATGCGCAGACCACAGCCGATGTTGACCTCGGTTCGTGGACGATAGCTGCAGGGTGCGTTGCCGGGGTGTACGCGAGTTGGCAAGGGCGAGTGGCAGGTACCACGCTGATCGACATCAACGTGCGGTGGCGCAAAGGTCAAACCCTGGAACCGGACTGGCAGATCGACGCTGAGGGTTGGCAGATCACCATTGACGGACGTCCGACAGTGAACATGACAGTCGGGTTTCTTCCGCCACCGTATTTCGAGGGGAAAACGATGGCCGATTTCATGAAACTCGGAACCATCATGACCGCGATGCCTCCTGTCCATGCGATCTCCGCGGTGGTCACCGCGGCTCCCGGCATCGCCACCTACAACGACTTGCCCTTGACAGCAGCACGCGGTGTCGTCCCGCGCGCCGGCACCACCTCGTAGACGGCTAGTAGCCGGCGCCAAGGTGAATCACTTTGCCGGGCAGCGATTCGAGCAACCGACCACAGCAATACGCGTTGGCTGCATTCTCCATTGAGGTAACGTCATTCTCATCAGAACAGGCGCCAGGCCAACGGAGGATCCGTGAGTGAGAAGAAGACCAGCTGGGGTCGATGGGGTACCGACGATGAACGAGGCGCACTCAATCTATTGACGCCCGAAGTGGTCACCGCGGCGTTGGGAGTGCCGACCACAGGGAAGGCATACGCGCTCAGCATCCCGATTCAACGAACGGGGGTTCCCAATCTCCCGTTCCGGGGTGTTCCGCAGCGGCTGACCTTGACGAACCACGACGACGAACAGATGTCGATCTCAAACGGTGGGGTGCCAGGAGTCGGCTCCAGCGAAGACATGCTCGTGATGGCTTCGCACACTTCCACACACATGGATGCTCTATGCCATGTGTACGCAGATAACAAGCTGTACAACGGTTTTCCGCACGACCAGGTAGCACCGTATTCCGGGGCCCAGCGATGCGGCATCGACAAGGTCGGAGCAATCGCCGGCCGCGGAGTACTCATTGACGTCGCCTCCGCACTGGGCGTCGACGTCCTCGAACCGGGTCACATAATCTCCCGAACGGAGTTGACCGATACGTTGCGACACCAGGGCACCGCGCTTGAGCCCGGAGACCTGGTGCTCATACGGACTGGCTGGGTCGGGGCGTTCATGGATGAACGAGTGGCCATACACCCTCAGCCCGGCATCGGCCTCGACGCTGCCGCTTACCTCGTCGAACAGGACGTCGCAATTGTCGGAGCCGACAATTCCGCAGTGGAGGCGCTCCCCTTCGAGAGTGGGGTCTACCTGGGTTGCCACATCATGCTTTTGGTGGACAACGGCATTCATCTCATCGAGAACATGGCGTTGGACGAATTGGCACAAGACAATTGCCACGAGTTCCTGCTGACGGTCGGGGCTTTGAAGGTCACCGGCGCCACCGGCAGCCCTGTCACGCCCATCGCCATCGGATAGTGATTGCCAGATGCAGGACGTTCTCGCAGACCTCGTGAAGATTTGGCGGTCGGGCGGCACCGCCGGGGTCGGAACAGTGGTACGCACGTTCAGTTCTGCACCGAGATCACCGGGCGCCTACATGGTGGTTGCTCCCGACGGTTCGGTCAGCGGCTCGGTGTCGGGAGGCTGCGTCGAGAGTGCAGTATACGAACTCGCCACCGAGACCATTCAGACCGGGAAACCCACACTTACGAGGTACGGCGTCTCCGATGACGACGCCTTCGCCGTCGGATTGACGTGCGGTGGCACCATAGACATCTTCACAGAGGCGATTTCGGAGAAGACATTTTCCGACCTCGGCCTCGTCGCAGAAGCCATAGCTGACCATCGGCCGGTCGCCGTGGCAACCGTCATCGCCCATACCGTCGCCGATGAAGTAGGCAGGCGTCTGGTGATAACGCCCGACGATGTCTCAGGAACTCTGGGTTCGTCGCGGATGGACGGTGCGGTCGTCGATGACGCCCGCGGGCTACTTGCATCGGGACGCAGCGAGGTGTTGTCGTATGGACCGAACGGCCAACGCCGTGGAGAAGGAATGGCGGTGTTCGTGGCCAGTCACGCGCCGCGTCCGCGAATGCTGGTGTTCGGAGCCATTGACTTCGCCGCGGCTGTCGCCGAACAGGGTTAGTTTCTGGGCTATCGGGTCACGGTGTGCGATGCTCGCCCCACCTTCGCCACCTCTGCGCGGTTCCCGACAGCCGACGACGTCGTCGTCGAGTGGCCCCACCGCTATCTGACAAGGCAAGTCGAGGCAGGTGCGCTCGACTCCAGAAGCGTCATCTGCGTGCTCACCCACGACCCGAAATTCGACATACCACTGCTCGAAGTTGCGCTACGAGTGCCTGACATCATCTACGTCGGAGCCATGGGGTCACGACGAACACACGAGGACCGGCTCCACCGCCTCCGCGACGTCGGACTCACCGATACGCATTTCGCACGCCTCGCGAGCCCGATCGGACTCGACCTGGGGGCTCGGACTCCAGAGGAGACTGCGGTGTCCATCGCCGCCGAGATCATCGCCCGTCGCTGGGGCGGCGGCGGGCGACCATTGACCGAAACCAGCGGCCGTATCCACCACGACGACTGACATCGCGCCTGATGTCGGCGATTGGCGAACACTCGTCGGCATCAGGAAGCGGCTGGTGTGTCCCGCGTCCGCACTCCATCGAGGAAGAGTCTCACGTTGAACGCGATCCCCTCCTCGATGGTCTCGTCGTCGAGAATCGCGCCCCAGATCGCGCCGCGCACAAAACCACTCACGACCAAACTCAAGAACGCGTTACCGAGTCGTCGCGGCTCCGCGAGGATGATCGCCCCCGACTCGGCGTGCCGCTCGAGCACTTCGGCGATGTAGGAAATGGCAGGCAGCGTACCTCGATCGTAAAACAGCCGGTAGATGTCAGGAAACCGGTAGGCTTCGGCGTCAAGGATGCGCTGCATCTGAATGCCGGCCGGACTCAGTGCCGATGCCACACGGATACGAGCGATCGCCGTCAACGTCTCTTCGAGGTCATCGGTTTCGACTGCCCGCATGGTCTCGACCGGAACTATCCATCGATCGATCGAGCGCTGGACCGCGGCACGGAACAGCGCCGCTTTGTCCCCGTAGCGGGCATACACGGTGCGCTTGGTCATGTGTACAGACGCCGCGATTCCATCGATGGTCGCCTGGTCGTAGCCCTTTTCGAGGAAAATCTCAAAGGCCTGCTCCAGCAAGAGCTCGTGCCTCGCCTCGGCTTCCGCCTTGGTAGGTCTGCCAGGACCCTTGGCCTGAGCCGGCCCACTCAGCATTGGGTCATCTCGGCCGCGCGGTCGGCATGATCAACATCAGATCTCCAAGATATCGTTCAGCAAATTGTCGGGCTCCAATCGGCACAACGATAGTTCAAACGTCGAGCCGGGACTACCTATCGGTGGGCCGAGCAACATCCGAACTCTTCTATCGCCGCGCGATCGCCGTTGCCTGGTGCAGGTCGGCAGTGATTCAATAGACATGTTCCTGCCGCGTGGGTTCAGCCCGGCGGACATTGATGCCGCTGACGATCGCGGCCCGAGAAACCCTGCATGACCTGGGGTCCGCAACGAACCTGCACCCCCGACTTCTTCGGACGAGATAAGTGTCGTCCAACTATCAAAGGATGCCCATGGCCACCGGAATCATGTTTGTCGAAAGTAAGCCGCTGACGCCCGAAAACACAGCCGAGTTTCACCAGTGGTACGACGAGGTCCACATCCCGGCAATTCTCGCTGTCGACGGATTCGTTTCGGCGCGCCGTCTCGAATCCGAGGACGGCTCCACATTCGTTGCCATCTACGAAATCGACACAGACATCGCGACCGCCAGAGCCAGGCTGAGGGCTGCCTTCTTCGCCGGCTCCATCGCCAGACCCACTGTTGTACAGCAGGATCCGCCGCCAGTTCAGCGCTACTTCCGAATCCTTGGCGGATAGGAAGGCCTGTGACTCCCGACGTCCGCGCGGCTTTCGCTTACCGACCGTTGCGATTTGCCACCCAAGCACTCGGCCCCGATGTTCCCATCGGGGCCGAGTCCTTGTGACAGTTCAGTAAGTCAGCTGGTCAACCACAGCTCCTCCGGCAGTGGCGATCCCAGTGTGTACATCGTGACGCCACGCACGTTGTTCCCGTAGATCACGGCCGGGACGGCCCGCGTGTACCACACGCCCGGAACCACCTCTTTGATGCGGTTCTGAACCTCGGTGTACGCCTCCATCCGTTCAGCATCGGTCGTCGCGACCCGACCCTTGTCCAAGGCTGCGTCCAGCTCCGGGTCACTGACGCCCATCTGGTTACCGGTCGACGTCGAATGGAATGCGGTCCAGAGCGCGAAGTCGGGACCTTGAACGATTGCAGCCGAGATTGTCAGATCAAAATCGCCTGTCAAGGTTGCCCTTGTGGCACCGCCGATGTCTCGGACGTCTACCTTCACCTCAACGTTATCGAAGGTGCTCAGCTGAGCCTGAACCGCCTCCGCGAGCGTCCGTGAATCGCTCACGGGGTACGACATGAAGGTGGCAGAAATCGGTTTGCCCTCGGCTGCAAGCTCATTGAACAGGCGCTGAGCTTCCTCACGGTTCTCGTTCTGCAGCGGTATGTCCAGGTAATACGCCGACTCCTTGTTGAAGAGGGTCTGCGGCACCTCGTTCTTTCCCCGAATACGATGGTGTTCAACTCCTCAGTATCGAGTGCCATCTGGACCGCGCGCCGAGCCCGCACGTCATCAAATGGAGGACGTTTGTGGTTCATCGCGACGATCTGGCCGCCGCCCGTCGGAACGATCTCATAGTGCAGACCCCGACTGTTGGCCTCGGTGATCGTGCCCATACTTGATTCTGAGGCGAGGTCGGCTCCACCGGTCGAGATTGCGTTCAAACGCTGCGCGGCATCATGCACGGTACGAATCGTCAAACCATCGAGGTAGGGCTTAGGCGCGTCCCAGTAGCCCGGGTTCTTCTCGAGTTCGATCTCGGCTTGCCGTGTCCACTTGGTCAGCTTGAACGGCCCGGCTCCCACCGGGTTGTCACCATAGGACTCCGCGCCCTTCTGCAACGCGGTCGGCGATGCAATCCAGTTCATGCTCGAGGCGACAAGTGTTTCGGCGAATTGAGGATTCGGCGAGACCAAGGTCGCCCTCATCACAGTGGGTGAGACGACTTCGGTATTCTCCACCAGCACTGCATACCGGGTGTTGTTCGAACCGAGTGCGCGATCTTTCAGCCTGTCCCAATTGAACTTCACCGCCGATGAGTCAAGAGGAGTGCCGTCGGTGAACATCAGTCCTGGCCTCAGGGTCAATTCGAAGGTCTTGCCTCCGTCAGCCGTGGCGAAGCCTGTCGCCATCTTGTATTGGGTGTCCAACGTCGCCTGATCGTTGATGATGAGCGTCCCGTACAGCGCGTTACCGAGCGTGGCCATGTGGGCCCAGGTATTGGATAGCGCGGCAGGATCCAGTGACTGGGGTTCGGCGTGCTGGATGATCTGAGCGGTACCCCCTGGAACCGGGTCACCTTGTTCAGCAGGGGCACCGCCGGTTGTTGACACGTCGCCGCCGCCCGATCCCCCACAGGCTGCTACGAACATCACTACTGCTGCGGACAATACGGCAACTGTCACTCTCGGAGAGCGTCTTCGGTAGAGCATGGGCAACCTTTCGACGATGTGGCCGGCGACCTACGAAGCCGTGACTTGCCTCGGCTTGGCCAGAGAAGCGGCCCAGAACGCGCGCAGAATTCGAACATTCAGATACACAGGGTTTTTCAAGACCATGTAGGTCCAGAAGTGATCCAGGCCACCATAAGCCAGAACGGACGCCAATGACAAGCACAACCTCAAGTTTTCATCAGAATGTCTCAGATTTCGTTGTGCCACACTATCTACGAATTCTCTCCTGCACCTAGCGCGCGAATGCAGAACTGCCACAATCTTTCTTGTACGCCTTCGTGGTCACCCGGGGCGTAGGCCCAGTAGTGGTAGACGGACCGGACGAGCTCGGCAATGAACCAGGCATCGCCCTGGGGATCTTTCGTTTTGAGCAGCCCAGCGTCGACCGCAGACTTGATCTCCTTGTGCAACAGGTCAACGAACGGCTTGTCCGCGCGTGCCAGCTCCGCAGGAAACAACCGGTGCAGGCGTGCGTGGGTGATGATCACGAAACGCGCGAGCGCATCGCGCCGGGGGTCTCGACCCAGGGTGCCGAGGATGTTGCCCACATAGAAATGCAGTCTTTGTAACGGGTCGTTCATGTTCGATGCCTCAGTGGCCCACAGTTCGCACGCAGTGGTCATCTGATCCCCCAGGACTGCAAGTAGCAGCTCGTCTTTGCTCGAGAAGCATCGGTAGAAGGTCTGCAGCGCAACTCCTGCTTCTTTGATCAGCTCCTGAGTCGTGAACTCATCCCCTCTGGTCTCGATCAGGCGTTGAGCCGCCGCCAGGATGGAATCAACCTGTTCGGTCGCACGATTACGCGATCGCTGGATCGCCGGGGACCTGTCGTCAGCGCGGGACATTCCGCAACCCCCACCCGTCGCATGGGCATGCACCCTGTGAGTCATGCCGAGTTCTGAACATCATTCTCCGAGCGTGCGGTAGAACGTTGTATTCTCATACTGAGAATGTAATACTCAAAGCGGCAATACTCCATAGGCTTCCGCAGCTTCATGGAAAGAAGGCTCCGGACCTGGGATGGGCGGTCCTCGACGCCCGCAGGTGGCTCAGCCCGCCGCCCGACCCTGTGGACTCCATTGCGGGACGACCGCTTTCGGCCGCCGACTCAACACGGCAGTTGACGAGTACCTGATCACCATCCGCCCGAAAGGACACCCGATGACGTCATCGCAGAGGCGACTGCGAGTTGCTCGCGACATGTGTGAAGCGCATGCACTGTGCGTAGAGATCGCACCCGAGGTCTTCGACCTGCCCGATGACGACGACGTCGCCACCTGCGACGAGAATCCTCGCGAGGACTTGATGCCGCAGGTCAAAGCGGCGATCAGCGGTTGCCCCCGGCAGGCGATCAGCCTGGCCGACATCCCCTGAGCGCCAGGACCTGTCTACCGCCGAGTCACTACCGATTCGGGCCATTCCGATTTCCGACCACCTCCAGACGACCCCCACCCTACGAAGGGACACAAACCTCATGACCGACCTGGTTACAGCCGACTATTACACCGATCAGACGGTGGCGCAGGACCCATTTGCCTACTTCGACAGTCTCAGGGAACAGAACCCCGTGTTTCGCGAGCCGCACTATGGCGTTGTGGTGGTCACCGGGCACGAAGAAGTGATCGAGGCGTTCAGGAATTCCGACTCGCTCTCTGCTGTCAACGCCATCGGCGGGCCGTTCCCACCGATGCCTTTTGAGCCCGAGGGTGATGACATCACCGATCAGATCAAAGCGCATCGCCACCTGTTCCCGATCGCGGAGCACATGGTGGTCATGGATCCGCCGGATCACACCCTCGCAAGGTCCCTTCTGGGTCGCCTCTTGACTCCGAAGAGGTTGAAGGAGAACGAGGATTACATCTGGAAGCTCGCCGACACCCAGATCGACGAGTTCATCGCGAACGGTAGCTGCGAGTTCCTGAGTGAGTACGCGAAGCCTTTTGCCACACTCGCGATCACCGACTTGCTCGGCGTGCCCGAAACCGAGCGCGCGGAGTTCCGCGCAATCCTGGCTGCAGAGGGCACACACACCGTCGGGGCCCTCGACAAGACGCCGGTCGGGGTCAACCCACTCGAGTACCTCGAAGACAAGTTCATGGCCTATCTCGGTGAACGCCGCCGCGACCCCCGCAACGACATCCTGAGCGGTTTGGCCACAGCCACTTACCCTGATGGATCGACACCCGACCTGATCGAGGTCGTTCGGCCCGCAACCTTCCTGTTCGGCGCCGGGCAAGAGACGGTCACCAAGTTGCTCAGCTCGGCTCTCCGCATGCTCGGCGATCGGCCGGAGTACGAAAAGATGCTTCGTGACGACCGAAGCCTCATCCGACCGTTCATGGAAGAGTCGCTGCGCTTCGACAGTCCGACCAAGGTCGATCACCGCCTGGCGAGCAAGACCACAACCATCGGTGGCGTCGAGATCAAGGCAGGCACCATCGTGATGTTGTCGCTTGCAGGCGCCAATCGGGATCCCCGAAAGTTCGAGAACCCCAATGAGTTCCGATTGGATCGAGAATACCTTCACGATCACGTCGCATTCGGGCGCGGATTGCACACGTGCGCCGGCGCACCTCTGGCCCGTGTCGAAGGCCGGGTGACCCTCAACCGCATCCTGGACAGGATGCAAGATCTCAAGATCAGCGAAGCAGCACACGGGCCCGTCGAGAACCGACGGTATGAGTACGAGCCGACGTTCCTCTTGCGCGGACTCAAAGAACTGCACGTCGAGTTCACGCCCGCCGACTGATCTCGGATCATCGACAGGTTCTCCACCAGACCAAACCCCCGGTTCCACTCCAGGACCAGGTTTTCAGAGACAGGGCGTCGCGCAGAAGACGCGATGGACAACAAGAGAGGTGCTCAATGCCAGGTAGAGTCGAGGGCAAGGTCGCGTTCATCACGGGCGCGGCCAGAGGTCAGGGACGTAGTCATGCTGTGCGGCTGGCCGAAGAAGGCGCCGACATCATCGCAATCGACATCTGTGGTCCGATCCAGCCGGATTCGTCCATCGCCCCCTCCACGCCAGAAGATCTGGCCGAGACAGCGCGGTTGGTCGAGGCACTGGACCGCAGAATTGTCACCGCACAAGTCGACGTTCGTGACTTCGATGCGGTCAAGACCGCGGTGAAGAACGGAGTCGAGCAGCTGGGTCGCCTGGACATCATCGTCGCCAACGCCGGAATCGGTACTGGTGGCAAGCGCCTCGATGAAGTCGACGAGAGCGAATGGCAGGAGATGATCGACATCAACTTGACCGGCGTCTGGAAGTCGGTCAAGGCGGGTGTTCCCCATCTCATGGCAGGTGGCAACGGTGGATCGATCATCTTGACGAGCTCGGTGGGCGGCTTGAAGGCACACCCGAACATCGGGCCCTACGTAGCGGCCAAACACGGCGTTGTCGGGCTCGCGCGTTCTTTCGCGATCGAACTGGGTCAGTACTCCATTCGCGCCAATTCGGTGCACCCGACTAACGTCAACTCGCCGATGTTCATGCACGACGCCACGATCAAGATGTTCCGGCCTGATCTCGAAAACCCCACCAAAGAGGACATGGCCGTTGCCGCGCAGTTCATGCACGTGCTGCCGGTCGGTTGGGTGGAGACCATTGACATCAGCAACGCGGTACTCTTCCTCGCCTCGGACGAATCCCGTTATGTGACCGGACTTCCGCTCACCGTCGACGCGGGAAGCATGCTCAAGTAGCAACACTGGACAGAACGCTACAGATGTGGACTTCAGACCTGGAGTGGGACGACTCGTAGACAACGTGTCGTCCCATTTCTCGTTGACTGTGACAGGCATGTGCGCCCACCAAGATTTCATCGCGTGGTGAACGAGCCACCGTTCACATTGAGTGTCTGGCCCGTGATGTGGGCGGCACCTGACGATGCCAGGAAAACTGCCAGTGCAGCAATGTCTTCGGGCGTTCCGCGCCGGTTGTTGTGCGAGAGGGATACGACAGCGAGCTCCCTCTCCGCACTCAGATGACCTCTGAAGAACTCTGTGTCGGCGATGAATCCCGGCGAGATGGCATTGGCGGTGATACCCCGATGTCCGAGTTCCTTCGCGAGCCCGACAGTCCAGGAACTGACGGCGGCCTTGGCGCAGCCGTAGGAACCAGAACCGTTCTCCGCGGCAATGGAGCCGATGTTGATCACGCGTCCGTTGTCGTTGATGCGCGCCGCCAAAGCGCTGACCGTCAACACCGCGGTCAGAACGTTCGCGGTGTAGTTGTCGATCCAGGCGTGTTTGATGGCGTCGAGTCCGTCCGGGGTCGGCTTGCCGAAGCCCGTATTGCCACCGGCGTTGTTGACGATGACGTCGAGACCTGCAGGCAGCCTCCGAGCAATCGCGGCGACCTGTGCGGGGCTCGAGTGGTCGCATACCAGGTATTCGACGCCGAGTTCCTCGGCTGTCGCTCTCAGAGCGCTCTCGGTTCGACCCGTGATGAAGACTCGGGCGCCGCTGATGTCAGCGAACTCCCTGGCAATGGCCTTACCGATTCCGGTGGACCCTCCGGTGACCAGCACGTACAACAGATCCCCATCCTCACATCGCAGCGCCATCCGACCAACGGTGTCGAACTAACGGACCTTGCGGCCCAACGCAAACCCGGCGACAAGGCCGACCAGCCCCAGAACAACCGCGGGCAGCGCTTTCTTGAAGCCGGCATCGACACCGGTTGCCTGCAACAAGTCCAGGGGCTGCGACACCCTGGCGGCGGTCAGCTGCCCAACCGTGGTGGCGGCAGCGGTGTCCTGTCCACTCGGCGACGAAATCGGCGCGGCGGTCCCCGCATCATCGTGCTCGCGGACGCCGGGCCCGGCTGCCGGGCTTCCCGCGGCCAGCTCCGAGGCCAGGTTGTCGGCGAACTGCCCGATGAGCATCTCGGCGACCTCGTTGAGGGTGCCGCGTCCGAACTGCGCTGGCTTGCCTGTGATATCCAGATCCGTTTCGACGAATACATCGGTGGTGGTGCCCGATTCGACAAGTCGGCAGGTGATCGAGGCTTTCGCTGTACCGTTTCCGCGGGCTTCCCTTGCCCCGCCCTCCAAGACCGCCACGTGTTCCGCCTCATCCCGGGACACGATCTTGATGACGCCCTTGTACGTGAGGCCGATCGGGCCGAGCTTGACCTTCATCTTCCCGTTGAACTCGTCACCGTCGCGCGAGGTGATCTCGGCACCGGGGACGCATGGTGCGATCCGCTCGAGATCGAGCAGCACCTTCCATGCGTCGGCGGTCGGTACCGGAATGTTGAAGTTGTTCTCGAGCTTCATATACCCCTCTGTCCTTCAGTGCGGTTGGTCGTTGGCCTCTGCGGCGGCACGCACGGCTGCGATGATTCCCTGGTAGCCCGTACATCGGCAGATGTTCCCTGAGATGCCTTCTCGAATCTCAGAATCCGACGGCCGGGGAGTTTCCTTCAGCAACGCAGTCGCCGTCATGACGAACCCCGGCGTGCAGAAACCACATTGCAATCCGTGATTATCGCGGAACGCAGCTTGAACAGTCGACAATGTGCCGTCTTCCGAGGCAATACCCTCGATCGTGGTCACCTCCGCACCGTCCGCCTGAACAGCGAACACCAGGCAGGCGCGGACAGCTTCACCATCGAGCATCACCGTGCACGCCCCACACACGCCGTGTTCGCAACCCAGATGTGTGCCGGTCAAACCGCAGTCGACCCGCAGATAATCCGCGAGGGTCAATCGCGGCGCAACCGAGTGCCGCTGCGGCACACCGTTCACGCGAACCTCGATATTGATTTCAGTCATTGCGGGCCTCCTCTACGGCGCGACACCAGGCTCGCGCCACCATCAACGAACCCACACGCTTGCGATAGTCAGCTGATCCGTGGAGATCGGCGGGTACGGAACTGAGCGACGACAACGCGTCTGTGCCGATCGTCTCAGGATTCACCTCGTCGACGATCATCCCGATGACTGATTGTTCCACCGAGGCAACACGTATCACCGACGACCCAAGTCCGAACAGGGCCATTCCACAGTGCTCGATCTTCGAGTCGGCATCGAGACGGACAAAGACGACCGCTCCGGCGATCGCGAAGTCCCCACTACGTCGCGCGAACTCCTCGATCGCATATCCGCAACGACCACGCGTGATCGGAACGATGATCCCGGTCAGCAGTTCATCTTCGGCGAGTTCAGTACTCCACAACCCCTTGAAAAAATCAGCGGCCTTGATTCTTCGCACGCCGCGAGGCGACACCGTCTCGAACTCGGCGTCCAGGGCCAGCGTCACTGCTGGGTATTCAGCCGCGGCGTCGGCGTGTGCGATGGATCCCCCGATCGTGCCGCGGTTGCGGATCGGGAAGTGACCGATCAGCGGAGTGGCTTCGTTGAGCAAACGAACGTGCGTCCGGATGTCAGTTGATCGGCCGATCTCGCTGTGTGTGGTGCCCGCGCCGATCCATACCGTGTCTTCCCGGACCTCGATGCCCCGAAGGGCGTCGATACGTCGCAGATCCACCAGATGGTCGAATGCAGCAAGTCGCAAATTGAGCATCGGCATCAGGCTCTGCCCGCCGGCAATGATCTTGGCATCGTCACCCAGCTCGACCAGGAGCTTCACGGCCTCGTCGACGGTTGCCGGGGAGTGATAGTCGAAGGCCGCGGGCTTCACTTGTCCCCTCCGCCCGCAGCTTCGATGAGATCGATGATCCTTGACGGCGACAGTGGCAGCCGGCTGACCTTCACTCCCAATGGCGCCAATGCGTCAGCGACGGCATTCACGACCGCTGGAGACGATCCGATCGCGCCGCCCTCACCGACTCCCTTGTGACCACCCGGGCCCTTGCTCGGGGTCTCCACATGCCCCAGTTCGATGACCGGCACCTCGGTTGCTGTCGGTAGCAGATAGTCCATGAATGTTGTCGTCACCGGGTTCCCGCTCTCGTCGTAGGCCGACTCCTCGTACAACGCACCGCCGATTCCCTGGACTGTGCCGCCCCATATCTGGCCCTCGACCACACTCGGATTGATCATCGGGCCACAGTCGTCGCTGACGATGTAGCGCAGCAACTTGACTGCACCGGTACCGGTGTCGACCTCACAGGTACACAGGTGAGTCGCGTTGGCCCAGATCATCGGAAGTGGTGATCGATAGCGGCCACTTGCCTCCAGACCTGCAGGCACTCCTGCAGGAAGACCATCGACCTTGAAGTACGCGATGTCGGCGATCTCCGCCAGGGACAGTTCCACCTCCGGGATGCCGCGCACTGTCGCCCGGCTCCGGATGAACTCGATGTCGTCGACAGGCGCACCGAGGCGATGCGCTGCGATTGCCAGAATCCGCTCGCGCAGAACGACTGCCGTCTCATTGATTGCGCCCGCCGTCATGGATCCCGACCGACTGCCGCCGGTACCGCCGCCGAACGGGGTGACCGCTGTGTCTCCCTGAATCGTGTGCACATCGTCGATGTCGACCCCCAGAGCGTCCGCGGTCAACTGGACGACGGTGGTCTCCAAGCTGTTACCCGCAGAACCACCTGCAACGTAGACGTTGACTTTCCCGGTGGGCTCGATCCGGATCGTGGCACCCTCGGTCACATGGAACGGAGCTGCACCCGCGGTGGGCTCGAGGTAGGTGCACGTTCCGACGCCGATGTACCGGCCCTCGGCCCGAGCCGCTTCCTGTTCGCTGCGAAAAGCCGCATAGTCGAGTATCGATAGCGCCTGCTCGAAGGTCTCGGCCGGCGTGGCATCGCTATAGGGCATCCCGTTGGGGCTTGTCACCGGCATGTCACTGCCGCTCAGTATATTTCGGCGACGCAGTTCCACCGGATCTATGCCGAGCTGACGGGCAGCGGTGTCAAGGAGCACTTCGCGGGCCATCGACTCGAACTGCCAGGGACCGCGGTACGCCACCCGCCCGACGGTATTCGAGTAGTACAACTTCAGGCCGAACGTGGCGGCGGCGACGTTGTACGGTCCGGGGAACAGCATCCCCACGACAGAAGCGGCCGTCATCGGCGAGGTGATGGGGTACGCACCGACGTTCTGAACGTGCATCAGTTCGGCCGCGAGTATGCGTCCGTCTTCATCGAATGCCATCCGCGCTTCGCCGTGCTCTTGGCGCGCCATACCTGCAGACATGAGATGTTCTTGTCTGTCCTCGATCCATTTCACCGAAGCGGTGAGCTTTGTCGCGGCCAGCATCACGGCCATGTCCTCGCGCTGAGGTGCCACTTTCTGGCCGAACCCGCCGCCGGTGTCGCGAACCACCACACGTACACGGTGCTCGTCGATACCCAGTAGCCGCGCGCAGGCAAGCCTGGTTTCGTGCGGCGATTGTGTTGATGTCCAGATCTGCATCTCGCCGGAGGATGCCGACCACTCGGCGATCAGACCGCGGGTTTCCATCGGCATCGGCATGTACGCCTGTTGATAGATCGTCTGGCTGACGACGTGTGCGGCGCCATCGAAGATCGGCGCGAGATCTGCGGCGGGTCGTCCCGCGAGCTCCCCTGCGTTGTTTCCTGGATGCTGGGCATGAACCAGGTGCTCCGACGTCGGCGCAGTGGTGTAGTCGACCACAGGAGTAAGGGGGTCGTACTCCACCACAACCAGTTCCGCGGCATCTTCCGCCACGTACCGGTCTCGTGCCACGACCAAGGCCACAGGGTCTCCGACGAATCGCACCTCGTCCAGGGCGAGCGGCGGCCACTGATGTGTCGCGGCGAATATCCCGTCGAGCGAATAACGCACCTCGTGCACGAGGGGGCTGAGGTCATGGCCGGTGAAGATGGCGGTCACCCCGTCGAGCGCCAGGGCGTCGGTCAGGTCGATGTCGACGATCCGCCCACGGGCGATCGGACTCCGAACGAAACACACGTGCATCATTCCGGGCCGCGTGACGTCGTCGACATAGGTTCCTGCGCCGGTCAGCAGCCGCGGGTCTTCGACCCTCGACACACGTGTGCCGACATACGGCCGGACGGCGGTACTGGTCATCGAAGTGACCGCCCGGTCCGTGATCCGATCGGCAATGTTCCGTGCCTGGCACGAATCCCCAGATGCTCGCTCATCATTTCAGCTCTCCATCCACAGACGTTCAGCGTTCATGTCGTCACGGCCGCCATACCCACCGGCACCGACTCGAGGTCGTTGATGCTGTTGCACAAACGACAACTCACATACCTATTCGGATGTTCTTCACCTGCTGGAACTCGTGGAGCCCCTCGAGGCCCCCCGCACGACCCGAGCCACTCTGCTTGTAGCCACCGTATGGACTCTGTGGCTGGATATCACTGTTCTGGTTCACCCACACCGAGCCCGACTGGAGCGCTCGAGCGACTCGGTGTGCACGACGAAGATCAGTCGTCTGAAGGAACGCATTGAGGCCAAAGGTGGTGTCATTGGCCAGAGCCACCGCCTCGGACTCCTCGGTGAACCGCATGACCGACACGACCGGGCCAAAGGTCTCCACGGTCGCCAGCGATGAACGGTTGTCGACATCAGCGAACACGGTGGGCTCGATGAAGAAGCCCTCGCTGAGGTCACCTCCCATACGGCGTCCGCCGGTGATGAGGGTGCCCATCTTCTCGTCGACCGCGCGGTCGACGATCGACAGGATCCGATCAGTCGCGGCCTGACTGACGACTGGACCCATCATGGTCGACGGATCAAACGGATCGCCGATCGTCGCGGCACCCAACACGCCCAAGAAGCGCTCCATGAAGGCGTCATAGACACTGTTCTGGACAAGGATTCGGCTGCCGCATGCACAACTCTGCCCGGATTGGCCGAGAGGTCCTTGCCACGCAGCGAGAATGGCGGCCTGGTCGAGATCGGCGTCATCGAAAACCAGATTGGCGGACTTGCCGCCCAACTCCGTTGCCACCGGCGTGAGGTTCGGCGACGCCGTCGCGATGATCTTCCGGGCGGTGTCACCTCCACCGGTGAAGTGGATCTTATCGATGCCGGGGTGACGGACAAGTGCCTCGCCACCCTCCGGCCCTGAGGGCAGAACGTTGACCAGACCCGCGGGCAAGCCGACTTCGAGGCAGATTTCGCCGAACCGCAACGGCGAAAAAGGCGACAACTCTGAAGGTTTGAGGATCACTGCGTTGCCGGCAGCCAGCGCCGGAGCCACATTCAGACCGATCACCACCATCGAA
Organism: Williamsia limnetica; assembly: GCF_003217475.1. Classification (GTDB taxonomy): domain Bacteria; phylum Actinomycetota; class Actinomycetes; order Mycobacteriales; family Mycobacteriaceae; genus Williamsia; species Williamsia limnetica. The sequence goes on along the minus strand of NZ_QJSP01000009.1, from coordinate 190,085 downwards.
CCGTTCCACGGAGCGATGATTCCCACCACGCCGTACGGCTCGCGCTCGATCAGATTGACATCGAACTTGTCGGACACCGGGGTGCTGGAGCCGGTCGACTTGTCCACCCACCCGGCGTAGTAGCGGATGAACGACTCGGCGAGCATAACGTGTCCGGGACTCGTCATGTATGTCACAGCGAAGTCGTGAACGTTGTACCGCGCCAGCCGGTCGACGTCCGCCTTCACGGCGTCGGCAAGGTCGATCATGAGGTCGCGCCGACGGGCCGGGGTCATCGCAATCCACTCGCGCTGAGCCTCTTTGGCCGCCTTGACAGCCCGGTCGACCTCGACGTCGCCTGCGAGTTCGATGGTCGCATTGGGCTGCCCCGTGACCGGGTAGATGTGCTCGTATCTGCCGCCGGACGAACCGGTGACCTGGTCACCGCCGATGAGCAACGCGGTCGGCAACGTGTCGGCGAGCGCTTCGGATTTTGCACTATGGGTCATGACATCCTCGCTATCAGAGATCGTCGTATGCGGGCGTCAGCGAACCATGAACCCGGCGTCCAGCGCCCACTCGGTGCCGGTGATGAACTTTGCCTCTTCGGATACCAGAAAGGCGACGGCATTGGCCACGTCTTCGGGTTGAAGCATCTCGATGGGCAGCGCGTTCTGCATCCCCGAGATCGAGTTCGCACCACCGGCGGAAGCCTCTTCGAACAGCTTTGCCATGGCTTCGTTCATCGTCATGCCGCTGGCAACGCCTGTCGGATGGATCGTGTTCACTCGAATCCATTCGGGAGCAAGGTAGCTCGCGAGCCCCTGCATCAACGCGACCAAACCGCGCTTGGCCGATGCGTAGGCCATACCGCTGGCGTGCAGCGAGGCGGACGCCTTCAGGCCGGCGGTGGAACTGGTGATGACGATCGAGCCACCGCGGCCGCCTTCGCGCAGTGCCGGAAGTGCGGCCCGGACGGTGTGGAAAACACCGGTCAGGTTGGTGTCGATGACGTCATTCCAGTCATTGAGGAAGTCCTCGGACTCGGAACCCATCCGGATGATACCGGCATTCGCGAGAACGATGTCGACGCGACCGAACTCAGCAAAGCCCTCCTCGAATGCGGCGGAAAGTGCTGCGAAGTCCCTGACGTCGGCTTTCCTTGCGATGATCCGGCGGTCTTCCTTCTCCACCAGGCGAACAGTCTCGGCCAGGTCATCCTCGCTCGCGTTCGGATAGGTCATCGACGCGATGTCTTCGCAGATGTCGACTGCGATGATGTCGACTCCCTCACGTGCGAGTCGCACCGCGTGTGCGCGACCCTGTCCGCGAGCGGCACCGGTGATGAATGCGACGTGACCTTCAAGTCCTGACATGATTGCGACTTCCTGTTCTGGCACTCGGCCGGTGATTCAGCTCTCGATGAAGCTTGGATTTGTCGACGACGATGAGTAGGTCGGATGAAGCGGGCAGCTCAGTTGTTGATCCGGGACCAAGCGGCTTCCGCGACGGCGTGAAGCGCCTGCGCCTTGGCGAAGCCGGAGTACGCCGCCAACTGTAGGACGACCTCATCCATCTCCGCTTTCGTGATGTCGCCGGATTCGAGCGCAGATCCGGTGTGTGCGTTCAGAGGAGTCTCGGAATCGCAGACGGCCACAGAGGCAACCGTTATGAACCTACGGTCGCGGCGCGACAGTCCCGGACGTTGCCAGACGTGGCCGAACACGAAGTTCAGAATGCCCGCGTGAATATAGGGAGTCTCGGGCTCAGGTGCGTTGATGAGGTTCACGTCCACGAACTCCTGAGTCCCCCGCGCAATCCGCTCGTCCCAGTCGTCGAGGCCGAGAGTCGAGTTGGCCGGAGGTGTGATGGTTCCTTTTCGCCCCGCCGCAATTTCCATCTTTGCCCATGCGCGCCGGACAACACCTTCGAGATGGGAGGCCTTGGGCCATCCGTTGTAGACGGCGAAATGCAGTACGAACTCGAGCATTTCGTCGACGGTGATGTCTCCGCTACTCAATGCGGCCCAAACATGGTCGTCGATCGGCTGAAGTGAATCAGCCGCGCCAACACACGTCAAAGTCACCCACCGGCGGTTCCGCCGACTCAACCCCGGGCGCGACCAGATCTGGTCGAAAACGAAGTCCCGCTGCGCGTCGAGAAACGGCGTCGTAGCCGGCGGCGGATCCGACATCATGACCTCGCGGTAAGCGGAAGTCTCGAGGCTTTCCATCTTGTTACTCACTTTCGTGGATATAGGACTGAAGATTAAGGCCAACGTCCTAATTTGTCCAGCATGTGCTCTCCTCGGGTATGGGCGCCAACCCGTTTCGCGCACCCCACGCCCACTTGGTGCCGCGATGCCACATCGATCATTTTCTCTAAAATGAAACGTTTCCGTGTCATTAACGGTCTACTGGAGTCGACAAGCGACACAACGGCTGAGGAGATCTGCATGTCAACACCCACTCGAACCGGGTCGGCCGTCTCACGGCTCACCGCCATGATCGACGACAAGGACCGGTACGACGTGCCACCCGGCGACCTGCTGGCCACTCAGCTGGAGGCCGCCAACGACCTCTTCCGAGATCGGCTCGCGAAGATTCCGCTCCTCGAGAACCGTGCCGCAGAAGGCGGCATCACCTCCGTCAGATCTCGAGAAGAACTCTTACCGCTGCTGTTCGCCCACACCGCGTACAAGAGCTATCCCGAGGGCTGGCTGGCTGAAAAGAAGTGGGATCGTCTCGGGCGATGGCTCGCGACCATCTCCACCCACGAGGTCAAAGATGTCGATCTCGACGGCGTCACGAACATCGACGGCTGGCTGGGCGCGTTGGAGCAATCGGGGCACTACCTGTGTTGTTCGAGTGGCACAACCGGCAAGTCGGCGATGATGAACTCCACCAAAGCGGATCTCGAATGGAACCGCAAAGAAGCGATGAGTTCGTTTGCCTGGGGTTCGGGTTCGGTCATCGGCGACAACCGCATGATGTTCGGCCTCGGCCCAGGGACCACGGTGGCCCGCAACAATGCGATACGGGACGCACTCATCGAAGGCTTCACCGACCCAGACACCGAGCCTTTCATGTATCCGGTGCCGCCCATCTCCATCGGCCAGATCACCGGCATGGTGGTGTTGCGCAAAGCGATCGCCGACGGAACAGCTCGCCCCGCCGAGATCGCCGAGTTCGAGGCAACATCCGCCACGCGGCAGAAGCTGATGGACGACGCGCGAACAATCTCCGCCGAAGCCCTCTTGAAGGCCCGCAAGCGGAAATTGCTGCTCTCGGGTATGTACGCGAACCTCTACCCCCTCGCTCAGCTCGTCCGCGAACTCGGTTTCAGCGGCAAGGACTTCCACCCCGAGAACACGATCTACATCGGCGGTGGCCTGAAGGGCGCGACCCTTCCGGACGATTACCGGGAGTACATCGCAGAGACCTTCAATCTCTCGCCCGAACGCACCTTCCAGATGTACGGGATGCAGGAGATGAATGCTGCGATGCCGCGTTGTCGGGCCCAGCGTTACCACGTCCCAGCCTGGCTGATGCTGCTGTTGCTCGACGAAAGCGGCGAGAACCTCTTGCCGGCTTCCGACGGTGAGGTCGAGGGCCGTGCCGCGTTTTTCGACCTCTCTGTCAACGGTCGCTGGAACGGCGTCATCTCCGGCGACAAGATCGTTGCCGACTACAATCCCTGCGCCTGCGGCAGTCGCAGCCCGTCCATCCGCGACAACATCGGGCGCTACGCCGATCAACCCGGTGGCGACAAGATCAGCTGTTCGGGAACAACCGATGCCTATGTTCGGGGGATCTCATGAGTGTCGACCTTCCCACCCAGCCTGTTACCCAGGATCCGGCCGTGGCCGCGCATTTCTTCGTCAGGGGAACGCTTGTCACCGATGCGGCGGTGCGGCACCGCTCTCGCGATCTCGGTGTCGACTTCATCACGCCGGCAATGGATTTGGATCAGCTCATTTCACCGCGCAGAGAGTTGCCACCGCTGCTCGACGTGAAGGTCGACACGATCATCGATTTCCTCGTCGAGACCGGTGAGCGCCTCGACCTGGACAGCAATCCGTACATGCAGGAAGCACTCGAACGCGTCGTGGAGACCAATCCACTGCCGCGGCGGGTGGTCGAAAACCTTTATCGAGGTGCGCCCTATCTCCTCCAGAAGAACATGCTCACCGCCATGATCGAGTCGAACTTCGCAAACCCGGCGGCTCTCGACGGCTGGGTGTCACGAACCGACGTCCACGGCAACACAGGCGCGATTCGCGCGTTTCCGCCTCGCATGGTGCACATGCTCGCCGGCAACTCGCCTGCCGGCTGCGTCTCTTCGATTGCCCAGGGCGCGTTGGTCAAGGGGGTCAACATCTTCAAGATGCCGTCAAGTGACCCGTTCACGACGGTGGCAGTACTACGGACCATGGCCGACATCGATCCGGACCATCCGGTTGTTCGTTCGATGTCGGCGGTCTACTGGCGAGGAGGCGACGAATCGATCGAACGCACCCTCTACCGGCCGCAGTACATCGACAAGATTGCGGCGTGGGGTGGCGGTCCCGCGATAGACAACGTCATCCGTTATCTCGGCCCGGGCCTTCAGCTGGTGTCGTTTGATCCCAAGACATCGATATCGATGCTCGGCAAAGAGTCTTTCGCCGACACCGCAACCATCGATTCGGTGGCTGAGCAGACCGCGGAGGACGCCACCCTGTTCAATCAGGAGGCCTGCCTGGCGAGTCGATTCGTCTATGCCGAAGGTGATCGGGCAGGTGTCGAACAGTATTGCGCGAAGCTTGCTGAGCGCCTGAGCACAGATCGCGAGACCGCGTCGGCCATTGCGCCACCAGTGCCCTCGGAGATGCGCGAAGAGATCGAGATGCTGCAGATGATGGGCGGCGAATACAAGGTCTGGGGCAAGTTCGATGGTGCCGGAATGGTCATCCTTTCTGATGATCGGGTCTCATTTCACCCCAGCGGAAAAACCGTCAACGTCGTACATGTGAAGTCGCTCGACGACGCCGTCCCGTTCGTCAATGTCGCCACCCAGACAATCGGCATGTATCCCTATGAACGCAAGACAGAGCTGCGGGATCGGCTCGCCTCCGCGGGAGCGCAGCGCGTGGTTCGTTTGGGTTCGGCGGCCAAACACGTTCTCGGCGGCCCACACGATGCCATGTACTCCCTGCAACGCTTCGTGCACTGGATGTCTGACGAAGACGTGTGAGAGTCCACCACTTTGACCCCCCGAAGGAAGTCCTATGAAAGACCTTTGGAACGCTGCTGACGTACCCGACCAGAAGGATCGGGTTGCGGTGATCACCGGCGGCGGCACCGGACTCGGCTATCAGATTGCTCTCGTTCTCGCCGGCCGGGGCGCACATGCGGTGCTCGCGGTGCGCGACGTGACGAAAGGCAAAGCGGCCGCCGAACGGATACTCGCGATTCACCCGCAGGCCGAGGTTTCGGTGCAAATCTTGGACCTGGCCTCGCAGCGATCGGTTGAAGATGCCGGTACCGAGCTGAGTTCGAGGTATCCCCGCATCGACCTCCTGATCAACAACGCGGGTGTGATGTTCCCGCCCAGGACGGTCACCGTAGACGGTTTCGAGCTACAGTTCGCGACCAACCATCTCGGCCATTTCGCTCTGACAGGACTACTGATCGGCAACATGCTGCCGGTCACCGGGTCACGCGTGATCACCGTGAGCAGCCTTGGCCACAAGGCCCGCGGAGCCATCGACTTCGATGACCTCAATTCCGAGAAGAAGTACTCCGCGGGCGGGGCCTACGCGCAATCGAAGCTCGCCAATCTGCTCTTCACCTACGAGCTCGACCAGCGCCTCGCCGCCAGGGCCCACGCAACGACGATCGCGGTGGCCGCCCATCCCGGAGGTGCCAACACCGATCTGACCCGCCACACCCCCGCGAAACTTCGCTGGTTGCAGGCCCTGGCCGCCAGATTTCTGTTCCAGAGCGCGGAAATGGGGGCACTACCTCCCCTGCGTGCTGCGACTGATCCCGCAGTGACCGGCAGTCAGTATTACGGACCCGACGGGTTCATGGAGCAGCGAGGACACCCGGTGCTGGTCACCTCGAACGCCAAGTCTCACAACGAAGAGGTCGCCCAGCGACTATGGGCGGTTTCCGAGAAACTCACCGGCGTTCACTATCCGGTCTGACCAGACCCAGAACCCCTGCCAGTCTCAGACTTCGGCCACGTTTGTCCAGCGACTGCCGGTCAGTCCAGCGCTGCTGCTTCCAGTTCTTTGATGGTCACCAATTTGACCCGACGACGACCGACTTCGACACCCGCCGATCGCTCGACCCGATCGATGTTCTTCCAGCCGGCTCCATTGATCCGGCCCGCACCGCGCCCTGCGACGAGGTCTGCAACCCCGTCTCGGGACTCGGCAGGCTCAGGCAGTCTGCCCTCCGCGAAGTCGGTGATCACCGACTTCGCGGTCTCTTGTCCACACAACCGGTTCATCCCGATACCGCCGGTGGCGCCCCGTTTGATCCAGCCCGTCACGTACACCCCCGGCAGCGGCTCTCCACCGGTCGAAGCAAGCACCCGCCCAACACTGTTCGGAACCACACCTTGGCCTCCGTCGAACGGGAGACCGTCCAGTGGCTGCCCGGTGTAACCGATCGCCCGCATCACCAGGCCGGCCGGTACGCCGAACTCCTCGGTTGTGGGTGTGATCGCGATCCGCGACGACGGTGGGCGCGGCGAGTTGCCCGCGTGGTCGGCCGAGTCGTCGGGTGCGTTGACGAAGTCGTTACGCACGCAACGCACCGATTCGACCCCGCCATCGGCCGAACCCTCGATTGCCACCGGCGACAGGAGGTAGCGAAAAACCACTCGCTTGTTCCCTGCGGTGGGCTCACGCTGGGAGAACTCGCGGGCGATCCGGATCTTCGCCGCGATCGTCGAGTCGAGCGTCCCGTCTTCCAATGCATCTCGAGTCGCCTGATCCAGGGTCAATTCCTCGGGATCGACGATCACGTCCACTCCCGGTATGTCCCCCATCGCCAAGAATTCGGCGTTCGTATAGGCGGCCTGTGCCACACCACGCCTGCCGAGCAACACCACTTCCGCGATGTTGCTGGTACGCAACTTCTCAAGGGCATGGTCCGCGATATCGGTCCGGCCCAATCGATCCGGCGCGTCGAGGAGGATTCGTGCGACGTCGAGGGCCACGTTGCCGTTGCCTACGACGACTGCGCGATCCGCCGAAAGGTCGAAGTCATCGTCTGCGTGGTCGGGGTGGCCGTTGTACCAGGCGACAAAATCGGTGGCGGGCACACTGCCTGGCAGATCTTCGCCGTCGATACCGAGGTGCTTGTCGGTCGAGGCGCCGTGGGCATAGATCACCGCCCCGTACCTGGACTTGAGCTGGTCGTGGTCGACATGTTTGCCGACCTCGACATTGAGAAAGTACTCGAAGGACTTCTTGGCCGCGACCTTGGCGAACGTCTTCTCCACTCCTTTGGTCGCCGGGTGATCCGGCGCGACTCCTGCTCTGACCAACCCATAGGGGGTAGGCAACCGGTCGAACATGTCGACGTGGATCACACTGTGCTTCAACAACTCCTCTGCCGCATAGAACGCGGCCGGTCCTGCGCCCACGATCGCCACGTGCAGCTCTTTGTCTCCGGGAAGAGCGCGCTTCTTCGCAGGTGCCACCAGCCCGCCGGACGCGTCGTGATCAGTGAAGTAGTCAGCATTGATCTGGATGTAACGCTCTTGGTTTCCGCTGAGCTCCTCATCGAGGAATATCGCGTCCACCGGGCATTCGTCGACGCATGCCGCACAGTCGATGCACCCGTCCGGGTCGATGTACAACATCTCCGCGGTCGCGAACTCGGGTTCGTCCGGTGTCGGATGGATGCAATTCACCGGACATACGGTGACGCAGCTCGCGTCGTTGCAACACGGTTGGGTGATTACGTACACCATGGTCTTCAACCTCAGCTAGAACGAGTACAGCTACGGGTGGGCGGTTATTTCTGCGGCTCTCGCCGAACTCGGGTCATGTCGACGGTTGGTGCTTCCCGACCTCGCATCTCCCGGATCCGGCACGCTCGGCGCCACCGCGGAAATTGCGTTCTCAGGTGCGAGAACGCGCTACTACTTTTGGGCACCATAGTGCCGGACGACACAGCAGTCTGCAAGTAAGGCGTGCATACGCGCGCGAGCCTTCTGGCGTCGTCGCCATGACCACCTCGCCGCGCACCCGCCTCACGTCAGGGATGTTGACTCAGGGCAGACAGCGTTTCCGGCGAGGGCAACGACTCGAGCGTAGCCAGCAACGTGTCGAGCAATTGACTCACATGCACGGCGTAGGGCGCGACCGGGCTACCGAGCATCAATTGCCTGTGTCGACCAGCGCTCGCGTGTAAGCAGAAGGCGGAAGCTTGGTGAATTCTGATGGCCCGCAGCGGATGCGGAATGTCAGGGAGCAGCAGGCCGACTCTGTCGTAGTATGCTCGTTCGGCGTCTTGGTGACTTTGGGGCAAATCGCCGAGAGGGTGGACCACCCGCACCAATTGCTCGAGGAATTCGAGGTAAAAACAGTTCTCGTCCTCCGCCAGCTCTATCAGGGGCAACTGGTGGGCCTCCACGACGGACCTCAGGTCAGAATCGGACGCTCGCGCGCCCAGCAGGACTCGTCGACGAGTCAGGTCTTCCACGCGATACGCGAGAATCGCACGGATGAGCCCGTCCCTACCCCCGAAGTGGTACTGCACCGCAGACTTGTTGGCCATGCCCGCGGCCGTTCCGATCTGGCGCAAGGGCACCCCCTCGAGGCCATTCTGTGCGTATAGACGTTCCGCGGTGAGCACCAACTGCTGTTTGGCCGACATGGCCAAGGTGTTCGGATCGGTTCTGGGCACATCATATGGAACCACCCACCACTGGCTAAGTCCAGCGACTTAGAATCCTGGCGCATGCCCTTCCCGGTCACAGCTCCCGCACGGTCCGCTTACCTGAGCTGTTCTTTCCGGACGCTTGTCACAGCAGCTTGGACAGACCGTCGTGATCAGCTACCGCGGTACCGAGCCGGTGGCAAAGGATTTCGGTCAGTTTCGGATTGACCTCTGCAGTGATCCCCCAGAGGTAATAGCCGTGGACCACACCGCGACCGAGCAGGTCCCAGGCCTCACCGAAAGCCGGAGCGTCGACGACCCCGAATTCGGTGAGGGCAGCCAGGTATCCCTCGAGCAGTTCCCGTTCGGTTCGGCGCCTGTCGTCGACCGTCAGCGTCGACGCGATGTGATAGCCGACATCGAAATACCAGAGGCCGCGTTGCACGAGCTGCCAATCGACAAGCGACGGCTTCCCGTCCGCGTCGATGATCAAGTTGCCCGGATGCCCGTCGCCGTGGATCACGCACCACGCCGTACCCGGGTCGGCGATCAATTCCTTGGTCTCCGCCACGAGGGTGGTGTACGCGTCGAAGAGCTTTTTCGGAGCCCGTGATTTTTGCGGAACCCGGTGCCCGTTGGGGCCGAGTACATTCGCCTCGATCCGTGCAGTGACGGCTTCTTCTCCCCACAGGGTGAGCGTGGTGCCCATACGCGGTCTGAGCCAGGCAGTCTCCGCGTACTGCGCGTTGCCCCAGGTCAGAGCGTGCAGTTTCGCCATCTCGCGCAAACTCGAGGCAGCCTGTTCAGGAGTGTAATCGGTTGCTGCATCGATGAACTCACCGCCTGCAGCGACGATGTCCTCGGTGATCACCACCCCATGCCGAGTTGCGGGATCAACATCTGCGTAAATGCAGGCCAGGGTCCGGATCCCTGCGGGCTCGACGAGGTCACGGTAGAAGTAGGTCTCGGCTTCGCCGATGTAGCGCGCGGCCTGACCGATCTCGTTGAAGTAACCCTTCACACAGAGCGACGACGACGGTCCTTGACCGTTGATACCCGAATATTTGATGGTGAACCGGGCATTCGTCGAGACCCGTGACACGACGGGACCAGACTCGACCTGATTGACCGTGATCCCCGGGTACCGATCCTGCAGCGCTGCGCTCAGCCATTGCGGCGACAGCGCCTCTTCGAGGGTTTCGGGTACGGGCACCGCCACCGGCGCGTTCATGACAGCATCCCGGCCTGCTTGGCGGTCCCGGTAGCTCGCTCGTTCATCGTTACCTCTGTTCTGCATTGCGATCGTCATTGATTGAGTCGGCTGATCACCGAGCTGCCTTCTACCGCGGGCAGACGTGAACGAAGCGCAGCGGCAATGGCTCCAGACGCCAAGTCACCCAGGAAAGTGCGGCTGATCAGTGACAAGAACTACGCTCTCGTCGTTGGCAGAACTATACTCTACAAGTGACGAGACACACAGCCCCAGGGCGTCCGCCTCCTCGAGCATCGCCCCTCAGCATCCGCCGCGCGGTGAATGTGGGCCGCCGCAACCGACGATGTCCGAGGCAAAGCACCCAATGCACCAAACTCGTTGTGCAAGAGCCTGCATCATTCAGAACCGCTGACACGCATCCAAGCCGCACTCAATGTCGGGTCGCCGTATCTGTTGAAAGGAGACCTCGAATGCTGGTGTCGAGATGACGGCGGAAGATCGCCTCCGGTTCGCGCCAGTCGAGATGATGATTGACCTCGAGGGCAACAATTCCGTGGAAGGCGCCCCACCATCCGAGAAAGTCATCGAGGAGACCAGCGTCGGCCAGCAGCTCAGGCAGGGAGCACCCACGAGCCTCGGCGTACTGGGCAGCAATCGGTTGCAAGACACCGGTTTGCGCGGATACCGTCGGCCCGTCAGCCGGCGCCGTGTACCCGCTGATCTGGTCGAAGAAGATGAGATTGAATTGGCGCCGATGACCGACCGCCCAGGCGCGGTACGCCACAGGACCCGCCGCGAGGCGCTGTTCGAGGTCCGACTCCTCCGCATCTGCGCACGCGTCGGTGACCTTGCCTTCGAGCGACTTGTAACTCTGGACGATCAACTCGGTGAACAGATCGCCAAGGCTGGGAAAGTAGGTATACAGCGCGGGAGCACTCATACCGATCTCTCGTGCGATCCCACGAAGGGTGACCGCACTTGGCCCACCCTCCTCGAGTTGTCGACGCGCCTGCGCGACGATGTCCCGCCCATTGTCCCGACGTTGCCGGTCCCGTCTGCTCTCCTTGGCCACCCGATCTACGATACACTTAACGCCGTAAGATATTCGATCAGTGTTAAGAGAGTTGGTTTCAATGCATCAGACAGTGGGAGTGACGATCGACTGCGTCGACGTGAAGGCTGCGGCACACTTCTGGAAAGCTGCTCTCGGTTACGACGAACCGGTGCCGTTCGCTGACGATGCACAATTCCATGCGCTTGTGTCCCCACATGGAGGGTTGCATCACGTCACATTTCAGAAAGTGACCGAACCGAAAGCTGGAAAAAATCGGGTCCATTTGGATCTTTTCGTCGATGATCTCGACTCAGAGGCCCTGCGAATGGCCGACCTGGGCGCCCGAGCACTGAAAGAACACAATGATGAGGGTGGGTACCGGACCATAGTTTTCGCCGACCCACAAGACAATGAGTTCTGCCTCGTGCAACGGGCGACAATTCAACCGCAGCGCGCCGGGGCGACGCAGTGAATGACGTACAGTGAGAAGGCCGGAACCCCGCAGCGAACTGCTGCGAAGGATCGGGCGCAGGGCTGAGGTCGCACAGGGGACGCCGCGCCGAGCCCCACTGCCACCTCTGTGCGCCCGTCACACGAAGGTGAAGAATTCCTTGTGGCCGGTCTGACCGCTGCGTGGCGGGCTGAGAGATGGTGACACTGATGACCACAGACCACAGCGATACCCACCTCTATGTTGTCCTCGCCGATCTGGCGCGCAGCATGCATGCCACAGCCCGCCTCGGGCCCGACGCCGTACTGGCTGACATCACCGAGTCAGCAGCGCAGCTGGTCGACGGCGCGGTCTCGGCCGGGATCACCGTCACCACCAAAAGGCACACCGTCATCGACACCATGGCCCCCACCGATGACGATGCCCGCAACTTCGACATGCTGCAAAAGCAATGCAAGCAAGGCCCCTGCCTCGATGCCGCCTGGAAACATCGCACCATCCGTGTCCGAGACCTTCTCACCGATCACCGGTGGCCTCAATTGACCGATGCGGTGCGGGAGCACTCACCGATCCGCTCCACGGTGTCCTACGAACTGTTCACCCACGCCGAAGGGATGGGTGCGCTCAATGTGTACGCCAATCACCCCGACGCCATCACCGACGCCGGGGTGGAAAAGGGCTACGCCCTTGCCGCCCACGCGGCGCTGGTCTTCGATTCCGCACGCAAACACGATCAATTCCAAAGCGCCCTGTCCTCGCGCGACATCATCGGCCAGGCCAAGGGAATGATCATGGAGCGCTTCACCATCGACTCCACCGCTGCGTTCAACCTGCTGGTGAAGCTATCCCAGGACTCCAACGTCTCGGTTGCCGAGATCTCCCGCAAACTCGCAGCCGGTAGACCTCAGCAGACCTGAACGGCACCACCACCACCGACAGCTGACGCCCGGCCGGATTGGAGTGCCTGATGGTGACAGCGGTGTTGAGGCCGGCGCACAATCCCGAGAACACCGCGCTCGGCATCTCGTTGACCACAATCTCGGTTGATCTCCAGCTGCGAGCACTGCTCCATAGCCAACGCAGCCGGAGTGGGACGCAGGTCTTACACCACTGCAGAGCAGGCCACTGCGGCCGATGCTAGCCAGGAAACGTTCGTCGTTCGACGATGTCGCCGGCCAGCGTAGACAAGGGTCGAGATTGAGCGTACGCATTGGCCCGCAGGAGGTCCGCCGCCTCGGCGGCAGGGACACCCAGTCGCACAGCCATTATTCCGATCGCGGCGTTGATGTCGGCACGAGCCCACACATGCGGCCCGCGCGGCACCGGGTACTCGTCAACCTCCGGTGAACCCTCGTAGGCCTGCAGTTCGTCGACCACTACCGTGCCCAATTCGTCCGCCAGTGTCTGTGCGGCCTGAAAGTGGTTTGTAGTCAACGCACCGCGCTCGTACCGGTACAGCTCCAGCACCCCCAGAGGCGCACCGCCGGCGACAATAGGAAATGCGAACACCGCATATACCCCCAGTTCGCCGACGACCTCGGAAGCGAACGCAGGCCACCTGTCTGTCACAACGGAATCGTCGAGATCAGGGACGGTCACCGGGGCCTGTTCGATGAACGCCTCCAGGCACGGGCCATGACCGATGGTGAACTGTAACTCGTCTATCCGGCCGGCGACCGCGTCGCTGGCACACAGCAGATCCCGCGCCCGTGCTCGGCTGGTCAACAACGCAACCGCGGCCCCGTCGGTATCGGTGACCTGCACACTCGAAGCCATCAGCTGATTTGTCCGCGGCAGCAGCACATCCTCGCGTCCACCCTGACCGTCCACCACCCAAGCCGCCCTTCCTCAGTCACTTCAGATAGCCAAGACATACCCCGGCCCGGCGCCCGGCAACCACGACGCGTCGTCGGTCCCGAATCAGTGGGCGGCAGCGTAAACGTGATGTCGGCGGAGACACTGCGTTCGCATCCGCCCCCGCCGAACACATGGCGAACATGCAGGGACATACAGATGAAGAGCCTCAACACATATGATTACAGACATGAGGTCGGTGACGTGAACGAACACCGGCATTGGCATCGAAATCGATTGGAGCACAATCTATTACATTCAAGGCACCCTCCCCCATTGCCTTGAACCGGCGTGAGAATCGACCGATGGAACCACGTTGGCGGCTGGCACACTGTCGTAGGGAGCGCACCTCCGAACAGGCGGTGAAGGGCCCGGTCTGCAGTCAACCGACTGCGGGGGAAACGTAGAAACACGAAAGGCACGCACATGACCTCGACATTTGAACTCGCCTTGCTCGACATCTTCCAGTTCCTGATCGACAACGCAGGCTCCTTGAGCGGTCTGGCCGGCTGATAGCCGCTCTGGATCTCCGGCCACCGGGCAACACCGGCGGCCGCCTTCTCGTCTCGGGCTGAACCAGCACCGACCCAGCCCCCATGCCCCGCACGCCGACAGGCGGCGGGGCATGGTCTGTCGAGGGGTCACATCTGGGGAAGACAACAAACCCAGCCACTTCGGGAAGAACCAGGTGCTGCGGCACCTGGTTCTTCCCGAAGTGGCTGGGTTTGTCAGTCGCCAGCGTTACGACGCTGTTCATCAAGGTCCCACCGCACCACCACCGAACCGACACCGGCGATCCCTAGCCTGGATGCGAACTCGCTGAGCCACAAGCGATGTCCCAACTGGCCTGTCACCAGCGCCACAATGATCCATATCGCCGGGAGGCCCGCTGTGATGTACAGATCTGCCATCGCTGCCGCATGTCTGTGCGTGGCGGCCGCCGCCAGTATGGGGGCAACGTCCTTGACAAGCGCTGCACCCGCTCAGGACGGCTCGTGCCCCGATCAGGTGACGTTCGCTGTCGGCGGCACCGGGGATGCGCACTCGCAGTTCGTACCCGTAGTTCCTGCGGGGCCGCGAGAGAACATCGAATACCCCGCATCTCTGGCGCCATTCGGCGGCGGCGCGACCGCCATCGAATCCATAGCTGTCGGCTCAGACCAGCTCGATGCGCGGGCCCGCGCCTACCGCGCCAACTGCCCGTACACCCATATCAACGCCCAGGGCTACAGTCTCGGCGCAATCGTGGTCTCCCACGTCTGCAACGACTGGCAAAACGACCGCGTCATGAACCGAAATACCGGATGTATCACCGTCGGCAATCCAACCCGACCGCAGCGAGACGGGGCGTCGGGAATCGTCACCCAACTTCTCACCCAGCTGGTACCCCAATTGCCGATTGCAGGCGATCGCTCCGGCGGGCCGATTCCCGTCACCAACGTCTGCAACACCAACGACATCATCTGCAATGCGCCGAGCCCGATCGACAACCCACTCGAGTTCGCCAACGGCCTGGTCGGCTACCACGAAGGCGACCACGGTTACACCGAACCCGTACCCACCCTCGCCGGCGACTACCTGTACGACCAACAGCCGTGGATCGACAACGCCGGGCCCACCGATCGCGCGTTGGCAACCTTCGCACCGGTCACCGCTGTACTCGAGGCCGTCCACTCCCCGTTGTCCATGGCGCTGGCCGACATCTCAAGGCCGTTCACGGACCAACCAGCTCGGGACGAGTCCAGCCAGTCCCTTCCCGTCATGGTGCCGGCGTTGGTGGAGGCCGCAGTCGGTGTCGCCTCGGCACTGGAGACGTTAACCGGTGGCGACGGGCTTCGGCGTTAGAGCCGCAACCATCGAGTGAACCTCACTACGCATGCCGGGGTCACTGCAGCCGCATCGCGCCCCTACAAGGCGAGTCAGCCTTGCTTATCACCGGAATCAGCACGCTTGAAACGGGGATTCGACGGCGCGCACGGCCCTTTCATTCCGCCCTCCGCGTTATTTGGCGTTTTCACGATTGTGAGAACACATGCTGTGATAAAAATGAAACTGCGCAACATATTGAGTTTCATTGCACCAAACGAACTCCGACGAAATATCGGAACTCACACAGCGACAGGAAGAAATACTATGATCTCAGCAATTTTCTACTTCATCGAATCCATCGACAACGCGCTGTGGGATATCGCCGAGGCGATCATCACAGGTAGTGACGCATAGTTTCGTCCGTCGAAGTCTTCGGAAACATTCGCCGGAGCTACAAATGATCCCGACGGGAAACTCGACTTGTCGGTTGCACGCCCATTGCGGTTATCCGCACGGGCGTGCAGCCGGTCGCCCAGCAGACGCCTCGGCGCACTGGCCTCGTGTTCGCATCCAACATTTTGGCCGCAAGCCCATTGGCGAGCGCACTCGTACACCGCGTCAAGAACTCCGGGCGCAGGTCCGTCGCCCGAAAGCAGCCTTGTGACCCGAACCACATTTATGGTAGCAATGAAACAGAGAATCAACTACTGTTTCACTGCATCAGATTGCTCGCGGACGGGGAGAACAATGGACAACTTCAACAGGCGCAACATGCTCAAAGCCGGCGGAGTGGCGGGAGCAGCGGGTGCGATCGCCCTGATCGCCCCATCGACTCCGTGGACATGGTCACCGGCCGGCTCTGTGCCGGGAACAGGAAGTGGGGCCGACCCGCGAGGCGCGTGGGACTACGAGGCCGACCCGGTTGTTGCCGGCCTACTGGACCGAGGCGAGGTTCCGAGGGTCAACGAACTGCTCAAGCACTGGACCAAGAACAGCCAGCCGCTACCCGCAGGACTGCCGGCCGAACTGCGCGACTTCATGGAGCATGCTCGGCAACTACCGTCCTGGGCCGACCAGGGCAAGCTTGCCAGCGCAGTCAACTTCAATCAGAAGCGCGGAACCTATCTCGGGGTGTTGTACGGCTTTGCCAGCGGCATGATGAGCACCGTCATCCCGAAAGAAGCCCGCGCGGTCTATTACTCAAAAGGTGGCGCGGATATGAAAGACCGCATCACCAAGACTGCCAAACTCGGATATGACATCGGTTCGCTCAACGCCTACCAGCCCGACGGAGAAATGGTTGTGACCTGCGTCAAAACCCGGCTCGCGCACGCGGCTGTCCGTCATCTGCTTCCGCAGTCACCGCATTGGGTGAACTCGGCACCCGAAGATATCCCGATCAGCCAGGCCGACATCATGGTCACCTGGCATTCGCTGCCCACGACCGTCATGCGCAATCTGAAAAAGTGGAACGTCCGGATCGCGCCCGACGAGTCCGAAGGATTTCTGCATTCGTGGCAACTCGCGGCGCACCTGCTCGGCGTCGAGGACCAGTACATACCTGCGTCCTGGAATGAGGCCGATTCGCAAGCCAAACAGGTGCTCGACCCCATCCTCGCCCCCACTCCGGAGGGCATCAAACTGGCCGACATCCTGCTCAGCCTCGGGATGAACCTCGACCTCACCTTGCTGACACGGCCCATCCTCGGCGCCCTCACCAGGTTCATGCTTGGCAATGAAGTCGCCGATTGGCTACGCATCCCCACCGAGCCCGTCTGGACCCCGCTTCTCGAAACAGCATGGGGCCCATATCTCATCGTTCGCGAGGGCGGACTCGATCTCGGAGTACCCGAGGAGGCGTACTGGCTGTTCGACGAGTTCTTGCGACAGTTCGTTCTCTTCTACATGTCCGAGATCCGTATGCCGATCAACATCAGCATTCCGGTGATCAACAACCCCAACCTCGGCCGCTGACCACCCGTGGACAGTGAGCTACTGGGACGCAGCCTGGCTTTGGTCACCGCCGAGGACCCGGACTTCACCGTCCGTTTCTACGAGCGACTGTTCACAGCCCACCCGGAGGTCCGAGCCCTTTTCGGAACCAACATCAGGTCGCAGGCCGTGATGCTGCAAAAGGCCATCGTCGCCGTCCTGGAGCATCTCGACGACGCCGCCTGGCTGACCGGATCGCTTCAGTCACTCGGCAGAATGCATGCTTCACTCGGAGTCACCCCCCAAATGTATGGCTGGGTTGCAACGACATTGGTGGCAACCATGGCCGACACGGCCGGCCCCCGGTGGTCCCATTCCATGTCCGAAGCGTGGGACGAAGCACTGACCGCCGTCGCCACGATGATGCTCGATGCCTATCCGGACGAACCGACCGGAAGAACTCACGTCACCACCAGTCAGTACCCCGAAGCCGCAGACAAAAGGTCATGAAAGGACCACAATGCTGGAAACAATCTTCTATTTCTTCGAGGTCATCGAGAACACTTTCTGGGTGATCGCAGATGCGGTGGCGACCGGGAGCGTCGGCTGATCGACGGCGTCGATCGATGCTTTCCCGATTGACTTGTCCACCCGTTGGGCGTAGTTCGATCAGATGACATTGATTCTCGCGGAGGCACTTTCAGACTTCTGGGGATTGAGGCTGCGGCTGGAGCTGTCGTAGCCGGTTGCTATAAATCAGACGACCTCAATTCACCGCTGCCGCGCAAGCAGCGCACCCCAAAGGAGAAACTCTCAATGTCCTTGCCTCCAGATTCGCCGCCGCCCGGATACCCACAGCCCGACTTCCAGCAACCACCAGCGCCGCCTGTGTCGAAGAAGGCCAAGAAATGGCCTTGGGTTGTCGGAGGAGTCGTCCTGTTGCTGATCGTTGTGGGGCTCGTCGGCGGAGGGGATGAGGACGACTCGAAGACCTCGAGAGCTACGCCGTCCACGTCTGCGGCCCGAACGACAACCGTGGCACCGATCACCGTCGTCGAAACGGTTACGGCGTCCGCCACTGTGGCGCCGCCCGTCGCTACGAGACCGGCGAACACGGCGGCCGAGGTACCGGCTACTGCGCCTGTGGTCACCACCGAAGCCGCACCGGCTCCCACCAGATCGCAGGGAAGTTCGAGTCAGCGCAACGCGATTCAGTCGGCCAAGCAGTACATCCAGATGAGCGGTTTCTCCCGCAGTGGACTGATCGAGCAGCTCGAATACGAGGAGTACTCGACCGAGGATGCGACGTTTGCGGTGGACACCATCGGGGTCGACTGGAATGAGCAGGCTGTCCGAAGTGCGAAGCAGTACCTCGAGATGACCTCATTCTCCAAGTCGAGCCTCGTCGAGCAGCTCGAGTACGAAGGCTACACAAGCGCGGAAGCAGAATACGGAGCCAACGCAGCCTACTGAGAGCCGGCGCCCTGATCTCTACGTGGTATCAAGCCTTCCATGCCGTCATAGGCGGCCGGCCGCAGGGCCGGTCGCCGATGAGGGCATGTCGCTATTGAGACGCACCGACATAAAGCGAGACGAACAACACCACCCATGCCGCAGACATCAGGACGCGGTAAATCCACGAACGGCGAAGAAGCACGGGTATGACGCGACGCCCAGCAGCACTCGATTTGCAACCCGCGCTCATCGCAACCCCCTCCCATTGCCTGTACGTTCTTGTTGTTCATCTTGGCCCGGTGGCGCGCTGAACACATCAGCCCATGGAATGACATCGAGTCGCCCCTACGACCAGCGCGCCGTGTCGCATTGGCCGTAATCGTTGTTGCCCGCTGCCAGGACTGAACCGTCGGAACGCCGTCCGAGGGTGTGTTCCGAGCCCGCGGCGACAGAGACGACGTCACGCCACGATGTGAGCTCACACTGCCCGTGGCTGTTGCTACCCGCGCCGAGAACCCCGCCATCCGAGGTCGCTGCGACCACGTGGTGGCTGCCTGCAGATACTGCAACTACGTCACGCCAACCAGACACCTCACGGGCGTCGAAATGAATATCTCCGGCAGTCAAGACTCGTCCGTCCGCGTCGAGCGCCACCGTAGAGAGGTAGCCTGCGGCGACCGCCCGCAGATCGCGCCATGTCGCCACGTCACATTGTCCTCGCCGGTTGTTTCCCACCGCCACGGCGGTACCGTCTGCGCGTAACCCGACCGAGTGCCAATCTCCTGCGGCAGCGGCAACGATGTCACTCCACCCTTCGACGTCGCACGCTCCTTCATCGCGGCGGCCGGCAGCGCGTACGGTTCCGTCTGCGAGAACGCCCAGGGTACGTCGCCACCCTGCTGCAATGTGAACAACATCCGTCCACACATCGACGTCGCACTGCCCATCGCGGTTCCAGCCGGTCGCGAGAACGGTTCCGTCCGTGCGCAATCCCACAGTGTGTGATCGTCCTGTGTTGACGGCCGCGTGCACGTTGCCGGCGGCGACTGCCACAACGCCTCGCCACCGGTCTACATTGCACTCTGCGGCAACGCGAACGCCCGAGGACGCCACCGTGCCGTCCGGTAGCACGCAGACGGAGTGTCTGCGCCCGGCGGCGATCACTGCGCCTCGACGCGGGCCGAGGGGGCCAGTTCTTTCCACCGCACGACCCTAAACCCGACAGTGTGCCGCCCGAACACCCCGACCGTCAGGTTTCATTCTCGGCGGACCGGCTATGTCTAGACCCACGATCACTGAACAGGAGAAGTGGATGACGGCCGAAGCCGATTCGGGAACCCAGGCGACAGGCGATGAGCCGGCATCGAAGCTGAAGAGGAAGATCACGGGTCCCCTGCTCTTCTTCTTCATACTGGGCGACGTGCTCGGGGCGGGGATCTACGCCCTGATGGGTGTCCTATCCGAAGAGGTCGGGGGCGCGCTCTGGGCGCCGCTTCTCGTCGCACTCCTACTGGCTCTACTCACCGCAGGTTCCTACGCCGAACTGGTGACCAAGTACCCGCAGGCCGGCGGGGCAGCGATCTTCGCCGCGCGCGCTTTCAAACGACCGATCGTGTCGTTCCTCGTCGGATTCTGCATGCTGGCTGCCGGGGTGACCAGTGCGGCCGGACTCGCTCTCGCCTTCTCTGGCGAGTACCTCGCCACGTTCATCGACGTCCCCGCGGTCCCTGCCGCCATCGTGTTCCTGGCATTGGTCGCTTGCCTCAATGCCCGGGGCATCAGTGAATCGGTGAAGAGCAACGTCGCGATGACGGTCATCGAACTCAGCGGTCTGGTCATCGTCCTCGTTGCCGTCGCGATCATGCTCGGCGACGGGAACGGGGAGGTATCCAGAGTGGGCGACTTCCCCGACGGCTCCACCCCCGCGCTGGCCATCCTCAGCGGAGCAATCATCGCCTACTACTCATTCGTCGGATTCGAGACCTCGGCGAATGTCGCCGAGGAGATCCGCAACCCGAGCCGGGTCTACCCCCTGGCGCTCTTCGGGTCCCTGATCACCGCCGGCGTCATCTACGTCCTGGTCGGGCTCGCCAGCTCGATCGCCCTGCCGTCCGCGGAACTGTCCGAGTCGTCCGGACCGCTGCTCGCAGTGGTCGGTGCGTCTGGCGTCGGCATCCCCGACTGGGTGTTCAGCGCGATTGCCCTCGTTGCGGTCGCCAACGGCGCCCTGCTCACCATGATCATGGCCAGCCGCCTGGCCTTCGGCATGGCCGAGAACAAGCTGTTGCCGAGCGCGCTCGGCAAGGTTCTGCCCAACCGAGGCACTCCGTGGGCGGCGATCGCAGCAACCACCGTTGTGGCGATGTTGCTCACTATTACCGGTGATTTGTCGACCTTGGCCGAGACGGTGGTCCTACTACTGCTCTTCGTCTTCATATCGACCAACGTCGCGGTACTCGTTCTCCGCCGCGATCGTGTGGAGCACAAACACTTCCGCATCCCGACAGTCATTCCCGTTCTCGGGGTGGCGTCGTGCGTACTATTGCTCACCCAGCAGAGCGCGAAGGTATGGATGTTCGGTGGCATACTGCTCGCGATCGGCGTGGTGTTGCACTTCGCTGCGACATGGGTGCGGCGCCGCGCGTCCTGATCTCGCGTGTCACCCTGTGCACGTGGCCGAACTTCTTCTGGTGAGCCGATGGCTGTCCGCAGTGCCGCGCTTCCTGACGCCCCTCGTCGGCCCGGGCGCACGTATCGGATTCGTCCCGACAGCCTCGTCCATCTACGACGACCGCGCCTGGGTCGACTTCGACCGAGCAACACTGCGTGAGCAGGGTTGGCAAACAGTCGAACTCGACATCGAATCCATGACAGCAGCAGACGCACAGGAGACCTTGACCACCGTCGATGCTGTCTTTGTCTCCGGCGGCAATGTATTCCACCTGCTGGCCGCGATGCGCCGCACCGGGTTCGCCGACATACTCACCGATTACGTGCGCGCAGGTCTCCCCTACGTCGGCGCGAGTGCGGGTGCGTGCGTTGTCGGCGCCGACATCGAACCGCTCGGCTTGCTCGATGATCCTGCGGAGGCGATCGGTCTCGACTCCACGACCGGGCTCTGTTGGATCGATGAGGTAGTCGTTCCGCACGCCGACGGGATCGTCTCCGGGCGTGCTGTGATCGATGAGATCAGCCACCGCTATGGTGATCGGTTCACGCTACGTCTGATCGCGGACGACCAAGCACTTCTGGTCTCCGGCGACGCCCGTTCGGTGATCTCGTCCTGAGAGTGAGCTCGTACATTCGCGCGACCGCACCGCCCGCTATGCATCATTTCCGTTTTCTCAGACGACTGCGCGGCCGCCTTTTTATTTTCCGGTTGTTCACAGGCACCATTTTTGTTTTCACCGCTCGACTTTTTGGCGAAAAACGTGCATTGACGTTCTCGACTGGCTTTTATTTTTTTGTGGGCTAGAGTCCAAAGAACAGGTAGTTCACGAAGGAGTGAGTGCGCCGTGGAAGCGGTAACCGTTCTTCCCATGCAGCCCTACGACATTGCTCCACCTGGCCCCGTGAGCTGATGCATCGCGCTTTCCGGTTCAGCCGAACAGTCCTTTACCAGAAAAGAGTTGAGAACAATCAGGTCCTCGTCCGTGGTCCCACGCGATCAGAAACACCTCGCCGAAGCAAAACCATCACGTGATCACAGACGATCGGCGAGTATCATCGGCAACCACAATGAGTTGCATAACGCAATCGCACGGGAATTGACCGACAACAAGGTGCAGGTGGCAGTGGCGGACTGCGCCGTGTCTGATGCGGCTGCGGTGATCGACAGCATTCGTGGCAGTCCGGCCGACATGTACGACACCCGCGAAACAGGCCCGGACTCCATCGTCATCGTCACCGCTTGCCCCCGATCACCGCGTGCACGCCGCGGCCTGTGCAACTGGCGAACGAGGGTGGCCGATCGCGCCGAACAACAGCGTCTGACCGACCTCGCTGTGAGCGCGCTGACTTCCACGTCGAACTGCCGCCTACTGGTGGTGTGCGACGCCTCGCGCGGGACAGCGCCCTCGGTTGCCATCAGGTGGGCCAGGCATCTTGCAGTCGGAGTCGACTACGAAGCCCGGGTGAACGGGGCTTCGGTCATCTCGACGTCCTATCTCATCGTCAGGTCGTCCATGTCTGTGTCCACAGCGGCGCGACTGGTTGCGCAGTGGCATCACCGTTCGAGCGCGTAGGCCAATCCCGCGACCAGCCGTCTTGTTGCTTCCTGCACTTCAGGTCATGATACTGGTCACATGCAGCCAGGGGCGAGTACATGAGCGATGCCGTCATCGGTCATGCGCCTGTAGACGCCCACGGTTACCCCAGGGTTTTCGCCGCCACCACGGATCCGTGGGACCACCCGCGAACGACGGTGGGGATCTCGCTGATCTGTGATTGGGCCGCCCATCGCGGGTGCGCCACGGAAACGTTGTTGTCCGGGACCGGAATCAGCGCCGATGCACTGGCCGATGCCGAGCACCTGATCGAGGCACAACAAGAAATAGCCGTCATCCGCAACCTCCTTCACGCCTTCGATGACTTGCCCGGTATGGGCGTGGAGATCGGCCGCGATCACCACCTGACGGCCTACGGGTACTACGGCTACTTACTCATGACGTGCTCGGTGGTGTCCGACATGGTCCGCCTTGGTCTTCGCTATTCACCGCTGACCTTCGCGTTCTCGACGATTCACGGCGAGTTCCGTCCCGGTGACCGGTGGGCGCTGACCCTGCGCACAGACAATGTTCCTGACGACATAGCGTGTTTCGTGATCGAGCGCGACATCAGCGCGAGCCTGCAGATGCAGCGCGAACTCTTTGCGCATCCTTCAGCCGATCCCCTGCAAGAGGTTCATTTCGAGCACGAGCCGCCGCCACCCGACGCGGTCGCCCGGTATCGGGCGATATTCGGCGTACCGGTCCTGTTCGGCCACGATCGCACGGAACTGATCTTCGACAAGGACTACCTCGATTGGCAACTGCCCATGGCGAACGAGCACACCGAAGCGGTGATGGTCGACCACTGCGAGAGAATTCGCGCCGAGCGCGTCCGCTCGGGTGGAGTAGCTGGGCGCGTGCGCGCTCATTTGATGACCCTGCCGACCCTCGACCGCACACTTGACGAATGCGCAGCCGACCTGCAGTACTCGAGTAGGACCCTGCGACGCTGCCTGACGCGCGAGGGGACCTCGTACCGAGAGATCCACGACGACACGCGACGCAGCGTGGCCCACGACCTACTTCGGGATACCTCACTGCCGCGCACTCAGATCGCCGAACGTCTGGGGTACCGCGACTGGTCCAGCTTCACCCGCGCGATGCGGCGCTGGAGCGATCCGCATCGCCCGGGCTGACCTCAGGCAGTGATCTCGAAGCCGTGATAGTCGGCGACGGCAACCCCGTCGCAGATCTGTTTGTATACGTCGACGCCGGCGACGAACGGCAAGAAGACCTGCCGTTTGCCCGGCACGTTGGCTCCCATGTACCACGATGCCGCCTGTGGGAAGAGTGTCATGTCCGCGGTGTCGTTGGTGATGTCAACCCAGCTGCGTTCCGCCTGCTCCTCTGGCTCGATACGGCGCTGGCCTCGATCACGCATCACTGTCAGCACATCGGTGATCCACTCGACATGCTGCTCGATGGAGGTCAGCATGTTCGACAGCACCGACGGGCTCTGCGGCCCGGTGATGGTGAACAGGTTCGGCAGTCCTGCCGACATCAGGCCCAGATACGTCCGGGGCCCGTCCGCCCATTTCTCGCTCAGCGTCACCTCCCCGTGCCGGATGTCGATGGCACTCAGCGCACCGGTCATCGCATCGAAACCGGTGGCGAAGATGATGACGTCGAACTCGTGCTCGGTGTCCCCGGCGATGATGCCGCGAGCGGTGACCCGCTTCAGTGGATCCTCGCGCAGATCGACCAGCGTGACGTTGTCCCGGTTGTACACCTCGTAGTAGCCCGTATCGACGCACATGCGTTTGGTCGCAATGGGATACGTGGTGGGTATCAACTTCTCGGCGAGAATCGGGTCGATGACCTTGTCGCGGATACGGTCCGCGACGAAGTCGGCGGCTGCCTTGTTGACCGACGGGTCCTGGACCAGGTCGAGGAACGACTGCTGATAGCACAATCCACCGTCGGCCCACCGTCGTGACAACTCTTCTACGGCCTCTTCGGGACTGTATTGGTCGAAGAACTTGGGATCGGGATCTGCACAGTGCGCGCCACCGCGGGTCAATCGACTCTCGGCCCGGAACTCACGGTATCGCGACTTCACCACGACCAACTCGTCGTCGATCTCGCGGTTGAAAGCCGGGACCGCGAACACCGGCGTGCGCTGGAAGACAGTGAGGTGCCCGACATCCGGCGCGATGGTCGTGATGGTCTGCAGCCCCGATGATCCGGTGCCGACAACGGCAACACGTCTGCCCGTCAGGTCGGCGCCGCCCTCGGGCCAGTCCCACGTCCAATAGGTTTCGCCGCCGAAGTCGCCGACGCCCTCGATGTCGGGTTGAGTGGGTACGGATAGGCACCCTGTCGCAGCGACGACAAAACGCGCGGTGCGATCGACACCGTCCTCGGCACGGACCCTCCATCGGCAGGAGTCGTCATCGAAATCGAGTGCGGTCACGCGGGCCTCGAACTCGATGTCCCTCCGGAGATCATGTTTCTCGGTGACATGCCGGATATAGGCGAGGAGTTCGGGTTGCGCTGCGTAGCGTTCCGACCAGTTCCACTCCTGCTCCAGTTCGGGGTCGAATGAGTATGAATATTCGATCGATTCGATGTCGCAGCGGGCGCCCGGGTACCGATTCCAGTACCACGTGCCGCCCACCTCGGGGCCTGCTTCGAGGATGATGGCGTTGAAACCGAGTTGCCGGAGTTTGTACAGCTGATACAGCCCGGAAAATCCCGCGCCGATGATGACGACATCGTGATCAACCATGTTCAGGCACCTCTTCCGTTGTCTGCGAGGAACTTTCCGATGTACTGGGCTACGAGCTCGATACCCGTGGTGTAGCCCGGGAAGATGTTGGCCATCTGGAAGTAGGCGTGCATCTGCCCGGCTGCTTCTTCGAGCGTCACCGGAACGCCGGCAGCTTGTAATGCCTCGGCATACGCAACACCCTCGTCATGGAGCGGATCGAACTCCGCGACGTACACCAGCGCAGGCGGAAGGTCCGCCAAACTGTCGGCACGTATGGGCGAGGCATCGGGACTCATGCGCTCTGATGGGTCGGCGAGGTAGTGGCCCCAGAACCAGGCCATCGTGTCCCTGCCGAGAAGCAGTTGATTCTCGGGCGCCAGATAGGAGGGGCGATCGAGGTCGCAGTCGGTGACCGGGTACACCAGCACCTGGCAACCGATGGCAGGGCCACCGCGGTCCCGCGCCCATCGTGTCAACACAGTCGCGATGTTGCCCCCGGCACTGTCGCCGCCGACGATCAGCGGAGCGTCCGCGACGGCGAGATCGCCGGCGTTCCCTGCGGCCCAGGACAGACCGAGCCAGCTGTCTTCGAGAGCGGTCGGAAAGGGGTGCTCGGGCGCCTTGCGGTAATTGACCAGCACGACCGTCGACCGGGTGCGGGTTGCCAGGTCACGAGCCAGATGGTCGTACTGCAAGTCGATATCGCCTATCACCCAACCTCCACCGTGGAAGTAGACGATGACCGACCGCGGTGCGTCCTCCGGGATAATCACGCGCACCCGGATCGTGTCGCCGTCGGGCGTGGCCAGACGCAGGTTCCGCACCTCGCCGACGTCCGGTCCACGTCCACTCAACCCGGCAAAGACCATTCCTGACATCCGTGCGATGGCGGGCGTGCCCTCGTGCACCGGCGGAGTGCGCGTCGCCGCCATCTCTGCGAGAAATCCCTGACTGACCTCATCCAATGGCATGTTCGTGGCCTCTCCACCGCGGTGACAGACCTACGCTGGTCGGCGCGATCGACAGCGTCCGACTGTGACGTAGGCCATAGTCCTCACAACATAGGAGGTATCCGCACCCGATCCCTATCGCCGACGCGGCCAACTTCGCGACAGTTGCGGCCACCACGGGGGCACTAGCCGCACCCGATCACAGCGGGCGGATGGTCAGTACCTGAGCCTGAGTCCCGATTGGGCCCGACAGGTCGTGAAGGGTGCTGCTGGTGAGCCCGATCCCGGCCGGGCCGAACGACACCGAGGTGTCGAACCCGATCCACCGACTCGCCGGTTGCCGAAAGAGGTGTGCAGTGAGATCCAGGTTGGGATAGGCGACTTCACGTGGATTGGCACGAACCGCCAGTCCGTTCGCGATATCGAGCAGACCCGCGACGGACGCCAACGTACTGGCCTGCTCTCCGTCCACCAGCGGCAGTGCGGTACGCACCCACGAAACGGCCCTGCCGGGTTCGACGTATTTGCGCCGGACCTCTGTAGAGGCGATGAACCCGCCTGGCCACAGCGTCGACGGATCCCACGCCTCGAATGCTTCCGGCGGCTCGATCGGACGCAGCGACGTGCCGACATCAGTGGCGCTTTCCGCCGAGCGCATCAGCCACGCACGCAACCGGACGATCGCGCGGTCGGCATGACTCAGCACGGCCTCCACCAACTCGATCGTCCGACCGCCACGAAGGACGGTGACCGCTACGTCGCAGGGCGCGAGCGGGACAGTGCCGAGAATGTCGTAGGACAGTCTTCCGATGACGAGACAGTCGTCTCGCCGGACGTCGCGGTCGCCTTCCACCGCGTGGACCAGTAGTCCCAGCGCAGGCGCGATGTGCTGTTCCTCGAGGTTCCAGGCACCTCCGACGTGCGGGGTGGGACGAAAGGTCTCGGGTCCGAGCCGTTCGAAATACGCCATCCGAGCTCCACCATTTCAGTTATTTTTGATTAACTGAGATGAGTGTAGTCGTCCGCGAACGACCTCTTTATTCGAGCCATCGAAGCACGAATGCGGATCCGATCGCGCCGACCACGATCAGCAGGCTCAGCAGCGCCGACACCAGTCCGCCGAGCACGAGGCTCACCACGAAGACCACCGACCCGACGCCAAGGGCGAACGTTGCAGCGAGCGCAATGGTCGCAGGTAGATCGGGTTCATCACGCCCATTGAATGCGCTCGGCTGCGACGTCCACCTGTCAGGCAGCGCTGACGGCTCTCGAGAGACCTCTGTCGAATCGTCATCACGCGAATGCATGCGGTTGTCCCCGGACCCGTATCCCGCGCCGCATAGATGGAGCCTGCGCGAGAACGTATAGATCGTGAATGCGTCGTGGCCTGTGTCGCACAACTCCCGACGCCGGCCTGGTGTCCTCTGCCGCGGCTCGGTGTCAACCGCGACACCAGAATAGGCCGGACGGCCACCTACGCACAAGACCTCGATCCGGTTGTCGATCAGGCGCTTCCGCCGTTGTCGTCAATCGCCATTTCCCATCTGACTGAGCGCGGCGAACGACTACTCCCCGAAAATCGAAATGCGCACGTGGTCAACGCTTTAGCCGCTTTTGTCACGGTGACATCCGCAGTGCCTCGTATCAAGGGTCGCCGCATCTGCGCCCCGAGTGGTCATGTTCTACTGGGTGAGCATCACAACTGGTCGCCGAACCGACGCCGACTCGTGTCCGAGTCAAGATCACCAGACTGCAGGAGCATAATGACCCATCGGCCATCACAGCCCCGCGCCGATTCACCTCGATACCTGACCGATGATCGACTCGCGATCCGCGATCTCGCCCGCGAATTCGCCATGACGCAGGTGTTTCCGGTCGCGAACGAACTCGACCCGGTGCAGGGCACCATTCCCGACGCCCTCAAGAAATCGATGTCCGAAATCGGGTTCTTCGGAATCATGATCCCCGAGCAGTTCGGTGGATTGGGGCTGGGGGTTTTCGAATACTGCTTGGTGGCCGAGGAACTGTCCCGGGCGTGGATGAGTGTGAGCGGACTGCTTGCGCGGGGCAACGGGATGGGCGGCGGATTCACACCTGCGCAGGAAGCAGATCTTCTTCCCCGAGTGGCACGCGGGGAGTACCTCGGCGCCTATGCACTGTCCGAGGCCGAAGCCGGGTCCGACGTCGCGAACATCGCTTGCCGCGCCACCCGCGATGGTGACGACTGGGTCGTCAACGGCACGAAGATGTGGTGCACCTATGCCTACGAGGCCGATTACATGGTTCTCTTCGCCAGAACAGATCCGAGAGGAGATCCCGCCAAACCTCATCGCGGCATCAGTGCGTTCTTGATAGACAAGCAACGCAACCACTTTCCCGAGGGAATGTCCGGTACCAAGATCCGCAAGATCGGGTACTTCGGATGGAACACCTGGGAAGTCGCCTTCGACAACTTCCGGATACCAAGAGATCGGATGCTCGGTGAAGAGGGCAAGGGCTTCTACCTGGCCGTGTCCGGACTCGAGGTGGGTCGCGCCCACACCGCTGCGCGCGCTATCGGACTGGCTCGCGGCGCTCTCGAGGATTCCATCGCCTACATGCACGCCCGTCGCCAATTCGGGCATCCCCTGGCCGACTTCCAGTACCTGCGGTTCAAGATTGCCAAGATGGCGGCGGACATCGAGGCTGCGCGTCAGTTGATGTACTCGGTCGCCACCGACATCGACACCGGCCGGCGATGCTCGCTGGAAGCATCGATGTGCAAACTCGTCGCAACAGAGATGGCGGAGCAGGTCACCAGTGAGGCCGTCCAGATCCATGGCGGCGCCGGTTACACCACCGACTTCCAGGTCGAGCGGTATTGGCGCGACGCCCGGCTGACGAAAATCTTCGAGGGCACCAGCGAGATCCAGATGCGAATAATCTCCGACGAGATCCTCGGGCGGACCGAACCCGACTGACAGCCCGACAACCGTTTCGGAGGATCACCAGGACAGCGACGGATCTCCATCTCGAATCACGATCCCGACCTGATCCGACGTAACGTGACGAACGCCGAACAACGTTCGGATCAGGTCGTCCTCGGTTTGCCCGGTCCGGTTCGACCATCGGCGCGAGCGGTGGCGCGCACGCGAGGACCACGCACTGACCGTCGCCGACTGCGACCCGTCGAAGTCGACGATCACCTGCCCGGCTTGCCCTGGGCCGAGTTCTCCGGCGAGTAGCGCATGACTGTTCTCACCGAATACCAGCCGCCCCGACACCTCGAGGAGAAATCGACAGCGAGAGACGACCGCCCGCCCCGGCCTCCCGAACCGCACCCGCGAATCATCGATACCCATTGCGCTGTACAGACTCTCAACCTCCTGCCCATGCAACCAGACCGCTCCGTCAACGCCGCGTAGAACACTGGCCACCGTCCGCATCAATGACGCTGCAGTGTGTCCATCCGTCGCGACGACCACCGCGACGTCCGGGATCGAATACCGAAGGCCGGAAGTCCTGGCAGCGGGATCGGTGATCAGCGGAGCGAGCGCCAGCGCTTCGGCGTTCTTCTCAGCCACCCGGTCGGGAACCGATCGCCCGGCCCAATCCGGTCCGTCGTGCCACGCGATCGCAGCGGGTTCGTGGGCGAACACCGCGCCCATCATGAACGCTCGGTTCGCGAGTTCCCAATCCTCTCCTCCGTACTGTACGAATGCAGGATCGAACCCGCCTATGTCGTCGAACAGCTCTCGACTGCAGGTGAACACGGCACTGATGACGTACTTATAGCCGTCCCACCCGGGGTCCAGAAGGTTCGATGTGCGGTCGTAGGCGTCCGCCAACCACCGAGGCTCGCGGTCATCGTGTGATCGATCGCAAACGGGGTTCTCGGAGAAAAAGTCGGCCACGGTTCCGGCAGAGACCCCACGCAGATCCGCATGCACTCTGCGTCCGACGACGAGGACGTCCGGTGCGGACGCGGGCAGCCTGACGGCCTGACGAATGTAGTCGGGGGTGGGGACGGTATCTGCGTCGAGAAAACACAGTACCGACCCCGTCGACGCGGCTGCCCCGAGATTGCGGGCGGCTGCAGCGCGGAAGCCCTTGTCCGACTGCCTCACCACGGAAACACTCAGACGGGAGGTCCAACCGTCGACCGGAGGCGGCTCCGCCGATCCGTCGTCGGCGATCACGATCTCGAGTTGGTCGGCGTCATACGTCTGGACAGTCAGCGCCTCGAGAACGAGGGACAATTGTCGAGGCTGGTTGTAGTACGGGATGACGACACTGACCCGCGGTGTCGCCGAACACTCACCTACGAGGTCCCACCGATTGTCCGGTGGAACGACACGCCCATCCCCCAGGCTGACGACGCTCACGCGCTCCACCGTCGCAGAAGCCGGTCATATGTCTGCGCGACCTCGACCGCCGTCGGTGATGGCGTCACCGACGGGTCCGCCCATGTGTGATCGGGGTCCGCGACCCCGGCCGCAATGGCAGACCGTAAGGCGGCGTCGCTGTTCGAATGCATCGTCACCACCCCCGGCGACCGCGCAGTCAGCTCCCGGGTGTACGCGGTACGCGGAACCAGCGGTCGACGGCCTGCCGCGACCCAGGCATTGATCGAACCGGAGGCCGACATGTGCCGGTGGTAGGCCACCGGCACGGTGACCTCGGCTATTCGTCGCCGCATCTCATCGTCCGTGAGGAAGCCGGTGACCTCGCACCTGCGTCCCGAGTCGGCCGCAACTTTCTCCAGGTCGTGGACGAGGTGTTCGTGACCCGGCGACGGCGCACCGAGCGCGACGAAGCCAACTGCCGGGTCGAGAACGGCCATGGCACGCAAAGTTTCCAGATGTCCCTTTCCCGGATACAGGAACCCGAGAACGCCCACAGTGATGTGGTCCGCGCGGGTCCGCTTTTCAACACGGACGCCGTCGAACATGAGGGGCACCACCTCTACCGCGATCGACGCATCGACGAACTCGGCGAACAGTGCGGCCTCGTGATGACTTGAGACGATCACCCCGGCGGCTGCCCTCGCCGCCGCGGCATAGAACGCGGAGCGAGCACCCATGCGTACCCCGTCGGAAGGCTGTGGAATGTCATGCAGGGTCACCGATACCGGGGCCCGGAATTTTGCCATCATCGAGAGCAGGGTCCGCTGCGCCTCCGCCGGGGTCGCGCCGAACAGTCTGTCGGTGACGTGGATGTGCACGATTCCGTAATCGGTCGCAGTCGCCAGACTTTCGGTGGAGACGACGTTGTCGTCGACGAATTGGTGTTCACCTCCGTGCGCAACGGCGGCGTCGAGAACCGCGTGTGCGTACCGGACGACCCCGTGAGACCGGGGGCCGACGATGAAGTGCCCAAGAGGTCGGGTCATGAAAGCCCCAGAATTTCGATCAGCTCGTCATAGCGGTCCAGAGCGGCCTCGATGAACTCGGGATGTTCTACGTACCAGGCCATCTGGCGCTCGTGGACGTACTCTTCGCTCACCGGCACGCCGTCGACGACCCAGTTGTCGCGGGCCTTGCCTGCCAGACCCAGTGCGTCAACGACACTCCGTTGCAGCGGGGCCCGAATATTCCCCAACAGTTCGCGCTCCGGCAGGCGTGGTGCACCGGCGCCGAGTTTTTCGAGGATCCGGATACCCAAAGTCAGCAGCACCGGATTACCGGGGTGATTGATCGTGTGCGCAGCGTCAGCCCCTAACCCGAGCAGGGCGTCGGAGACCGCGACGTCGCAGTGCCGACGCTCTCTGGCGGCGAGCTGCTCGACACTCCAGCGAGCCGCCGCGCGGAGACGCTCAGGTCCGACATCGATGTTCCACTCTGCAAACCTCGTCCGACGATCTCTGACCGCGACAATGGTTCTCAGATCGTGATACGGGACTGCTGCCGGAGAGGCGGCCGGGCTCGCGGGATGCCTGACGATCGCCTGAAACGGGTACAGGCCACCGTAGCGAATGACCGGCCAGATCACGTGCGTCGCAGCAGGCGCCATCGCTTCCAGATCTTCGCCGCCGATCGGTAGTCCCCGGTATCCCGCGCGGACCGGTTGGGTGACGATCACCGCAGCGCGCCGGACCAGCCGTTCGACCGATGGCATGTCGGCGGACTCCAGTTCATGGACGGGCGGCACCCGCACGGTCCGGTACGGAAGGTCCACAGAACTCGACAGCACGATGCGCAGAGCTTCTGCTTGGCAGTTGCCCCACACGAGCAGGAGATCCCGCGCGTCGGTATCCGGGCCATCCTTGACGCCGTAGAACTCGCCGTAATGCAACGTCCGCCCGTCCACCTCACACCCTTCACCGATCGACCCGCCTGACACCGGGTATCCGATCGTGACGGGATGCAATCATCGACTTCGTCACTCCGATGTCGCCAAGGGCCGGCGCGCATCCGTCACCGGCGTGACAACGTCCGACTGTCTCCGCGGAACTCGGCTACGACGTCGCCGTCCCGGGTGACCGTGACGTCGTAGATCCCGTTACGGCCATATCGTGCCCGCTCCACCGCTTCGGCGATCAACACGTCTCCCACAGTGGTCGAACGTAGATATCGGATGTCTGCGCGCGCCGCGACCGCAGGCTCGTCATGGCTGTTGCAAGCGAGCGCAAACGTCGTGTCGGCCAGCATGAAGACGTACCCGCCGTGGGTGATCGAGTACCCGTTGGCCATCTCGGGGGTGACCGTCATGGACGCCCTGGCACCACCCGCGGACAGCTCGAGCAGTTCGATGCCGAGGGAGCGAGACGCCACGTCGGCGTCCAGCATCTCCCGCGCGACCAGGAAGTCAGTCGCGGTCACCGTACCGAACGCTCTTCCTGCGTGAACATCGTGACGCCGCCATCGGCGAAGTTACGCAGGTCCTTGCCCGCGGCCTTCATCTCGTCCGAGGCCATACCGGCTTTCAGCGCGGCCTCGTCGGGGAAGCACAGATTGGCGATGGCGTAGTAGGGCGGCACGGACCCGTCGACCGATGCGACCTTCCCCCAGGTGTAGTCGGTCAGACCAGGTACTTTGTCCGCCAGCGGCACATGCACATTCACGTAGTGCTCGTCGAAAGCGGATGGGTCCTTCGGGGTGCCGTAGCAGACGGCGAGACGAAAACTCATGCCTGAACTCCTTCTGGTTTGGCGACGAGCGTCAGGACGTCATAGGTGGCGACCGGTTCGTCGTTCTGGTTGACGACCACTGCGTCCCAGCGAACTTCGCCGTAGTCGGCGCTCTGCCGCGGAGTGATGAGTTTGGCGGTGAGGGTCACCGTGAGCGAGTCCTCGGCTTTGACGGGTGTGAGGAAGCGCAGGCTGTCGACCCCGAAGTTCGCGAGGACCGGGCCAGGGTCGGGATCGACGAAGAGCCCCGCAGCCAGCGAGACCACGAGGTATCCGTGCGCGACAATCCCTCCGAACAGCGGATTGGCAGCCGCCGCCTCCGGATCGGTGTGAGCGTAGAAGGTGTCACCGGTGAACTCGGCGAAATGGTCGATGTCGGCACGTGTCACCTGCCGTGGGCCACCGACGATCGTGTCCCCGAGTTTCAGTTCGCCCAGGTCTTTGCGAAACGGATGAACATCACCGGTGGTGCGATCAGAACCCGTGACCCACTTGTTCCCGACAGCGGTCAGCACGTTCGGGGTTCCCTGGATTGCAGTGCGTTGCATATGGTGCAGGACGCCGCGCATGCCGCCTAGCTCTTCGCCCCCGCCGGCTCGTCCGGGTCCACCATGCACGAGCACCGGCAGCGGCGATCCGTGTCCGGTCGACTCCCGGGCATCTTCGCTGTTGAGTACCAGAACCCGGCCGTGGTACGGCGCCAGGCCCAGGACGATCTCACGAGCGATCACCGAGTCCTTGGTGACGAGGGACGCCACGAGGCTGCCCTTGCCTCGGGCGGCGAGATCGATCAGGTCGGCGGTGTCGTCGTAACCGATGACCGTCGACACCGGTCCGAAGGCCTCGATCTCGTGCGGCTCTGTGGCCGACTTGTCACCGGCACGCAAGAGGATGGGCGACATGAAAGAACCGGATGCCGCGGAGGCACCGACCACGTCGACCGATTCCGGGTCGCCGAAGACGATCTCCGCGGACTTTGTCAGCCCGCGAAGGGATTTGAGCACCTCGTCGCGCTGCTCAAAGCTGGCGAGCGCACCCATGGTGACACCCTCGGCGTCCGGATCACCGACGACAACCTGCGCCAGGCGCTGCGTTGCTGACTCGATCACGGCGCCGACCAGCGCCTGCGGCACCAGCGCGCGCCGGATCGCGGTGCATTTCTGCCCGGCCTTCACCGTCATCTCTGTCACGAGTTGCTTGATGAAGAGGTCGAATTCGGGGTCGGCCATCGCGATGTCGGGGCCGAGCACCGACGCATTCAGCGAGTCGGCCTCGGCGGTGAACCGCACACCCTCCCCTACGACGTTCGGATGCGACCGGAGCGTCGCCGCGGTGTCGGCCGAACCGGTGAACGCCACCGAATCCTGGCCACCGAGATGGTCGAGCACCCCGCGGGCGCTGCCCGACAGGAGCTGGATCGAGCCCTCCGGGAGCAGTTCCGACTCGATGATCCGGCGGACGACCACTTCGGTCAGATACGCGGTTTGGCTGGCGGGCTTGATGATTGACGGGACGCCCGCGATGAATGCCGGGGCCAGCTTCTCGAGGAAGCCCCACACCGGGAAGTTGAAAGCATTGATCTGCACGGCCACGCCCTGACGCGACGTGTAGATGTGCTGCCCGAGGAACGTCGCTTTCTTCCCGAGCTGCTCCACCTCGCCGTCGAGATAAACCGTGTCGTTGGGCAATTCGCGACGAGCTTTGCTCGCATAGCTGAGCACTGTTCCGAATCCGCCGTCGATGTCGACGCCGGAGTCGCGCTTGGTGGCGCCGGTGAGCCGGGAGACCTCGTAGAACTCGTCCTTGCCGGCCATCAACGTGAGCCCGAGTTGCTTGAGGATCCCCGCGCGCTCGTGGAAGGTCAGGGCGGCGAGTGCCGGGCCTCCGACAGTCCGTGCGTAATCGATCATGCCGGCGACGTCGAGTCCGCTCGACGAGATCCTCGCGACCTCGGTTCCATCGATTGCGCTGAGCAGCGGTGTGCCCTCATCGGACGCGGCGAACCAACGTCCCTGTGCGTAACTCTCCAACATTCTGGTCACAACATCTCCGTCTCACCGTACGTTCGGTCGGTAATTACCTTCGCGCGGCAGACGGGGTCATGTCAAGAGAACGATCAGGAGCGACGAAGCCCGTTGAAGGTCACAGCCACGACGGCATCGGCCAGATCCGACGACGAACCGCCGGTGCGCGGTTTGTACCACTCGATGAGCGAGTTGACGGTTCCGAAGATCAGCTTCGAGGCCAGCGCGGGGTCGACGTCTTCGCGCAGATCACCCTCTTGCGCTGCAGAGACGACGAGCCCGCTCACGAAGGCATCGAACTCTCGACGACGAGCCAGCGCCTTGCGTTCGATCTCCGAATTCCCCCGGACACGCAGGAGCAAGGTGACGTACGGAAGTTCAGCGACCAGGATCTCGACACTGCGCCGGACCAGGTGTTCCAGGCGGTCGACGTAAGGACCCTGGGTCGTCTGCTCCTCGGTGGTCACCGCGAACAGCGCGTTGAGCGCCCGGTTCAGGGCGAGTTCGAGCAGTTCTTGCTTTCCCGATACGTGGTGATAGATCGACGATTTACTGATGCCGAGCCGTTGCGCCAGCACTTCCATGCTGGTGCCGTCGTAGCCCCTGTCGTTGAAGACCTTGACCGCGACAGCAAGCAGGGAGTCGAGGTCGTAGCCGGGACGCCCGGGGAGCCCAGTCCTCTTGATCACACGCGCAGTCGCCATGGGCACATCTTCCCAGACGACGACCCAAAGTCGGGGATCGACTGATGTGACGCTTGCTAACCGACCAAAGAGTCGGTTATTAATAGAGGACAGCCACGACGACTTCGAAGGGTGTGACCGACTGTGAGCACGCTGGACATCGACGACCGGCCGGATCGGTGCGTCGTGACGCTCGACCGCCCCGCGCAGCGAAATGCAATCAACGCCCAGATGATCTCCGACCTGCACGACGTCTGCGCAACGCTCGAACGCGAACCGAAGCTGCTGCTCCTGACCGGACGCGGCGATCACTTCGCCGGCGGTGCGGACATCAAAGAACTCCGCGGGCGCACCCGCGATGATGCATTTGCCGGCATCAACCGCAACCTGTTCGATCGCATCGCGAAACTCCCGCTCCCGACCGTCGCGGCCGTCAGCGGCTACGCGCTGGGCGGTGGTGCGGAACTCTCGTATGCCTGCGACATCCGGATCGCCGCCCCGTCTGCGGTTTTCGGCAATCCCGAACCCGGCCTCGGCATCCTGGCGGCCGCCGGCGCGACGTACCGACTACCCGGTCTCATCGGGGCATCGGTGGCCAAACAGGTACTGCTCGGCGGGCGAAACCTGGATGCGGAGACCGCCTTGAGGACGGGACTCGTCGCCGATATCGCCGACGACCACCTCGCCGCGGCGCACGAGCTCCTGGATCGGATGGCACGGCAGGCGCCCCTCGCGCTGCGCCTGACCAAAACCATCGTCGACGCCCCCGGTTCGCACCCTTGGGCCAACGACATCGCGCAAGCCGTGCTGTTCGACAACGAGGAGAAACACCTACGTATGACTGCTTTCCTGGAGAAGAGATGACGAACATTCCCAGCACCGTCGGAGTCGTCCGTTCAGTCGGAGTGATCGGGGGCGGCCGGATGGGCGCCGGCATCGCCCAGGTCTTCGCCGCACTCGGCTCGACCGTCGTCATCGCCGAGACGGCCGGCCAGGCTGCGGCCCGCGAGCGGGTCGCGACGGGTCTCACCCGCGCACATGAGCGTGGCAAGCTGGACGGCGATCCGGCGGAGATCCTCGCAAGGGTCTCGACGGTCGGCGATCCCACCGAGCTGCCGTCCGAGCTCGACCTCGTCGTCGAGGCGGTCCCGGAAATTCCGGCACTGAAGCTCGAGGTCCTCGGCCTTGTCGACAAGACCGTGTCGCCGTCGACGGTCATCGCGAGCAACACCAGTTCGATCTCCATCGCCGAACTCGGTTCCGCACTGGCCGATCCCAGCCGATTCATCGGTATGCATTTCTTCAATCCGGTACCGGCCTCGGCGCTGGTCGAGATCGTGCGCGCGCCGGCCACCGCCGACGATGTCGTCGAAAGTGTGCGGGACTGGGTCGGCATCCTCGGCAAGACCGGCGTCCTGGTCAACGACTCCCCCGGCTTCGCCACGAGCCGACTGGGTATCTGCCTCGGACTCGAAGCCATTCGCATGTTGGAGGACGGTGTCGCCGACGCCGAATCGATCGACCACGCGATGGAGCTCGGCTACCGACATCCGATGGGTCCGCTCCGCTCGACGGATCTGGTCGGCCTCGATGTTCGACTGGCGATCGCCGAGCACCTGGCCACAACCCTCGGTGAGCGCTTTACACCCCCACAGTTGTTGCGCGACAAAGTCGCCCGGGGTGAACTCGGACGCAAGAGCGGACAAGGTTTCTACACCTGGGATGAGGTCACATCATGACTGCTGTACTGAACACCACCGACGGTCTGGCGACCATCACCCTGGCCCGCCCGGCCGCGCACAACGCGCTGGACGTCGCCACAAAACTCGCTCTCCTGGACGCGGTGACGACTGCCGCAAAGGACCCCTCGGTCCGGGCGGTCCTGATCACCGCGGAAGGTAAGAACTTCTGCGTCGGACAGGATCTGTCCGAGCATGTCAGCGCACTGGAGGCGGACCCCACCACCGCGATGGACACCGTCGCCGAACACTACAACCCACTGATCGCGGCCATCGCCGACATCGAGGTGCCGGTCGTCGTCGCGATCCCGGGTGCCTGCGTCGGCGCTGGTTTCGGCATCGCCCTCGCCGCAGACATACGCGTCGCCGGCACGAAGACCACTTTTGCGACAGCCTTCACCGGGATCGCGCTGGCAAGCGACTCCGGCCTGAGTCATGCTCTCGTCGACGCACTGGGCAGCAGCCGGGCAGCCGGATTGATGCTGCTCGGAGACCGCGTCACGGCCGATCAGGCGCTGGACTGGGGTCTGGTCCATCGGGTGGTCGCAGACGAGGACGTCCTCACGACCGCG
This sequence comes from Williamsia limnetica, assembly GCF_003217475.1. Lineage (GTDB taxonomy): Bacteria > Actinomycetota > Actinomycetes > Mycobacteriales > Mycobacteriaceae > Williamsia > Williamsia limnetica. The sequence continues at coordinate 151,402 of NZ_QJSP01000009.1, read as the reverse complement.
CACACCCTGGCAACCACACTCGCGGCCGGTCCCACGGCCGCCTATCGCGAGGTGAAGTCGCTGGTCGCAGCCTCCGTGGGAGGGCCGGCCGAGTCGCTCGAACGCGAGCGCGCAGCCCAGCAGCGCCTCGGCACGACGGCCGACCACAAGGCAGCGGTCGACGCATTCCTGGCCAAGAAGAAGCCGGCTTTCACCGGCCGCTGATCTTCCGCCCGGATCTTGTGTTCCGGGTCACTTTCGTGGATACTAAATACCAACCGATCATTCGGTTACTAAGGCAGGACGTATGAACACCTCACACGACATTTCCGGAGCGCCCGAAGAGGCACTGCTGCAGGAGTTCGACCACACCATCGATGCCGGGCAACGAGTGGAACCCCGTGATTGGATGCCCGACGGCTACCGCAAGACCCTGATCCGGCAGATCGCGCAGCACGCGCACTCCGAGATCATCGGCATGCAGCCCGAAGGCAACTGGCTCACCCGCGCCCCCTCGCTGCGCCGCAAGGCGATCCTTATGGCCAAAGTGCAGGACGAGGCCGGCCACGGCCTGTACCTCTACTCCGCGGCCGAGACGCTCGGCGCCGACCGTTCCGACCTCACCGAGAAGCTGATCGAGGGCAAGCAGAAGTACTCCTCGATCTTCAACTACCCAACCCTGACGTACGCCGACGTCGGCACCATCGGCTGGCTGGTGGACGGGGCGGCCATCTGCAACCAGGTTCCTTTGTGCCGCAGCTCGTTCGGACCCTACGCACGCGCCATGATCCGCGTGTGCAAGGAGGAGTCGTTCCATCAGCGCCAAGGTTTCGAACTGCTGACCAAAATGATGCGCGGCACCGACGAGCAGCGCGCCATGGTGCAGGAATCGGTCAACCGCTGGTGGTGGCCGGCATTGATGATGTTCGGCCCCCCGGACGACGAGTCCCCGAACACCGAGCAGTCGATGAAGTGGGGCATCAAACGTCACACCAACGACGAACTGCGCCAACGGTTTGTCGACATGAGCATCCCGCAGGCGAAAGCTCTTGGCGTCACCTTTCCCGATCCCGACCTGAAGTGGAACGCGAACCGGAAATCGCACGACTTCGGCGAGCCCGATTGGAGCGAGTTCCTGGCCGTCGTCAAGGGGAACGGCACCTCCAACATCGAACGTATCGCCAATCGCCGCGCCGCACACGAGGACGGCGCCTGGGTTCGAGAAGCCGCGATGGCATTCGCGGCGCGAGACAAGAAAGCAGCATCATGAGTGAACAGAGCGCCGAAGGCGGCCACGGTGCCGTCCCGATCGAAGATGTTCCGGTCGAGCCGAAAAAGTCTGCCGTGAAGGCTGATTGGCCGCTGTTCGAGGTCTTCCTCCGTGGTAAGCGCGGCCTCAACCACGTCCATGTGGGCTCATTGCACGCAGCTGACAACGAGATGGCGCTACGGCACGCCCGCGACGTCTACACCCGCCGCAACGAGGGTGTCAGCATCTGGGTGGTCGCCTCCAACTCGATCATCGCCTCCAGTCCGTCAGAAAGGGATCCATTCTTCGCCCCAAGCGGTGACAAGGTGTATCGCCACCCGACGTTCTACGACATCCCCGACGACGTTCCCCACATGTGAGGCCTGGCCCAATGATTGACCACGACAACGCCTATGAAGGGCTGGTCGACGAAGACTCTCACGGACAGTGGGCCTTCGGCACCAGCTTCGACGATCCGCTTGCCGGCGTCGACACCACCGTCCCCGACGACGTCGATCTGACCGCCCTGGCGGCGTACTGCCTGATGCTCGGCGACGACGCCCTGATCAGTTCCCAGCGGCTCGCGCAGTGGAGCACTCGCGCACCGGAACTCGAAGAAGAGGTGGCACTCGCGAACGTGGGCCTCGATCTCCTGGGACAGGCGCGCCTGCTTCTCGCTCGCGCCGCCGCCGCGGATCCCGCTGTGGTGCCGTACATCTCCGACACCTCGCCGGTGCCGTCCGAAGACGCCCTGGCTTTCTTTCGCGACGAAAGCGACTTCCGCAACGTCCGGCTGTGCGAGATCGGCAACGGAGACTTCGCCAAGACCCAGGTCCGGCTACTTCTCTTCACCACCTGGCGACTGGCCGTCTTCGATCGGCTACGGACATCACGTGACCCGGTCCTGGCCGCCGTCGCATCGAAGGGCGTCAAAGAACTGACCTATCACCGCGACTACGCTGCGCGGTGGGTCGTCACTTTGGGTTGTGGCACAGATGAATCCAAACGACGAATCACCGATGCCCTCGAGCGGGTCTTTCCGTACATCGACGAATTGTTCCTGCCAACCGACGATGAGATCGCCCTCGCGGCGGTCTCGGTCGCCGTCGATCCGCGTGATGCCAGGGAGGAGTTCGATTCCGTGATTGCGCACGTGCTGCATGCGGCCGAGCTGGAGGCACCAGGCAACCGCAACGTCGGAACGATCGGTGGCCGCGGCGGACGTCGCGGGATCCACACCGAGGCCATGGGCCACTTGATCGCCGAATTGCAGAGCGTCGCACGGGCACATCCGGAAGGCGTGTGGTGACGTGACGACAGCGCACATGACCTCTCCGCGTACGATTGCGGCCTCGGTCCTCGACCCGGAGATGCCGCTGCTGACCCTGGACGACCTCGGAGTGCTACGCGATGTCGAAGTGACCGACGACGGCGGCGTGGTCGTGACGATCACCCCCACGTATTCGGGCTGCCCGGCCATGGCGACGATGCGCGACGACATCGAGCACAAGCTGCTCGACCACGGCTATTCGCGTGTTGAGATCGTGACGCGGTTGTCGCCGGCCTGGAGTTCCGACTGGATCTCCGACGAAGGCCGCCGGAAACTGTCCGACACGGGTTACTCGCTGCCCGGACCAGCACCCACCCGATCGTCGGGCCCGGTACCGCTGACCTTGACCGCTACGCCCCGCGTCATTGACTGCCCGCGATGCGGCTCACGGAACACACATCTGAAGTCGGAGTTCGGCGCGACACTGTGCAAAGCCCAATACCACTGTCTCGATTGCCTCGAACCGTTCGATCACGTGAAGGAAATCTGACATGACAGCCACCGCCGAGCCGGCAGTCTCCCCGACGAGCAAACGCACCAAGCCGTTTCACACGTTGACCGTCGCCGACGTCGAACCGCTCTGCGACGACGCGGTCGCCGTGCGATTCGACGTCCCGGACGCTCTCGCGGACGAGTTCGTCTTCGGCGCCGGCCAGTCACTGACACTCAGCCGCACGGTCGACGGTGTGGAGCACCGCCGCTCGTACTCGATCTGCGCACCGGTCGGCAGCCCGCCCCGGGTCGGTGTCCGGGAGGTCACCGACGGGCTGTTCTCGTCCTGGCTCGTCCACGAGGTGCAGCCGGGCGACCGCGTCGACGTGCAAGGGCCCACGGGAAACTTCGTCGCCGATCCCGACGCGGGTGGCCGGCATGTCCTCATCGCTGCCGGGTCAGGCATCACGCCTATGCTCTCCATCGCCGGTTCTATGCTCGCCAACCCGGAAGCGGAGGTGACCCTGCTGTACGGCAATCGCCGCAGCCGCTCGGTGATGTTCTCCGAAGACATCGCCGACCTCAAAGACGAGTACGGCTCCCGCTTCGACGTGATCCACGTGCTGTCCCGCGAACCTCGAGAAGTCGAACTGTTCAGCGGCCGCCTCGATGCGCAGCGCCTGCGCGCGATCCTCGACACCCTCGTCCCCATCGCCGACATCGACGACTTCTGGTTATGCGGACCATTTGGAATGGTGAACGACGCGCAGGACGTCCTCGCCGACCTCGGCGTCCCCAAGAGCGCGGTCCACCACGAGCTGTTCTACGTCGACGACGTGCCCCCACCTCTCGAGAAGCATCGTGAACCCGGGATCACCGGGCCGAGCAGCGAGGTGACGATCACCCTCGACGGTCGAGCGGTCAGCGGAACCCTCCCCCGGGACGAGTCCATTCTCGATGCCGGAGAACAACTCCGGTCCGATCTTCCGTTCGCCTGCAAAGGCGGCGTGTGCGGGACCTGCCGCGCCAAGGTCACCGGCGGCGAGGTCGACATGCGTCGCAACTACGCCCTCGAGGATTCCGAGGTCGATTCCGGCTTCGTACTCACCTGCCAGACCTACCCCGTCAGCGACACCGTCACCGTCGATTTCGACGCCTGACACCTTACGCACCACCACTGGAGAAACCCATGACCAGCGTCCTCTCGAATACTCCGACCGCACCCGGCGACGACATCGAATTCGCAACGCGGGACCGGATATCCACACTCCAGCTGCAGCGCCTGCAGTGGTCGCTGAAGCACGCCTACGACAACGTGCCGCACTACCGGACGGCGTTCGACGCCGCCGGCGTGCACCCCACCGATCTCAAGGATCTCAGCGACCTCGCTGGTTTCCCGTTCACGGCGAAGGCCGACCTGCGGGAAAACTACCCGTTCGGGATGCTCGCGGTGCCGCAGGACAAGGTCTCCCGAATCCACGCATCGTCCGGCACCACCGGGCGGCCCACCGTGGTCGGCTACACATCGAACGACATCAGCAACTGGGCCGACCTGGTCGCACGCAGCCTTCGGGCGGCCGGGGTCCGCCCGGCCGACAAGGTGCACGTGGCCTACGGCTACGGCCTGTTCACCGGCGGACTCGGCGCGCACTACGGCGCCGAACGGCTCGGCTGCACGGTGATCCCGATGTCCGGGGGGATGACCGACCGCCAGATCCAGCTCATCGAGGATTTCGAACCCGACGCGATCATGGTGACACCGTCCTACATGCTCACCATCGTCGACGCGATGATCAAGAAAGGCATCGACCCGGCCACGACATCACTGCGGACCGGGGTCTTCGGGGCCGAGCCCTGGACCGAGGAGATGCGCAAGGAGATCGAGACCTCGCTGAACATGGACGCGGTCGACATCTATGGCCTGTCGGAGGTGATGGGCCCGGGGGTGGCGATGGAATGTGTCGAAACCAAGGACGGCCTACACATCTGGGAGGATCATTTCTACCCGGAGATCATCGACCCGGAGACCGGTGCGGTCCTCCCCGACGGCGAGGAGGGTGAGCTCGTGTTCACCTCGCTGTCCAAAGAAGCCATGCCGATCATCCGTTACCGGACCAAGGACCTGACCCGTCTGCTACCGGGCACCGCGCGCACCATGCGGCGAATGAAGAAAGTCACCGGCCGCACCGACGACATGATCATCCTGCGTGGGGTGAACCTCTTCCCCACCCAGATCGAAGAGCTGATCCTGACCGTTCCTGCGCTCTCACCACAGTTCCAGTGTGTGCTCGAACGCGCCGGGCGGATGGACAACCTCATCGTGAAGGTCGAGGCCCGGCCCGGGGTGCTCTCGGACCAGCATGCCGCCGCGTCGATGGCGCTACAGACCTTGATCAAGAACCGGATAGGCGTCACGGTCACTGTGGACATCGTCGGCCCGGAAGGCATCGAACGCTCCGTCGGTAAAGCCAAACGCCTGATCGACAAGAGGCCCAAGATCTGAGGAGCCGTATGCCGCAGTCGGAATCGATCGACCAGGTGACCCCTGACGGGATCACGACCGCCCCGCCCCATGATCGGGTGGGTTTCGATGAATGGCGCGAAGCGATTTCGTCGGCGTTCGTACCTCTCGACGCCTCACCCGACCACCGGCCAGGCGACTTCTCGGGGGCGTTGAGCTCGATCACCGTCGGTGATCTCCAACTGGCTGAGGTTCTCGGTGACTGTTCACATGTCCGTCGCTCGGTGGCCACCATCCGCCGCGCGGACCCGGGCGTCATCAAGGTGGGACTGCAACTGCATGGCCACAGCACCGTACAGCAGAATGGTCGGCATGCCACGCTCGCTCCGGGTGATCTGGCGATCTACGACACCAGCGTCGAATACGGTTTGCACCTGACCGATTCATTCGACATGCTCGTCGCCGTCATCCCGCGCCAGGCGCTGCGCGTCGCCGACCGGGAACTGACGGACGCCACCGCAAGGACCATCACCACCACCACAGGGGCGGGCGCTCTGCTGGGCCCGCTCTTGTTGTCGTTACGCTCGAACCATCAAGGGTCGAGTGCGGCAACGCCGCTGATCGAAGATGCGGTCGCCGACATCGTGAGCGCGGTGGTCAGGTCGTCGGCGCCTGTCGACGCGTTGGGATCCGGACAGACAGTGCTCCTCAGCGCCCGCGCGTACATCGAGGCGCATCTCGGGGACCCCACCCTGTGCCCAACCGCGGTCGCATCCCACCATCACGTATCGGTGCGCTACCTGCAGAAACTCTTCGCCTACGATGGGCTGTCGGTGGCAGGCTTCATCCGGCAACGTCGGCTCGAACGATGTAGACGCGATCTTGCCGACCGGACACAGAGCCACCGCAGTGTGGGCTCGATCTGCGCCACCAATGGCCTGGTTGACGCTTCGCACTTCTCTCGGCTCTTCAAACAGACGTACGGCGTGTCGCCGCGCCATTATCGCGAGGCCTGAGCGCGCTCGCGGGCCGGCGACGAATCGCCCTCCCTACGCAACGGAAGGAGGGCGAATCGTCGGTACCGGTATGTCAGTAGCGGATCAGTCCGCGGACATTTTCGGCCCGCCGCATGGCCTCGTATCCGTCGTTGACCTGGTCGAGGGTGTACTCACGGGTGATCATTTCGTCCAGCTTGAGCTGGCCCTCCATGTACAGCCGCAGCAAGTGCGGGATGTCGAAACGGATGTTGGCATTGCCGAACCAGGCGCCCTTGAGCGTTTTACGCATCGCCGTCAGATCGAACAGGCTCAACTTCGTATCGATGTCGGCAACGTTGCCGACCGAGACCTGTACGCACACACCGCCCTTCGCCACCAGGCTCATCGCAGGCGCGATGAGCTCTCCACGCGCGACATCAACAGTGATCAGGACCTTGTCGGCAAGGTGACCCCAGGTCAGCTCGTTCACCAGGATCAGCGCCTCATCGATGTCCGCCGCCGTGTGCGTCGCACCGAAGATCTTGGCCTGCTCCCGTTTGAACGACGACGGGTCGACGACGACCACGTGCCGGGCGCCCGCGAGCGCTGCGCCCTGCACAGCACCGCAGCCGATACCGCCCATTCCCAGGATCACCACTGTCTCACCCGCACCGACACCCGCTGCGTAGACCGACGAACCCCAACCGGTGGTGACACCGCAGCCGACCAGAGCGGCCTTGTCGAGCGGAATGTCTTTGGTGATCTTTACGCAGGACGCTTCATTCACAACTGTGTGCGGTGCGAATGTTCCGAGCAGACACTGGATTCCAGCGTCCTTCCCGCGAACGTGGTGTCTCGCCGTGCCATCGGACACCTGGTAGCCCTCGAGCAGATGAGCACCGAGATCACAGATGCTGGACTGCCCGTTGGCGCACTCGCGGCACCGGCCGCACGCAGGAATGAAGGCCAGCGATACGTGGTCGCCGACCTCGAGGCTGGTCACGCCGGGACCGATCTGTGTGACGACACCCGCTCCTTCGTGGCCACCGATGAACGGCAAGAGACCCACCGGCACACTGCCATCGCGGACGTGTTCGTCGGAGTGGCACAAACCGGAGGCGGCGAGCTCGACCTTCACCTCGCCGTATTTCGGATCGTCCAGGATCAGTTCCTCTATCTGCCAGTCTTGTCCGGGCTCCCAGAGCACCGCTGCCTGAGTCTTCATATCTACTCCCTATCTACAGTTCCGGTCGTCACAGGACGACGGTGACAACTTTTTCTTCGGTGTTCGCTTCGATACCGGCCCAGCCGAGTTCCCGGCCGGTGCCGCTTGATTTCATTCCGCCCCAGGGCAGAGCTGGATCAATCGCCGCCCAACCGTTGACCCAGACCGCCCCCGCGCGGACCTGTGCGGCGAGTCTGTGGGCGTACGACACATCGCGCGTCCAGATGCTGGCTGCGAGTCCGTACTCGGTGTCGTTGGCAATACGGATCGCCTCATCCACGTCATCGAACGGGATGACGGTGCCCACGGGACCGAAGATCTCTTCGCGTGCGATGGTCATGTCATTGCTCGCATCGGCGAAGATCGTGGGTTGGACGAAGAAGCCTTTGTCGCCATGCCTGTGACCACCCGCAACCACCCGGGCGCCATCGCGTTTACCCGCCTCGATGTAGGCGAGTACCGAATCACGTTGCTTGGCGTTGACCAGTGCCCCCATCGTGGTCGCCGCCTCGCGGGGGTCGCCGAGGACCTGCGCCGACGCTGCGGCGGCGAGGCCGTCGACCACCTGCGAATACAGCGAGCGATGGACCAGTACGCGGGTGCCCGCAGCGCACACCTCGCCCTGGTTGAAGAACAACCCCATCGCCGTCCCGTTGATGGCGGCCTCCACGTCGGCGTCGGCGAGAATGATCTGCGGCGATTTGCCACCGAGTTCCAGGGTGGTGCGTTTGAACGTGTCGGCGGCGATCTTGGCGATGAGCCTGCCCACCCGCGGACTGCCGGTGAAACTGATCTTGTCGACATCGGGGTGCCTGACCAGAGCATCGCCGGCCACATCACCCAGCCCGGGTACAACACTGACCACACCGTCGGGAATACCTGACTCCTGCAACAGCTTCGCCAGGTGCAGGATCGACAGCGGCGCATCCTCAGACGGCTTCACGACCACTGTGTTGCCCGCTGCCAGTGCGGGCGCGAGCTTCCACGCCGCGATCATCAGCGGGGTGTTCCACGGGACGATCGCGCCGATGACACCGACCGGCTCACGCACCGTGTAAGAGTGCGTCTGCTGGCCGAAATACCCTGCGGTCGGGATCGTCTGGCCGGTGATCTTGTCGGCCCAGCCGGCGAAGTGTCGGAACGTTGCCGCGGCGTTCGGGATGTCGAGCATCGCCGGCTGTCCGAGAGGCTTACCGATGTCGAGTGATTCAAGGGTGGCCAGCGCATCGGCGTCCCGCTCGATGAGGTCAGCCACCTTGTTCAGGATCTTCCCGCGCATCACGCCGGGCATCGACCCCCACTCTCCGCCGAGCTGGGCGCGTGCAGCGCGGACTGCTTCATCCACGTCGGATGCAGTGGCGGCCGACACCTCTGCCAGCACTTCTTCTGTCGCCGGGTTCAGGTCGGTGAAGCTCGACCCGTCGGACGACTGCCGCCATGTGCCGGCGACGAAGAGTTCAGTGGGGGTTTCGTCCGGCAGACCCCCGCCTGCGATCAACGAATCCTGTACTGCGGTCATGATTGTCCTATCGTCTGGTGCCAGGCCGACTCGCCTGCGGCGGTCTGGTCAGGCATTCTCACGTTTTGCCTACTGTGACCAGCATGGATAAATGTGACCTGGGATACTTGCACATCCGCGCATGGATCGTTGACGATGCGCGCACCGAAAGTTCTCGAGAGAGGCGCCACTTCGCGTCGACCAACGACCTCGACGAACCATTATCGACAATGATTGTCGTTATACTTCCGAGATGACCACGCAGTTCTCTTCGCGAATCGATCGTGTACAGCGGATACACCAGGCGCTCTCTGACAACGCCCCTGATCCCAGCATGTCGACAGCCCTGAGCGACAGCACCGGATCGGTATCTCTCAGGGCGCCCGGTGATGAACCGACGCTTCCCCTGGGCCGGGCACTGCTGGAGCGTCGTTCACGGTACGTCTTCGGCTCGCTCCGACATCTCGAGTTGTCCACCTTGTTGCGATGGGCCCTGGGGCCGCAACGCACGGTGACCACCGGCGAGCGAACAGCACACACCCTCGATATCCATCCGAGCGCGGGTGGCCTGAACTCGATGACAGTCCACGTCGTGGCGTTGGAACCCATCGACGACATCGCTTCGGCCATCTACACGTTCGACCCGGCCCGGCACCGGCTCATTCAGCGTAGGACGGGCGACATCCGCACCGCTTTCGGTGAGTGCCTCGTGCAAGCCGAGTTCGCGCAACGCGCCTCGGTGTGCCTCGTCCTCGCCGGAGAAATGACCGCGACGCTGGTGAAGTACTCCGAGAGACACTATCGGACAGTGCATGTCGACGCCGGGGTGGCTGCAGCACACCTCTATCTGGTGGGTGAGGCCCTCGAACTCTCCTGCTGCGCGATCTCCGGCTTCTACGACGATCGAGTCGCCGACGTCCTGTCGCTGGACGACACCCAGATTCCCTTACTCGCCTTTGCCGTGGGCGCCCGCCGAGAGCTCGGCGAGCAACGGTAAGCGCCCCACGCCGGCGTGCAGGCCGCCGGCGACCGCCAGCACGAGTGCCGCTGCGCCTATCGACAGTGCCACGCCGGCACCGGCCACCTCGGCGACCGCTCCACCGAGTGTGGCACCGAACGGGGTGCCGCCCATGGCGATCATCCGGGCTGTCGTGTTCACCCGGGACTGCAGATGATCCGGGGTGATCGATTGCCGCACAACGATCCCGTTGACCACGACCATCGTGTTGGCGGCCTGGTATGCGACAAGGATCAGCAAGGATGCTGCAAAGGACGTGGTGTGCGCCCACACCAGCATCGCACTCGCAGCCACTCCTATCCCGACGAGCGTGATCTTCCCGGTGCCCATGCGCCGCTGGATATGTGCACTGACGAGACTGATCAGGAAGGCTCCGAGCGCAGTCGCCGCGTAGAGCGCACCCAGGCGTGCATCACCGTCGTCGAGTCCGAGCCGCCGGACACCAACCACCACCATCAGCCCGACCACGACCCCATTGGCCATGCTCACCCCGATTCCGACCAGAGTCAGCATCCTGATCACCGGCTGGCGCCAGATGTACTGCAGGCCTTCGGAGATCTGTTGCCACACTCGCCGGTCGGCGTCCGCTGCCCCGGTACTCGCAGGTACAGCGACCGTAGCGGTGATCAGCGCCGCGACGACGTAACAGCCCGCGTCGATCGCGATGGCGCCGGCCGGGCTCAAGGCCGAAGCGGCGATACCACCCAGCAAGGGTCCCGCGATTCCTATGACGGTTCCTGTCGTGACCAAAAGGGCTGTGGCATCGGCTATGCCGTCACGGCCGACAAGCGCGGGCACCACTCCGAAGGTTGCCGCATCGTAGTAGACGAACAACGTGGAGACCGCAAACCCCACCACCAGCACATGGGCAATCGAGGCGATCCCCGTGACAGCTGCGAGCGGGATCGTCGACAGGATGACCGCGCTGAGAATCTGCGACACCACCAGGATTCTCTTGCGATCGAATCGATCGGCCGTTGCGCCGGCAAAAAGCCCGAACAGCAGATAGGGCATCGACTCGACCGCGAACGCCACCCCGGTCAGGAGCGCTGACCCACCCTGCTGGTAGACGAACAAGGGCAACGCGACCAGGGTGACCGCATTCCCTGCCCAGCAGATGGATCGGGCAAGTACGAAGGTGCGGAAAGGATTCACAGGCTCGGTGGGGGTATCAGGAGTAGAGACTCGGGATCGTCGGGATCACCGGCCACCGCCGCCGCCTGTGCGACCTCTCGCCACCGCGCGAGTCCGAAATACGGAAATGCGGCAGGCGCATTCGGGATGAGTCCACCGGCGCACACGCGGGCGACCCGCAACGGGGTCAATGCGACGTCCGGCGTGGTGATGTCGCAAACGACGACGTGATGCCCGGCCTCGCGCAATCGGGCATGCAAGGTCCCGATGTCCCCGGTCGGCATCTCCCCGACGCCGATGGTGGAGGCCGGCTCGGTGAAACGCGACAGCAGGGCCTGCTGGGTTCGCGGGTCGAGCCACACCTGGGCCTGAGCGCCCAGGTCGCGAATGTGTTCGCTGCGCGCACCGGCGCCCGTGAGGTAGCTCCGATCCGCTCGATGATCGAGATACAGGCCTCTCGAGAGGACGCCGGCTTCCATGGAGGCGAACACCCAGCCGTCGGCGTCCGTCAGCCCCCGGGTGAAGACCCAGCTGTGCAGTGCCTCCAAGACCGCCTTTCGGGCTGTCGCCGCCGGGTCGAGTTTCGCGGAGAAGCCGCCGGCCACGATTCCCAGTTCGGGGTCGTGGATCACCGCGGCGACTACCGGCACCCCGAAGAAGGCGGGCAGTTCGAGTAGGTGGCAACGCAGTCGGGTGTCGCCGAGGTCATCGATCAAGCCCGGAACACTCTCGAGGGCGATCCCACGGGCAGGCAGGTTCAGATGCCACCACAGCGACAGGGAATCCCGTTCGACCAGTTCGAGCAGGCCACGGGTCGCCGCGTCCTCGAGACCCGCTCCGGTGGCGATCCCCGCATAGTTGAGATGGTGCAGCCACGGTTCGCGTTGTCGCCCACCGGTCCTCCAGTTGAGGTACACGAACGACGCCGGCACCAGCGTCGGTAGCCCATCGTCACCGGATCCCTTCGCCCACACCACCGACGTGTCGTCGGTGAACTGCGAGAAGGGGAACCCCGGCGTCTGTAGCTGCCAGGGTGCGAAGAAGTTCAGCTGCGCGGGCCCGAGATGGCGGACCCCGGAAGCCTGCAGTTCGCGGGCGCTGGCGCGCACAAGGCCCACAGGCACATGGTTTCCGCAGTAGCGCTCCACGGCCTCTCCGATGGCAGCGATGCGAGCACCCGCGTCGTCGGCGAATGTGGTGCCGAGCGACACCAGGTCACTGGGCCAATTGCCATGTGCCCTGGTGTCTGCGATCTCGGCGGTCAGGCCGACGTAACGATCGGGCATACCGTCCAGACGCTCGACGGGGTGCAGCGCTCGGATGATGCCGGCATACGGATCGACGAGGTCTTCGGCCGTCAGGATCGCCGGGCCGCTCACGCCGGGAGCTCCACGAACACGCCGTGGACCTCGCGGTCGGTCGTCCGCATGGTGGTTCCGGTGAGAGGGTCATCGCCCACCTGCAGATCGCGCGGATGCCGCGGGAACGAGTGCGCCGAGATGATCACGGCCATGGTCTCTCCTGGTTCGAGATGGGTGGATACCGGGGTCAGACGAATGTCCGGCCGCGGCGATGTCCCGTGGGCGAGCTGTTCGAGCCGTCCGTCGCGGCGGCGGACCGCGAGCACTGCCGACCATTGATGGTGGCCGTGCGAGCTCACTATTCGGACGGTCGGGCTCCCGACTACGACCGATGCGCGGTGTTCGAAGTCCACCAGCAGGCAGTCGGGCCTGCGGGCCGGACGCCCGATGTCGACGCCGAATGCCAAAGAGGGAAAGGGTGTCGAGGGATCGCTACGGAAATGACCGCCCTTCAGGTGGATCCGCGTCTCGCTCGACGGCCACTGCGCATATCGTCGAATCCCCGCAGGCAGACCGTGGACCTGCGCACCGCTCGGCGCTTCACCGGCGACCACATCGGCAATCCACGACTGCATGTGTCGAGCGCGGCCCGAGTTCCGCAAACCGTGGTCCCAGGGGCCGATGACGAGGGCAGAAGGCCCACCCCACGATGACCAGAGGTCGATGGTGTCCTGCGCGAACCAGTCGGCGGTACCGCCGATCGCGAGCAGCGGACACCGCAGTAGTGCAGTGCTCGTGGCGCGTTCGGCGTCTCGACGGGCCGCCCGCAAGACCCTGTGCCACGCCTCGATCGGTGGATTGACCCGAGCCCCGATGTCGACCACGGGCAAGGTCGAGAGCGCACCGTCCGGGATCGCTGTTCCCGGTGACCGCTGTCCCTCGCCGTGTTCGAGCCACCACCCGACGCGGGATTCGAGCTGGAAGGATCCATCGACGTTGCGTGCGCTCTCGCCGAGTCCGAGCGCGGGAACGGCCACCGAGACCCCGTCCACCACGTCCATGTCGGAACTGGCTGCGGCGATGGCGGTCTCGACCGCGCAGTGGGCGGCATACGATGTGCCGTAGAGGATGATGGGCGCGCGACCCCAGCACTGGCGGCGCACCCATTCCACAGTCGCCAGCCCGTCGGAGCCTTCGTTCTCATACGGACGGAAGCGCCCGGACGACCCGTATCGTCCGCGGACATCTTGCACGACCATCGCCACACCTCGCAGCGTCCACTGACGCGCTTCGTCCACGTGCTGGTCTGCATCGTAGGGCGTACGAAGCACCAGGACGGCGTGCGGGCGGGTAGCCGGCAGCGCGACGAGTGTTCGTAGCGCGGTGTCGCCGACCCGAACGAGCTCTGATATCACTGTGGCGCAGAAGGAATCGGCAACACCGGCCGCCGGACCGACGTCAGCGTTCGCAGGTCCACAACGGTCAGCAGGTAGTGCGACCGCTCGTCCGCCGCGACGCCGCGGCGACCGATCTCGTCGACTATCAGGTGTGCGATCAGCTCGGCCGCGCGATCGGACACCGGGTGCTCCGGCGAATCGAGTCGTCGGCCGCCGACGGGACGATACTGCGACGGAATCCGGTCGCGGTGGAGGTTGCACGCGCGGCGGCGACCGATGACGTCGCCGGGAGCGACGGCCCGCGGCGTGATCACCTGACTGATCCCATCCCGGTAACACGCCAGATCCACCTGCCCGATCGCCTCGGGGTCGACCTCGTCGTCACTGAGGTGACAAACGACGTCCGCCTGGTCGGTACTGCGTATTATGCTGCTACTCAACATATTTACGACCTTCTCCGCGATGCGACCAGATCCGTGCACCGCCACGGTCGGCAGAGTCGCGCGCACCACGACGTCCCCGGAGTCGACCAACGCGGCCACCACCGCGGACACATCAGTCGATTCTGGTACCCCATTCCCGCCGAGCACGTCGAGCAGCTCGTCGACCTCACGGTCGGGCAGGGTCAGTTCGTAATGTCGGTCGTCGGCAGTGCGCAGTACATAGCCATTGCGGGCTCGATAGATCGAGGTGTTCGGTGATAAGTGCACGGTCTCGCTTCTCGTTGCGGCCCCGCATGCCACGCAAGCTGTGCGGCTTGCGTGGCATGCGGGCATTGACGGGTCAGAAGACCCGAGAACTACTCGGCGTCGGTGTCCTGGACATCGTCGAACGGGTTTTCCACGAGGGCGTTGCTGTGTCCGGCCGAGTGGGTCGCCAGCGTGACAGGCGCCTGGATGGGACGGAAGAACTCATTGTCGATCATGAATCTCCTTTTATTGCAGTTGAATTCAGCTGCAGACAGCCGAATCGGACTCTTGGTACCAAGCGGTTCCCACGGTAAACCAAATGACAATCATTTTCAATAGTGTCAGGCGGGTCCGAGTTCTGCCATCACCACATCGAGCACGATGCCCAAGGACACGGTGCCGCGCCCGGTGGCCCACACGTCCGCCTCCACCTCGACCACCCGATCGTTCTCAGCCGCCGAGATGGTCGGCCACACAGGGTTGGCCGCGAGCCGCACCGAGAGCGGCTCTGAATCAGAGCCCGCGGAAAAGGCCTGCGCGAAGATCACGTCGGGATTCACAGACGCGATCTGCTCGACGGACACCGTTGCAAAAGCGTCCGTTCCGGAAGCCCAGGGGTACCTGCTGACCTCGGCGAGCAGTGACCCCACCGGCGTGCCGACAGAGTCGACGCCCAGGCTCCCCGGCTCGCCGTACATCGACAACGTCGTGAGGTCAGATCTGCTCTGCTTCGCGGCGTCTACCTTCTCCGTGAACGCGTCCGCCGCCGCTGTGGCCTCGGACTCCTTACCGGTGACCTGACCGACCGTGCGCAGGAAGTCGACGGACTGCTGCCACGAGGCCGGATCGACCAGGTAGAGCGGCGCAGATTCTTCCACTGCCACCCGTAGGCCGTCCTGAACGCCCGCCAAGCCGATCACGAGATCGGGCTCGGACAGCGCAATGTCTTCGACGTTCTCTTCACCGAAACCACCGGTGATCTTCCGCATCCCGGCATCTGGTCCGAAGAATCGGTCGTCGGTCGCCAGATCCTCGCGATACGCGACCGGCGTTATCCCGACCTCCTTGAGGGCGTCGACACAAATCATCGTCAGGCAGGCGATCCGATCGACAGGTCCGTCCAACGACACAGTCGCGCCCGTTGCATCGGTCACCGAGATGGCGCCGGTACCCGAGTCGGAGTCGCCTCCTGCGCACGCCGTTGTCGTGAGAACCGCCAACGTCGAGACGGCCACCGCCGTCCGCTGAAACCTGGATGAAGTCGTGAACTTGCGCATTCGATCTCCCTTGCAGAATGATGTAATGCGAAATGATAACCATTATCAACAGCCGGGAGCGAACGCGGTACGGTTCGCGCACACCGACGCTCGTGGTCGCCGGGCTCCTCGCGGCCGGCGCCGTGCTCGCGGCGTCGCTGTGTCTCGGAGATCCGACTTTGACTCCCGCGCAGGCGCTTTCGGCGTTGCTGGACCCCTCAGCGCCACTACACCCGAACGTCTTCGACGCGCGACTCCCACGAACACTTCTGGGGCTGCTCGGAGGTGCCGCACTCGCCCTCGCCGGGATCTTGATGCAGGACGCAATGCAGAACCGGATCGCTGGTCCGGAGATCCTGGGTGTGTCGTCGGGTGCCGCGGTGGTTCTCACCGCAGTGACGGTGTGCGCGTTGCCTGTGCCCCTCGCGGGACTACCATATGTGGCGCTCGGCGGCGCTCTTGCCACGGGAACAGTGGTCATCGCGGCCGTCGGGCGTACCCGGGACAGCACGCAGGTGTTGCTGATCGGGTCCGCCGCGAGCGCCATGGCGTCCGGCCTCGTCATCGCCCTCGTCAGCCTCGGTACCGAAGGCAACATCCCGCTCTTGTTCCGGTATCTGCTCGGCAGCCTCAGCGACCGTGGATGGCCTCATCTCTCAGTTGTGATGCCCTGGTTGATGGTTGCCATCCCCGTGGCCTATCTCCTGAGACATCGGGTGGCGGCGCTGGCCCTCGGCGACGACGTCGCCGCCGGCCTGGGGATCAATGTCGTCCGATCGCGGGTCCTGGCTCTGGTGTGCGCAGCGGTGCTGGCGGCTGTCGTGGCGTCGGTCTGCGGCCCCGTCGCCTACGTGGCGCTGCTCGCCCCACACCTGAGCCGGTGGGCGCTACAGACCACGAGCTCTCGCCGTGTCTTCTGGCTGACCCCGATCGTCGGCGCGACACTTCTTGCAGCCGCCGACCTCGTCTCACGAACAGTGCTGTACCCCATTGAAATTCCCGTCGGCATCACCACCACCTTGATCGGGGTACCGGCGCTGTTGTATTCCCTGCACCGCCAAGAGTCTTCCCGGTGAGACGGTCGGTGGTTCTCCTCATCGGCGGCGCCACGATTTTGTGTGGACTCATCGTCGCGCATCTCCTCGTGGGCCGTTCCGAACTCGGCATGGGCGACACCCTCCGAGCACTGTCCGGTTCCTCCGCAGTCCGCTCGCACGAGACGATCGTGTTCAGGTACCGACTGCCGCGAGTGCTGGTGGGAATCGGGGCGGGGGCACTCCTGGCACTGTCGGGTGCGCTGCTACAGGCGGTGATGCGCAACCCACTGGCAGAACCAGGGACGGCGGGGGTCGGTTCCGGGGCCGCCCTCGGGGTGGTGGTGTCGCTCATCCTGTTTCCGGGCAACGATTTCGCAACCGCTGCTGCCCTGATCGGCGCAGTCGCCTGCGGCGCGATGCTGTTCCTGGTCGGCCGACGGTCCCTCGCCGTCGCCGGGATTCTGATCGGCGCCGTACTCGGTGCGGTGACCTCACTACTCCTGGTTGTCGACGGGAAGCCGATGGGCGTGGTGCTGCGTTGGCTGATCGGTTCCCTGAACGCCCGTACCCAAGCAGACTGGGATTCTCTGTGGCCTTGGGTACTTGCCCTCACTGCGGCAGGGTTGTTCTTGGCGCCCGCAGCAAATGTCCTGAGCCTCGGTGACATCGCGGCCACAGGTCTGGGGGCGCGGCCCAGCCATACGAGGTTCGCACTCTTGGCGATTGCCGTGATCGCCGCCGCGACGGCCATTGCAGCAGCTGGTGCGGTCGCCTTCGTCGGGCTGATGGCTCCACACGCAGCGCGCGCACTGGTGGGCGCGGATCACCGCGACCTGATCCCGGTCAGCGTCGTGTTCGGCGCGATCTGTCTCTCGGGCGCCGATCTGGTGGCTTTCAGTATCACCCTCGATCTACCCGGTGCCGGCCCCGCAGTGAGCGGCCTCCCGGTCGGCGCGCTCACGGCGTTACTCGGCGCGCCGTACCTCATCTGGCTGGTCCGAAGGGAGCATCATGTGCGACGACAACACTGAACTGCAGGGTTGCGACCTACAGGTGGGATACCGCGGCGGGTCTGTGATCAACGATCTGAACGTGCAGATCACCAAGGGCACACTGACTGCCCTCGTCGGCCCCAACGGGTCTGGAAAGTCCACCCTCCTGATGACCCTGGCACGAGTGCTTCTCCCCCGGCGCGGCGAGGTCCGCTTACACGGGACACCCATCTCGGCACAGCGATCGACCGCTGTGGCTCGTGCGTTGGCCGTACTACCTCAGACCGCCATCGCACCGACTGGTCTGCGGGTGCGCGAACTGGTAGAGCAGGGCCGATTTCCCCGGCTGGGTACCTTTGCGCGGTTGAGCCGAACCGATGACGAGGCGATGCACCATGCCATGGCCCTTGCGGGTGTCGAGTCATTGGCCGACCGCCGACTGGACTCTCTGTCGGGTGGCGAACGACAGCGTGCCTGGATAGCAATGGTGCTTGCTCAAGACACGGACATCCTTCTGCTCGACGAACCGACCACGTACCTCGATATCCGTCACCAGATCGATCTCATGGAATTGCTGGTCGACCTGGTCCGCGTGCATGGCAAGACCGTCGTGGTGGTTCTGCACGATCTCAATCAGGCCGCGCGCTACTGCGACCGCATCGTGGCGCTCCGTGGTGGCGAGATCATCGCCGACGGACGACCCGCCACGGTGGTGACCGCGGATCTGTTGCGATCGGTCTTCGACGTCCGCGCCCGCATCACCGCTGACCCCGTGGCCGGACGACCGATGTTCACTGCCGAGTGATCAGCACCGGCAACAACCGGTCAATGTGGGGGCGTCTTGGAGCGGAGCCGATCGCGCAGTGCCCGCGCCCGTCCGGTGCGGTGCTCGTGCTGCAGGTGCGGTTGATTGTCCTTCGGCTGCTGCGTCTTTTTCGTGCGGGGCAAGAGAAAGACCACGGCGATCACAACGACGGCGATCACGACGAATGCGACGATTTCCATGAGTGCTGCGACCCTCGATCCTGTTGCTGTGGTGCCGACCCGATTCTGGAGATCGGTGTTCTAGTCGGATAGCCACTGTCTGGGTTGGAGAAACACCGCCCTCGCGGGTTTGCTCTCCGGTCAGATGGGTACCGCTGCTGTACGCCGGAGTAACTGCCGCGGCGGTCGGTTCGGCGAGGCGTCCGGGTTCATCGAGCAGGCCGGGCGCCGCCCGCCCCCCACTCCCTCGGAAGGATCTGTGCTCGGCGTTTCACTCCTCGCGGTGACCAGCAGATGGGCGCGCCGCGCCACCGTATTCCTCGCGCCCGCGACATGGTTACAGCGAGCGGCCACGCAGCGCGGCATGGAGCGTGCGGCGCTGATACAAGCGATCAAGGCGAGCGTCGCCGCCTTGATCGCCTGGGTACTCGCTGCCGAGGTCTTCGACTTCTCGCAGCCGTTCCTGGCGCCGTGGTCCGCTGTCTTCATCGTCGCCGCCACCGTCTACCGATCGGTCCGTTCCGCCGCCCAGCAGCTGGCAGCATCGTTCATCGCGGTCATCTTGGCCAGCGCGGCAACCGAATTCATCCCCTGGGATCTTGCTGCCCTTTTCATTGCAGTGCTCCTCGGGCTGCTGGTCGGCCAGTGGCGTTACTTCGGTGACAGCGGCACGTGGATCGGCATCACCGCCCTGCTGATCCTGACGTCGGCTTCTGTGGAGGAATCCGCGTTGATCGACAGGCTCATCGAGACCGCGATCGGTGCGGCCATCGGCATCGCAGTCAATGCGACGATTGCGCCGCCGGTTCATCAACTCGATGCTGCCGATGCCATTCGGCGGGTCGCCGACGACCTGGCCGACGTGCTCGATCACATGGGCACAGCAGCGCTCAGCGACGACCGGCAATCCTTCGATTCCGGTATGCGGGCGCGAGCGGCCGTCGTGCTGGTCCGTGACGCCGAGCGAGCCGTGGCGCTCGATCGTGAAAGCAGGCGTCTCAACCCCCGGGTCCGAGCCGGCGGCATCGGGTCCTCCGACTGGGACGCGAAATTGTCGGCCTTGCGACACGCCTGGTCGCACGTGGAGGAACTGGGTAAGACCTTGCAAGCCACTCGGCAAGAGTCGGGTCCGTTCGAGAAACAGACGCGACGGTGTCTGGCGGAGATGTTCGGGCATCTGGCCGAGCTGGTTCTGAAGAGTTCCGACGATGCGGCGAGCCAGACCGATGTCGAGCAGGCGGCCGATGCCGCCCGGCAGAGTCTGCACGCCGTTGAACACATCCTCGAAGCCACCGACTCGGTGACCATCAGCTCGGTCGCCAGGCTCGTCACCATCACCGCTCCGGCCCGCCACGTCATTCGGGAACTGTCATCGCGGTCTGCGTGAGGAGGCTTGAGGCCGGACATAGTTGGGTAGAAATGCTGTACGAGGATGATCGATCGGCGGCCGCGAGCGTGCGGCACACGAAAGGGCACCATGCCTGAGAAGAACGGCAACAACGAGCGGCCTGAGAAGAACGGCAACAACGAGCGCGACCTCGACCAGCTCGACATCGAGCGACCCAAGAGCCACGCGGCAGGAGCGACCGCCGTGGCCGTCTCGATGAAAAGAGCGCTGGGACACATGGGTACGGTTCGCACCGCGAAAACACTGCTGAAGCTGAACCAGGCCGAGGGTTTCGATTGCATGAGCTGCGCGTGGCCCGATCCGGACCCCGGTCATCGGCACACCGCTGAGTTCTGCGAGAACGGTGCGAAGGCCGTGGCGGAAGAAGCGACGACCACCCGGGCCACGCCAGGGTTCTTCGCGGCTCACAGCATCGCCGATCTGGACAGCCACACCGAGCACTGGCTTGGTCAACAGGGTCGCATCACCCACCCGATGATCAAACGTCCCGGCGGCACCCACTACGAACCCATCGCGTGGGATGAGGCGTTTTCACTCATCGCCCACGAACTCAACGGCCTTGCCACACCTGATGAGGCGATCTTCTATACCTCGGGCCGGGCCTCGAATGAGTCTGCCTTCGTCTACCAGCTGTTCGCCCGCGCGTTCGGCACCAACAACATGCCCGACTGTTCCAACATGTGCCATGAATCGACCTCGATAGCCCTCCAGGAATCCATCGGGATCGGCAAGGCCAGTGTCACTCTCGACGACGTCTACAACGCCGAACTCATCATCATCGCCGGTCAGAATCCGGGTACCAATCATCCGCGGATGCTCTCGGCCCTGGAGAAGGCGAAACAGAACGGCGCGACGATCCTGGCCATCAACCCCCTCCGTGAAGCCGGGTTGGTGAACTTCAAGAACCCGCAGACCCCGCGAGGGATGGTGGGACCGGGAACTGACCTGACCGACATGTTCTTGCCGATCGCTCTCAACGGCGACCTCGCACTGTTCCAGGCCCTGGGATCGTTGCTTGTCGAGTGGGACGCGCTGGACCACGACTTCATCGACTCCCACACCACCGGTTTCGAGGCCTGGCGCGAGCACGTGCGGGCGGTGGACTGGGACGTCGTGACATCGACGACCGGTCTGACCCGTCAGCAGATCACAGATGCAGCCGAGCTCCTGCGTGACTCGAAAGCCACGGTTTTCTGTTGGGCGATGGGGCTGACCCAGCACCGCAACGCGGTGGCCACCATCAAAGAAGTCACGAATATCGCACTGGCACAGGGCAATATCGGCAAGCGCGGCGCCGGTCTGTTCCCCATTCGCGGGCACTCCAACGTGCAGGGTGACCGCACCATGGGCATCTGGGAAAGGCCGCCGCAGCACTTTCTCGACTCACTGCAGCGCGAGTTCGCCTTCGATCCACCGCGCGAACACGGCCTCGACACCGTCGATTCGATCCGAGCGTTGCGCGACGGGAAGGCCCACTTCTTTCTGGGTCTCGGCGGCAACTTCGCCCAGGCCACACCCGACAGTGATGTCACCTTCGAGGCGCTTCGGAACGCCCGGATGACGGTGCAGATCTCGACGAAGATCAACCGGGGCCATCTCGTGTGCGGCGACACCGCTCTCATCCTGCCGACGCTGGGCCGCACGGAGAAAGACGTGCAGGCGAGCGGACCCCAGTTCGTCACCGTCGAGGACTCGACGTGTTCGGTACACGCCTCCCGCGGACCGCTTGCACCGGCAAGTCCGCACCTGCGATCAGAGGTCGCGATCGTCACCGGTATCGCACAGGCCACCCTGGGCGACCGTCATGGCATCGACTGGGCCGAGATGCGCGAGGACTACCGCACCATCCGCGCCCACATCTCGCGGGTCGTGCCCGGCTGTGATGGCTACGAGGTGAATGTCCGCAGACCGGGTGGCTTCATCCTCCCCCACCCGCCCCGGGATACCCGCAGCTTCGAAACGGAGTCTGGCCGGGGCGAATTCGTCGTCTCACCGATCGAGGTGTTGCAGGTTCCCGCAAATCATCTGATCTTGCAGACACTGCGCAGTCATGATCAGTTCAATACGACCATCTACGGACTCAGCGACCGGTACCGGGGCATAGAGGGCGGAAGGAGGGTCATCTTCATGCACCGAGAGGACATAGCGGCCCTCGGTCATCGCGATGGCGACATCGTCGACATCACCTCCCGGTGGGACGACGATGACAACATTCGGTGCGCACCGTCGTTCCGCATAGTCGAGTACGCGACGCCGCGAGGTTGCGCGGCCGCCTACTATCCCGAAACCAATCCTCTCGTGCCGCTGGATTCCACGGCCCTGGAGAGCAACTGCCCCACGTCCAAGTCGATCATCGTCTCTCTCGTTCCCGCCGGCCGGGGTGACCCGAAAGCGGGCGGGTCCGATCAGGACTCGACCGGATCCGACTGGGATCACAAGACCCACCCCCAGCCTCGACACCTGAGCTGATCAAGCCTGCCCCGTCGCGGAGATGTCAGGGTTCGAGATACTCGACTATCGCGTTGGTGAATCCCCGCCTGGCCAGGTCCAGGTCTGTGTAGGTGCCGAGTTGGCGCTCGGAGACCATGCCGCGCATCGCGCCGGGGATGAATGCAGCGACTTCGGCCACGCGCTGCGGGTCGATCTCGAGACCGGCGAATGCTCGACGGCAGGTGTCCAGCCAGGCCTGCCGCCACGACTCGAACTCTGCAGCGGTGAGCGGGTATGCCCGTTCGAACTCCGCACGATCTCGCGGCATCGCCGCTCTCAAGGTCTCGATGGCACGAGAATCCGCGCCGCTCAGCCCTTCATACAAATTATCGACGATCGCGCTCACTCGATCGCGCAGCGACGCATTCACGGAGGCGCTCGCCGGCAGGTCACCCCGGCGCTCTGCGGTGTATCGCAGCACCGCTGACCACAGTCCGTCGATATCGCCGAACTGATACTTCACCGTCCCCCAGGTGGCCCCGATGTCCTTGGCGATGCGATTGCCAGAGACGGCGCCGGGGTCACCGGATGCCAGTGAGCGCAACGCAGCGTCAAGCATGCTCTCGCGAGTCGCCATCCCCCGCTTGTTGCTGCGCCGCCCGGCAACCTCAGTGTTGGTCATTTTCCCCATGCTAGTGGCGCCTCGCCACTTGTCGGCGAATTCATAGAACCCGCTTCCAAACATTCGCAGAGGGGTCTATTCTTCTTGCGAGAGCGACGACGCACAGGGGAGGCCAGAAATGGCAAAGACGCCATTGCCGATGAAGCCGACCGGTTGGTTCCAGGTCGCATGGTCGGCCGAGATCAAGGCCGGCGACGTCCACCGGATGACGTACTTCGGCACCGAGATGATCGCCTGGCGAGCGGCATCCGGTCAGGTCACCGTCATGGACGCCTACTGCGAACACCTCGGCGCCCATCTCGGCCACGGAGGCACCGTGGACGGCGAGATCCTGCGATGCCCGTTCCATGGCTGGGAATGGGACAGCGAAGGCCGAAACGTGTGCATTCCCTATGAGAAACGGCCCAACAAGGGCAGGCGGATCCGCACCTACCCGGTGACCGAGCACAGCGAATCGGTGTTCATCTGGTTCGACGAACATCGTTGTGCACCCTACTTCGACGTCACGGACGTGTTGTCCGGCTTCGACGACGACAAGAGCGCCGCCGACTACTACCCCGCCTACGGCCACAGCACGCTGTTCGAGACCGGATTGGAGATCCATCCCCAGTACGTGATGGAAAACGGGGTGGACTTCGCTCATTTCAAATACGTGCACAACACTCCACTCGTGCCCGAATTCACCCGTCACGACTTCGACGCCCCGGTCTCCTACGTCGATTTCACCATCGCATTCGACGACGTGCCCGCCGAGGAGATCAACAGCGGCGTGCAGGCGATCAACAGCGGAATCGGCGTGGCGGGCACCAAGAGTTGGGGAATGATCGACAACCGGACGCTCACCTCCGTCACACCGATCGACGACACCACTTCAGACATCCGGTTCACCGTCTGGATAGGACGCACACCCGACGATGAGAGCGATCAACCCTCTACCCGTGCACTACGCAATGCCCGCGGTGTGATCGAACAGTTCCAGAACGACATCCACATCTGGAAGCACCAGCGCTACTCGGATCCGCCGGCGCTGTCCCCCGCAGAGTTCAAGGGCTTCAACGCCATTCGCCAATGGGCCACCCAGTTCTACCCTGCGGACTTCGATCCGAAGGCAGCAACGGCTCGCTGAGCCTCCACCGACAAACCCTTCCGAAAGGCTCCCCATGAGCACACCAGCCCAGACCCCTATCCGGATCTTTCAGGTCGCAACCGGCAATGTCGGCACCGAGATGATCAAGCGGATCGGAACCCACCGTGACCTCGAACTCGTCGGATTGCACTGCTACACCGCCGAAAAAATTGGCCGCGACGCCGGCGAGATCGCCGGACTCGACCCCATCGGGGTCATCGCGACCGGCACCGTCGACGAGATCATCGCCGCACAACCCGATGTCGTGACCTTTCACGGCGTCTTCCCCGACGAGGACCTCTACGAGAAGGTGCTGGAAGCGGGGATCAACATCGTGACCACCGCCGACTTCATCACCGGACATCACCGTGACGAGAACCATCCGCACCCATCGGGCAAGAAGGTCACCGAAGTGCTCGCGGAGGCGTGCCTGCGTGGTGGATCGACCTTCTACGGCACCGGGATGAACCCGGGCGTCAATCAGATCCTCGGCGTGGTGTGCTCGGCGGACGTCGCGGAGATCGAGAACGTCATCACCATAGAATCCGTCGATGTGTCCTGCCACCACTCCAAGGACACCTGGATCGAGGTCGGTTACGGGTTACCGGTGGACGATCCGAGCATCCCGGACAAACTCGAGAAGTACACCCGGGTGTTCGGCGACAGCGTGCTCCTGATGGCCGACTGTTTCGGCCTGGAACTCGACGAGGTCACCTTCAGCTACGAACTCGGCGCGTGCACCAAGGACGTCGACCTGGGCTG
Organism: Williamsia limnetica; assembly: GCF_003217475.1. Classification (GTDB taxonomy): domain Bacteria; phylum Actinomycetota; class Actinomycetes; order Mycobacteriales; family Mycobacteriaceae; genus Williamsia; species Williamsia limnetica. Next base: position 126,035 of record NZ_QJSP01000009.1, on the reverse strand, counting down.
GTATCAGCTGCCGAAAGGATCCCTCGGCGGCAACTACATCAAGTACCAAGGCATGGTCGACGGCGTTCCCAGAATCGAGACCCATCTGGAATGGCAGATGACTCCCCATACAACTCCCAACTGGGATATCAAGGGCTGCTACATCACTCAGATCCAGGGCGATCCCTGCATCTACAACAAGCACATGATCTTCCCGAAACGCGGCGTAGACCTCTCCAATCCCGACAACTTCGCATCGATCGGCATGACCGTCACCGGACTGCCCGCACTCAATTCGATCCGAAGCGTCGTCGCTGCGCCGCCGGGAATCATCACCAGTGCTGATCTCCCGCTGCGGGGATTCGCAGGCCGCTTCAAGCGATAACCGCGCAGGTTCGCCGCCACGAGCGGTTTGCCGCTCGGCCGAGCCGTGGGACGATTGGCCGATGACCGATCGAGAAGTGATGACGTGGGCGATCTTCGGTCGCTCGAGCCGGGAACTCGCGCAACTCGTCGCTGATTCGAGTTTCGTCCCCGACGTGGTCCTCGGCATCGCACGCGGCGGTCTGGTACCTGCTGGGGCACTGGCCTACGCACTGGACTGCAAGGCCCTGTTCACGATGAACGTCGAGTTCTACACCGGCATCGGGACCACCCTGGACAGTCCGGTCATCTTGCCTCCGATCCTCGACGCGACCGAACTCGACGGCCTGAGTGTTCTCGTGGTCGACGACGTCGCAGACAGCGGGAAGACGCTCGAACTCGTGCACTCGTTCTGCCGCGATCACGCCTCGGAGGTCAGGACCGCCGTGCTGTACGAGAAGCCTGCGTCGGTGATCCGCGCCGACTACACGTGGAAGTACACCGACCTCTGGATCAACTTCCCGTGGTCCACCGAGCCGCCCATCACGCCTCGCTGATACCGGCCGGAGATTCTGCGCCGACTCCGAGCAAGCGATCGACGACGCGCTGGTGCAGCGCAGGATCGATCGGCGGCAGACCCAACAAACCGCCGAGATACAGCCCGTCACCCACCAGCCGGATGATCTCGGCATCCACGGGGTCGTCGATCTCGGCGCGAAGTCCCTCGTCCCAGAGTTGCATCACCTCGGTGACCGCCTCCTGGATCTCACCGGGATTGCCATCGACGCTGCGCAAAGCCGCCAGGGTCGACCGGAACAACGCGAGTTCTTTGTCCGACGTCGACTCCGGGGGTTGCAGGTACCAGGTGGCCACCGTGGTACCGCCGCGGGCGGCCTCGGCGCGCTGATCGTCCGAGCGCTCACCCAGTCGACGAACCATCGCCGCGATCAAGGCGTCTTTGCTGCTGAAGTGATAAAGCAGCCCACCTTTCGACACCCCAGCCGATTTCGCGACGCTTTCGAGGGTGACCCTCGACAATCCCTCGTCGAGCAACATCTCTTCCAGGGCGTCGAGAATCCGATCACGGGTGTCAGCGGCCATGTGGCCACTTTACCGGCTGGACGGTTCACTGCTACCTTCGCTGTACCGTCCGGACGGTTTTTTCGGGCCGAGCAAAGGAGCACGTGTCGTGAGTGGGTTGCACATGCCCCGAACGCAGCACATCGATCGAGAGACCGCAGGGCCCAAGGAGTGGCTGGGGCTCGTCGTGCTCGCGTTCGCCGTTCTCCTCATCGCCATCGATGCGACGGTGCTCGATATCGCCCTACCGTTCCTCAGCGCCGATCTCGAGCCGACCAGCACACAACTCCTCTGGATCATCGACGTCTACTCGTTCGCCGTGGCCGGACTGCTCATCACCATGGGCAACCTCGGCGATCGCATCGGCCGGCGCCGTCTGCTCTTGATCGGTGCCGCTGGATTCGGCATCGCCTCCCTGCTCGCGGCGTGTGCCGTCAGCGCTGAGATGCTCATCGCCGCCCGGGTCCTGCAGGGCATTTCGGGTGCAACCCTGATGCCTGCGACGCTCGGCTTGATCCGCACCATCTTCAAAGACCCGCGCCAACGCGTCACCGCCATCGGGGTGTGGAGCGCGATGGCAGGAGGGGGTGCGGCAGGCGGCCCGCTCCTCGGCGGATGGCTGCTCGAGCACTTCTGGTGGGGTTCTGTGTTCCTGATCAATCTCCCCCTCATGGCCGCGCTGATTCTTCTGGGCCCTCTGGTCATCCCGGAGTCCAGGGATCCGAGTCCGGGCAAGTTCGACCTGCCGAGCTCGGGGCTGTCGATGCTGGCGTTGGTGCCGATCGTCTACGCCGTGAAAGAGGCGGCGGCACACGGGCCGAGCCTGACGGATCTGTTCGCGGCGCTTGTCGGAGTTGTGGCCGGCGTCCTGTTCATTCGACGGCAGCGGATCCTCGACGCACCGATGATCGACCTCAAGCTTTTCCAGAGAGCCGACTTCTCGGCCGCGGTCTTCACCAATTTCCTGTCGATCTTCGCCCTGTCCGGTGTGTTGTTCTTCGGGTCGCAGTACTTGCAGCAGGTTCTGGGCTGCAGCCCGCTGGAGGCAGGCCTCGTTTTGCTGCCGGGCACTGCGGCAAGCGCCGCCGCTTCCCTGGGTGCGGCCTATCTCGTCCGGGTGTGGCCGGCCGGCACGGTCCTGGCATGTGGGCTGGCCGTGTCGGCGGTGGGTGCACTACTGCTCATCGGGCTGGGTACCGACGATGGCCTCGGCCTGTTCATCGCCGGTTTCGTGCTGGTCGGTATCGGAGTCGGAATCGCCTTGACCCTGACGTCGGACCTCGTGGTGAGTGCAGTCGAGCCCGAACGGGCCGGCGCGGCGTCGGCCGTCTCCGAAACGGCCTATGAACTGGGCGTCGCGCTCGGTGTGGCGGTGCTGGGCAGTGTGGTCATGGCGATCTTCCGCCGGGGACTCGACACCGGCGGCCTGGACCCTGCGACTGCGGCAGCGGCACGGGAGACTCTCGGCGGCTCTTCAGCGGTCGCGGCCGACCTACCCATGAAAGCTTCTGCAGCGTTGACGGACTCGGCCAATGCCGCCTTCGTGTCCGGCATGCACGTTGCATCGATCGCGACCGCGGCCGTGCTCGCGCTGAGCGCCGTGCTCGTCTACGTGCGCCTGCGGACGCCGTCAGGACCGCAGGCGGCTGCACGTGCCGTCCTGAACTCAGCGAAGTGACTCTATGGCATCGGTCGTCAGCGCGTCGATTCCGTCGATCACCAACGCGGCCGGGGCCAGAGCGTCTTCGGCGGGCGGATAATCGGGGCGCGGCGCAGCAATCAGCACCAGACCTGCCGCCGTCGCCGATCGCATCCCGTTCGACGAATCCTCGATGGCCGCACAGGCCGCGGGTTCTCGGCCCAACTCCCGGACGGCATGCAAGTACACATCCGGCGCGGGCTTGCCGCGGTCGAGTTCCTCGGTCGAGACGGTGACCTCGAACAGGTCTGTCCAGCCGGCTGCTTCCAGCACGGCGTCGATGAGTCGGCGGGGCGACGAACTGGCCAGGCCCAGAGGCCAGCGCCGTGCGCAACGACGAACGGCCTCATCGGCACCCGGCAACACCGGTAGGTGCTCTTCGTAGCGGGCCACCATGTGATCGATGACGATGGTCGCCACCTCCGCCGGCGGCTTGCCGACACCCAGGTCGTCACTCAGATAGGCCGCCCACTCCGGGGTGCTCATCCCCATCAACGCCGTCTGCGCCTCCGGCAGCCACGTGCCGCCATGGTCGGCCACAACACTCCGGCGTACCTCTTCCCAGATCGGCTCGGAGTCGACCAGTACGCCATCCATATCGAAAACCAATGCATCAATCACCAGAGCATCATCTCCCGCGCAGGCCCGACCTCACACCCCGGCGGTCAGATGCCGAGATCGACGACGCCCTGACCTGCAGGCGTCGAATACAGATCGAGGATGGTCTGCGCGTACTTGCTCGCGATCGGCTTGCGCCGCAATTTCATCGTCGGAGTCAATTCGTCTCCTCCGGGATCCCACGCCTCCGGAACGATGACGAACCGCTTGACCTGCTCGACCCGCGACAGCCTGGCGTTGCCGGCCTTCACCGACAACGTCACCTCGTCGATGATCTCCGGGTTGGCTGCGAGATCCGCGATCTGGGCGTCCGGGATGCCCAGGGCTTTTGCACGAAGCGCAACGACGTCGGGGTCGAGCACGATGAGTGCGGTGATGTACGGCTTGTCGTCACCGACCGCCACCACCTGACTGGCGAGCGATGAGTTCGCCTTCACAGCATTCTCGATGGTGCTCGGAGCCATGTTCTTCCCGGACTCGTTGATGATGAGCTCTTTCTTTCGATCAACGATCGTCAAGTTGCCTTCGGCATCGATGGTGCCGACATCGCCCGTCGCGAACCAGCCGTCGGCATCGATGGCGTCTGCCGTCTTGTCCGGCTTGTTGCGGTATCCGCGCATGACGATCGGCGCACGGACGAGTACTTCACCGTCCTCGGCCAGTTTGATCTCGACACCCTCGACTGGTTTGCCGACCGTACCCACCTTCAGGTTGTCCACGGTGGTCTTCGTTGCCGCGCCGGTGGTCTCACTCAGACCCCACACCTCGATGACGGGGATCCCCAGCCCTACGAAGAACTCGATGACCTCCGCAGGAATCGACGCAGCACCTGATATCGCCAGCTTCAGTTCGTCGAGCCCCAGCGCCGCGCGCACCTTCGACAACACGAGCCGGTCCGCCAACTGGTACTGCACCTGCAGGGCACGGCCCCGAGGACGGCCAGACAGGTCAGTTCTCGCGGCCCGCGCGGCGACGTCGAGCGCCCACGCCGCGAGCTTCGACTTGACCGGGCTCGTCTCCTCGGCGACCTTGGCTTCGATACCCGCCTTGATCTTCTGCCACACCCTCGGAACGCCGAAGAACACCGTCGGCCGCACATCGGGGAGGGCCGCAGCGAACTCGCGCGGGTCGGCAACCGAGGTTATCTGTATTCCGCGCAACTGATTTGCACCGTGCGAGGAGACCCGGTCCGCGATGTGCGCGGCCGGTAGATACGAGATGATCCGATCGTCGAATCCGGTGTCAAGGTCTGCGGATACCGATTCAGCGGCCGCGATCACGTTGCGGTGGGTGATCTCCACCCCTTTGGGCGGCCCCGTCGTCCCCGACGTGTAGATCAACGTGACGAGGTCGTCGGGTTCCACCGCTCGCCACGACGCCTGGAAGTCGAACTCCGTATCGGGATCGGTCTCGACAGCGCGCAGCTCGATGGCACCTTCGGCGGGACCGTCGACGGTGATGATGTGCTCGAGTTCGGCACCGGACGCCCGGATCGCGGGCAGGAAGACCTGTTCGGTGACGACGATTCGATTGGCCGCGTCGCCGAAGAGATACGCGAGCTGCTCCGGCGCACTGGTGTTGTACACCGAGAACGGGATCGCGCCGAGGTGCACGATGGCGGTGTCGACGAGGTGGAACTCGGGCCGGTTGGTCAGCATCAGGCCGACCGTGTCGCCGCGTTTGACGCCGAGGCTCACCAGCCCCAAGGCGATCGACTCCACTCGCGCGGCGTACTCGCGCCACGTGATCTCCTGGACACCCCCGGGGGTTCGCAACGCGACGCGATCCGGATGCATTTTCGCGGTGTGCTGAAACGCCTCCGCGGTGGTGTGAACGGCCACTCCGGACGGGTGGTGAAAGACGGTCTGCGTGGTGTTCGGGTTCATCGGTGAACTCCTGACGAATGGTGTCGACAAGTCTCAATGCGGCACGCCCCCGGCAACGAGAAATCGGACATGCGTGTATCCGAGAACCTATCCCCGGTTCACCTTCCGCGGGGCGAATTCGGTGGGTTACCCGGGCGAGAACAGAGGTTTGGTGGACAGCGACACGACACGTCGGCAGCCGAAATGCCGACCCTGGCCATCACGTCGCCCGTAACATCGCCCACACCAACCGTTTCCATTGAAAGTGCCCAGTGCAGAAGACGACGACAACCCTACGGTTCGCACTGCTGATCACCTTGGCGAGTGGATTCCTCGACTCGTACACGTTCCTCGTTCGTGGAGGCGTGTTCGCCAACGTCCAGACGGCGAATGTGATCCTGATGGGGATCGGGTTGTCCGACCGCCACTGGGCGCAGGCACTCCTGCATCTGTGGCCGGTCCTGGCGTTCTTGCTCGGTGTGATCTTGGCCGTCCACATCAAATCCGGTCGAGTCGATCACCTGCTCGCTCATCCGATCCGGTGGACGATCGGCCTCCAGGCCCTCGTGCTCGCCGTGGTCGGGTTCGTACCCACCTCGGTCTCCCACACCTACGTGACCGTTCCCATCGCCTTCTGCACCGCGATGACGATCACGATGTTCCGCACGATCGGCGACCTCGGATATTTCGCTGTTGCCACCACCGGCAATCTGATGCACATGGTCGAATACGGTTACGCCGCATCGGTCGACAAACGCGCGGATGCGGTGTCGGCGTTTTCCACCTACGCCAGAGTCGCCGGAACATTCGCCGTGGGCGCTCTCGTCGGCGCGGTCGCAACGCAACTGTTCGACGCCCGCGCGGTGTGGCTCGCCGCCGGATTCCTCGCCGTGACACTTGTCTTCTTCGTCGTCGACGAGCGTCGCACGGCCGCCTGACACCGCAAGGGCCAGGGAGGGACCGAGCGCATCGTCGAGGTGGCCTGCCCGCGTACCGTAGTAGCGACTGTTCCCACCTGAAGGAGCCCCACATGCCAGCGACCGATGGCGTTTCCGCACCTGCACCGCTGACGCTCGCCGCCGATCCACACGGCAGCCCGGCCGCCGACGACTCCGTGACGTACCGCGTTGAGCACACCTCGGTCGGGCCGATCGCGCATGTCCAGCTCAACCGGCCCGACAAGCACAATGCCCTCACGCTGCCCCTGCTCGCCGGTCTCACCCGGGCCGCGAAGCAGGCAGCCAAGGATCGGACGCTACGCGCGGTGATCATCAGTGGCGCCGGGAAGTCATTCAGCGCCGGCCTCGATTTCGGCAGCCTCGCGGGCAAACAGAAGAGCATCCTGCGCACCTTCGTACCCAATTTGCTGCAGGGCTCCAACGGTTTTCAGAATCCGGCTTGGCACTGGCGCCGGGTGCCCGTCCCGGTGATCGCGGTCGTCCACGGACATTGCTACGGCGGTGGCCTGCAGATCGCCCTCGGCGCCGACTTCCGGTTCACCACCCCCGACGCCGACTTCTCCATCCTCGAGGCCAAGTGGGGTCTGATCCCCGACATGTCGGCATCGGCAGCGTTGTCACAGCTCACCGGTATCGACACCGCCAAACGGCTCACGATGACCGGTGAGATGTTTTCGGCCGCTCACGCGAAGGAGATCGGCCTGGTGACCGGGGTCGCCGACGATCCGCACGCCGAAGCGCTCGCGTTGATCGAGAAGATCGCCGCCCGCTCACCCGACTCGGTGGCGTCGACCAAGAAGTTGTTCGAGAAGACGTGGTCGCGGTCCCCACGTTTCTCGTTCCCGGTCGAGCAGGTATTGCAACTCCGTCTGCTGCGGAGCAAGAACCATGCGATCGCCCGCAAGGCGGGCATGAGCCGCGAGACACCGGTCTTCCGGGATCGGGAGATCTGAGTCAGGCCTCAGGGTTCGATGACGATCCCGCGTTGGAGGTTCGACTCACCGGCCTCATGGCGCAGCGTTGTGCCGATCTCGACCACATAGCCGGCCCGATTCTCCGGAATGCCCGAGATCGAGAACGGCAGTCGGCATCGGCCGTCGGACAACTCCGGTGCCGTCAGCACGGATTGCCCGAGGATCGAGAGGTCCTCGTCCAGCACTCGAACGCGGGTGCCTTCCCGCACGTCCTCGAACTCGCCGGTACCACCGCAGATGTCGGTGGCCGAGACCTCGTACTGCTGATCGGTGAGGACCACCGAGCCGTCCACGGTGAAGTCGCGTTCTTGCACACCGAAAGCAAGCGCGCCGACCGCGATCACCGCCAGGATGGTCGCAGCGATCGAACTGATCACGATGATCGGCGTGCGCGTGCGCCGTTGCCACGTCCGCGGGGCCAGATCAGGTCCGGGGCTCAACCAGTATTGCGGCGTCTGCAGTACGGGTTGCGTATCCGACCTGCTCAGCTCCGACTCCGCCTGCGTGTCCATAGCTGAAAGTCTGCCCTATCGGGTCACTTCTTCGGCGGGAAGTATTTGATCAGCGCTTCTTGCACGACGGTCGTCGCCAGCAGACCTTCGCGGGTGAAGAACCGGCCGGTGCCCAGGCCACGCGAGCCGGCAGCGACGGGTGACTCTGTTGCGTACAACAACCATTCGTCGAATCTGAAGTCGCGGTGGAACCACATCGAGTGGTTCACGGTCGCGGCGAACAGACGGTCGATGCCCCAGGACAATCCGTGGGTCGTGATGATCGAGTCGAGCACCGTGGTGTCGGAGGCGTAGCAGAGCGCCGCTATGTGCATCAGCGGGTCGTCGGGCATCTGTCCGTCGGTTCGCATCCAGACCCTGTTGTGCTCGAGCCGCTCCCCTGACTCCCGCGCTTTCCAGGTGGGGTCGTTGGCGAAGCGGATGTCGATGGGATGCATGGCGTTCACGAACAACGCGATGCGATCTTCGAAGCCCTTGAAGTGCTCACCGAGCGGCGGCAGGTCTTCGGGGTACGCGACGTCCGGGCTCTGGACCGAATGCTCCAGGCCGGCCTTGTTGTCCTGGAACGCGACGAGCATCGAGAAGATCTCTTCGCCGTCCTGCATGGCGTTCACGAGTCGGTTCGCGAACGGCTTGCCGTCGCGCAGCCGGGTGACGTGGTACTCGATCGGTTTGGAGACGTCCCCGCCGCGGATGAAGTGCGCGTTGAGCGCGTGCACGGGGGTCGGGCGCGGCACGCTGCGGCCGGCGGCCACCACTCCTTGGCTCAGCAACTGGCCTCCGAACGTGCGGGCCCCGACCTCGGTGGGATGGAGCCCGATGAAGAGGTCGGGTTCGGGCTCCTCCAGATCGAAGAGTGCGAGCAGCTTGTTCAGATCAGACGTCGTACCGGGGGCTTCAGTCACAGCAAAACTGTAGAGGACGACACGCGACCCCCGCGCCGACCTACCCGCCTGGAGCCTGATGGCCCACTCGACGGCAGTAACGGCCCGCTCGACGCCAGTTTCGGCCCACTCGACGGCAGTATCGGCCCGCTCGACGCCTGTTTCGGCCCACTCGACGGCAGTATCGGCCCGCTCGACGGAGGTCTGAGCGAGCGCAGCGATGCGAAGACCTGGGAGGTGTGGCCGCGGTGGTTCTGGACTGCCGACGAGCGAGCGCTAGCGAGGTGAGGAGAAGGGAAGAACTACCGCCTGATGGCCACACCGACAAAGCGAGCGGAGCGAGCAAAAATCAGTGGTCGTCCTCACCGATCCTGTGGACATGGATCAGGTTGGTCGTGCCGACGGTTCCGGGAGGGGCGCCGGCCACGATGACCACCTGGTCGCCGACTTTGAGGCGGCCGATCTCGAGCAGTGAGGCGTCGACCTGTTTGATCATCTCGTCGGTCGATTCCACGCGCGGCACGATGAAGGTCTCCGTTCCCCAGCTCATGGCGAGTTGACTGCGCACCTCGGGCAGCGGCGTGAACGCGAGCAGGGGAAGCCGCGTGTGGAGGCGGGCCAGGCGTCGAACGGTGTCGCCGGACTGGGTGAACGCCACCAGGGCCTTGGCGTCGAGACGCTCGCCGATGTCGCGGGCGGCGTAGGAGATGATGCCGCGCTTGGTGCGAGGGACGTGGCTGAGCGGTGGCACGTCGCGGGTCCCGTTCTCGACGGCCTTCACGATCCTGGCCATGGTCTGCACGGTCTCCATGACGTACTTGCCGACGGAGGTTTCCCCGGACAGCATGACTGCGTCGGCACCGTCGAGGACGGCGTTGGCGACGTCGGAGGCCTCGGCGCGGGTGGGGCGTGAGTTCTCGATCATCGATTCGAGCATCTGGGTGGCGACGATGACCGGTTTGGCATTTTCGCGAGCCATCTGGATGGCGCGCTTCTGGACGAGTGGGACCTCTTCGAGCGGCAGTTCGACGCCGAGATCGCCGCGGGCGACCATGACTGCGTCGAAGGCCAGGACCACCGCTTCGAGGTTGTCGATGGCCTCCGGCTTCTCCAGTTTGGCGATGACGGGGACCCGGCGGCCGACCCGGTCCATGATCTCGTGGACGAGTTCGATGTCTGCGGGCGAGCGGACGAACGACAGCGCGATCAGGTCCACTCCGAGGGCCAGCGCGAACTCGAGGTCGGCGACATCCTTCTCCGACATCGCAGGCACCGAGACGTTCATCCCGGGCAGGGACACACCTTTGTTGTTGCTGACCGGGCCGCCTTCTGTGACGGTGCAGATCACGTCGTTGTTGTCGACCTCGACGACGGTCAGTCCGACCTTTCCGTCGTCGACGAGCAGGCGGTCACCCGGCTGGGCGTCGTTGGCCAGTTCTTTGTAGGTGGTGGAGACGCGGGTGGCGGTGCCTGCACAGTCCTCGACGGTGATCCTGACCTCGTCGCCTGCGGTCCAGTGCACGGGGCCGTCAGCGAAAGTCCCGAGACGGATCTTCGGGCCCTGCAGGTCGGCGAGGATGCCGACTGCGTGTCCCGTCACGTCGGACGCCTTCCTGACCCGGTCGTACATCTCCTTGTGGTCTTGGTGTTTGCCGTGGCTGAAGTTCAGCCGCGCCACGTCCATTCCACTCTCGACCAGTTCACGCACCCGATCGTCGGTTGCGGTGGCCGGTCCGAGGGTGCACACGATTTTGGTACGTCGATTCACCTCGCCGAGCCTAGTCCGCACAGACGATCCTCTCCACGTAAGTAGCCAAGACGTCACCCATAATTCGCTGTGTTAAGCAGATGAGGTTTCCTGCCGATATGCGTTTCAGCGGACTGACAGCGGTAGCGCGGCCGGATGCACCGGCGATGGCAGGTCTGATTCACCCATGAGGAATTCGTCGACGCCTCGCGCTGCGGCACGGCCCTCGGCGATCGCCCACACGACCAACGAGGCCCCTCGGTGCGCGTCTCCGCACACGAAGACGCCGGGCGCGTCGGTCTGCCAGTCGCTGCCGCAGGCAAGCGCGCCTCGACGGTTGGGGGTCAACTCGAGCTCCGCCAGCAGGTGGGTGCGCTCGACGCCCTCGAAACCGATCGCGAACAGCGCCAGCTCACAGGGCAGTTCGAACTCGTCGCCGATGGGGACGACGGTTCGGTTCCCGTCGTCGTCGCGCTTGACGGTCACCTCTGCCAGGACCATGGCGACGACGTTGCCGTCATCGTCACCGACGAAGCGCTGCACGGCGACCTCGTAGCGGCGAGCGCCGCCCTCGGCATGCGCGGACGAACTACGCAGGATGAGCGGCCACGTCGGCCAGGGCGATCTGTTGTCGTCGCGGTCGGAGGGCAGTTCCGGGTTGTAGTCGAGTTGTGTGACCGATGCCGCACCTTGCCGGTGTGCGGTGCCGAGACAGTCTGCACCGGTGTCACCGCCCCCGATGATCACGACGTGTTTCCCGCGCGCCGAGATCGGTGACGGGCCGTCGCCCTCGCACTCGCGATTGGCCGGCACCAGGTGCTCCATGGCCAGGTGAACGCCGTTCAGGTCTCGTCCGGGCACCGCGGTGTTGTCCCGGGCCGCCAGCGCGCCCACCGCGAGCACAACCGCATCGAATCGCTCCCGGAGGTCGGCGACGGTCAGATCGACGCCCACGTTGCAGCCGGTGACGAACTCGGTGCCCTCGGCCCGCATCTGTCCCAGCCGCCGATCGACGTCCGACTTCTGCAATTTGTACTCGGGGATGCCGTATCGCAGCAGCCCGCCGAGGCGGTCGTCGCGCTCGAACACGGTCACCGTATGACCGGCGCGGGTGAGCTGTTGCGCGGCGGCCAGCCCGGCCGGACCGGATCCGACCACCGCGACGGTCTTACCCGAATGGGTCATGGACGTCTGCGGACCGACCAGACCCTCGCGCCAGGCTTCCTCGGCGATCGTCTTCTCGATCCGCTTGATGGTGACGCTGCCGCCGGTGGTCGACGCAGAGATCGACAGCACGCATGCCGACTCACACGGCGCCGGACAGATCTTCCCAGTGAACTCGGGGAAGTTGTTCGTCGCGTGTAGGCGATCGCTGGCGGCATCCCACCGGCCGCGACGCACCAGGTCGTTCCATTCCGGGATCAGGTTGCCCAGCGGGCAGCCCGCCGTCCCGGAATGACAGAACGGGATGCCGCAGTCCATGCAGCGACGCGCCTGTTCGGCGACCTTCTCGTTCTCTTTGAGGGGGTCGTTGTCGGCGTAGACGTCGCGCCAGTCGTTGACCCGTTCGTACACCGGCCGGGTGACCGCCTCGGCCTTGCCGACCTCGAGAAATCCGCGCGGGTCAGCCACGAGCTGCCTCCATGATCGCTGAATCCACGTCGCGTCCTTCCGCTTCGGCCATGCGCGCGGCGTCGAGCACGCGCTGATAATCGGTGGGCATCACCTTGGTGAATTTCCGGCTGCGCCTCGGCCAGTCGGCCAGCATCGACGCCCCTACCGCCGAGCCCGTCAGCGCGACGTGTCTGCTCACCTGATCGTGCAGGAACAGCAGATCGTCGGGGTCGGGGCTCTGTAGATCGACCATCGCCTGATTCACCTTCGACGAATCCAGCTGGTAGACGAACGCGATCCCACCGGACATACCCGCAGCGAGATTGCGTCCCGTCGGTCCGAGGATGATCACGCGGCCACCGGTCATGTACTCACACGCATGGTCGCCGACACCTTCGACCACAGCGACGGCGCCTGAGTTGCGGACGGAGAAACGCTCCCCCACCCGGCCGCGGAGATATACCTGCCCGCTGGTGGCGCCGTACAGGATGGTGTTGCCTGCGATCACCTGGTCCTCGGCGACGAAGGTCGCGTCGGGATGAGGCTTGACCACGATCTTGCCGCCGCACAGGCCTTTTCCGACGTAGTCATTGGCATCGCCGGTGAGCGACAGCGTGACACCCGGCGGCAAGAACGCCCCGAGCGACTGACCTGCCGACCCGGTGAGCGACACCGTGATCGTGTCCTCCGCGAGTCCGTCGGCGCCGTACCTCCGGGTGACCTCCGAACCGAGGAGGGTTCCGACCGTGCGATTGACATTGCGTATCGGGAGATCGAGGTGCACCGGGTGCGCGTCCTCGAGTGCCCCTTCGGAGAGCTGGATGAGGGTCTGATCGAGTGCCTTGTCGAGGGCATGTTCCTGTCCGCGCATCCGGCGGCGCGGCGAATCGGTCGCCGGCAGCTGGAAGATCGGGGAAAGGTCAAGTCCCTTCGACTTCCAATGGGCCACACCGGGCGCGGTGTGCAGCGCGTCGGAGCGTCCGATCGCCTCGTCGAGCGTGCGGAAACCGAGCATCGCCAGATGCTCCCGCACGTCTTCGGCGATGAACTTGAAGAAGTTCACGATGTGCTCCGCCTGGCCCGTGAACCGCGCCCGCAACTTCGGATTCTGGGTCGCGACGCCGACCGGGCAGGTGTCGAGATGGCACACGCGCATCATGATGCAGCCGGCGACGATCAGGGGTGCGGTGGAAAATCCGTATTCTTCGGCACCGAGCAGCGCTGCCACCATCACGTCGCGACCGGTCCGCAACGCACCGTCGCACTGCACCGTGATGCGATCGCGTAATCCGTTGAGCATCAGCGTCTGTTGCGCGTCGGCCAGGCCGATCTCCCACGGCGTGCCCGCGTGCTTGAGCGACGTCAACGGCGACGCGCCTGTGCCGCCGTCGTGGCCGGAGATGAGCACCACGTCGGCGTGCGCCTTCGACACTCCGGTCGCCACCGTGCCCACGCCCATCGCGCTGACCAGCTTCACGTGGATACGTGCTCGGGAGTTCGCATTCTTGAGGTCGTGGATCAGCTGGGCCAGATCCTCGATCGAGTAGATGTCATGGTGCGGCGGCGGTGAGATCAACGCGACCCCGGGCGTGGAATGCCTGGTCTTGGCGATCCACGGATACACCTTGTATGCCGGAAGCTGGCCACCCTCACCGGGTTTGGCGCCCTGGGCCATCTTGATCTGGATGTCGGTGCCGTTGATGAGGTAGTCGCTGGTGACACCGAAGCGACCGGACGCGACCTGCTTGACCGCACTGCGGCGCATCGGATCGTACAGCCGGTCGGTGTCCTCTCCGCCCTCCCCTGAGTTCGACCGGCCACCGATGGTGTTCATCGCGATGGCGATCGTCTCGTGCGCCTCTGCGGAGATCGAGCCGTAGCTCATCGCCCCGGTGTTGAACCGAGTCATGATCGTCTCGACAGACTCGACCTCGTCGAGCGGCACGGGTTCTCTTCCTTGCGTGTCGAACTCGAACAAACCGCGTAGCGTCCCGCCTTCGCGGGAGAGCCGGTTCACCTCGTCGCTGTACTTGCGATAGACGTCGGTCTTTCCCGACTTCGAGGCATGCTGCAGGAGGAAAACCGTTTCGGGGCTGAACAGGTGCAGCTCGCCCTCGCGCCGGTACTGGTACTCGCCGCCGATCTCGAGTCGCCGGTAGACCTGCTCCGTCGGATTGGGCGGGTACGCCCGATGGTGGCGCAGCCGCACCTCCTCGGCGATCTCGTCCAGGCCCACGCCACCGATCCGCGACACGGTGCGGGTGAAGTACTCCCGGACCAGATCACCCGACAGTCCGACGGCCTCGAAACACTGCGCTGCGGTGTACGACCCGACGGTCGAGATACCCATCTTGCTCATCACCTTGAGCACGCCCTTGCCGAGGCCTTGCAGATAGTTCCGCACCGCTTTCGATGCAGACACCCCGGTCAGCTCGCCCTCCCGGACGAGATCCTCGATGGTCTCGAACGCCAGATAGGGGTTCACCGCGGCCGCACCGAATCCGATGAGCAGCGCGACATGGTGGACCTCACGTGCGTCGGCGCTTTCGACCACGAGGGCCACCCGGGTGCGTTCTTTCGTCCGCACCAGGTGGTGGTGCACGGCGGAGGTGGCCAGTAGCGACGGGATGGGCGCGTTGTCACGATCGGTTTCGCGGTCGCTGATGACCAGCGTGTGGAACCCGCTCGCGATCGCTTCGCTGGCCCGCGTCCGCAGGTCTGCCAGCGCACGTTCGAGGCCGGGACCTCCTTCGGCGACCGGATAGTGCGCGCGCAACACCTTCGCCGACAGTCCGCGGTGGTTGCCCTCGTCATTGATGTGCACGATCTTGGCGAGTTCGTCGTTGTCCAGCACCGGCCACGGGAGCAGGATCTGCCTGCACGACGCGGCGGTCGGCTCGAGAAGGTTCTGCTCAGGGCCCATCACGCGGGCCATCGAGGTGACGATCTCCTCGCGGATCGCGTCGAGCGGCGGGTTGGTGACCTGCGCGAACAGTTCGACGAAGTAGTCGTAGAGCAGCCGTGAGCGCTGCGAGAGCACCGCGATGGGGGTGTCGGTGCCCATCGAGCCGAGAGCTTCGTATCCCGAGGCGGCCATGGGTGCGATCAGCACCCGCAGGTCTTCCTCGGTGTAGCCGAACGAGACCTGTCGCCGCACCACCGAGTCGTGGGTCGGGATGAACCGCGGCCGTTGCGGCAGCCGGGCCAGTTCGAGCAGACCTGCGTGGAGCCACTCCTCGTACGGCCGCTCGTCGATCAGTTGACCCTTGATCTCGGCATCCGGGATCCGCCGTCCGGCAGCCGTGTCGATCAGGAACATCTTGCCCGGTTCCAGCCGGCCCTTCGCGACGATGTCTTCACTGCTGATGTCGAGGACACCGGCTTCGGACGCGAGCACCACCTTGCCGTCTCGGGTCTGCCACCAGCGCCCGGGGCGAAGGCCGTTGCGGTCCAGAACGGCCCCGACCAGCGTGCCGTCGGTGAACGTCACACATGCGGGTCCGTCCCATGCCTCCATCAACGAGGAATGGAACTGCAGGAACGCCCGTCGGCGCGGATCCATGTCGGGGACGTTTTCCCAGGCTTCGGGAACCATCATCATCACGCAGTGCGGCACGCTGCGACCGCCGAGGTGCAGCAGTTCGAGGACTTCGTCGAGTGATGCCGAGTCGGAAGCCTCCGGGGTACAGATGGGGAACAGCCGTGTGAGGTCGCCGGGGATCAGGTCGGTCTCGAGCAAGGCTTCGCGGGCCCGCATGCGGTTGCGGTTACCGCGGACCGTGTTGATCTCACCGTTGTGGGCGACGAACCGGAACGGGTGGGCCAGCGGCCAGGACGGGAAGGTGTTGGTCGAGAACCGGGAGTGCACGATCGCAATCGCGCTCTCGGTGCGATCGTCTCGCAGATCGGTATAGAACAGCGGCAGCTGCATCGTGGTGAGCATGCCTTTGTAGACGATGGTGCGGCTCGACAACGAGGCGAAATACAGCCCGCTGCCGTCGGCCTCCAACTCCGGGGTGACGCGTTCGGAACGCTTGCGCAACGGATAGACCAGGCGGTCGAGGTCGAGTCCCGACGGCGCGGTGCCGTCGGCGTTCAACGGTCCGCTGACGAACAGCTGACTCATGTACGGCATGCAGCTGCGGGCGGTCTCCCCGATGTCGGCGGCATCCACCTCCACCGGGAGCTCGCGCCACCCGAGGATGGTGACGTTCTCTTCGGCGGCGAGCTTCTCGACCCGGGCCACTGCTCGTGATCTGGCTTCGGGATCAGCGGGCAGGAAGCAGTTGCCGACGGCGAAGGTGTTCTCGCCGTTCAGATTGACCGGAGGCAGCTCGAAGTCGACCACCTCACGCAGAAACGCGTGCGGGACCTGCATGAGGATGCCCGCGCCGTCGCCGCTGTTCGTCTGGGCTCCGGCGGCGCCGCGATGATCGAGATTCTCGAGCGCCAGCAACCCGTCGGCGACGATCTCGTGACTGCGTCGACCGTGGATGTCCGCGACCATCGCGACACCGCACGAGTCGACTTCCATGTCGGGGTCGTAGAGACCCTGGGCTTCCGGGAGCTGAGAGAACAGCAAATCCGACCTCCACGCCTAGGCCCTCGACAAGTCGAGGGAACCAGCCAGTAATCCTCAGGACGTCACTGGCCCGTGGGGTGAAATGAGCGCACCGACAGACTCGCCGTGGTGCGACTGCCGATCATATCAGGCAAGCAAGAGGTGAGCAGACCCTAAACGGACTGGTCGTCTCCACCGGTTGCGGTGTCCGGCTTGGGCTTCCGATACGGTTTGGCCGCGGAGTCGAGCTTTGACCCGGCAGGCGCCTCGGTATCGACGTCCGCGGACTCGGCAGCCTTGGCTTCGGTCGCGGCGGGCTTGGCTTCGGTCGCGGCGGGCTTGTCTTCGGTCGCGGCGGGCTTGGCCTCAGCAGGCTTGGCTCCAGCAGGCTTGGCCTCGGTCTTGGTCTCTGTTTCGGTCTTGACCCCTGTGTCGGTCTTGGTCCCTGTGTCGGTCCTGGTCTCTGTTTCGGTGCTGGTCCCTGCCAACTTGGTCTCGGGCTCGACAGTCTGCGTTGCGGCCTTGGCCGGTTTCGTCTTCGTCGCTACAGGAGCCTCGTCCTCGAAGAAGCCGTCGACCGGGTCCTCACTGAGCGCGGGATCCGGTCCGCTGCCCGGGTGATAGATCTCGGCCGGGGTCTCGCGACCCTTGGGCGCGATCACCACGTAGATGGCGGCACATGCGAACACGATGGCCGCGGTGAAGAGGTTGATGCGGATACCCCAGAGCAGCGTCGCGGTGTCGGTGCGCAGCGTCTCGATGACGAACCGCCCGAGGCAGTAGCCGGCGACGTACAGGGCGAACAACCGCCCGTGCCCGATCCGGAACCGACGATCGATGTAGACCAGTGCCAGTACCACCAGCACGTTCCACAGCAGTTCGTACAGGAACGTCGGTTGCACCACGGCGTACACCACACCGGTGGATTTGCCGTCGATCAGGCCCGGGCTCGTGAAGCCGGACGAGTCCGAGCGCTCGAAGATCTCCAGACCCCACGGCAGGTCGGTGCGGTCGCCGTACAACTCCTGGTTGAAGTAGTTCCCGAGTCGGCCGATCGCCTGAGCCAGCAGGATGCCGGGTGCTATCGCGTCGCCGAACGGAGGGAGTTTGATTCCCGCCCGGCGGGCACCGATCCAGGCACCGAGCGCGCCGAAAGCCACAGCACCCCAGATGCCGAGTCCGCCGTCCCAGATCTTGAGGGCGTCCATCGGGCTCTTCGGTCCGTCACCGAAGTAGGTACTCCAGTCGGTGGCGACATGGTAGATCCGACCACCGATCAGACCGAAGGGCACTGCCCAGATGGCGACATCGAGAACTTCTCCGTCGCGGCCACCGCGGGCCACCCAGCGTCGGTTGCCCCAGAAGATGGCAACGACGATCCCGACGATGATGCACAACGCGTAGGCCCGTAGTGGGAACGGGCCCAGATTCCACACACCCTGCGACGGACTGGGGATGTAGGCCAGCACCTCGGTGCTCACGAATGGACCTCGGCACTCTCTGTGTGTCCGGCGCGGACACCCTCGGCCAGTTCGGCGGTGAGCGCGCGAAGCGCGTCAGAACTCTCGGCCACTGCGCTGACCAACGCGGATCCGACGATCACGCCATCGGCATAACCGGCGATCTCGGCGGCCTGCTTCTTGTTTCGCACGCCGAGGCCGACACCGATCGGGATGTCGGAGTGCAGTCGTACCCGGGCACAGAGCTCGGGCGCCATCGTCGAGACGCTGTCTCGAGCACCGGTGACGCCCATCGTCGAGGCGGCGTATACGAACCCACTGCTCGCTTCGAGGGTCATCGCGAGCCGCTCCTCCGTCGACGACGGAGCGACGAGGAAAATCCGGTCGAGGTGGTGCTGGTGGGAGGCGGCGATCCACTGGTCGGCCTCTTCGGGAATCAGGTTGGGAGTGATCAAACCCAGGCCGCCGGCTCCTGCCAGATCGCGGGCAAATGCGTCGATACCGTACGCCAACACCGGATTCCAGTAGGTCATCACCACGGCGTTGCCACCGGCCTCGGAGATCGCCTCCACGGCCTTGAAGACGTCTTTGACGCGAATACCCTGACGCAGCGCTTGTTCGGCGGCTTCCTGGATCGTCGGTCCGTCCATCACCGGATCGGAGTACGGGACCCCGACCTCGATGATGTCGCATCCGGCCTCGACCATCGTGCGCATCGCGTCGAGCGAGCCCGGCAGGTCGGGGTAACCGACCGGCAGGTACCCGATGAGGGCGCTGCGCTTTTCCTCACGGCACCGGGCGAACAGCGGTCCCAGCCGAGATTCGGCCGAGGGGGTTTCAGGCATGACCATCCACTTCGAAGAGTCCGAACCACTTGGCGGCGGTGTCGACGTCTTTGTCGCCACGCCCGGACAGGTTGACCACGATGATCGAGTCGGCGCCGAGTTCGGGGCCCAGTTTGAGCGCTCCGGCCACGGCGTGGGCCGACTCGATGGCGGGGATGATGCCCTCTTTGCGGCTGAGCAGAGCGAGCGCATCCATGGCCTCGGTGTCGGTGATCGGCCTGTATTCGGCGCGCCCGATGTCCTTGAGGTATGCGTGCTCGGGTCCCACGCCCGGGTAGTCCAGACCCGCGGAGATCGAGTGCGATTCCGTCGTCTGCCCGTCGTCGTCCTGGAGCAGATACGAATAGGCCCCCTGGAACGCACCCGGCGTTCCGCCGGCGAAGGTGGCGGCGTGCTTGCCGGTCTCGACACCGTCGCCGGCCGCCTCGTAACCGATCAGGCGTACATCGGAGTCGTCGAGGAACGGGTGGAAGATGCCGATGGCATTGGAGCCGCCGCCGACGCACGCGACCACGGCGTCGGGCAACCGTCCCGCCGCACGCTGGATCTGTTCCCGGGTCTCGAGGCCGACCACGCGTTGCAGGTCGCGCACCATCGCCGGGAACGGATGGGGCCCCGCGGCGGTGCCGAAGCAGTAGTACGTGTCGTGCGCGTTGGTGACCCAGTCGCGCATCGCTTCGTTGATGGCGTCTTTCAACGTCGCCGAACCCGTTTCCACCGACACGACCGACGCGCCCAGCAGCCTCATCCGGGCGACGTTGAGAGCCTGCCGTTCGGTGTCGACCCGGCCCATGTAGATGATGCATTCCTGGCCGAGCATCGCGCATGCGGTCGCCGTTGCCACCCCGTGCTGACCGGCACCGGTCTCTGCGATGACCCGGTTCTTGCCCATCTTCTTCGCGAGCAGCGCCTGCCCGAGAACATTGTTGATCTTGTGGGATCCGGTGTGATTCAGGTCTTCTCGCTTGAGGAAGATCCGTGCGCCGCCGGCCAGCTCGGACAACCTGGTGGCCTCGTACAACGGTGAGGGCCGACCGGTGTAGTCGCGCTGCAGCCGATCGAGTTCGCCGAGGAACTCGTCATCGGAGCGGACCTTCTCGTACGCCGCTGTGACCTCTTCGATGACGGCCATGAGCGCTTCGGGTACGTGCCGTCCACCGTAGACACCGAAGTGGCCACCACGGTCGGGTTCCAGCGAGGTACGGCTGACAAGGCCGGCGCTGGCGGAAGGTAGATCGGAAAGGGGTGCGGGAGACGACGACGTCATAAGTGAGACTCAGTGCCTATCGGACTGGTTTGGGGCAGGACGGGTGTGTTCCGGCGGTGACGAGTTCGGAGACGGCCGCACGTGGATCACCGGAGGTGACCAGGCCTTCTCCGACCAGTACCGCATCGGCACCGGCACCGGCATAGGCCAGCAGGTCGGCGGTGCCACGGACGCCGGACTCGGCGATTCGGATCACCTGGGAAGGCAGTCCGGGAGCGATCCGGGAAAAGCTGTCGCGATCGACCTCAAGAGTCTTGAGGTTGCGGGCATTGACTCCCACGACAGACGCACCCGCCTGCAGAGCGCGATCTGCCTCTTCCTCGGTGTGTACCTCTACCAGCGCTGTCATGCCGAGTGACTCGGTGCGATCGAGTAGCGCCGAGAGCACATTCTGCTCGAGCGCCGCGACGATCAGCAGGATGACGTCCGCGCCATGGGCACGCGCCTCATGGATCTGGTACGGACCGACGATGAAGTCTTTGCGCAGGACAGGGATCTGCACGGCGGCGCGGACCGCGTCCAGATCTGCGAGTGAACCGCGGAACCGGCGCTCCTCGGTCAGGACGCTGATGATCCTGGCGCCACCGGCTTCGTAAGCGGACGCCAAAGCGGCCGGATCGACGATGTCGGCGAGGTCGCCTTTGGAGGGGCTCGCCCGCTTCACCTCGGCGATGACCCCGATGCCCGGCTCGCGCAGAGCGGCTGCGGCATCGATGGGGTCCGGAGCTGATGCGGAGGCTGCCTTGATCGCGGCGAAGTCGATCACTGATTCGCGGGCAGCCACATCGGCCTTGACTCCGGCGAGTATCGAGTCGAGGACGGTTTGCGTGCTCATGATCAACCCCTTTCTGGCGCGACTGACGAGGTTGCGCCCTGCTTGGTCATGGACACGGCTGCTCGTGTTTTCAGTACACAAAGGGTAGCTGCGGCCGTGTTAGACGAAGATTCGGGGTACCGCCAGTGTTCGTGAGACCTGTCACTTTTCATCGGTCTGCAGGACCGATCGTCGGATCGTCACCGGTGTCGAGTGCGTCCCAGAGCAAGCGTTCGTTGTTTCCGGGGTCTTCTTCGGCGGCGGGCGACGGCGACGGCGCCGACTCGGGTCCCCCATCGCGGTCGGCCTGTGCCGCGGCTGCGGCCTTCTCGTCGGCAGCCCGCTGGGCGAAGACCTGCTCTTCGAGTTCGGCCCGCCGAGCCGCCGGTGACTTGTATTTCGACGACATCGGCGCATCGCGAGCTGCTATCTGCAGCATGACAACAGCTCCCAGAACCGCGAACAGGGTGCCGAGACAGACGATCAAACCGGGCAGGATCGAGGTGTCGACCTGAACAGCCTGGTAGCGGTTGGGGAGGTCGATGACGTCGGCGGCGTAGGAGGTGTGATCGTCGCCGGTCAACAGCGTGAGTGCGGGCAACAGGCCGAGTACGGCCACGGCGGCGACGATGATCGCCGTCAGCCGCAAGGCCCATCCACGCAAGGAGGCCGACGCGGCGATCCCGGCCAGGAGCACCAGCGCGAGCGGGGTCAGCAGCGGCGTCCAGTCCGATCCCTTCACCGTGAAGGTGCGCGGTGGCGCCAGGCCGTCAGCGCCGATGAGTTCGGCCCAGGTCATTCGTGACGCACTCCAGAAGGCAACGGCGGCGAGTCCGAGCAGCACCGCGATGATCCCGAGACGGCGGCCGCGACCGGCCCGGGCGGATGGCGCTGCCGGCGTCGTCGCGGGCCGGGTGGGCTCCGTGGGCTCACTCATGACCGGCCCCGCTCACCCTGGTCATCGTTCCGGCGGCAGCAATGGCCCGCAACACCGCGCTCGCCTTGTTCCTGGCCTCGTTGTATTCGTAATCGGGTTCACTGTCCGCCACGACTCCCCCACCGGCCTGCACGTACGCGCGCCCATCTTTGAGGACCGCCGTGCGGATGGCGATCGCCGTGTCGGCGTCTCCTGCGAAGTCGAGGTAGCCCACGATGCCGCCATACAACCCGCGTCGGGTCTTCTCGTGTTCGTCGATCAGTTCCATCGCGCGCACCTTGGGTGCGCCGGTGAGTGTGCCCGCCGGGAAGCAGGCATTGACGGCGTCGAGTGCGGACTTGTCGGACCTCAGTCGGCCGGTGACCGTCGACACCAGATGCATGACGTGGCTGTAACGCTCGATGTGCCGGTAGTCGCGGACCTCCACCGTGCCGGGTTCGCAGACCCTGCCGAGGTCGTTGCGTCCGAGGTCGACGAGCATCAGGTGCTCGGAGTTCTCCTTCTCGTCCGCCAGCAGGTCTTTCTCCAGCAGGAGGTCCTCGGACTCGTCGGCACCCCGCCACCGGGTACCCGCGATGGGGTGGGTCGTGGCCACCGAATCCTTCACGGTGACAAGAGCTTCCGGACTCGAACCCACGATGGTGAAGTCCGGTCCACCATTACCGGGAACCCGGAGCAAATACATGTAAGGACTGGGGTTGGTCGTGCGCAACACCCGGTACACGTCGATCGGGTCCGCGTCGGACTTCATCTCGAAGCGCATCGAGGGCACCACCTGGAACGCCTCGCCCGCCTCGATCTCCGACACCAGGCTGGTCACGATAGTCCCGTACTCTTCGCGGCTGCGTTGCGCCTCGAACTCGGGCACCGCGCTGCGGTACGTGGAGACGGTCGAGGCAGCGGGGGTCGCCAGCGCCGCGGTCATCGTGTCCAGACGCGCGAGCGCGTCGGCATACGCATTCTCGGCTCGATCGTCGGTCCCGTCCCAGTTGACGGCGTTCGCGATCAGGGTGATCGTGCCCTCGTGGTGGTCGACCGCAGCGATGTCGGTCGCTAGGAGCATCAGCATCTCCGGCAACTTCAGATCGTCTTCGGTGGTGTCGGGGAGGCGTTCGAGGCGCCGCACCGCGTCGTAGGCGAGGAAGCCCACGAACCCACCGGTCAGCGGCGGTAGCCCCGGGAAGCGATCGGTCGCGAGAATTCTCAGGGACTCTGCCAGGGCAGCCAGCGGGTCACCGCCCGACGGGGCGCCTACCGGCTGCGTGCCCCACCACTGCGCCTGGCCGTCCACAGAGGTCAACGCCGCGGGCGAGCCTGCTCCGATGAACGACCAGCGCGACCAGGAACGCCCGTTCTCCGCTGATTCGAGCAGGAACGTCCCGGGTCGGTCGCCGGCAAGTTTTCGGTAGGCACCCAGTGGCGTCTCCGAGTCTGCGAGGACCTTGCGGGTCACCGGTACCACTCGGTGATCGGCGGCCAGTTCGAGGAACTGCGCCAACGTGGTGGTGTCTGGGAAGCCGCCTGCAGCAGCTGCGGCGGTGGTCTTGTTCGGCATCGTCACCTAGTCTCCCAGCCCGCCATTATTGCCCGAGCGGCTCCCCGCCCACGCCCCAGTGCGAGCGCGGGACCTCGGTGATCGTGACCCACACCGAATCGGGGTTCTTGCCGGTGGCCCGCGCGTAGGCGTCTGTCACCGCTGCGATGGTTTCGCGCTTCACGCGGTCGCTGAGGCCTGGGGTCTGAGAGATCTGGATCAACGGCATCGTCTGGTGCCCCTCACTGTTGTCGCGCGGAAGTCGATGGATGGTGGTCGGAAGATCACGAAGGCCCCGAGATCGTTGTGAACAAGACGTTTGCGTCGAAACAGGTGTGATCGCCGGTG
Source organism: Williamsia limnetica (assembly GCF_003217475.1). GTDB lineage: Bacteria > Actinomycetota > Actinomycetes > Mycobacteriales > Mycobacteriaceae > Williamsia > Williamsia limnetica. Next base: position 101,975 of record NZ_QJSP01000009.1, on the reverse strand, counting down.
TGGCAGGCCGCGCCGGTCTGTTCGACGGTCAGGAGCACGGTGTCGCCGTCGCAATCGAGGCGGACCTCGGTGACCTTCTGGGTGTGACCGCTGGTCTCCCCCTTGATCCACTGTTTGCCGCGCGAGCGCGAGAAGTAGGTGGCTTCACCGGTCTCCAGGGTGCGGGCAAGTGCATCGTCGTCCATCCACGCGACCATCAGCACCTGGCCGGTGCCTGCCTCCTGCACCACGGCGCAGACCAGTCCGTCGGTGTTGCGTTTGAGCTGCCCGGCGATGTGGGCGTCCAGTGGCATGTCCATCAGCTCCTCGTGCGAAAAATAGTGCGCAGTACGGTGTTCAGCGCACCGGGATGTGTTCGGCCCGCAGGGCGTCCTTGACCTCGCCGATGGTGAGTTCGCCGAAATGGAAGACCGAAGCAGCCAACACCGCGTCAGCCCCGCAACGCACCGCAGGTGGGAAATGTTCCACCGCCCCGGCGCCGCCGCTGGCGATCACGGGCACCCCGACCGCCGCGCGGACCGCGGCGAGCATCCTCAGGTCGAAACCGTTCTTGGTCCCGTCGGCGTCCATGGAGTTCAGCAGGATCTCGCCGACACCGAGGTCTTGACCGCGCCGAGCCCACTCGACCGCATCGATGCCGGTCCCCTTACGCCCACCGTGTGTCGTGACCTCCCACCCCGAGGGGGTGGGTGCATCACCGGCGGGCACTGTGCGCGCGTCGACGGACAGGACGATGCACTGCGAGCCGAAATGTCTGCTCATCTCCCCGAGCACGTCGGGGTTGGCGATCGCGGCGGTGTTCACGCCCACTTTGTCGGCACCCGCCCGCAGCAAGATGTCGACGTCGGCGACGGTTCGGACACCGCCACCGACGGTCAGCGGGATGAATACCTGGTCTGCGGTACGCCGCACGACGTCGAGCATCGTGCCGCGATTGCCGCTCGACGCGGTGACGTCGAGGAAGGTCAACTCGTCGGCGCCCGCCGCGTCGTACGCCGCAGCGAGCTCCACCGGATCGCCCGCATCCCGGAGGTTTTGGAAGTTGACACCTTTGACCACGCGGCCGTCGTCGACATCGAGACACGGGATCACCCGAACAGCGACGGTCATCGGTACTTCTCCTCGGGTGGTGTGAAATTGCCGGGTTCGCCGAGCCTGCCGATCAGCTGCAGCAGTTCTGCGTGCACGCCCGGGCTCGCGGCGATGATCGAGGGTGACGTGACCGACCAGGGCCTGCCCTCGATGTCGCTGATCTGCCCACCGGCGGCCAGCACCAACGCGGCTCCGGCGGCATTGTCCCAGGCGTGATGCCCGAAACTCACTGCGCCGCCGAGTGATCCGCTCGCAGTGAGGGCCAGGTCGAAGCCGGTGCTGCCGAACAATCGCAGTCGCGCGGCCCGCCTGCTCAGCTCGCCGAGTAGTTCGAGCCGGAACGCGCCCGGATACCGCCCGCGGCTCGCGATGTTGAAGGCACCGAACGCGAGCATCGCCTCACTCAGGGAGAGGTCGGGCATCGGGGCGACGGGCTTGCCATTGCACGTGAGACCGCTGCCGACGAGACCCGCATAGTGCAGCCCGGACATCGGCAACCACGTCAGGCCCAGGACCGGTTGGCCGTCGTGGACGAGTGCGAGCAAGATTCCCGCGATGGGCAGCCCGGCCGAATAGTTGTACGTTCCATCGATCGGATCCACGACCCAGACGGTCCCCGTGCTCAGTTCCGGACCGCCGAACTCCTCACCGTGAACCCCGACGCCAGTGCGCTCGGAGAGCTCGGCGGTGATGATCCGTTCGAGTTCGAGGTCGAGTTCGGTGGCAAAGTCGTTGTGTCCCTTGACCACAGCACTGGGAGCGCCGACGCCGGAGAGAAAGCGGTCAGCCACCGAGTCGAGGACGTCGACCGCCGTCGCCAGCAGTCGCTCGGGGTCCAGGCCTGCAGGCAGCCCGCTGGTGGACCTCACGAAGGGGCCGTGGTCATGAAGAGACCGCCGCCAATGCCTCCACCAAGGTGAACCGACCGGCGTAGAGGGCCTTGCCGACAATCGCACCCTCCACGCCCTCACCGACGAGTCCGGCGATCGCGACAAGGTCCTCGAGAGTCGAGACCCCACCCGACGCCACCACCGGTGCATCGGTTTTCGCGGTCACCTCGCGCAGCAACTCGAGGTTGGGTCCGGTCAAGGTGCCGTCCTTGGTGACATCGGTGACCACGTAACGGCTGCAACCGTCCCGCTCGAGTCGCTCGAGGACGTCCCACAACTCGCCGCCGTCCGACACCCAGCCACGTCCGCGCAGACGGTACGAGCCGTCGACGAACTGAACGTCGAGTCCCACGGCGATGCGATCGCCGTACTCGCCGATCGACCGCGAACACCACTCCGGGTTCTCCAGCGCGGCAGTGCCCAGGTTCACGCGTGCACAACCGGTGGCCAGCGCCGCCTTGAGCGAATCGTCGTCACGGATACCGCCGGACAACTCCACCTTCACGTCGAGTTCGTCGATGACACCGGCGAGCAGTTCGCGGTTGCTACCCCGCCCGAACGCGGCGTCCAGATCCACCAGATGCACCCATTCGGCACCGTCGCGCTGCCACGTCAGCGCCGCGTCGCGCGGTGAACCGTAGGAGGTTTCACTGCCGGCCGCGCCCTGCACCAGGCGCACCGCCTGGCCGTCGGCCACATCGACCGCCGGAAGCAGTTCAAGTCGGGCGTTCATGCTGTGTCAATCTCCCTCAGTTGTTGATGTCGGGTCGGATTCCGCGCGCATCTGGTCGGCCGCGCGGTCGACCATCCGGTTGGCAACGATACCCATCGCGGCCACGGCGAGGACGAGCGCCAGAACTGCCACGATCAGCGCCGCGACGGGTGAGAGCTGAGACAGTCCGATCACCACCGGAATCGAGATCGCCAACACCAGTGCACCCGCCCCGAGAGAGAACAGGGCGAGCCGGGCGAACGAGAAGCGCCGTTGCTGCGTCATGGAGCGGGGGGCACGTCGGGCGCGATCGCGCTCATCCGAGCGACCGGACCCAGTTGCTCAGCAGCCGCGCACCTGCGTCACCGGACTTCTCGGGGTGGAACTGGGTGGCGGACAGCGGACCGTTCTCGACTGCCGCGAGAAATCTGCCACCGTGTTCCGACCAGGTCAACTTGGCCGGTTTCAAGGGTCCATCCGCGGCCAGTTCCCAGTTCTGCGCCGCATACGAATGCACGAAATAGAACCGCTCATCTGCGGGCATTCCCTCGAACAAGACCGAATCCGGTGCGCTCTCGACGGTGTTCCAACCCATGTGCGGCAGAACCGGCGCGGGCAGTGCGGTGACCGTCCCCGGCCATTGACCGCAACCGTCCGCCTCGACGCCGAACTCGACGCCGCGTTCGAACAGGATCTGCATACCCACACAGATCCCCAGGACCGGACGGCCGCCCGCGAGTCGCTCATCGATGATCCGATTGCCCTTGACCTCGAGCAGACCGGCCATGCAGGTGGCGTAAGCGCCGACGCCGGGCACCACGAGTCCGTCGGCCTCGAGCGCGACCTTCGGTTCCGACGTGACCGTCACCTGTGCGCCGGTCCGCTCCAGCGCCCGCTGCGCGGAACGCAGGTTGCCGGACCCGTAGTCGAGGATCGCGACCGTGCGGTCGCCCGCGCTCACAACGTGCCCTTCGTCGACGGCACACCGGTAACCCTTGCATCGGGCTCTACCGCCGCGCGCAAGGCCCGGGCCACGGCTTTGAACTGCGCTTCGGTGATGTGGTGCGGATCGCGACCGTAGAGCGTGCGCACATGCAATGCGATCTGGGCGTTCATGGCGAGACTCTCGAAGACGTGCTTGTTGATGACCGTGTGATACGGCACCCCTGGGTTACCGCCGATGGTGGTGGTCAGCAGGTGGTCGGGCTCGCCGCTGAACACGCAGTAGGGCCGGCCCGAGACATCCACGATGGCCTGGGCGAGGGTTTCGTCCATCGGGATCCATGCATCGCCGAAGCGCCGGATGCCCTTCTTGTCCCCGAGGGCCTGGCGGATCGCCTGGCCGAGCACGATCGCGGTGTCCTCGACGGTGTGGTGAGCCTCGATCTCCACGTCACCCTTGGCCGCCACGGTGAGGTCGAAGCTCCCGTGCGCGCCGAACGCGGTCAACATGTGGTCGTAGAAGGCAACACCGGTGGAGATGTCGGTGTTGCCGGTCCCGTCCAGATTGATCTCGACGGTGATCGCGGATTCGCGCGTGGTCCGCTCGATCCGCGCCACCCGTGGCGAGTTGCTCATGGTTCTCCTACCAGGTCGGTATGTGCGAGTTCTGCGCTCCGCGCGAGAAGCGCATCATTTTCGGCGGGTAATCCGATCGTCGCACGCAGATGTCCCTCGATATGCATGTCCCGGATCAACACCCCGCCGTCGAGGTAGTGCCGCCAGCTCGCAGTGGCGTCGGCGAACCGGCCGAACAAGATGAAGTTGGCGTCGGAGGGGACCACGTCGTATCCGTAACCCGTCAACGCCGCGACCACCCGCCGGCGTTCCGAGACGATCGCGGCGACCCCCGCAAGGGTGTCGTCCGCGTGGCGCAGGGCGGCGCGCGCGGCCGCCTGGGTGACCACCGACAGGTGATACGGCAGGCGCACGAGGAGCAGGGCGTCGATGACCGCGGGATCAGCTGCCAGATAACCGAGGCGGCCACCGGCGAAAGCGAAGGCCTTGCTCATCGTCCGGCTCACCACGACGGTCGCGGGGAACTCGCTGATCAACGCCACCGCGCTCGAGCCTTGCGAGAACTCGCCGTACGCCTCGTCGATGATGACGATGCCCGGCGCCACCGTGGCAACTGCGCGCATCTCGTCGAGAGTGATCGAACCACCGGTCGGGTTGTTCGGCGAGGTGAGGAACACGACGTCAGGCCGGAGTTCCTCGATGGCCGACAGGGCACCTGTGAGATCGAAGGAAAAATCAGCGTTGCGGGTGCCGTCGATCCAGGTGGTGTCGGTGCCGGTGGAGATGATGGGATGCATGGAGTACGACGGGACGAACCCGAGCGCACTGCGACCCGGGCCTCCGAACGCCTGCAGGAGCTGCTGCAAGATCTCGTTCGAACCGTTGGCGGCCCAGAGGTTCGCGGCGTCCAGGTCGACGCCCGTACGAGCACTGAGGTACCGAGCCAGATCGGTCCGCAACGCCACCGCGTCGCGGTCCGGATATCGGTGCAACTGCGTGGCCGCCTCACGCACCGACACTGCGACATCGTCGATCAGCGCCTGAGATGGCGGATGCGGGTTCTCGTTCGTGTTCAGCCGGAATGGCACATCGAGTTGTGGTGCGCCGTAGGGCGATTGTCCCTGCAGCGACCGACGCAACGGCAGATCGTCCAGAGAGATCCGACTCGTGGTAGGCGTCACTCGGCGCCTCCCCCCGCGAAACGAACCCGCACCGCTTCACCGTGCGCGGGCAGATCCTCGGCCTTGGCCAGGGTCTGGACGTGGCCGGAGACCTCTTTGAGTGCGGCCTCGTCGTAGTCGATGACGTGGACGCCCTTGAGGAACGTCTGGACCGACAACCCGGAACTGTGCCGTGCCGAACCCGAGGTCGGCAGCACGTGATTGGAACCGGCGCAGTAGTCACCGAGACTGACCGGCGAGTAGTCGCCGACGAAGATCGCACCCGCGCTGTGGACCCGCGCGGCCACGGCAGATGCGTTTCGCGTCTGGATCTCGAGGTGCTCGGCGGCATAGGCGTTGACCACCTGCAGACCCTGATCGACGTTGTCCACCAAGATGATCCCTGATTGGGTACCGCCGAGCGCCTCACGGACGCGCTCGCTGTGCTTGGTCCGCTGCACCTGGATATCGATCTCGCGGTCGACCGCGCCGGCCAGAGCCTCGCTGTCGGTGACGAGGACCGACGCAGCCATCACGTCGTGCTCGGCCTGGCTGATCATGTCGGCAGCGACATTGACCGGGTTGGCCGAATCGTCGGCAAGAATGGCGATCTCGGTCGGACCCGCTTCGGAGTCGATGCCGACAACGCTGCGACACAGGCGTTTTGCTGCGGTGACATAGATATTGCCGGGCCCGGTGATGAGGTCGACCGGCTCGAGGTCGGCGCCATCGGTGTCCGTACCGCCATAGGTCAGCAGTGCCACGGCCTGCGCTCCACCGACCGCCCAGACCTCGCTCACGCCGAGCAGCGCGCACGCCGCGAGGATTGTGGGGTGGGGCAAGCCGCCGAATTGCGCCTGCGGCGGCGAGGATACGACCAGGGTGTCGACGCCTGCCTCCTGAGCGGGAACCACATTCATCACCACGCTCGACGGGTAGACCGCATTGCCGCCGGGCACGTAGAGACCGACTCGACTGACCGGGATCCACCGTTCGGTGACGGTGCCGCCCGGACTGACCTCGGTGGTCACATCGGTGCGGCGCTGGTCGGCATGGACGCGGCGCGCCCTGTCTATCGACTCGGTCAACGCGGCACGGACGTCAGGGGCTACGTCGGCCAGAGCCTGTTCGATGCGCTCCGCCGGCACCCGAACCGTGTCAGGCGAGACACCGTCGAACTTCTGGCCGAACTCGAGAGCTGCGACGGCGCCGCGCTCCCGGATCGCGTCTATGACCGGCCTGACCTGCTCCAGGACGGTGTCGACATCGGTGGCGCCGCGCGGCAGCGCCCGGCGGAGCTGGGCGGTGGTGGCATTGCCGCCGCGAAGGTCGGTGCGGGCAAGCATGGACACTGACTCCTGACAATTGGTCGACGATCCACAGTTCGCCATGGACTGACCTCAAGGATATGCGGTCCGGCCAGCCGTTTTCACCGGCGGTCCACACCACTACGATTCTCCGCATGGTCTTTGCTGCCCGACTCCTGATCAACGCCGTCGCCATCTGGATCGCTGCCGCACTCGTCGGAGGTATTTCGATCGCCACCGACGGACGCGACACCGGTGCCCAGATCCTGGTGGTGCTGTTCATCGCCCTGGTCTTCACCATCGTCAACACCGCGATCAAGCCGATCGTGCAGCTGCTCTCCCTGCCGCTGCTCATCCTCACCCTCGGCCTGTTCACCCTGGTCATCAACGCGCTGATGTTGCTGCTGACGGCGTGGGTCACCGAGACCACCGACTTCGGGCTGAGCGTCGACGGCTTCTGGACCGCGGTGTGGGGATCGATCGTGATCTCGATCGTCAATTTCCTGCTCGGGGTTCTCGTGCCCGACCGCGACCGAGCCGACCGCTGACCTCCCGATAATGGGTCGTTCTGGCGACGCCGACCTGCGGTTTTGGTCGCCAGAAGGCCCCATTATCGGGGCTACAGCGTTGTGTTGTCGATGACGAAGCGGTAGCGGACGTCGGAGGCGACGACACGTTCGTAGGCCTCGTTGATCTGGTCGGCGGAGATGACCTCGATCTCGGCACCGATGTTGTGCTCCGCGCAGAAGTCGAGCATCTCCTGGGTCTCGGCGATCCCGCCGATCATCGAGCCGGCGAGCGAGCGGCGGTTCGAGACGAGCGAGAACGCCCGCACAGAGATGGGCTTCTCCGGCAGACCGAGCTCGACGAGCGTCCCGTTGATGGCCAGCATCGACATGTACTTGTTGATGTCGAAGTTCGCCGACACTGTGTTGAGGATGAGGTCGAACTTGCCGCGGAGTGCCTTGAAGGTGTCGGGGTCGTCGGTGGCGTAGTAGTTGCTCGCTCCGAGGCGGAGGCCGTCCTCCATCTTCTTCAGAGATTGGGAGATGACGCTGACCTCGGCGCCCATGGCGTGGGCGATCTTGACGCCGACGTGCCCGAGCCCTCCGAGCCCGATGACGGCGACTCGTCTACCCGGTCCGGCGCCCCAGTGGCGCAACGGCGAGTACGTGGTGATGCCTGCGCACAGCAATGGCGCCGCGACATCGAGGGACAGCGAGTCGGGGATCCGCAGGACGTAGTTGGCGTCGACCACCACTTCCTGGGCGTAGCCACCCGTGGTCGGTTTCCCGTCGGAGCCGATCGCGTTGTAGGTGCCGACATTGCCTTTCTCGCAGTATTGCTCCTGGCCGAGCAGGCAGGGTTCACACTCGCGGCAGGAGTCGACGAAACATCCCACGCCGACCCGGTCCCCGACCTGGTACTTGGTGACCTCGGACCCGATCTCGGCGACGGTGCCCGCGATCTCATGACCGGGTACGACGGGGTAGCGCGTGCCACCCCACTCGTCGCGCGCAGTGTGGATGTCGCTGTGACAGATTCCCGCGAAGGCGATGGCGATGCGCACGTCGGACGGACCGACGTCACGCGTCTCGATGGTGGTCGGCGCCAGAGGTTCGCTCGCGGACGGCGCGGCGTAGGCATTGATTGTCGGCACGTGTTCTTACCTCCGGAATTCGGGTGGGATGGGCGGAACCGCCGAATTCGAGCCTACATACGCATGAGCGCATGAATGACGATTGCGAGAAGTGCCACAACGCGGAATAACGCGGTCTGCTGCTACTACTCGCCGACCGTCACCCGCCGACCCAGTCGAACCCGACGTCGAGGGCGGTCACCGAATGGGTGAGGCCTCCCACCGCGAGGTATTCGACACCCGTCTTGGCGTACGCCTGCGCGACGTCGAGGGTGAGCCCGCCCGAACTCTCCAGTTTCGTCGACGGGGACTTCGTATTGCGACGTTGCACCGCCATCTGCGTCTGCCACAACGGAAAATTGTCCAGCAGAACGAGTTCTGCGTTGAGCGCCAAGGCTTCGTCGAGTTGCTCGAGACTGTCGACCTCGACCTCACAGTCGATGTCGGGCGCCGCGGCACGCACGGCGTTCAGCGCTGCCGTGACCGACCCCGCCGCTGCGACGTGGTTGTCCTTGATGAGGGCGGCGTCGCCGAGACCCATCCGGTGGTTGTGACCGCCACCGCATCGCACCGCATATTTCTGCAGTGCACGCATGCCCGGCAAAGTCTTTCGGGAATCCCTTATCTGCGCCCCGGTATCCGAGACCTCCGCGACCCAGAGGGCCGTGGCGCTCGCGATACCGGACAGGTGACAGAGCAGGTTCAGTGCCGTGCGTTCGGCCACGAGTAACCCGGCCACCGGACCACGCACGGTGGCAATCGTCGTGCCCGGTTCGAGTTCGGAGCCGTCGTGGAGTCTGTCGAGGACTTCGTACTCGCCGGCACCGACGACCACGTCGAAGACCTCGAGTGCAACGTCGAGTCCTGCCAGGACACCGTGTTGCCGGCTGGACAGCACCGCGGTCGCCACCGCGCCCGCAGGAACCGTTGCGGCCGTGGTGATGTCGGGCCCGTAACGTAGGTCTTCATCCAGGGCGGTCGCGATCAGGGTCGCAACCTCCGCGGTGCCGGCGGGGTTGCCCGTCACTCCCCTGTCCCGGGATTGCCGATTTCGATCATCCGCTGAACACTCAGCTTCGCCCGCGCCGCGACATCCGGTGCCACATGCACTTCGTCTTTACCCTCACGCAGGCAGCGCAACAGCGCAGCCGGGGTGATCATCTTCATGTACGGGCATGACGCGCGGTCGTTCACGGCCTGGAAGTCCACATTCGGTGCGGCCTTGCGCAGTTGGTGCAGCATTCCGACCTCGGTCGCGACGAGAACCTGGGTCGCGCCTGTTTCCCGCGCGGCGTCGAGCATGCCACCGGTCGACAGGATCTTCACCTTGTCGGCGGGCACGAAACCTTCGCCTGCGAGGTAGAGAGCCGATGTGGCACAACCGCATTCGGGGTGCACATACAGTTCCGCATCGGGGTGTGACTGCGACTTGGCGGTCAACTCATCGCCGTTGATCCCGGCATGCACGTGGCACTCGCCCGCCCAGATCTGCATGTTCTGCCGTCCCGTGACGCGCTTGACGTGAGCGCCGAGGAACTGGTCGGGCAGGAACAACACCTCTTTGTCCGGGTCGATCGAGTTCACGACGTCGACCGCGTTCGATGAGGTGCAGCAGATGTCGGTGAGCCCCTTCACCTCCGCTGTGGTGTTGACGTACGAGACGACCACCGCATCGGGGAAGTCGGCCTTCCATGCGCGCAGGTCATCGGCAGTGATCGAGTCGGCGAGCGAACACCCTGCCCGCTCGTCCGGGATCAGGACCCGCTTGTCAGGGCTCAGGATCTTGGCGGTCTCGGCCATGAAGTGGACGCCGCAGAAGATGATCTCGTCGGTCTCGGCCTCTGCTGCGATGCGCGATAGTGCGAGTGAGTCGCCCACGTGATCGGCGACGTCCTGAATGGCAGGCAACTGATAGTTGTGGGCCAGCAGGGTGGCGTTGCGCTTCTTGGCGAGGCTCTTGATCTCGGCAAACCATTCGGGCGTCGGCTCGACCCCGGTATGGGCGGGTTCGGTCGAGGAGAGCGTGAGTGACGTGGTGGTCATGACAACCACCTCCTGTTCATGGCGCCGGTCATCAGGTGGCCGGCCTGGGCGTCTGGGCTGGGTTTTCGACTATAGATCGAAAACTTGTCCCCGATGGTAGCACTGCGGTGATGTGGGGCCGATCACCGTCGCGCGTCAGGTCACCTCGACCGGTCCGGCACCGGGCTGTCGAGCCACTACACTCGCAGCCATGCCTGCGCCCAGTGTCCTCCACGAGGTCCTGTGCGCCGTATTCCAGGTTCGCGAGCACCACGTCGGCGAAGCCCCCCAGTTGTCGGTGCTGTTGTGGCAACGCGCGTACGACCCGCAGGCCGGTTCGTGGTCACTACCCGGCGGCCTTCTACACGCGGATGAAGACCTCAGGACATCCGCGCTTCGCCAACTCGCGGACAAGGTCGATGTCCGTGAGGTCGCACACCTGGAACAGCTGACGGTGTTCTCCGCACCCGCCCGCATTCCGGGGCCACGGGTGATCGCGTCGTCGTACCTCGGCATGGTGCCCTCGGATTCGCGACCGAATCTGCCCCCCGACACCCGATGGCATCCGGTGGCGCTGCTGCCCCAGATCAGCTTCGACCACAGCAAGATCATCGAGCGGGCGCGATCGCGGCTCGCCGCGAAACTGTCGTACACGAATATCGCGTTCGCACTCGCGCCGCCAGAGTTCTCGATGTCGGCGCTGTCCGACATCTATTGCGCCGCACTCGGTTACCCGGTCGATTCGACCAACCTTCTCCGCATCCTGTCGCGCCGCGGCGTGATCACCGCAACGGGAACAGTCGGCCGGACCGGACCGAGCGGTGGACGGCCACCGGCGCTGTATCGCTTTGCCGACAACCGGTTACGGATCACCGACGAGTTCGCGACGCTTCGTCCGCCGCCCTGACCGGCGAGACCTGATGTAGCTTTTTCAAAAGGCCACCCAGAGTGGATAATTCCGCATCCGACAGCGCCTCGAAAGCTGATGGGGCAGGATCGCCGATTGATCTGACCGACTCGAGGAGTTCGCGTCCGGACCCGGTCAACGACACGATCTTCGTTCGACGGTTGGCGGGGTCCACTTTCCGGTCGACCAGCCCCCGCTCGGCGAGATCGTTGACGGCGACGGTGGTCGCGGGTGCGTCGAGCGTGGCCGCGGCCGCCAGGGCCTTGACCGACAGCGGGCCGTCCACCAGCCGGCTGAGCACGCGAAATCTACTGAAAGGCAGCCCACTACGATCGATCACTGCTCGGCGCCAGGTATCGCGATTGCCGTGCACCAGCGATGCCATCAGCTGCCAGACCTCGTCGCGGCGTTCACTCATCACTGCTCCCGCGAGCCCGCCTGGCAACAGTGGGTTGCACGATCGGTTCTTCGTCCGACTCTGCGAACAGCGTCGCAACCCGCTTCGTGGTAGATGCCGACGTTGCGGTTGTCGAGTAGAACCCGAGCGCAGCGATGCCGAGCGCCAGTCCCACCGCCACCCACCACAACGGGGCCATGTCGCCCACCGCACCCGCCGAGTTCGCGTCGGCGGCGATGACCGATCCGGCGAGCGTTCCCGACAGCGCGACTCCCAGACTGATCCCGACCTGTCGGCTGGTCGATGCGATCGCCGACGCGGCCCCGGCACGATCCCGCGGCATCCCACTGACTGCGGCCGTAGTGATCGGCGGATTGACCATGCCGAACCCGATACCGAACAACCCGAACACCGCGAGCAATTGCCAGTTGGGCGTGAACTGTCCCAGTTGGGTCAGTGCAGCCGACGCCACCGCCAGCAGTAACCCGGCAACCACCAGAGAAGGCCGGGTCCCGTATTTGCCCACCAGTCGGCCCGACAGGGGTGAGAACACCAGAGTTCCGGCGGCGATGGGGAGGAACATCAGACCCGTCTGCACCGGCGAATAGTCACGAATGCTCTGCAGGTAGATCGACATCATGAACAAGAACGCGCCGTACGCGGCAAAGGCGAACACTCCGATCACGGTTGCACTTGCAAACGGGATACTTCGAAAGAAGCGAAGCTCGATGAACGGTTCATCGCGGCGTAGTTCGTAGCGGCAGAAGGCCACACCGGCCACGATGCCGACAGTGAAGATCGCGATGGTTCGCGGATCGCTCCAGCCCAGGCCTGGGCCCTCGATCAACCCGACGATGATGCCGACCATGGACACGATCGCCAAACCCTGACCGATGGGGTCCAGCCCTCGGACCTTCGACGACTTCGACTCGGGCACGACGAGTGCCGTCGCGACGAGGGCGATCAGACAGATCGGCAGGTTGACCCAGAACACCGATTCCCAGCTGAAAGAGTCGATCAGCAAGCCGCCCACCATCGGCCCCAGTGCCATCGAGATCCCGACCACCGCGCCCCAGACCCCCACCGCTCTCGCTCGCTCGACGCGGCCGGAGAACGTCTGCGTGATGATCGACATCGCCACCGGGTTGAGCATGGAACCGCCGACCGCCTGGAGAAAACGGGCTGCGATGAGAACTTCGATGGTCGGCGCCAGACTGCACAGCAACGATCCGAGCGCGAACGTGCTCAACCCGATCTGGAAGACCCGACGCCGCCCGAAGCGATCCGCCATCGTCCCGGACAGCAGCAGCAAGCTCGCCAGGACGAGCGTGTAGACGTCGATGACCCACTGCAACTGCGACGACGTGGCGTCGAAGTCGCTCCGTATGGACGGGATGGCGACATTGACGATGGTGGCGTCCATCGAGACGATCAGCAGACTGAGGCAACAGGTCGCCAAGATCGCCGCCTTACGGCGCGGACTGAGCGTGCCTGTAGTTGAGTTCACCTAACTATTGTGAAACTACAACTGTTGCCGGGGCAAGGTCCTCACCTGTGCGATGGCTCACTCGCCGGTCGAGGCAGAGGCCGCCGAGGATGGATGGCCGAGATCGGCTTCTCGGTTCATCACGACGAGCAGGAAGTACGTCACCAGCGCGGTCAGTGGTGCGACCGCCAGCAACACCCACGACACGCTCAGCCCGCCCAGCGCCTCGAGGTGCGCGCCGTCGATCCGAAGAGTCGGTGGCTGAGTGAACTCACCGCCGACCGCAACACCGTCCCGACCGGAAACCCGTTGTCGTGCAACAGCATCGCCCACCCAGACCGCGATGATCCCCGCCGCGACCGCCCCAGCGGACAAGCCTGCGACCCCAAGGGGGCCGCGCAGCACAGGCGGATACCAGAACACGATCGCCAGGACGACGCCCGCCGCGAGCGCGAGGCAGAAGAAGCGCGCGATCGCCCCGAACTCGGCTGTCGCGTCGCCGATGGCGACCGCCCGGCCATCGTCGACGACGCGACCTTCGATACCTGGTGTCAGCAAGGCCCAGGTGACGCCCCAGATGATCCCGGTCGCCGCCACGCCCGTCGCCGCGAACAGCCCGGACCGACCATTGCCCATCAACGCTGTGTCAGCTCCACGGAGTCGACGGTACCGTGCCGAGAACAGCGGGCCGACCAGCCGTCGGGGCGCACCTGTACCACCATCCGACGTCCGCACTGACCGCAGTAGCGCGGCGGCTCCAAACCCAATTGCGCTGCACGCGGGATGGATTGCGGATCCTCGACGTCCAGTTTCACCCCGGTGTACACCCCGAACACCAACGGCGCCGCCAGTGGCGTCGGGATGTCGCTCACGAGTGGGCTCGCGCTCAAATCGAGTCGTTGAGGGCCTTGATCGGCATCTGCAACTCCTCGAGCAGATCCAGATCGGTCTCGGCCGGGCGACCGAGGGTCGTCAGGTAGTTGCCCACGATGACCGCGTTGATGCCACCGAGGATGCCCTGCTTGGCACCGAGATCGCCGAGGGTGATCTCGCGGCCACCGGCAAACCGCAAGATGGTGCGGGGCAACGCCAACCGGAACGCGGCGACCGCTTTGAGAGCTTCTGCGGCCGGCAGGACGTCGAGGTCGCCGAACGGGGTGCCCGGTCGCGGGTTCAGGAAGTTCAGGGGAACCTCGTCGGGATCGAGTGCCGCCAGGTCTGCAGCGAACTCGGCGCGTTGCTCGAGCGACTCGCCCATGCCCAGGATGCCGCCGCAGCAGACCTCCATGCCGGCCTCGCGAATCATCTTCAGCGTCCCGAAACGCTCTTCCCAGCTGTGGGTGGTGACCACATTCGGGAAATGCGACCGCGCGGTCTCGAGGTTGTGGTTGTAGCGGTGCACCCCCATCGCCTTGAGCTCGTCGACCTGCTCCTGGGTCAACATGCCCAGGCTGCAGGCGATCTGGATGTCGACCTCCGCGCGAATGGCCTCGATACCCGCCGCGACCTGAGCCATCAGACGCTTGTCCGGGCCGCGGACCGCCGCCACGATGCAGAACTCCGTGGCACCCGACTTCGCAGTCTGCTTGGCCGCCTCGACCAGCGCCGGGATGTCGATCCACGCGCTACGCACGGGGGACGCGAACAAACCCGATTGCGAGCAGAAATGACAGTCCTCAGGACAGCCACCGGTCTTGAGGGAGATGATGCCTTCCACCTCGACCTCGGGTCCGCAGTGCTTCATCCGCACATCGTGGGCAAGCTGCAGCAGGTCCGTCAGCCGGTCATCGGACAACTGCAGAATCTGCAGCACCTGCTCCTGGCTCAAACCCTCACCGCGTTCCAACACCTGCTCACGCGCGACGTCGAGAATGTCCGTGCGTACTGGCGCCTGGGTCACGTTGGGCCTCCCTCTCGTCATGACACTTTGCGGTCCTAGTGTGCCCTATCACCTGCGTCGGCGGACTTGGGGTGCACCACAAGCCGCGACAGCCAACCGGCGTCGAACCATTCGGGCGCTCGAGCGCCGAAACGTTGCCGGTCCAAAGAGCCGGCGCCTGCCGGGATCCTGCCGACGATGGGGACTCCCGTGACCAGCGGCAGGTCCTCGAGATTGCACCGCTGCGCGAGATCGGGTTCGTCAGGCCAGGAACCGATGACGATGCCGGCACATTCGAGGCCCGCAGCGCGAATGGCACGGACGGTCAATTCGGTGTGGTTCAAGGTGCCCAGTCCGGCAGCGGCAACCACCACCAACGGCGCGTCCAGGCCGGCCGCCACCTCGAGGATCGTGATGTCCGGCGCCAGGCGCACCAGCACTCCCCCGGCGCCCTCCACGAGGACCAGATCTCGGTCGTCGAACTCGGACACCGCCGACAACATGGTGGAGAGGTCGGCGAACGGTGCACCCTCCCGGCGGGCGGCGCGGTCCGGCGCGAGAGGGTCGCGGTACCGATAGCTCTCCGCGGTGGCGGTGACCCCGCTCAGCCGACTCACCTCGGCGAGGTCGCCCGGCTCGCCTGGCCCCACCCCGGTCTGTGCGGGTTTACAGACGGCAACGGAGGCGCCGGCACCGATCGCCGCGGCCGCGAGCGCTGCGGTTGCGACCGTCTTCCCGACATCTGTCGAGGTGCCGGTGATCACGAGTCTCACGATGGCGCTCCACTCGCGGTTGTTTCGGAACGCTCGGCGCGACGCATGTCAGATTTCGGCGAGGACGGCGTTGACGACCTCGGCGACGTTCGTGATGTCGTCATCGGTGAGGTCGGCTCGGACCGTCAACCGCAAACGCGATGTCCCGGGTGGAACCGATGGCGGCCGGAAACAGCCCACCAGAACTCCACGGTCCCGGCATCGCTGCGCAGCATCGAGGGCGCGCCCCGGGTCACCGAGGACGATCGACACCACTGCGGCCTCAGGGACCTCTCCGCCGCAGAGCTGGGCGAGGCGTGCGGCATTCGACCGCACCCGAACCGCGAGTTCAGGACGGTGCCGCAACAGGGTCAATGCTGCCTGCGCGGCACCCACAGCTGCCGGAGCGAGTCCGGTGTCGAAGATGAAACTCCGGGCTCGGTCGATGAGGTGATCGCGGACCGCTGACGACCCGAGCACCACACCTCCTTGCGAGCCGAGCGATTTGGACAGGACCGCGGTCGCAACGAGATCCGGCGCTCCGGACAGTCCCGCTTCGTGCAGCACCCCGCGGCCCCCGGCGCCCCGGATGCCGAGTGCGTGGGCCTCGTCGACGAGCAGGACCGCGTTGTGGTCGCGGGTCGCCGCGTACAGCTGGGTCACCGGCGCGATTGCACCATCGATGGAATACACGGAGTCGGTGACCACCATGGCGCGCTCTTCGGCTCGGCCACCCAGTTCGCGACGGACTGCAGCGTGATCACCGCGATCGACCACCACCACCCGTGCGCGCGAGAGGCGGCATCCGTCGATCAACGAAGCATGCGCGCCGCCGTCGCTGATGATCAGGTCACCACGCCCCATGAGCGCTGATACCGCCCCGACGTTCCCCAGATACCCGGACGAGAACACCAGGGCCGACTCGTACCCCAGGAAAGCGGCGAGGTCGTCCTCGAGGTCGCTGTGCAGTGTGGTGGTCCCGGTGACCAACCGCGACGACGTGGCGCCGCCACCCCACCGTTCGAGGGCGTCGCGCGCGCCGGCGATCACAGACGGCTCACGGGACAGCCCGAGGTAGTCGTTGGACGCCAGGTTGAGCAGGTCACTGTCAGCGGCACGCGGCATCAACGTGCGATGCAGGCCCGCGGCCTCGCGCACATCCGCGGCCTCGTCCAGCCAGCTGAGCGCGGTCGCCGTATCAGGAGATGTCATCGGGTTCACTGCCAAAGAGCGTCTCATAGGCGCGGTCGTCGACCGGCACCCACCACTGACCTTTCGGTCAGACACTCTCGTCAGGTCGGATCACCGCGGCGACCGCCGCGCCGATACCACCGACGATGATGTCGAGGTCGTCCTCGGAGCAGATGAAAGGCGGCATCGTGTAGATGAGGTCGCGGAAGGGTCGCAGCCAGAGTCCCGCCTCGACCGCCGCATCGGTCGCGGGGCCCATGTCGACCGGCTCATCGAGTTGTACGACGCCGATGGCGCCTTTCACCCGGACCTCCCGAACCCCCGGCAGCCCGGCCAGTGGCGCCAAACCCGTGGTCAATCGCTCTTCGATGTGCGCCACCCGCTGTTGCCAGGGCGAGGCCAGCAGGAGTTCGGTCGAGGCCAGCGCCACCGCACAGGTCAGCGGATTGGCCATGAAGGTCGGGCCATGCGCGAGCACCCCGACCTCGGAACGGGAGATGGTGTCGGCAATCGCACGAGTGCACAGTGTTGCGGCCATCGACAGGTAACCACCGGTGAGCGCCTTGCCCAGGCACATGATGTCGGGTGAGACCCCGGCATGGTCCGCGGCGAACAACGCACCGGTGCGTCCGAACCCGGTGGCGATCTCATCGAAGATGAGCAACAGCCCGTGCTCGTCGCAGATCCGGCGCAGTTCGGTCAGGTACTGCGCGTCGTGGAATCTCATGCCGCCGGCGCCCTGCACCACCGGCTCCACGATGACAGCGGCCAGTTCGTTCGAGTGCGCGGTGACCAGGTCTTCCAGATGTGTGACGTAATCGGCCGAGAATTCAGCGGGTGGTGCGTCGGCGAACACCTGCGGCGTCAGCACGTCCGTCCACAGGGTGTGCATTCCGCCCTCGGGATCGCACACGCTCATCGGGGTGAAGGTGTCCCCGTGATAGCCGCCGCGCCAGGTCAGCAACCGGGTGCGCCGCGGCTCGCCCCGCGCCCGCCAGAACTGCAACGCCATCTTCACCGCAACCTCGACCGACACCGATCCCGAGTCACAGAAGAACACGGTGCGCAGTGGTTCCGGCGTGATCTCGACCAGGAGCTCGGCCAGCCGAGCGGCCGGTTCGTGGGTCAGACCGCCGAACATGACGTGTGCCATCGCGTCGAGCTGGCGGCGTGCGGCGTCATCCAGAACCGGATTCGCATAGCCGTGGATGGCGGCCCACCACGAACTCATCCCATCGACGACGCTCGTCCCGTCGGCGAACGTCAGCCGGACACCGGCTGCCGACCGCACCACCCGGGGCGCCGGATCGGGATGCGGCAGGGTCCCGTAGGGGTGCCAGATCAGTTCGGAATCGATGCGCGCGATCTCCCGCGCCGACAACGGTGCTCGGGGGTTCGAAAACTCGGGCAATGGGGGCACTGCTCCACCTTAGTGAGCCCCGTCCGGCGTTCCCGGCCGGGGATTCTAAGCAAGAGCAGGTACATTACGTGCCGGAACAGCCCAACCGACGCTGGGAAGCAACACGATCTCAGCGCAATCGAATTCAGCGCAACCGGACAAGTGAGACACAACCAGTTGACAGCCTCGCCCAGTGTGGACAGTCGGCCGCCGTCGGTTCCTGCCGACACCGTGCCCTCCTATCGCACTGACCTCGACGGCCTTCGCGGCCTCGCCATCGTGCTGGTGGCGTGTTTTCACATCTGGTTCGGACGGGTCTCCGGCGGCGTCGATGTGTTCCTCACCCTCTCGGGCTACTTCTTCGTCGGATCGCTGCTGCGTCATGTGATCGTCAGCCAGGACGACCGCGCCTCGCTCTGGCACACCGTCAATCCGACGAAACGACTCACCCGACTGGCCCGGCGACTACTGCCGGCGCTGGTGGCGATCCTCATGGTCATCAGTCTGGGAACGTTGCTGATCTTTCCCCAGACCCGGTGGGTGTCGACCGGTAAAGAGGTCATCGCGAGCCTCTTCTACTACCAGAACTGGCATCTGGCGTTCAATTCGCAGGACTATACTGCGGCCAGCTCCGCCAACAGCCCCCTCCAGCACCTGTGGTCGATGTCGGTGCAGGGCCAATTTTTCGTCATCACCATGCTCACCGCACTCGCGTTCGCCGGTGCGATCAAGGTGCTGGTCCGGGCCGGGGTCAAGCAACTGGCCGACCCCACCGTGATCCGGGTGGTGGTCTTTCTCGCCATCCTCGGGGTAGCCGCGGTGTCGTTCTACTGGGCTCACATGCGCATGGAGGTCAACCAGCAGTTCAACTATTACGACACCATCTCCCGCGCGTGGGAGCCGCTTGCCGGTGGCCTCCTGGCGATCTGGATGCCGAAGTGGCGGGTCTCCAACTTCATCCGCAGCCTGGTCGCCATCGTCGCGTTGGGAATGATCATCACCTGCGGTTGGTGGATCGTCGGCGTCGAGCAGTACCCGGGCCCCTGGGCGCTGGTTCCGGTGCTGTCGACCCTCGCCATCATCTGGGCCGGCGCGACCGGTCTCCAGCACGGTCCGAAGACGGACCAGCCGTTGGTCAATCAGGGACTGTCCACTCGGCAGATGGTGTGGCTCGGTTCCATCTCCTATGCGCTCTACCTCTGGCATTGGCCGCTGCTCATCTTCTATCTGACGTGGCGGGACAAGAACCACGCCTCGATCGTCGAGGGCACAGTGTTGATCGCGGTGTCGATCGCGATGGCGTGGCTGACCAAGCGATACATCGAGGAACCGCTGCGGGCGCCTCGATCCGTATCCATCCACAAGGAGAATCCGCCGCACAAGGGAAGTCCGACCAGACATCACCACGCGGCCCACGCCGCGCCGGTCAGCCCATGGCGCGCACGAATGCTGAACTACAGCACCGTCGTCACCACCATGCTCGTCGTCGGCGCCATCGTCATGACCGGCGGTTTCAAGGCCTGGGACTACCACGTGGCACACATGACCGTGGACACCACCAACCTCGATCCGCGGGTGTACCCGGGAGCCCGTGCGCTGCTCGACAACGCGCCGGTCCCGCACGTCGACCCACAACCCTCGCCGCTGCAAGTCGTCAAGGACCTGCCCGCGACGTCGTTCAACGGCCACATCAGCGACTTCAAGGACGACGGCGTGCACGTCGGTGTCTACGGAGATCCCTTGGCGACCAAAACGATCGCCTTGGCCGGCGGGTCACATGCCGAGATGTGGATCACTGCTCTGGACATCCTGGGCAAGCAGAACCACTTCAAGATCAAGACGTACCTGAAGATGGGTTGCCCGCTGTCGACAGAACTCGTTCCGAAACAAGCGGGTGTGCCGTACCCGCAGTGTCACGACTGGGTCGAAAAGGTGGTGCCGCAGATCATCGCGGACAAGCCCGATGCGGTCTTCACCAACTCCACCCGGCCTCGCGACTACGAGCCGGGCGATTGGGTTCCCGACGATTACCTGCCCATCTTCGACCAGTTCGGTGCGGCCGGCATTCCGGTGCTCGGTATGCGGGACACCTCGTGGCCGCACAACGGGGACGGAACGATCAACACCCCGGACTGTCTGTCGAACAACGATGTCGACGAGTGCTCGACCTCGCGTGCTTCCTCATTCGCCCCCACGAATCCCACGCTGGACATCGTGAAAGATCACCCGAACGTGCTGCCACTGGACCTCACCGCCGGGATGTGCAACGAAACACAGTGTCCCGCCGTTGTGGGAAACATCATCGTCTACCACGACATCCACCACCTCAGCGCGACGTTTGTCCGCAGTCTGATCCCCGAACTGCAACGGCAGATGCAGGCCGCGCTCCCCTGGACCTGATCAGCACATTCACCGGCCGGTCCGCACGATGCACCCTGTCTGCGCTGGACATGCCACCCACTCCACCGACAAGTAGGGTCAAGCCATGAAAAAACGAGGGTGCAGATGACGCCGCCCGAGGGTGGTGCGCCCGCCGGGGTCACCGGTGCTCCAGTAGATACCGACGTGGCCGCACCGACGAACACCATCTCGGCGGACGCCGCCGCGAACAGCTCCACGAATGGCCCCAGCCATGCCATGGCCGCCGAGCTGATGGTGTGGCCCGGTACCGCTTACCCGCTGGGCGCCACGTTCGACGGCGCCGGAACGAACTTCTCGCTGTTCTCCGAGGTCGCCACCAAGGTCGAGTTGTGCCTGATCGGCAAAGACAATTCCGAGACCCGCATCTCGCTCGAAGAGGTCGACGGCTACGTCTGGCACGCTTACCTCCCCTCGATATCGCCGGGCCAGATGTACGGGTACCGGGTGCACGGTCCGTACGATCCTCATCAGGGTCTACGGTGCGACCCGTCGAAATTGCTCGTCGATCCCTACGGCAAAGCGTTC
The DNA here is from genome assembly GCF_003217475.1 of Williamsia limnetica. Lineage (GTDB taxonomy): Bacteria > Actinomycetota > Actinomycetes > Mycobacteriales > Mycobacteriaceae > Williamsia > Williamsia limnetica. Next base: position 80,678 of record NZ_QJSP01000009.1, on the reverse strand, counting down.
CACGGCGAGTTCGACGGCGACGCCTCCCTGTACTCCTATCCAATCGTGCTCGAGACCCATGAGCGCGAGGCCGAACCTACTGAACGCGAGACGCCCTCCGTCCAGGCCGGCCCGGACGACGTCATCGCCGGCACCGACGAGATCGCCGTCGCCGCACCAGAAGACGACCCCGACGCCGGCCCGGATACGACCCTCGCCGAACCGGAACGCGAACCGACACCTGAACCGCCTGATCCGCTGTTCGGTGAACCACCACGGCTGGACTCACTGGGGCACACCATGACCTCGGTCGTGATCAACCCGTTCTTCGACTGGCAGCACGACCGCGCACCCAATCGGCCTTACTACGAGACCGTCATCTACGAGGCGCACGTCAAGGGCATGACCGCAACGCATCCCGAGGTCCCGGAGCAACTGCGCGGCACCTACGCGGGGCTGGCGCATCCGGCGATCATCGACCACCTGACCGATCTCGGTGTGACTGCGATCGAACTCATGCCGGTGCACCAGTTCATGCAGGACCAGACACTGCTGGACCAGGGACTCAAGAACTACTGGGGCTACAACAGTTTCGGGTTCATGGCGCCCCACGCCGACTACGCGTCGAACAAGAAGGCCGGCAGCGCCGTGCCCGAGTTCAAGGCGATGGTGCGCGCGTTTCACGAGGCGGGTATCGAGGTCATCCTCGACGTGGTCTACAACCACACCGCCGAAGGGAACCACCGCGGACCCAGTATTGCGTTCCGCGGGATCGACAACGCCGCCTACTACCGGCTTCTCGACGGTGAACCCTGGCACTACATGGACTACACCGGCACCGGCAACAGTCTCAACGTCCGGCATCCACACACGCTGCAACTGATCATGGACTCGCTGCGGTACTGGGTGCTCGAGATGCACGTCGATGGTTTCCGCTTCGATCTGGCATCCACTCTGGCCCGAGAACTGCACGACGTCGACAAACTGTCCGCATTCTTCGATCTCGTGCAACAGGATCCAGTGGTCAGCCAGGTCAAGCTGATCGCCGAACCCTGGGACGTGGGCGAGGGTGGCTACCAGGTCGGGAACTTCCCCGGACTGTGGACCGAGTGGAACGGCCAATATCGCGACACCGTGCGCGACTACTGGCGCGGCGAGCCGGCAACGTTGGGCGAGTTCGCCTCTCGCCTCACCGGATCGTCCGACCTGTACGAAGCGACCGGGCGCCGCCCCAGCGCCAGCATCAACTTCGTGACCGCACATGACGGCTTCACGTTGCGAGACCTGGTGTCGTACAACGACAAGCACAACGATGCGAACGGTGAGGACAACCGGGACGGCGAAAGCCACAACAGATCCTGGAACTGCGGCGTCGAAGGGCCGACCGACGATCCGGAGATCGAGCGTCTACGGGCCCGCCAGCAACGCAACATCCTGGCGACCCTCATGCTCAGCCAGGGCACCCCGATGATCGCCCACGGAGACGAGATCGGCCGCACCCAGAACGGCAACAACAACGTCTACTGCCAGGACAGCCCGATCGCCTGGATGGACTGGACACTGGCAGAGGAGAACTCGGACCTGCTCGCCTTCACCTCGAAAGTCATCGCTCTGCGGACCGCACATCCGGTGTTCCGTCGCCGCCGGTTCTTCGCGGGCCGTCCGATCCGCTCGGGTGACCAACCGCGCGACATCGCCTGGTTGACCCCGGGCGGCGAGGAGATGACCGAAGCCGACTGGGACAGCGGTTTCGGCAAGTCCCTCGCTGTGTTCCTGAACGGATCCGCGATCGGCGAGAAGGATGTGCGAGGCCGGGTCGTACGGGACGACGACTTCTTGATGTGCTTCAACGCGCACTACGAGCCGATCAACTTCCGGGTGCCGACGGCCTTCTACGCCGAGGAGTGGGCCGGTGTCCTCGACACCGCCAACCCTGTGGGTGACAGTTCCGTGAGCGCACGGGCCGAGACCGGCCTCCTGGTTAGAGAACGGTCGTTGTTGGTACTCCGCAAGGTGAATTGACCACCCGTACTCGAACAAGCACCGGAGCTCCCATGATCCTGCCGCTCACGGCAACCTATCGGCTTCAGCTACACGCCGAGTTCACGTTCGCCGACGCGATCGAGCACCTCGATCACTATGCGGCTCTCGGGGTGAGCCACCTGTATCTCTCGCCGATCCAGACCGCCCAGGCCGGGTCGAATCATGGGTACGACTGGGTGCCGCCGCCAGAGGTTTCCCCCTCGCTCGGTGGTATCGAAGGCCTCCGCGCACTGCGGGCTGCGACGACCGCCCGCGGTATCGGCCTCATCGTCGACATCGTCCCCAATCACACCGGTATCGAGGATCCGCGGCAGAATCCCTGGTGGTGGGATGTGTTGCGGCTCGGTGCTTCCTCGGAGTACGCGACCTATTTCGACATCGACTGGTCTCAGGACAACGGCGCGGAGGGCAAGATCGCGCTGCCCGTCCTCGGTTCCGCCGACGACCTCGATGCCCTCGAGATCGACGCCGACGGCAGCGAACCGGAACTCGCCTTCTATGAACACCGTTTCCCGCTGGCGCCGGGCACCTACGATCCAGCGCACCCGAAACCGGCGACCGCAGTGCATGAGGAACAGTCGTACCGGCTGGTGCCCTGGAACATGGGTGTCATCGGCTACCGCAGATTCTTCTCCGTGAACGGTCTGGCCGGTCTGCGTCAGGAAGACCCGGCCGTGTACGACGCCACCCACACCCTCGTTCGCCATTTGATCGCCGAGGACCTCACCGACGGGATCCGGGTCGATCATCCGGACGGTCTGGCCGATCCGGCCGGGTACCTCGCACGGTTGCGGGCCGACATCGGGCCGGATCGGGTACTGCTGATCGAGAAGATCCTGGCACGATCCGAGCCGCTCGATCCGTCCCTGCCGGTGGATGGGACCACCGGTTACGAGGTCTTACGCGCCGTGGGTGCGGTGCTGGTCGATCCCGATGGCGAGGAGCCGCTGGGCGATCTGCATCAGCGATACACCGGTGACCGCGGCGACCACCTGTGGGTGGAAGCCACGGAGCGACAACTGAAGATGTCGATTCTCGCCGAGACGTTCCCGGCCGAACGTGCCCGGCTACGCAGGGCGATCGAGGCCACGGCAGGCGGTGCCGACATACCGGCAGCTGATGATCTCGACGTCGCGATCGGAGCAGTGGTGGCCGGACTCGGTGTGTACCGCAGCGACTACCCGATTCTGTCGGGCACGCTCGAGACGCTGTTGGACACCGAGAAAAAGCGGTTGCCCGCACTGACGCAGTCGTTCGACCTGATCGCCTCGGCAGTCGCCTCCGACGCCGAGTCACGAGCCCGTCTGGCGCAGGTCTGTGGTGCTGTCACGGCCAAAAGCGTCGAGGACTGCCTCTTCTACCGGACGGCGCGACTGGTCAGCCTGCAGGAGGTCGGTGGGAGTCCGGGGGTCTTCGCGGATTCTCTCGACGATTTCCACAGCTTCAACGCCGACCGTGCGGCCGCATGGCCACGCGCCATGACCTCGTTGTCGACGCACGACACCAAACGCAGTGAAGACGTCCGGGCGCGGATCGGCTTCCTGTCGCAGATTCCGGAGCGTTGGACCGAGCTGGTCGACCGCTCGCAGGCTCGCAACCCCGCTCCGGCCGGCGTCACGGGATTGTTCCTGCGGCAGAACCTGTTCGGTGTGTGGCCGGTCGACGGCGTGCTCACCCAGGGATTGCGGTCGCGGGTCCACGACTACGCGACCAAGGCGATCCGCGAAGGTGGCGTCGGGACCACCTGGACCGATGTCGACGAGGCCTTCGAATCGGCCGTCCACGCCTGGCTCGACCGGATCTTCGACGGCCCGTGCGCTGACGACCTGACCGAACTGATCCACGACACCCGTGACCACCTGGAGTCGGACTCCGTCGTCCAGAAGGCGCTGGCTCTCCTGGCGCCAGGGATCCCCGATGTCTACCAGGGCACCGAATGGTTCGACGATTCGCTGGTCGACCCGGACAACCGGCGTCCGGTCGATTACGCGCAGTCCGTGGACCATCCCAAGGTCGCAGTCGTGCGCACGGCGCTGCACCTGCGCCGTCGGCGTCCAGAGGTGTTCGTGGCCGGGGACTATCACCCGGTGTCGGCGACCGGTCCCGCCGCCGGGCACGTCGTCGCGTTCGGTCGCGGTGAACCGGGTGCCGGCGTCTCCGTGATCGTCGCCGGTTGCCGTTGGACGGCGCGACTCGACGACAACGACTGGGAACACACGACGCTGGAACTACCCGCAGGCACGTGGCGAGAATTGCTGACCGGAACCGATTTCACCGGTAGCGTGGCGACGGCGCGGCTCGGAACCTCGGTCGCGATTCTCGAACGCGCTGAGGAGTAGTCATGACGCTGGTCGCCGGCATCGACTCGTCGACCCAGTCCAGCAAGGTGGTGGTGTGCGACGCCGAGACCGGCACCATCGTCCGATCCGGAAGTGCACCCCACCCACCCGGCACAGAAATTCATCCCGACAGGTGGTGGGACGCCTTACAGGAGGCGATCGGTGTCGCCGGTGGAATCGACGACGTCGCGGCGGTGTCGGTCGGAGCGCAGCAACACGGCATGATCTGTCTGGATGAGACCGGCGCCGTGGTCCGAGATGCGTTGCTGTGGAACGACACCCGCTCCGACGGTGCCGCCACCGCACTCATCGACGATCTCGGCGGTCCCACAGCGTGGGTCGATGAGACCGGCCTGCTGCCCGTCGCGTCGTTCACCGTGTCGAAGCTGCGTTGGCTCGCCGACCATGAACCCGAAAATGCCGATCGCACCGCCGCGGTGTGCCTGCCACACGACTGGCTCGGTTGGCGCCTGTCCGGTTCCGCAGACATTGAGAATCTGTGGACCGACCGGAGCGACGCCAGCGGTACCGGCTACTTCAGCGCCGCCACCGGTGAATATCACGACAGGTTGCTGCAATTGGCCTTACGCGGGCGGAGTCCACGGCTTCCACGCGTCGCGGCACCGCACGAGACCGCAGCCCATACCGCCACAGGAGCACGCCTGGGCGCGGGGCTGGGCGACAACGCCGCCGCCGCCCTCGCCCTGGGTGCAGGTCCTGGCGATTGTGTTGTGTCGCTGGGAACCTCAGGAGTGGTCAGCGCTGTCGGCGACCGAGCACCCGCTGACTACGACGGACTCGTCGCAGGATTCGCCGATGCCACGGGCAGACAACTGCCACTGGTGTGCACGCTCAACGGCGCACCGGTCCTCGCGGCGGTCGCACATATGCTCGGCGTGGACCTGAAGGCCTTCTCAGACCTTGCCCTGTCGGCCCCACCGGGAGCCGAAGGACTGTCATTGGTCCCGTATCTCGAGGGCGAGCGCTCCCCCAATCTGCCGCACACCCGTGGTGCGCTCCACGGGATGAGCGGGGTAAACCTCACCACCGCGAACATCGCTCGGGCAGGCGTCGAGGGCCTGCTGTGCTCCCTGCAGTACTGCGCCGATCGAATAGTCGAGCAGGGTATCGACATCAGACGGATCATTCTCGTCGGTGGTGGGGCCAGATCTGCGGCCGTACGTCAGATCGCCCCGTCCATATTCGGATGCCCCGTCGTCGTGCCCGAGCCCGGCGAGTATGTCGCACTGGGCGCAGCTCGACAGGCCGCGTGGACCTTGACCGGTACCGAAGAACCGCCTGCCTGGTCGGCGGCCGCAGAGAACACCTACGAGGCAGACCCAGCACCTGCGGTGTACGCGCAGTACCGAGAGGCGTCCGCACTGACCGTCGGCCGTTGACCCCCGCTCAGCGCAGGTCCCCGCTCAGCGCAGGACTCGGCACACTACTCGGCGGCGAGGAGCAGGCGTAGCGTTTCGCGAGCACCTTTGGTGCGCAACGATTCGAGTGTCCACAGGTAGGGCCGCGTGAATCGGTTGTCAGACGCGAGATCTCCGAAGAGCGCGGTGTTGCCGACAAACGCCAACGGATCATTGCGACTGACCTTGGCCAGCGGCACCAGCGACTCCGCGAGTGGATCCACCACCTCGATCGGCCGCCCGTCCTCGTCCTCCCCCTCTGCGTAGCGAGTCCAACTGGCAACCACGGCGGCCGCCAACTGGACGTCGCCCCCTGACTTCAATCGGCTGTTGATCACCGGCAACAGCCACTTCGGGATACGGTCCGACGAGTCTTGGCAGAGCCGCGCGATGGTGTCACCGATCGCCGGGTTCGAGAATCGTTCGATCAGGGTGTCGATGTACTCGTCCACGTCGACGCCCGGGACCGGCAGCAACGTCTGTCGGGCCTCGGTGTTCATGTATCCGCGCAGCAGGGCGCGCAACAGCGGATCCTGCGCGGCATCGTGAACGTACCGATAGCCCATCAGATACCCGAAATAGCACAACGCCTGGTGACTGGCATTGAGCAGTCGCAGTTTCATGAGTTCATAGGGTCCGACGTCGGATACGACCTGCACACCAACGGTTTCCAGCGCCGGACGACCATCGGAGAACGAATCCTCCAGGACCCACTGGGTGAACGGCTCGGCGACCACCGGCCACCGATCTGCAATGCCGGTGCGCTCGGTCACCTCGGACAGCAACTCCGGCGCGGTGGCAGGGGTGATCCGGTCGACCATCGAGTTCGGGAAGCGGGTGTGCTCCCACATCCACGCCGCCAGTCCCGGGTCCTTCAGCTCGGCAAATCTGGTGAAGGTCTGACGAGCGATGTCGCCGTTGCCCTGGATGTTGTCGCAGGACAAGACCGTGAACGACGGAATCCCTTGCGCCCGACGCCGCTGCAGGGCTGCGATCACCAACCCGAACGTCGTGGCGGGGACCGCGCCCGCCGCCAGGTCTGCGATGATCGCGGGGTTCGTTTCGTCGAACTCGCCTGTCGTGGCGGAGAAGTTGTAGCCCCCCTCGGTCACCGTGAGCGACACGATCCGAGTGTCCGGTGATGCCAGCGTCGCCACCACTGCCTCGGGGTCGTCGGGGGCATAGAGATACCGCGCAATCGACCCGATGACCGCGGTGTCGACAGCACCGTCGGGATGCTTGAGTGTCAGGGTGTAGAGCCCGTCCTGCGGAACCAGCGCGTCTCTCATACGCACATCACTCGGCAGTACACCGACACCACAGATCGCCCATGATCTGGACCCGGAGTCTGCATTGAGCAGCCTGTCGACGTACATCGCCTCGTGAGCGCGGTGGAAACCTCCGACGCCGAAATGCACGATGCCGCAGACAAGTTCGTCCCGCGGGTATGACGGTGTCGCGATGGTCGTGATCTCGGGCAGGTGGGTGTTGTCCAGTGTCATTGGATACCAGTTCCTTACGACGTGACCCCGGTGCGACCCGGGAAGATGACTGCTTTGATGCTGCCTGCGGTTCGATCGGCGTCGAGGGCTTGTGCGACCTCGTCGAGTCCGAAACGGGCGGTGACCATCGCGTCGAGGTCCACCTTGCCCGAGGTGACCAGCGCGCGTGCAGCAGGCCACGTATTCGCGTACCTGAACACACCGGTGACGATGAGCTCGCGGTTCTGGATCAGCGCCACCGGGAAGGTCATGGTCGACGAGGATCCCATACCGACCAGCACAACTCGTCCGCCGGGACGAACCGCCGCAATCCCGGCGCCGATGGCGGGTTCGGCGCCGGAGGCGTCGATGAACGAATCTGCGTCGAGGTCGATGGGCAGCTCATCCGGACCGACTGCAGTGGTGGCGCCGAATCGCAACGCAGCACTACAGCGATCAGGGTTGATGTCCGTGACGACGATCTCGGTCGCCCCGGCCGCACTCGCGACTTGCGCACACAGCAGGCCCACCGGGCCGGCGCCGGCGATCAGCACCCGATCGCCCACCCCGACAGCCGCTTTGCGAGTCGCGGCGATCGCCACCGACAACGGCTCGAACAGCGCAGCGGCCTCGTCGCTCACCGTATCCGGTATCGGATGCGCGAATGCCGACCCGATCAACACGTATTCCGCCAACGCCCCGTCGACGGGAGGGGTGGCGTAGAAACGCATATGGGGACACAAGTTGTATTCGCCGCGACGGCTGGGGGCGCTGTCGGGGTCGGGTTGCTGCGGTTCGATCGACACCCGCTCACCGACACGGCCGGTCGGCACATCTGCGCCGACCGCGACTATTCGACCCGCCGCTTCGTGTCCGAGGACCAGTGGTTCGGTGACGACGTAGTCGCCGATGCGTCCGTGCCGGTAGTAATGCGCGTCGGAACCACACACTCCTACCGCGCTGACCTGCACCAATACCTGCCCTGCCTCCGGCGTCGGGACGTCTCGTCGTTCGAGCGTCAACTCGCCTGGTGCCTTCAGCACACTGGCGGTCATCGTCGTCGGCAGCATGTCACATTCCTCCAAAGGTGTTGCGTGCGTCACAGCTAGGATGTTAGCTTACTGAGCATATCCACGACTAGTGAGCATATGCTCACGATCCAGCGAGGAGGACGCGTGAACGCGTCACCACTTGAGCCGTCCGTCGACACAGGCCAAGACCTGCGCCTGTTGGTACGCGCGGCGACGATGTACCACCTCGAGGGGCTCACCCAGGCCGAGGTGGCCGGTCGCCTCGGGCTGTCCCGTCCGACGGCCGGAAGGCTCATCGCCCGTGCACGCGCCCAAGGGCTGGTACGGGTGGTCATCGACGCGCCGCCGCACCTCGCCGGTTCCATCCACACCGACGAAGAACGTGCACTCGAGTCGTTGTTCGGCCTCGATGAGGTGCTGATCATCGATCAATCCGCGGACGGCACCCATACGGGTAACGCCGCGCTCGGCCGCGCCGGCGCATCGGTTCTGACGAGACGGTTACAGGCCACCAACACCCTCGGGTTCACCTGGGGTCCCGAGACGGTGGCCGTCGCGGATTCGATCGGTTCCCGCGCCGCCCACTGCCGGCGTGTGGTGCAGATGGACGGATCCATGACCTCCGTCGAATACCACACCGGCGTCGACCATGCGTTGTCCCGATTCGCCGAACGCCTCGGCGCCCAGCCGCTCCGGTTGATGGCCCCGCTGTACGCCGATGCCGACACCGTGCGAGCGATGCGCAAGGACTCCATTCTGTCCCAGTCTCTGCGCGCAGCAGACGATTCCGACGTCATGGTCTTCGGGGTCGGGTCGGTCTCGACGTCCACGACCCTGTTCGAGGGGGCGTATCTCGACGCGGCGATCCTCGACGAGTTGGCCGGCCTCGGCGCGGTGGGCGAGATCGGCGGGCGATTTTACGATGCGCGCGGAGTCACGGTGCAATCGTCACTCGTCGATCGCACGGTCTCGGTCGGATTGGACACCGTGCGAGCCTGCCGCACAACGATTCTCGTATCCGGTGGAGCGCACCGCCAAGAGTCGATCCTAGGCGCCGTGCGCGGCGGACTGGCCACCACGTTGGTGACCGATCTGACCTGCGCACGCTGGCTCATCTCGCAACAGAAAGGTCAATGATGACTGGTTCACCCGAGTCCGACGCCCAGAGCGCCGGCCCTTCTCCGGGTCGCCGCCGGCGCTGGCGGCGGCTGATCGCCCCGCTTGCGCTGGCGTCGACCGTCGCATTGACCGCAACCGCCTGCGCCGGGGCCGGATCCTTCACCGATGGCGGCAGCGAGGCCGTCACCATCGCACTGGTGTCCAATTCGCAGATGACGGACGCGATCTCACTGTCTCCTCAGTTCGAGAAAGAGAACCCGGGCATCAAACTCAAGTTCGTCACCCTCTCGGAGAACGAGGCCCGGGCGAAGATCACCGCCTCCGTCGCGACCGGCGGCGGAGAGTTCGATGTCGTCATGATCAGCAACTACGAGACGGCGACCTGGGCAGAGAACGGCTGGCTGGTCAATCTCACCCCGTACATGGTGTCGAGCCCGGGGTATGACCAGGACGACTTCATCCCCACCCTCCGCGAGGCGCTGTCCTACGAGGGCAACATGTACTCGGCACCTTTCTACGGCGAGTCCTCGTTCCTGATGTACAACAAGAAGATGCTCGCGGACGCGGGCATCACCATGCCCGCCGAGCCGACCTGGCCCGAAGTGCAGGACGCGGCGAAGAAGCTCAACACCGGCGATGTCTCCGGAATCTGCTTGCGCGGCAAGCCCGGCTGGGGCGAGACGCTCGCGCCGCTCGACACCGTCATCAACGCCTTCGGCGGCCGCTGGTTCGACGAGGAGTGGAATGCGCAACTCGACAGTCCGGAGGTGAAGGAAGCCGTTCAATTCTACGTCGACACAGTGCGCCAGTATGGCGAACCCGGCGCTGCATCAACAGGTTTCCAGGAATGCGCCAACTTGATGTCGCAGGGCCAGGTGGCCATGTGGTACGACGCAACATCCGCGGTGTCGGTTCTCGAGAGCCCGGAAGACAGCAACATCGCAGGAAACGTCGGGTATGCGATGGCACCGAGTATGGCCAAGGGCGACAACGGTTGGCTCTACGCCTGGTCCCTCGGCATCCCGGAGAGCAGCAAAAAGAAGGATGACGCCTGGAAGTTCATCGAATGGATGACCAGCAAGGACTACATCAAGATGGTGGCAGAGCAGTTGGGCGCGGCAAGCGTCCCGCCCGGTAGTCGGCTCTCGACCTATGAACTCCCGCAATACAAGGAGATCTCAGGTGCATTCGCCGAGCCGACGCTGAGCTCGATGCAGTCCGCCGATCAGAACAAGCCGACCGTGGACCCCGTTCCGTACACCGGCATCCAGTTCCTGGCCATCCCCGAGTTCCAAGACTTCGGCACCCGGGTCAGTCAACAGATCAGCGCGGCGATCGCCGGCCAGATCACTGTCGACGAGGCGCTCGAACAATCCCAGAAGTACGCCGAGGTAGTCGGCGAGTCCTACAAGAAGGAGCAGTGAGGGCATGGCCACCGCACTCGCCGAGCGTAATACAGAGCCCGACCCCGCACCCCCGCCGATGAGATCGAAACGGGACCAGATCTCCCGCGCGGAAGGATGGCGCCGACGGGGACCGCTGCTGCCTGCGTTGATTTTCATGATCATCGTCACGCAGATCCCCTTCATCGTGACCCTGTACTACTCCACCCAGTCGTGGAACCTCGTCCGTCCCGGATCCCGAGAGTTCAACTGGCTCAACAACTACGTCGATGTCTTCACCGACAGCCAGTTCCGGACCGTCGCACTGAACACGGTCATCCTGATTGTCGGGACCGTGGTGATCTCGGTGGTGCTGGGGCTGTTCTTCGCGATTCTGCTCGACCGCAAGTTCATCGGCCGCAGCATCGTCCGAACCCTGTTGATCACCCCGTTCCTGGTCACCCCTGTCGCTGCGGCGCTGCTGTGGAAGACGAGCCTGCTCTCCCCCACCAACGGTCTGGTGAACTGGGCGTTGAGTCCCTTCGGACTGGGCGATGTCGACTGGCTCAGCGAGTTCCCACTCGCCAGTGTCATGGCCGAATTGGTCTGGCAATGGACCCCGTTCATGATGCTGCTGATCCTGGCGGGACTGCAGTCGATGCCCAAGGACATCCAGGAAGCGGCCCGCGTCGACGGCGCCACCAGCTTCCGCCTCTTCCGGGAACTGACACTTCCGCATCTTCGGCGGTTCATCGAACTCGGCGCGGTGCTCGGTGCCATCTACCTCGTCAACACCTTCGACGCGGTCTACATGATGACCTCGGGCGGACCCGGTGTGGCCAGCTCGAACCTGCCGTTCTACATCTACCAGCGGGCGTTCCTGGGCTTCGACGTCGGACAGGCCGCAGCAATGGGTGTCGTGACCGTGGTCGCGACCATCATTCTGTCGAGTCTCGCGCTGCGCCTTATCTTCAAGAGTTTCAGCGGAAAAGAGGAGGCAGCCTGATGTCCACCACACTGAACAAGTCCACGGCCGGGGCGCACACCGACATCAAAGACATCAAGAAGCGGCGCAACACCGGCGGGAGTCTGCTGACCGCGTTCACCTGGATCATCGCCATCGGGTTCTTCTTCCCCGTCGCCTGGATGGTGCTCACCGCGTTCAAACAGGAAAGCGACGCCGCCACCAATCCCCCGACGTTCTTCTTCGAGCCCACGCTCGATCAGTTCAAGGCAGTTTTCGACGCCGGTGTCGGCACCGCATTGCTGAATTCGCTCTTCGTGACCACGGTGTCCACGATCTTCGTTCTCCTGCTGGGTGTTCCAGCGGCGTTCGCGTTGTCGCTGCGTCCGGTGAAGAAGACCAGTGATGCGCTCTTCTTCTTCATCAGCACCAAGATGCTGCCGGTGGTTGCCGTCATCATCCCGCTGTACGTGATCGTCGGGCAGATCGGCATGCTCGACAACGTCTGGACGCTGATCATCTTGTACACGTCGATGAACCTGCCTATCGCGGTCTGGATGATGCGGTCGTTCTTCCTGGAGGTGCCCAGCGAACTGCTGGAGGCCGCCGAGATCGACGGCGCCAGCCTGTGGACCTCGGTGCGCGAGGTGATCCTTCCGCTGATCTCCCCCGGGATCGCGGCCACCGCACTCATCTGCGTCATCTTCTCGTGGAACGAGTTCTTCTTCGCGGTGAACATGACAGCCGTCAACGCCCAGACGATGCCGGTGGCACTGACCGGGTTCATGTCCGGGCAGGGGCTCTTCTGGGCCCAGCTCTCTGCCGCTTCCGTGATCGCCGCTCTGCCGGTGGTCATCTGCGGCTGGATCGCACAGAACAAACTCGTCCGCGGCCTCTCCTTCGGCGCCATCAAATAACTCAGGAGCACACAATGGCAACCATCAGCTACGAAAACGCCTGCTGCGTCTACCCCGGCGCCGACTCACTGGCCGTCGACTCACTCAACCTCGACATCGAGGACGGCGAGTTCGTGGTCCTCGTCGGGCCGTCCGGTTCGGGTAAATCCACCGCTCTGCGCATGCTGGCCGGTCTCGAGGAGATCGACAGCGGTGCCATCAAGATCGGCGGCGACAACATGGTCGGCGTCGCGCCGAAAGACCGCGACATCGCCATGGTCTTCCAGAACTACGCGCTGTACCCCAACAAGACCGTCGGCGAGAACATGGGGTTCGCACTCAAGATGCGCGGCGTCGGCCTCGAAGAACGCAAGCGCAAGGTCGCCGAGGCGGCCAAGGTCCTCGACCTCACCGAGTACCTCGACCGCAAACCCGGGAAGCTCTCCGGCGGTCAGCGTCAGCGAGTGGCGATGGGCCGGGCCATCGTCCGTGAGCCACAGGTCTTCTGCATGGATGAGCCCCTGTCGAACCTCGACGCCAAACTGCGCGTGCAGACCCGTACCCAGATCGCGGCTCTGCAGCGTCGGCTCGGCACCACCACCGTCTACGTCACCCACGATCAAGTCGAGGCCATGACGATGGGCGACCGGGTCGCGGTGCTCAAAAAGGGTGTGTTGCAGCAGTTCAGCACCCCGACGGAGCTGTATGACCGGCCCAAGAACGCATTTGTCGCCGGCTTCATCGGCTCCCCCGCGATGAACCTGTTCACGGCGCCGATACGCAACGGGGCTGTGTCGGTGGCCGGCGCGAACATCGAACTCGACGCCGACTCGACCACTCTCATCGAGAAGTCCGGTCTGCAGGAGGTCACCGTCGGTATCCGTCCGGAGGAACTCTCCCTCGGCGACGGCGGCGAGGGCCTCGGGGTCACGGTTGCCCTGATGGAGGAACTCGGCAGCGAGACCTACGTCTATGCCACGCTCGACGATCCGAACGTCAAGAGTCTCGAAGGTGGGCCCCTCACGCTGGTCGCTCGCTCCGGTCAACGCTCACCCGCAAAGCTCGGTGAGGCGGTGCGGCTGCGTCAGAACAGCGGCAGGGTCCACCTCTTCCATCCTGAGACCGGAGAGCGCATCAGCCTCTGACCCGAGACAAACCCAGCCAGAGCAGGCAAAACCAGGTGCTGCAACACCTGGTTTTGCCTGCTCTGGCTGGGTTTGTGAGGTCAGCCGGCAGGGGCAGGGGCCGGGGCAGGTTCTGTCGGAACGGGGGCAGGTGCTTCGCCGCCGGGAGCCGCGGGATCTGAGCCGACGCCGGTACTGGAGGGACCCGGATCCATCTGTGAGACAAGCCATTTACCGTCGTGCTTTTCCAGGGTCAACCTGAACATCCCGACGTTCGTGACCGGCTGGGTGGCAACGCTGCTGGTACCGCTGATCTCGGCGATCACCAGCGTGGTGGCCGAGTCCTCGGTGTTGGAGACGACACCGGACGACCAGATGTCCGGCGTGATCTTGAGCTGCATCTGGGTGATGTCGGCCTGCGTCTTGTCGCGTTCGGACACCAGGTTGTCCCGGAACTGACCCGTTGTCAGCGGCGACATCGTGTCGACGTATTCACTCGCACTGGCGGTGTTCATCGAGTTCAGCAACTGGGTCACGAAGTAGTCGGACGCCTGCTTCGCATCGGCAGCCGCAACCAATTCGTCCGAATCCGATTTCCATTTCAACCCGAAGAAGATCGCGACCGCGATGAGGGCCACCACCAGCGCGCCGGCGACGATCTTGCCGACAGACGAGACATTGATCGTGATCTGCTTGCCCGGCTTCGCCGACCCGGCAGACGATGCGGGTGCGGCGGCCTCCATGGTCGGCGCATCCGAGGCGGAGTCCGCAGGCTTTTTCCGCGACTTCCCCGTCGGTCTCTTACTCACCGAGACACCCTCGGAGGGCTCGGTTCCGGGGTCCGCGGTTTCGGGCACATCGTTGTCAGCCATACGGCGTTTCTACCTCATACACTTTCGGTTTTTTGTTGCGCAGCGCTGTAGGGCTCAGCCCAACGGGGCAGTGCGCGCGTTCGGATCAAAATTCGGTGGCGGTCCCGCGGTGTCGTCGCCCGGTGGCCGCGGAGCATTCGCCGCGCCTCTGATCTGTTGCGTCGGGTCTTCGGTGACGCAGTACAGGTTGACCGGGACCGAACTCTGCAGGATCTCGGTCGGCGGTTGTGGCAACACCGGGTAGTCACAATACGGGCGCGGGTAGATCGAGCCATAGGCCCACCAGGCGCCGTCGTGGAACATCGAGAGCGACGTGATCGCGCCATCTCGGATCGACGGCAGCAGGTTGACGAGGGCCGGCGCGCGCAGCGCACCCTGCTGAGCGATGTCGAGGAACTGCTTGAGTACGTCCGTCAACGGATCGGTCAGGGTGTTCAGCGACCCACCGAGGGTCGTCAACTGCGCCGGAGCACTGCCGAGAAAGGTGCGCAATTCCTGATCAGACGCCACGAGGGCGTCGATCAGACCGCTGATTCCGCCGGTCAGCGTGCCCAGGTCAGGTTGGACATCTGAGGTTGTCTCCAGAATCGTGCCGGTGTTCTGGATCAGCGACACCGTCTCCGGCAGCACCCGGTACAGGTCGGCAAAGATGACGCCGCCGCTGTTGAACAGCGCCCGCAGCTGATTCTTCCCACCGCTGTCGAGGGCGACGTCGAGTTCGTCGATCGTCACCTTGAGTTGGTCGGGGTCGATCTGGTTGACGACGTTGACCGTGGACTCGAGCAGTTTCGGAAACGCCACGGTCGATGACGTCTGCCGGGTGCTGATCTTGTCACCATCGGAGAAGTACGGGCCTTCTTCCGTGGACGGCTGGAAGTCGACGTACTGCTCGCCGACGGCCGACAGCCCGAGAGCTTCGACCGCCGCGTCCTTGTTGATCTTGTACTTGCTGTCGACGGTCACCGTGACCTCGACCGCGTTCGGTGTCGTGAGGATGGTGTCGACCTCACCGATCCGGGCGCCGCGCAGCGTGACGTCGGACGTCGTCTGCACCCCACCGGAGTTGGCGAACTCGACAGTCAACGAGTACGAATCCGCGAGTGGGCGCCACCGCAGCACACCGAGACTGAGGTACGCCACGCCGACCAGCATCACCAGCACCAACGCGAGGTTGGACAGCAGGATCTTGTTTTTGAGCAACCAGGCAGTCATCGTCGCATCACCCGCAGCATCCCTGGGTTCCGGTGAGCCGGGCCAACACTCGCACCAGGGTCTGGTGCAACGAGTTGACACCCTGATCGATGTCCCCCACCTCCGGGAGGCGGCTGGCTGCGTCGAACCCGAAACCGGGCGAGAGGAACCAGACCCGGGCCGCAACGGTGGCAGCACTGCCCGGCGTGGCGTTGACCCACTTCGGTGTCAGCACCTTCAACTTGTCGGAGACCGGACCGAGCTCCTCGACGGCACGGCCCAGAGCTTCGACGTCGACGAGCAGATTGTTGGTCAGCTCCACCGTGTTCCCGGTCTGGGAATCGAGGAAGTCGTTGAGTGCATCTGTGACGACCTTCGTCTTGTCGAGAGTTGTCACGATCGAGGGGATCTGCGCGTCGACGACACTCAGGGCCGGCCCGACGGTGTTGATGGACGCGACGAGCTGTTCGCGGCCGTTCGCGAGATCGGTGGAGAGCCCGTTCAGCGACTGCAGCGCGGTGTCGATCTCGGTGGTGTTCTGAGCGAGCCTGCTGATCGCCGTCGTCATACCGGTGATCAGGCCGGTCAGCTCGGGAGCCTTGCCGCCCACGGCGTTCGACAGTTCGTTGATGATCTCTGTGAGGTTCTTGATGGCCCCGCCGTCGACGAACGCGGTGGCGGTGACGAGAAGATCTTCGACGGTCGCGGCCTCCGAGGTCTCACCGCTCAGGGAATCACCGGGTTTCATGATGCCTGCCGCATCGCCGTCTTCGGGAGGCAGCAGCGCGACGAACACGTCACCGAGCGGTGTGCCCTGGCGCAGTTCCGCCCCGGTACCCACCGGCAGCTCGATGTCCTTGCGGACCAGCATCGTGATGTCGGCGGCATAGTTGTTCGCCGTGATCGAGTCCACCAGCCCGACATCGTTACCGTTCAGCTTCACCTTCGCCCGCGACGGCAGGTTCAGTGCGTTCCCGAAGGAACCCTTGATCTCGTATCCACCACCGACACCGCCCGGCGCGGGCAAGGGGATCTGATCGATCGTCAGACCGGGGATCGACCCGCACCCCGACAGCAGCATCACACCTGCCACACCCGCAACGACGGAGGCCTTGGCCCGGTGGGCGCCACCCGTGAACGCGCTCATTTCGTCATCTCCACAAGAGCCGAGAACACACCGAGATCGGGGCCGAAGCCGGTCAGCTTTCCCGTCCGGCACCCGTCCTGCTGGAGGTTGATGGCCTCGCAGAACGTCGAGAGCAACTCGTTGTCGAACAACGACTTGTCGATCAGCACCTGTGCTCGCCAGGCCCGCTGCTCGACGGACACGGAGTTGGCGAGGTTCTCGAACGCCAGGGGCGCCACGTCGATGGTGTCCACGAGCTGCCTGGAGTAGTCACTGAGGTTGCTGATGACCGCCGCCAGACGTCCCATCGAGCCACCGAGCGTGGTGGTGTTTCCTTCGAGGAACGTCGCGGTGTTGTTCAGGGTCTGGTTCAGACCCTCCATCGTCGCCTGCAGGCCGGGCGCCTGATCACCGAGCATCTGCGACACCTGGGTGATCGAGGAGGAGAACGCTGTCATCTTCGGGTAGTTCTCGACGAGTACGGATGTGAGTTGATCCATGTTCTTGATCACCTCGACCAGGGCATCGCCGTTGTCGACACCGACCTGGGCTGCTTTGCTCAGCTCGTCGATCGCAGCCTTCATCCGGGCGCCGTTGCCACCGAAGATCCCTGAGCTGATCGAGAGCATGTCGCTGAGCGGACCGTTCCCGTCGGGATCGGCCTCGAATTGTTCGACGAGGTTGTCGACGGTGTCGAACAGTGTGCCGATCTCGACCGGACTCTTCGCGTCGCTGATCACGTCACCGTCGGCGAGTTTGGGCCCCTCGGAATACGGCGGCGAGAGCTCTATGTGACGGGTGGTCACCAAAGAGGTGTTGATGATCGCGGCTGTGGCGTCGGCAGGGATGGGGATGTCCTTGTCGATGGTGAACTCGACCTTGACGCGGCCACCCTGCGGCGTGATCGACAGCACCCGGCCGACAGGCATACCGAGCACATCGACGTCGTTGTCGGCGTAGAGCCCGGCAACGCTCTCGAAGTAGGCGGTCACCTTGATCGTCTGTCCCGCAGCGTATTTGATGTCTGCAGGTATGAGAGTGCAGCCGGCCGCAATCAGTGCTGTGCTCATCAGCGTCGCGACCAGGACGATGGTCCGGCGTAGTTGTCCGACTGATCTGTTCAGCATCCGTTCACCACCCGGGCTGCGCAGAGCCAGTTGTCGGGGAAGATGCCCCACGGTAGATAACCCATCGCGTACGGTCCCGATCCGGTGGTGTTGGCGATTGCCCGCACCGTCAGCGGGAGCACCTCGAGCATGTGCCGCAGGTTGTCCCGGTTCTTCTCGAGTCCTTCGGAGACTGTGTTGAGGTTGCCGATCAGCGGTGCGAACTGATTGTTGTTCTCCGCGCCCATCGCCTCCATCTGCTGCGCCAGGTTGGCGACCCCGTCGAGCATCTGGACGACCAATTGCTGACGGGTGGCGATCTTCTGCGCGAGCAACTGACCCTGCCCGACGATCACCGACAGCTGGTATTGACTGCTGTTGAGCACGTCGGTCACCGTCTCGGTGTCCTTGATGAGCAGGTTGATCTGGTCGCTGCGGTTACTGATCACTTTCGACATCTCGGTGAGCGCGTCCAGCGTCGTCCGGGTGACCCCCGGTGCGTCCTTCAGCTGACTGTTCAATGCGCTGACACTGTCGCTGAGTTCTTCGGCGTTGACACCGGCGAGCACGGGGGTGCCGCGTTCGATGGTCTCCTGCAAGTCGTAGGGCACCTGGGTGAGTGGGATGCGTGATCCCTCGAGCGGTTCGGTGGAGTCACCGATCTTGATGTCGACATACCGCTGACCGAGCAGCGTCGACAGCTTGATCTCGGCGGAACCGTCGTCACGTACCTCGACCTTCTTGTCGACTTCCATGGTCACTTTGACGTGGTCACGCGCCAACTCGGTCTTCGACACCTCTCCGACGTCGATACCCGCGACCCGCACCTTGTCGCCCGGCCGGATGCCACCGGCCTGCGAGAAGTCGGCGGTGTACTCCCGCTTGCCGATTCCCGAGTCCGAGATGGCGAACGTCGCGAACACGATCACGATCAACACCACCGCCCCGATCACACCGAGCCACACGAATCGATGGCCTCGCCAGCTGCGGCCCAGCGCCCCTGCCTGGCTCATCGACACACCACCGAGTGGTTGGTGCCACCGATCTGGCTGATGAGACCTGGCGGGAACAACACTCCCCCGATCGACACATCGAGCTCGCACGCATAGATGTTGAGGTAGGCACCCTCGCCCATGACCATCGGGAAGTGCACCAGGAACAGCGGCAGATCGATTGCCAGCTGATCGAGCTTCGGACCGATGTCGATCATGCGGTCGGTGGTGTTCTTCAAATCCTGACCCAGATCACGAACATCGGGACGAATGGTGCCTAGTAGGTTGCCGAGTCTGTCGGTGGCACTGCCGATGCTCTGCACCGATGAACCGAGCGCAGGCGAGTTGGCGTTGAGACCTTCGATCAGGCCAGCGAGGTTGGCGACGAGCTCCTGCATCTGTTCGCCCTGTTTGCTCAGATCACCCATGACAGCACTGAGATTGGTGATCACCGCTCCGATGACCTGATCGTTGTCCGCGAAATTGGTGGCGACCTTACCGACCTGTTCGATGGTGTAGCTCAGTGAGACCTCATTGCCCTGAAACGTCTGAACGAGGCTCTCAGACAACGCGTTCACCTGGTCCGGGTCCAGGGTGTCGAAGACCGGCTGGAAGCCGGCGAGCAGCGCGGAGACGTCGAACGAATCCTGGGATGGCTCCTTCAGCGTCGAGCCCGGCGACAACCGCATCTGCTCGGGGCCCTCGACCAGGTCAAGGCCCACGTACCTCTGCCCGATCAGGTTCTGATACTTGATCGATGCCCTGGTGTTGGAATAGATCGATTGATCCTTCTGGACCTCGAAGGTGACCTCGGCGCGATCGGTGTCGAGCTCGATGGCGTCGACGCGGCCGACCCGGACACCGGCCATCCGGACGTCATCGCCCTCGTGCAGACCGGAAGCATCATTGAAATATGTTGTGAACTTGTTGGTCTCACCCGGAACCGATCGCTGCAGGGTCGACCAGATCGTCCACGTCAGCACGAGCGCGAGCACTGCGAACAGGCTGAATCCGATGAGCGGCTTGCTGTATCCCATCAGCTCTCACCACCTTCGGCCACCTGGACCGACTGCACCAGTGGACCGAGCATCAGGGTGTCCGCGGCTGAGGGCTCACGCTCGAGCGCAGCCTCCAGAGTTTTGTTGTCACTCGCCGTGGTGACCGCGACGGGACCCTCCG
This sequence comes from Williamsia limnetica, assembly GCF_003217475.1. GTDB lineage: Bacteria > Actinomycetota > Actinomycetes > Mycobacteriales > Mycobacteriaceae > Williamsia > Williamsia limnetica. The sequence continues at coordinate 60,436 of NZ_QJSP01000009.1, read as the reverse complement.
CCGGCCCCACCTCCAGATCACTCTGCGCGCTGCTCGGAGTGACCACCAGCGGCCCCGAACTCGTCGGTCCGGTGCCGGTGCCCGGTCCTGAACAGCCGGGCCCCCTGGTCATCCCATACTTCCCACCGTCGTACACCGGGCAGTTCTGCCGGTTGTACATCACAAACGGACTGAAGCTGACGCCGATGTTGAGCTGAGGCTTTCCGTTGACGCCCGTGAACACGGTGAGCACCTTGCCTGCGAGATTGTTGAGCGCGCGAATCGAACCCGGCAACGCTTCCGAGTCGACAGCGATCGCGCCTGTCATGACATTGAGATTTTCCACGATATGAATACCGGAATCCCCGTTGCGTGCGAACAGGGTCTGGATCCGGTCGATCATCCCCTGTGCTGCGGTCAAGGTTCCTGCGAGTTCACGTTGACGCTCGATGATCGTGATCGAGGGAACCACCGCGCGCCCCATCGCGTCGAGGAGCTGCGGGGTCGATTGTTCGATCCCGCGGAGGGAGTCGTTGAAGTTGTCGAATCCGGGAGGCGCACCGTCGGGGAACTGCGCGTTGATCTGCTGCCAGTATTGATTGAGCGTTCCGACGAAGGCGCTGAACACGTTTCCGCCCCCGCGCAAGGTGTCGGCGATCGTGCCCAAGACCCGGCCGATCTGCTCCGGGGGTACGGCGGTGAACAGTTCACGCAGATCGTTCTGGACAGTCTGCAGCGCGATCGTCTCTTTGGATTCGTCGGCGACCACCTTGCTGCCGTTCGACAGATGCCCTTTCGGATCGGCCGGTGGGATGAGTTCGACCGAGTTGACTCCGAACAGATTGCTGGGCACGGTCCGGGCCGTCACGTTCGCCGGAATGCCCTCGGCCTGCTCGGGGACGATCTCGATGATCACATCGGACAGATTGGTCTCGGTCGCTTCGATGGTGGTCACCGAACCCACGATCAAGCCGTTGTAACGGACGTCGGCCTGGCTGACCAAACCGTCGCCGATGTCGTCGAGGCTTGCGGTGACCTCCACCTTGGTCTCGAAGGTGCCCTGGTAGCGCATCATCAGCGCCACCAGGATCAACGCCACGACGATGAGGAACACGACCCCACGCAACGCGTATTGCGTCGTGGAGGGGTTTCGACCGGTTGTGTCTACGAACATGCGTTCACCCCGAAATCCTCACTCCGGGCGACAGACCCCAGAACACAAGCGTCAGCAACAGATTCGCGAAGACCAGAACGATGATCGCCAACCGGATCGCGTGACCGGCCGCGACCCCGACGCCTTCGGGCCCACCCGAGGCGAAAAAGCCGTAGTAGCACTGGATGAAGGTGGTGAGGAGTACGAACACCACCACTTTGATCACCGAATACACCATGTCCCGCGACAAGATGAACTGGTAGAAGTACGACAGATACGCGCCCCGCCCCTGACCGCTCTGGATTTGGAACATGAACTGGCACGCAAGGTAGTTGGCGGCCAGCGAGACGGTGTAGAGCGGGATGATCGAGATGACCGCGGCAATCATGCGGGTTGTGACGAGATATGGCATCGGCCGGATCGCGATGGACTCGAGGGCGTCGATCTCCTCGCTGATCCGCATCGAACCGAGCTGTGCCGTGAAACGACATCCCGACTGCGCCGTGAACGCGACCGCCGCCAGCAGGGGGCCCAGTTCGCGAGTTGTCGCAAAGGCCGAGATCGCGCCGGTCACCGGGGACATACCGAGCAGGTTCAAAGCGGTGTAGCCCTCGATACCGACTGTGGCGCCGCCCATCACCCCGAGCAGGATGATGACGCCGATGGTGCCGCCGCCGACCACGATTGCGCCGTTGCCCCACGTCACGTCGGACAGGAGTCGCCAGATCTCTTTGCTGTAGTGCTTGAAGGCGATGGGCACCGCGCCCACCGAACGCACCAGGAATGTGAGCTGATGCCCCATGAGGACCAGCAAGTTCCTCGGCGATTCATAGAGCTTCTTGCTCCACGCCAGAGGCCGCAGTACCGGCGGCGTGTACTTGGACGCGACCATCTAGACCACCCTCGTCGGGACGACCACGGCAAAGATCTGGGTCAGGATCACGTTCACGGTGAACAGCAGGATCACAGAGTTCACCACCGCGGCATTGACCGAGTTGGCCACGCCCGAGGGGCCACCTTTGGTCGACAGCCCTCGGTCGCAGGCGACCACCGCCACGATGGCGCCGAAGATGACGGCTTTCGTGATGGCGAAGGCCAGGTCGGCCGGTGACGCAAACGACGCGAAGGTGCCGGTGTAACTACCCGGCGTACCTCCTTGGAAGTACACGTTGAACACGTAACCGGTGACGAAACCGATGAAGCACACGAACCCGCACAGCAGGAAGCTGACCACCATGGTGGCGAGGAGCCGTGGAGAGATCAGCCGCTGGACCGGATTGACGCCCATGACCTTCATCGCATCGATCTCGTCGCGGATGGTGCGTGATCCGAGATCTGCGGCGATCGCCGAGCCGACGGCCCCCGCAAGGAGTAGCGACGTGACCAGTGGCGCACCCTGCCTGATCACGCCGAGCCCGGTAGCGGCCCCCGAGAACGAGGTCGCGCCGATCTGATTGGCGATGTTGCCGACCTGGATCGACACGATGACCCCCACGGGAATGGCCACCAGCAGCGTCGGCATCACGGAGGTGTTGGCCATGAAAGCGCACTGCCGGATGAACTCGCCGAAGGGGAAGCGCCGTTTGGCGATGTCGACGAACAGCACCTTGAACACTTCGAGGAAAAGCGTCATCTGCCGGCCGAATGTCTCGAACGACGCGATCACATGCTCGCGGAACCACCGACGTAACGGACCGAATCCACCACGCTTCCGGGAAGTGCCCCCTGCACCTGCCGCCACGGTTGCTGTACTCACACCCTGCCTTCGTTGTCCCCGTCATACACACCCGGTGCGTATGAGTTCGCTCATAGTGTCACATAGCTAATCGGTACATCCGACTAACGCGTTATTTAACCGAAGAACTCGTCACCATAACGAAAGTTACGCGCTGTACAGCGGAGACGGTGTTCACCTACATCTGAATCAGGCGTTGTCACATTAGCTCATGGCCCGCCCGTTTCCTGACATCTCCGCGATTCCCGGTTAACTTATCGCTTTTGACGACGGCCCAGCAACACCCGGCCGCACACTCTGCTCGGCATGCAGCAGTGGTACCAACTACCGTTGAAGAGATGACCTTTCTTCCGGTATGGGCCCCCGCGGCCCAACAAATGCGAGTAGTGATCGACGACGACATCCACGAGATGCATCCGACGGGCGGGGGCTGGTGGGAATCGTCGATTTCCGTCGCTGCGGGCGCCAGGTACGGCTACCTCATCGATGACTCGGCGGATCCGCGGCCTGACCCCCGGTCTCCGCGACAACCAGACGGGGTGCACGGACTGTCCCAGGTGCACGACATCGATCCCGAGATCTGGTCCGACTCCGCCTGGACGGGAAAACCCATCGCGGGCGCGATCATCTACGAACTGCACGTCGGCACCTTCACACCCGCCGGCACACTCGACGGCGCCATCGACCGCCTCGATCATCTCGTCGGACTGGGCGTCGATTTCGTCGAATTGATGCCGGTGAACGCTTTCAACGGCACCCACAACTGGGGGTACGACGGCGTCGGCTGGTACGCGGTCCAGGAGACGTACGGCGGACCCGACGCACTGGCGCGGTTCGTCAACGCATGTCACTTGCGAGGTCTCGGAGTCATCATCGACGCCGTCTACAACCATCTCGGACCCTCCGGCAACTACCTTCCGGAGTTCGGGCCGTACCTGACCACGGGTGCCACGTCGTGGGGACAGTCGGTGAACCTCGACGAGGCCGACTCCGACGAGGTCCGCAAGTACATTCTGGGATCCGCGCTCCGCTGGCTGGAGGTGTTCCATGTCGACGGCCTGCGGCTCGACGCGGTACACGCGCTCGTCGACAGGACCGCACTCCATCTGCTCGAGGAATTGCAGATCCGCACCGACGAACTCTCCCGCCGTGTCGGTAGGCCGCTGTCGTTGATCGCGGAGAGTGATCTCAACGATCCGAAGTTGATCACCGCGCGGTCGGAGGGTGGATACGGCCTTGCCGCCCAGTGGAGCGACGACGGCCACCATGCCATCCACACCACCATCTCCGGGGAACGGCAGGGTTACTACGCAGACTTCGGCAGCCTGGAGTGTCTGTCGAAAGTGTTGCGTGAAGGGTTCTTTCACGCACTGACGTATTCGTCGTTCCGGCGCAGGCGGCACGGTCGTCCGATTGATCCACAACATGTCACGACCACGTCCCTCGTCGTCTACACGTGCAATCACGATCAGATCGGTAACCGCGCGGTCGGTGACCGCCCCAGCGCGTACCTCACCCCGGGACAGTTGGCGGCCAAGGCGGCACTGGTGCTGACCTCTCCCTTCACACCGATGCTGTTCATGGGTGAGGAATGGGCTGCGACGTCACCGTTTCAGTTCTTCACCTCACACCCCGAGCCCGAGTTGGGCGAGGCCACCGCCAACGGTCGCAAAGCCGAGTTCGCCGAACATGGGTGGGATGCAGCGGAAATCCCCGATCCTCAGGACCCCGAGACATTCGAGCGCTCGAAACTCCGGTGGGCTGAGATCGAGGAGGCAGGCCACGCTAGGGTTCTCGATTTCTACCGCGCACTGATCACCCTCCGGAAAGAGGTACCGGAGTTGTCCGACGACGACTTCGCCTCTGTGGCGATCGATTTCGACGCCGACAACACCTGGTTTGCGATGCACCGCGGTGCACTCACCACGATCGTGACCCTGACCGAGACCTCCGTGGCAACTCCCTTTTCCGGTGAGGTGTTGGTGGCGTGGGAGCCACCCTCGGACGACGGCATCCTCAGCGGACACAACGCGGTGGTGCTCCGCCGCACCTGACCCAAACGCTCCACTAATACGAAGACGCGCCACATATATGTGGCGCGTCTTCGTATTTGTGGAGCGTGTGTGACCCGGTCAGGTCAGATAGCGATACGCCGGCGATCCCGGCTCGAGCCGCTCGCAGATCAACCGCGAACTGTTCATCCGATCCAGGAGCGGACTGAGTCCGCCGGGAGCGCCGAGTTCGACACCCACCAGTGCGGCGCCGGTTTCGCGGTTGTTGCGTTTGACGTACTCGAACAGCGTGATGTCGTCGTCGGGACCGAGTACCTCATTGAGGAACCCCCGCAACGCGCCGGGTTCCTGCGGGAAGTCCACCAAGAAATAGTGTTTGAGGCCACGGTGGACGAGCGACCGCTCGATGACCTCGCCGTAGCGGGAAACATCGTTGTTCCCACCTGACAACAGGCAGACAACCGTCCACCCCGGCTCGATGGGCAGGTCCTCGAGGGCCGTGACGGCAAGTGCACCGGCCGGCTCAGAGATGATGCCCTCGTTTTGGTACAGCTCGAGCATCGCCGAACAGATCGCACCCTCATCGACGTGCGTGATGTGCACGGCCCCGGCAGGCAGCTTCTCGTGACCGCGATGCACGGTGCCCGACTGCGGCAGATCCGGATGATGGGCCACTGTGGCGCCCGCCTCCGACATCACCCGATGCCCGAGTCCCCCGATCCGTTTGACTGCCGCACCATCGACGAACGGATCGATACCGCTGAGCGTGACCGGTCCCCCGTCGACCAAAGCGGCCGACAGCGATACTGCACCCGTTGGTTCGACACCGACGATGCGGACCTGATCGCTCAGCGAGCGCAGATAAGTGGTCATTCCGGCGATGGCGCCACCGCCCCCGACGGGGACGACGACCAGATCCGGCATCCTTCCGAGCTGCTCGACGATCTCCTTCGACATCGTTCCCTGACCTGCGGCGGTACGAGTGTCGTCGAACGCGTGAATCCAGGTGGCGCCGGTCTCGAGGACGTCGGCCTGCGCGGCCGCGGCTGCAGCGTCGTAGGTGTCGCCCACCGAGATCAGCTCGACGAAATCACCACCGTGCCAACGGATTCGATCACGCTTCTGCTTGGGGGTACTGGTCGGCACGTAGATCCGGCTGCGGATCTGCATGGTACGTGCGGCGTATGCGACGCCCTGCGCATGGTTGCCTGCGCTCGCCGCCACCACCCCGGCCGCACGCTCGGCGTCGGTCAGCATCGACATCACGTTGTAAGCGCCGCGGATCTTGTACGAACGCACCGACTGCAGGTCCTCACGCTTGAGGTACACCTGCGCGCCGGTGGCGGCCGACAGCCGCTCCGAAATCTGCAGCGGAGACAGCGCCACCACACCACCGATCCGCTCGGCCGCAGCATCGATAGCGGCGGCATCCAAGGCGATGCGGGCGGGTGGTGTCGTGGTCGAGTCGACAGGCTGTCCTATGGTCACGCCACCAATCGTCTCAGACGATGGTCGAGCTCCGCCTCCGGCTTCGTCTCACCTATCCAAACAGAAACTACTTCGCGGGTTCGAGGACGAACACCGGGATCTCCCGGTCGGTCTTCTCCTGATAGTCGGCGTAAGGCGGGAACGCAGCGACTGCCCGCTCCCACCACACCGCCTTCTCGTCGCCGGTGATCTCGCGGGCGACCATGTCCTGAACAGTCGGGCCGTCCTGCAGTTCGACGTGTGGGTGCGCCACCACGTTGTAGTACCAGACCGGGTTCTTCGGGGCACCACCCAGCGAGGCGACCACCGCGTAGTTGCCGTCATGCTCGACGCGCATCAGCGGGGACTTGCGGAGCTTGCCCGACTTGTTGCCGACGGTGGTGAGGACCACGACCGGCATTCCGTTGAGCTCGGTGCCCTCGGTGCCACCCGACTTCTCGTACTTTTCGGCCTGCTCCCGCGCCCAATCGCTGGTGCTCGGCTCGTACTCGCCCTCAAGTGGCATCGCTCAACCTCCATGTTGTTCTCACACGCACCCGACGTCCCGCCGAGCACGCACAGCGTCGTTTCCCGTCAACCACACATATTCGTCCACTATTCCAGGTCGCACGCCGGTCAACTGGCCATGCAGGCCGGACCGAGCAGCGCTTTCAGGTCTCCCATCAGCGCCGATGTCGGGTTCACGCGCAACTGATCATCGAGTTTGAGTGTGGTCTGTTTGTTGCCGCTGACCAGCCGCACATGCACGTCCGCCGTCCCCGGATGACGCACGAGCACCTGCTTGAGCGCACTGACCCGATCCGCGGTGCACAACCTGGTCGGCATGATCAGCGAGAGCGGCTTGTCGACACCCACGTGCGAGAGATCTGGGACCGCCAGGTCGTTGGCCGAGATCATCATGCTGTCGTCACGCAGATTCACCCGCGCCTTGACAAGGACGACGGCATCGGAGGCGATGTCCATGCCGTAGGCCTGGTAGGCGCGCGGGAAGAAGTACACCTCCACACCACCGACCATGTCCTCGATCTGGACCACGGCATAGGATTCGCCCTTTTTGTTCACCCGCCTGGTGACCGCCGAGATGATCCCACCGATGACGATCTGGGCGCCGTCCTTGACGTTGCCCTCGAGCAGGGAGCTGATCGAGGTGTCGGTCTGCGCAGAGATGACATGCTCGACGCCGTTGAGCGGGTGCCCGGAGACGTAGAGACCCAGCATCTCCCGTTCCAGCGCGAGTTTGTGTTTGGTGTCCCACTCTTCTTCGGGCACCTTGACCGCGAAGGCGTCGTCGGTGACACCTTCCCCGCCACCGGCATCACCGAACAGGTCGAATTGACCGACCGCCTCGGCTTTCTTGGTACCGAGCACGGCGTCGACCGCGTCGGCATGCACCAGGAACAACCCCTTGCGGGCGTGACCGAGTGAATCGAACGCCCCGGCCTTGATCAACGATTCGGTGACCTTCTTGTTGCAGGCCGTCACACTGATCTTCCCCAGGTAGTCCGAGAAGCTCGTGAAGTTCGACTTCTCCTCGCGCGCCGCGAGAATCGATGCGACCACACCGGTACCGACGTTGCGCACCGCGGCCAGACCGAAGCGGATGTCGCCACCGACGGCCGCGAAGTTCTGCTGCGACTCGTTGACGTCGGGCGGTAGCACCGTGATGCCCAGCCGACGACAGTCGGCCAGATAGATCGCGGCCTTGTCCTTGTCGTCGGCCACAGATGTGAGCAGGCCGGCCATGTACTCGGCCGGATAGTTCGCCTTGAGGTACGCCGTCCAGAACGACACCAGCCCGTAGCCGGCCGCGTGCGATTTGTTGAAGGCGTATCCGGCGAACGGGAGGATGGTGTCCCACAGCGCCTTGATGGCGGCCTCGGAGAATCCGTTGTCCAACATGCCCTGGCGGAAGCCGGCGTACGCCTTCTCCAGTTCGGACAACTTCTTCTTACCCATGGCGCGACGCAGCAGGTCGGCCTGACCGAGCGAGTACCCGGCGACCTTCTGGGCGATCTGCATGATCTGCTCTTGGTAGACGATCAGACCGTAGGTGTCGGCGAGGATCTCCTTGAGTGGTTCCTCGAGTTCGGGATGGATCGGCGACACGGGCTGCCGGTTGTTCTTGCGGTCGGCATAGTCGTTGTGCGCGTTCATGCCCATCGGGCCCGGGCGGTACAGCGCGAGCACGGCGACGATGTCGCCGAAGCCGGTGGGCTGCATACGCTTGAGGAGCTCGCGCATCGGGCCGCCGTCGAGCTGGAAGACACCCAGCGTGTCGCCCCTCGCCAGCAACTCATAGGTCTTCGGATCGTCCAGCGGCAGGGAATCCAGGTCGAGATCCATGTCGCGGTTGAGCTTGAGGTTGTCGATCGCATCGCCGATGACCGTGAGGTTCCGAAGCCCCAGGAAGTCCATCTTCAGCAGCCCGATGGCCTCACAGGACGGGTAATCCCAACCGGTGATGATGGCGCCGTCCTGCGCACGCTTCCAGACGGGGATGGCCTCGGTCAGCGGTTCGGACGACATGATCACGGCACAGGCGTGCACACCCGCGTTGCGGATCAGGCCTTCCAGACCCAGCGCGGTGTCGTAGATCTTCTTGACGTCCGGATCGGTCTCGATCAGCTGCCGGACCTCGCTGGCCTCTTTGTACCGCTCGTGTGAGCTGTCGGTGATGCCGGCGATCGTGATGTCCTTGGCCATGATCGGCGGCGGCAGCGCCTTCGCGATCCGGTCGGCGATCGCGTAACCGGGCTGACCGAACTGGACACGAGCCGAGTCCTTGATGGCGGCCTTGGTCTTGATGGTGCCGAACGTGATGACCTGGGCGACCTTGTCGCTGCCCCAGCGTTCGGTCGCGTACCGCACCATGTCACCACGGCGCCGATCATCGAAGTCGATGTCGATGTCGGGCATCGACACACGTTCCGGGTTGAGGAATCGCTCGAAGAGCAGTCCATACGGAATGGGGTCGATGTTGGTGATGCCCAGGGCCCAGGCCACCAGTGACCCGGCGGCCGATCCGCGACCGGGACCCACCCGGATCCCGACCTCGTTCGCGTGGCGGATGAGGTCTCCGACCACGAGGAAGTAAGCAGGGAAACCCATCTGGATGATGACGTCAAGTTCGTAGTTGGCGCGTTCGAGATACTCCTGCGGCACCTCGCGACCGGGGAACCGCCGGTTCTTGAGACCTTCGGCGACCTCTTTACGCAGCCAGGTCTGCTGCGTCTGACCTTCCGGCACCGGGAACACCGGCATCCGGTCACGGTGCTCGAAGACCTCGGCGTAACTCTGCACCCGCTCGCCGATGAGCAGGGTGTTGTCGCAACCACCCGGGACCTCGGAGTCCCAGAGTTCGCGCATCTCGGCGGCCGACTTGAGGTAGTAACCGTCACCGTCGAACTTGAAGCGGGTCGGGTCGGACAGCGTCTTACCGGTCTGGACACACAGCAACGCCTCGTGACTCGCGGCATGGCCCTTGGTGACGTAGTGGCAGTCGTTGGTCACCAGCGGTGGGATACCGAGTTTGCGGCCGATCTCCAGCAGTCCCTCACGCACCCGGCTCTCGATCTCGAGGCCGTGTTCCATCAACTCGAGGAAGAAGTTCTCTTTGCCGAAGATGTCCTGCCACTTGGCTGCAGCTTCGAGGGCCTCTTGATCGTGGCCGAGCCTCAGGCGCGTCTGCACCTCGCCGGACGGACACCCGGTGGTTGCGATGATGCCTTCGGCGTGGGTGGCGATGATCTCCGCGTCCATGCGCGACCATTTGCCGAGCTGCCCCTCGATCGAGGCGAGCGACGACAGCTTGAACAGGTTCTTCAGACCGGTCGCGTTCTCCGCGACCATCGTCATGTGGGTGTACGCGCCGCTACCGGAGACGTCATCACCCTTTTGATCCCGGTTACCCCACAGCACCCGCTTGGTGTTGAAGCGGGACTCAGGCGCGATATACGCCTCGATACCGATGATCGGCTTGATGCCCATCTTGGTGGCGACGTTGTAGAACTCACTGCCGCCGAACATGTTTCCGTGGTCGGTCATGCCGATCGAGGTCATCTCGAGGCGCTTGGCCTCGGCAATCATCGGGTTGACCTTGGCCGCCCCGTCGAGCATCGAGTACTCAGTGTGGTTGTGCAGATGGACAAACGAATCCGACACGCGTCGCCTCTCATTTCGAACCCACGAACGCCTGCGGTCTGTCCGAGCTGACCCCGACGCCGCAAGAACTCTCAGTCTAGGCGGGGCCACCGACGCGGTTCGCCAGGCGCGGCCCAGACGTGCCGAAGTGGTGAGGGTGGGTCAGATGTGACTCGGCCCCTTCCGCCTCCGGGAAGAATCACGCGACGAGGAGGATGGCCACCAAGATCGCGATCGCGATCACGACCAACCCGACGAACAACGCGATCATCACGGCGTTCGAGCCCGATTGAGAACCCTTGCCACTGCCATCGGCGCCATTGACACCGCCATGCGGGCCCTGGCGCGGCGCGCTCTGATGCAGTGGGTGCTGCTGCGCCGAACTCTGCTGCGCCGAACTCTGCTGCGGCCCTGACTGCTGCGAGGGCGCCTGCGCATGACGGGAGGCCTGACCGTACTGGGCGCTGGGACCGTATTGGGAGCTCTGACCGTACTGGGGACTCCGGCCGTGCTGGGGGCTCTGGCCGTATCGGGAGCCTGGCACCGGCGTGTTCGACCTGCCAGCCGCCTGGACCGGCGGAGGTGTCGCATAGCGCGTCGCGGCCTGGCCGGCGTTCTGCCGAAACGCCGATTGCAGGGCGTCCGTGAACTGCCTGCAGTTCGCGAACCGATCGTCGGCTTCCTTGGCCATCGCCTTGGCGATCACCGAGTCCACGGCCGGCGGCACCGCGGGAACCAACTCCGACAACTTGGGCACCGGTTTGCTCAGATGCCCGGTGATCACATCCGCGGTGCTGTCCCCTTTGAACGGCACCCTGCCGGCAATGAGATGAAAGGTTGTCGCCGCCAATGAGTATTGATCGGTCCGGGCATCGACCTGCTGACCCTTGAGCTGCTCCGGCGACGCGTACGACAGCGTCGCCAGCACTGTGCCGACCACCGTCAGCGACTCGGTCTCGTTCGCGGCCTTCGCGACCCCGAAGTCGGTGAGCAGCACGCGCTGTTCGTCGGCCAGGCTCGGATCCAGGCTTCCGTCGACCTCCGACAGCAAGATGTTGGCGGGCTTGATGTCGCGGTGCAGCAACTGCTTGCGATGTGCGTAGTCCAGACCACGCGCGATCTCGGAGGCGATCCGAACCACCCGTTCCGGCGGCAGACCCACCTGCGAGCCGGCTTTCTCCTGCATCCGGTGCAGTTCCTGCGCGCAGTCCGTGCCCGCGACGTACTGCATCGAGATCCACAGCATGCCGTCATTGCGCCCGCGGTTGTAGATGGTGACGATGTTCGGGTGATCGAGCCCGGCTGCCACCTCGGCCTCACGCAGAAAACGCTTCCGGAACTGCTCGTCCTCGCCGACCTGCTCCCCGAGCACCTTGATCGCGTCGCTACGCGGCAGTTCGGGGTGCTTCGCCAGGTAGACAGCTCCCATACCGCCGCTTCCGAGCGCACGCTCCACCCGGTACCCGGCGATCCAGGATCCCGGCTGCAACATGATTTCCCCCATCGGCCGCGGACTCGGCGGGACGGTCGGCGCACCACCTGTTCCATCCGCTTCGTCTGTGTCTTCTCCGACACCCTATAACGTCCTACGCTGGCGGAATGGGACCGTCGTCGGGGGCCGGTGCAACAACGGTGGTCATCGTCGGCAGCAACGGAACCACCGAAAAGAGCCCGGCAGAGGCATCTGCGGGTAGCGCCTGCACCGCACGGACCTGGGAAGCTTCGGCCAATATCCGCAACCGGTCGAGCGGAGCCCGCACCACGACGCCGACCACACAGGCACAGCCTGCGCGAAGCCTCGCTGAGGCCACCTCACCGACGGCGCGGGCGCGGTCGGTGCCGGTCGACCGTCGGAGCACCGATTCGGCTGCGACCGCCGACGAAGCGAGGAAGGACGCTTCGGTGTTACCGCTGGGAACGGCCACGGTCGGCGTCTGTACGCGGTCGATCGGCACGTTGAAGATGCTCTGCGACAGTGATGTAGGGACGTTCTGGGTCAGCGCCCAGACGGCGTTCGGCGTGGTCGCCTCGACCAGCGACACCAGTGCCCAGCGCTCACCGCCCGGTCCGGCCAACGAAGCGTCGGCACGGTCGAGGTACGCCGTCACCTGCTCACCGTTGTCCGGGCCGAGTACGTCCCCGGTGATCGCTGGAGCGGGTACCGGATTGAGGCGACCGACCACATAGAGGCCCGCGACGAGCAATCCCGCGGCCAGTACCGCGACCAGAGCCCTACGGGCGACTGAGTTCACCGGTGCTAACCGGCCCGCAATTCGTCCAGGGCGTGCTGGAGATCGGCGGGGTACGGACTGGTGAACTCCACCAACCGACCGTCGGACGGATGAGCGAACGACAGCGCCCGGGCGTGCAGCCACTGCCGCTCGAGTCCAAGCCGCTTGGCGAGTACCGGATCGGCGCCGTAGGTCAGATCGCCGCAGCAAGGATGATGCAGCGCGGAGAAGTGCACTCTGATCTGGTGGGTGCGGCCGGTCTCGAGGTGGACGTCGAGCAGGCTCGCGGACCGGAACATCTCGACCGTGTCGTAATGAGTGATACTCGGTTTGCCCGTGGCAGAGACGGTGAACTTCCAGTCGTTGCCGCGGCTGCGCCCGATCGGTGCGTCGATGGTCCCACTGGGCGGATCGGGATGACCCTGCACGATCGCGTGGTACCGCTTGTCGACGGTCCGCTGCTTGAATGCCCGCTTGAGCAGGGTGTAGGCCCGCTCGGAGACGGCCACGACCATCACACCGGACGTTCCGACGTCGAGGCGGTGGACGATGCCCTGGCGTTCCTGGGAACCCGACGTGGAGATCCGGAAGCCGGCTGCGGCCAGGCCACCGATCACGGTCGGCCCCGTCCAGCCCACCGACGCGTGCGCAGCCACGCCGACTGGTTTGTCGACGACCACGATGTCATCGTCGGAGTAGATGATCTCCATGCCCTCGACCGGCTGGGCCTCGATGGTGAGGACCCGGGCGGGCGCGGGCAACAGGACGTCGAGCCACTGTCCGCCGACCAGTTTGTGCGACTTCCCCACCGCGACACCGTCGACGCTGATGTCCCCGTCGTCGGCCAGCGTCGCCGCCACCGTGCGGGAGAGACCGAGCAGGCGTGCCACCCCGGCGTCCAGCCGCATACCCTCGAGCCCCTCCGGGATGGGCATGGATCGTGCTTCGCGCATCAGAGTTCGCCTCGCTTGCCGGTGTCCGAGGCCTCGGACCGATCTTCTGCCGATGACTTCGCCGGCGGATCCGAATACTCCTGCACCGCAGGTACATCGGATTTCGACTCAGGTTCTGCGTGCTCACCGGTGCGGGTGCCGTCGAACTCGAACCCGAACAACGTCAGACCGACCAGCAGCACCGCACCGCAGACAACCGCCGAGTCGGCGATGTTGAACACCGGCCACCAGCCGACCGACATGAAATCGACGACGTGCCCGCGCAGGGGGCCGGGCGCACGAAAGATGCGGTCGACCAGGTTGCCCAACGCGCCGCCGAGCACCAAGCCCAGGCCCAGCGCCCACCACACCGATCCGAGTCGATTGCTGTATCGGATGATGCCCGCGACCACGGCCAACGCCACGATCGTCAAAATCCAGGTGTAGCCGGTGGCCATCGAGAAGGCTGCGCCACTGTTGCGGACGAGTTTGAAGGTGACGGTGTCACCGATGATCTCGACGGGGTCGCCGGGTTCGATGAAGGCGACGGCGATGATCTTGGTGATGAGGTCCGCGGTCAGGACAACCGCGGCGACGATCAGCAGTACCAGCCACATTCTGGGCCGTGGTCTGACACCGGTCGGTTCGGCGGAATCGTCCGCGGCGGGTGGGGTGGGGTCGGTCGTCACCTGTCCATCATCCACGATCGGCTCGATACGCTGGCTTCGTGTCCTCTCCAGCTACCACGCGCATCCCCCATCGTCCCCGGATCTCCCGGCTGCTGACCCCACCCGTGGTCGCCGCCGCGGTGACGCTGCTGACCATCGGAATCGCGGGATGCGGCTCGGACGACGACCAGCCGGCGCCGCCGCCGCCTACCGGTTGCGCCACGGACTCCACGGCCGGGCAGAGCGCCGCGGCACTGCTCCCGGTTCCCCCGGCCAAGGTCACCATCACCGATCCGGGCGTCGAACCGCGGTCCGTCCCGCTGAGCGGTTTCGATCGCGCAAACGCCCAGTCGGCACAGCTCGTCACCACATCCACGTCGTCGTCGACCGCCACCGACCAGGGCCCGGCCACGACGGCGACCACTGTGGATCTGCCGTTGACCGCTCGGGTGAACTGCTCGGACGCCACCGACATCGATCTCCGCATCGGAGCTGCAGGGTCACCCGACACCGCCCTCAACCAAGCACTCAAGGCCCAGAACGGGTCGCGCGCGGGCATGAGCATCGGCCCCGGCGTGGTCCCGATCTCACTGAGGATCCTGCCGGGCGAAGACGCCGATGACACCGCGCGGCAGGCGGTCGAGGAATCGTTGTTCGCGACATTCCAGCGATCGGTGACGCTCCCCACCGAACCGATCGGCGTGGGAGCCCGCTGGGAAGCGGTCCGTACGGTCAACGCCGGCGCCACTGTTCGGCAGACGATCGCGGCGACCCTCACCAAGCGCGAAGGTGACGTGCTGACCGTCGACTACAGCGTGGACGAATCCCCGGTCGATTCCACGTTCCGGCTCCCGGACGGCGGTGTGCTGACCATCGAGAGCTATTCGATGACGGGTACCGGGACCGTGGTCGTCGACCTGGCCCGCGGCGTCCCGGTCTCGGGGCAGTCCACGATCTCCGGCGGAAGGACGCTGGTCGGAGCGGACGCCGGCAAGCCGTTCAGTCAGCTGCTCGGCTTCGACTCGACGTGGTCACCGGGACCGTGACGGAGTCGCCCGGGGACACAGACGGGTCGCCCGGGACACAGAAAAGCGGCGTCCCCGCGATCAGATCGCGGGGACGCCGTTTCGCAATGTCGTGCGAGAAGGACTAGCTACTCGCCGGGCACATCGGGCTCTGGACGTTGGCACCGCTCAGGAGCAGGCACACAGTTGTCGAGGAAAGCTTCCACGTGCCGTTGTCGAAGACGATGAGAGCTTCGACCTGCTGCTGCGGAGCGTCCGGCAACTGGACCTTGACGTTGGCCTTGGCCTGGTTCGTCCCGGCCGGACGCACCGGTGCGACGATCTCGTAGGTCAGGTCAGGGTTCGCTTCGCGACCTGCGACCAGCTTGTCGAAGAGCGCCGGATCCTTCTCCGAACCCTCGACGAGTTCGGTCTTCTCCGTCGCCGGGACGTTCGGATCGAGAGCCTTTTCCAGCATCTCGTTGAGGGCAGCGGCCGTCGGGGGCTTCTTGGGGTCGGTCAATCCGGTATCGCCACCGTTGCCGGTGCTACTCCCGGTGGACGTAGTGGTGCTGGTCGTTGTGGTCGGGTCGCTGCTACCACCACCGTCGTCGGAACAGGCAGCGATGGACAGAAAGGCGCACACGGCGACGCCGGCGGTCACGAACTTGCGAAACTTCAAAATCCGTCCTTCTCCTTGAATCCCGCCACCGCGAAGTGGGCAGGCGAAACTGGTTTTGAGGCCGCTGGGGCCATCGGTCTGGACCCACTATGCCAAAAACATGTGGATTTGACGCACGCCTACCCTCGGCCGAAGCTATCGGGCATGGTCAACACGGGTGCAGTGGTGTCGATTCTCACCACGGGCGGAACCATCGCCAGTCGCGGATTCGCCGGCGGCGCCCGTCCCGACGTCCGCGGCGACGATCTCGTCGCGACCATCGCACCCACGGATCTCGTGCTCCGGGTGCGCGAGATCCTGCACGTCGACTCATCGGCGATCCTGCCTGCAGACCAGGACGCCATCCGTCTGGCGGTGGACGCCGAGTTCGCCGATCCGGACGTCTGCGGTGTGGTGGTGACCCATGGCACCGACACCATGGAAGAAACGGCGATGTTGCTCGATCTGATGCACGACGACCCGCGCCCGCTGATCATGACCGGCGCCCAGCGCCCGGCCGACTCCCCCGACGCCGACGGTCCGACCAATCTGTCCGCGGCGATCGCAGCGGCAGCCGACGACCGCAGCCGGGGCTCGGGCGTGCTCATCGCCATGGGCGGCTCCCTGACGCCCGCACGCGGTGCCACGAAACTCGACAGTGGGGCCCTCGCCCCGTTCGCCGAGATCCATCCGGGTCTGGCCCGGCCGGTGTTGCCGCGCACCTGCATCGCCCGCGCCCGGGTTGATCTACTGTCGCTGTACCCCGGCGTGGACCCCGAGCTGCTCGACTGGAGCGTGAGCAGGGGCGCCGACGGGATGGTGCTGTCGGCAACGGGTTCAGGTAACACGCATCCCGAGGTGGTGGCCGCCGTGACACGGGCCATCGACCGCGGCGTGGTGGTGGTTCTCTGCTCAAGGGTCCCGCGCGGCCATGTCATCGCGCACTACGGCGGTGGCGGCGGCGCCGTCGACCTGGTGCACGAGGGCGCGATCATCTCGCCGTGGCTACGCGCATCCCAATCTCGAATAGCGTTGCAGGTCATACTCGCCGGCGGCGGTGGACGACCCGAGGCCGACGCGTTCTTCGGGACCGCCTGACCCCCGCACCGCCGACATCATTCGGGCTCAGCCGCCGCCCTCAAAAACTCGTCGGGCCAGTCCAGGGTGTCCAGCGAATCGGCTTCTTCGAGTGCTGGATCATCCAGCGCGAAGGTTTTCGCGAACCCGGGCCCACTGCTGCGGGTCTCGAATCGCACGGTCACCCGCCCATGGCCGCTGCCTTGTACCCAGCCCAGCCCATGCGTCTGGTGCCGTACGTCGTTGCCGGTGGACCATCGCAGCCGATCGGCCTCGGGATTGCGGCCGACGGGATGAAACGCCTCCTGGGTCGGCGACTGCGCGGTGGCCGATTCTGCCCCCTCGAACTCGTCCAGCTCCGGGAACATCGAGAATTGTTGCACTGCAGTCAACCCCGAGTACCCGACTCCGACGAGACGGATGGGTCCGATCTCTTGTGGATCGATCGCCAGCCGCTGCGCGGCCGCCGCGAGGACCGGTAGCTCGGTGGTGGCCGCCGGTAGTGTGCTCGAGCGGGTCAGTACCGACATGTCGGATTTCTTCAGCTTGACGACGACCGTCCGCGATCCACGTCCGTCACTCAGCAACCGCCGGTGCGCCGACGCCGCGGCGCGCTCCACCGCCTTCCGGAGTCGGACCAGATCGGTGATGTCCTCGGCGAACGTCGACTCGGCGCTGATCTGTTTGGCCGAGGCCCGCTCGGCGACCGGTCGGTCATCGACCCCCTGTGCGAGCAGGTGCAGACCCGGTCCGACAGTGGCGCCGAGGACCGACGACACCTCGACAGGTGACATCCGGGCGAGATCGCCGATGGTATCGATTCCCAACCGCTGCAGTCGTTCTCCTGCAACCGGACCGATGCCCCACAGTTTGCGTACCGGCAGTCGCGCGAGAAACTCCTGCTGCTGCGCGGGGGTGACGACGACAACACCATCAGGCTTGGCCATGCCGGACGCGATCTTCGCGATCTGCTTTCCGCTCCCGAAGCCCACCGACGCTGCCAGACCGAGTTCATCACTGATCCGTCTGCGCACCCGCTCCGCGAACTCACGGGCGTCGTCGGCATCCGCTCCGGCCAACTCGACGGGTTCACCGAACGCTTCGTCGAACGAGAGCATCTCGATCACGGGCACCAGTTCCCTGATGAGACCGAATACGCGGACACTCACCGCCCGGTAGACCGATCCGCGTGGCGGCAGCACCACGGCGCCGGGTCCGACGAGTCGTCGCGCCTGGTGCATCGGCATCGCCGAACGGGCTCCGAAGACTCGTGCCTCGTAGCTGCATCCGGCCACGACCCCGCGGCCGCCCAGTCCCCCGACCAGCACTGGGCGGCCGCGCAGTGTCGGCCGCGTGAGCTGCTCGACGGACGCGAAGAACGCATCCATGTCGATGTGCATCACCCATCGGGAACTTCTGTTCCCGTCTTGCTGCCGCACAAGATCGATGGTATGCCTCCTCAGCTCTCTCAGGTGTGTGGCTGCACGATCAGTTCGAAGACCGGTATCGCCGGGCCCGCGGACAGCAACTCGGCGTCGGTCGACGTGGCCGTGATCCTGACCGGCATCAACGCGCCGACCTCCCACCCCCACCGCTTGAGATACGGCCTCAGCACAGTCGGCTTGTCCACGGTCGCTACCTCGACGACACGGTAGGTGACTGCCTTCCTGCCGCCGCGCAAGGTACAGCTTCCGGCTGCTCGCACGTTGCGCGACCACTGGGTGTCGCCGCGGGCGCCGATCAAGTAGGTACGATTGTCGATCCGCAGCGGATTGACCGGAATACGTTGCAGATTACCGGACTTGCGGCCTCGCACCTCGAGTGTCCTGGCACCGGCGAGCGTGATGCCCCGGTCGGCCAACCAGGCAACGATGCCGTTGAAGAAGTGCACGCCCTTGCCGGGGCGGTTGTAGTGGGTTACCGGGTGCGGTGCTGGGGTCATCATGGCTCCTCGATCGGAAAACAACTTAGAGAGCGCTGCTCTCTATTTTCTGAGTGTGCGCCCTTTCGGTCCATAAAGCAAGAGCACCGCTCTCTTTGTGGCATCCTCACCTGATGAGCGATTCCTCGACATCCGAACAACCGACGCCCCGCCGACCGACCTCCAGGGCCCAGGCCAGGGAGCGCACGCAGCAACGGATACTCGAACTCGGCCGGACACATCTCGCCACCTACGGCGCGGCAGGACTGTCGCTACGCGCGATAGCCCGCGACCTCGATCTGGTCTCCTCGGCTGTATACCGCTACGTCGCCTCTCGGGACGACCTGCTGACCTTGCTGGTTGTCGACGCATACGTCGAACTCGCCGACCGGGTCGTCGCAGCACACGACACCGCGCCCGCCGGCGATGCCCGCCGGCAGCTGACACTGAGCTGCCGCGCCTTTCGTGACTGGGCCGTGGCCGAACCATCCCGCTACGCATTGCTCTACGGCAGCCCGGTCCCCGGTTATCAGGCGCCTGCCGAACAAACGACCGAGCCCGGTACCCGGGTGGTCGGCCTGCTCGTCAGGACTGTCGCCGCGGCCGGTGAACAGATCGTCTTCCCACCTCGGGAGGCCACCGCGGCCGTGGTGGATTTCAGCTCCATCACAACCGAATTCGGCGCGCAGATGAGCGA
The DNA here is from genome assembly GCF_003217475.1 of Williamsia limnetica. Classification (GTDB taxonomy): domain Bacteria; phylum Actinomycetota; class Actinomycetes; order Mycobacteriales; family Mycobacteriaceae; genus Williamsia; species Williamsia limnetica. The sequence goes on along the minus strand of NZ_QJSP01000009.1, from coordinate 40,738 downwards.
CGACGCCATGCACGCGGCCATAGCACTGTGGTCCACCACAGTCGGCCTCACCAGCCTCGAGGTGTTCGGCCAGTACGGCACCGAGCCACCCTTCGACCTGACAGCGCTCTTCACCCTGCAGATCGACGGGCTACTCGATCGAATCGGCCTCCCCGACTCCCGATGATGTGGCCTTGTGGCGAACAAAAGACCAGGTCAGGTCCGCCAAAGGGGCACACTATCGGGGTCAGGCCTTGGTGAGCGTGGCTTGGACGCCATCACCGAGGGCGACCCAGTCCCCCAAGGGTTCATCCGTCCGTGTGTCGACGAGATCGAGTTCGACGGCCAGCACCTCACCGGCGATGAGGTCGCGATGGCGCTGCGCCCACTCGTGATGGTCAGCGGGGACCGCGAGTTGAACCTTGATCCGGTCGGACACGTCGAAACCAGCTGATCGGCGTGCCTCCTGGAGCTCGCGGATCCTGTCCTTGGACCAGCCCTCGGCCTCGAGTTCCTCGGTGACGGTGGTGTCGAGCACAACAAGTCCCGCCGCAGCAGGCAATTCCGCGGTCGATTCCGGCTTCACCGCAACGAGTTTGCGGGTGAACTCGCCGTCCAGCAGTTCGATGCCGTCGGCGCTCACCACTTCGACGCCGTCGCGCTCAGTGATGCTGACATTCCCGGACTTGACCGCCTTGATCACCCGCTGCACGTCCTTACCCAGCCGCGGTCCGGCGACCCGGGCATTCACTGCCAACTCCACCTGCCCGTACTGATCGGCGTCATCGGTCAACTGCACCGACTTCACATTCATCTCGTCGGCGATGAGATCTGTGTACGGGGCCAGTCGCGCAGCGTCGGCAGAGGCAATCGTCAACGACGGCAACGGAAGTCGAACGCGCAGCTTGTTGGCCTTGCGCAAACTCGACGCGACCGAGCACACCGCCTGTACGTCGTCCATCGCCGCGACGAGCTCGGAATCCGCGGGGAGTTCGTCGTCGGTCGGCCAGTCGGCCAGGTGGACCGACCGCTCGCCGGTCAGTCCACGCCAGATCGCCTCGGTGGCGAGCGGCAGCAGCGGCGCAGCGAGACGGCAGGCGACCTCGAGCACCGTGTACAGCGTGTCGAACGCTTCCGGTGCCTCGTCCTGGCCGGCCCAGAATCGCGACCGTGAGCGGCGCACATACCAATTGGTGAGCGCGTCACAGAAGTGCCGGAACTCTTCGCAGGCACCTGCGACATCGTAGGTTTCCATCTGCCCGGTCATGGCGTCACGAGTCGCAGCCGCCTTGGCCAAGATGTACCGATCAAGCACGTTGGTCGAGCCGGTACTCCACTGCGCGGGCCGCTCCGCGTACAGCTGCAAGAAGCTGTAGGCGTTCCACAGCGGTAGCAACGCCTGCCGAACACCCTCACGGATACCGCGCTCTGTGACGACCAGATTGCCGCCGCGCAGGATCGGCGACGCCATCAGGAACCACCGCATGGCATCGCTGCCGTCGCGGTCGAACACCTCGTTCACGTCCGGATAGTTCCGCTTCGACTTCGACATCTTCTGGCCGTCGTCGCCCAGGACGATGCCGTGAGCCGCGACCGTCCGGAATGCCGGCCGGTCGAACAAAGCGGTGGAGAGCACGTGCAGGTTGTAGAACCAGCCGCGCGTCTGACCGTTGTACTCGACGATGAAATCTCCCGGACTGTGTCCGGGCATGGTGTCCGTGCCCTCGAACCAATCAGTGTTCTCGAAGGGATAGTGCACCTGTGCGAAAGGCATCGATCCCGACTCGAACCAGCAGTCGAGGACCTCGGGGACCCGCCGCATGGTCGACTCACCGCTGGGGTCATCGGGGTTGGCGCGCGTGAGCTCGTCGATGTAGGGCCGGTGGAGATTGTCCGGGCGCACACCGAAGTCGCGCTCGAGTTCGTCGAGGCTGCCGTACACGTCCACGCGCGGGTACTCGGGATCATCAGAGACCCAGACCGGGATGGGTGCACCCCAGTAGCGGTTGCGGCTGATGTTCCAGTCGCGAGCACCTTCGAGCCACTTGCCGAATTGACCATCGCGGATGTGCTCGGGTGACCACTCGATCTGCTTGTTCAACTCCACCATCCGATCGCGGAACGTGGTGACAGCGACAAACCAGGACGGAACGGCCATGTAGATCAACGGCTTCCCGGACCGCCATGAATGTGGGTAGGAGTGCTCGATCGTCTCGTGGCGAAGGATCTTGCCCGCGGCCTTGAGGTCTTTGATGATCACCGGGTTGGCGTCGAAGACCATCAGCCCCTCATACGGAGGCACCAGTGCGGTGAACCGGCCGCCTGGATCCAGCGGCTGGACCACCTCGATGCCGTACGCCGTCGCGAGCTCCATGTCTTCCTCACCGAAAGCCGGTGCCAGGTGCACGATTCCGGTGCCGCTCTCGGTGGTGACATAGTCACCGAGCAGTACCCGATGAGCTCCCTCATGACCGAGGAAGAAGTCGAACGGCGGCCGGTAGTGCAGATTTTCCAGCTGTGCGCCGGTGTACGTCCCGAGAACCTCCGGTTCGTCGCCCAACTCGCGCCCGTAGGCCCCGACCAGTGCGGCTGCCAGCAGGTACTGCTTCCCGTCGTCGGCGCGGACGTGGCTGTACTCGGTGCCGGGATTGACGGCGATCGCGAGGTTGGACGGAAGGGTCCACGGAGTGGTCGTCCAGATCAGTGCCTCGACGCCATCGAGCTCAGCAGGCCCGGAAACGCTGGTGTCCAACGTCATCCGCACGGTCACGGCGGGATCCTGGCGCATCTTGTAGGCGTCGTCGAGCTTGCTCTCCTGATTGGACAGCGGGGTCTGCTCGTACCACGAGTACGGCAGGACCCGATATCCCTGATAGACCAGCCCCTTGTCATGGAGGGCCTTGAAGGCCCACATCACCGACTCCATGAAATCGATGTCCAGTGTCTTGTAGTCGTTGTCGAAGTCGACCCAGCGCGCCTGACGGGTGACGTACTCCCGCCACTCGTCGGCGTATCTCATCACCGAAGCGCGGCAGTAATCGTTGAACTTGGCCACACCCATCGTCTCGATCTGCGACTTGTCGGTGATACCCAGCTGCCGTTCCGCCTCGAGCTCGGCGGGCAGACCGTGGGTGTCCCAACCGAAACGACGGTCGACCTTTTTCCCGCGCATGGTCTGGAAACGGGGCACCAGGTCTTTGACGTACCCGGTCAGCAGGTGGCCGTAGTGCGGCAGTCCGTTGGCGAACGGGGGCCCGTCATAGAACACGAACTCGGGGGCGTCGCTGCGATTCTCGATCGAGGCGCGGAACGTGTCGTCTGACTGCCAATACTGAAGGACCCGCTCCTCCACCTCGGGAAACGAGGGGGCGCCCGACTTCGATCCGTCGGTCAGATCGACGATGGGATAGACCCGGCCGGGCTGCGATGCGGCCGGCGTGGACTCGCCTTCTGAGGCCGGGCCTGCTGTTGTGACTGTCGGATCTTGTGGGTTCATTGCCGTCTCCTCGTGCGCTGGCGTTGCTGCCTGGGCACGGGGACGATCCGATTTCTCCATCGGCCGCGGTACCACCCCGCTTGCGCCGCAATGGCGCCACTCACTCGATCAACCGGCTGACCGGCACATCGTCCGAGGCGTTGACGGGCCTCACCCGCCTGGTTCTACTGAGGGTCTCGCGGCCCCGTTCTTCCAGGTGCTCCCCGGTGATGGCCGGATCAACGCGAATACAAGTCTAACTCGGTTTGTCGAACCGTATTTCTTCGGTCGGCGGATCGTCGCCGCCGTGGCGCGAGATCCGCGGAATCCGCCGGGTCACCTCATTGTCGGACTCCGGTTGCGAGCCGGGGCCTGGTTTTGGGCCGGATTCGGGTTGCAGGCCGGACTCGGGTTCGGAATCTTCCTCAAGGTCCGATTCCCCGGACCGATCCCGAACCTCGCCGACGTGCTCCTGCGACCGACCGTCATCGCCCGCCGCCAGGTGACTTGTCTCACCGGTGGGGCGGCCGATCCCGAGCAGATCGGCGATCAAGAATCCGACACCGATCACACAGACGACGATGCAGGCGATCGCGAGCCACAGCAGGCCGCTGAAGAGGGCCCCCACCAGCAGGACGAATCCCACCAGGGTGGCCCCCAGCGCCAGCACAAGCACAGCAGTGTCCTAGTGGTCGAGTACGTCGGCGATGCTCAGCCGGCGATCAGTTGCCAGGCTTGCTGAATCCGCCCGAGTTGGTGAATCCACCATTACCCGGATCGGACGAGAAGGCGTCTCCGCCACGTGCGTTGTCGACCGGCGCCGCGCTTCCCCGCTGCTGCAGCTCTTCGAGCTGCGACTCCAGGTACGTCTTGAGGCGGGTCCGGTACTCACGTTCGAAGGTCTTGAGCTGTTCGATCCGGCCTTCGAGCACAGAGCGCTGCTGGTTGATCGTGCCCATGATCTCGGTGTGCTTGCGCTCGGCGTCGGCCTGCAGGGCGTCGGCCTTCTCCTGAGCCTGACGCGTTTGCGTCTCGGCACGGGTCTGCGAGTCGGCCAAGATCGCCTCGGAACGCTGCCGAGCGTCGCTCAGCATGGCTTCGGACTTGGATCGGGCGTCGCCGACCAGAGCATCGGCGCGAGCACGGGCATCGGCAACCATCGCCTCGGACTCGCTGCGCGCGTTGTTCGTGAGGCGATCAGCGGTCTCCTGGGCCAAGCCGAGGACGCGCGCTGCCCGGATGCTGTGGTCCTCGCCCTGGGGCGCGGCCTGCGCAGCAGGTTCCGGAGCCGGGGCTGCGGGTTTCGCGAATGTCTGCGTTGCAGGCTCTGCCGCCGGTGCGGGTGCTTTCTTGGCCTGATCGACCTCACCCTCGAGTTCTTCGACCCGCTGTTTCAGGTCGGAGTTCTCTTCGATCAGACGCGCCAACTCGGCTTCGACGAAGTCGAGGAACTGGTCTACCTCGTCCTCGTTGTAGCCGCGTTTGCCGATCGGCGGTTTGCTGAACGCGACGTTGTGCACATCAGCTGGTGTCAGCCGCATTGGTCGGTCCCCTTATACCTTGTGTCGAGCATTGGTCTTCTACTTGTGTAGGTGCTGGCTCAGCTGCGCGCCGATCCATGAATCCTTGTTCTGACTGACCCAGAACGTGGGTCGGTCAACCATATTATTCACGATCAACATCCAGGCTGTAACTGGCGTCCATCCTGTCACACTAGAACCGTTCGTCGCACCCTGTGGTTGCTATGTCGAAATCAAACAGAGGTCTAAAAGAACCATTTACTCCGGCGCGCCGGTGATCTGTGACCCGTTTGTTATCAACCTACTCGATACTAGTGTGCCGAATCCGAAGCCGACGACCGGGACGGCCTCTCGGCGAGTCGCACGCGCTCACCGGCAGCGATGGACCGCTGGAGGAAGAGCCGCAGGGCCTACGCCGCGACCAACGACATCGCGATCAAGACCACGATCATCGTGATCATCAGGGACAGGTCGAGCCGGACCGGGCCGAGTGGGATCGGCGGCAGGATCTTGCGCAGCGCCTTGATGGGTGGATCGGTGGTCGTGAACACGCTTTCGATCACCACAACCGACGCTCCGGTGGGTCGCCATTCTCTGGCGAAGGTTCGCACCAACTCGATCACCAGCCGCCCCAGGAGCAGCAGCCAGTAGATGAAGAGGATGTAGTAGATAACTTCTCGCGCGATCGTCACGACACAACTCTGCCCGAAATCGGACGCGAATGGGAAAACGGCAGGACGCGCCGACCCGGAAGCGGGTTACTGATGGTTGTAGAAACCGGTCTCGGCGATCTTGCGACGATCCTCGGGCGAGACGTCGATGTCGGACGGCGCGAGTAGGAACACCTTGGTGGCGACCTTGTCGAAGGAGCCGTGGAGGGCGAAGGCCAGACCGGCGGCGAAGTCGACCAGCCGCTTGGCGTCGGCGTTGGTCATCTCGACCAGATCCATGATGACGGGGCTGCCGTCGCGGAAGCGCTCACCGATGGTGCGTGCCTCGGCGTAGCTGCTGGGCCGCAACGTGGTGATCTTGCCCAGCGGGCTGCCCTCTTCGAAGACGCGGTCGACTTCGGCGCGGGAATCAAGCGCGAGGGCTCCGCGGGTGCTCGGCCCGGCGGACGGGCCCGGCCGCGCAGAAGCGGTGGTGCGGACCGATGACAGCGGCTCGAGTCGTCCTGCGACGCGGGCAGGTGCAGCGGCGTAGCGGTCGATGGACTCGAATTGCGGACGGCGGGCGCCGGCGTATGCGTACTCGGGAACGCGTTCGTACTCGCCCTCGCGGAAATCCGCCTCACGGAAGTCCGCCTCACGGAAATCCCGCTCATCCACGTCTCGATAGACGGGTCGAGCTCCGCCTCCGGCTTCGTCGTCGCGATATTCGACATCGCGGTAGTCCGCCTCGTCCCGGTAGTCGCGCTCGTAGCTGCGACGCGGCCGCGCCGGGGCGGGGTCGTCGAGGTAGTCGTCTTCGTAGTCACCGGGCGGGACCATGCCGAAGTACGCCTTGAACTTGTGGATGGTGCTCATCGCATTTCCTCTTTCAGCCGCGGCCGGTACTCGACAATCCCTGTTAGTCATGGTGCTCGTGTTACTCATGTGACTAACCGTTAGGGCGAGATTACTGGTCGATCGCCCATGATCGCGGTACCGACACGCACGCATGTCGATCCATACTTGACAGCGATCTCCAGGTCGCCGGACATCCCGGCGGACAATTCGGCCGCACCGGGGTGTTCGGCGATGAATCGCTGCGCAATGCCTGCGGCCTTGGCCATCCAGGCCTCCGCCGATCCGTGCAGTGGGGTGATGACCATCAGTCCACACAACCGCAGGTTGGCACTCTGCTCGATGCCATTGGCCAACGTGAGCAGTTCGTCCTCGACGACTCCACCGCGACCCTTGGCCTCGTCGTCGTCCAGGCCGATCTGGATCAATACCTCCAGTGCGCCATCGCGATCCCCGCTCTCACGGGCTGTTCCGACAGCACGATCGAGGGCGTGCGCCAGTTTCGGACTGTCCACCGAATGCACGCGATCTGCCCAGCGCGCAACCGTCTTTGCCTTGTTCCGCTGTAGCTGTCCGATCATGTGGAACCGTAGGTCGCTGCGGCCGCTGACCGCCCGGACCTCGTCCGCCTTGCGGCCGGCCTCGGGTTCGCGTGATTCCCCGAACTCGACTGCCCCCGACTCGACGAGCGCGAGTACATCCGACGCCGGGAAGAACTTGGTGACCGGGAGCAGTTGCACGGCGGACGGATCGCGGCCGGCGGCAGCGCAGGCAGCGTCGACCCTTGCCCGGACAGCCTGCAGCCTCGACGCTAGCTCGGCACGGCGATCGGCGGACTCACCGTCTCCAGGATCAGGCACTGCCCGTGTCCATCCAGATGACAGAAGCAATGCGGCCGGTCGGTGCGTCGCGCCGATGACTGAAGAGGGCAGGGTCGGTGATCGTGCAGCGTGGGTCCTGCGCAACCGCCGAGACCCCCGCGGTAAGGAGTTGGCGCCTGATACCGGCCCGCAGGTCCAGCCCGGGCGTGCCTTTGACGGTCCGGGTGGCACTGCCCGGCAGATGTCGCTCGACGTCCGCCTGCATGTCGGCGGGCACCTCATACTGTGCCCCGCCTGCTGCCGGCCCGAGGAAACCGCCGATCCTGCTGACCTTGGCGCCCGCCCGCTCCATCTCTTCGAGCACGCGGGGCACGATGCCGATACGGGCTCCGACACGGCCGGCATGAACGGCGGCGACGACTCCGGCCTCCTCATCGCTGAGCAGCAGTGGGACGCAGTCTGCACTCAGGACGGCCAGCGCGAGGTCCTTGGTTGTCGTCACCAGGGCGTCGGTGGCGGGAACCGGTTCGGTGACGGGCCCGTCGACCCTTGTGACGTTGCGGCTGTGGATCTGTTCCATCCACACCACACGTGCCGGGTCGACGCCGATCTTCTCGGCGAGTCGATCGCGGTTCTTGCGCACCGCTTCCGGGTCGTCACCGACATGATCGCCGAGATTGAACGATGCGTACGGCCCGACCGAGAAGCCGCCTGCCCGCGCGGTGACCACCCGCCTGGTCCGGAAACCCACGGGAGCGCTCAGCGCTTCATGAACGGCGGAACGTCCACCTCGTCATCGGCCTCGTCCATTCCATGCGCGGGACGCGACGAGGTCCGCGAAGGCCTGTCGTCGGCGAAGGGGTCACCGGCGGGAACCTGGGCGAACAGCGGGTCGCGACGATCGGCATCGCTCTTGCCGTTCGCGCTGCCGTTTGCGACACGTCCCGATCCGGCTGCGGCACTGGTCCGGGCGGCTGCGGTGGCCGCGGACTCCACCGGCTTGCGGGCCGGGGCGCCGCTGTCGAAACCGGCGGCGATGACGGTCACGCGGACCTCGTCTCCGAGGTTGTCGTCGATGACCGTTCCGAAGATGATGTTGGCGTCGACGTGGGCGGCTTCCTGGACCAGGGTCGCGGCCTCGTTGATCTCGAACAGTCCGAGATCGCTACCACCGGCGATGGAGATCAGCACGCCGTGGGCGCCTTCCATCGATGCTTCGAGCAGCGGCGAGTTGATGGCGGACTCCGCAGCCTTCGTGGCACGGTTCTCGCCGCGGGACGAGCCGATGCCCATCAATGCGCTGCCGGCGTTGCTCATCACACCCTTGACGTCTGCGAAGTCGACGTTGATCAGTCCGGGTGTGGTGATCAGGTCGGTGATGCCCTGGACGCCGTTGAGCAAGACCTCGTCCGCACTGCGGAAGGCATCCATGAGGCTGACGGCCGCGTCACCCATCTGCAGGAGGCGGTCGTTGGGGATCACGATCAGCGTGTCGCAGGACTCGCGCAGCGATGTGATCCCGACTTCTGCCTGTCCCCCGCGCCGTTTGCCTTCGAACGAGAACGGCCTGGTGACGACACCGACGGTCAATGCACCGAGTTTGCGGGCGATGCTCGCCACCACGGGCGCGCCACCGGTGCCGGTTCCGCCACCTTCGCCGGCTGTGACAAAGACCATGTCGGCGCCCTTGATGAGCTCCTCGATCTCGTCTTTGGCATCTTCGGCGGCGCGGCGACCGACCTCGGGATCGGCACCTGCGCCGAGTCCACGGGTGGAATCGCGGCCGACGTCGAGTTTGACGTCGGCGTCGCTCATCAGCAGGGCCTGGGCGTCGGTGTTGATGGCGATGAACTCAACACCTTTGAGTCCCTGTTCGATCATGCGGTTGACGGCATTGACTCCGCCGCCGCCAATACCGACGACCTTGATCACGGCAAGGTAGTTGTGCGGGGGCGTCATAGCGCTCGCCTTCCTTTTGGTCTAGTTCCGAACCAGCTGGCTCTGCTGCGCACGACTGCCGGAACGGAAAACCCTCAACCTAAACCACAGGCTTAGAGTTATGTCAAGTAGTCGCGTGCTGATGGAAACGCTAGGCATCTTTGGTGGGTGGAGCCAGCAAGCGCTGCGGCGTGTCGCCACAAACTCTGGGAATTGAGCTCGAAACCGCTATTTGAAGGTCGGATTCTGCGGACTGGACACGTTGTACTCGGTCCCCTCCTGCGTCAGCACGTGCCGCAGAGTCTCTGCTTTCTCGACATTTCGTTCATCGTCGCCCCAGATGACAGTGCGGTTGTCCTTGAGCCGCAAGGCGATATCGACCGGGGAATCCACCTCGATGGCCGCGATCTGATCGCGCACGTAGGGGGGCACCTCGCCCATCACCGTCAAGGCCGCCCGGGTCGACGGATCGCCCGACCCGGGATTCGCCGTCTGCAGCTCGGCAAGACCCGGCGGCGGATCCTGTTGAGCGAACTCGAATCCCAGGTTGTCCATCAGGTATTTCTGTCCATCGCGCTGGGTGAAGACCACAGCGACCCTTTCGACCACCGAGATCGTGATCGTGGAGGGGTACTCACGCTTGACCCTGACCGTGGCGATCCGCGGAATCATCGACACCCGCCGCGCAGCTGCGGCAGTGTCGACCTGCATGAGCGGCTGCCCCTCGGAAAGGGCTGCTGCGGCGAGGATCTCTTCCGCAGACACCACGGAGTCACCCGCCACGTCGATGGTCCGCACCGACATCAACGGCGTGAAGTACGCGACGACGAATCCTGCGATCACCACCAGGATCACCGCGATTGTCGTCACCAGCAATCGCATCCCACTCACAGCGGGCCTGCGGCGGCCGCGGTCCCGACGCCGTTGCCGCGTCCGGGTGCCCGCCGCCTCGTCGTCGTTTTCCGCGTCGTCGTCGACGGCGTCGCTGTCGTCATCGAAGTCGTCCGGGTCAACGCCTTCCACAAATGGATGGTCGCCGCGCGCGGGGATGGTCAGATCTGCGAGCACCGTGAGATCGTCGTCGTCGCGATCCTGCGGCTCGAGATCGCGCCCGGACCGGTGGCGGCGGCGCTCGTCGTCACCACCACGAGGGCGGCGACGATCGCTCATCTGGGTCCCCCGGAGGACAGATCGGTGTCACCCCGCGGTGGGTGGGACGCCGCGCGCAGCGCATCGACGATCTCGGGTGCCTGCATCGTGACATCGCCTGCACCGATGGTCAGGACGACGTCGTCGGGTTCGACGAGCCGCGCGACCTGACCCGGCAGCGCCGACACATCCGGTTGGAAGGCCACCGGTCTGGTCACCTTCTCGGCGATGGTGAAGCCACTGATCCCTGGGATCGGCTGCTCGCGGGCGCCATAGACATCCAGGACGATCACCTGATCGGCCAGGTCGAGCGCCGCGGCGAACTCGGTCGAGAAGGTCTCGGTCCGCGAGTACAGGTGGGGTTGGAACACCGCGACCACGCGTCCACCGTCGGCGTCGACCATGTCGCGCGCAGCCGTCAGAACCGCCCGCACCTCGGTCGGATGATGCGCGTAGTCGTCGTAGACCCGAATCCTGCCGATCCGCCCGCGCAGCTGAAATCTGCGGTGCACACCGGCGAAACCTTCGAGTCCCTCGATGACGTCGGTCACGGGCGCACCGACGCAGACGCCTGCCACCAATGCCGCAACAGCGTTGAGCGCCATATGCTTTCCTGGCACGGTCAGGGCAATCGAGTACTCGGTGGATTCGGTGCCGTCACCGGCCGGATCGGCGAACCGGACCCGGGCGAGGCCGCCACCACCCGTGCTGCGCCAACTCAGCAACCGTGCGATCGGCTCGAGTCCGCCGGCGAGATCGGTGTGCACACCTTCGCCGTAACCGAGCACCGCGACTGCGCGTTCGGCCAGTCGCGGCGCCACCCTGGCCGCCAACGCGGCGGAGCCCGGATCGTCCAGGCACACGATCAGGCTGCCACCCGGCCGGATGCGATCGGCGAAATCGTCGAAGACCTGAACGTAGGCATCCGTGGTCCCGAAGTAATCGAGGTGATCGGACTCGACGTTTGTCACCACGGCGACGGTCGGCGAGTACTGCAGCAGCGAACCGTCGCTCTCGTCCGCCTCCGCGACAAAGACCCCGCCCGACCCGTGATGGGCATTCGTGCCGGATTCGTTGAGCTCGCCGCCCACCGCGAACGACGGGTTGAACCCGCAATGCTGCAGAGCGACCACCGTCATCGACGTCGTCGACGTCTTTCCGTGGGTGCCCGCGATCAACAGGTTCGTGTACCCCTCCATCAACGTCGCGAGCACCGCCGGCCGCAGCAGCACCGGGATACCCCGTTCTCGGGCTGCCACCAGTTCGGGATTGGTCTTCGGGATCGCGGCCAGAGTTGTCACCACGACGGTCGGTCCGCCGTCGAGCAGTTCGAGGGCTGCCGGGTCGTGCCCGATGTGAATTTTCGCGCCTCTGGTCCGCAGGTCGATCACGCCACGTGACTCTTTGGCGTCGCTCCCGGACACCTGACCTCCACGGGCGAGCAGAATCCTGGCCAGCCCCGACATGCCTGCGCCGCCGATTCCCACCATGTGCACTCGCGAAAGGGCTTGCGGCAGGGCCTTGTCCGGGAGACCGGTGACCGGGTTGATCATCGCTGCCCCCTGTCGCGGCGCGAACGCGCGAGCTCGATGCCGGCAGCGGCAACCGCATGGGCCGCACCGCGCGCACCGGCGCCTGCCGCGGCGAGTGACATGGCCGACAGTCTGGCGGGGTCGGTCAGCAGCGGCGGAATGGTCTGCGCCACATACTCCGGCGTGAGCTCGGCATCGTCGACCAGGAGTCCACCGCCCGCTGCCACGAGTGGCGCGGCGTTGAGTCGCTGCTCACCGTTACCGTGCGGCAGGGGTACGTAGACAGCAGGTAACCCGGTGGCCGACACCTCGGCCACCGTCATGGCGCCCGCCCGGCAGATGGCGAGGTCGGCGGCTGCATACGCCAGATCCATCCTGGAGACATAGGGCACTCCCACATACGGCGGGGACCCGTCGAAGGGCTCGATGGTGTTCTTTTTCCCATACGCATGCAGGACGCCGATGTTGTTGTCCGCCAACACCTGCGCGGCGCCGCGAACGGCGTCGTTGAGGCTTCGGGCGCCCTGCGAACCGCCGAACACCAGCAAGGTCGGTGCCTGCGGATCGAGGCCGAAGTACGCGCGGGCCTCGGCTCGCAGTGCAGCGCGGTCCAGATCAGAGATCGCGGCGCGAACCGGGATGCCCACCACGTCGGCGGACTCGAGCCCGGAGCCGGGGACCGCGACCAGAATCTTCTGTGCCAGCCGGGCTCCCACCTTGTTCGCGATTCCGGCACGCGCATTCGCCTCATGGATCACCACAGGCACCCGATTGTGGGCTTTCACATGCATGCGAGCGGCCAGGTAGGCGGGCAGTGCGACGTAGCCTCCGAATCCGATCACCACGTCGGCCTCGACCGCCGCGAGCACCCGGCGCGTGGCAGCGACCGACTTGCGAAGTCGTAGCGGCAGCTTGGCCAGATCGGCATTGGGCTTGCGGGGCAACGGAACCGGCGGGATGAGTTCGAGGCGGTAACCACGCTCGGGCACGAGGGTGGTCTCGAGCCCGCGAGCGGTACCGAGTGCGGTCACCCGGATCGTCGAGTCGATGTCCACCAGCGCGTCGGCCACTGCCATGGCAGGCTCGATATGACCCGCCGTACCTCCACCGGCCACCACGATCGACAGCGGAGCGGTCGGCTCACTCATATCCTCGAACTCCGATCCCGGCCGGACGGGGCAGATCTGTCACCGGCGCCTGTCCGGATCGCGATATCTCCCGCGCGGCTCACCGCGCGGCACTCCTCGAGCATAGGGATCATGGCCTCGTCGGTTCTCGCGTGGCTGACGGTCTCGGGCATAGGGGTCATTGTTGCGCAATGGCCCCTGCCTCGTCCGGGGTGGGCTCGCTGTACGGTCGAACCCCCAGTCCTGAGGCCGCGGAGACTGGACTCGGCCACGCTGCATGCGATCGTGTGGCGGATGACTTCTCGCCGGTTGTGCACCCCTGGCGGCGCGGCGGGTGGGTTCGGTGGCCACCGCACGGCGAGCCCGAACGGCCGGCCCCGGCCGTTGTCCGCGTCGGCGGTCGAGTCGATCACGCAGGGCTTCGGCGCGGGTCTGCGAATACGGCACGGGGTTGGGTAGCCGCAGAATCCGGCCGAACCGGCCATCTCCACCGGCGGCGAGCGCGGCGACCGCTTCGGGTTCGTGGCGCGCGGCGTTGGCCAGCAAGCCGAACATCACCAGCGTGGTGAAGGTGGACGTGCCACCGGCCGAGAGCAGCGGGAGCTGAATACCCGTCACCGGGAGCAGGCCGACGACGTAGCCGATGTTGATCAGCGCCTGCGCGGTCACCAGGACCGTGATCGTGGCCGTCAGCAGCCGGAGGAAGGGGTCCACCGATCGCATCGCGATGCGCAGCCCGACGAAAGCGAGCAATCCGAAGAGCATCAGCACGATGAGTCCACCGATGAGACCAAGCTCCTCGCCGATGATCGCGAAGATGAAGTCGTTGTGCGCGTTGGGCAGGTAGTTCCATTTGGCGCGACTCTGACCGAGGCCCTCGCCGAACGGACCTCCGTTCGCGAGCGCGTACCGCGCTTGCCTGGCCTGATACCCGGCGCCCTGCGGATCGTCGATGTGCCCGAAGAAGCTTCGCACCCGCTCGCTGCGGTATCCGGCCGTCATCGCGAGCAGGCCCGCGAGCAGCACACCCGATATGGCGAAGAATCCGAAGACCTTCATCGGTAGTCCCGCGAACCACAGCAGTGCGCCCACGATGATCGCGATCGTGACCGTGGTGCTCAGGTTCGGCTCGAGCACGATCAGTACACAGATCAGGAACGTGACGGGGATGAGCGGGATCAACAGCTCACGGAGCGAGGCGTTGTCGCGGCGGCGCGAGGCCAGCAGGTGTGCGCCCCAGACGCAGAGCGCGACCTTGACCAGTTCGGACGGCTGGACGGAGAGTCCGCCGACGACAAACCAGCGACGTGCGCCCTGGCTGAGGGTTCCGATACCCGGGATGAGCACCAAGATCAACATGATCGTCGTCATGATGATCGCGGGCGCAGCGAGCCTGCGCATCAAACGGACAGGCATCCTGACCGCGAAGTAGAACAGCACGATCCCCAGTGCGGCGAACACCAACTGGGTGGTGAACAGTCCGTATGAGGATCCGGTCTTTGAATAGCCTTCCACCGACGAGGCCGACAACACCATGACGAGACCGAACGTGGTGAGCAGCACGGTGAGCGTGACGATGAGATGGAAGGAAGCGAGCGGCCTGCTGAGCACTCCGGCAACCGCCGAGATGACCGATCCGATTCCCTCACCGAGTGAGACGACCTTACGGTCGCGAGCAGGAGGTGTACGAGGCGTTGATGTTTCACTTTTTTCGGACTCGTCGGTCGCATCGCGACCCGGCGCAGGGTCCGAGTCGGAGGAAGCATCGTCGCCGGTGTCCGGCGACTCGATGAGGTCCAGCTCGTCCGGGTCGCCGACGTCCGAACGCCTCCGCATCAGGAGACCCCTGCGGTCGAGGCTCCCGGAAGTGCTCGGGCAGCGGCAGCGAAGCTGTCGCCGCGAGCGCCGTACCCGGCGAACATGTCGAGCGAGGCGGCCGCAGGCGCGAGCAGAACCGCGTCCGGGGTATCGGGATCGGCGGTGCACAGGTCCCAGGCGGCCCGCACCGCGCCGGCCATGATCGCAGTGGGGGCAGCTGTCTTCACCCCGCCATCTTCCCCTGTTACCACTGTGACTGTTGGGACCAAAGGGGCGTGTCGTGCCAATGCGTCTGCAATGACGTCGCGATCGACTCCGATGATCACCACCCCGGCGAGCCGATCGCGCACCGCGACGACGAGTTCGTCGACCGCTGCCCCCTTCAGTTGTCCCCCGGCGACCCACACCACCCGGCGATGCCCCAGGATCGACGCCAGCGCCGCGTGCGGGTTGGTGGCCTTGGAGTCGTCGATGAACGTGGTCGCGCCGATGACGGCGACAGGCTGGCTGCGATGACCGCCGACCGTGAACGTCTCCAGACCACGCTCGACAGCCTGCGGCGAGATACCGATCGCCCGGCACAGCGCGGCGGCAGCCAATGCATCGAGCTGGCCGGAGGGTCCGGTCGGGCGAACCTTGTCGACCATGATCAGAGGCACCACCGAGTGATCACCGCTGCCGTCCCAGTCGACATGGTCCACGAGCTGTCCATTGGCGATACCGAGCTCACCATCGTGCGGGGCGCCCAGCCGGAAGCCGATCGTGCGGGCGCCGGGCGAGCCGGCCGTGAGCGACCCCGCCACCGGGTCATCGAGTCCGATCACCGCGATCGGCCCCGACAAGGCCACCCTCTTGGCCGCGACGTAGGCAGCCATCGATCCATGCCAGTCGAGGTGGTCCTCGGCGATGTTGAGAACGACCCCCGCAGTGGGCTGAACCGACGGTGCCCAGTAGAGCTGGAAGGACGACAATTCGACCGCGAGGACCTCGATGCGAGGTTCCGCGACGAGGACGTCGAGGATCGGCAGACCGATGTTGCCGCACGCCGCGACCAGCACCCCGGCAGCGGTGACGATCGACTCGATCATCCCGGTCGTGGTGGTCTTGCCGTTCGTGCCGGTGACCACCAGCCACTGCCTCGGCGTCCCGAGCAATCCGGATCGGTCGACGTGCCAAGCCAATTCGACCTCACCCCAGACCGGCAGTCCGGCCGCGCGTGCTCCCGTCGGCAGTGGACCATCCGGCCGGAAACCCGGTGAGACGACCAGCAGGTCGTAGTCAGCGGCCCAGTCGGGGCGCTCGAGGAGCTCATCCATCCGGACCGCGGTCGCCCCTGCGTTCACGAGCGGGGCGGTGATCTCGGTGTTGTCGTCGCAGACCGTCACCTCGGCGCCCTGCTCGAGCAGGAAGCGCGCAGCGGAGGCACCGGCGACCCTGGCGCCGGCGACCAGGACCCGACCCGACCAGAGTTCGGGTGCTGCCCACTCGCGGCCGCCGTCCCAGGGTTCTGCTGTCATGCCTATCCCCCGCTGGCGGTGAGGAACTCGCTGTAGAACAGCGACAGTCCCAGCGCGCAGGCGATGGCCGTGAGTAACCAGAACCTGATGATCACCGTGGTCTCTGCCCACCCGGACAGTTCGAAGTGGTGATGGAAGGGTGCCATCCGGAAGACTCTTCGGCCGGTGGTGCGGAACACCGCGATCTGGATGACCACCGAGATGATCTCCGCGACGAACAGTGCCCCCACGACCACCATCAGCAGTTCGGTGCTGGTCGTGATGGACAGACCGGCCAGCATGCCGCCGAGTGCGAGCGACCCGGTGTCGCCCATGAAGATCTTGGCAGGCGCGGCGTTCCACCACAGGAATCCCAGGCACGCACCGCCACCCGCGACCGCGATGAGCGCGAGGTCGAGTGGATCGCGCACGGTGTAGCAACCCGGTTCGGCGGTCTTCGGACCACCGACGCAGGCGTTCCGGTACTGCCAGAACGTGATCAGGACGTATGAGCCCAGCACCATCGCCATCGAGCCGGCGGCGAGACCATCGAGTCCGTCGGTGAAGTTGACGGCGTTGGACCAGGCCGAGACCACCAGCCACACGAATACGACGAAGGCGACCGATCCCATGGTGATGGCGTCGATGTCGCGGACGTACGACAGCTGCTTGCTGGCAGGCGCGTACCCCGCCTCGTTCCGGAATTGCAGGGCCAGTACACCGAACAACACGGCCGCGATCAGCTGCCCGACGGATTTCGCGGTCTTGTTCAGCCCGAGGTTGCGCTGTTTGCGAATCTTGATGAAGTCGTCGAGGAACCCGACCACCGCCAGCGTCGTCGCCAGCGAGAGCACCAAGATGCCCGACGCGGTCGGACCTTCTCCGTCGGTTGCCAGTCCGACCAGATGCGCACCCCAGTATCCGGCCCACAGAGCCGCGACGATGGCGACGCCACCCATCGAAGGCGTACCACGTTTGGTCTGATGGCTCTTGGGTCCTTCGACCCGGATCTCTTGGCCGAAGCCCTGCCGTGAAAAGACCTTGATCAGCACCGGGGTCAGCAGGATCGCGACAGCCAGCGAGATCACCCCCGCTATCAGGATCTGTCTCACCTAGAAGTCCTCACCTTTCGATACCCCGCCGGCCCCGAATGATCCGGGCAGTCCCAGCTCACGTCCACCCATGACCAGCACCACGTCGCTGTGGCCCAGTTGCGCGTCCAGTATGTCCAGCGCCTCCTTCGGGCTCGACACCAGCACCGCCTCCGAACCCCATGACCCTTCCATGACCGCCCCCTGGTGCAGACCGTGCATTGCCCGTGAGGTCCCGACACAGATCACCTGACCGATGTCGAGCCTCACTGCGAGCCGTCCGAGTTCATCGTGTGAGATCACCCATCGCGTCATCGCGAGCGGGTCGCCCGTGTCGAGATCGTCAGGCGCATCGAGCTCACCGAGTATGGCCCAGCTGCGTCGCTGAGGCTGCGCATGGACCGCTTCGGCGAGTTCACGCAGCGCCGACCGCACGGAACGCTGGTCGACCGGTCCGGGCGGGTGGGACAGCAGATGACCTGCCGTGCGGCCGTCCGTCAACGTAAGACGTGTTTCCGGGATCACGCCGACTCATCGCCTGCGGGAGCGGTGCGCGCGGTCAAACGTTCGTCGATCGCCTCGGCAAGCACCACCCGATCATCGAACCGGTGCTTGACGCCGTGGATCTCCTGGCCTGCCTCGTGACCCTTGCCTGCGACGAGAACCACATCGCCGGACTGTGCCCACGCCACTGCGGACCGAATCGCCTCGGCTCGGTCGCCGATCTCGCGCACCGGTTCGGCGCCCCGCGGCCGCGCGGAGGCCGGTACGGCGTGCGCGCCGGCCAGTACCTGCGCTCGGATCTCGGCGGGCACCTCGGTCCGAGGGTTGTCATCGGTGATCACCACCAGCTCCGCTCCTTGTGCCGCAGCCTCGCCCATGAGCGGACGTTTGCCCGTGTCCCTGTTGCCACCTGCTCCCACCACCACCGCGATCCGGCCACTCACCTGGCCTCGCAGCGTCTCGATCACGGCCTCGAGGGCGGCGGGCTTGTGCGCGTAATCGACCACTGCCAAGAAGTCTTGCCCTCTGCTCACCCGTTCGACTCGGCCCGGCACTGCCACATCGCTGATCGAATCGATGGCGACGGTGGTGGCCACGCCCGCCACCGAGGCGATCACCACAGCGGTCAGCGCGTTGGCGACATTGAATCGCCCGGGCATGGGGACGGTCATCGTGAAGGTGTCGCCGGTGGGATCGGTCAGCGTCACGGTCTGACTACCGTCGACCGCGACGTCCGACGGGCCGGCGTGCCAGTGCGCCGCAGTGTCACCGGTCGACAGGGTGATCGCGTTCGCCCCGGCGATCCGGGCCATCTCCCGGCCCCAGGCATCATCGACACAGATGACGGTTCGCAGCGCATGCACCGACGAATCCGGCTGAAACAGTAGAGCTTTGGCATTGAAGTAATCGCGCATTGTGGGATGGAAGTCGAGGTGGTCCTGCGAGAGATTGGTGAACGCCCCGATCCCGAAGACACTGCCGTCCACGCGCCCGAGCTCGAGGGCGTGGCTCGACACCTCCATCACGACCGCATCCACGCCCTGCTCGAGCATCGCGGCGAGGAGACCCTGCAATTCCGGGGCCTCCGGCGTGGTCAGTGCGCTCGGCTGCCGGATTCCCGCGATGCGGGTCTCGACCGTGCCGATCAGCCCCACCGAATGACCGTCGGCCATCAGGGCCGCCTCGGTCAGGTAGCTGGTGGTGGTCTTGCCCGACGTACCGGTGATGCCTACGAGCGTCATCCGACGCGAGGGTTGACCGTAGATCCGCGAACTCAGCTCCCCCAGCACCTGCCGTGGCCGGGGATGTACCAGCACTGCGCAATCGACGGGGCTCTCGATCGCCTCGACGATGTCACGGCCCGCGCGGTCGGTGAGTACGGCGACGGCCCCGGCGGCCAGCGCATCGGCGGCGAACTGGGCGCCGTGCACCTGACTACCGGGCAGAGCGGCGAAGAGATCGCCAGGACGTACGTGCTGCGCGCGCAGGGTGACGCCGGTGACCTCGGTCTTCTCGGTGACCGCGCCGACCAGATCGATCCGCGCACCACTGGCCGCCGACAGCACCGCGATTTGGGTCGGTGTCACCACTGCTGGGCGCAGCACCGAGTTCTCGGGAGCAGACATTTCCACAACATACCGCCGACGGATCAGTTCGCCCGCAACACCAGTGGTGGGGTCGGCTCGGCCGAGAGTGGTACCTGCTCACGCTGCAGCATCCAGGACGCGATGGTCTGGAACAGCGGCGCCGCACTCTGTCCACCGCTGCCATCGCTGCTCCGTGAGGGATTGTCGAGCATGATCCCGATCACGTAGCGCGGGTTGTCGGCGGGTGCGATGCCGGCGAAAGTGATGTTGTAGCTCGATTGCGAGTAGCAGCCGCAGTCCGGATCGACCTGCTGTGCGGTGCCGGTCTTACCGCTGATCTGATAGCCGGGCACCCCTGCCTTCGCCCCGGTACCCATCTGCACACCCATCGGGTCGTCTTGGATCACCGCGCGGAACATGTCTCGCACAGTCTTCGCGGTCTGCGGGCTGACCACCCGCACGCCATCAGGCGGTGCTAGTTCACCCTCTTGACCCTCGCCGTTGATGGACCTGATGATTCGCGGCTCGATGCGGACGCCGTCGTTGGCGATGGCCTGATACATCGCGGTCATCTGCAGCAACGTCATCGTCAGACCCTGCCCGATCGGGAGGTTGGCGAACGTACCGCCGGACCACTGACTGCGCGCCGGTACGACACCGGCGCTCTCGGCCGGTAGACCGACGTTGGCACGCTGACCGAGTCCGAAGCGTTTGACCATGTCGGCGAACCGGTCTTCACCCACCTTGTCCGCCAGCATCAGGGTGCCGACATTCGAGGACTTACCGAATATGCCGGTCGTGGTGTACGGCTCGACGCCGTGTGCCCAGGCATCTTTCACAGTGACGTCCGACATGTCGATGCTGCCCGGTACCTGATGAACCTGATCGGCCGTGGTGATCCCGTACTCGATCGCGGCCGCTGCGGTGATGATCTTGTTCACCGAGCCCGGCTCGAATGGCGATGTGACAGGCAGGTCGCCGAGTTGTGCATCACCCTGTTCGTCAAGAGGCTTGGCAGGATTGAAGGTGCCGTCGTTGGCCATGGCGAGTACCTCGCCTGTTTTGACGTCGAGCACCACTGCAGAAGCGTTCTCGGCCTTGGACAACTCTTTGGCCCGCTGCACCTGGTTCTGCACATACCACTGCACATCTGAATCGATGGTGAGTTCTACGGTGCCGCCGTCGACCGATGGATGCAGGTTGCGCGAACTGCCGGGAATCACAGCGCCGTCGGAACCGCGGTCGTAGGTCCGAGAGCCGTCCGTACCCGAAAGGACGGAGTCCATGGACGATTCGAGTCCGATCAGTCCATTACCGTCGAAGTCGACGTCGCCAACGATGTTGGCTGCCAACGGGCCACCCGGATAGAGGCGGATGTCCTGCCGTTCAGAGCCGACCTCCGGGAACTCATCGATGATCTTGTTCGCGGCTTCCGGGCTGACGGCGCGGGCGAGATACACGAAGGTCTCGTTGCTCTCGAGCAACTCCTTCAGGGATGACTCCTCGAACTCACCCCCTAGTTCGGCACTGATACCCGCTGCGATCTGACTGATCCTGGTGGACAGGTCCGGGAGAGCCGAGTTCTTCTTGTGGGCGTCCTCGATCTCCTTGCGCACCTTCACCGGCTGGAAGGTCAGCGCTCGCGCATCGTCGGTGTACGCGATCGCCTTTCCGTTACGGTCCTCGATCGCTCCGCGTTTGGCGGGCAGTACCTCGGTGACCGCCCGTTGGCTTGCGGCCTCCGCCGACAATCCGGGCGCATCCACGATCTGGAGCATCACCATCTTGATCGCGACGACCGCGACCACGAGCAAGATCAGTGCGGTGGCAAAGCGGTGCCGCACGAGGAACTGTCGCCCCGCTCTGACCGCCTCTGAACTGCCGTGCATCGAACCGCCGACCGGGAAGCCGCCACGAACACCATTGGATCGCGGTGCGCCGGCAGGATTTTCGGTATCCCGCGCACCTGCGCCACCATTGCCCTGCCTGCCTCGCGGCCGCCGCGATGGTCCCATCCGCTCACGTCCGGTGCCGCGGCGGCCGGTCCGCCGGTCACCACGGGTCGGCCGGGTCACCGGCCGTATCCTTTGCGCTCAGCGCACCGGTCAGCTGCGCTCTTCGCACATTCGGACTTCATGGTTGTCAATTCTCCGGTGCGCTAACGTGTTTGACCCGAATTTGAGCCCGGCGCGCCGCCAGTTGATGGCAGAACGTTCGAAAAGTTCGGTGGCGCTGCCGGATTTGCCGGAGTCTGCCCATTCGGCGTCGACTGACCCGGAGGTATCTGTTCACCTGGGGTCGTCGGAAGTGCAGGCTCGGTGGTCGTCGCCTCCGTACCGGTGTCGGGACCTATCGGGGTTCCCTGGACACCCGGCACCGGTGTGCTCGTGCGATTCCCCGCGGCCGGGGTGCGAGGCGAGGGTGCCGGCGCATCGTTCATCGACGGCGCTTTGGGGCCGTCGGCCGGCTTTATCTCTCCGACAACGGTTTCCTTGCCGTCGGGTCCGATCACAAGACGAGGAACATCGGTGGCCGGGATCATCCCCAACGCCCCTGCCTTGTCAGAGAGTTCAGGTGCCGAATCACCGGATTCGTAGGCTTTCTTGAGTGCATCGCGACGATCGGACAACTGTTCGTTCTGTTCGCGCGCGACTCCGAGTTGATACGAGTCCTGGGCAGACTTGGTCGAGAGCCACAGGGTCAGGGCAAGGCCGGCGAGGAGCAACACCACCACCACGACCACGAATGGCACCCGCATCGCAGCGCGTAAAGGCGTGAGGGCGACACCGACGAAGGACCGCTGATTTGCCTGCTTGTCGACGATCGGGGCAGGACGAACCCGGGCGCCGCGTGCGGAGCGTGCGGCAACCGTTTCGCCCCCGAGCCGCTTACGCCGCTTGTCGAGTGCACGCTGGGCCGCCGCCGAGCGCACCCTGGTGCCGTCTGCGTTCCGCGCTGCCGGGGCCCTGCGCTCGCGAGTACTCGCCTGGTCGTCGGTGATGGTCACTGATTCCTCCTGGCGATCCGTTCGACAGCCCGCACCCGGACAGACGCCGATCGTGGGTTGAGCTCGATTTCTGCTTCAGGTGCGCGCTCGGCACCACGGGTCAGGAGCCTGAACTCCGGCGCCGTACCGGGCAGGTCGACAGGAAGACCGGGCGGCGTGGTCGACGTCGTCCGGGTGGTGAACTCCCGCTTCACGATCCGGTCCTCGAGCGACTGGTAGGACATGACCGCGAGCCTGCCGCCCACGGCAAGGGACTCGAGTGCGGCAGGCAACGCCGCGCGCAGAGACGTCAGCTCGCCGTTGACCTCGATTCGCAACGCCTGGAATGTGCGCTTGGCCGGGTGTCCACCGGTTCGCCGCGTCGCGGCCGGAATCGACCGGTACAGCAACTCGACAAGCCTGGCGCTCGTGGTGAACGGTTCGGTCTCGCGCTCGCGAAGCACTGCGGACGCAATCTTGCCCGCGAATCGCTCATCGCCGTATTCCGAGAGCACACGGGCCAATTCGCCGTGTGAATAGGTGTTGAGCACATCTGCCGCGGTCAGTGGGTCGTCCGCGTTCATCCGCATGTCGAGCGGGGCGTCGACCGAGTAGGCGAACCCCCGGTCGGCCTGATCGAGTTGCATCGACGAGACACCGAGGTCGAAGAGTCCTGCGTCGTAAGTCGGCACTCCGGCCAGCCGGAGTGCTTCGGCGATGTCGTCGTATCGCAGGTGCACGAACGTGATCCGTGTGCCGAAGGGAGAAAGTCGATCTTTGGCGAGTGCGAGTGCGTTTTCGTCACGGTCGATCCCGATGATCGACACTCCGGGAAATGTCCGGGCGATCAACTCGGTGTGTCCGCCGGCTCCGAGTGTTCCATCGACGTACACCGCACCGGTGCCGAGCTCGTCGTGTCTGGTGATCGCGGGGGCCAGCAGCTCCGTCATGCGCTCTGCCATCACCGGGACGTGTCCGAAGACATTCTCGGCGTGTTCCACGATGCTGGGCCCCTTCGCGTGTGTCTGGAAACAAAAAGAGGTTGGCAACGTCATTCAAACCACCGGTGCGGCGACTCGCGGATGGATCCTGGTCCCTGCCCGACCGAACCTGGCGCTGGGGAAGTGCGTCAGGGTCGGATCGGGCAGAGGCCTCGATTCACCCACGTGAGTCGGCCTGGCGTTACGGTCCTTCGACCGCATCCAGCGCGTCGAAGCCCACGCTCGAGAAGTTCTCCTCGTGCTCGTCCTGGTAATCGCGCCAGGTCTGCGCGTCCCAGATCTCCAGGTGGCTCATGTTGCCAATCACCACACACTCTTTGGCCAGACCCGCGTAGCGACGATGGTCCAGGGCCAGACTTATCCGGCCTTGCCCATCGGGCCTCTGCTCATCTGTGCCCGAACTCAACTGGCGTTGAAATGCACGGGCCGCCGGATCGTTCTTCGGCGAACTGAGCACTTTTCGCGCCAACTCGTAGAAGTCGTCCCGTAGGTACACCGCAAGGCTGCGATCTTGACCTTTTGTGATCATCACGCCTCCCGCTAGTGCATCTCGGAACTTGGCGGGCAGTGTCAGCCGCCCCTTGTCGTCGAGCTTGGGCGTGTAGGTGCCGAAGAACATAGCGTCAGCCACGTCGACACCTCCAACCCAAGTTGTTGGAAGATTCCGGGCTCTCCCACCAACAAGCACCACCATACCCCACAACTCTCCACTTTCCACCCCTTTGATCGTCGATTTCAGGGATGTCGAAGCATCAATGCAGGTAGTCGGCAGTATCGCCGGTGGGGCGCAACTCCTGAGTCGCCGCGTTTGCGGCCGGCGATGGCCGCATTCTGGCGCAACATGGGTCACTGCAATCACAGAACCCGCTCGATCGACCAGCTGTGGGCGAGAGTGGGGAATGTGGGGGTGAACGGGCACCCAACGGCTCAGAACACAAAAAAACCGCGTATCGCAGTAGCGATACGCGGTTCTTACGATCTATTCGAGCCTGGGGTTACTCCTCTTCGAACCTGCGGTTGAACCGCTCTTCCATCCGTTCGGAGAACTTACGGCCCTGGCGCGGCTCACGACCCGAGGATCCACGGGGGGTCGAGCCGGCAGCGGCAGCGCCGGTGGCCGGACCGCTTCGTGAACCCCACAAAGCCATCAGGCCGGCACCGAACATCACCAGGAAGCCGACCAGACTGATGATGGGGAACCCACCGATCATCACATCTACGACCAACCCTCCGATGAGAAGGACCAGACCAACGATGAACATGACCGCCGCCTGGAGGCGACGACGAGCAGTGGAGCCGCCGAAGCGACGCGATCGGACGTTGGACGCAAACTTGGGGTCTTCTGCGTACAGAGCGTTTTCGATCTGTTCGAGCATGCGCTGCTCGTGCTCTGAGAGTGGCACCCGCCCCCTCCTTCAGCACGTGGTTTCCGTAGGGCTCGCGGGGGACGATTCCGGTTGCCCGGGCCCACTGTGGTGGGCCCACTTGAAATGATACGAGGTGTTGGAAGTCCCGACCACCATTCCCCGCCACAAGTTCGTCGATATTGGTCCATCTGAGCGAAATTCCCGGGTTCAGGCCGCTCCAGCGGGCATTTTCGACCCCTTCCCCTGCTCCCGTCGAATGATTTCGGTTTCGACGACATGCAAGAACTCATCGACGCGGGGTCGCAAAGCCGCGATCTGCTCCTCCAGGACCGGTCGGAGCCCGACTTCAGCGTCAGCCCGCAGACGCGACAGACCTGCGAAGTAGGTGGCCCAGCCGGTCAATTCGGGAACCGCTTGCGGCAACCGGGACCAGGCGCTGAGAGAGCCCCGTCGGCGCTTCGGCTTTTCTGTCACCGCGAGCACCGCGCCCGCAGCCCGAAGCGCCGCTTGATACAGCGCGCTGAACTCCTCGGTGGGATCGGTCACAACGTCGGATTCCCGGAGCCGCGACTCGGCTCGATCCAGCAGATCGCGGGCCGAGATTATCTGGGCCGGCTCCGGCCGCGGGTCAGATTTGAGGCTGCGCGCGGCGGCGGACCCACGCGGCTGATGCGAGGCTGTTGTCGGCATCTGCTGTGATCCTTCCGTCGGCAGCGTGTACGTGTGGGTCAGGCCCGGTGGCCCACGCTTCCCTCGTCGACCACCGGACCGCCCTCACGTCGTGCGGGCAACGATGTGGCTTGGCCTTTGCGGAGGTTGAAGCCTCGAACACCCGTTCGACATATTCAATATACCTACGACGGCGGAAACCCTCAAGCGAAGAAGGCGGAAACTTCTGTGCCCATCCGGCTCGTGGACCTTGCGGCCCAAGACGCACGGACCTGGTTGCCCGACGCCCTGACCGTTTACGTGACCGCGATGAACTATCCAGAAGGCACCGAGGTGCAGCGTGCTCCCCTGTGGCAGGAGCACGTCCACCGGCCCGGCTGGCAGGCCGTCGCGGCCGTGGAGTCACCGGGCGCCGCCTCTTCGCACGAAACCATCGTGGGGATCGCATACGGCTACCGCGGCGCAGGCGACCAGTGGTGGAACCAGCAGGTTCGCTCCGGGCTCACCCGCGCCGGGGCCGATCCAGAGCGCATCCGGGCGATCACCGAAGACTATTTCGAGCTGACCGAACTGCACGTGCACCCCACCGCTCAGGGCAGGCAGATCGGCGAAGCCCTGCTGGTACGACTGCTCGCCGACAGAAGTGAACCGCAGGTCCTGCTCTCGACCCCTGAGATCAGCGAGGAGGACAACCGCGCGTGGCGGCTCTATCGCCGGCTGGGGTTCGCCGACGTCTTGCGGCGCTTCACTTTCTCGGGGGACCCGCGACCGTTTGCTGTACTTGGTCGGACACTCCCCCTGTGACCACTTCCCCTCTGTAGGAGAAACACAATGATCGACACCGTCGTCATCGGAGCGGGCCACAACGGTCTCGTCGCCGCCGCGTACCTGGCCGCCGCAGGACAGCGGGTCGTGGTGGTCGAACGCGACAGCATCCCCGGCGGCGCCGTGTCGACGGTCGAACGGTTCCCCGGCTACCGGGTGGACCGCGGTTCGTCGGCGCACCTGATGATCAGGCACACGCCGATCCTGGAAGAACTGTCATTGGCCGACCACGGCCTTCGCTACCTCGACTGCGACCCCTGGGCCTTCAGTCCGGGCAGCGACACCCACGAGCCGATCATCTTCTACAAGGACCTCGATCGGACGTGTGCGTCCATCGAGAAGGCGTGCGGAACACCCGATGCCGACGCCTATCGGGCGTTCGTGGCCGTCTGGTCCGAGCGATCGGCCGCGATGATGTCCGCGTTCACGTCCTCACCTTCGCCCCTCGCACTCGGGAAGGCGTTCTGGGGCCTGCAGGGCCGCATACCCGGCAAGGGTGCCTCGTCGGGCCTCGGCCTGTCACAGGAGTTCCTGATGTCGGGCGACTCCCTGCTGGACTACTGGTTCGAGTCCGAACAGCTCAAGGCAGCGCTCGCCTGGTTCGGCGCCCAGTCCGGACCACCCATGAACGAGCCGGGTACCGCTCCCATGGTCGGTTTCGCCGCCGCCATGCACACCATCCCGCCCGGCCGCGCGATCGGCGGCAGCGGGGCGCTGACCACAGCCCTGGTCAGCAAGCTGGAGGCAGACGGTGGCGAGGTACGCCTCTCCGCCGCCGCGACCGCCCTCGAGAAGCGCGGCGACGACTGGCTGGTGCGATGCGAGGACGGCAGCGAGCACCGCGCACGGTCGGTCGTCAGCGCCTGTCACATCCTCACCACGCTGCAGCTGTTGCGTTCCGGAGGGTTCGATTCCGCCACCGCTGATCGGTGGGCGGCACAGATCCGGGTCGGAAACGGCATCGGGATGGCGGTACGCCTCGGCGGTACGGCGCTGCCCAGCTACCGCGGCATCGCCGACGACGCCGGCGTCCACTCCGCACTCGGGCTCCTCGTGACGGACCGCGGTCAACTCGCCCGTGCCTACGCCGACGCCTCTGCAGGTGACCTGCCGCGCCGTCCGGCCCTGGTGGCGATGAGCTATTCCGCGATCGACTCGACACTGACACCTGCCGGGCACCACTCGACAAGCCTCTGGGCGCAGTGGCACCCCTACCGTCTGTCCGGCGGTCGTAGCTGGAGCGACCTCGCGAACGAGGCGGCCGCGGGTATCGTCGCCGAACTCGACCGACACGCCCCGGGATTCTCCGAGTCCATCGAGCACACCCGCATCCAGACCCCCGCCGACCTCGAAACCGAACTGGGGCTCACCGGCGGCAATATCATGCATGTCGAGATGTCACTGGATCAGATGATGATCTGGCGGCCTCACCCGGAAATGGCCCAGCACCGCGTCCCCGGCGCCCCGGGTCTCGTGTTGGCGGGGGCGTCGACCCATCCGGGCGGCGGAGTCTGCGGAGCGAGTGGCCGGATCGCTGCCACCGCTGTGCTGAGCGATCGGCGTTCGGCACTGTCAAAGTTCACCCGCGGCAGATGGGGATGAGCGCGCCGGACACCCGGTTTGCCTTGTCGGCCGCACTCCTCGTCGTATCCATTGCCGCACAGATCACCTACCCGCTGGTGGAGGGCACCACCCGTGACCGGGTGACCGTCATCGTGGTGCTGGCCTCGGCGACGGCGATGGTGCTGCATTCGGCAGCGCGCCTCGGCATCCCCCGGACGGTGGCGATGGTGGCGGCAACGGCGGGTGTCGGCTGGACCGCCGAAATCATCGGTACGGCGACGTCCTTCCCGTTCGGCAGCTACGAATACGCCGCCGACAGGATCGGTCCGTCGGTCGCCGACGTGCCCATCGTCATCGGCCTCGCCTGGACCGCAGGCGGCTACTGCATCTGGTGGATCAGCTCCTTCATCACGACAACACCGTGGTTCCGGATCCCGCTGGCCACCGCCGGCATGGTCGGTTGGGACCTGTACCTCGATCCACAGATGGTCAGCGCCGGCCTGTGGACCTGGGAGGCCCGGGATGCGGGTCTGCCGGGCATCGAGCAGATCCCGATCACCAACTTCCTGGGCTGGGCGGCAGTGGCCGCGGTCATGTTCACGCTGTTGTCGCTCATCGACCGAGAAGCCATCGTCTTCACCTGGCGCTCGGCGATCACCCCGATCGGCTGGTTCACCTGGACCTGGCTCGGTTCGGCACTGGCGTTCCTGGTGTTCCTCGATGATCCCGTGCTCCCGGGCGCGGTGCCTTACGGGCTGGTGGGGATGGGCATCATCGGTGTCCCGGCAGCGGTCTGCCTGGTCGGCGTGCTCGGCAAACAGCGCGCGACCTCTCGCTGAATCGAGTACTGCGCGCGCCCCTGCCACCTGAGTGCGCAGCTAATGGCACGATAGCTGCGTGCCTCAGATCACCCCACATCCCCGCGGCCGGCAGCGCCGCGGCCCCGTGAGCCTGGTTCTTCTCCTGCTGGTGCTGGTCTGCGGTCCCGCGCTGGCGGCGTGCTCCAACTCGCCCACCGAGTTCGGCGACCGCCTCTGGGGAGCCATGGTGCTGGCCGAAAAGGACGTCGGCCAGGACAAGGGCCCGCAGATCATCGTCCCGCAGTCGCTCGAGGCGGTGGTCAGCGCGACCGAGTTCAAACGCGACGGGTTGATCGGGACCCGCGCGACCTTCACCGAGGCCACCCTCGGGCAGTTCACCCAACTCGGAGAACTCGTCGACGACGCATATCCCGACACGTCGGTCACGATGGACCTCAGCGCGCAACGACGCGGCGAGGTCGTCGCTTTCCGTGGTACCGCGGATCTGCAGGGCCTCGCGCCCGGCAGGGACTACGTCGAGTTCTCTGTGCAGTTCGCCGGTCCGGTCAGCGCCACCAACGGTCAGCAGGACGGCGAGGACGCGGTGTCGTGGAAGCCCGAGATCGGCAAGGCCTCCCCCATGACCGCCGAGGCCAACTACGAAGAACCCGGAACGGCCGCATTCACCGGATGGACGGGTCTGATGGCGGGAATCGCGTTGGCCGTCACGGTGATCGTGGTGGCGCTGGCATGGGTCAACCGTGATCAATCACCGCGGCCCGGGGCACCGAGCAGGCGTCCGGCGGACGCTCAGCGACGCGTCGGGGCGTCTGACGACGACCGGTCGACGCTCTGATCGGCTGGATACCGCTGGGATTGTCCGCAGTCAATGTGTCTGTGGCACTGATCAATTCTCAGCGAGTCGGATCGCTGGCCGAACCGGGCGAATCGATCGACGAGCCTGTCTGGGTGTGTATTCCGGCACGCGATGAGGCACCGCGAATCGCGTCTCTGATCGCCGATCTCAAAGCCCAAACCGGCATCCCGGATCTGCGGGTGCTTATTTGTGACGACGATTCGACAGACGGCACGGCCGAGGTAGCGACCACCGCGATCGCCGGGGACCCGCGCTTCGAATTGCGCGTCAACCACATTCCCCCACCCCCGGGCTGGACCGGAAAGATCCACGCTCTCACCTTGCTCGCCGGCGATGTCGGCGACGGGATGGTCGCCTTCGTCGACGCCGACGTGCGACTGGAGCCGGCCGCCCTCGCGCGCGGCGTGCGCACGTGCGCCAACGCGGGCGGCCTGCTGTCGGTATGGCCCGCCCAACGAGCCGGATCCGTGTTCGAACACCTCGTTCAACCCCTGCTCTGCTGGTCGTGGCTGGGCTCGGTGCCCTTGGTCATCTCCGAACGATTGCAATGGCGCTCGATGGCAGTCGCGAACGGACAGTTCTTGATCACCTCGAGCGCCGACTACCGGCGGGCCGGTGGTCATGCGTCCGTCCGAGGGAAGATCACCGACGACCTCGCGCTGGCCCGGGAGTACCGGGACATCGGACTGGGTTCGATCGTCCGCAGCGGAAAAGCCGTGGCGTCCTGCCGCATGTACGACGGTCCCGCCGAGACCTGGCAAGGATATCGGCGCTGGCTGGGGACGGAGTTCGGTGGTCCGGCCGGGGCCGTCGCGGTCGCGATCGTGTTCGGCTCCGCGAACCTGCTCCCGCTTGCCGACCTCGTCTCCGGTCGACACCGCGGTCGTGCTGCGGCGGCCCTCGCCTGCGGGGTCGCGTCTCGCCTGATCGCGCGCCGCGCGGAGGCGGGCAACGTGAGCGTCGTCGACGCGGCGTCTGCACTGGCCCACCCGCTGTCTATGGTCATCAGTGCAGTGGCCGTCGCCGACTCGCTACGGGCGAGGGTCTCCGGACGGCTGACCTGGAAGGGCCGAACGCTGACGCCCTGACGAACCGAGAGGTGATCTCTCGCAGCGTCAGGCAGCCATGACATTCATGCCGAGGCGCTCGAGCACCTCGCTGGTCGCCTTCGCGAAGTTCAGACTGCAGAAGTGCAGACACGGCACGCCCTCGGCGATGAGCCGTTGGGCCATCTGCGTGGCGAGGTCGATGCCGACGGCGCGGACAGCCTCGCGGTCCTCGTCAGGGCCGCCACCGGCGGCCGCGGCCAGCCGCTTGTCGATGTTCGCCGGGAGCACCGACCCCGAGAGTTCGACCATGCGACGGACCGACGCCAACGAGGTGATCGGCATGATTCCCGGAATGAGGGGCTTGGCGCCCTGTTCGGGATCGGCTGCGACCACCCGGTCACGCAACCGGAGGAAGTCGTCGACGTCGAAGAACATCTGGGTGATCGAATACTGGGCTCCGGCGCGAAGTTTCGACACCAGATACCTCGTATCGTGATCGAGGTCGGGAGCTCTGTGGTGTCCTTCGGGGAAGGATGCGACACCCACATTGAAGTCGCCCAGCTCCTGCACCAGTCGCACGAGTTGCTCGGCGTACTCGAGCCCGTCGGGGTGCTTGATCCACTCGCCCAGCGGGTCGCCGGGGGGATCGCCGCGCAAGGCCAAGATGTTGGTGATCCCCTGATCGGCGAAGCCGCCGACCATCGCACGCAACTCGTCCACACTGTGTCCGACCGCGGTCAGGTGAGCAACCGGCAGCAAGGTGGTCTCGCGGGCCAGTTGGCCGACGATCCGCAGGGTGCGGTCGCGGGTGGACCCACCGGCTCCGTAGGTCATGGAGACGAACGCTGGTCCCATACGCTCGAAGATGCGCACTGCTCGCCACAGTCGCGCCTCGGCCTGCTCATCGCGGGGCGGGTAGAACTCGACTGAAAACGGAACCGGCCCCGGATGTGGCTCGGCCAGCCGCTGCACGATCGATGTCTGGGGTAGCTGGGAACTCACCTGGCAATCATACGATTGCCCAGGCGCGCCGGACCACGTCGCCCGGTCCGCAGAGTCCGCTGCCGCCCGCAGCTAAGGTGTCCAGGTGCCCATCGAGTCCCTGCGCGACGTACCAGCGGCGACCTCGGAGCTACTGCAAAAGATTTTCGCGGAGCGCCGACCTGCAGCTTCAGACATCGCCCCCGGCTTCGCGGACGCCGTCGACGCGATGGGTGGATTCGTGTTGCGGGGCGGCAAGCGGGTCCGTCCCACCTTCGCCTGGGCCGGATACCAGGCCGCAGGGCCCGCTCGGGCACTCCCCGATGAGATGTTGACCGTCTGCGCGGCCCTCGAGTTCGTCCAGGCCTGCGCCTTGATCCACGACGACATCATCGACCGGTCCGATACCCGTCGCGGACACCCGACGGTACACCGGGAGTTCGAACAGCTCCACCGAGACTCCGGATGGCTGGGATCCCCGGAGTCATACGGCGAAGGGGTCGCGATCCTGCTGGGTGACCTCGCCTTGGCCTGGGCCGACGACCTCTTCCGCGCCGCCGGGTTCACCCCCGATGTCGTAGCCGCGGTCGCCGACATCTGGGCGGGGATGCGTACCGAGGTCCTCGCCGGTCAGTACCTGGACATCACGGCCGAGGCCGCAGGCGACGAGTCACCTGTAGCGGCTCATCGGGTGATGCGCTTCAAGACTGCCGCCTACACCGTGGAGCGACCGCTGCAGCTCGGCGCCGCGATCGGCGGCGCCGACGCAGACCTGATCGAGGCCCTGCGATCGTTCGGAACCGACGTAGGCGTCGCTTTTCAGCTCCGAGACGATGTGTTGGGCGTATTCGGCGATCCCGAGGTGACCGGCAAACCTGCAGGCGACGACATCATCGCGGGCAAACGGACGGCGCTGCTCGCAGCGGCCCTGAACCTCAGCGACATCAACGACCCGGCCGCGGCGCGGGTACTGCGTGAGCGCATCGGTAAGAAACTCGGCCCTGCCGAGCTGGCCGAGACCACCCAGATCATCCTCGACAGCGGCGCGGTCGCCAGGGTCGAGACCCAGATCGGTGAACTCGTCGAATCGGCGATGATCACCCTGACCGCAAGCAGCGCCGATGCCACCGCCAAGGCGGACCTGGCCGACCTGGCCACGTCGATGACCCAACGGCGCGCGTGATGGTGCGAACAGTCTCAGGCCCCACCGATCGGATCGTGGTGATCGGCGCCGGACTCTCGGGTCTGACCGCGGCCCTCTATCTGCGCGGCGCGGGCCGCGAGGTCACAGTCCTCGAAGCGGCCCCGCACGCGGGCGGGCGGGTGGCCACCGAAACCATCGCCGACAACCACTTCGACACCGGGGCAACCATTTTGACGATGCCCGAGCTGGTGCACGCTCCGCTGGCGGCGGTCGGGGTGCAGGGCGAGGAAGCAGCGCGTCGCCTCGATCTCATCGACGTCGACCCCACGTACCACATGCGCTACGCCGATGGCGCCGAGCTCGCCGTCCACCGCGACCGGGATCGGTTCGCCGCCGCCATCACCGACGTGTTCGGGGTGCACCAGGCTCGCGGCTATCGCGATCTGGCCGAGTGGCTGACGCGGCTGTATGCCGTGGAGATGGACACCTTCATCGATCGGAATTTCGATTCGCCGCTCTCACTCGCCCGGGATCCGGCGACGCGCACCGGCGCCGCGGAATTGATGCGACTCGGCGCTCTCGGTCGTTTGTCCGCGCGCGTGGGGAAGTTCGTCACCGACGAGCGTTTGTTGCGCGCCTTCACCTTTCAGGCTCTATACGCCGGCGTGCCACCCGAGCGTGCACGCGCGGTGTACGCGGTGATCGCGCACATGGACATCAGCATGGGCGTCTTCTACCCGCGCGGCGGGATGGGTCGCGTCGCAGAGGTGATGACCGGAGCACTACGCGACGCGGGCGGACGCGTCGAACTCGACACCGCAGCGTCGAGCATGCAGTGGGACGGCAACCGGGTCACCTCGGTGACGAGCACCGACGGCCGCGTCTGGGATTGCGACGCAGCAATTCTCACCACGGACTCCCCCGTCACCGAGCGACTTCTGGGCCACCGGCAATCCAGACGCTCCCGCCGGATCACCTACTCGCCGAGCGCCGTCGTGGCCCACGGCGTGGTGCCCACATCGGTGACCGCCGAGTGGCCGGGCGGTCATCACACTCTCGACTTCGGCGCGGCCTGGTCTCAGACATTCCGTGAGCTGACGGCTCGCCGCGGCCGCGGCGCACTGATGAGCGACCCCTCGCTGCTGATCAACCGGCCCGGCCTCTCCGACCCCGCTCACGGCATCAGCGCGGCAGGCGAATCGGTCACGGTCCTCGCGCCCTGCCCCAATCTCGACTCGGCGTCCCTGCCGTGGGAAAAGCTTGCGGGCCCCTACGTGCAGGAAGTGCTTTCTGTCCTGGAACGCCGTGGTTACACCGGCATTCGGGAGTCTTTCTCACTTGCGCGCGTCGACCATCCGGGCACATGGGCCGCCGCCGGCATGGCGGCAGGAACACCGTTCGCCGCGGCCCACACCGTCTCTCAGACCGGTCCCCTGCGTACGCGCAATCTCGTACCGGGCACCGACAACGTCGTGCTGGCGGGTAGTTCCACCGTGCCCGGTGTGGGGATCCCGCCCGTGCTGGTGTCCGGGCGACTTGCGTCCCAGCGCATCACGGGCCGATAGGTAGGTCGAGGCGATGTCCACAGCCACGTCGACACAGAGCACCGATGTACGAGCGCGACTGACCCGCACCAGGGCGTCGGTGAGCACCTTCTGCCGCACCGACCTCGGTCGTCAGGTGTTGCTGGGGATCGCCGGCTCTCTGCTCGTCACCGCAGGAAGCTTCGGCGTCGGGGACGTCCCCCGCAACGAGACGACGGTGCAGACGATGCATCTGACGTGGCTGTATTTCGGACACGGTAAGACGTTGAGCAGCATTGCGTTCTGGCTCGGGGTGGCCCTCATGGTGATTTCCTGGGTTCAGGTGGGCCGCACCCTGCACGCCGACACATCATCCGATCGCCCCACGCGCGCACTCGGCTGGGCGTCCCTGATCCAATCCGCGCCCCTGATGATCGCCGTACCGCTCTACAGCCGCGACGTCTACGCATACCTGGCGCAGGGCGCTCTGCTCCGCGACGGGTTCAATCCCTACTCCGACGGGCCTGTGGTGAGACCGGGGCCTCTCCTGGATTCCATGGCACAGGTCTGGGCCACGACCACCGCGCCGTATGGCCCGGCGTTCATGTCCCTGACCCGCGCAGTGACCACGGTCACCGGCGACCAGGCGATCATCGGAGTGCTGGTGATGCGAGTCGTCCTCATACCCGGATTGTTGCTGACCCTCTGGGCGCTGCCGCGGCTCGCGCGGCACTTCGGGACCGACCCCGCTGTGGCCATCTGGGTGATCGCCCTCAATCCACTCGTGCTGATCCACCTCGTCGGTGGCCCGCATGTCGAATTGCTGATGATGGGTGTGCTCATCGCCGGCATCACGCTCGTGGTCCAGCGCCATCATGTGGCCGGGGTGAGCGTGCTGGCACTGGCCGCCTCGATCAAGATCACCGCCGGTATCGCGATCCCGTTCGTCCTGTGGATCTGGTTGGTACACATCAGGGAAGACCGAAGCACTCGCGGCGAGACCGACGGGACTGCCGCACGCATCCGACCTGCCGACGTCGCCGGGGTGCTGGCGTGGATCATCGGACTCAGCGCCGCCATCTTCGGTGTGCTGACCCTGCTCGTCGGGCACGGGTTCGGCTGGCTGCTCGGATTGACCTGGGCCGCCAAGATCATCAACTGGCTGACAATTCCCACCGCGATGGCACACCTGACGACCTTCGTCTCGTCGCCGTTCGTCAGCCTGCCGCTCCTGCCCGTTCTCGAGATTGCGCGTTCGATCGGTTCGGTTGTGCTGGCCCTGACCCTGGTCGGACTCTGGGTGAGGTTCCGGCGCAGCGAACGCGATGCGGTCAAAGGTATGGCGTGGGCGATGTTCGCGGTGCTGCTGCTCGAGCCGTCCACTCTCCCCTGGTATTACACCTGGGCCCTTGTGATCGCGGCAGTCTTCACCATCGATCGCCGGGGTCTGGTCGCCATCGTCGCCTTCAGCGTGTTCCTGCTCCAGGTATTCGGTCCGAGTGACGACATCTTCATGTACGAGATCACCGATGTACTTGTCGCGGTTGTCTTGTCGGCACTCGCCGGGTGGTCCCTGGTGCGGCGCGACCCCCTGCGGATACGACGGCTGACCCGCGGTGGGTCCGCTGAGGCCGCAGATCGGCCCACATGACGATGAGCGTGCGTCTCGCCGCCGCCTACGCGCACTGCAAGCAGCTCACCGCGACGCACGGGCGGACCTACTACCGCGGAACCCAATTGCTTTCTCCCGCCCGGCGCAGCGGTGTCTACGCACTGTATGGGTTCGCCCGGATGGTCGACGACATCGTCGATACGACGACCGGGCCGGATCGGCTGCAGCAACTCGACGACATCGAGGCAGACCTGCACGCCGCGTTGGCGCGTCCCGACCATCGACCGCGGCACCTCGAGGTGCTTGCCGTCGCCGACACCGCGGCTGTGTTCGGGATCCCCCACGAGTACTTCGACGCTTTCCTGCGGTCGATGCGGATGGACCTGCCCGACAGCGACCACTACGTGGCCACCTACCGCTCGATGACGCAACTACGCGGCTACATGTACGGGTCGGCGAGTGTCATCGGACTGCAGATGCTCCCCATCCTGGGGACGGTCGGCGACGTCGCGACAGCGACAACGGCAGCCCGGGCACTGGGCGACGCTTTCCAGCTCACCAACTTCATCCGGGACGCCGGGGAAGACCTGGACCGCGGCCGCGTCTACCTGCCGACCGATGAACTCGCCGTGTTCGGGGTCGATGAAGCCATGCTCCGCCGCTGTCGGCGAAACGGCCAGGTACCGCCGCAACTGCGTCGGGCGCTGGCCCATCTGATCGCCATCACCCGCGCCGAATACCGGCTCGCGGAGCCCGGCATCGAACTGTTGGCCCCCGCCAGCAGGCCGGGGATCAGGGCAGCATTCACGATGTACCGGGCCATACTCGATCACGTCGAGAATGGCGGGTACCGAGTCCTGACCGAACGTGCCCGAGTCCCGACACCGGCCCGGGCTGGGCACATCGTCGCGGCGCTCGTGCACCGCGGACGCTTCTAGAAGGCTTGCGCCTGGGCGCGTCGCACCATCTCGCGCGCCTGATGCCCGTGCAGCGCCTCCGCCGGGCAGATGCCCAGGTCATCCTGGACCTCGAACAGCCATTTCATGGCCTCGTCACGGCTGAAACCGCCGTCGAACAGCACTTTGATCAGGCCGACGAGGTGCTTGGTGATCTCCGGGCCGTCGAAGAACAGCGCCGGGATGGCAACCTGCCCGTCACGACGCACCGCGAGCAGGCGCTCGTCGGTGATCAGATTGAGGACCTTGCTGTTGGAAAAGCCCATTCGGGAAGAGACCTGGGACACGGACAAAACCTCTGTGTCAGCAGGCAGCGTGTCTTCTGAAAGCGGTACGGAACCCACGAGATGAGACTACCGAGCGGCCGGGCGCGCAGTCGAGTCGCTACCCCTGTTGGCCCGCCGGAAGGTCGAGCTCGTCGGTCACTCGACCCGAACACACCAGCGCTCGTGATCGTTTCTAGACCGGTCGTCGCTACTGTGGACTCGTAAATCTGCCATCTGCCCGGCCGCGAAAGGATCTGACGCCTGTGAACGCTCCCTCCGACATGCTGATCGGCATGCTGCTGGAGCGCCGCTACCGGATTGATGCGCTCATCGCCCGCGGCGGCATGTCCAGCGTCTACCTCGGGATGGACCTGCGCCTCGACCGACCGGTCGCGGTCAAGGTGATGGATCCGCGGTTCTCTGCGGATCCCCAGTTCCTGGCCCGCCTCGAGTTCGAGGCCCGATCCGTCGCCAGGCTCAAGGACCCCGGGCTCGTCGCCGTCTACGACCAGGGCGCAGACGGCGACTATGCGTTCCTCGTCATGGAGCTGGTGCAGGGTGGCACTCTGCGTGAATTGCTGCGCGAGCGCGGTCCGATGCCTCCGCACGCGGTGACCGCAGTGACCGCCCCGGTCCTCGGCGCCCTCGGCTCCGCCCACCGTGCGGGACTCGTGCATCGCGACGTCAAACCTGAGAACGTGCTCATCTCGGACGACGGCGAAGTGAAGGTTGTCGACTTCGGCCTGGTGCGAGCCATTGCCGCCGCCGGCATCACGTCGAACAGCGTGATCCTGGGCACCGCCGCATACCTGTCCCCCGAGCAGGTCGAGTCCGCGTCAGCCGACGCCCGCTCAGATGTCTACTCAACCGGCATCCTGGTGTTCGAGATGCTCACCGGCAGAACCCCGTTCACCGGCGACACCGCACTGGGCCTGGCCTACCAGCGATTGAACAACGATGTGCCCGCACCGAGTTCGCTGATACCGGGCGTGCCGCCCGAGTTCGACGAGTTCGTCCTGACCTCGACCGCCCGCAACCCCGAGAACCGGTATCGCGACGGATATCACATGCGGGAGGTGCTCACCGAGATCGCCACCGACCTCGACTTGCCCGCGTTCACCGTGCCGGCCCCGACTCGTTCGGCGGAACGCGAGACCATGGTCGCCTTCCGAGACCGCCAGCAACGGCCGCCAGCGGGTCCACCCGGTGATCCGGACGGCACCGATCCGATCTCGGCGCAGCCCGTTTCGCCGCAGCCGGGCGGCCGAAACCCGACCAGAATCCAGACACTTCCGCCCGACACCCGCCATCAACAGCCGCCACCCGGGCCGCCACGCCCGCAGGGCCCACCCGGCCCACCGCCCCCGTCAGCGGCCATGATGTCGCAGGCCTCCGCCTACGCCGAACAACGCCGTAAGTCCCGACGTACGGCGCTCATCTGGGTGCTGGTCGTGATGCTCGTCGCAACACTGCTCGGGGTCGGCGGCTGGTGGCTCGGATCGGGCAGATTCACCACCGTCCCGGAATTGACCGGTATGGACCGGGTCGCCGCGACCGAAGCCATCGAAGACGCCGGACTCGACGTCGTCGACGACCCGACCTACGACAACGACCTCCCCGTCGATCAGGTGATGTCAGCGCAACCGGTCCCCGGGACCCGTGTCAGCCGATTCTCCGACGTCACGCTGGCCTACTCGGTCGGTCAGCCCAAGGTGCCCGACCTCAGTGCCGGTGACCCCCTGCCCGAAGTCGAGCAGCGGCTGCGAGAACGCACCCTCGCACCGAAGGTGACCCGCCAGCAGTACAGCAATACCGCCCCCAAGGGCTCGGTGGTCTCGCTGACGCCCAACTCCGGGACCACGGTGCCCGTCGGCAGCGAAATACAGATCACCACCAGCCGCGGCCCCGAGCCCATCTCCGTCCCCGATGTGTCGGGACGTGAAGAGGACGACGCCGCCGCACTGCTGCAGACCGCCAAACTCAAGACCGGGAATGTGCGCAGAGAGTTCAGTCCGGACATCGACGGCGGCAAGGTGATCGGCACCAGTCCCGGCGCCGGAGAGATGGCCGAGCCCGGAAGCACCGTCGACCTCATCGTCTCGGACGCCATTTCGGTTCCGGATCTGTCGGGTAAAACCCCCGATGAAGCGCGGCGGACCTTGCAGGATGCCGGTCTGATCGCCCAGGACGGCGGCACGTCCACCGATGGCACCGCCAAGGCCGGCGAGATCACGTCGGCCAGCCCCGCTTTCGGCGCTCGGGTGGACCCGCGAAATCCCGTGGTACGTATCTTCGTTTCCGACGCCGTCAGTGTCCCCAACGTCACCGGAGACACCGTCGGCACAGCCAAACGTAAACTCGGCGATGCCGGTTTGAAGGTCAACAGCCGAGGCCTGACAGGTTCCAACATCTCGATCGTCGTCAGCCAGAGTCCATCTGGGGGAACCCGCATCAAGCAGGGCACCACCGTCGACATCACCTCAATCCCCTAGGTTGGCGAGAATTCGACCGGGTGCCCGACCTCCGCGCCGGCCCGTCGCTGTGATCTGATTATGGGCGACACGGGGTGCCGAACTCTCGGCTGAGATAAGACCCGCTGAACCTGACCAGTTAGCACTGGCGGAGGGATGTCCATCATGTCGTCGAACAATGCGCAATCCATCGAGCAGCAGATCGTGCTGATCACCGGCGGGGCCCGCGGACTCGGCCAGTCGATCACGAGGGCGTTCGCGACCCAGGGCGCGAAGGTGGTCATCAACTATCTGCGGAGCAAGGACTCCGCGGACGCACTCGTCGCAGAGATCGGCCCCGAGCGCGCGCTCGCCGTCGCCGCAGACGTCACCGAGCCGGAGTCGGTGGCCGCCCTGTTCGACACTGCGCGAGCGCATTTCAGCTCACCGATCACCACCGTGGTCAACAATGCACTCGTTGATTTCTCGTTCAACGGCGACGGCCGTCCGAAAGCCGACACGATCACCTGGCCTGACTTCGACGCGCAACTGAAGGGCAGCGTCGCTGCCGCCTTGCACACCACTCAGGCGGCGTTGCCGGGCATGCGCGAGGCGGGTTTCGGCCGCATCATCACCATCGGCACCAACCTGGTCCAGAAC
Source organism: Williamsia limnetica (assembly GCF_003217475.1). Lineage (GTDB taxonomy): Bacteria > Actinomycetota > Actinomycetes > Mycobacteriales > Mycobacteriaceae > Williamsia > Williamsia limnetica. The sequence goes on along the minus strand of NZ_QJSP01000009.1, from coordinate 468 downwards.
CCGGTGGTTCCGTACCACGACTACACCGCGGCCAAGGCTGCACTGCTCGCGCTGACGCGCACCCTGTCCGCAGATCTCGGGCCGCAGGGCATCACCGTCAACATGGTGTCCGGAGGGTTGCTCCGCACCACCGACGCGAGTTCGGCGACCCCGGAAGCCGTCTTCGATCTGATCGCCGAGAGCACCCCGCTACGACGCGTCACCACGCCGCAGGAGTTCGCGGATGCTGTCTTGTTCTTCGCGTCACCGTGGTCACGCGCCGTCACGGGCCAGAACTTGGTCGTAGACGGTGGCCTCGTAAAGGACTGACATCAAACCGCCGAAGTCGGAGGAAGTCATAATTCCTCCGACTGTGGCCACATCCTCCGGCTGGAGAGGCTGTTGCCGAATCGCGGGCGGTAACGCCCGCGATTCGGCGGGTTTGATGCAAGAATTCTGGTGTGGCCAAGTCGTACATCCATGCTGATC
>NZ_QJSP01000008.1 GCF_003217475.1 Williamsia limnetica | reverse complement strand
AAGGAGAAGCCGAAGGTCGGCGGCGGCCTCGGTATCGGCGGCGGCGCGAAGAAGCCCGGCGGCGGAGCCCCCAAACCGGGTGGCGCAGCGAAGAAACCAGGCGGTGCCCCGAAACCAGGCGGTGCCCCGAAACCAGGCGGTGCCCCGAAATCAGGTGGCGCACCGGCCAAGGCTGCTGAACCCGAAGCCCCAGCGGCGCAGGAGAAGGCGGCAGCACCGGCGAAGGGATTGTCCATCGGTGGCGGCGCCAAACGTCCCGGAGCACCGAAACCGGGTGGCGCAGCGAAGAAGCCCGGCGGCGGGGCACCGAAGCCAGGCGGAGCGCCCAAGCCGGGTGCTGCGAAGGCAGCCGAACCCGACGCCGCCGTGGCCGAGGAGAAGGCAGCAGCACCGGCGAAGGGACTGTCCATCGGTGCCGGCGCCAAGCGTCCCGGAGCACCGAAACCCGGTGGTGCGGCAAAGAAGCCAGGCGGCGCCAAGCCGGCCGCAGAAGCCAAGCCCGCGGACACCGAGTCCACTGCGACGGCGAGCGACACCGCAACCGAGGAAGCCGCCGACAAGCCCGGCTGCACCGGTTAAGGGTCTTGCCATCGGTGGCAGGGCGAAGCGTCCTGAAGCCTCAAGTACGCGACCAGGAGCATCCACTAACCCACCCACAGACTGACTGCCTTCTCGCACATGCAAATTCACTCGTCGGGCAATAGCGTCCGCTGGGACAGAATCGGGCGGTCTTGGAGGAGGAATTGCTGGCTTCGGGTACTGGCTGACAACGGTGAGGCGTGTGGTTATGGACCGTGTTGTGCAGGCTTATGCTCGTTGCCGGTGCCTGCCGCCAGCCTTGACAGGTGCAGTTTCGGCAGGGGAGGGGGACAATCGGCCGGACCGTTCGAGCCCATACAGGGCGGCTACACAGATCGTTCCCACGACGGCCAAAGCAACCCAGATTAGTGACCCCAGATGTGCGTCGCTAAGGATTCCGAACACTGCGCCGGTACCCAGGTTGCCGAGCAAAATGCCGAATCCGACGACGGTGTTGTAGAAGCCGTAGTGGGTGGCCACAAGCTTGTTGTCTGAGAGGGCGACGACAGTGTCCATCTCGAATGGGAAGACTGCCGCTGTGCCCACAGCCAGCAGCGCGGCGGTCAGGATTAGTGCTCCTGCGGCGGCCCACCCGCCCCAGATGGCGGGGCTGGAGAACACCGTGAGTGGGACGAACGCTAGTGCCATGATGGCCATGCCGATGATCAAGCTGCGACCCGATCCCCATCTCCGGGAAAACCACGCCGTGATCTGCAGTTGTCCAACTATCGCCACCACTCCTGAGACCACGAAGAGTGAGGTCACCAGGATGGTGTCCGAACGTTCGTTCCCGGCTATCGCCGCTGCTTGCAGCGGCAGCGCCAAATAGACCTGAAACGAGAGAACGTAGGACCCGACCATCGCCAACGCGAACAGCACAAAGGGTCGGTTGGAGATCACGACACGCCAGTCCTCGAGCACTCGGGTCTTGGCGTCGGGTTTCTCGGGGCGGTGCGAGGGCAACGCCCAGATCTGCACAACAGTCAGTACAGCGAAAACCGTTGCTGCTGCCAGCGCGGTGAGCTGGAAGTCGAAGGTCATTAAGGCCAGGCCGATCAACGGTCCCAGCAGTATCCCCGCCTGGTAAAAGACGTTGAAGACGGCGAAGGCCTCAACCCGTCGTGGTCCGGCGTCTGCGGCGAGGTATGCCCGCACAGCTGGATTGAACAGGGCTCCGGCAAATCCAGTAGCAACCGAGGCGATCAGGATCGCCGGCAACGATTGCACCGCGGCGAGCAACACAAAGCCCGCGACCCTGAGTAGACAACCAGCAACAATCAGGGGCTTGTATCCCAGGCGGTCGGCAAGCGTTCCACCCAGGAGGAACATTCCTTGCTGAGAGAAATTCCGAAGTCCTAGAACCAATCCGACGGCCCAGGCGGCCAGGCCTAACGGGCCGGCCAAGTACCCAGCCAGATAGGGCATCAGCATGTAGAAGCCCACATTGATAGTGAACTGATTCACCATCAGTACCTGACTGGGGCGATCAAAACTGCGGAACTGGGTCCAAAGCATTCTCATGAAACATCTTTCGTAGGATCGACTACGGTTGCGCACCGGGTCCACCTCTGCACAATTTCATCTGTGGGATGCCCGATGGTCGCTGGCTCGGTGGGTGGGTCCGCGTCCAATAGGCCGTGTCGGCTGCAGTATTCGTCGTTGTAGATGGTGTCGAAGTAGCGCTGCGGCCCATCGGGGAATATGGCTGCGACACGCGTCGCTGGGGGACTAGTGCGTGCACTCCAGCCAGCAACGAGAGCTACGGCGCCGACGCTCCACCCGCCGCTGGCGTGATGGGTAGAAGCTAGTGTGCGGCAGGACCACACCGCCTCATGCGGGGCCACCCAGTGCACCTCGTTGAAGGCTGAATAGTCGACGTTGTCGGGGTAGATGCTAGAGCCCAGCCCACGCATGAGTCGGCTGCCGGCAGGTTGCCCGAAGATGGTCGATCCGACGGTATCAACGCCGACCAGCCTGAGGTCGGGACGGTACTGGCGAAGCACGCGGGCAACGCCTGCGGAGTGTCCGCCGGTTCCCACCGAGCACACGAGCGTGTCAACACGTCCGAGCTGGGCAATCAGTTCGTGTGCCAGTGATTCGTAAGCGTCGACGTTGTCAGGATTGGTGTACTGATCGGGACACCACGAGCCTGGGTAAGCAGCAAGAAGTTCGCGAACTTTTTCGCGTCGAGCTTGCTGCCATCCGCCAGTGGGATGCGGCGTGGTCACCAGTTCTACGTGCACGCCGTATGCCGTCAGCATTCGATGCACGATGGGCTCTAGTCCCGGATCGGTGACGAGGGTGACTGGGTGGTGATGGGTGGTTCCCGCCAGAGCCAGACCTAAACCAAGTGTGCCGCTTGTGGATTCAATGATTCTCGCCCCTGGCGCGAGGTCGCCGCGAGCTTTGGCTCTTTGAACCATGTGCAGCGCGGGTCGGTCCTTCATTCCACCGGGATTGGCTCCCTCGAGCTTCGCCCAAAAGCCCCGTCCGCTGGCGGCGAACGGTTCACCAATCCACAGGACCGGCGTATTGCCGATCATGGGGCTTGGTTGTGAACACTGACTAGCAGGAGCTGGCGACAGGGTGTCGGACGGGGAAGTGGACATGGTGGGAACAGCATTGTTCATGAGCGAGGAAACCTCTGTATGTACGACTGCGACAACGCAGTAAGTGATTGGTGGACAGCATTTAGCTAGCCATGAGGGCAAACCTCAAATGGCCTGGCTGCCGATCAGCACCTGTTGATACAGAGGTTCTTTAGGGTGGTCCGGCCGAGTCGGACGGGGATAGGCATATCTGGTGGAGACCGGGAGGTGAGCCGGGCCCACAGCAGTACCGCGCTGATGAAAAGAGTTATTGCGATGAGAGCGGCGACGGTAGGGGGGCGGAGTGGGTTGTCAGACCGCGGCGTGGCGATGACGGTGTGCGTTTCGTGATCCATGTGCGGGGACCCGTCGTCGCTATGTGCGTGGCCGGGCATTTGTTCGCCAGCAAAGAACGTTGACGAGGTCATGACATGGACGTCGCGGTCCGGGTGACTATTAGCAGGGAAGAACCCGCACTGAGTGAAGGCGTGCGTGAGCAAATACAGAACGGACGCGAAGGCGACAATGGTCCGCACACGCGGGAGGCGTATCGCATGATCCGTCACAATTTCCCGACTGTAGCAGCGAAATTTTCGGACTCGGCTCGTCAACCTCGAGTTCAGATAGCTTCAGACTCGCCCCACCAGGTCAGCCCGGGTCAGGTGCATTGCGAGTGATCCCGATCACGCAAAGACTTGATGCCTGTGACTCGGGTCAGGTAGTAGCTAACTACGTGCCCGCCGAGAAGAGTGCAGCCGGGCTGTGGTGACTGAGGAATGAGTGGATGATTGGATGCAATCCACCACGGGGCGGCTGTAGCCAGGTTGGTAGAGGCCGGGCTGTTAGGGTTTCTGCAGGGCGAGATACGCATATCGGCGGTCGAGGGCGTTTTCGGGTACCAACGTTACAAGTTTGGCTGTCAATCCACGCTCGGTAGCAGCTGTCCAAAACTCGTCGATTCCAAATGTGGTCATGTTCGCCAAGTTGCGATGGTAGTTGCGTCGCCTGCCGCGAGTCCATCGGCTGGTGGTGTGATATTTGACCTGGATCAAAGCAACTCCACCGGAGACGAGAAGCCGCTCAGCTATCTCTATGATCTCCATCGCGTCCTGCTGCGATGGCACCAACTCCAATACGTATACGCACAGGAATAGATCACACTGATCTTCCAGCCCTGCCGCGGCAGTTGCCGGCGATGCGATGTCGACTTCGATCCCCCCGACAGGGGTGCTACATACCGCAGCCACCTGACGTATGGTTTCGGCGACACTCGGCGCCGACACATCTGCAACTAGTAGTCGGCCCACATGCGGCGCGAACGCCACAGCGTTGGCCCCACCTCCGCAGCCCCATTCGATCATTAGCTTCGGGTTTGGTGCCACGCCAAGCGCTTTCGCAAATGTTCGGAACATTTCGAGATGCTCCGTTCCCAACCGTGTCCAGTCTTCTATGTCGAGACCTCCACGCCAGTGCGAATTGGCTGCCCACGCCGCAGTTGTGTCATCCGTCCAGTAGTCCGCAGCATCGGCAAGCCTTCGTCGCGCTGATTGGTGTGGAAGAATCCGCTCTATCGCCTGACGGACGTTCTGCAGTGGTCGCCGCGCCGACCGGCCCTCGATGTTCGGCTCATTCATTGCTGCGACGATATACGACTGCGCGATGCCGGCACGCCGCCGAGCGGGCCGCCACAGCGAACGTAACCGCTACGGTGGCCAGGCGATGACCAGTACGAACGCCACTGGCCGGTACCACGAGAAGTAGGCGTCGGTGAACTTGGACGCCTACTTCCGCATCCAGGCCGACCCGGTCAAGTGCTCGCTAGCCCGGCTGGGGCCCCGCGCTGTAACCACAGATGAAAAAGTTTGTAGCACAAGTGGTTACGCAAGTTCGTGGCGTGCCACCCTGCTCAACTACCCATGCAGCCAAGCGCATAGTAACAAGCGCATGAATGCAAGTATTGCCTGATCGGTGCTCACGGACGAGTTACTGGCGCAGGTAGTGGTTTCTCGACCGACTCCTGACCCCATGCGGCTTGGCCCACCGTTCCTGGACGGGTGCATTTACCTACTATAATGCATAGTAGTTGGGCGTATGCGATCGGTTGCCGGATGAGTTGGGTTGATGTATGAGTCTGTTGGATGAACCGGCGAAAGTGGAACTGGCCCGGCCGTTCCAGCCCGGTTACCGTTGGCACGGAAAGTGATCAAGGTGGTACGTGCCATTGTGCTCAGGGACCCAACGCGCGGAGTGTGGGATTTGAGGTACGTTTTGTCACTGGTGACGAAAAAAATTGTGCCACAACTGTTTACGCCGATAATATAGACTATGTAAGGTAGAAGCTCGAAGTGCCTGCAAGAGAAGCAGATTCACCATCGCCCTTCGTGACATATGTCTGCGAGTAGGTCTCCCGTGTGGACACGATTAGTGCTCGGAAGGCACGCGATCGCTGGCCTTTCGGGGCGTCCGCCACTGGTCATTTCGTACTGCCCGCTGCGCCAAATGTGCGATCATCACCAGCTGATGGCCGCCGCTAAGTTGTTACTTGCTGAGGCACCAAGCGTGTGTGCTCGCATCGTTCGGATCGCCTGCATAGGTCTTGAAGGTGTAGTTCGAGCGGTTGGGATATTCGTTAACGACCTTGTCGACGCTGAACTCGAGCGCTGTACGTTGCTCGTCACCCAAGGTCATGGATGTCGTGGAATACCAGTCGTCCGCGGCCTCCAGCGTCGCATCTGTTATTCCGGAAATCTTTTCTGCCAGAGTCATGTTGGCAAATCCCATAGCGCTCAGCTGGGAGTCGTTGACGACTTTGTCAGTGTTCTCGATGCACAGTGCTTCGTATGACGAAGCACTGCCTGAGCGTCCAGATACCCCACCACTGGTGCTGGAGCTCGGCTCGCCACCACTAGTGGAGCTCGGCTCGCTGCTGCAACCAACGAGGAAGATTGCCACGATCGCTGTCCCTGCTACAGCTCGTCGGTACACGCGGAGCGGCTCCCTCCAGCCTCGTTGTTGTCTTCTGTCGTAGGTCTGATCTTCCCGCATGTACACAATCATCCACGGACACAGTCCGATCGTTGTCATCGACTGCGGGGTGTGCTGTGCACTCTCATCGGACGAGGGGTGTCGGATAGGAGGCCAGCTGGGCTTTGAGTTCCTGACGGGGTGATAGTTGGCAACGACGGGCGAAGGCGCGTCGCGAGTGTCCGGGGGTCATGTCAGGCATCCCGTTCGCTGCGTTTCTGTGAACACGGACACCCCTGTCATCAGAAGGCACTGGGCGTTGTCGGGACGATCTGTGTAGCTTGCGCCGAGTACGTATAGCGTCGGAGCTTTGATCGTCGCGGCGAGGGTGGCATAGTCAGATTCGGGGATTGTCCAGACATTGAGGTTGGTGGCCTTGGATGCCAGCTCCATTGTCTCGCCAGCGGTGAGTTGCCCCGAGAGTTGCTGAGCCCCTCCTTGTTCGGAGATGCTGGCGGCGGCGAGGAACATCGGCATATTCGTCAGAGTGCACCAGGCGTCCTCGACAGTCTCGTCGTTGGATGAAACCCCGATGTCGGTGCGCGCTGTTTGGCTCGTGCACAGCGGCGTGCTCGCGGCCCATACCGGCTGAACGCTGAGGTTTTCGGGGAAGGGGGCATTGCGGCCTGGTGTCGTGTTGGTCAGGCGTGCTGTTGTGGCGAACCGCCATGTGAGATCTGTATGACCGGGCTTGGAGTTGAGGGTATCGGAGGTGACCGTGATTGTTGGTTCATCGATCTCCACCTGGTACGTGTAGCCGTCGTCGTCTTCCCAACTGTGCTGCAGGATGGGCTGCTGCGCAGGACGTGTCGGCGAGGTGGCCGGGCTGGCGGTGCCCGAAGCGGTCGCCTGCGATTGCGTAGGAACTAGCGTGGTAGGAGTGCTGTCGTTGCCTTCACTCGCGGCGCCCTGATCGGAGGATCCGCAGGCGGCCAGACCTAGAAAAGCCACAGCGGACAGGGCTGCGGCGAGGAGCGTGCGAGGGTAGGTCATAGCGTCTTCTCCAGTGTGCGTGCGGACGGGCAACAGAGTTACGCCTCCAGCGGCCTGAAGGTGCGAACGGGCGCTGCGGCCGTAGTTAGTTCAGTGAGCAAAAGTCTGCCAGCGACGATGACAAACATACAGCCTGACGGTGTCACATGATCGTATGAACCTTCAGGTCAGCGATTGGGTGGTTATGCCGTCGGATCACGATGTAACCCAGGATGGATCGGGTTAGTCGAAGAGTCCACCGACCACACCCTCGAAGGCGGCGGTCACCCCGGCAGCCAGCGCCCCGCCACCGACCTTCTTGACCATCCCCTTGAGCTTGTCGCCATTGCTCGCTGTCGCTGCTCTGGCGGCGACAACATCTTCGGGCTGGCCCGTCGACGTTTGGTTCTCGTAGTAGACCGCGGTTGCCACCGCGCGTTCTGCGCCCGCGGTATCGCCTGCGCTGTACAGCGCATCGGCGATCTCGACCTCGAGATCGGAGGCCTTCGAGAAGTCGCCGACCTTTCGGCAGGTCCACACCCACCAGCGTTTGGCGTCGATCGATGACGGGTCGCCGGGACCCAGGGCGCGCTCACGCGTCGTTGACAACTCCTCGACCAAAGGGAGGGCTTCAGCGAACCGCCCGAGTTGATGGAGGCAGTACACCGATGAGTGAAGATTCGACAGATACATCGCCGACGCGGCGCCTTCCTGGCGCCGGCGGAGCTTCCGAAGGACAGTGAAAACCCCAAGAGCGTCGTCGTACCTCTGGCTCTGGAACAGTTGCTGGGCAGTGGTCTGCTGGGATGCGAGGTCGGCGGTCACGATAGAAATCATAAGGTCGCAACGGATCAAGGCGCTGCCGAATCATCCCGCGTTCGGCGTTGATGTTCTGAGTCTGCGAGGTGAAGTCAGAGACGTCCAGTGAACCTCGCCACGGGATCTCGGCCATCTTGACCGGCCTCGTACTGAACGAGCTCACTCGGGTAGTTCTTGGCAAACTCGACGAACTTCTCGAGCACCCGCGCCCGCACCCGCACCCCGCGCGGGGGTGGTTCAGTGTCCCTCGTGCGACTGACACGGCGACCCGCGCTCCGGACGTTGTTTTTCGTTCGTGTAACAAACGAGACTTGGGAATCGTTGATCAGTCATACTTTGCGTCGAGTTAGAAAGGCTTCTTGGCGGCTGCCGTAGCTGCAGTGGAGTTTCCTGTGGGTTATCTAATGGCCCAGGTGCCACTGGACTGAAAGGAGGAACCATGATTCGTCGACTTGCACGCCGTCTGACCCGTGGCCGCACGCGCCGCTACTGACGTTGTACTTGCATCCATGTGCTGACCGAAGGAAACCTGTTTCAATGTCAGCGCCGATCAGAAGGCGCCGCCAAGCGGCCTAGTCCTGGTCAACCGAGGCCCGGCTCCGTAAACGGAGCCGGGCCTCGGCCAGACAATACCCGTGGAGTAACTCGCATGCTGCTGGCTGATGGGGTCACATGGCGACGATCGCAGCGAGGCCTTGTGGTGCGCGTACCCGGCAGCCCGCCTTTACTCGTGGAACATCATCGGGCGCATGTCATTCCGCAAATCGTTTCAGCGACTTCCGACCCGAAAGACCTCGTCGCCGGACTCGGCGGCACCCCCGCCGACCAACAACTCGTGACAGATCTGTTCGAGGAGCGAATTCTCGTCGAAGCGGCGTCGGACGGAAACACCGACCCGTATGTACAGCCCAAACGGTTCTCGCTCACCCGCTCAGGCCTCGAGATATCGGGCATCGAAACGATCGCACGCCTGCTCTACCGCGTTGTCGCACCCGTCGTCCGTTCCCGCCTCGGGCGGTTGTTTCTAATCGCCGTCGTCGTCGGTGGAATTGTTGCACTCGCGCTCGGTCGCCCCGCTGGACCACAGGTCAGCGAGCACCCCTCCATCGATGCCCTGCTGGGCATCGTCCTGGCTCTGAGCTGCTCGGCCGCACACGAGCTCGCACATGCAGTCACGCTCGTCCACTACGGCCGAACACCGGGACGAGCTGGCTGCGGATTCTATTGGGGCGCCCTCTGTTTCTACGTCGACTCCACAGACGCGGTCACTCTGCCCCGGCGGGCACGAGTAGTAAACGCCCTGGCTGGACTCGCGGTAGACGTCGTGACCACCGCAATTCTCCTGATGGTTGCGCAAGTCTCGTCGACCGTCCTGATCTACGCGGTGTGCTGGCGCGTAGCCATCCTAGGTCTGGTGAACATGGCTGAAAATGCGCTGCCGATACTTGAGGTCGACGGTCAGGTCGCTCTGTCCGACCTCCTCGACGAACCAGACCTCTCGATGAGATCGCGGGAGGCACTGAGCCGCCTACTCCGACGCAGAGGGCAGGACGAACAGCCTCCCTGGCTGCCATGGTTCGGTGCTTTCAGCATCACGGGTGGTGTCGTCTTGCTCGCCAGCAGCGCCTATTTCTGGTGGTACGCCGCGGGTGACCTCATCCGCACTCTTCTCGCCGGCAGCCCCGGTGACATCATCGTGGCCCTCTACCTAATCGTTCCCTTTGCCGCGGGCGTGATCTTCTCCAGCCTGGGTCTAGTCCTGGAGCTAGTCACAAGTCGGCACACAGAAGCAGGAGGGGCCAAAGACGCGACCGACAGCCCGGCCACATGAGGTCGTCGGGATCACGGACTCGAATAGACCAGTGCGAGTCCGCACGGTGCTTCGCTGCGGACGAAACAGGTTGCAGCGCCGCTTGTATGCCGATACTAGATATTATGTCCCTTCAACATCGCGGTCGGCAATGCAGTCCGGTAGGACATCTGATGATAAAACCAGATAGCGCAGGAAGTTGATCGTTCGATTCTCACGCGGTCACTCGAAGCCAGAGCCAATTAACAGTGCGAACTCAACACCCATAGCCGGGCGGGTGGCGCATCGGTACTTGGGAGCTCGAGCGGGGCCAACTTACGGACCCCTTCGGGGTTCGCCACGGTCAAGAAAGACCCTACGAACCAGTGAACTGCTGCGCGGGTGGAGCCGGATCGGGTGCTGCGCAGGTCGTGGAATGTCCGCGCAGAGATGTCGCGCACGCGACGCCTGCAGCCGCACCCTTGCCCACAGCGATCGGTATCAGTTGCAGCCCCGCGGTGATGTCCCCGGCGGCATAGACGCCGTCGACGCTGCTGAGTTGCATTGCGTCGACAACGATTTCGCTTTCATGGTCGAGTTCGCATCCGAGTTGTTGCGCGAGGTTGTTGGTCGGTTGATGTGCGTAGGAGAAGAACACCTTGTCGCCCTCGACGACTCGTCCGTCGGCCAACCGGACACCGGTCAACGCGCCGGGATCACCCATCAGGGCTTGGGCTATTCCGTCGACGACCTCGATGTCGTGCTCGGCGCACACGTTGCGTTGCTGCTCGCCGAAGAGGGGATCGCCTGCGGTCTCGGTGACGACGCGGACCTTTGCCGCCCAGTCCAACAGCTCGGACGCGTACGCGGCTGCTTGCTCACCGTTGCTGAGTACGATCACCGTTCTGCCGCGTGCTGCGTAGCCGTCGCAGGCCGCGCAGTGATGGACGTCGGTGCCGTAGTGCTTCTGGATGCCCTCGACCTGTGGCAGCCGGTCGCGGACACCGGTGGCCAACACGATCCGTTTCGCGCGCACCTTCGCGCCATCGACGGTGACGACAAAATCGTCAGAACTCTTCTGCCGCAGAGCCGTGACAGTCCCGTTGTGGAGCTGCACGTGGGCATACCGTTTCAAGCTGTCCCGGGCTTCGGTGTAGAAGCGTCGTGGGGTGTTCGGGCCGGGCCCAAGCGTGCCGTGGATTTCGTCGGCGGCCAGATTGCGCTGCTGTCCGGCGTCGATGACGAGGGTGGACCGTTGATACTGGCCGAGCCAGGTGGCCGCAGACAGTCCCGCCGGACCACCGCCGATGACGATGACGTCGACGGCGGCGGGAAGGTCATCGGTCACATCTAATCTCCCTTCACGCAACTTGTCTCGACCCGACCACTATGGAAGTGACGACGCCGCCGGTTGTTGTAGACGACGCGGCTCAGAGGTATCGCCCGACGGCCCATGCGCGAGCTGCGTCCGCGCTCACCGCGTCGACTTCGACCCCATCTTGGAACAAGCCCGTCTGCACAACGGTTCCGCTGTCGAGCGCCCACTGCCATGCCTGAATGGGCCCTTCGCCCCAAGGCTTGTGCGGCAGTAGGTCATCGAAGATGAGCACGGTCTTCTCATGCGCCAGTCGGCTCATGTTGGCGATGTCGGCGCGGGCGATGTCGTAGGTGTGTCCGCCGTCGATGAAGATGAGATCAAAAGTGCGCCCTGCGTCGCCGAACCGCGGAACGGTTTGCTGCGAGTCGCCGGCAATCAGCGTGTGCCGTCCTGGGAACTCGTCGTCGATGTACTCCTTGGCCGTTGACAGGTACTTGTGTTCCGCCAGGTCGAAAGACGTGACCTCAGCCTTCGGATTCGCTTCGAGGAACGCATGACTGGAGTACCCGGCGTTGAATCCGATCTCGGCGATCTGACGGATCTCCACCGCCGCTGCCGCAGCTCTGAGGAATGCGAGTTGCTCGGCATTGGCGGACCCTTCGACGAACCAACCCTGCTCGCGTGCGTCGGCGACGTTTTGTTCCAAGCGCTCAAAGCTCATGTACCACTTCTCTCGTAGCGAGTTCATCGGATGGTCGCCTCTAGAGCCGACCCTTGAGGATCAGGTTCCAATATGTCTGTGGCAGTCCGTATCGGTCGAATGCCCACGCGGAACGGCGTGGCTTCAGCGGGTCCAGGAATGACGGCAGTGAGGACGTGACGGTCCCGTCCCGGTCGAACTCCGCGGCGATGAGCGTGTGGGCGTCGATGGCAATCGGAGCCACGGTGTAGCCGTCGTACTCCTGGAGCGGCTCCCGTGAGCGTGTAGCGAGCAGATTGTCGACGAGGATCGAAATCTGGCGTCGCAGACCACCGCCCGACGGATCGGTGTCGATGGCGGCGCCGTCTCCCGCCGCCCAGACGTTCGGGTACTCGCGATGGCGGAAGGTCTTACCGTCCACATCGACGACGCCGTGTGGGGCATCTCCGGTCAGGCCGGAGTCCTGGAGCCAGTGCGGACCGCGGTACGGGGGCACCAGATGCAGCATGTCGTACGAGAGCACCTCGGCGGTCCCTGCTTCATCGGACACGGTGATCTCCTGGGTGCTCGGGCTGAGCGCGGTGACGGCGGTACCCAGGCGCACGTGCACCCCGAGGTCATCGAGGTGGCCACGGAGTCGTTCGTCGAGCCCCTCGACCCCGAGCAGCTGCGGTCGGTCGATCACCAGGGTGATGTCGATGCCGGAGAGTCGGCCAGTGCGACGCCAGTGGGCGGCGGCCAGGAACAGGGGCTTGATGGTCGTACCGGTGCAACTCACCGGCGGCCGCGGAACGGTGAAGACGGCATGTCCACCGACGGGCATGGACTGCACCAGCTCCCAGGTTTCCTCGGCCCGGTCGAGGTAGTTGCTCGCCACCGCAGGGGTCTCGAGCGCAGCGAAGATGCCGGGCAGGGCCGCGGTGTCGGGGACCAGACCGGGACCGAGGACCAGGTCGTCGTAGCGGTACCGTCGGCCGGAGGCGCAGTGCACCACGCGAGCGGCTGCATCGACCTTGACCGCCGAGTCCCGGAGCCAGGTGCAGCCCTTCGGCGTCACCGAACGTTGGGTGCGCTCGGCGCTGCGTAGGCCGGCCTGTCCACCGCCGACGTAGGACAGCAGCGGCCGGTAGGTGTGCACGGACTGGGGTTCGATGACCGCGACATCGCGAACGCCCTTATGGAGCAGCCGGCCTGCCGCACTGATCCCGGCGTTGCCGCCTCCGATGATCAGGACATCGAAGTGTTCGTCGGGCAGCGAGTCGGCCGCAGCGAGGCCATCAGAGGTCATCTGGTGGCTTTACCCCGAATCAGCCACAGCGAACCCGGCCCCTTGACGAGAGGGGCCGGGTTCGCCGGCGGTCAGAGCAGGCTGTCGAGTTCGGCGCTGATCTCTTCAGGGGTGACGGTCGGCTCATAGCGTTTGATGACGGCTCCGTCGCGGCCGACGAGGAACTTGGTGAAGTTCCACTTGACGTCGTCGGTGCCGATCGCGTCGGGGCTGGTCTTCTTCACGTGGTCGTAGAGGAAGCCGGCATCCGGGCCGAAATCTCCCGGTGCCTCGGACCGCAGGTAGGTGTAGAGCGGGTCGGCATTGTCGCCGTTGACGTCGATCTTGCCGAAGATGGGGAACGTGACGTTGAAGTTGGTGTCACAGAAGTCTGCGATCTCCTCGGCGGTACCCGGCTCCTGGCCCCCGAACTGGTTGCACGGGAATCCGAGGATGTGGAATCCGCTGTCCTTCTTGTCCCGGTACAGCTGCTCCAGGCCCTCGTACTGCGGCGTCAGGCCGCACTTGCTCGCGACATTGACGACCAGCAGGACCTGCCCGGCGTAGTCCTTCAAAGGTTGGCTTCCGCCGTCGGGCGTGGTTGCGTCGAAATCGTGTGCGCTCATGGCCTTGTTCCTATCAGATCACCGACGACGAGGTCGTTCTCCATCGGCGATCAGCCTTCGGCACCGATGGCCGCGCGCGGGACGAAGATCACCAGAGGATCATCGGGGGTGATGAGGATGCACGCGTTGTCGCTGAGTGTGAGGACCACCGCGCGGGCCGCCTTGGGCAACGACTCGAGCTGACGGGAGATGTCTGCGGCCAGACCGGCGGGCACCGAGACATGCGCATCGCCGAGATGGATCGCGGCGACCCCTTCGGCGGCCAGTGCGGCGTCTCGGTACGGCATCAGATGTGTCTCCTTGTCGGTTCTGGGCCCCAGCGTAGGAGATGGGTCGGGAGCCGGCAGCACGCGGGTGATCTGCGCTTTTGTCGGCGTATTGGCATATTTCGGCGTATTGCTCGCCGGGCCGAAATGGCGGAGGGTGACTTCGCTCACGTTGGGGTTCCTTAGACTTTTCGTCGGTGATGCCGAGGGGCGAAAGCCTCGACCGCCGGTGGTCAATTGTTCGGACGTCGGTCTGCGTATTTCGCTCAACTCATCACCAACGCTTCCTGCACGGCCGTGTGAAATGCTTTGCCGGGCTCGCCGAACACGGGGGTTTCGGGAAAGTACATTGCTGCCAATCCGCTCAGCAGTGACCCGCAGGCGCCGGGGCGGACCGCGACGGCGAACCACATCCCCATCGACACGTTGCTGATCACGCGCGTCCAATCGCCGTGTTCTTCAATCGCATTGGCAACTCGCAGCATCAGCTTGGGGTCGGTGCTGCCCGGTCGTCGTGGGGGAGCATCGGTTCGCTCAGGCGTGCGCTGGGCATCGGTTCCGGTGTCGCCGGGGCCGCGTCTGTCGAAATGGGCCTCAGAATGGATATCGACCGCATTTGTGGCCGTCATGGGCCGGTTGCTCAGCGTGTGCATCATGACTCTCCTCGCCGGGTGATTGTCGGCCAATTGGCCAACAACTCGACCGTCGCACGAGTTGAGTGTTTTGTTGCAGGTCAGTCGACTTTCCGTGGCGTGGTTAGTGCGTTCAAATGTGCAATTAGATTTCCGGCGACTGTTTGGTCAGCGAAGTATCAAAGATGGCAAACCTGAGGTTGCGATCATTGGGACCGGCTTGGTCAGTTGGCGCCGAGCGACGTCTCGTCGGGCGTCGCCAACGTCAGTACGGCCTCGGTGACCCTCGGATCGGCCTCGATCTCGGCCTCGAGTCGGCGCAGGATCCTGGCGAGATCGTTCTCGCTGGTATTGCCGACGAAGTCGATCGCTGCAACCAGATAGAGCGTCCCGGGTCCCGTGAACTCGGCATGCAAGTACGTCACGCGGTCGACGTCAGGGTGACTCAGGAGCATCTCCAACAGCAGCTTGCGAATCCTGTCGTCGACGGCCTGGCCGAGGAGAAATCTGCGGTTCTGATTGATCAGCACCACGGCCACCACCCCGAGCAGAACGCCGACGAGGATGGATCCGACGGAGTCGTAGGTCGGGGAACCGGTGACCTGGTGCAGGAGGATCCCGACGAAGGCGATGGCCAGCCCGATGAGAGCAGCAGCATCTTCGGCGAAGACGGCCCGAAGGGTCGGGTCGGAGGTCCTGAAGACCTGGTTCAGCAGTCCTATCCTGCGCTTGACCGCGCCTTTCCTGGCTTGCTGATACGACCGCAGAAAGGACACGCCTTCGAGCAGAGCCGCGATTGCGAGCACCGCGTAGGCCACCGGATAGTCGGTTGCCGGCTCCGGGGAGATCAACTCAGAAATGCCGTGCTGGATGGATACCGCCGCACCGACGGCGAAGAGCCCGAAACCCGCGAACATCGACCAGATGTAGGCCTCTTTGCCATAGCCCTGAGGGTGCCGGGTGTCGCGGACCCGATGGGAGCGTCGCTCGGCGATCAGTAGCAGGACCTCGTTGCCGGTGTCGGCCCACGAATGGGCGGCTTCGGCCACCAGTGACGCGGATCCGGTGAGCATCGCGGCGCCGGTCTTGGCAATGGCGATCGCGAGGTTCGCGACGAACGCGATGACCACCGTCAGAAAGCTGTCGCCGCCCCCGGCCTGCGCGGTGTCGGGCTCAGTGGTTGCCATAGGACCTCACCGGGCCAGTATGCGCCCCACCTGAAGTCAGGACAGATCAGATGAGCCCCTCGCGCATCGCATACGCCACCGCGTGAGTTCGATTGCGCAGGTGCAGCCGAGTGGTGACGTCGTGCAAGACGCTCTTCACCGTGCGTTCGGAATAGCAGAGTTCATCGGCGACCGCGGCGGTGTCGAATCCTTCGGAGACCAGCCGCAACACCTCGATCTCACGCTCGGACAACGGCGCCGAGTCGGCAGCGCGCGGAAAACCGCCTCGGCGCCGGCGATATCCGGCCGCCTCGAGAAGGCTGCCGACCAGATCGGCGGGAACCGCACCGCCACCGGCCGCAACCTGTTTGATCTGCGCGACGAGGTTGTCGCGGGTCGCGTCGGCGCGACGGATCAGTCCGCTGACACCGGCCTCGGCCGCCGCGACCACCGCGCTCTCGTCGAGGGATGAGAGCACGAGCATCGTCCGAGGGGCACCACCGCGCTGGATCGCCCTGAGCGTGCGATGCACCGTCTCGTCGAGAACATCGGCAACCACCACCGCCACCTCGGCGCTGTCGAGCCCGCACCCGGCAACGAGCCGGACCTCCGCACACATGCGGAGGGTGCTCGTCACGCCGGCTTGCAGGATCGGATCGTTCGCGTAGACGTAAGTGCTGACTCGACTACCACCGTGATTGCGCATGTGTCGATGGTCGACGAACCAGGCTGCGTTGCCGCGAGTAGCGCACTACCCGAATTCTCGGCCGACCACCGAAGGTCGGAAGACCCCCACGTCAGTGGGCGAAGTGCTGCTTCTGAGGAAGCTGCCCGTCGGACTTGATGAGCCGCAGCTCCTTCATGACCTCGACGAGATGCTGGTGCAGGACGCGGGCCATGTCGCGGGAGAACCCCTCGCGGACGACAACTCGCAAGACCGCGAGGTCGGAGACGTTGTCGGGCATCGTGTACGCAGGGACCTGCCAGCCATAGGCCCGCAACCCGTGCGACACATCGAACGCGGTGAACTCGCAGTCACTGTGCAGCTTGAAAGTGACCACCGGGATGGCCGAACCGTCCGTGACGATCTCGATCTCGTCCTCTTCCTCGATCTGTCCGGCGAACCAGCGGGCAGTGTCGGACAGCGATTTCATGATGTCGGTGTAACCCTGCCGACCCAGGCGCAGGAAGTTGTAGTACTGCCCGATCACCTGGTTGCCCGGTCGGGAGAAGTTGAGGGTGAAGGTGGGCATGTCGCCGCCGAGGTAGTTGACGCGGAACACGAGGTCTTCGGGGAGCCAGGTCTTGTCGCGCCAGACGACGAATCCGACACCGGGGTAGGTCAGGCCGTACTTGTGACCGCTCACGTTGATGGAGACCACTCGCGGGATCCGGAAGTCCCATTCGAGGTCTGGGTGCAGGAACGGCAGGACGAAGCCTCCGCTGGCCGCGTCGACGTGGATCGGTACGTCGACACCTCCGTCGGCGGCGAGCTTGTCGAGAGCATCAGCGATCTCTTTCACCGGTTCGAGCTCACCGGTGTAGGTGGTACCTGCGATGACCACCACGCCGATCGTGTTCTCGTCGACCGCATCGAGCACCTGCTCGGGGGTGATCACGTAGCGGTCTTTCTCCATCGGGAGGTACCGCGGCTCGACCTCGAAGTAGCGGCAGAACTTTTCCCACACCACCTGCACGTTGCTACCGAGGATCAGGTTGGGAGTGCCGGTGGGTGTCCCACCATCTCCTGAACGCTTCGCCTTCCAGAGCCACTTGAGCGCCAGGCCGCCGAGCATGACGGCCTCCGACGATCCGATGGTCGACGTGCCGGTCGCACTCGACGCCACCGACGGGTCGAGGTCCGGGGCATGGAACAGATCCGCCACCATCGCGACGCACCGCTCTTCGATGGCGGCGGTCAGTGGGTACTCGTCTTTGTCGATCATGTTCTTGTCGAACGTCTCGGCCATCAGCTTTTCGGCCTGGGGATCCATCCACGTGGTGACGAAGGTGGCGAGGTTCAGACGTGAGTTCCCATCGAGCATCAACTCGTCGTGGATGAAGCGGTAGGCCACCTCCGGATCCATCGAGTCGTCCGGAATCTGAAGGGCTGGAATGCCGGAGACCGCGAAACGGCCGGTGTAGGCGGGGGTGATCATTCCCCTGTCGACGTCTGACATATGAACTCCATCGCTGCTTGTTTAACGGGAAATGCCGAGGCTCGAGCGGTTTGATGGTACCGCCGAAGTGGCCACGCGCACTGGCGTTCTCCAACTGTGCACCGTTGGTGAGCTGCGCAAACGACAGTCATGCCGCAGTTGTGAGGGCGATTCGCGGTCACGTCGCCGGTAGGGTGTGAGCATCTAACGCTGCCGACGACGAGGAGTGGTGTCCATGGGACCCGGATACGGCAACGATCCGAACAATCCTGATCAGCCGTATTACGGGGGCCAGCAGCCCTACTACGGCGATCAACAACCGTATTACGGCAATCAGCCACCTGATCAGGGTGGCTACGGCCCCAGCGGTACCAGTCAGATGCCCGCAGGCGGCCAGCCCGACTACAACCAGCCCGACTACGGCCAACCCCAGTACGGCCAACCCCAGTACGGCCAGTCCCAATACGGCCAACCCCAGTACGGCCAACCCGATCCCAGCCAGCAGGCGTACGGCCAGCAACCCTATGGCGAGCAGCCCTACGGGAATGCCCCCTATGGCGGGCAGCCGCCGTATGGTGGTCCGCCCTACGACGGTGGGTACGGTCAGCCTCCGCAGGGCCCGAACGGCGGTGGCAGCAAGAAGACCTTGCTGATCATCTTCGCCGTCGTGATCGCCCTGCTCGTGGTGGCCGGCGGTGCCACCGCTGCCCTGGTGTTGAACAGTGACGGTGACGACGATTCGCCGACTGCCAACTCGACCACGTCGAGCGCCACCACAACGACCACGGACAGCACCAGCACCGAGGACACCACGACGACGACCACGACGACCAGAAGTTCGGGCGGCACAGTTGTTTACGAGGTGACAGGTAACGCCTCGATGATTCTCTACAGTGATGCCGGCGGAGAACAGAAAACAGAAACGTCGCCGAGTACACCGTGGACGAAGACGTTCGACAATCTGGAACCACCCTTGCAGCTCAGTGCATTCACCGCCAATGGCGATGACGTGTCCTGCAGCATCAAGGTGGACGGTAAGACCGTTGCGAGCGACAAATCGGCACTCGCGATCTGCGTCGACATCGGGGCCTGAGTACCGCAGATGAGCAACGTGTGGGCGCAAGGTCGGTACCGCAGCGTGGCCGACCACATCAGGCCGGTGGCAACGCAATTGGTGACGTCGGCGCAGACCAGGGTGAATCTCGCCGGTGCCACCGTGTATGACCTGGGGTGCGGTATCGGCGCTGTGGCATTGCAGTGTGCGGCTGCGGGTGCCGCGGTCACGGGGGTCGACTTCACGCAGGAGCTACTCGATCAGGCGGCCATCGAATCCGCCGGTGCCGGTCTCGACGTGCGATGGCTGCTGGCCGATGCGAGCGCCACGGGACTTCCGGACGCCGGTGCCGACGCCGTGGTCTCCAGTATGGGAATCATCTTCGTCGATCCTGTCGTAGCGCTCCCTGAGATCGGCCGGCTGCTGCGGCCGGGTGGGACGTTCGCCTACAGCGCCTGGTCGCCGGCAGGTGACCAGCCGCTGCGTCGTCCGATCGCGGAGGTCGTGGGTGCCCCTCCGGCCGGCGCTGCGTCGCCGGACGTCTGGGCGACTCCGGACCCCGTCGCGTTCGGCGAGTACTTCACCGCGGTCGAGATCGAAGAGCACATGTACACCTGGCAGTTCGGGTCTTTGGATGAGGCGATCGCATTCGTGACTACTGAGTCGCCGGTGCACGTCAATATGCTGAGCAGTCTGGACGATGACCGGAAGCAACGTGTTGTCAACGGTTTTCGCGCCGCATTCGATGATCTGACCCTTTCCGACGGATCGGTCTCGTTCGCCGTCCCCTACGTCGTGGTGCTGGCCACTCGGAAGGGATGAGAAGTGCCTGACCCGGAGTCTCGGAAGCAACGGGCGACCTCGTTCGGTACGCAGGCGGCCGCCTACAGTGCCGGCAGGCCGGACTATCCGTCGCAGGCTGTTGCCCGGCTCGTCGCACCCGACGCGATGGTGGTGGCCGACATCGGTGCGGGCACAGGAAAACTCACGGCGTCGCTCCTCGCCCCAGGACGCACGGTCTACGCAGTCGAGCCGGACGGCCACATGCTCGACACACTGAGCGCCCAACTACCGTCCGTGCACGGTCTGATCGGAACCGCCGAGCAGATCCCACTCGCGGACGGAGTGTGCGACGCCCTCACCTTCGGCCAGTCGTGGCACTGGGTCGAACCCGCCGCGGCCGTCGCCGAGGCGGCCCGGGTACTGCGGCCCGGCGGCACGCTGGGTCTGATCTGGAACATCCGAGACGAGACCGTGCCGTGGGTCGCCAGACTGACGGAGATCATCGCCGCGAGCGAGGCTGAGGTATTCGTCGCCAACGGTGGCCCGACACTCGAGTTGCCGTTCAGCGCGCCTGTTCATGAGACGTTCGATTGGGATCGCCGACTCGATACCGAGCAGCTCCTGGCCATGGTCGTTTCGCGGAGTCAGATCATCACGGCCGCGGAATCCGAGCGCGCAGACATCCTCGAACACGTCCGTCGACTCGCGGCGGAGGTCGCCGATCCCGAAGGAACAATCGTCTTGCCGTATCGGACACACGTATTTCTGGCAACTCTCGACCAGACGGGGTAGCCGAAACTTCCCGAAGCCAAACCCTTCCGCGCGACCTAATTAAAATCCAGGCAATCTGGGCGAAAACTACCGGACGGAGTGACGAAAACACACCCAGTCGTGTTCTATTGACTGGGTGCATACGCTCACCCGCAGGGATGCGTGGCTCCGCTTGACGCTGCTGCCCGCCATCCTCCTGCTCATCGCGGCCCTGGTTGCCGGATGCTTCGACCCGCTAAGCAGAGCCGGATCACGCGATCCGGATCCGAACCACATCGTCGTCGGCTCGGGAGGAGTCCTGGAGAGCCAGATCATCGGCCAGATCTACATCGATGCGCTCGAGGCGAACGGTTTCACCGTGGAGAACCAACTCAACTCCGGAACCCGTGAGCGGTATCTGCCCGCCCTGCGGTCAGGCGACATCGACCTCGTCCCCGACTACATCGGGAACCTGATGCAGTATCTCGCGTCGACCGCACCGGGCCTCACCGAGGACCGGATCGCCGAGTATTCGGCTTTGACGTCGCTGGAGGACATCGAACAGGCGCTGCCCTCGGTGGAGGGCGACGACCTGCTGACCTATACCCCTGCCCCGGGCTCCAATTCCGATTCGGTCACCGTGACCCAGAAGTCAGCGGACAAGTGGAATCTCAGGTCGATCGAGGACCTGGCCCGGGTATCGCAAACGGAGAAGGTCAGTTTCATGGCGAACAGCGAGTTCGCCACGCGTGAGGTCGGGGTTCCGGGACTCGAACGCAACTACGGACTCAAGGTCGATTTTCGGCCCAACAACGACAGTGGCGGCCAGGCCACGATCAACGAGCTCACCAGCGGTCGGGTCACGGCGGCGGACATCTACACCACGACCCCGGCGATCACCACCGAGGACCTGGTGGTGCTCGACGATCCCAAGCACAACTTCCCGGCCAACAACATCGTGCCCGTCCTGGCGAAGTCCAAGGACTCACCGAAACTCCGGGCGGTGCTCGACGCGGTGTCGTCGAAGCTCACGGTGGAGGAGTTGCGGAACCTGAACGAATTGGTGTCGGGCAAGGAAAAGCTTGAGGTCGAAGACGCGGCGAAGCGCTGGGTCGAAGCACAGAATCTGAACAAAGCGCTCGGGTCGTGACAGTGGCCCACCCGGAAGGAAGCAACCACATGATCACCTTTGATTCGGTGACCAAGACCTACCCCGACGGCACGACGGCCGTCGACAACCTGACCCTCGACATCGAGGAAGGCAGCTTCACCGCCTTCGTCGGTCCGTCGGGATGCGGTAAGACGACGTCGATGCGGATGATCAATCGCATGATCGAGCCGACGTCCGGAACGATCAGGGTCGCCGGGAAAGACGTGGGGTCGTCCAACGCCGTCTCGCTGCGCCGCGGCATCGGCTACGTCATCCAGAGCGCAGGCTTGATGCCGCATCAGCGGATCGTCGACAATATTGCGACAGTTCCTGTGCTGCAAGGTCAATCGCGGAAGGCCGCGCGGCATGCCGCGCTCGAGCTGCTAGAGCGCGTCGGCTTGGACCGGGCTGTCGCGACCCGATACCCGGGCCAGCTCTCGGGTGGGCAGCAGCAGCGCGTCGGGGTGGCCCGCGCGCTCGCCGCCGACCCCGCGATCCTGCTCATGGACGAGCCGTTCAGTGCTGTGGATCCCGTGGTCCGCGAAGACCTGCAGAACGAGATGCTCCGACTGCAGGGCGAGTTGCGCAAGACCATCGTCTTCGTCACCCACGACATCGATGAGGCCGTCAAGCTTGCCGACCGCATCGCGATCTTCGGTGCCGGTGGCAAGCTGCGACAGTTCGATACCCCGGCCCGGTTGCTCGCAGCTCCGGCGGACGAGTTCGTGTCGTCGTTTGTCGGTCGCGACCGCGGTTACCGTCAGCTGCAGTTCAATTCGGGTGCCGACGTCCAGTTGGAGCCACTGACACCGATCAGCGAGGCCGAGATCGACTCGCAGATCCTGGGTGTCGACGAGTGGCGGCTCGTGACCATCGACGGCAACCCGTTCGGCTGGGTGGACGCCGAAGGGGTGACGGCACACAGCGGTGGGGCGTCGCTGTACGAGTCCTGCTCTGCGGGCGGCTCACTGTTCACCGAGGGCGGGACGTTGCGTCAAGCCCTCGACTCGGCGTTGTCGTCGCCGTCAGGTACCGGCGTGGTCGTCGACGGGAACGGCACGGTCAGCGGCGGGGTCCGGGCCGCGGATGTGCTCGCCGCGCTCGAGCTGCAGCGGAAGTCGGCCTCGTGAACTATCTGCTCAACCACTTCCCGAAGGTCTGGGAGCTGACGCTCGAGCACATCAAGCTCTCGATGGTGCCCCTGCTGGTGTCGCTGATCATCGCGATTCCGCTCGGGCTCTTGGTGTATCGGTCGCAGACGGCCCGCAGGATCACGATCGTTCTCGGCTCCATCGTCTTCACGATCCCGTCGATCGCGCTCTTCATCGTGCTGCCATCGGTGATCAACACCCGGATCCTGTCCGACGTCAACGTGATGGTCGCGCTGGCGTTGTACTCCACAGCCCTGCTCGTCCGATCCGTTCCCGAGGCTCTCGATGCGGTGCCGCCTCTGGCCGTGGACGCGGCAACCGCCATCGGATACAAGCCGTGGCATCGTGTCCTGAAGATCGAACTGCCGCTGGCGATCCCGGTCCTGATCGCCACCGTGCGCGTCGTTGCGGTCACCAACATCTCGATGGTGTCGGTGGGCGCGGTGATCGGGTTCGGTGGTCTCGGCAGACTGTTCACCGAAGGCTACAGCCGCAACTACACCAACGAGATCGTCGCGGGCATCATCGCGGTGGTGGTGCTGGCGCTGATCATCGACCTGTTGCTCGTTGTCCTCGGCAGGTTCCTCACGCCGTGGGCGCGGGTCGGCAAGGGGCCCGGTCGCTTGTCGCGGGCCAGGATGAATCTGAGCAAAGAGGCGGCGCCGGCATGAGCAACATCTTCAGCGACACGGTCAGCTATCTCACGACTGCCAGCAACTGGACCGGCACCGCGGACACCGACGGTCTGCTCATCGAAATCGCCCAGCACCTGGAGTACACCTTCTACGCGGTGGGGCTGGCCGCCCTGATCGCGGTGCCGATCGGCCTGTTCGTCGGTCACACCGGCAAAGGGGAGGTGATCGTGGTCGGCTTGGTCAACATGCTGCGGTCGCTGCCGACCCTGGGTCTGCTGCTGCTGTTCACCCTGTGGATGGGCCTCGGGCTGACCCCAACGATCATCGCGCTGGTCCTCCTCGGGGTGCCTCCGTTGCTCGCCGGCACCTATGCAGGAGTGGCGAACGTCGACAAATCGGTGGTGGATGCGTCCCGGGCGATGGGTCTGAACAGTCTGCAGGTGCTGTTGAAGGTCGAGTTCCCCAACGCGCTGCCCTTGATCCTCGGAGGCCTGCGCAATGCGACGCTGCAGGTGGTCGCCACCGCTGCGATCGCCGCGTACGTGGGACTCGGCGGCCTCGGCAGGCCGATCTTCGACGGGCTCGCCACCTACGACTACCCACCGATGATCGCCGGTTCGATTCTGGTGACACTGTTGGCGCTCGTCCTCGACAGCATCATCGCCGGGGTGGCCTGGGCGTCGGCTCCGGGGACGGGCCGACTGCGCCGTGTACCCGATTTGGCGATTGCCTAGCCGATATCGCCGGTTGGTTCGGTAACAGGTGGCCTAGTCGCCTACCTTGAAGAGGTGAGTTCCCCAGACGTGTCCCAAGATCCCGTAGCGCCCCAGCCCGTGGCGTCCGAGAGTGGTGGCTTCAAGACGGTGCTGACCTGGCGTGGCATCGGTGAAGAACGCCTCGAGCAGGTGCGGGTCACCGTGACCGGCAAACGGATCAAGGCCTATGGCCGGATCGTCGCTGCCGCGACCGACAAGCAGGAGGCGTTCAGCGCCTCCTACGACCTGATAACCAACGATGCAGGAGCCACCAAGCGGCTCTCCCTGCATCTGGTACGAGCGGGTGGGGACACGCAGATCTCCATCACCCGCGACGGCCAGGACGCCTGGCTGGTGCAGAGCGCCCGCGGTGTGGAACGCAGCGATTTCGGCGGCGCCCAGGACGTCGAGCTCGCGCTGAGCCCGTTCTTCAACACCCTGCCGATCCGGCGCCTCGGGCTCGGTGAACCCGGTTCCGGCCCCGCAGAGGTCCCCGTGGCCTATCTCTACCTCCCGTCAGGCGAGGTCACCCCGGCGACGCTGAGCTACACACCGTCGGCGGCGGGCTTCGACATCGTCTCGCCGGTCGCGCAGACGACCATCACCGTCGACGAGAACGGTTTCGTCGTCAATTACCCGGGGCTCGCCGAACGGGTCTGAGCCGGGCCGATCCCACCGAATGCTCAGCCCGTCCAGACCGCGCCGGTTCGGGCAGCGTTGCGGAATGCCGCCTCCCAACCGGTGCTGCCCGGTTCCACGCTGATCGCCGGTTCGTCGGTCGCAGCGTGGATCTTCTCGTAGTGTTTTCGGGCCCGGAATCCGTCGGCGACCAGCGTCTCGACCGTGCCTGCGTCGCGTAGCTGATCGCGGGCGAACGTCAGTCGGTCGATGGTCTCGCCGAGCGCGGCCAGCAACGCGGTGGAGTTCGCCTCGAGCATCGCCTGCTGCAGGTGTGGGGCGGTCCCGGCCACCCTGGTGCCGTCCCGGAAGGATCCGGCCGCCAGGCGCAGCGCCAGTTCGCCCTCACCTGCTCCGACGACTGCTGTCACGGCTGCGGTCAGATGCGGCAGGTGGGAGATGCCTGCGACGGCGCGGTCGTGTTCGTCGGACGCGGCCGGGATCACCCGTGCACCGGTGTCGAGCGCGAGTTGTGCGACGGCCCGCCACACCTGCGGATCGGCGCCGTCGTCGGTCGCGACCACCCAGACGGCGCCGGTGAACAGGCCCGGGTCCGTGGCTTGCCAGCCGGACTCTGCGCTGCCCGCCATGGGGTGTCCGCCGACGAAGTTCTCGCTCAGACCATGGGCGTAGACCTGGTCCGCCACCTGCTGTTTCACGCTCACCACGTCGGTGAGAGGGCAGTTCGGTGCATACGTCGCGATCTGGTCGAGGATGGCGTCGATCGTCGTCGCCGGCGTGGCGAGCACGATCAGCGCCGACTCCTGAGCAGCGCGGGACAGGGTCGCGACCAGGTCGGTGGAGGCGTCATACCCGTCGGCGCCGGCGGCGGACACCGTCTCTGCGGAGCGGTTGTAGCCGAAAACCCGTCGTCCCCCGTCGTGCAGGGACCGCAGCAGCGAACCGCCGATCAGTCCCAGACCGAGTACGCAGACGGGTGGTTGCGGCGCAGAGTGGGTCACGGGATCCAGATTCGCACATCGGTGCAGCCCGCAGGGGATGCGGGGAGTTGGGTTTACCCCCGCTGACCGCTACCGTGAACCGCTATGGCTGGTGCGAGCGCGGATGAGGTAGAAGGTTTCGCCATTGCGGTAGTCCGTGAGGAGGGCAAATGGACCCTCACCACCATGGACACCAGCGCTTTGGGCGAACTCGGCGACGCCGAGAACCTGCTCCGGTCGTTGCGGAGCGCAGGCGCCGTGTTCGGTCTGCTCGACGTCGACGACGAGTTCTTCATCATCGTCAGGCCTTCTCCGTCCGGGACCAAACTCCTCATCTCCGACGCCACCGCCGCCATCGACTATGACATTGCCGCGGACGTCTTGGAGTCGCTCAATGTCGATATCCCGGACATCGACCCCGACGAACTCGACGATGTCGAACCGTGGGCCGAGGGCGACTTCGGTGTGCTCGCCGATCTGGGCTTACCGGAAGCGGTCATGAGCGTGATCGTCGGAGACACCGATCTCTATGCGGACGAACAGATCGGCATGATCGCAGCTCGACTGGGCTTTGCCGACGAGCTGTCGAAAACCCTCGAGAAGCTCAATCACTGAGTCGTAGCCAGGTCGTGTCGGACGAAGAACTGATCGAGGCTGCGCTCGCGGCCGCGCGAGGTGCCGATCCGCGGGATGTTCCGGTCGGTGCGGTGATCGTGGACGCTGACGGACGCGTCGTCGCATCGGCGGCCAATGCCCGAGAGGCGACGTCCGATCCGACCGCACACGCCGAGGTGCTGGCGATCCGCGCCGCCGTCGCCGTGATCGGCGACAGCTGGCGGCTCGAGGGGTGCACCATTGCAGTGACCCTGGAGCCCTGCACGATGTGTGCGGGCGCCATCACCCTCGCCCGGCTCGATCGGCTGGTGTTCGGTGCCTGGGAGCCCAAGACGGGGGCCGTGGGGTCGCTGTGGGACGTGGTCCGGGACCGTCGCAACGTGCATCGCCCGCAAGTACGGGGCGGAGTGCTGGAGCAGCGGTGCGGCGACGTGCTGCGGGAGTTCTTCGCCCGGCGTCGGTGAAAGCCGAGAATACCCCGCGACCAGGCGTCATAAACATTTCGGCTGCCATTGTCACAATCGCCACATCAAGTGAGCGAAAGGCGGTGGCAGCGGCCCGCACCCTATGGCACGTTGGAGGGTAGTGCTCTGGGTAGACGGAGCGTATCGGCAGGCGTGCGGCTCGCACGCTGAAGAAGAAGCCGAGTGATCTACCGATATACGGAGGTTAGCCATGGGTCTCGCAGACGACGCAAAGAACAAGGCCGAAGAGCTCAAGGGCCGCGGAAAAGAAGCCGCGGGCAGTGCCACGGACAACCAAGATCTCAAGGCAGAGGGCCAGGGCGACCAGGCCAGCGCCAACGTCAAGCAGAAGGTCACCGACGCTGCTGACGCCGTCAAGGACAAGACGAACGCCGTCAAGGACAAGCTGACCGGCCACTGACACTTGCGCCGGATCTGACCGTAAACCGGTGCTGACCAGCTGATTGCTGACTCAGCCCGGTGCTGCGGTACAGTTTTCGGCGGTGGCGTGTCCGAGCGGCCGAAGGTGCAGCACTCGAAATGCTGTGTACGGTAACCCCGTACCGAGGGTTCAAATCCCTCCGCCACCGCCACAGAGCAGCCCCTCACCTGATGCAGGTGAGGGGCTGTTTCTTGTTCACCCACACAAACCCAGGTACTCCAGGGAAACCCAGGTGTTGCAACACCTGATTCTCCCTGGAGTACCTGGGTTTGTGATCGGGGCTACTGGAGGAAGACTGCTGCGTTGTCGGCGAGGTCGAGGAGGGGTTGCGGGAAGATGCCGAGGAGCACGGTCACCCCGACGCACAGCGCGATGGTGATGGTGGTGGCGACGTTCGGCACGACGACGGTGGGTGCATCTGTGTCGGGCTCGGAGAAGAACATCAGCACGATGACGCGGACATAGAACACGACCGCGATCGCGCTGCTGATCACGCCGACGATCACCAGCGGCACCGCACCCCCTGACGCCGCGGCCTGGAAGACGGCGAACTTGCTCACGAAACCACTCGTCAGCGGAATCCCCGCGAACGCCAGCAAGAACAACGCGAAGACGCCCGCCACCAAGGGAGACCGACGGCCGAGCCCGGCCCAGCGGGACATGTCGGTTACCTCGCCGGACTTGTCGCGGACGAGGGTCACGACGGCGAACGCACCCACGGTGCTGAACCCGTACGCAACGAGGTAGAACATCGTCGACGACAGACCCGCCCGATTGATGGCCACCACTCCGGTGAGGATGAAACCGGCGTGCGCGACCGACGAATACGCCAACATGCGTTTCATATCCGTCTGGGTGATGGCGACGACGGAGGCGATCACCATCGTCAGGATGGCGATCACGATCAGGACCGGGCGCCAATCGTCCTTCAGCCCGGGCAGGGCAACGTAGAACAGACGGAGCATCGCGCCGAACGCGGCGATCTTGGTGGCCGCGGCCATGAACGCCGTGATGGGCGTCGGCGCGCCCTGGTAGACGTCCGGCACCCAGTAGTGGAACGGCACGGCCCCGATCTTGAACAGCAGACCGACGGACAGCAGGCCTGCACCGATCAGGGCCAGCGTGCGGTCGCCGGCCTCGGCGTCGATGGTGGTGGCGATCTCGCCCAGCTGCACCGATCCTGCGTAGCCGTAGAGGAACGCTGCACCGAAAAGGAAGAACGCCGACGAGAACGCGCCGAGCAGAAAGTACTTCAGCGCAGCTTCCTGCGAGAGCAGACGACGTCGCCGAGCGAGCCCGCACAGCATGTACAGCGGAAGGGACAGCACTTCCAGTGCGATGAACATCGTCAGCAGGTCGTCGGAGGCAGGGAAGAGCAGCATGCCGCCGACGGCGAACATCACCAGCGGGAAGACCTCGGTCTGAGCGATACCTGCCCGCGTCGCGTTCTCCTCCGCGGGACTACCGGGGACGGAGGATGCCTGAGAGGCGAAGGCGTCGAGAACTTTCCGGTTACCGGCCGACCCTGCGCCGGAGCTCGCGCCGGCCGCTGCACCGACCATCACTCCGACGCCGGTCCGTTGAGCCATCAGTGGAATCGCCAGAGCGGAGACAACGAGGATAGTCCCTTGCAACAGCAGCGTGGGACCGTCCACGGCCACCGACCCCACCGCTGCCGAGGAGTTGGTCCCTGCGAGGGCGGCCACCGCGACCAACGCGGCCGCCAGGCCTCCGAGGCTGAGCACCAGCTGACCGCTGTACCGATATTGCGTGGGTGCGAAGGCCTCGAGCAGGACCCCGACGACAGCGACGCCGAACACGATCAGCATCGGAGACAATTGCGCGTATTCGATCGATGGCGCCGGCAGGACCTCTACTGCCAGTGCTGGAGACGTCATCGCCCTCCTCCGTCCGGTTCGGCCACGGCGGGTGCCGGGTCACGTTGATCGATCACCGTGAGCGTGTGTCCCACTGCAGGATCGATGACGTCCATCACCGGTTTGGGATAGATGCCCAACACCAGGAGCAGTGCGATGAGTGGGGTGACCACCGCCAGCTCTCGTCGCTTCAGGTCGGGTATCTTCTCGTTCCCCGCGGTGACCGGACCGGTCATGATCCGCTGATACATCCACAGCACGTAGATCGCCGCGAGGACGAGTGCGATGGTGGCGCACACCGCTGCGACCGGGTAGCGGGTGAATGTGCCGATGAGAACCAGGAACTCGCTCACGAACGGCCCGAGACCGGGCAACGAGAGGGTGGCCAACCCGGCGACGAGAAACGTGCCGGCCATGATGGGCGCGACCTTCTGCACCCCGCCGTAGTCCGCGATGTTGCGGGTGCCGCGCCGGGTGATCAAGAAGCCCGCGATGAGCATCAGGGCGGCAGTCGCTATGCCGTGATTGACCATGTACAGCGTCGATCCCGCCTGCCCCTGACTCGTCAGGGCGAAGATCCCCAGGATGATGAAACCGAAATGGGAGATCGACGTGTACGCGATGAGGCGCATCATGTCTGTCTGCCCGATCGCCAGGATGGCGCCGTACACGATGCCGATGACGGCGAGCGTGATGATCAGCGGCGTGAAATACCGTGTGGCGTCCGGAAAAAGCTGAACGCAGTAGCGGAGCATCGCGAACGTGCCGACCTTGTCGACGACGGCCATCATGAGTACTGCGCTCGCCGGCGTGGCCTGTACCGCGGCGTCCGGCAGCCAGGTGTGCAGGGGCCACAGCGGGGCTTTCACAGCGAAGGCGAACATGAATCCGAGAAACAGCGCCTTGGCGACAGTCGGGTCGATGTCGAGTGAGCCCGAGGAGATCGCTGCAACGATTTCCCGGAAATCGAAGGTCCCGCTACCCGTGTCGGTGGTGGCGACGTACAGGCCGATGACCGCGGCCAGCATGATCAGACCGCCCGCCAGGTTGTACAGCAGGAACTTCACGGCGGCGCGCGAGCGCAGGCCTGCCTCCGCGGGACCGCCGAACCCCGCGATGAGGAAGTACATCGGGATCAGCATGGCTTCGAAGAAGATGTAGAAGAGCAGGATGTCGAGGGCGGTGAACGAGATCATCACCATCGCCTCGACGAGCAACATCAGCGCGACGTAACGGTGGGTGGCCCGACGGCGGTCCTCATCGGCATCGTTCCAGCCCGCGATGAGCAGCAGGGGCAGCAACACAGCGGTGAGAACCACCAGGGCGAGTGCGATACCGTCGACGCCCAGCGCGTACTCGGTACCGAACGCCGGTATCCACGAGCGTGATTCGACGAACTGGTACTGGTCGCCGCCGGGGTCGAAGCCGATGGCCAATCCGATGGCGATCGCCAGCACCACCAGTGAGGCCGCCAGGGCCAGCCATTTGACGTGGGGCCGCAGCCTCGGGGGCAGCGTCAGGATGAGGACGGCACCGAGAACCGGTACCGCCCAGAGCAGGGTCAGCCAGGGAAAGTCGCTCACCACACCCTCACCACCATCATCATCGCGACCAGCAGAGCGGCGCCTGCGAACATCGAGAGCGCGTACGACCGCACCATCCCGGTCTGCAGTCGACGCACGCGGGTCGACAGGCCGGACACCGCCGCGGCGACGCCGCTGACCACTCCGTCCACACCTTTGGTGTCGGCCAGTCCGAGTGCGGTGGTCAGTTTTTGGCCGGGCCGCATGAACGTCGCCTCATTGAATGCGTCGCCATAGAGATCCGCGCGGGCGGCCTCGGTCAAGGCGGACACGTCGTCGGGTGCCGAGGTCGGCACGGATCGGCCGGCGTACTGCCGGTACGCGATACCGACCCCGATGAGGACGACTGCGAGGGTGCCGGCCGTGATGACCCAGATCGGGACCGAGAGATGGCCGTGATGTTCGCCGACCACCGGCTCCAGCCAGTGCTGCAGGGAACCGCCCAGTACTAGCAGCCCGCCGGCGAACACCGAACCCAGCGCCAACACGACCATCGGCATCGTCATGGTGGCCGGGGACTCGTGAGGATGGGTGTCGGGCTTCCAGCGTTTCTCGCCGAAGAAGGTCAGCAGCATCACCCGCGTCATGTAGAAGGCGGTGATCCCGGCACCCAGAACTGCGACGGATCCGAGGATGATGCCTTTCACCCCACCTGCCGCCCAGGCGGTTTCGATGATCTTGTCCTTCGAGAAGAACCCTGAGAACGGTGGGACACCGATGATGGCGAGGTACCCGAGGCCGAAGGTCACGAACGTCACCGGCATCAGGGTGCGCAGCCCGCCGAAGCGACGCATGTCGGTCTCGTCGTCCATGCCGTGCATGACCGAACCCGCTCCGAGGAACAGGCCGGCCTTGAAGAACCCGTGGGTGATCAGGTGCAGGATCGCGAAGGCGTACCCGGCGGGACCGAGTCCGGCCGCGAGCACCATGTAGCCGATCTGGCTCATCGTCGATGCGGCGAGCGCCTTCTTGATGTCGTCTTTCGCGCAGCCGATGATCGCACCGAACAGCAGGGTCACCGCGCCGACGATCACCACGCCCAGTTGGGCATTGGGTGCGAGGTTGAAGATGGGACCGGATCGCGTGATGAGGTAGACACCGGCGGTGACCATGGTGGCCGCGTGAATCAACGCCGATACCGGTGTCGGGCCCTCCATGGCGTCGCCGAGCCACGACTGCAGCGGTACCTGGGCGGACTTGCCGCAGGCCGCGAGCAGCAGCATCAGACCCAGCGCCGTCAACGTACCCTCGCCGGCCTCCCCGGCGCCGCCGAAGACGTCGCCGAATCCGACCGAACCGAACGTCGCGAACATGATCATCATGGCGATCGCCAGGCCCATGTCACCGACACGGTTGACGATGAATGCCTTCTTGGCTGCTGCCGCTGCGCTCGGTCGCTCATGCCAGAAGCCGATCAGCAGATATGACGCCAGCCCGACGCCTTCCCAGCCGAGATAGAGGCCCAGGTAGTTGTCGGCCAGGACCAGCAGCAGCATGGCGGCCAGGAAGAGGTTGAGGTAGGCGAAAAACCTCCTCCTGTCGGGATCGTCGGCCATGTAGCTGATGGAGTAGATGTGGATGAGTGTGCCGACACCGGTGATCAGCAGCACAAAGCACATCGAGAGCTGGTCGAGTTGCAGTCCGAAGTCGACCTGGAGGGCACCCACGGGAACCCAGGTGAACAGCGTCTCGGTCATCGACCGCTCGTCCGTGGCCCGGCCGAGCATGTCGAAGAACAGGACCAGCCCGAAGGCGAAGGACGCCAACGCCATCAGTACGCCGAGGAGGTGGCCCCATGCGTCACTGCGGCGTCCGGCGAGCAGCAGGACCACCGCCCCGGCCAGGGGGAGTGCCGGAAGAATCCAGATCGAGGAGTCCATGGCCGGCTCAGAGTTTCAGCAGGTCTGCGTCGTCGACCGAGGCCGAGTGACGGGTGCGGAAGATGGTCATGATGATCGCGAGGCCCACCACGACCTCGGCGGCCGCGACGACCATCGTGAAGAAGGCGATGACCTGCCCGTCGAGGTTGCCGTTCATGCGAGCGAACGTGACGAACGCCAGGTTGCAGGCATTGAGCATCAGCTCGACACACATGAAGACCACCACGGCGTTGCGGCGTACCAGCACGCCACCGGCGCCGATGGTGAACAGCAAAGCGGAGATGTACAGGTAGTTCTCGGGATTCATGATCGCCCCTGCGCATTCGAGGCCCCGAGGTTGGGGCCGGCAGGGTCACGCGGCTCCAGGACATCGCTGACGGACAGCTCGGAGTACGTCCCGTCGGGGAGAAGGGCAGGCATGTCGACGGCGTTGTGCCGCGCGTACACACCGGGGTTGGGCAGTGGTGTGCGCCGGGCACCCTCCCGGAATCTGCGGATCGACATCTCCCGCTGCGATTCTCTGTCGCCGAGTCGCTCTCGGTGCGCGAGCACCATGGCCCCGAGGGTCGCCGTGATCAGCAAGGCCCCCGTGAGTTCGAAGGCCCAGAGGTACCGGATGAAGATGAGCTCGGCCAATCCTTCGACGTTGCCTCCGGCGTTGGCCTGGTCGACGCCGACAAAGGCTGTCACGGAGGCGCTTCCGATCCCGGCGATCAGCAGTATCCCGAACCCGAGCCCCGCGGCAATCGCACCGAGGCGCTGCCCTCGGAGGGTTTCGACCAGGGAGTCGGAGGAGTCCACTCCCACGAGCATGAGAACGAACAGGAACAACATCATGACCGCGCCCGTGTACACCACAACCTGAGCGACCCCGAGGAACAAGGCACCCTGGGCGATGTAGAACACGGCAAGGATGATCATCGTCATCGCCAGGAAGACGGCCGAGTACACCGCTTTCGTCGAACACACGACACCGAGCGCACCGAGTACGGCGACGGTCCCGAGGACCCAGAACTGAATCGCCTCGGCGGTGGAGGTCTGGGTCATGGGTTCCGCAGCCAGGATCGGCGCGGCGAACAGGGCGTTCACGACGCCTTAGGGGTGGGACGTGGCCGGACATCTGTTGGCGTGTCGGGCATGATCTCGCCGAGGACGTTGCCGCGGTAGTAGTCCTCGTCGGTGCTGCCGGGAACCATTGCGTGCGGCGGCGCGGTCATCCCCTCCGCGAGTGGGGCCAGGAGCTTGTCTTTGCCGTAGATGAGGTCTGCCCGGTTGTCGTCGGCCATCTCGTAGTCGTTGGTCATGGTCAGCGCCCGAGTCGGACAGGCCTCGATACACAGGCCGCATCCGATGCACCGCAGGTAGTTGATCTGGTACACCTGGCCGTATCGCTCACCGGGCGAGTATCTTTCGTCCTCGGTGTTGTCGGCGCCCTCGACGAAGATCGCATCGGCGGGGCACGCCCAGGCGCACAGTTCGCACCCGATGCACTTCTCGAGACCGTCGGGATACCGATTGAGCTGGTGCCGGCCGTGATAGCGCGCCGCTGTCGGGGTCTTCACCTCGGGATAGAACTCGGTGTTGTTCTTCTTGAACATCGACGAGAACGTGACGCCGAAGCCGGCGAGTGGTTCCAGTGGATTACGCATCGGTGCTCTCCTTCTCTGCGACACCTTCGGTGACACCTCGGGGGGCGTTGTCGTGATCGGGGTGGGCGGGATGATCGACCCGGCGCAATCGAGGCGGCACCGGTGGTGCCATCGGCGGCACCGGAAACCCGCCGGCCATGGCGTCGAAAGCGCGCGCCGACTCGACGGCGTCGCGGTCGGCCTCCGCACGATCACGTCTGCTGCGCAACATCTTCCAGAGCAGCGCGAGAAGTCCGAGTGCCACCACGACTCCTGCGACACCGATCACCGCGGTGCTGATGCCGTACCCCTCGTTGTGAAGCGCTCGCACGGTGGCGACCACCATGACCCAGGCCAGCGAGACGGGGATCAGCACCTTCCAGCCCAGGTTCATGAACTGGTCGTATCGCAATCGTGGCAGGGTCGCCCGCAGCCAGATGAAGAAGAACAGGAATCCCCAGACCTTTGCGACGAACCAGATGAGCGGGAACCAGCCGGAGTTGGCGCCGTCCCACAGCGAGATGGGCCAGGGCGCATGCCATCCCCCGAGAAACAGCGTGGCGGCAAGCGCAGACACCGTCGCCATGTTGATGTACTCGGCGAGCATGAACATCGCGAACCGCAACGACGAGTACTCGGTGTGGAAGCCGCCGACCAGCTCGCCTTCTGCCTCGGGCAGGTCGAACGGCGCGCGGTTGGTCTCACCGACCATCGAGAACACATAGACGACAAAAGAGGGGAGCAGCAGGAAGATGTACCAGGTGCCGTCCTGCGCACCGACTATTCCTGATGTCGACATCGTGCCGGCATCGAGGAACACCGCGGCGAACGTCAAACCCATGGCGATCTCGTAGGAGATCACCTGCGCGCTCGAGCGCAGGCCGCCGAGAAGCGGATACGTCGAACCCGATGCCCAACCCGCCAGGACGATGCCGTACACCCCGACCGAGGTGACGGCGAGTATGTACAGGACCGCGACGGACATGTCCGTCAGCTGCAGCGGTGTCTGGTGCCCGAAGATCGAGACCACCGGTCCGAATGGGATGACTGCGTAGGCCATGATGGCCGGCACCACCGCGATGATCGGGGCGAGCAGGTAGATGGGCTTGTCGACCCCGCTCGGGATGATGCCTTCTTTCAGGGCCAGCTTCGCCCCGTCGGCGAGGCTCTGCAGCAGACCTTTCGGCCCGACCCGGTTGGGTCCGACCCGGGTCTGCATCCACGCCATCACCTTGCGTTCGGCGAGGATCGCGACGAGCGGTGTCAGGAGCAGGAAGACAAAGATGCCGAGTGATTTGGCGAGGATCAGCCACCAAGGGTCGTGGCCGAAGGCGGAGAGGTCGGTCATGCGTCCTCCGTCCGATTCGCTCGACTGATCCGGACCGGAGCTCCGACAACGGGTCCGAGATCGCGGTACACCGCACTCCCTGGAGAGTTGAGGGGCACCCACACCACGCGATCGGGTAGCCGGGTGACCTCGAGGGGCAGGGTGATCGAACCCCGGTCCGTGCTGACCGTGACGAGTTCGCCTGCTGCCAGGCCGTTCTCGGCGGCTGTGGCGGCCGACAACCTGATCACCGGCCGCCGGGCGGTTCCGGCCAGATGCGGTTCACCATCCTGCAGGCGTCCCGCGTCGAGCAGCATGCGCCACCCTGTGAGGATCGCTTCACCGGCGCCGATAGCCGGCGCAGCGATGGCAGGGGTTGGGCTGGTACCGGACAAGGTCTCGCGTAGTGAGGGTCCGCCGGGAAGGTCTCCGTCCCAGGGACCGAGCCGGGCGAGTTCGTCGCGCGCATGCTCAGCGGTCGGTAGCCCGAGCTCACGGCCCATCTGGTGGGCGAGGGCGTCGAGCACGCGGTGGTCGGCCATGGCCCCGTCGCTGGGCAGGGCGGCGTCGAACGAGCGTGGCCGTCCCTCCCAGTCGACGAAGGTGCCGCTCTTGCGGACCACCGTCGACACCGGCAGCACGACGTCGGCGCGGTCGGTCACCGCGCTCTGTCGCAACTCCAGGCTGATGACGAACGGTGCGGCATCGACGGCCGCCAGGGCCGCCACGGGGTCGGGGAGATCGGACACGTCGACGCCGCCGATGAGGAGGGCGCCGAGATCGCCGGAGGCCGCCTGCGCCAGGATCTCGTCGGTGCCCAGTCCTTCCGCAGCGGGCGGCTCGGTTCCCCAGATCTGTGCCACCTGTCGACGCGCCTGCGCGTCGACGACGGGCCGACCTCCGGGCAGCAGATTGCCCAGGGCGCCGACCTCGAGCGCTCCTCGTTCGCCGGCGCGGCGAGGCACCCACCCGATGCGGGCGCCCGTCGTGATCGCCAGAGCTGCAGCGGCGCTCAGAGCCCCGGGTGACGTTGCCAGACGTTCGCCGACCAGGATCACCGACCCCGGCGCTCGCAACAATTCCGAATCGCGAAGTCGTTCGAGTGCGGTGCGTTCGGTGCCGGGCATCACCTGGAGGAGTCCGCCGGACAATTTCTGCAGGCCCTTGCTGGCGTGCGTCGCGATGGACACCACGGTCAGCCCGTTCTTGCGCACCGCCTTGCGCAGGCGCAGGAAGATGATCGGCGATTCCTCTTCCGGCTCGAAGCCGGCCAGCAGCACCGCCGGCGCCTTCTCGAGGTCGTCGTAGGTCAGGTTCATCGGTCGCCCTGCGATGTGGGCGGCCAGGAATCCGGCTTCCTCCGGCGAGTGCGCGCGACTCCGGAAGTCGACATTGTTGGTGCCCAGTGCCGTTCGCGCGAACTTGGCGTAGGCGTAGGCATCTTCGGCAGTGGCCCGGCCGCCCACCAGGACACCTGCCCGGCCGTGGGCTGCCTTCAAGCCGGTGGCCGCAATGGCCAGCGCGGCAGACCACGACGCCGCCTCCAGGGTGCCGTCGGCGCCCCGGATCAGCGGGGTGGTGATGCGGTCGCGAGCTGTTTCGTAGGTGAATGCCCAGCGCCCCTTGTCGCAATTCCATTCCTCGTTGACCTCGGGATCGTCACCGGCCAGTCGGCGCAGCACTTTTCCGCGCCGATGGTCGGTGCGCTGCGCGCACCCACTCGCGCAGTGCTCACACACGCTCGGGGTGGAGACCAGGTCGAAAGGCCGGGCCCGGAAACGGTACGCCGCACCGGTCAGCGCGCCCACCGGACAGATCTGCACGGTGTTCCCGGAGAAGTAGGATTCGAAGGGTTCGTCCTGCGCGATCCCGACCTGCTGCTGGGCACCGCGTTCGAGAAGGTCGATGAACGGATCTCCGGCGACCTGCTCCGAGAACCGGGTACAGCGCGCGCACAGCACGCAGCGTTCGCGGTCGAGCAATACCTCCGAAGACAGTGGGATCGGTTTGGGGAACGTACGTTTGACGCCATCGAATCGCGATTCGGTGCGGCCGGTGGACATCGCCTGATTCTGTAGTGGACACTCGCCACCCTTGTCGCAGACCGGGCAGTCCAGCGGGTGGTTGATCAACAGCAGTTCCATGACGCCGCGCTGCGCCTTTTCAGCACTCTCCGAGGTGAGCTGGGTCTTGACCACCATGCCGTCGGTGACCGTGGTGGTACACGAGGCGAGCGGTTTGCGCTGCCCTTCGACCTCGACCAGGCATTGTCGGCACGCGCCTACCGGTTCGAGCAGTGGATGATCGCAGAAGCGCGGGATCTGCACCCCGATGAGTTCTGCCGCGCGGATCACCAAGATGCCCTTGGGTACCTGGAGCGGATTTCCATCGATGGTGATGGACATGAGGTCGGCCGGGGCCGTGTCCGCCGGCACCGAGTTGTTGGTCACCGTCATGGCGCGCCCACTTTCTCGAACAGGGTCGATCGGGCGGCATCGAACGGGCAACCGGCGCCGCGCACATGTTCGACGTACTCGTCGCGGAAGTACTTGACCGAGGACATGATCGGGCTCGCTGCGCCGTCACCCAGTGCGCAGAACGATTTGCCGAGAATGCTGTCGGCGATGTCGAGGAGCTTTTGGAGATCGTCGGCGGTGCCGGTTCCCTCCTCGAGTCCCTGCAGGATCTGCACCAGCCAATATGTGCCCTCACGGCACGGCGTGCACTTGCCGCACGATTCGTGGGCGTAGAACTCGGTCCACCGCAGCACGGCCCGTACCACGCAGGTTGTCTCGTCGAAGATCTGCAAGGCCTTGGTACCCAACATGGAACCGGCTGCACCGACGCCTTCGTAGTCGAGCGTGACGTCGAGGTGATCTGCGGTGAAGATCGGCGTCGACGAGCCGCCCGGGGTCCAGAACTTGAGTTCGTGGCCTGCGCGCACACCACCCGCGTAGTCGAGGAGCTCACGCAGCGTGATGCCGAGGGGGGCCTCGTACTGACCCGGCGTGGTGACATGGCCTGACAGTGAGTAGAGCGTGAAGCCGGGTGACTTCTCGGTCCCCATGCTCTGGAACCAGTCGTTGCCGTGCAGGATGATCGGCGGCACACTGGCGATCGACTCGACATTGTTGACGACGGTGGGACTGGCGTACAGGCCGGCAACGGCGGGGAACGGGGGACGAAGGCGAGGTTGCCCGCGTCTGCCTTCCAGCGAATCGAGCAGCGCGGTCTCCTCACCGCAGATATAGGCCCCGGCACCGGCGTGTACGACCACGTCGAGGTCGAAACCCGAACCGAGGATGTCGGTGCCGAGCAGGCCTGCCTCCCGGGCCTCCGCCACGGCGGTCTGCAGTCTGCGCAGTACCGGGATCACCTCGCCCCGTACGTAGATGAACGCCTTGGCCGCGCGGATCGCGTACGCGGCGATGATGATCCCCTCGATCAGTACGTGCGGGGTCGCCAGCAGCAGGGGCATGTCCTTGCACGTACCCGGTTCCGACTCGTCGGCATTGACCACCAGATAGTGGGGCTTGCCATCGCCTTGCGGGATGAACGACCACTTCATGCCGGTCGGGAAGCCCGCCCCGCCGCGTCCACGCAAACCTGATGCCTTGACGGAGGCGATGAGCGCGTCGGGGTCCATCTTCAGGGCCAGGCGCAGCGCCTCGTAGCCATCGTGGCGGCGGTAGTTGTCCAGGGTCCACGACTCGGGTTCGTCCCAATGACGTGACAGCACCGGTGACAAAGGCATCTCACGCCTCCTTGTCTTCGGGGCTGTCTCCGACAGGGTGTTTTGGGCCGTCTGCGACAGGACTGTCAGGTGCGGTCTCGGAGGAACCCGACGTAGGTGGCGCCGTCGTTCCCGGTGCTGGTGCGGGCTTGTCTGCCACCGACTCGGCGGCCGCCCGTTGGTCATCAGGACCGGACGCATCGCCCGAGGCTTCCGGTGCCGGTGTCTCCATGCCCTGCTCACGAGCGATCCGCAGGCCCGCCAGCGTCGCGTCACCGGGCACGGCGGCATCAGAAGCGCCGGCGCGGGTGTCCGCAAAACCGGCCAGGAACCTCGCTGTCTCGCGGAACGTGCACAACGGTGCACCGCGAGTGGGTGTCACCTGCTCGCCGCCGCGCAATGCGTCGACCAGTTCTCGGCCCGAGCGTGGCGTCTGGTTGTCGAAGAACTCCCAGTTGACCATCACCACCGGTGCGTAGTCGCAGGCGGCGTTGCACTCGATGTGCTCCAGGGTGATGGTGCCATCGGCAGTCGTCCCGCCGGCCTCGACGCCGAGGTACTCGCTCAGATCGGCCAGGATCTCGTCGCCGCCCATCACCGCACACAGCGTGTTGGTGCACACCCCGACCAGGTAATCGCCGGTCTCGCGGCGCCGGTACATCGAATAGAACGTCGACACCGCTGTGACCTCTGCCGGGGTCAGGCTCAGTTGGTCTGCGCAGAAACCGATTCCGGTTGGGGTGACGTACCCGTCCTCACTCTGGACCAGGTGCAGTAGCGGGAGCAACGCCGACCGTGGACTCGGATAGCGCGCGATGATCTCGGCGGCGTCGGCCTCGAGCCGGGCGAGGATGTCACTCGCATATCGGTGCACCGTGGTCTCGTGGTGCATCGCGAAATCGATGAACACCGGTTCTGCCGTCATCGGTCGACACCTCCCATCACCGGGTCGATGCCCGCGACTGCCGCGATCACGTCCGAGATCATCCCGCCCTCGCACATCGCCGCCACCGCTTGCAGATTCGTGAACGACGGGTCGCGAAAGTGGACGCGATAGGGTCTGGTGCCGCCGTCGCTGACCATGTGCACCCCGAGTTCGCCGCGCGGCGATTCGACGGAGACGTAGACCTGCCCCGCGGGCACCCGCATGCCCTCGGTGACAAGCTTGAAGTGGTGGATGAGACCTTCCATGGACGAACCCATGATGTTGGAGATGTGCTCGGGCGAGTTGCCGAGTCCGTCCTTGCCGACCGTGAGATCGGCGGGCCACGCAATCTTCTGGTCCTCGACCATGATCGGACCCGGCCGCAATCGATCGAGACACTGTTCGACGATCTTCAGCGACTCCTTCATCTCTTTGATCCGGATCTGATAGCGGCCATACGAGTCACATGCGGTGTCGGTGATGACATCGAACTCGTAGTTCTCGTAGCCGCAGTACGGCGCAGACCGGCGCAGGTCGTGGGGCAGGCCGGTGGCCCTCAGCACGGGACCGGTGATTCCGAGTGCCATGCATCCGGTGAGGTCGAGGTACCCGATCCCCTGGGTACGTGCTTTCCAGATGTAGTTCTCGCTCAACAGGTCTTCGACGTCGCGTAGTCGTCCCGGCATCACCTTGAGCAGGTCACGGATCTTTTCCACCGCACCGTCGGGGAGATCTTGGGCGAGTCCGCCGGGCCTGATGAACGCGTGATTCATTCGCAGTCCGGTGATCATCTCGAAGACGTCGAGGATCAGCTCTCGCTCTCGGAAGCCGAACAACATCGCGGTCACCGCGCCGAGTTCCATACCGCCGGTGGCCAAGGCGACCAGATGTGACGACACCCGATTGAGTTCCATCAGCATGACGCGGATGACGTTGACCCGCTCCGGGATGGCGTCGGTGATGTCGAGCAGCTTCTCCACACCCAGGCAGTAGGCCGTCTCGTTGAAGAACGGGGAGAGGTAGTCCATGCGGGTCACGAAGGTGACGCCCTGGGTCCAGTTGCGGAACTCGAGGTTCTTTTCGATTCCTGTGTGCAGGTAGCCGATTCCGCATCTGGCCTCGGTGACGGTTTCTCCGTCGAGGACCAGGATCAGTCGCAAGACGCCGTGTGTGGACGGGTGCTGTGGCCCCATGTTGACCACGATGCGCTCTTCGCCTGCCTCGGTGGCGGCGCTCGCCACCTCATCCCAGTCCTGACCGGACGCGCTGTAGAGGCGCCCCTGCGGTTCGGCGATGTTGTTCTGCTCGACGTGTTCGCTCATCAGTTGTACGACCTCCGCTGATCGGGAGGGGCGATGCGAGCGCCCTTGAACTCGACCGGGATCCCACCGAGGGGATAGTCCTTGCGTTGCGGGTGGCCCTCCCAGTCGTCGGGCATCTCGATTCTGGTCAGCGACGGATGGCCGTCGAAGATGATCCCGAAGAAGTCGTACGTCTCGCGTTCGTGCCAGTCGCAGGTGGGATAGATGTCGTACAGCGACGGGATGTGAGGACTGCTGTCGGCCACGGCAACCTCCAGGCGCACCCGCCGGTTGTGGGTGATCGACAGCAGTGGGTACGTCGCGTGCAGTTCGCGGCCGGTCTCATCGGGATAGTGCACACCGCTGACGCCCAGGCTGAGTTCGAATCTCAGAGCAGGATCGTCGCGGAGTACGGAAGCGACCACCGGAAGATGCTGCGCGCGCACGTGCAACGTCAGTTCGTCGCGAAACACCACCACCTTCTCCAGTGCTTCTTCGGCGCCGGGATGCCCCTCCGACGACAACGCCTCGGTCAACAGGTCGACGATCTCGTCGAAGTGGCCGCCGTAGGGTCGGGGCGTACTGCCGGGCAGTGAGACGGGGCGGACCAGGCGGCCATATCCCGAGGTGTCGCCGCTGCCGCGGACCCCGAACAGCCCACGCCGGATCCCGATGACCTCGCGGTCGCCCTCGCGGCTCTGGTCAGTGCCGTCCGGTGTCATCGCAGCAGACCCTTCATCTCGATGGTCGGCGTCGCCGCCATCGCGGCCTGTTCTGCGGCTGCGATCGCCGCTTCGCGGTCGACGCCGAGCGGCATCTCACCGATCTTCTCGTGCAGTTTG
Organism: Williamsia limnetica; assembly: GCF_003217475.1. GTDB lineage: Bacteria > Actinomycetota > Actinomycetes > Mycobacteriales > Mycobacteriaceae > Williamsia > Williamsia limnetica. The sequence continues at coordinate 269,042 of NZ_QJSP01000008.1, read as the reverse complement.
AGAATGGCGTGCAGCAACATTTCCGGACGCGGTGGGCAACCGGGGAGGTAGATGTCGACCGGGACGACATGATCGACGCCCTGGACGATGGCGTAATTGTTGAACATCCCGCCGGACGACGCGCAGACCCCCATCGCCAGAACCCATTTGGGCTCGGCCATCTGATCGTAGATCTGGCGGAGTACCGGGGCCATCTTCTGGCTGACCCGGCCGGCGACGATCATGAGGTCGGCCTGACGGGGGGACGCCCGGAAGGCTTCCATTCCGAAGCGGGCGATGTCGAACCGGCCACCGCTGGTGGCCATCATCTCGATGGCGCAGCAGGCCAGTCCGAACGTGGCCGGCCACAGAGAGCCCTTACGCATGTATCCAGCGAGTCCCTCGACGGTGCTCAGAAGGAATCCGCTCGGTAGCTTTTCTTCCAGACCCATGGTGGTCACTCTTTCCGAAACTGCTTGGTGTGCGGTCAATCCCAGCTGAGGCCGCCACGCCTCCACTCGTAGGCATACGCCACCGACACGTTGAAGACGAACAGTGCCATGGCGATGAGACCGAAGAGTCCGAGGGAGTCGAAGTACACGGCCCAGGGATAGAGGAACACGATCTCGATGTCGAAGATGATGAACAGCATCGCGGTCAGGTAATACTTGACCGGGATGCGTTGTCCGGTGCCGCTGGCGGCAAGATTTCCGGAACCCAAGCCGCCCAGCGGATTCGGGACGGGTTCGATACCGCACTCATACGCTTCGAGTTTGGCCCGGTTGTACCGGCGTGGGCCGACCAGGTTCGCGAGCATCGCCGACACGACGGCGAATGCGACCGCGATGGCGCCGAGCACCAGAATCGGGACGTAGAGGTTCATCGGCGGACGTTCCTCCTTTCGCGCGAAACGGCGGGCGGAGAGGCGGTCGGGCGACCGGGGGATTGACGAGCCGATACGTCCGGTCGTGGCGACCACCCAGGGCTGCGTGTGATCTGAGACACACACTACCGGCGGCGATGGTCCTGATGCCCGCGTTATGAGCCCCGCAAAAGGTGCCGATTTGTCATTGCAGTTATCTGTATTGCTCATAAATGACTGATGCCGGCAGCGCCCATCTCGTGAGGAATCAGGGCACTGCAGGGGATTACACCGTAGGCGCAAAGATCCCGATGACAGCTGCGGTGAGCCGGAAGGGGTCGATAGGTCGCGGTACCACGGCCTCGGCCTGCGACCATCGTGCCAGCCAGCGGTCCTCAGGACGGCCGGTCAGGAGCAGAACGGGCGGGCACCGATCGATCTCGTCCTTGAGCTGTTTGGCGATGCCCATCCCGCCGGCGGGCGCTGCCTCGCCGTCGAGGATCACCAGATCGATGGCGCCCGCATCCATCTCGCGGAGTACCCCCGCAGCCGTGGCGACCTCGACGTAGACAAACGGGGCCAATCCTGACGGCGGATGGTCCCCGAGCGCGGCGATGACCTGCCGTCGAACGCTCGCGTCGTCGCTGTAGACGAGGACACGGGTGGCGTCGAGGCGATTGGTGGCGCGTACCGGGGCGTCGGTCACGTCGCCGATGCTACTCGTCTGCCTGTCGGCGGAATGTCATGTTCACGATTTGACCAGCGTCGAGTCGTCCGGGTCCGTCGGACCGGGCGGTAGCTCCGCATCATCGCCGGGCCCAGCGTGTTTGGCCTTGTTCGCGGGCCACCAGAATGCGCTGCGCTGCAGCACCGACAGTCCGGGTACCAGCATCGGTGCCATCACCAACGAGGCCAGCAGTACCCCGATCGCCACGCCTGCGCCCAGTTCCCTGAGGTTGTCCAGTCCGGTGAGCACGAGTGAAGCAAAGGTCAGTGCGAGGATCGTGCCGGACGCCGCGACGGTGGGGCCGTCGTTGGAGATGGCGATCTGCGCGGCCTTCTGTGGTGAGTGCCCGTTACCGAACTCTTCCCGTAATCGCTCGGCGAGCAGGATGTTGTAGTCCGTCCCGATCGCGATGACGAAGAGATAGAGCACGATCGGCGTGGAGAAGTCGATCCCGACCAACCCCGCACCGTGCAGGAACACGATCACGACCGCGCCGAGAGTCGCGGCAAACGTGAGTCCCACTCCCAGCAGCAGATTGAGTGGGGCGAGAACCGACATGAGCAACAATCCCAGGATCACGCCGACGATGAGAAAGGCCACCGGCATGACGAGCTTGGTGTCGGCGGTGAGTTGGGATCGGACGTCGACGAGCGTCGAGGTCTGACCGCCGACCTCGACCTCTGCATCGGGAACCGAACTGCGTGCCGTGTCGCGTACCGGTCCCTCGACCGTGTCGATCGCGTCCGTCGTGTACGGGCCCTCGGTCAGGATCACGTTCACCAACGCCGCGGTGCCGTCAGTGCTGAGTTTCGGTGGCTCGACTGCTGACACGCCGGGTACTTTGCCGAGATTTGTTGCCAGCGTCGCCAACTCGTCCTGCGGCACGGGGCCGGGTGTTTTCACATATACCTGAGTCGGGCTCAGCGCACCGGGCGGGAGGGATTCGGCGAGGGTGTCGAACGCCTCCTGCGACGGCGTATCCGACGGCATCTCGGCGAGCGTGTCGTACGTGGCCTTGTAGCCAGAACTGAAGACGGCCAACACGATGAGACCGCTGACGACGGCCGCGACCACGATGGCGGGTCGGCGTCCGACGAAACTCCCGAGTGCTCCGTACGGGGATCGCTTGGGTTCGCGGCCGGGCCCGAGCGGCCAGAAGAGGTGTCTGCCGACGATGGTGAACACGGCGGGGATCAGGGTCAGTGCCGTGATCAGCATCAGCGCAACAGCGATGATCAGTCCGGGCGCCATAGAACTCAATGATCCGAGTTTTGCGAGGAACAGGGCAGAGAAGGCGCCGATCACCGTCAGAGCGGACGACGTGATGACCCGGCCGACGACCCTGGTGGACAGGGCGATGGCGTGTGGCGGATTGTCGCCCTGCCGCAGTTCTTCGCGGTAGCGAAAGAGAAGGAAGACGATGTAGTCGGTGCCGACGCCGAACAGTACGACCACCAGGATCGCACTGAGCGAGGTACTCACCTCGAAGTCGAAGGCGCTCGCGGCCATCGCCGTCACGCCTTGCACCGCAGTGAAGACCAGCCCGATGACGACGATCGGCAGGATCGCGATGATCGGGCTGCGGAAGACCAGTCCCAGGGTGAGCAGGATGAGGGCGATCGTGGCGATGGTGATGACCTTGGTGGCGTCGCCGTAGGCGGTGACGGTGTCGACCTCGATGGCAGCGTTACCCGTCAGGCCTGCTTCGAGGTCGGTGCCCTGCAGGGCTTTGTTCGCGTCTGCGCGGACGAGCGGAACCGCGGCGTCGACGTCGTCTTCACCGGGCTGTCCGGCGAAGATGACCTGCAGTGCTGCCACCTTCCCGTCGGGGGAGAACGACGCAGGGCTGCCGACCACCCCCGTCACCCCGGGAATCTTCTCGTTCTGCAGCGTGGTCGCCAAACTCAGGGCCGTCTGTTGGTCCTGCGGCGACATCGGCGCCCCATCGGGCCGGGAGACCACCAGCGAACCGGTGGCTCCGGCGGTTTCCGGAAAGTACTCGTTGCCCAGTTCCTGGGCTTTGATCGACTCGAACGAGCTCGGCAAGAAGTCCTGCTCGTTGCCGCTCGTGTGATCGTCGAGACTCGGTGAGAAGATCGCAATCGCCACAGCCACGAGGACCCAGCCGGCAACAACACGCCACGGATGGCCGACCACGACTCGCGCTATGAATGCGAACATGGGCAGATCCTATTCGGAGCAAGGCGGCGTTGGACTCACTTGTTGTCGGACTGCACCCGCTCCCGAAGTTCTGCCTTGATCACCTTGCCGCCCGCATTGCGTGGCAGCTCAGAGGTGAGCGTGATGTTCCGAGGGCACTTGTACGCCGCGAGATGCGCCCGACACCACTGCTCGATGTCGGCATCAGAGGGGGCAACGGCGTCCGGTCGCGTGACGATCACTGCATGCGGGACCTCGCCCCACCTACTGTCCGGCAGTCCGATGACCGCGACCTCGGCGACTGCCGGATGGGCGGCGATCGTGTTCTCGACCTCTGCGCAATAGATGTTCTCGCCCCCGGAGATGATCATGTCCTTGAGGCGGTCGACCAGAAAGAGGTAGCCGTCCTCGTCTTCACGCACCAGGTCTCCGGAGTGGAACCAGCCGCCCCGGAACGCTGCTGCGTTCTCTTCGGGGTTGTTCCAGTAGCCACTCATGACAGTCGGACCGCGATAGACGATCTCGCCGACCATGCCCTGCGGGACGTCGTTCATGTCGGCGTCGACGACGCGAACCTCGACGTTCAGCAGCGGAGTGCCGATCGATCCGATCTTGCGGGTCGCGTCGGCGCCGCGGAGCACCGTCGTCACGGGGCTGCATTCGGTCTGCCCGAAGGAGGTGCTCAGCTCTGCGCCCGGAAACGTGTCGATCAGGGTGCGCAACAGGGTCGTCGACGCCGGCGCACCGCCCCATGCGATGGCTGTCAACGCGGACAGATCCCGCTCCGCGATCCCCGGCACCGCGCAGACTGCCTGCCATTGCTGCGGAACCAAAAAACAGGACGAGACCTTTTCGCGTTCGAACATATCCACGATGGCCGCGGGATCGAACTCGCGTGACCCGCCGATGACCAGGGTGCCGCCGAGATACACCGAGTGAAGTACGGCGCTGATACCGCCGATGTGGAACAGCGGGGTCGCGGCAAGCCAGACCCGGCACGTGGTCGGCGTACCCGAATGAGCGATGCGGCTCGTCACCTGGACGAAGAGATTGAGATGGCTGAGCACCGCGCCTTTGGGCCGCCCGGTGGTCCCGGAGGTGTACATGATCAGGGCCGGCGATCTCTCGTCCACCGGGGACTCGTGCGCAACGTCGGCGGTGGCCGCCAGTGTGACCGCGTAGTTATCGAACTGTGGGAGGGATGTCGCACGCGCACCCCCGACCACCAGTCCGCCCCGGATACCGCCGGCTCCCGGCAGCGCGGCGGCCGCCACCGATGTGCACTCGGCGTCGACGATGAGGAAGACCGCGCCGCAATCGCTCAGCATGTACTCGATTTCCGCAGCCACACACCGGAAGTTCAGCGGTACCGCGATCGCGCCGATCCGAGTGCAGGCCAGCAACGTCACGACGATCACCGGATGGTTGTGCGCAAGCACCGCGACCCGGTCTCCGGCCCCGATTCCGCGTTCGCCGAATACCCGGGCCAGCCGGCCCGCTTGCTGGTCGAGGTCGCGGTAACTGGTCCCGGTGTCATCGTGGCGGATCGCGGTCGCGTCAGGGGTCCGGCGCGCGTGCCGCGCCACCTGATCGCTGAGCGTCATCCCGCCGCCTGCGGACGGCGAATCTCGAAACTGCATCCTCCACTTGTATCGCGGTGCGGTGGCTAGGCTGGGCCCTTGTGCTGAATTGGTGGTACGCCGGCCCTGCCGCGGGTCGATCCACGCCGTACGACCCCCGACCCGAACGGATCGAATGATGTCTGAATCGACCGATGTCGTCCTTGCCCACACCGAGGGCCACGTCACCACGTGGACCCTGAATCTCCCCGACTCCCGGAACCCGATCTCGGGGGACGATGTGGTGCAGCGGCTGGTCGAGCTGGTGGAGGCAGCGAACACCGACCCGCAGGCCCGGGTGGTGATCCTGACCGGTGCTGGTAGCGCCTTCTCGGCGGGCGGCAACGTCAAGGACATGGTCGACGGCAACGGCATGTTCGGTGGCAAGCCGCATCAGATCTATCAGGGGTACCGGCGGGGCATCCAGAAGCTGGCCCGCGCGGTGTATTCCTGCGAGCTCCCGCTGATCGCGGCGGTGAACGGGCCCGCAGTCGGTGCAGGGTGCGACCTGACACTGATGTGCGACATGAGGATTGCGTCTACCAAAGCGTTTTTCGCCGAGAGCTTTGTCAAACTCGGCATCATTCCCGGCGACGGCGGTGCCTGGTTGCTCCCACGTGCCGTGGGTGCCGCCCGCGCCGCGGAGATGGCATTCACCGGCGATCGGGTCGACGCGGCCACCGCGCTCGAGTGGGGTCTGGTCTCACGGGTGGTGGAACCGGATGAACTGCTCAGCGCTGCAAACGATCTGGCCGCCAGGGTGGCCGTCAACCCGCCCCACGCATTGCGGGCCACAAAGCGACTGCTGCGCGAATCCGGGCGGCAGGACTTCGACGGATTCCTCGAACTGTCCGCGGCGATGCAGGCACTTTCGCACCCCACCGACGATCATCGCGAAGCGCTCGCTGCCTTCGGGGAACGCCGGGTCGGAGAGTTCACCGGTGAGTGAGCTTCCGTCACAGAAACAACTCGACGAGTTACGTGTCGAGGTGCGCGGATTCCTGAATCGTTGTGTGGCAGAGGGTGATTTCACTCCGGCGGTCGATTGCTGGCTGACCGGCTGGGATCCGGATTTCAGTCGGATGCTGGCTGAGCAGGGGTGGCTGGGGATGACCATCCCGGTTGAACTCGGCGGCCACGGGCGGGGATTTCTCGAACGGTTCGTGGTCACCGAAGAACTTCTCGCCGTGGGTGCTCCGGTGGCGGCTCACTGGATCGCCGATCGCCAGGCGGCACCGACGCTCGTGCGGTTCGGCACCGACGCCCAGAAGGCACGCTTCCTGCCCGCCATCACCGCGGGCGAGCTTTTCTGGGCCATCGGGATGAGCGAATCGGAGTCCGGATCGGACCTCGCGAGCGTGCGCACCAAGGCGACCCGGGTCGAGAACGGCTGGACGATCAACGGGACCAAACTGTGGACGTCGGGAGCCCACCTGGCACACGGGTTCTTCGCCCTGGCGAGAACCGAACCGGTCGACCCCGCGAACCGGCATGCGGGACTCAGTCAATTCATCGTGATGCTCGATTCGCCCGGCGTCGAGATCAGTCCGATCATCACGATGGGCGGTGACCACCATTTCAACGAGGTGCGTCTCGACGACGTCTTCGTGCCGGACGACCTGGTCTTGGGAAAGATCGGTGACGGCTGGCATCAGGTGACGTCGGAGCTGGGGTTCGAGCGCAGCGGACCCGAACGTTTCATGTCGACGTTCGGGGTGCTGGCGTCGGCGTGCGACGAGATGTCGGCGGGCCGGCTGCCGGAGGATCCGGCGGTCGGCCGGCTGGCCGCCCGGATGTTCGGTCTGCATCAGCTCTCTCGCAACGTCGCCACCACCCTGTCGCGCGGTGAGGACGCCGACGTCGACGCTGCGGTGGTGAAGATGCTCGGCACGGGCACCGAGGGTGACATCGTGGATCTGTTCGACCTCATGGTCGACGACAGTGCCGGGTGCGGAGAGGATTTCGTGCACCGAGTCGACGTCGGAGTGACCCAGAGGCCCGGCTTCACGTTGCGTGGAGGCACCACCGAAGTGCTCCGCGGTGTGATCGCACGAGGATTGGGGATGCGCTGATGAGTACTCCGAACAACGAACTGGCCGAGCTGCTCTCGTCGCTCTTCGGCCGTCATGAGGATTCGGCGCCGAACTCCGCGGGTATCGATCTGGACCTGTGGGCGACCTTGCGCGAGACCGGGCTCGACCGGCTCACCGGCGGCCCCGACCGGCAGGGCGGCGAGGCCGGATGGGCCGAGTCTGCTCAGCTGCTGCGCGCTGTCGGGATGAACGCGGCCCGGGTGCCGGTTGCCGAGAATGATGTGCTGGCGGGTTGGTTGCTCGACACCGCAGGTATCGCGGCGCGCGACAACGATATTCGTACCGTGGCGGTGCTGGATCACGAGGGGCGATCTGGTGCCGTGCCCTGGGCGGGTGAGGCCGACGAGCTGGTCCTGTTGTGGCGCAGCGGTGATGATTGGCAGGTCGTCCCCCTCGCGCGTTCGCGGGCGCGTATCGAGCCCGGACACAACAGGGCCGGGGAGTCACGCGATGCGGTGGTGGTGGACACCTCAGAACTGGACGGAACCCCGGTGCCCGCGGCGGTGGTGGGTGAACTCCGCTTGCGCGGTGCCCTGACGAGAAGCCACCTGATGGTCGGCGCGATGAGCCGGATCCAGCAGATCGTCATCGAACACGCGGGAGCCCGAGTGCAATTCGGTCGCCCATTGGCGAAGTTCCAGGCGGTACAGCACATGGTCGCCGACCTCGCTGCCGAGACCGCCCTCGCGGATGCCACCACCGACGCAGCGGCCGACCTGGCCGGAACACACGGCTTCGGCGACCCGAGAACGGCGCTGGCGGTCGCGGCGTCGAGATCGGTGACCGGGCACGCCGCCTCGGTGGTGGTGCGAAACGCCCACCAGGTGCTGGGTGCCATCGGCTTCACCCGCGAGCACGACCTGCACCGCTACACCAACCGATTGCTCTCCTGGCGAAGCGAATACGGATCCGTCAGATCATGGGATGACGAGCTGACGCGGGCAGCGTCAGCCGCAGGATCTGAAGGACTTTGGCCTCTGTTGGTGAGTGGCGGCTGAGCGCGCCTGGGCCCGCCTCTGCGTGAGCGGAGGGCTGGGCCGCGCGTGATGCAGAGAGGAACGCGGCGCGAAGCGTCCACGTGACGAACGAAGAACGCGCAACAAGGCCCAGCCTGAAGCGAGCAGTTAGCAGAGCTCTAACACAGTGGCGTTCGCCATGCCGCCTCCCTCGCACATCGACTGCAGACCGTACTGGATCCCTTGTGCGCGCATGCGGTGGATCATCGTGGTCATCAGTCGCGCGCCGGAGCCGCCGAGGGGGTGGCCCAGTGCCATTGCGCCTCCGTCTGGGTTGAGGCGGCTGTAGTCGGCACCGGTGCTGCGTTGCCAGCCCAGTGAGACCGACGCGAACGCTTCGTTGATCTCGAAGGTGCCGATGTCGTCGATCGACATCCCCGCCCGTGCGAGCACTTTGGCGGTCGCGGGGATCGGACCTTTGAGCATGGTGATCGGATCTGCGCCGACGACCGACACCGCGTGGACTCGTGCGATCGGGGTCCAGCCGTAGACCGATGCCAGTTCGCTGGTGGTGATCAGCAGCGCGGCTGAGCCGTCGGAGATCTGCGAGGCGTTGCCTGCGGAGATGACGCCATCCTCTTTGAACGGGGTTTTGAGGCCGGCGAGTTTGTCGAGGCTGCCGCCGCGACGAATGCCCTCGTCGGTGGTGATCACGGTGGTGGTGCCGTCGTCGGCGGTCACGGTGATCGGTGCGATCTGGTCGTCGAAGCGTCCTTCGTCGATGGCGGCTGCGGCTTTTTCGTGGGAGTCGAGGGCGTGCTGATCCAGATCGGTTCGACTCAAGCCGAATTCGTCGGCGATCATCTCTGCACCGATGCCCTGGTTGAACGCGAAATTGTTGTACCGCTCGCGAACCATGGGCCCGAACGGTTTACCGTGTGCGCCTTCTGCTTTCGCCGCACCCATCGGAACCCTCGACATCGACTCCACGCCGCCGGCGACGGCGACGTCGTAGTGGCCGGCGATGACCCCGGCAGCGGCGAGATGCACGGCCTGTTGCGACGATCCGCACTGGCGGTCGACGGTGAAGCCCGGTACCTCTTCCGGCCAGCCCGCTGCGAGTACGGAGTACCGGCCGATGCAACCGGCCTGCTCACCGACCTGCGATACGCATCCCCAGATGACGTCGTCGACCCGGGCGGGATCCAGATTGTTTCGGGCGGCAAGTGCCTGCAACACCTGGGCTGACAAGTCGACTGGATGGAGTCCTGACAGACCGCCGCCGCGTTTGCCGACGGGGCTGCGGACGGCATCGACGATCACTGCATCGCGCATGTGTGTTTCACTCCTCTGTTGCACCGATGATGGGGCCTTGTGGCGGTGCCCACCTGGCGTTTTGCTCGCCAGATCTACCCGTTATCGCCGAATTAGATGCCAAGGGATTTGGCGATGATGGTTTTCATGACCTCGCTGGTGCCGCCGTAGATGCGTGACACCCGTGAGTCGGCGTACAGCCGGGCGATCGGGTATTCGGTGACGTACCCGTAGCCGCCGTGTAGCTGGAGGCATTTGTCGATCACCCGGCCGGCACCTTCGGTGCAGAACAGTTTCGCCTTCGCGGCGTCGGCCACCGAGAGGTCGCCGGAGTCGTGGAGTTCCAATGCCCGATCGGCCATTAGGACGATGGCGTCGACGTCGGTCGCGCATTCGGCCAGGACGAATTTGGTGTTCTGGAATGCGGCCAAGGGCTTGCCGAAGATCGTGCGTTCCTTGACGTAGTTGATCCCGTGCTGCAGTGCCGCCTGCGCGGACGCGGACGCCTGCAGCGCGATGGTGAGCCGTTCCTGGGCGAGGTTGTGGGTCAGATAGTTGAAGCCCTCGCCTTCGTCGCCGAGGCGATCGGTCACGGGAACCCGGACGTTGTCGAAATTCAACTCGGCGGTGTCGGAGGCCTTCAGCCCGATCTTGTCGATCTTGCGACCGACCGAAAAGCCTTCGGACTTCGTGTCGACACAGAGAATCGTCAGGCCGGATCGGCGGTTCTCTTCGGTGCTGGCCGCGGTGCGGCAGACCACAAGGATGAGGTCGGCGAGCGCTCCGCCGGTGATGAACGTCTTACCGCCGTTGAGGATGTAGTGATCGCCCTCTTCGGAGAGTTTGGCGGTGGTGGAGATGTTGGCCAGATCAGATCCGGTTCCGGGTTCGGTCATCGCGATCGCGGTCATGATGTCGCCTGAGACGAAGCCAGGGAGCCAGCGCTTCTTCTGCTCGTCGGTCGCATATTCGACGAGGTACGGCAAGATCAAATTCGAGTGCACCGAGTACGAACCGAAGGTGACGCCCGCGCGGGCCGCCTCTTCGGTGACGACCGCGGTGAACTTGAATGTCTTCGCGCCGCCACCGCCGAACTCCTCCGGAGCCTCGATCCCGAGGATGCCCAGCTCACCGAGCCGGTTGTAGAACTCGCGTGGTGGGTGGCCCTGTTGCTCCCAGTCGTGGTGCACCGGAGCGACCTCGCGACTGATGAAGTCGCGTACGACTTTGCGGAAAGCCTCATGTTCCTCGTCGAACACTGTCCGAAGCACTGCTCCTCCATCCACAGGTGCCCAGGCCGCGACGGTGCGACGCAGGTGCGAATTTGAACTTAGAGCACCTGTGGACGAAGTGAGAGCTGTATCGGTTTTCTCAGCCGAGAGGAATTTGCATGGTGCCGTTGTTGATGCAGCCCTTGCCGGTCTGGAAATCGCCTGCGAAGCCGAGTCCGCCGACGCAGGTCGGTGCGGTTTTGCCGTCCACGGTGACCTCTCCGCCCGGGCCGGCGATACCGATCGAGAGGCCGGGGTTGACGCCCGTCATGTTAACTGTGGCTCCCTCGCCGATGGCGATGGCCGCGGGTCCCGAGAAGTTGTCGCCGGTCACGCTGGCCTCGCCACCGTCGATGGTGATGGCGAGCGTGAGCCCGGTCGGGCCGGAGCTGACGATGCACTGGTCGGTGGATGACGCCTGGCCGGGGAGGCCGGGGCAGATGGACACCTGCGGCGGCGCCGCTGAGGCTGCGGGGGCGGCGGCAAAGGCCAGTGCGGCGGCGCCGGCTGTGGCTCCGAGAACACCCAAGGTTGTACGCGCGATTCGAATCATCTGAACTCTCCTCATCATGTGCGGTTTAGCAGGCCTCTGTTATTCGAAGCCCCACCTGATAGGGATGGTTCCTAAACTATTGATTTTCTAAACTACCGCTGACGTTCAACCCTGCCTGCGCGGCGAGTGAGTCGAGCATCTGCTGGGCAACCCAGCCGAGTGAACTCACGTCGTGGGGCAGCGCGGCCTGCTCGTAACCGATGAGGATGTAGATCGCCCAGCTGGCGAATCCCTGCGCCTTGTCGACGTCGCCCAGTAGGTCGAGCGCTGATTCGTAGACGATGGCGTAGCGGTTCTTGTCCACTTCTTCTTGGATGGGCCGGACCTCGGGGCTCACACTGCTCCAGGTACGAATCGCCGCTTCGGCGCCGTGCGGGAGAGCCAGCCCCACCTGGATGAGGAGGCTGACGCGCTCGAAGGGGTCGGTGATGGCCCGTGCGGCCTCCATCTGCCGGACCGTTCGGGTTTTGAGCCAGTACTGGAGCAGCGCGTCGGTGTAGGCGCCCCAGTTCTTGAAGAAGTGGTAGAAGGATCCCGTGGTGACACCGAGGCGGTTGCACACCTCGGAAAGCTTCAGGTCTCCGTATCCCTCGTTGGCGAGGATGTCGAGCCCGGTCTCGAAATACGCGTCGCGCGACGCCGGCGTTCCCATGACTATTCGATCGAGAATCCGAAGGCGTCGCTGCCCTTGGTGCAGCGTGACAGCACTCCCCGGGTCTGCGACGGGCCGCAATCCCAACCGCTGACCTGCTGCGGACTGCCGGTAGCGATCTTTGGGCTGTATTCCTTTGCGATCGGCATCACAACAGCGCAGTCCACAGAACCTCCAGGAAAAATGACGACGTGCAAGGCACCGTCGGGGCCGTTCACAGTCTCGCACCGGGTGCCCTCGACGTCGGGCAGTTTCTTCGAATCGGGTATGGACGTCGCCGGCGGAAGCGACGGTCCGGGTACTGCGGGGGCATTGGAATTCTCGGCGGACGCGGTGCGGCTCGGGCTGGTGCCCGCGGGCGCCGAAGACACAGGTTGCGTCGTGTCGGCGGGCGTTTCCGACGCGGTCGAATCGTCTCCGCCGCAGGCGGTCAGTGCGGCCATGAGGCCCCCGACCATCACGGCTCCTCCGATGGATCGGGCCAGACGTGTGCGCATGCCGTCAACCGTATCGAACGAAGCGCGGGTGAGTGACGTTCGGTGACCGTGGCAGTCATGTGTGAGGCCGGTCATAGCGACGGGAGTGAGTGACTGATTCGACAATATTGCATGGGCAGGAAAATTTGCATGGCTCTGCAAGTTCCGTACTCTGGCAGTCATGCAACAGATGGGTCTACGTGAATCGAAGAAGGCAGCCACCCGGCTGGCCTTGGCGACCGCGGTACTTCGTCACGCGGCGGATGGCGGACTCGAGTCGGTCTCTGTCGACACGGTCGCAGCAGAAGAGGGTGTTTCGACGAGAACCTTCCACAACTACTTCTCGGGCAAAGACGATGCGCTGATCTACTTCGTCGGCGTCATGCTCGATCGCATGGCCGACCTCATCGAGTCGCGTCCGTCCGACGACAACCTCTGGGACGTGGTCGAATACGCCCTCACCGAGATCGCCTGTGACCCGGAGGCAGAAGCGGGCCAGTTCATGACGCTGATCCGGCTGCTCGAAAGCGACCCGGCGTTGGCCGAGCACAAGCACAGCGACGCGATGGTCAGCGTGCAAAAGGACCGGTTCGAGGAAGTCCTGAGCACTCGCGGTCAGACCACCGAACTCGGACTGTTCGAGCGGCTTGTCTTCACGAACGCGTTGTGCACGCTGCGGGTAGCGCTGGAGATGTGGACAGAGGACATCGACACCGGCTGCGTCGGTACGCAGACGGCGCACGGCGTCGACAGGGACGGCGACCTGCGGCAGTTCCTCGGCGAGGCATTTCGCATGACCAAGAGCGGACTGGGCGGCCCGGTGCCGGCACACAACTGACCGATCGTCGCATCTGCGGCGTCGACGACAACCTCCCCGAACAAACCTGAACGGAAGGACCAGCACGTGGCCACATATCTCTATCGAATAGGCAAGTGGGCCTATTTGAACAAATTCAAGATGATCGCGATCTGGTTGCTGGTGCTGGTCGGGATGGGAGTCGCCGCCGCGACGCTGTCGAAGCCCACATCCGAGAGCTTCTCGATCCCGGGCATCCCCTCGGAGAAGGCACAGACCCAGATGGTCGAGGCCTTTCCGGAGAAGCCGAAATTCGACGAGAACGTCTCGGTCAAGTACGTCATCAAGGCTCCTGCCGGTGCGAACCTGACCGAGCCGCAATATCAGGCTGCGATCAACACCATGGTCGAGCAGATGAAGCAGTTCGACAAAGCGAAGGCCCCCGAGGAGTCGATCGCGAATCCGTTCGACACCTATGGAACGAAGGACAATCCGGGTCCCGGCCGCGACGCGGTGATCGAGTACCAAGAACAGACGTTCGGGAAGTCGCCCGCATCGGCCGAGGCTGATGCGCAGGCCAGTTCACCGATCAACCAAGATGCAACCATCGCTCAACTCGGAGCGGCCTTCGACGTCGAGGCGGCAGCAGATGTCTCCTCCACAGCACACACCCAGATGGAGGACGTGGCGAACTCGGCGCGGGCCAGCGGTCTGACGGTCGAGATGTCGGGTACGGCGTTGCCGCAGCCGGCGATCGGGTTCACCTCCGAACTGATCGGTATGGGCGTCGGCGCGATCGTGATGATCCTGACCTTCGCCTCGCTCGTGGCCTGGGGCATGCCACTGATCACCGCACTCGTCGGCGTCATCATCGGAATGCTCGGTGTCACCGCGGCGACGTTCTTCTTCGACCTGAGCTCGGAGACCCCGATCCTCGCGACGATGATCGGACTGGCCGTCGGTATCGACTACGCCCTGTTCATCGTCTCGCGGTACCGGCATGAGGTGCACACCTCGAAGAGCCGCGCCGAAGCGGCCGGAAAGGCCGTGGGCACAGCGGGTTCGGCAGTCGTTTTCGCCGGTGCGACCGTGTTCATCGCGCTTGCGGCCCTGTTCATCGTGAACATCCCGTTCCTGACCGCCATGGGTCTGGCTGCTGCCGGCACCGTGTTGGTGGCCGTGTTGGTGGCACTTACCCTGCTGCCCGCGATCCTGGGTGTCTTCGGCAACAAGGTGTTCGCCGGACGGCTCAAGTTCCTCAACCCGCCGGACGTCACGCCGCACGACCCGGCCCGTCGCCACAACGGTCAGCGCTGGGTGAACCAGGTCGTCAAGCGTCCCGCGATCTTCGTGATCGGGTCGATCGTGATCCTCGGCTTGCTCGCCATCCCGATCGGTGGACTCAAGCTCGGCCTGCCGAACGACGGCAACGGAGATCCGAGCACCACTCAGCGCAAGGCCTACGATTTGGTGGCCGAGGGCTTCGGTCCGGGCCAGAACAACCCGTTCGTGGTGGTCGCCGACGGCAGCGGTATCGCCGACGAAGGCCAGCGGATCGAGGCCTTCGACGGCCTCGTGAACCAGATCAAGGGCGTCGATGATGTCGCCACCGCGATGATCAGCCCGGGAGACCTCAACGAGGCGAAAGACACCGCGATCATCTCGGTGCTCCCGGCCAGCGCCTCCGGCGACGATGCCACCCAGCAGTTGGTGAAGGATCTGCGTGGGCTCGAGTCGAGTGTCGCCGACGACACCGGCCTGACCTACGGCGTGACCGGTCAGACCGCCATCGAGATCGACGTGTCGGACCAGTTGTCCTCGGCGCTCATCCCGTACCTGATCGTCGTGGTCGGGCTGGCCTTCATCCTGTTGATGATCGTCTTCCGGTCGATCCTGGTTCCGCTCACCGCCGCGCTGGGCTTCTTGCTCAGCATCGGTGCGACCTTCGGCGCCACGGTGGCGATCTTCACCAACGGTGACTTCGGTCTGGTGGGCAACCCACAACCGCTGGTCAGCTTCCTGCCCATCATCCTGATCGGCATCGTGTTCGGTCTCGCGATGGACTACCAGGTGTTCCTGGTGAGTCGAATGCGTGAGGCGTACATACACGGAACGCCGGCCAAGGAGGCTGTGATCAGCGGGTTCAGTCACTCGTCTCGGGTGGTCGCTGCCGCTGCAGCCATCATGATCTCGGTGTTCGCAGCGTTCATGCTGCAGGACATGGTGTTCATCAAGGCGATCGGTTTCGCGCTCGCCGTGGCAGTGGTCTTCGACGCCTTCATCGTCCGGATGACCCTGATCCCGGCAGTGCTCGCCATGCTCGGCGACAAGGCGTGGTGGCTGCCGAAGTGGCTGGACAAGATCTTGCCGAACGTCGACATCGAAGGCGAGAAGCTGAACAAGACCCTCGCCGCTGAGCAGGAGGCGTCGGACGAGCGAGAGGCATTGAAGGTCTGATCGATTGCCGAGCGTTTTGCCGGGCAGGGCCACTGACTGGGAAGATGCATCGGTGAGTGATACCGATCAAGGTCCCGACCGTACATTTACGGTCGGGACCTCTTTGTCTGGCACCCTCGGCCGTACGGGGGTGATCAGCACCCCGCACGGTCAGATCAACACCCCCGCCTTCGTGCCGGTCGGTACCAAGGCGACCGTGAAAACGGTTGTACCCGAGGCCGTGCGCGACCTGGGGGCGCAGGCGGTGCTCGCCAACGCGTATCACCTGTACCTGCAGCCGGGCCCGGACATCATCGATGAGGCGGGTGGGCTCGGGAAGTTCATGAACTGGCCCGGACCCACCTATACCGACAGCGGTGGATTTCAGGTGATGTCGCTCGGTGCCGGGTTCAAGAAGGTCATCGCCATGGACGTCACCGGTATGCAGAACGACGAGGTGATTGCCGAGGGCAAGGAGCGCCTGGCCAGGGTGGACGACGACGGCGTCACCTTCAAGTCGCATCTGGACGGGTCCACCCACCGGTTCACTCCCGAGATATCGATGCAGATCCAGCACCAACTCGGTGCCGACATCATCTTCGGGTTCGATGAGCTGACCACGTTGATGAATACCCGTGCCTATCAGGAGACCTCGCTCGAGCGCACCCGGTTGTGGGCGATTCGCTGTCTGGCCGAGCACAATCGGCTCACCGCGGCACGTGCTCACCGGCCGGTGCAGTCGCTGTGGGGTGTGATCCAAGGGGCCCAGTACGAGGACCTGCGCCGCAAGGCGGCCCGTGACCTGAGGGCGATGAGCGACATCGACGTCGCCGAGGGCGGGCGGGGTTTCGGCGGCTACGGCATCGGGGGCGCGCTGGAAAAGCAGAACCTGGGGACGATCGTCCGCTGGGTCAACGAAGAACTGCCGGAGGACAAAGCGCGGCATCTGCTGGGTATCAGTGAACCCGACGACATCTTCACCGCGATCGAAAGTGGCATCGACACCTTCGACTGTGTGTCGCCGTCGCGGGTGGCGCGCAACGGGGCGATTTATTCACTCGATGGTCGCTACAACGTCACAAATAGTCGATTCCGCCGCGACTTCAGGCCGCTGGACCCTGAGATGGACAACTACACAACGCAATACACCCGCGCCTACATCCATCATCTCTTCAAAGCCAAAGAAGGCCTGGCGGCCACGCTGTGCACCATCCACAATGAACATTTCATCGTGACGTTGGTGGAGCGGGCCCGCCAGGCCATCATCGATGGCACCTACTACGAGTACCGGGACGAGTTCCTTCGCCGGTACTACGCGGGTGCCGAGAAGGCGTGAACTATCCGGTGCGGACGACGGTGGTTCCGCCGGCGAACTTGTCGTGCCAGCCCTGGTTCCGGGGGTCACCATTGATGGTGACGGCGATGGCGATCACCAGACCCAGCCAGATGAGGCCGAAGATGAACCCGAGGAAGATGATCGGCAGCGACGACAGGACGCCGAGCAGCATCCAGCTGTTGCGCTTGGCTGATTCGTCCGTTGTCGGCACCCCGCCCTGAGCGCCGACGACCTTGAGTTTGAGCAGCTTCTTACCGACGGTGGTGCCCTGCTTCTGCGTCTCGAAGTACACGAAGTAGAGGAAACCGGCGAACGCGAGCACGATCGAGACGAGCAGTGCCACGACCCATGGCGCCGACCAGAACAGCACCAGGTTGATGACGTAGACCGGAATGCCGACCACAAGCGAGTCGATGACACGGGCTCCGAAGCGAACCCCGAGGCCTGCCGTCTCGCCGACACCGGCAACGGCGCCGGGCTGTCCGTACTGTCCGGCGTTCACCGGCGGGGCCGGGGGCGGGAACCCTCCCTGCTGTGGGGGCGGCGGGTAGCTGCCCTGCGGTGGCGGGTAGTTGCCCTGCGGCGGTGGCGGATAAGCACCGGGGGGCGGACCTGCCGGCCCGCCCTTGCCCAGATCCGGGCCTTGGGGATTGCCGGCGGGATTCGTGGGGTCGGGGCCTGGGTACTGCGGTCCACTCATGTCGTGTGATCCTCTCACGCGAAGTCGCTGCTCCGCGGTTCGCCGATGTGTGGTGTGAGTGTAAACCGGACAACCCTGCGATGCCTCCGGATTCGTGCCCGGGAGCGCCCCAGGGACGTGGTGTTCGTCAACCCTGAGGCAGCATCATCATCGGCGTAAGTGCTGGTGAGGCGGTCTGGCGTCCGCCCCACATCCGCCGGTGCGGTGGCCGAGTGCGGTTATTCGCGCCGTGAACCGAATGCCGGTGAAGTTCTGTTGTCCGAATGACTTCACGGGCGAGAAAATGCCCTAGGCCGATCGGTTCGGGCCCTGGGCGCGGGCTCCGTTAGCGAAAGGGACCGGCTCGAAGAGCTTTTCGCGCCTGCCGTTCGGCGTGTGGCCGATATGGTTATCGCGTGCTCGGGGCACATCCTGTGGCCCGGCCGGCAGCTGCATTGCAGCGACAACGACACAGGAAGTCTTGATGACCAGCAACGAACCCCCGAATGACGACGGTCCGACTCTGAACAAGCCGGATGGCTCGAACCCGCCGCCACCACCGCCCGGTGGCTATCCGCAGCAGGGCGGCAATTACCCACCCCCGCAAGGGAGCTATCCACCGCCGCAGGGCAACTACCCACCGCCTCAGGGCAGCTACCCGCCGCCGGCCGGCGGTTACCCGCCGCCCGGACAGGGGCCGGGCGGATTCCCACCGCCACCGCCGTACGGCGGTCCGGGTCAGCCGGGATTCGCTGGTCAGCCGGGTTTCGGGGGTCAGCCGGCCACGGTGAGCGTCGGTGACGCGCTCGGCTACGGCTGGGCACGCTTCAAGGGCAACGCCGGCGTCTGGATCGGCATGTGCCTGATCGCCGTCGTGGTGTCGGGCGTGATCAATGCGGCGTTCAGCTGGGACAGATACACCAACTCGGACGATCTGACCGTATCCGCCAGCTTCTCGCTCCTCAGCATCATCGGGTCGCTGGTGTCGGTCATCGTGTCGATCATCTTCCAGGCGGCGTTCACCCGCGGTGCGCTCAGCGAAACCGACGGTGTCAAGCCGGGTTTCGGCGACTTCTTCCGATTCAAGGCCCTGGCCCCGGTTTTCGGCGTCGCCATCCTGGTCGGATTGATCAACGCGGTCGCGTTCATCCTCTGTTTCCTTCCGGTCCTCATCACCGGTTATCTGCTCTGGTACTCGCTGACGTTCGTGATCGATCGTGACCTCGATCCGATCGCTGCGATCAAGGCGAGTTTCAAGTTGACGACGGAGAATGTGGGCCAGCTTCTCCCACTTGCACTGGTTTGCGTGCTGTTGAACATCGGCGGGGCCATCCTGTGCCTCGTCGGCCTGCTCGTCACCATCCCGGTCACCTTGCTGGCCGGTGTCTACGCATACCGCGTGCTCACCGGTGGACCGGTGGCTCCCGTAGCCGCCTGACTCCTCAGCACAGTTCGGCCGGTTCGATTCGCCACGGATGCTTCGGCAGCGTCTGCGGATCGAACCGGCCGAGCATCGTTTGTGCTGAGATGCGCTCACCCGGTCCGCCGAGTCCCAGGGATTCGGCGATCAGTGACAAGACCTGCTGCGCATCCACGCCAGTGCGCGCCAAGTCCTCGAGCGTCACTGCGCCGTCCCGCTTGGCCAGTCGTTTCCCGTCGGTGTTCAGTACCAGTGGTACGTGGGCATACGTGACGGCCGGAAGGCCCAGCAGGTCTGCGAGATAACTCTGCCGAGGTGCCGAGCTGAGCAGATCGTCCCCCCGCACCACCTGGTCGACGCCTTGGGCGTCGTCATCGATGACGACCGCAAGGTTGTACGCGACCACCCCGTCACCCCGCCGGAGCACGAAGTCGTCGATTGCACCCGTATACGGACCCTGGACGGTGTCGACGACCGTGAACTCGTCACGGTCACAACGCAGTCTGATGGCGGGTGGGCGGCCTGCGTCGATTTTCGCCTGACGGGCGGAGGCACTCAGATCGCGGCAGGTCCCGGGGTAGGCGCCCGCCGCGGCGTGTGGCGCGCTCGGTGCTTCCAGGATCTCGCGTCGGGTGCAGAAGCACTCGTAGGTCAGCCCGCGCTCGCGGAGGTCGTTGATGACGGCGTCGTAATGGGGCAGTCGCTGCGACTGGCGCATCACAGGCGAGTCCCACTCGATTCCGACCTTCGCGAGATCGTCGAGCTGTCGCTGCTCCGATCCTGGGCGGACTCGATCGAGATCCTCCACCCGCATCATGAACGCGCGGTCGGTGGTGCGTGCAAACATCCAGGCCAACAAGGCAGTCCGGAGGTTTCCCAGGTGCAGGTCGCCTGACGGTGACGGTGCGTAGCGTCCGGCAGGGCGTTTTTCCACGGTTCCGACCCTACAAGTGGAAGGATGGTTCATCATGGACCTCCCAGTGATGCCTCCGGTGACGCCGATGCTGGCCAAAGCGGCTGCGAAGATCCCGAATGATCCGGGTGCCTCGGCGTGGTCACACGAGCCGAAATGGGACGGGTTCCGGGCGATCATCTTTCGGGACGGCGATGAGGTCGTCATCGGCTCCCGCGGGGGCAAGGACTTGGGGCGCTACTTTCCAGAGCTTGTCGAGGCGGCGCGAGAAGAGCTGCCGGACAGGGTCGTTGTCGACGGCGAGATCGGGGTGCAGGCGGTGTTCGACGGGGTCCGCAGGCTCAGCTGGGACGCCCTCTCGATCCGGATCCATCCGGCGAAGTCCCGGGTCGACATGCTCGCCGAACAGACGCCGGCGATGTTCATCGGCTTCGACGCACTGGCAACTCGGGACAAAGATCTGACCAAGGAGCCGTTCTCGGTGCGGCGCGAAGCGCTTCTCGAAGCCATCCCGGGTGCAGGACGTTGTCGCGTGAGCCGGGTGACCACCGATGCCGATCTGGCGCAGAACTGGTTTTCCGAGTTCGAAGGGGCAGGACTCGACGGTGTGGTCAGCAAGCGCCTCGATGGACTCTATGTGCCGGGCAAACGAGAGATGATCAAGGTCAAACACAAGCGCAGCGCCGACTGCGTGGTGATCGGTTACCGCGTCCACAAGAGCGGCACCGGACTGGGCTCGATGCTCCTCGGGCTTTATGCCGACGGTGAACTGCGCATGGTCGGCGGTGCGGGTGCGTTCTCCGACGCGAAGCGGATCGAGCTGCAGAAGCTACTCGAACCGATGCGACTGGACCCCGACAACGTCGCAGAGGGCGAGCCGAGCAGGTGGAAGGAAAAGGGTTCTGCGCAGTGGATCCCGATCAGGCCCGAGCTGGTGGTCGAGGTCGGTTACGACCAGATGGAAGGACCACGCTTTCGGCACACCGTGCAGTTCGTACGGTGGCGCCCCGACCGCGACCCCGAGAGTTGTGGCTACGAGCAGCTGGAGGTCCCGTTGACCTACGACCTGTTCGATGTATTGGAGGGACAGGACTGATGGCCAGATCACCCGCCGAAGAACTCGACGTCGACGGCACCGCCGTCCGGTTGTCCAACCCTGACAAGATCTACTTTCCGCAGCTCGGTGAAAAGGGCGGCCGCAAAAGAGATCTGGTCGAGTACTACCGCACCGTCGCAGTCGACGGCGCCCTGTTGAACGCGCTGCGCGACCGGCCGACATTCCTTCAGCGGTTTCCCGACGGCATCGAGGGGGAGGAGATCTACCAAAAAAGGGTCGCGGCAAAACGTCCCGAGCATGTGCAATCGACGTCGATCACCTTCCCGTCCGGGCGCAAGGCCGATGCCATCCGCACCACCAGCGCGCCGGACATCGTCTGGGCCGCGAACCTGGGTACGGTCACGTTCCATCCGTGGCCGACGATCGCGCCGGACAACGACCATCCGGATCAGCTGCGCATCGATCTCGATCCACAACCGGGGACCGACTTCTCCGATGCCCGCCGCGTCGCTATCGACGTGTTGCGGCCGCTGCTCGACGAGCTCGGGTTGCACGGCTATCCCAAGACCTCGGGCGGTCGCGGGCTACACGTCTATGTGCCGATCGAGCCCAGGTGGGACTTCATCGTGGCCCGCCGCGCGGTGATCGCACTGGCCCGTGAGCTGGAACGTCGTGACAGTTCCTCGATCACCACGTCGTGGTGGAAGGAGGAGCGCGGGGAACGGATCTTCATCGACTTCAACCAGAACGCGCGTGATCGCACCATCGCGGCCGGTTACTCGGCGCGGCGCACCCCGACCGCGACCGTGTCGACCCCGGTGAGCTGGGAGGAATTGGTCGATGTCGATCCGCTCGACTGCACCATCGCCACCGTTCCGGCGCTGCTCGCGCGTCGCGGTGATCCGATGGCCGACATCGATTCGCGCCGCGGCAGTCTCGACTCACTGATCGAACTCGTCGAACGGGACGAGCGCGACGGGCTGGGAGACATGCCGTACCCGCCGAGTTATCCGAAGATGCCGGGGGAGCCCAAGCGGGTGCAACCGTCCAAGGCGCGGCCGGAGGAACCTGGCGACGACTAGCAAGACAGGGGTGGGCGGTGGGCCGACACCCAGCGGGAACACCTTCCAGCTGACACAATCCGCCCATGGAACTGCTCCTTCTGGTGCTGGTGGGCGCCGTTATCGTCACCGCGCTCGCGGATCGCCGTGGCATGCAACCGGCCTTGATCATCCTGGTGGTCGGACTGCTCATCTCGTTCATTCCCGGGTTGCCGCGGGTGGAACTCGAGTCCCATATCCTGCTGACGGTTGTCCTGCCGCCACTGCTGTATTCGGCGGCTCTCGGCTTTTCCTTCCCGAGCTTTTTGCGCAACATCAAGCCGATTCTCGGCCTCGGGGTCGCGATGGTGGTCGTCACGGCCTTCACCGTGGGATTGGTGGCGACCCTGTTCATCCCCGAGTTCACGTTCTTGCTGGCGTTGCTGCTCGGTGCGATCGTGGCGCCCCCGGATGCGGTGACGGCGGTCGCCATCGGACGAAAGCTGGGTCTTCCCAGGCGCGTCATGGCGATCCTCACCGGGGAGTCACTGGTGAACGATGCGGCAGCGCTGTCGCTGTTCGCGATCGCGGTGTCGCAGATCGCGGGTACCCACTCATTCATCGGAAACCCGTTGCTGCTGTTCGGTTACAACGCGGTCCTCGGTCCCATCGTGGGTGTGGTCATGGGATTCGGGACGCTGTGGATCCGCCGACACCTCAAGAACCCGGCGCTGGAAACGGTCCTCGGTTTCGTGGTGCCGTTCGCGGCCTTCGTCGCCGCCGAGTACCTGCATGCCTCCGGGGTGCTCGCGGTGGTGATCGCCGGATTCGTGGTGGGGTCGGGATCGGTACATGCCGGCTACCAGACCAGACTGCAGGAGCGATACGTCTGGAACTCGGTGGATGTTCTGTTGGAAGCTTTTGTGTTCGCCTACATCGGGTTACAGCTGCGATTCATCATCGATGACCTACGAGAGGCGCGTGAATCACTGGTCGGGGTCGCGCTGGCCTCGCTGGTGGTCCTGTTCGCCGTTCTCGTAACTCGGCCGCTCTGTGTATTCCTCATGTTCGGCCGCGGATTGCTGAGCAGTCACATGTCCAGCAATGCGGCGGAGCTGGAGATCTCCGCGGGGCCGCGGGCTCCGCGTCCGCGAAAAAAGACGACCGACAAACCCGATAAGGCCCCGCGCCGCTCGAGCGCGAAGGTGAAGTCGTGGCGGGACAAGATAGACCGCAGAAAGCTGACTTTCCAAGAGAGTCTGGTGGTTTCGTGGACCGGTATGCGCGGTGTGGTGACCTTGGCCGCGGCATCCGGTATACCGGCGACTCTGGAATCCGGTGAGCCGTTTCCGGAGCGATCGGCGATTCAGGCGATCGCGTTCGTGGTGGCCGTCGGGACGATTCTGATCCAGGGCACCACGCTGCCGTGGATGATCGCCCGGCTGCATCTGCATTCCGAAGAAGAGGAACGGTACGTCCAGCGCGAGACGTCGAAAGCAGAGAGCATCGTGCATTTTGCATCCGACGGCGTGATCGAGGATTTCGTCGCCTCGCCGCCAGATGGTCTCGACTCCTCCACCGTCGACTTCATTCGCACCACCGTCGCGAGGCAGTCTCGTGACGTCGAAGAGATGCCGGATCCCGACGCCCACACAGAACGGGCCGAGACCTTTGCGACGCTGTACCGCCGTGTGCTGCAGGCACAACGGGACGCGTTGATCGAGAGTCGCGACGCGGGCGACATCGACGATGAAGCCGTACGTGCGATGCTCGAACGTCTCGATCTGCAGGAGGCGGGTCTGTCAGCGCGGCTGGAGAGTCGCCTGTGAGTTGTCGGTCGTGGAGTGAATCAGTGCGCCGCGTCGAACGCTTCGATGATCGGGGCCGAAACACGACCGCGGGCATTGACCTCGTAGCCGTTCTCGCGAGCCCATTCCCGAATGACGGATACATCGCGGGAGGCCGGTGCGCCGCGGGAGGTGTTGCGGCCCTGTCGGACAGACTCGACACGGCGTGAGATCGACACATATTTCTCGAGCGACTCGTAGAACTCGTCGGCATGCTCCGGGGAGGTGTCGAACTCGTACTGCTTGTCGCCGAGTCCCCATCGGACGGTGACGAAATCATCGAGCACGCTGCCGTCGATGTCGTCGATGAATTGAACGATCTGTTTCCTAGCCATCGAGCCCCCAGTAGTTGCGCCATTTGTTGGACGTATCTGTCTCAACCGAGAACTATAGCAAAAGGGTCCGTAGGATCGCTGATTTCGATTCGGTGGTGAAATACATCGCCTGCGGTGACGGGGCAGGGGAATGTGCCCTCGAAGACCGGAACCGCTGGTCTGTATCTCTCCAGAAGTAAAGAAAACCGGCGCACACTGCTCGTGTACGCCGGTTCCGTCGTGCTCGTGGCGGAGCTACCGGGACGGCTTTCGAACCCTCTACAAGAGGTCGAGCGTGTGCTTGAGTACTTTGCTGACCTGCGGAAACGTCGGGAACTGGGTTAGTGATGGAGGCGAAGCGGATCGTCGGCAAGTTCGGCTTGGAAGACTTCGAGGCCGTGGAGGGCAGCGGAAGCCGATGGCTTGGTGTTCTGTCGCGATGGGTGCGCCAGTTGTCGATGGATGTTCCACGAGGTTCCCAGTACGTGAGATGAGGGGTTAGGGGAGGTTGTTTGCTGATCTGAGGATGCGTGTGGCGAGTCGGCGTTTCTCGAAGGTGACTACGGCGAAGTCGGAGCCGCGCAGCAATAGAAGAGGCGGGAGGGTCGTCAGCTCCGCATCAGGGCTGCCTGTCGTTTCCATATTCCATCGAACCAGGTCTAGGCCAGGCAGCAAATGCGCGGACGCGCTGTCGGGCAGTGCGGTTCCACTCAGACCGCCCATGTTTAGCCAAGCAGTAGGGGACTTGGCGCCTCGGTCTGTCTTTGGCGAGGTCAGGTTCAGACCGTTCGGACTACGGGCACGGGCGGGGCGACGTGACACGCTCCAACCCAGGTAGGGGTCAGCTTGCGCTCGGGTTTAGTGTATGCAATATTCTTCGCAGTGTTTGATCTTGAAATTCAAACGGGGGTCTTGATGTCTCAAGCTATGCGGATGTCTGCTGTCTTGGTCGCGGTGGCGGCTGCGGCAGTTTTAGGTTCAGGGGTGGCGTCTGCGACGCCGACGCCGCTGGAGTCCAAGCACGATTCGACGGTGACCGATGATGGCTGGCAGCTCGATCTCAATGCCACTGAGCTGGTTGCCAATCCGATGCACAATCTCGCCCAGAGTCCCTTTTCGCGGGAGGGTGAGTTCACCGCCAAGGTGGCCGGCACGATCGCGGGCAAGGGAACCGAGGCGGTTCAGGCGGCGATCGTCGAGCAGTATCTGATCGTTGGATGTCAGATCGACGTATCTTCCGGTGCGACAGTTGGTTTGACGGCCTCGGTGGGCCCGAACGTGGGCGTCTCGATCGGACCAACCGGGCCGTCGGCAAACCTGGGCGCATCGGCAAGCGTTGGACCGTCGGTACAGACGACGATCAAGCCCGGCACCATCACCGAGATACCTCTGGGTAAGAAGACGTTCCAGAAGGATCGGGCGTCGATCACCGCCAAGCGAGTCCACATCAAGGTGGATGGCTGCTGGGGACCGGTCAGTATCCGGTCCGGCGCGCGGATGTCGGTATCCACGGCGACTGCCGATGACACGTTGAACGTGTTTTCCGCACGTACCTGGCTGTAGCGGCTATCTCTGTGACGACTTCAGGGGACACCCCTATGTCAAAAACTGCTTGGGCGATCGGCCACCCCAAGTCGCGGCCTGTGCTCGCATTGTTGGCGACACTGCTGATGACAGCCTCGATGCTGGTCGCGATCGCTTTTGCCGGATCGGCGAACAGCGAAACGCCCGCCGAGCGATGCGCCCGCGAAACTGCCGCCTACCACGCGGCGTGGGTCGCCAGCTGGTCGGCCGCCAACCCGGGCAGCGACCCTTCTCAGGCGCCGCCACCGCCCGTGCCGCACGTGTGCCGAGACCCAGGTGAGGCACCAACCACGACGCCCACCAGCCCTGAACTTGTGGCTCCGGGCATCCCGACCACAGCACCCGAGATTCCGACCGGACCGAATGTCGGCGCTCACGCGCCGACCGATATCCCGGCGCCGGGTGCCACGCCAATCGTTCCAGTCCCAGGAGGGCCCCAAACCAGGAACGGCTTGGTGGATCTACCGACATTGTCGCTGCCTGATGTACTCGCCGACGCTCGGCACGACGCTGATGCCAATTACCCCACCAACGAGATACTTGGTACGTACGAGGACCAGTGCGGCAACCAAGTACCCCTTCGGCGCGGCTACTACAACGCGGGTACCGACAAGGGGAGGGGGTGGGACAAGATCTTCCACAAGCACAAAATGACCGAACGCGATGTCGTCAAACAAACCATCGAATCCCAGTGTGGAAAGCTCGATGAAAACGACACTCGGGGGCGGACGTTGATCTACGAAAAGCAGTTCTGGCGTAAGGAGTGCCATTCGATCAACGCGTGGCAAGTACGTTGCGAAGGCGTCCCTCCTCCGATCACGTTCAGGACAGTCGTGCAGATGGAAGGAACACTTCCCGGTGGGGAGCAGATTCCGGACGGAAAGCCACAGGGAGTGGTCACTGGATACTGTGTCGGGATGATCGAGTGCCCACAGTGGATGTCGAGCCGAGATCAGATCGACAAGGTCAATGGCATTTCGATGAACCCTGAGGACGAGGGCGGTCAGAGGCCGCCAGACGCATGATCATTCAGGTAGGCCGAATGCTCGAGGAGGGTGACATGGTGCCATCTGAATCCGTCGGTTGGGATGAGGTTGCACGTCGAGTGGCCGGCGAGGTGGAAGCGACCCTCGTTCAAGGACGCTCGTTCATTGCCGCGGAGGATGTCGAGCTGATTGCGTGCTGGTCGGAACGGTACGCCGTGATCGCGGTATTCCGTTCGCGGCATGAGCCTTTCGCCACACAGGGACTGAGGTTCGACATACGAGACGAAGCTGAGCATCCTGAAGGGATCGATGTGGCGGCGGTCGCGTATTCGATTGTCATGTTCGAGATTGTCGAGCCGAACCGTTACCCGGAAGTGCGCTCGTCAGACGCAGACGCGATTCACTGGCGCAGCATGCCGCCGAGCTCACCTATTCCGTCTTCAGCTCCCGCTTCGGTGGCTGAAATCAAGTCTCTAAGGGGCAGAAGCCGCGATGTCTAGATCACATAGAGCAGCTAGCGTCTTGTCTGTCCTTGCGCTATGCGCTGGGTTGGCGGGATGCGCCACGGACGGCAACGATCAGTTGGCCAGCGGCAGTAGCAGCGCCTATGCCGTGTCGCCGAGTAGTAGTAGCCCTCCCGTAGCGACCTTCTCCTACACGCCGGGGCCGGTGGTCGCGAGCGTCGACGGCGCAGAAGTTGCTCTCAGACCCTTCGGGTTCTCTCGGGGCGCTGATATCGCGAACGTTTCGATCGTCCAAGCAGGGGATGGATGCAATGGTGAGGCGTTCGGCGATAGCCCAGGTTCAGTGGTCGTCGTTGAACCGGGCGGCTGCCCCATCGATAGCAAGTATGCGAACTCCGTGAAGGCGGGCGCGTCAGGCCTGTTGGTCGCAGAGGTGGCTCCGCTTGACGAACAGGCTGGTCAGTGGAGTTCGCCGCCACTGACGATGACTGGCATTCCCGTGCTGTTCAGCACGTCGCCTGACTCGGCAGAGCTGTTGAAGAAGGGCGGTGCGGTCAGCATCCAGTTCGCTGCGTCAGTTGGAGAGAGCGAGAACTGAAGCTCTGTCTGCAAGAACGCGCGCCCGATCGTCCTAGTGCGCCTTCTCAATTCGTCACGTTCAGGTGAAATCCGGATGTTCTCGATTGGCTTCCATCTGGTGGATGAATCCTGTCCTTGGGATAGATCGTTGCCTCTAGATACGGAACCAGGGCCTTGAGTGAGCACAGCCATCTGGTTATACGGAGGGATGACGTTGCCCTTGGCGGCTGGGGCGGTGGTAGCCGGGGTGTCGGCTACCTTCCATACGCCGCTGCCGGGGCGCTTCTGTCCGTGGTTGCAGTCATTCCAATGGGTTCAGGCTGAACCAGGGCATGTTTGCGAAGCTCTTCCTCGACGAGGATGGAAGCGTTGAGTACGCCGACGTGCGCGCGCCGTTGGCGAGCATCATGACTATCGGCCCCGCCCCGGCCCCGGCCCCGGCCCCGACACGACGGTGGCGGCGCGGGCGAAGCCCGTCGTGGACAGGCTCTTGAATGAGGCCCGGGCTGCCGGATCTATAGGCGCTACCGAGCCCGAGCCCGAGCCCGAGCCGGAGGCTTGGAGTGGCGCGCTACTCAGCTTCACCGGACCAAAAAGAACCCGGCGCGCACTTACGTGCGCGCCGGGTTCGAATAACGACCACTTGGCGGAGGATAGGGGATTCGAACCCCTGAGGGCTATTAACCCAACCCGCGTTCCAGGCGAGCGCCATAGGCCACTAGGCGAATCCTCCGTCCGGCAGCCTACCGGTAATCCGGTGACCTCCCCAAACTCGCCTGCTCCAGGGCATGCCAGACGCAGCGCAGCGGGCTCGGGGAGTCGGTGGGTTTTCTCCCATGGATTGCGCCCGCTACACTCGACAACGGATCCCGCGCGGCGTGCATCCTGTGAACTCCCCCAGGGCCGGAAGGCAGCAAGGGTCAGCGGGCTCTGTCGGGTGCGCGGGGTCCCCTAATTTTGTTCGGAGCACTTGCGCCGTCGAGGGTGCCCGCGCCCACAACTACAGTTCCGGGGCGAGTGATGTTCCGGGCGAAAGGCCGACGTGAACTTCCACTCGATGAGTGCCAGCCAGCTGACCGCCACCCAGGCTGACCTGCGGGAGCAGTACCAGAAGCTCATCGAAGCCGGTCTCGCGCTCGACCTCACCCGTGGCAAGCCCTCGCCGGAGCAGCTTGATCTGTCGGCCGACCTGCTGTCGCTGCCGGGGGCCGATGTCTACCGCGACGCGAGCGGAACGGATTGCCGCAACTATGGCGGTCTGACCGGCCTGCCCGAACTCCGCGAGATCTTCGGTGAACTGCTGGGGGTACCCGCCGACAACCTGCTCGCCGGTGGAAACGCCAGCCTGGAGTACATGCATGACCTCGTGATCTTCGGGCTCCTGCACGGCACACCGGATTCGGCGACTCCGTGGGCGCACGGCCCGATCAAGTTCCTGTGCCCGTCGCCGGGCTACGACCGGCACTTCTCCATCGCGGAGTCCTACGGCATCGAGATGATCGCGGTCCCGATGAACCCCGACGGCCCCGACGTCGCGGTGTGTGCCGAACTCGTTGCGGCCGATCCCCAGATCAAGGGGATCTGGTGCGTGCCGACGTACTCCAACCCGACCGGCGCCACCTACAGCGACGAGGTCGCTCGCGCTCTGGTGTCGCTGCCGGCCGCAGCCCCTGACTTCCGGATCTTCTGGGACAACGCCTACGCGGTCCACACGTTGCTCGAGGCGCCGCCCGAGCCGATCGACATCCTCGGTCTCGCCGCGGACGCGGGCCACCCCAACCGGGTCTACCTGTTCGCCTCGACCTCGAAGATCACGTTCGCCGGTGCCGGCGTCGCCTTCTTCGGTTCGTCGGCCGAGAACCTTGCCTGGTATCAGCGCCACGCCGGTGTGAAGACCATCGGCCCGGACAAGCTCAACCAGCTGCGCCACCTGCGTTTCTTCGGCGACGCGAACGGTGTCCGTGAGCACATGGCCAAACACCGCGCCCTGTTGCTGCCCAAGTTCGCGCTGGTCATGGAGATCTTGTCCGACCGGCTGGGTGATGCCAAGGTCGCGTCTTGGACGGACCCTGAAGGCGGCTACTTCGTCAGCCTCGACGTGGTGGACGGCACCGCGCGCCGTGTGATCGAACTCGCCAAAGAGGCGGGGATCTCGCTGACCGGTGCGGGCTCGGCATTCCCGTACAAGAGCGACCCCGAGGACCGCAACATCCGCTTGGCGCCCACATTCCCCGGCATCGAAGAACTCCGTTCGGCGATGGATGGGGTGGCAACGTGTGTGTTGCTGGCTGCAGCGGACAAGTTGCTTGCAGAACAAATCTGACCCGACCCTGCCGCGCCCGGCCCTGATCGTCGGGGGAGCGGTGGTCCTCGGCTTGCTGGCCGTGTACCTGCAACATCTCGCGGTCCCGCTCGACACCCCGTACTGGGGTCTGTTCGGCAATCAACTCGACCTCGAGGTGTATCGCCAGGGCGCGCAGGCGGTGCTCGACGGCGATCGTCTCTACGAGGCGAAGTTCGTCGGAGTCATGGACTACACCTACGCCCCGGCATCGGTCGTCGTCTTCATACCCTTTGCGTTGATGACCGTCGAGATGGCGCGGGTGGTCTGGATGGCGGGCATCTTCATCGCGCTGTATCTCGTGATCGTCATGTGCTTCAAATACCTTGGTTACCAGATCAATTGGCCGATCCGTACGCTGTCGATCGCGTTGGTGCTGGTGAGCACGCTGATGGAACCGGTGCGCACCACCATGTGGTACGGCCAGATCAACGTCTTCCTGATGCTGCTGATCATGTGGGACCTGCTGCAGGGCAAACACAGTCGCGTTCGTGGGCTGGGTGTCGGTATCGCCGCCGGCATCAAGCTGACCCCGTTGATCTTCGTGCTGTATCTGGTGATCAACCGCAACTGGCGGGCAGTGTGGCTGGCCTGCGCCGGATTCGTCGGAACCATCGCGCTGGGTTTCGCGATCCTGCCCCGTGATTCGTGGCAGTACTGGACCGGTACGTTCATCGACTCCAAGCGTGTGGGTGCTCCCAACACCGTCGGGAACCAGTCGATCCGCGGCGCGCTGGCCAATCTGTGGCAGACCGAGCACCCCAACGCGCTGGTCTGGATCACTCTGGCGGTAGCCGCACTCGTGCTGGGGATGGTGGCCGCCTCCATGGCTCATCGGCGGGGCCACGAGTTGCTGGCGGTGACGATGGTGGGGATGACCGGGACGGTCGTCTCGCCGATGTCGTGGGGTCACCACTGGGTGTGGGTGGTCCCGTTGCTGGTCATCGGAGTGCACATGGTGCTGCAGTCGCGGCGGTGGGTGACCCTGCTGCTGTCCGTGTCAGCCGTGCTGGGTCTTCTGCTGGCGACGTTCGTCTGGCGGACCTATCGCGGATTCCCGGTCACCCAGATCGACCGTATGGTTCCTGACGCCTATTACACGGGCCTGTTCCACAAGTTCGGGATCTCGTGGCTGCGCTGGTTCACCTACGACCCGTACAACTGGGTTTTCGTGGTTGCCGCAGTCGCCGCCGTCCTGTGGTTGCGAATGCAGTCCCGCCCTGTCGTGCAGGCCGCTGTGGTCGAAGCGGGCTAGCATCCCTTCAGACGGGGTGTGAGGAGTGAAGGTGACAGCGGAGCAGGTGGGGGCCGGCGGCACGCAAGCGGTGGACCGGGTGCGGTTCCCGGCCGGCCCACTGGTGTTGGTGGCGTTCGTGGTGGGTGCACTGATCGCGGTGTATGTGCAGGTGAAGTTCATCCCTCTCGACACCAGACATTTCGGGCTCTTCAAGAACCAGGTCGACCTCGACGTCTACCGCGCGGGTGCCGAGCATCTGGCCGACGGCAGGCCGCTCTACGACATCCCGATGCTCAGAAATGGGCTTCTCTACACCTATACGCCGTTCTCCACGATCGTGTTCCAGCCGACCACCTGGGTGAGTGTCGGCATGGCTGTGAAGCTGTGGAGTGCAGCGATCTTCGTGGCCCTGTACTGGGTGGTCGTCGCGTCCTTCCGGAGCCTGGGCTATCGCGCCGACTGGCGCCTGCTGGTGGTGGCGGGGGCGATCGTCTGCATCTCGACGTTGATGGAACCTGTGCGGACGACGATCTGGTACGGCCAGATCAACGTGTTCCTGATGGCGATCGTGCTCGCCGACCTCCTGCGCCCCGATGGCAGCCGCCTGAAGGGGATCGGGGTCGGGATCGCGGCCGGCATCAAACTCACCCCTGCGTTCTTCATCCTCTATCTCGCCATCACCCGGCGATGGCGAGCTGTGACGGTGGCCATCGCGACCTTCGTGGCGACCGTCGTCATCGGCGCCCTCGTGACCCCGAGGCAGTCGTGGAATTACTGGACCGACCGGGTGATCAACTCGGGCCGGGTGGGACCGACCGACGCCCCGAGCAATCAGTCGATCAAGGGTGCGCTGTCCACCGTTTTCCACACCACGACACCGAGTGACGCGCTGTGGCTGGTGCTGTCCGCGGTCGCTGTGGTGCTGGGCCTGTCTGCGGCGTACCTGGCTTATCGGCACGGTCAGGAACTACTCGCGTTGTGCCTGACGGGGATGACGACCACCGCGGTGTCGCCCTTCACCTGGGGACATCACTGGGTGTGGTTCGTTCCGTTGCTGGTGATCGCGGTACATCTGCCCATCGCGGCGTGGCGCCGGGGCAGCAGGACGGCCGCCGGATGGTCGCTGCTCGCGGCACCCGCCCTGTTCGTCACCGTGTTCGTCTGGCGCAACTATCTTCCCGGTGGCGCGCTGGGTATGAAGCCGTTCTATGGCACCGGCATGTTCATGACCCCGTTCCCCGATTGGCTGCGCTGGTTCTCTGCGGCCCCGTATCTCTGGGTGTTCGGTGTGAGCGCCGTCAGCACGTTGATCGTGTGGGGACCAGGCGAAGTGCGCGCATGGCGCACGCGTGGTGCCGATGATCACGCGCCGGCTTCTGCCTGACGCCGCGGTCGTCACACCCCGCCGGTAGTCTCGCAGCGTGGCTCTATACCGGACTTATCGCCCTGCGACGTTTGCCGAGGTCGTCGGACAGGAGCATGTCACCGAGCCGCTGGGACGTGCGCTGGATTCGGGGCGTATCAATCACGCGTACCTGTTCTCCGGTCCGCGCGGCTGCGGTAAGACCTCATCGGCCCGCATTCTCGCGCGTTCGCTCAACTGCGAGCAGGGACCGACCTCGACGCCGTGCGGGGTGTGCTCGTCGTGTGTGGCGTTGGCACCGGGCGGGCCGGGCAACATGGATGTCATCGAACTCGACGCCGCGAGCCACGGTGGCGTCGACGACACCCGTGAACTGAGGGACCAGGCCTTCTACGCGCCCGCGGAGTCGCGGTACCGGGTGTTCATCATCGATGAGGCCCACATGGTCAGCCCCGCCGGCTTCAATGCGCTGCTCAAGATCGTCGAGGAGCCGCCGGAGCATCTGATCTTCGTGTTCGCGACCACCGAGCCGGAGAAGGTGCTCGCGACGATCCGCTCGCGAACCCACCACTATCCGTTCCGGTTGCTCGCACCGACGGTCATGAGGACTCTTCTCGAGAAGATCTGTGCCAGCGAACAGGTGACGGTCGAGCCGACGGTCTTCCCGCTGGTCATCAGAGCAGGCGGCGGTTCGCCTCGTGACTCGCTCAGCGTGCTCGATCAGTTGCTCGCCGGAGCAGGTCCCGAGGGCGTCACCTATCAGCGCGCGTTGATGCTGCTCGGTGTCACCGATGTGGCACTCATCGACAGCGCGATCAACGCGCTCGCCGACCACGACGGCGCCGTACTGTTCGGAACGGTGGAGTCGGTGGTCGACGCCGGTCATGATCCCCGCCGTTTCGCTGTTGACTTGCTCGAGCGGTTGCGCGACCTGATCCTGATGGACGCCGTGCCCGACGCCGCTGCGCGCGGCCTGGTGGAGGCCCCGGACGATCAGGTCGAGGCGATGAAGGCGCAGGTGGCCAAACTGGCACCCGGCACGCTCGCCCGTTTCGCCGAGACCGTCCACGCTGCACTCGGTGAGATGCGGGGCACCACGTCCCCTCGGCTGCTGCTCGAAGTGATGTGTGCCCGGATGCTGCTGCCCGCGGCCACCGACTCCGAATCTGCGGTGTTGCAACGTATCGAACGCATCGAGGCGCAACTGGCAGGCGGCGCGCCGGTACCTTCCGCAGGTGGGGTGAGGCCGGGGGCGCCAGTGGCGCTCCAGGGGTCGGCGCCCGCGCCTGCACCTGCGGACGATCCGGCTGCGAAGTTCGTGCGTCCCTCCCAGCGCAAGCCCCAAGAAGACAAGCCCCAGGAAGACAAGCCCCAGGAAGACAAGGCTCAGACATCAGAGGCCGCTCCGGTCCCGTCGCCTGCGCCCACCCCGGAACCAGCTCCCACTCCGGAACCAGCTCCCACCCCGGAACCAGCTCCGACCCCTGCGCCGGCGCCTACTCCCGAACCAGCTCCCACCCCCGAACCGGTCCCGACGCCTGAGCCGGAACCTGCTCCGGAACCCGAGCCCACTCCGGAGCCGGTTGCGGCATCGGAACCCGACATCCCGCTGCCGCCGGAACCGGAGTTCGAACCAGAGCCCGCACCCGAGCCGGATCCAGAGCCTGTCGCCGCCGCAGCGGCGCCCGCTGCCTCGGACGGCCCCGATCTTGCTGCGGTGCAGGCCAAGTGGCAGGAGGTCCGCACTGCGGTCCGGACCGCCAACAAGGTCACCGAGGTGATGTTGTCGGGAGCGTCGGTGCGCGGTGTCGAAGGCAGCACCCTCATCCTGAGTCATGAGTCCGCGCCCCTGGTCGAGCGCTTGAGTTCCAAGCATGCGGTCGACGTCATCACCTCGGCGCTCCACTACGTGTTCGGCGGGACCTGGCAGGTGTCGGTGCATTCCGCGTCGTCGTTGCCCGCCGAACCGAAACCTGCTGCGGCGACTCCCACCAAAGCCCGTAAACCCGAGACGAAGCAGCCTTACGTTCGCCCCAGCAGGGGCGGCGGTGTTGCGTCGCACGCCGGAGACGGCGAGCCCCCTGAACCGGAGCCTGAACCGGAACCGGAACCGCTTCCTCCAGAGCCCGAACCAGTCAGCGATGAAGATCTCACCGACGACGAACGCGACGAGATGATCGCCACCGCACGCGATTCCAAGCCCGACCCGCGGCAGGATCCCGAGCAGATCGCGATCGCGCTGCTGGCCACCGAATTGGGCGCCAAGCC
Organism: Williamsia limnetica; assembly: GCF_003217475.1. Lineage (GTDB taxonomy): Bacteria > Actinomycetota > Actinomycetes > Mycobacteriales > Mycobacteriaceae > Williamsia > Williamsia limnetica. The sequence goes on along the minus strand of NZ_QJSP01000008.1, from coordinate 233,720 downwards.
GCTGCTCTAGCCCGTCGTGACTGACCGAGGTGCTTTTGTAGTCCTACTACCGGTCGGTGAACGAGATGCGCACCGAGACCGGGTCGCTCTGCAGGGCCCGGAACGAGGCTGCGGTCAACGACGCGAACACCGGATTCGGCGCGAAAGTACGAACCCGCTTGGTTACGTCATCATCATGAACAAGTTCGGCTGTGCCGCTTCGCCATTGTCGTCCCTGCTTGATGCGAACCGTCGGGTTGGCGCTGATGTTGTTCGCCCAGCCCGACCGCGCGCCGTGCTGGCTGATCACCCAGGCGCCGGTCTCGTCGAAGGCCGCCGACACGGGAACTGTCCGACGCAGCCCGGTTCGGCGTCCGATGGTCTCGAGTTCGGTAGCGAAAGTCGTGGTGATGCCGACCCTCGTCAGCGCGGCCACCACCGGGTTCGCGACGTACCGGCCGACGGCGCGTTCGATCCGGAACTTCCGAACGGCCTTCTTGTCTGAGGTGCCGAGGTGCCCACGCTGACTCCGAAACGCGTCGATCCCATTGCGTCGGACGGTGGTGACCGCTGTGCGCCACAGTGGTCGGTGTGGATCAGGGTCGCCACCGGCCCCCATCGTGTGCAGCTGATCGGTGTGCCACTGCAGGTCCAGGGCGCCATTGAGGGCTTTGACCTGGGCGGTGCCGGTGAGGCGACGCGGCAATTTGACGGATCGTTGCGTGGTCGGCAGCGTCGCCGAGGTATCCGCCATAACGCCCTGTGCCGCTTTGGGGGCCAAGGCTGTCGGGCGTCCGAGACCGACTACGTCGCAGGCGCCCGAGGCGATGGCGTCGGCCATGCCGGTGTGGGTGCGGAAGCCACCGGTCACGGCCAGTGGTACGTCTGCCGCGACTTCGCGAATCGTCTCGGCGTAATCGAGAAAGTATGCCTCGCGGGCACGGGTACGCGCCGACACCGCCGGGCGGCCCATCATCGCCGGTGATTCGTAACTGCCACCGCTGATCTCGATGAGGTCGATTCGCTCCGCCGCGATCATCTCGACCACCGTGCGCGACTCTTCTTCCGAGAAGCCGCCGCGTTGAAAGTCGGCAGAGTTCAGTTTGATGCCGACGGCAAACCCCGGACCAACGGCTTCGCGGACCCGCCGGATGATTTCCAGGACGAACCGTGCGCGGTTCGCCGTCGATCCACCCCAGCGGTCGGATCGCTTGTTGGCCAGGGGGGAGAGGAACTGGGAGATGAGATAGCCGTGCGCGCCGTGGATCTGGACTCCGTCGAACCCGGCGACCTCGGCGATGCCGGCCGACACGGCGAACCGCTCGATGACGTCGCGGATCTCGGTGTCGGTCAGCTCGCGGGGAGTGGGGATGCCCGGGATGTCCAGTTTGACGGCCGACGGGGCGACGGTCGGGCCGTCGGTGGTGATCGGATTGGCCTGCCGACCAGGGTGGTTGAGCTGCATCCAGATCGGGGAGCCGCCGTCCTGAGCCGTCTTGGCCCAGCGCTGGAATGCGTCGAGTTCGCTGTCGTTCTCGAGGACGACGTTGCCCGGTTCGCCGAGATACCGCCGGTCGACCATCACGTTGCCGGTGACGATCAGCCCGTAATCACCGGCCGCCCAGCGTGCATACAGGCGTTCGAGGCGGACATCGGGAGCATGATGCGCTGTGCCGAGTCCCTCGCTCAGGGCCGATTTCATGATCCGATTGGGAAGGATCTGTCCGCATGGCAGATCCAGTGGCGTCGACAACGACACGGTCTTCGTCATGATGTGGTGCTCCATCCCTGGGTTCGAGTCAAGCTATATCGATCGTTCTACTCCTCGATGACGCTAGTAGAACGAATGGTATATTTCAAACCTGACGGTGAGCGATGGACGAGGTGACGGTGTGAGTGTGCGCGACAGGCTGACGGGGGCGACGGCTGATCTGATGCGGCGGCACGGGGTTTCGGGCACCGGGGTCACCGAGATCTTGCGCTGCAGCGGTGTGGCGAGAAGATCGATCTATCTGAACTTTCCCGGAGGCAAGTCCGAGCTGGTGACTGCCGCGACCCGATCTGTGGGCGATTCGATGACGGCACTGCTGAAGACGTTCACCAGCCGGCCGGATCCGGTGGCCGCAATCGGCCAGATGTGGTCGAAGCTCTTGATGGACAGCAATTTCGAGGGTGGTTGCCCTGTGGTCGCAGCAGTTCAGGGCCGAGCCGAGGCTCCAGACGCTGCGGACGCCGCGGCCGCCATCTTCCGTGAGTGGAGCGATGCCATCCTGACGCGGCTGACCGCAGACGGGATCGATGCCGCGACCGCAGAGTCCCTGGCCACGACGATCATCGCCTCGGTCGAGGGCGCAGTGATCCTGTCTCAGGCAGCGCGGTCGACGCGACCTCTCGAGCAGGCGACCAAGCACATCACCGAACTGATCGAGCTGCACTCGCCGCGCTGAGAAGCCGGTCCGGTCAGGCGTCCCACCACGGGCGCAGCGGCAGGTCACCGTTGCCGCCCTTGTCGTCGAGTTTCACCGCGAGCACCTGGTGCAGCTGAATGATGTTGCGGTCGAATCCCAATCGGCATGCCGCCATGTACAGACCCCACAGGCGGGCGGTGCCTTCGCCTACTTCCTCGACGGCGTTGTCCCAGTTCGCGACGAGGTTCCGGTTCCAGTCGCGCAGGGTCATCGCGTAGTGCTCGCGCAGATTCTCCTCGTGCACCACCTCCATCGACCCGACATCTTGAATCGCGGTGATGATGGTGCCCGATCCGGTGAGCTCCCCGTCAGGGAACACGTACCGGTCGATGAACGGACCTGCTTTGCCGCGGCTGCGGTTGTCCGGCCGGGTGATGCAGTGATTCAGCAGGATTCCGCCATCGCGTAACTTCGCGCGGATGAATCTGAAGTACGAGCGGTAGTTGCTGATGCCGATGTGCTCGGTCAGTCCGATCGATGACACCGCGTCGAAGCCGGTTTCGGTGATGTCGCGGTAGTCGCTGTGACGCACTTCTGCGAACTCGCCGAGGCCCTGGTCGGCGATGGCCTGCTGCGCCCATTCGGCTTGCTCGGCGGACAAGGTCACACCGATGACGTGCACTCCACGTCGAGCGGCATAGCGGACCATCGAACCCCAACCGCAACCGATGTCGAGCAACCGGTCACCGGGCTTGAGCTTGAGCTTCTCGAAGATGAGCCGGTATTTGTTCTCCTGAGCTTCTTCCAGCGTCGCCTCCCGATTCGGGTAGCACGCGCAGGTGTACGTCATCGAAGAACCGAGAACGTACTCGTAGAAGGTGTTCGAGACGTCGTAGTGGTAGTGGATGGCCTCTGCGTCACGGGTTTTGCTGTGCCGCAGTCCTTCGGCGATGCGCCGCCACCGGGGCAGCTGCTCCTGCGGCGGCGGGGCGATCGGCTTGAAGTGTTCGAGGCCGATCGACCGCGTGATCTGAGCCATCGTCCGTGCCGACGGCCGTTGAAAACTGATGTCCTCGGACAGGGCATGCAGGGCGTCATAAGGGTCGCCGCCGTGGGAGCCGTGCAGCAGCAGGTCGCCGGAGATATATGCCCGCGCGAGCCCGAGATCGCCGGGAGCTGTTGCGAGGTAGGTCAAGCCGCGGGGTGTCAGCAATTCGACGCCGTATTCGGCATCGGCAGGGCCTGCGGAGCTACCGTCGTACGCTGTCACCCGCACCTTGAGATCGCCACCGGCAACCGCCTCGACGACCTCGGCGAGGCTGAGTTTCGGACCAACCACGGACGTGGGGGAGAGTTCGCCTTCTTTGAATGTGGTCACTGACGTTGCACCGCCTTTGCGTAGAGGTCGAGTAGCCGCGACCCGGGATCGTAGTGTTTCTTCAGTAGGCGGTAGGGCTCGCCGCCGTAGAGTTGGTCGAACTCCTCTTCGCTGTAAAAGGATTCGGAGTAGAGGGATTTGTGGCCATCGAGTTCGGACACCTTGATCTCGATCTGCCGGTTGGCATAGCCGTCGGGTTGATCGGTGCGCTTGGGCACCGCCGACCAGAACCCGATGTTCACGTAGGTGCGGTGTGGTTCCAGCGGATACAGCGGCCATGGCCGGTTCGAGTCGGCGCCGGCCGGAGACGGGTCGCGAAGCCGAAGCGGACACAACCAGATCGGTTCGATGGGTATGTTCTCGAGAAACCAGGCCGTGAATTCCGCGGTCCGCTCGATGGGCACCTCGATGTCCTGGACCACCCGCTCGCCCGGCGGTTCGCCTTTTCGGGCGTTGAGCTTGTCACCGATGTCGAAACGATGGTCGAGGGCGATGAGCTTCCAGTAGAAACTGCTGCGCAACAACTGTTTCGGCCAGAATCGCCGGATTCGTGGGTTTTGGGCGCCGAATGCACGCGAGCACCAGAACCAGTCCGTATCCCAGCGCCACAGGTAGTCGGCGATGGTGAGGCGGTCACGCAGCGGAGTGGAATCGGCGCCGTGCTGGATCGAGCGATAGAAGATCTGATCGCCGGTGTAGTCACTGACCGGTCCCGCATCAGCACTCTGTCGACCCAGGATCAGATAGCTCTCGGTCGCCGAAAAGACGACGCCATCAAGATAATCAACGCGTTCACCCTGGTACTGCGGGTCGTCGACGATCTGATTCATGGTGTCCTGCAGAGTCTGCAGGTCTGAGAACCGCACGTGGCGGAGCTCGACGAACGGGGCGACCTGTTCGAGCTCGATCTTGAGCCGCGTCGAATATCCGAGGGTGCCGTACGAGTTGGCGAAACCGAAGAACAGGTCAGAGTTGTCGCTCGTTGCCGACGTGGTGACGATCTCGCCGGCGCCGGTGAGGATGTCGATCTCGATGACCGACTCGTGCGGTAGTCCGTTGCGGAACGACGTCGACTCGATGCCGAGGCCGGTCACCGCGCCGCCGAGAGTGATGGTCTTGAGCTGCGGTACCACCTTCGGGGCGAGCCCATACTTGAGCGTGGTGGCGACAAGTTCCTCATAGGTGCACATGCCTGCGACGTCGGCCGTACGGGCTCCGACATCCACCGAGATCACGCGGTCCAAACCCGATACGTCGAGGCCGGGGAACGGATTCTTGGCGCGTTTGCGGAACAGATTCGAGGTCTTCTTCGCCAGGCGAACCCGACCCTCAGGGGGAATCGCACGGTAGCTCGCCAGCAAGTTCGCGACCCCCTGGTCGAACGCGTCGCGACCCGATTCGACCCCTCTTACCTTCGACACAGGTTAGAGCCTAGGACTACCGTCCAGTACTTTCCACTTCATACCAGGGCCGGGCCGTATTTGTCCGATTGTGGACCGCCCGGGAGCAGCCGGGCCTGTTCTGGCAGGCTCTGGAGTGAATTGCTCGCATATCGGAAGGTGAATTCTTCGTGGCACAGGTAACCGCATCCCAGTCGATCGACATCAATGCCGCACCCGAGCAGGTCCTCACCGCCCTGTCGGATTACCAGACCGTGCGCCCGAACATCCTGCCCGGTCAGTACCTCGACTACGCAGTCCTCGAAGGTGGCGTCGGTGCCGGCACCGTCGCGAAGTGGACGCTGCAGGCGACAAAGAAGCGTTCCAGGAACGTGCAGGCTTCGGTGGATCTGGTCGGATCGACCATCACGGAGACCGACGCCAACTCGTCGATGATCACCACCTACCAGGTACAGCCGGCGGGTTCGGGTGCCAAGGTCACCACCGTCACCACCTGGCAGGGCGCAGGCGGGATCGGCGGCTTCTTCGAGAAGACCTTCGCGCCCAAGGGACTGGCCAAGATCCAGGCCGAACTGCTCGGAAACCTGAAGTCGCACGTCGAACGCGGCTGATCGATTCGGGGGATAGGCCGGTTCGGTGAGGAATCGCAGACCAGCACCCTTGCCGTTGCGCGACGGGGTCGACGCGACCCGGGTGGTGCTGCGAAGCGGCGAGGGCACTGTCGGTGACGCGATGCTGGCCGCTCCGGCCTGTGCTGGGTTGACCTCTGCTGATCTGGCAGCTCGTGCCGACAGCGGTCAGGTGCTCGACGTGAGCGGCGAACGAGTCGATCTGTCGGCGCCTGCGACGCCGGGTCGGCCCATCTATTTCTATCGGGACCTGCCGACGGAAACCGAGATCCCGTTCGAGCTCGACATCCTCCACGCTGATGATGACCTCGTCGTCGTCGACAAACCGCACTTCCTCGCGACGATGCCGCGCGGAGCGCACGTGGTGCAGACGGCGCTGGTACGCCTGCGTCGGCGCCTCGACAATCCGGCGCTCAGTCCCGTGCACCGGCTTGACCGGCTCACCGCGGGGGTGCTGATGTTCAGCGCCCGACCGCAGGCCCGGGCGCCGTATCAGCAGTTGTTCGCCGACCGCCTCGTCAGCAAGGAGTATCGCGCCCGCGCGCCCATCGGAGACGGTCTCGAGTTCCCGGTCACCGTCCGCAACCGGATCATGAAAGACGCCGGTGACTTACGTGCCCGGCTCGAGCCCGGCCCCGAGAACGCAATCTCGACGATCGAGCTGCTCGACACGTCAGCTGACCGAGGGATCTACCGCTTGCTGCCGCAGACCGGGCGCACCCACCAACTCCGGTTGCACATGTCGGGGCTCGGCATCCCGATCGACGGAGACCCGCTCTACCCGCACGTGCGGCCCGAGGTCGCGGCCGCGCCCGATCACGGCGACTTCTCCGACCCCTTGCAGCTGCTGGCCTACGCTGTGGAGTTCGACGATCCGCTGTCCGGCGCGCGTCGGCGATTCGTCAGTGGCCGATCACTCGGCTGAACCGCACCGACCCGGGAGGTAGCCCTCATGGCGATTGTCGTCTCCTACGACCACTACGACGACCTGCAGTGTGAGGTTGTCGTATTCCTCGACGACGAGACCGGGGACTGCTTCCAGATCCAATGCGATCTGCCCGCTACCCCGGGGTCGTACCAGATCAGCGCGGGTGTCGGTGCGCCCGTCGAGCAGGGTGTGATCGCCTGGCAACGGGTCGACGACGAGTTCGGGTTCGCCCTGTCGGCCAAGGCGGCCGCGATGTTCGGAGGCAACGCGCGACTGCACTTCGAGGTCGAGCCTTCCGGCGGCGATACCATCGACAGCATTGCCGCTCATCTCGAGAGAATGATGCGCCTGCAACAACACGAACGCCGAGAGTGAAGAGGACGCAGTGGAACCAGAGAACCCGATGGCCGGACTCCTGCAGCAGGCTCAGCAGATGCAGCAGCAACTGCTCGCAGCGCAGGCGGAGATGGCAGCAGCAGAGGTCACGGGCACCGCAGGTGGTGGCCTGGTCAGCGTGACCGGAAACGGCACCGGTGAGGTGACTGCAGTGTCCATCGACCCCAAGGTCGTGGACGCGGACGACGTCGAGACCCTGCAGGATCTGATCGTCGGCGCGCTTGCCGATCTGAACACCAAACGCGATGCCCTGACCCAGCAGAAGATGGGTCCTCTCGCCGGTGGCCTGGGCGGCGGTTTCCCGGGCCTGGGCGGATAATTCTCCCGTGTACGAAGGACCGATCCAGGATTTGATCGACGAGATGGCCAAGTTGCCAGGGCTCGGTCCGAAGGGTGCGCAACGGATTGCGTTTCATCTGCTGTCCGCGCCTGCCGCCGACATCAACCGGCTGACGGCGGCGCTGGTGCACGTGCGCGACGACGTCGTCTTCTGCGAGGTGTGTGGCAACGTCTCGGCCCAGGTGCGGTGCCGGATATGTCGTGACGCCCGTCGCGACGCCAGCAAGATCTGTGTGGTCGAAGAGCCGAAAGACGTGCAGGCGATCGAGCGCACCAAAGAGTTCACCGGGCGATATCACGTGCTGGGCGGTGCGCTCGACCCGCTGGGCGGTATCGGACCCGATCAGCTCCGCATTCGGGAGTTGTTGCGCCGCTTGGCCAACCAGGAGGACGGTGTCGACGTCAGCGAGATCATCGTGGCCACCGACCCGAACACCGAGGGCGAGGCGACTGCGACGTACCTACAGCGCATGCTCAAGGACTTCCCGGGCTTGTCCGTCACCCGGTTGGCGTCGGGTCTGCCGATGGGCGGCGACCTGGAGTTCGCCGACGAACTGACGCTCGGCCGGGCGCTGTCGGGCCGCCGGATACTCACCTGAGGCCGGTGTGACCGACGATTCGTGGATCGACACCTTTGCGCGACAACTGAAATCGGGGATCGTCGCGATCGACGGCCCTTCCGGTGCCGGGAAGTCGACGCTGGCCGATGCGCTCGTGAAGACACTGGATGAACTGGGCACCCCTGTGGTGCTGGTTCGGACCGACGACTTCGCCACCTGGGATGACCCGGTCGGGTGGTGGCCCGAACTCGACGAAGAGGTGCTGCGGTCGTACTGGCGTGGGCACGACTTCCGGTTCCACCCGCGGGTCTGGCGGGACGGCACCGCTGAACCCGGACCTCGCGTCTGGTTGCGCTGGGAACCGTTGCTGATCATCGAAGGAGTCTCGAGCGCGCGGGCGCCCGTGCGTCCGCAACTGCGGCATGCGTTGTGGCTCGACGGCGGCACCGAAGCCGAACGACTTGAACGAGGCGTGGCACGCGACGGTGAAGGCGAACGCGACAATCTGCGGCGGTGGCAGGATTTCGAGCGAGGGTGGTTCACGGTGGACAACACCCGCTCCCACTGCGATGTGGTGCCCGATTCTGTACTGCGGCAGAGGATTCTGTAGATGAACTCCGGCGAGAGTGCCGGCCCGCTGGCCGGATTGCGCATCGTCGAGGTGTCAAGTTTTGTCGCCTCCCCGCTGTGTGGTCTGACGTTGTCGCAACTCGGCGCCCAGGTCATCCGGATCGACCCGATCGGGGGCGCGTCCGACTACCGTCGGTGGCCGGTGACGGCCGGCGGCGAATCGATCTATTGGACAGGCCTGAACCGAGGCAAGCATTCCTTGTCCTGCGATTTCCGGAACCCCGAGTCGCAGAAACTCATTCAGCAGCTCGCGACAGCTCCCGGCCCCGGGGGTGGCATCTTCGTCACCAATGCCGGGGGTCGGGACTGGATGGGCCACGAGACGCTGTCTGCGCTGCGCGAAGACGTCATCACACTCGAGATCCTCGGAAAACGAGATGGCACAGCGGGAGTCGACTACACCGTGAACGCCGCGCTGGGATTTCCTCAGGTGACCGGTCGGGGCGGCGGCGAGGTGGTCAATCACGTGTTGCCTGCCTGGGACATCGCCTGCGGGCTCCATGCCTCGACAGCCTTGCTGGCCGCAGTGCGTCGCCGCGATCAGACCGGCGCGGGGTCGCAGATCACGCTGCCACTCGAAGACGTCGCCCTCGCAACGGCAGGAGCACTCGGGTATCTCACCGAGGTGATGGTCAACGGCCGACAGCGACAGGCAACGGGCAACGCGATCTATGGAACCTACGGAACCGACTTCGTGACAGCCGATCACGCCCGCTTCATGATTGTGGCCCTGACGAACCGGCACTTTTGGGACCTGGTGACTTTGACCGAAACCGGTGCGGCGGTCGACGCACTCGAGACCGCCCTCGATACCGACTTCCGCGTCGAAGGCGAGCGATACGAATATCGCGACGCGCTCACGGCGCTCTTCGCTCGGTGGTTCCGCAGGCACAGTGCCGCGGAGGTGTCCGACGCGTTGCGTAAGTCCTCGGTGTTGTTCGAGCAGTACCGCTCGTTCACCGACGTGGTCGAATCCGATGCGCTGGAGACGAATCCACTGTTCTCGCCCCTCGAGCAACCGCGCATCGGGCAGTACCTCGCCGCCGGCCATCCGGCGCGATTCGACAGCAGGCACCTGTCTGCGGCACCTGCACCAGTCGTAGGTCAGCATTCCGCGCAGGTGGTGGCCGAGATTCTTGGTCTCGACGACGACGAGATCGCGGGACTCTTTGAGCGTGGAGTGATCGGGTAGATCACGGCTGTGCCCGTGTGGATCGATCACCCTGTTGACCTTCAAGTAGGTCGAGGCCGAATGATGTGGGGGTGCCAAATTCCGAACTCATGTCGATCGGTTCGTTCGCGCGAAGAAGCGGACTGACAGCAAGTGCGTTGCGCTTCTATGCAGACGTCGGCCTGCTACCTCCGACAGTCGTCGACCCTGTGTCCGGGTACCGGTTCTACGGGGATGTGCAGCTCGATCGGGCAGTGATGCTCAGGCAGCTGCGCGAGATCGGGATGCCCCTCGCAAGAGTGAAGTTTGCACTCGATACCACGCCTGAGGAGGCAATTCGATTGATCGACCAACACATCGACGCGGTGTCCGGCGACGCCGCAACCGCACGTGAGCAAGCAGCGGTGATGAAAGCCAATCTGTCCGAAGCGTCTGCGGCAATGGTCGTCTGCGTCAGCGGGCCAGTGTTGGCGAGTGCGATCGAGCAGGTCCTCACCGCTACAACCAATGAACCGGGCATGACAGTCTTGGGCGGCGTACGCTTTGAGGCTGGCTCTGGCTCTGTGGTCGTCACCGCAACTGATCGCTACCGTCTTTCCACCCGTACCCTGTTAACGCAGACCTCTCCAGACGTGACGTGGGCGGCGACGGTGAACGGGGACGATCTGCGCAGGTGCTTGATTGATCTGCGACGCACACCGCGAGCCCGAATCGAAGGCAGTGGCCACGGATTGTGGCTGCGGCTGCCGAACCGAGATGACCGGTACTGCCGGCTGTTGCCTGAGCCGTTCCCCGAATATCGGCAAATGCTCGACTCCCTTCCGTCGGCTACAACCTGTGTCGAAGTATCCAAGGCAGTTCTCCTGCAATCCCTTGAGGACCGACCAGCTGAGCTGGTTCAGTTGCACGTCTCCGGATCTGACGTCACGGTCCGGAACGCCCTGTCGGACAGAGGCACACAACTGGAGGCTCGGGTGAGCGGAAACCACCCGATCGATGTGTGGTTCGAGATGACCACGCTTTATCCAGCGATCAGCACAGCAATTGGTGCGGATGTATTGATCGACCTACGGGGTCCCATGCAGCCGGTAACCATCCGCTCTGCCGACCACGGTGATCTGACCACACTTGCCATGCCCACCATGTCCCCGTCCGCTGAATCAGACACGGCGTCGAAGGAGGCCAACTCATGACAGAAACCAAGATGAACGTTCGTCGTGGTAGGGGTCAAACGCCCTGGACGGGGGGAGAACTTTCTATCACTGTCGTACCCCTTTGATATCCTGCCGCCGATAGTGCTTTGCATGGCGAAAGATGTTGCAGCACAGTGAAATAAGGCGTCTCGAACACTTGTGCGAACACGTAAATCGCGGTAGATTGAGGTCATGAACTTTCGGGGGTTGTTCGAACACCTATCAACAATGGCGGCTGATCCACTGCTGCTCGCACCGCTCGACGACGTGGCGTTGTCGGAGGAAACGGTCTACGCATTGCGGGCGAAGAATGTGTTGGACGCATTGCTGTTTCGGTTCACTGCTGATCTCGACAAGCGTGGGGTGGCCAAGACGTTGGGTGCGGATTCGACCGCTGAGCTTCTGCAATCGGTGCAGGTATCACCGGCCGCTGCGCACCGCTACGTACGGGTCGGTCGCGCCCTCGGATCCATCCCCTCAGTGGCTGCGTATGCCGTGGACGGGACCCTGTCCGGGGAGCACGTGGACGCCATCGTCAAAGGCCTGCACCACATTGACCGCCGCGACCCCGACCTGTCGGAGTCCGACCGGGACGACTGCGTCCGTGGGTTGTTGACCCAAGCGCGTATCTCGACGCCGGCCGCGGTCATAGAACGCGCCCACGAGATGGCGATCGCCTTCTCGCCGCCGGACAAAGAAGTGCCGGATGCGGAGAATGATGAGCTGAACGAGGTGTCGTTCGGGACCGGTGATGATGGCCGCACCCACGGCACGCTCGACGTGGATAAAACCCTCGGGGAGAAACTGGCGGCTGCGTTGCGTCCGCTGGCCAAGCCGGTCCCCGAACCGGATGGGTCACCCGATCCGCGCAGCACCTCGCAGCGTCTCGCCGAAGCCCTCGGAAAGATCCTGGACGTGTTCTTCGCCCACCACGACCGGCCCACCGAAGGTGGCGTCAAGCCGCGGGTGACGATGACCGTCTCGGCGGAGCAGCTGTTGGCGTTTCAGATGAACGGCATCGTGGGCGCGAAAGTCCCGACCGCGCCCGCAACGTTTGAATGGACCGGGCCGGTGTCGGTGCCCACCGCGCAGATGACCGCGTGTGATTCGGTGATCACCAAGATCCTCCTCGACAACAACGCCGTGCCCCTGCAGGTGGGGCGTGAGTTCCGGACCGTCACACCCGCCATCCGCAAAGCCCTCATCGCCCGAGATAAAGGCTGTGCGTTCCCCGGCTGCGGGTGCCCCGCCGGATGGACCGACGCTCATCACATCACGTTCTGGAGTCACGGTGGTGAGACCAGCCTGACCAACACCGTCCTGCTGTGCCGCAGGCACCACAACTACATCCACCACAAAGGCTGGACCGTCTTCCTCGGCCACGACGGCCACCCCTGGTTCATAGCGCCCGGGAAGACCGAACCAATCCGCTCCCACGCCAGACGCACACTGACCAACGAACCACTCGCCGCCTAAGTCCGGCCGGCCCGATCGAGGCCGCCACAAGTTTACGAGAAACTACACACGACGACGCAGCCCGAAGTTACTACCGCAGCACCGGATGACCCCTGTGCGGCTTGATGTTTGAAAACTCCATGGTGTGAAGGTCCGGCGACAAGCTACTTCGTTGAGAGCAGGTTCTGCACCTCGGTGTCGGTCACCTGGGTGAAGTCGTCGTACGACTGGCCGACGGCCCAGAAGTCGGGCGGGGTTGTGGCGCAAACGATCTCGTCGGCACCGGGGATCTCGGTCCCGGTCGGGCCCGTGCCGACCGCGACGATGATCTGCTGTGGGACACGTTGACGGATGCTGTCCACAGCGACCCGCATGCTCGATCCGGTTGCCATGCCGTCGTCGACGACGATCACGATTTTGTCGTCGACCGGGGTCGGAGGTCTGCCCTGGCGGTAGGCGGATTCGCGGCGGAGCAGTTCAGCCTGTTCCTTGTCGATGACTGCCTCCACCTCGTCGGCGGTCAGTCCGAAGTCGCGAACGGTGCGATCGCTGATCAGCGGCTCGCCGCCCGACGCCACCGCGCCGAAGGCGAGCTCCTCTCGCCGAGGGACGCCTAGCTTGCGGATGACAAACGCGTCCAGGGGAGCGTGCAGGGCGGCCGCGATGTGCGCCGCAACCGGCACACCGCCACGTGCGAGACCCAACACGACGACGTCGGGGTTCCGCACCAGTTCGGGATGGCGGGCGGCCAGTAGTCGTGCCAGTTCTCGTCCGGCTTCATCGCGGTTCCGGAAGGTTCGGTCTCCGTGATCCCGGCGCAGTCTCACGGCGGTCACCTCGGAACGTCGGCTAGAGGAACATCGGCTAGAGGAACTGCGCCCTGGTGACGCAGGTCTTACCATTCTGGACGATCACGTCGTAGATCACCCGGGTTTTGTTGACGGCGTCCCCTGACTGCCACGTGGATGCGACGATCGCCTGGACCACGGCTGCCTGCGGTGCGTGCGGTACGACCGCGGTCGACTGAAACGTGACTGTCGCGCTGCGGTTCCGGCTCTTGAGCTCGTCCGTGAACGACACCAGGTTGGGGAGCCCGTCCTTGGCGAGGTCGCCGCAGGTGTTCGCCTTGAACGCGGCGACCTGGGCGTCGGCGGTGGCGGGGTTGATCTCGAACATGCTGCGAGTGAGAGTGGTCGCGATGTCGGTTGCCTGCTGGTCTGTGATGACGGGGGCAACAGGGCCGGCCTGCTTGCTGCCGCCGTCGTTGTCGCTGTCAGGAACGGTGAGCGCGGCGATGGTCGCGGTCAGCGCGATGACGACGGCGACTCCGACGAGGGCCGACAGCAGCACGATGAAACGCCGCCGGGATGTCCGGGGCCTGGTCGGAGGGGGAGAGATGGCCATCTACAGGACTTTCATGGTGGTGATGCAGACGGGAACGGCGGTGCTGTCGACCGTGAACTCGATTGCGGTCGGCTCGGGGGGAGGTGGAGTGGTGTTGTCTTCGCTGGCCGCGAGATCGAAGACCGCCAGAACCGTGGTGGCCGTTGCATCGGTGCGCACCACCCCGTAGTGAGCGTTGCTCGAGGTGACACTCCGGCCGGCGCTGTAGACGAGGTCAGGCAGGGTTTTCGCGGTCTCGTTCCATTGCTCGAGAGCTTCGCCGCACAGTGTTGCCTGCGCAGTTTTGATCGTCGCCTCGACGGTGTCGGGCGTGAAGTTGTACAGCGACTCGGTGGTGGCGCGGACCGTCTCGACGGCGGCAGCGACTGCGTCGACCTGCTCGGTATCGGCGCTGTCGCTGGATGCGGGCTGAGCCGAGGTGTCGTCTCCGGCCACCGACCAGGTGATTGCCCACGTGGCGGTGACGACGACGGCAAGCACGATCAGGCCGAGGGCGAACATGATCGGTCCTCTGGGGGCCGCGCGCTGGGTCGTCGGTCGCTGCCTCGACGGGTGAGGACTGGTCATGATCGCTCAGCCACGCCTCCCTGCGGCCAATCGCTCGCGCCGCAGCAGTTCGACCTCGGCCAGTGGCAGAGCGTCCAGCTCATCGACACCCAGAGCCCGGGCCAGCAACAGATCGGCCAGCTCGGGGTTACGGGCCAGCGCGGGACCGTGCAGGTAGGTGCCGATCACCGAGCCCTGGACCGCACCTTCGATCCTCTCGCCGGCTCCGTTGCCGACGCCGTGTTTGACGCGGGCCAGTGGTCGCGCGTCGGGTCCCAAAGTGGTTCCGCCCCGGTGGTTTTCGAATCCGGTCAACGGCTTGGTGAGACCAGAGTCCAGGGCCGGCTCGGTGATCAGTTCGCCGATGCTGCGCTTGTCTTGCGGGACCGTGGTGAGGTCGAGCATCGAAATACCTTCGACCCGTTCACCGGCGGAAGTCTCGTACCAGTGGCCGAGCACCTGGATCGCGGCGCAGATGGCGAGTACGGGCTTGCCTGCCTCGGCGGCGCGCTGCAGACCGGGGTAGCGGGTCAGGTGCCGGGTGGCCAGTCGCTGGGCATAGTCCTCGGCGCCGCCCAGGGTGTAGACGTCGAGGGACTCGGGCACCGGGTCGGTCAGGTTGATCGAGACGATGTCGGCCTCGATCCCGCGCATACGTGCGCGCTGACGCAGGACGAGGGCGTTGCCGCCGTCGCCGTAGGTGCCCATGACGTCGGGCAGGACGAGTCCGATGCGGAGCGTCGATTCGGTCATCGGTCAGACCCCTTTCTGCGCTCGGGCCAACGCGGTCCCCAGGTCACGGAAGGCCGTGTAGTTCGCCAGCACCTCCACCCGACCCGGCGGGCACGACGCGATCGCGGCCATCGGATCGGCGATGGTGGTGTGTTCGGCACCGGCGTAGAGCAGCCGCACCCCGAGATCGGTGGCGCGTTCCCCGGCGGCAACTACCTGCATGCTCTCGAAGGCCTCGAACCTGACGTCCCACAGCCACGAGAGGTCCTCGCCGTCGGGAACCTGCCCGTTCACGGCGATCACCAGGCCGTCGGCGTCCTGATCGATCATCGCCATCGCTTCCTGCCAGCCGGCGGGATTCTTGGCCAGCAACATCCGGACCCGGTGTTGCCCGATCTGCTGGACGCTGTAACGCCCGGCGACCTCGCCGACGGTGCCGACCGCGATGGTCGCCTTCGCGGGATCGGCGCCCATCGCCACAGCAGCGGCGATCGCCTGGGTGGCATTGCCGCGGTTGGCTTTGCCCGGGACAGCGAGTTCCATCGGGTGACTGAACCCCTCGGGACCGTAGACGTGGGTGTCGTCGAACCACCAGACGGGCTCCGGCCGCTTGAAGTCCGCTCCGGTCGAGTACCAGTGGTCGCCGTCGCGCAGGATCGGTTCTCCCGATCGCGGACAACTGACCGAGTCACCCGCCCACCCGGCGCCGGCAGCCACCCAGATGGCATTCGGGGCGTCGTAGGCGGCGGAGGTGATGAGCACGTCGTCACAGTTGGCGATGACCGCGGCGTTCGGATGCTTGGTGATGCCCTCGCGTAGCCGCCGTTCGATCATGTTGATCTCGCCGACACGGTCGAGCTGATCCCGGGAGAGGTTCAGCAGCACAAACGCCTGCGGGTCGGTTGCGTCCGCCACGTGGGGCACGTGCAGTTCGTCGACCTCGAGAGCGGCGATCCTGGCCGGACGGTTCAACGACAGCGCTGCGACGATCCCGGCGTCCATGTTCGCGCCGTCTGCCTGGCTTGCGACGTCGCCGAGCTGGGCGAGGGCGGCGGCCGTCATGCGGGTCGTCGTCGACTTGCCGTTGGTGCCGGTGATGATCACGGTGCGTTTGTTGCGCGCCAGGGTGCCGAGCAGCTGCGGATCGATCTTCAGCGCGATCAGGCCGCCGATCATCGAGCCCTTGCCGCGGCCGGTTTTCTGCGACGCCCAGCGTGCGGAGGCGGCGGCCCGCAGTGCGAGTCGGGCCCGGATCGGGAGTCGGCTGGAGCTCTTGCGGTCCTCGTCGGGCATGGCAGCGAGTTTGTCATAAATCGCTGTGTGAGCCATGTCGGCATCGCTGCCAATCGCTACGGCACTACCTGGACCTGCGGCCGAAGCGCCAGAAACGGACCAGGTAGGGCAGTGCTCGATACAGCGGTACCGCGCGAGGCCAGTCGCCGGCCCGAAAGTATGCGTCGGATCCACCATCGACGAAGATGACACTTCCGCAGAGGAAATCGGCAGCGTCGGAGAGCATGAACACGGCCCAGTCCGCGAGCTTGCCCGGTTCGCCGAATCCGCCGATCGGCACCGGGAAACGCTGGACGGCCCCGGACTCCGTCGGTGAGGCGAGTTGCTCTTCCAACAGCGGCGTGAGGATTGCTCCCGGCGCCAGGGCGTTGAGCCGGATACCTGCACCCGCCCACTTGGGTGACGTCGCCTGCCGGCGTACCCAGTGGCTCACTGCGATCTTCGATGCCGCATACGCCATGACCGGCCCCACCCGCCCGTACATCCGCAGCGACCGGAGGGCTCGGTCGGTGTCGCCGGCGAGGAGGGCGTTGATCGTCCGCCGTGGGACAGCAGGCACGGTGGTGGTGGAGTTGCTGGAGAAGACGACCACCTTCGCATCCTGTGCGGCCGCCAGGGAGGTGCGCCAGCCCTCGAGTAGTTCGACGACACCGAAATAGTTGACTTCGGTGATCAGCCGAGAACGGTTCCTGCCTTCCCCTGGCCCCAGACCAGCGGCCAGTATCGCTCCGGTGAGCGGTCCCGAGGCGGCGGTCAGCACCGCTGCGACAGCGCTCTGGCGGCCTGCGGGCGTCGACAGGTCGGCGATCACGTCCGCGTCCCTGAGATCGACCCCGATGACGCGATGACCTGCTGCTGTGAGCTTTGCGGCGACCTCCTTTCCCATTCCGGACGCGGAGCCTGTCACGACGTACACGCCTGAGCCACTGTCGTCGGCTGGGGGAGTCATAGCCGTGATTGAAGCACGACGCGGTCGACCCCCGCCGCTCCTTCCTGAGCCACTGGTTCCGGTTCCTCCGGTGTGTCGGGGGCCGCAGCGGCTCGCTTTGCGCTCAGGCCCGCGAAGCAACCGAGGATCACCACGGCGCCGCCGATCAGTTCCCAGCCGGTCGGTGTCTCACCGAGAAACGCCCATGCCGCGGTGAGGCCGACGATGGGTACGAGCAACGAGAACGGGGCGACCTTGGACGCGGGGTACCGAGACATGAGATACGTCCACAGTCCCGATCCGACGATGGTGCCGAGCAGCACGACATAGGCGAGCCCACCCAGCGCGACGAGCCCCGAGTGGGAGCCGACGCTTGCCATCGCGTCCCAGCCTGCTCGCGGACCTTCCACGGCCAGGCTCAGTGCGTAGAGCGGCAGCACCGGGACAACACACATCCACAGGGTCATGTGCAGGGCGTTGTCGGGTCGCGCGAGCCGGGACCCGATGTTGCCGAAAGCCCATCCCAGTCCCGCGATCAGCGTGAGCATGACGGGCAACACAGCCGCGGTGGCGCCGTGGGCGGCGCGATCGATGCCGATGATCGCCATGCCCCCGACCGCCACGGTGATCCCGATGATCTGGCGGGCGCTGAGCTTCTCGCGGAGCAGGACGACGCAGAGGAGCACGGTGAAGGGCGCCGACGATTGCAGCACCAGTGAGGCCAGCCCGGTCGGCATCCCGTTGTCCATGGCGAGAAACAGAAATGCGAATTGGATGGTGCCGAAACCGATTCCGTACAACAGGAACCACTTGAGCGGAACGTTGGGACGCGGCACGAACAGGATGACCGGGATCGCCATGATCGCGAAACGCAGCGCTGCGAAGAACAGCGGTGGGAAGTGTTCCAGGCCGGCGTGGATGGCCAGGAAGTTCAGGCCCCACAGCACCACGACGGTGAGGCCCAGCATGCGGTCGCGAGTGCTCATGGTCAATGTCTAGCCGCTGAAAACGTTCAGTTCAATCTATATAAACTGCACCAACCATGTAGTTCAGCTACATGGTTGCCTTTGCGGTCTCAACCGGCGTGCCTGCCGGGGTGCGAGGGATGCGCCCGGTGGCGAACAGCGCGGCGATGGCAAGCAATCCGGCGAGCGCGAACGCGGCCCGTAGCGCTTCCAGACGTGCGTCGGAGTTGACGTCGAGAACCGCTGAGGCAGTGTCCGCGGGCACGCCGGCGTCGGCGAGGGACTCTTGCAGCTGGCTGTCCGACACGAACGGCACGCCCGACGCGAGGTCGGTGGTTGCCTGTTCGGCGACCGTTGCCGGAACGTTCGGGTTCTCGGCGAGACCGGTGACCGCTGAGGTCGTGAGCGTCGCGATGAGGATGGAGCCGATCAGTGCTGTGCCCAGCGAGGCCCCCAAATTGGTTGCGGTGTTCTGCAGGCCGCCGACTTCGGCACTCTGCGAGTCAGGGACGGCGGACACCGTCACCGCACCCAGTTGTGAGGACAGGGCGCCGAGTCCGAATCCCATGAAAAGCATGGGGATCATGACGACGCCGGCGTTGGCGCCCGGGTCCATGCCCGCGACCAGGATCAGGATTCCGACGATCATCGATGTCAGTCCGATGCGGATGACCCGGCGCGGGTTGGCCAGCGGCCGGATCTTTGGGATACCGATCGCCGCGAGGATCAGGGCGATGGACAGCGGCAGGATCCGGAGTCCGGTCTGCAGGGCGCTCAATTCCAGCACCACCGACAGGAAGAGCGGTACCGCGAAGAACACGCCTGCCTGAACCAGGAACTGCGCGAAAAACATCGACAGCCCTCCGGTCAGCTGGCGGTTGCGGAGCATCGCCGGATCGATCAGTGGTTCACCCCCGGCCTTGGCGAGATAAGTTTCCCAGCGCAGGAAGCCGTAGATGACGAGAAGGCCTCCCATGAGGAGCCAGACCACCGGCGACAGGCCGAACACTTCGGTACCGCCGGGCTTGGCCTGCACCCACCCCCATTCGCTCGATCGCAACACGCCGTAGACGAACATTCCCAGCCCGACCACAGACAGTGCCGACCCGACTATGTCGAGCCGGATGCTCACGGGCGGTACGTCATTGATCTTGCGGAGCACCAGCAGTATCAGGGCGACGAGCACCACCTCGCCGACGAAGACGTAGCGCCAGGAGGCAAAGGTGGTGACCGCTCCGCCGAGCAGTGGCCCCACCGCCACGGCCATCGCGCCGGCGGCAGCCACCAAGCCGTACGCACCGGCGCGGCGGTCGGCGGGGAAGTTGGCTGCCACCAAGGCGACGATCGCCGGCATGATGAGCGCTGCGCCGATGCCTTCGAGCAGCGACCAGCCGATGAGGAGCACGGTCAGATTCGGGGCGAGGGCGGTGACCGTCGAGCCGACGCCGTAGATCACCAGGCCGATGGCAAAGGCTCGACGCCGGCCGAGCATGGTGCCGATCTTGCTGCCGGTGATCATCAGGCTCGCCATCACGAGGGTGTAGAGCGTGATGGCGGTCTGGATTCCGGTGATGGTGGTGCCGACGTCTTCGGCCACGGTCGCCATGGACACGTTCATGACCGAACTGTCGAGGGTCATCAGGAATTGCCCCGATGCCAGCACTGCCAGTACCAGTCCCGAACCTGTTTTCGTCGCCACCGCGGGTGCCCCTCTTCGACCGGTTACGGCGACCCTAGTCTCGTTTGATCAGCGTGCTCTCACTCGATTCGGATGATCTTTGACCGCGTCAGGACAGTCGAACCGCCAGCAGCACCGTGTCATGGGTGTGGTGAGAACCTTCGGGGGGTGCGGTGGTGCGGCTCTGGGTCTGATCGATGTCGATGCGCCAGTCGTCGCCGAGAAGTGTGCCGATGTCATGCGGCTGGTAGAAGTCGTGCGGGTTGAGGTCGTGCCAGTGCTCGGGCGGATTGTCGGGTATCTCGTGGAAGACCGAGAGCAGGGTGCCACCCACGGCCACGGCGTCGATGATTCCGCGGACGCCTTCGTCTCCCGGGGTTTTGAGGATGGTGAAGTACTGCAGGGACACGAGATCGAAGGCGCGTGGCGTCGGCGCGGCGACGACGACGTCGGCCTGTTGCCAGGTGATCGCCGGCTCATCGCCCAGGGCGCGGGCCCGGTCGATCGCCACCGGCGAGATGTCGACGGCGGTCACCTGCCAGCCACGTCCGGCGAGCCAGCGTGCGTCTGCGCCTTCGCCGCAACCGAGGTCGAGTGCTCGCCCCGGGGTCAAGGTGCTGGCGTGTTCGAGCAACACCGGATTGGGGTTGTTGCTCCAGATCTGCTCGGTCTCGAGGTAACGCTCATCCCAGAATTTTTGGTCCATGGTCACAGCCTGTCCGAACCGCACCGAGTCCGGCAAGCTTTCATGCCGAAACGGCAAGTCTATGGCAGTCAGCGCGGGAGGAGGAGGGCAACACAGGCGTCGACCATGGTCTCGGTCGTGTCGGACACCGGCTGTCCGTCCTCGACTGCGACAGCGGTCAATTCGCGCAAGCCGCCCAACATCAGCAGCGCCAGGGATCGTGAAATCGTCGAGATCCCCGCAGCGTGCATGTGGTCGGTGTCGGTCAGGGCGATCAGGGTCTGGATGAAGTCCTCCATCGCCCGGCGCTGCACCGGACGAGCGGCCGGGCCGAGGGCGGGGAGCTCACGGATCCAACTGAGGGTCAGAGCCGGCCGCGCTTCGATGGATCGCACGTAGGCCTCGATGGCCTGCCGGATCTGGGAGCGCCAGGGGGAGTCTGGGTCGACGGCCGCGACGATGTCGCCGATCATGTCCGTGTTCGCGGTCTGCAACAGCTCGATGAAGCACGCCTCCTTGGTGGCGAACTCCTGATAGAAGGTGCGGCGGGACGTGCGGGCCATGCGAACGATGTCCGCGACGGTCGTCGCCCGGTATCCCCGCTCTTCGATCGATGCTCCCAGGGCGTCCAGCAATCGCGCGCGGTGAGATGGTTCGCCGCCCTGCTCGGGCGGCGAACCTGCACGGGTGGTCGGCGCGGCGGTCATCGCGCTACAGCGTACTGGCCCTTGTCTGCTGGTGGTACTGGGGCGTACCGTCTCGTGGTACGACGAAGTACCGCATTCGAAGATGAAGCGAAGCGGAACTCGACGATTCGGCGGACACGATGCCGAACGGAGATCTCGTCGACCTACTGGCGGGGCAGGAGTACACCGATATGTGCGCAGTTCATCACACGAGTTCAGGGGTGACAGAGGCAGGTGTGCCGCCGGGGCCGACCTTGCCCCGCGCGGTCCAGGGCGTGGCGTTCGTCGCCGCCCGCAGGCAGACGATGGCGGCACTGTCGCGCCGGTACGGCCCGGTCTTCTCACTCGACGTACCGGTATTCGGCCGAACGGTCGCGGTATCCGACCCGAAGCTGGCCAAACAGGTGTTCACCACCCCCGCCGGAGTTCTGAGCAACGTGCAGCCCAACCTCGGTCGCATTCTCGGTGAGCGCTCGATGTTCTCGCTCGAGGGTGACGAGCACCGCAGGCGGCGCAAGTTGCTGACTCCTCCTCTGCACGGCAAGAGCGTGAAGAGCTATGAACGCATCATCGAGGAAGAGGTGCTCCGCGAGTCCGCGTCGTGGCCGGAGGGCCGTGAGTTCGAGAGCCTCGACCCGATGATGCGGATCACACTGAATGCGATCCTGCGCGCTGTCTTCGGTGCCGATGGGGCACAACTGGATTCGCTTCGCCGGCTCATCCCGCCGATGGTCGAACTGGGCTCGCGCCTGGCCACGTTGCCGAATCTGCCTGCGCGCCTGGGAAGGCTGAATCCCTGGGACCGCTTCCTGGCACGGCGCAGGGAATACGACTCCGTCATCGCCGAACTCGTCGCCACCGCGAAGGCCGATCCGAACCTGGAGTCGCGCACGGACATCGTTGCGCTGATGCTCCGCAGCACCTATGACGACGGCACGACGATGACGACCGGCGAAATCGCCGACGAGTTGCTCACCCTGTTGGCTGCAGGACACGAGACGACGGCGACAACACTGGCCTGGGCGTTCGAACGGCTGCGTCGTCATCCTCGGGTCCTCGCCGACCTCGTTCACGAAGTCGATGAGGGTGGAGACGAGCTGCGGCAGGCCACGATTCTGGAGGTGCAACGCAGCCGTCCGGTGATCGACCTCGCGGGCCGCACCGTGCAGGCCACCGTGTTCGAGCTCGGGCCGTGGCGAATTCCGCAGGGTCATACCGTGCTGGTGAGCATCTCGTTGCTGCACGACGACAGCGCCGAGTTCCGGGATCCCGAGCGCTTCGACCCGACGCGGTTCCTGGGGTCGAAACCGTCTGGATCCTGGATGCCGTTCGGTGGCGGGACGCGTCGCTGCATCGGTGCCGCGTTCGCCACCATGGAGATGGACGTGGCTCTGCGCACCATCCTGCGCGAGTTCGAGGTGGTCCCGACCGCTGCGCCGAGCGAGCGGTGGCACAGCCGCGGAGTGGCCTATTCGCCCAAACGGAAGGGCCGACTGGTCGTCCGGCGTCGCTAGCGTGCGAGACTATTGGTAACGATTACCGTTAGAATCGTGGTCGCATCTGAGTTCATGTCTTATATAGTCGACAACGCATGTATTCGATGCATATGGACTGAGGCGGCGGGAACGCACGCACTACGACGGAGGCGATCAGCATGGTGTTCGGTGCATTGTTGGGCAAGGCGGCAGCAACGGTCGTGACAGGTGCCGTAGGTGTTGCCGCCTACAACGGGACCCGTGAACTCGTTCGCCGTGCGCCCCTGCGCGAGGCGGCAGTGACCGCCACGGCCTGGTCGTTACGCGGAGTACGCAAAGCCGAGGAGGGCGCCGAGTCGGCGCGCCTGGCCGCCGCCGACGTGGTGGCAGAGGCAAAAGAGAAGATCGGCGAGCAGGTGACGCCGCCTGTTGCCACGCCGGCGCACGATCACGAACACTGAGATGACAGCCGTCGCGAACGAGGCTCCCACCGCTGCCCGTGCCTCTTTGAAGGCGGTTCCCGGCAGGGATGATTCGGTCGAACTGAGGTCCGATGCCGGCGGGCGGATGAGGCTCGTCGTCCGGTGGCTGATCGCAAGCCCAGGCCGGGCCGTCGCGATCGAGGACGCCATCGGGGCGGTGCGTGGCGTCCGTGCCGTGCACGCCTATCCGCGGACCGGCAGTGTTGTGGTCTGGTATTCGCCCGGCCGCGTCGATCGCTCCGAAATCGCCGAGGCGCTCCACTCCGGATCAGAGGTCTCGGCTGCTGCGGTCCCTGCTCGTAGCCCGCATTCCGCGGACGTGAACAACGCCGACATCCTGCGTATGGCCGTGGGTGGAACTGCGTTGGTACTGCTGGGCATTCGGCGATACGGATTCGCGCGACCACCCATGCTCGGACCCACCAGTCGGGTCGTGGCCAGCGGTGTCACGATCTTCACGGGATATCCGTTTCTCAAGGGTGCGCTGCGATCGTTGGGAGGCCGCAAGGCCGCCGGTACGGACGCCCTGGTGTCCGCGGCGACCGCCGCAAGTCTCCTCTTGCGGGAAAACGTTGTGGCGCTGACGGTGCTGTGGCTGCTGAACATCGGTGAGTACCTCCAGGACCTGACGCTGCGCCGGACCAGGCGAGCGATCTCTGCCCTGCTCGCAGGAACTCAGGACACCGCGTGGGTGCGCGCAGCCGACGGCACCGAGGTGTCGATGGACATCGCATCGCTGCACACCGGTGACGAGGTCATCGTGCACGAGCAGGTGGCGATCCCCGTGGACGGGATCATCTGTGACGGTGACGCGGTGGTCGACCAGTCGGCCATCACCGGTGAGAACCTGCCCGTCAACCTGGCGGTCGGCGACCGGGCGTTCGCGGGTTCGGTGGTGCTCCGGGGGCGTGTCGTCGTCCGTGCCAGTGCGGTGGGCCACGAGACCGCGTTGGGCCGTATCATCACCAGAGTCGAACAGGCGCAACAGGATCGCGGTCAGATCCAGACCGTCGGAGAGAACTTTTCGCGCAGGTTCGTGCCTGCGTCGTTCGCACTGTCGGCGCTGACGCTGCTCATCACCCGCGACGTACGGCGCGCGATGACGATGTTGCTGGTGGCCTGCCCGTGCGCGGTGGGTCTGTCGACCCCGACCGCCATCAGTGCGGCCATCGGGAACGGCGCTCGGCGCGGCATGCTCATCAAGGGCGGCTCGCACCTCGAAGAGGCCGGCCGAGTGGATGCCATCGTGTTCGACAAGACGGGAACGCTCACTGTCGGTCGTCCGATCGTCACCAACGTGGTTGCCTTTCAAGATGGTTGGGAGCCGGAGCAGGTACTCGCGTTCGCCGCGAGTTCGGAGATACATTCCAGGCATCCCCTCGCCGAAGCGGTGATCCGCAGTACCGAGGAGCGACACATCGAGATTCCCGCGCACGAGGAGTGTGAGGTCCTCGTGGGTATGGGTATGCGGACCACGGCCGGCGGGAAAACTCTGCTGCTGGGCAACGTGCCGTTGCTCGAATCGGAGAACGTCGAGATCACCGAGGATGCGATGGCCTGGGTCGACCGCTTGCAGCGGCAGGCCGAGACGCCGCTGCTGCTCGCCGTCGACGGTGTTCTCACCGGGTTGGTCAGTCTGCGCGACGAGGTCCGCCCTGAAGCCGCCGATATTATTGCCCAGCTTCGTGTCTCGGGTGTCAAACGGATCGTGATGATCACCGGCGATCACCCGCGCACTGCGGCAGCGGTGGCGACCGAACTGGGGATCGACGAATGGCGCGCCCAGGTCCTGCCCGACGACAAGCTCGCAGTCGTGCGCTCGCTGCAGGACGAGGGATACACCGTGGCCATGGTCGGCGACGGGACCAATGACGCGCCTGCCCTCGCTGCCGCAGACATCGGTATCGCGATGGGTCTGGCAGGTACCGATGTCGCGGTCGAGACGGCCGATGTGGCGCTCTCGGGCGACGAACTCGGGCGGTTGCTCGAACTGCGTGACCTCGGCGGGCATGCGCTGGACGTGATCAGGCAGAACTACGCCATGTCCATCGCGGTCAACGCGATCGGACTCGTCATCGGTGCGGGCGGTGCGCTCTCACCGGTCCTCGCTGCCGTGCTGCACAACGCGTCCTCGGTGGCGGTGGTCGGTAACTCCTCTCGGCTCATCCGGTACCAGCTGGCCTGACGGGCTTGTGGTCGATGGATGTGCAGCGGCTTCGCATTCTCCGAGAGTTCGCCGACCGCGGGACGGTGGGCGGTGTCGCGGAGGCGATGAACATGACGCCGTCGGCGGTGTCGCAGCAACTGAAGGTCCTCAGTCGTGAGGCCGGGATCGACCTGCTGGAGCAGGACGGTCGACGGGTCCGCCTCACGGATGCGGGTCGGGCGCTGGTGCTGCGTGCCGATGAGGTGATCGCCGCCGTCGCGCGGGCAGACTCGGAGATGGCGTCGTATCGCGACGATGTGGTGGGGTCGGTACGGCTGGCCATGTTCCCGTCGGGTGCGGCGGTGTTGCTGCCCGGCGTACTCGATCGCATGAGCGACTTGGGGATTCGACTGGTGGTGGCCGATGAGGACGTCAAGTACTCGGACGCCCCGGCGTTGTTGGCAGACTTCGACGTGGTGCTCACCCATCGCGATGAGCGGGCACCGCAGGTGGTCGACGCGCGGGTGGTGGTCACCCCGGTGATGCGCGAACCGATCGATCTGGTGGTCGGGACCGGGCATCGGTTGGCAAGCCGCGCCGAGGTGACACTCGGCGAACTCGAGGATGAGGACTGGATCAGCGTGCGGGGCGGCTTCCCGGTGGACGACGTGCTGCTGTCACTGGCTGCGGTGACCGGCGTCCAACCTCGGGTAGCGCACCGCATCAACGACTTTCGTGCAATCGAAGCGATGGTGGCCCGCAACCACGGTATTGCTCTCATGCCGCGGTTCTCTGTCCGCGACCCCGACGTGCACCGCCTGGTGCTCACCGGGGTCCGCGCGGCCCGGGTGTACGAGGGGCTGAGTCGGCCGGGGTCCACCGAGCGGGCGTCGATACGGCAGTTGCTGAGCGAGTTGATCTCTGAAGCGTCCGCGGTCGACGCGGCCGCAGACTGATGGGCTACCGGGTCTGCCGGGCGTTCATACCGAAGACCAACGGGTAGCGTGCGTGCAGCGCGTCGATCTGGCGGCGCACCTCGTACAGTTCGCGTCGTTTGGCGTGGCTGACCGCATCGGCGGTCCGGCGTCCGGCGATCTCATGTTCGATCTTGCTTGCCCACGACTCGAGCTGTTCGACGAAGTACTTGGCCTGGACGGCGTTGGAGTCGGGACGCATGCCTGTCGGAGCTCCTGCCGACAGAGCCCCTGCCGACAGAGTGGCATTCACTTGACGCTTCACGTCATGAGTGTATTTCATGCCGGGGAGGCGCAAGCTGGTTCCAGCGTCGATCGGCATGAACAGAATGAACACATCACACCAGGTGTTGTGATCTCGGACTCACCGAGTGTCGTTGCCTCACAACAGAACTTGTCTTACGGTGTCCGGAATGGGTTGCGGCTGCCCGGCGACGTCGGCGTACACGTAGACCGTGTCCACAGTGCAGCAGGACCTCTCGCCGACCCGTAGGTCGAACTTCACGGTGATACTGGTGCGACCGAGTCCGGTGACCGAGGTGTAGACGTCGATGACGTCGCCCCAGCGCGCCGGCGCGTGCCAGGTGAGGGTCGAGGTCTTGAGCCGGACCAGTTCGGCGAACTCGAGAATGTCGTGCTGAGAACAGAACGCGCCCATGGCTTCGTCGCAGTAGAGCAGATAGTGCGCGTTGAAGACCACACCCTGCTGGTCGGCCTCGGCGTAACGAACCGTGGCCGACCAGCTCGGGTCTGTCATCAGATCAGGGAGCCCAGGTGCGGGGGGCCTGCTCGCCGGAATCGGGGACGACGCCGCCACTGGCGACCTTCGTGGCACGGTTCACGGCCGAGACGACAGCGCGCAGAGAGGCCGTCGTGATGGAGGGTGCGATACCGCAACCCCACACGGTCTCGCCGCCCACCTGGACCTCGACGTACGCGGCAGCGTTCGCGTCGCCGCCGGAGGTGAGTGCGTGCTCGGCGTAGTCGAGCACCTGCACGTCGTATCCGACGGTGGCGAGCGCGTCGACGAACGCGGCCAACGGTCCGTTGCCCGACCCGTAGATCTCTTTCTCGACACCGTTGACCTTGACGGTTGCGGTGATGCGGTCTTCGCCGCCGTCTTCTTCCGCGGCGTCGACCTTTTGCTTCATCCGCTCGAGCGGGATCAACGGGTGCAGGTATTCGTCGGCGAAGACGTCCCACATCTCCTTCGCGGACACCTCGCCGCCTTCGCCGTCGGTGATCTTCTGGATCTCGCGGCTGAACTCGATCTGCAGGCGGCGGGGGAGGGCCAGGCCATGATCGGCCTTCATGATGTACGCGACGCCACCCTTGCCGGACTGGCTGTTGACCCGGATCACGGCCTCGTAATTGCGGCCGACGTCCTTGGGGTCGATCGGCAGGTAGGGAACCTGCCAGAGGATGTCGTCTATATCGGAGTCGGCGTTGTCCGCGTCGACCTTCATCTGATCGAGGCCCTTGTTGATCGCATCCTGGTGGCTACCGGAGAACGCGGTGTAGACCAGGTCGCCGCCGTAGGGATGACGCTCGTGGACGCCGAGTTGGTTGCAGTATTCGACCGTCCGGCGGATCTCGTCGATGTCGGAGAACGTGATCTGCGGATCGACGCCGCGGCTGAAGAGGTTCATCCCCAGGGTCACCAGACAGACGTTGCCGGTGCGTTCGCCGTTGCCGAACAGACAACCCTCGATGCGATCGGCGCCTGCTTGATAACCCAACTCGGCTGCGGCGACGGCCGTTCCGCGGTCATTGTGGGGATGCAGACTCAGGATGACCGAATCCCGACGCGCCAGGTTGCGGTGCATCCACTCGATCGAATCGGCGTAGACGTTCGGCGTCGCCATCTCGACCGTGGCGGGCAGGTTCAGGATGATCGGGCGCTGCGGTGTCGGCTCGATGATCTCGCTGACCGCGTCGCACACCTCTTTGGCGAAACTGAGTTCGGTCCCGGTGTACGACTCGGGCGAGTACTCGTAGCGCCAATTGGTGTCCGGGTACTTGACCTCTTCGGTCCGCATCTTGTGTGCAGCGTCGGTCGCGATCTTCTTGATGGCGGCCTTGTCGGCGCGGAACACCACGCGCCGTTGCAGCACCGAGGTCGAATTGTAGAAGTGCACAATCACATTCGCCGCACCGCGGCACGACTCGAAGGTGCGCTCGATGAGTTCGTCGCGGCACTGGGTCAGCACCTGGATCGTGACGTCCGACGGGATCGCACCGTCTTCGATGATCTCGCGGACGAAGTCGTAGTCCGTTTGGCTCGCCGACGGGA
The DNA here is from genome assembly GCF_003217475.1 of Williamsia limnetica. Lineage (GTDB taxonomy): Bacteria > Actinomycetota > Actinomycetes > Mycobacteriales > Mycobacteriaceae > Williamsia > Williamsia limnetica. The sequence continues at coordinate 204,967 of NZ_QJSP01000008.1, read as the reverse complement.
AGCCGACCTCGATCTCCTTGTAGCCCATCCGGACCAGCAGGTCGAACATCCGGCGCTTGCGGGCCGGGCTCATCGGGTCGATCAGGGCCTGGTTGCCGTCACGGAGGTCGACGGCGCACCACATCGGTGCGCGATCGATGGTCTTGTCGGGCCAGGTGCGGTCCGGTACGGCCACGTTCTCGACCTCGACGGCGAACGGACGGTATCGATGCGACGGCATCGCTGAATTGCGTTGGGGGTTCCAGGACGGCTGGCCGTCGGGAATGGGTCCGGCCGGTTCATTGATTCGGCTGGCACTCGAGGTGAAGGCATCTGCGGCAGGCATGGGGTCAAACTCTCCGGTTGTGGGGGAAAAGACCGGCGCGTCACAAAACCCGCGACGGGAAGCCGGTCTGGATCAGACCCCGCCGCGGCAGAGGAGAAGGAGCACGCGCTGCATTTTTTGGACTCTACTCCGCAACCTCTGGAAGTCCAAAGGTGCCCCCTGAACCAAGCGGTGTGCCCCAGGTGTCGGCGTAGGTCACCTCCGCGAGTGGCAGGCGGGTCCGAGGCCGACGATCGCGCTCGGCGATGTCGGGGTCGACGGTCAGCGCGTCGGCGATCCGCCCGATCGCCAGCGTCAGTAAAGGGCGCGTGCCTGCGGGAATGTTGAAACGCTCGGTCAGCAACTCGGTGCGGAACCCGCCGATCGGGTGGGCGTTCCAGCCCTCGGCCTGGGCCTGGATGATCATCTGGCCGGCGGCCAGACCGACGTCGACCGCGCCGTAGTCGTGCATCTTCGGTTCGTCCGGTTGGTCCGTCGTGCACAGGACGACCAGAGCCGCGGCCGCCGGCGTCCAGGACTGGTTGCCTCGTTTGAGGCCGTCAACGATCCCCGTGAAGGTCGCGTCGCCGCGGAGGCCGACGAGGTAACGCACCGGTTGTACGCCGCCGCCGGTGGGGGCCCAACGGCCTGCCTCGAGAATCGCCTCGAGTTGTTCAGGCGCGATTTCGGCGGCGGGGTCGTAGCCGCGGGCACTCCACCGGCCGGCGAGCAACGGGTGCAGGGTCATGGCAGGGCAACTCCTTGTGAGAGAGCCGATCCGGCTCCTAGACGGTGGCCGGAGACTTACGGCGCAAAACCACTGCGACCGTGAACGCGACCGCCACCAAGAGTGCCACGCTGACTGCAGACGTGACGTGTAGGCCGTCGACGAATGCGGTACGTGCCGCCTCCGCCATCGCGCTCTGAGCGCTCGGGTCCAGGGACTCCGCGTGGGTCAGTGTCTCGGACAGCGTGTCGCTGACACCGGCGTCGGCGCCGTTCTGCCGGAACACCATCGTCGCCACCGAGCCGAGCACCGCCAGCCCGAAAGCGGTTCCCAACTCGAAGCTGGTCTCGGAGATTCCTGCCGCCGCGCCACTGCGCTCCACCGGAACGGAGGAGACCGCGACGTCGGAGACGAGCGAAAAGATAACGCCGTAACCGATGCCTGCGACCGTGGAGCTGATCAGGTAGACCAGCACACCGTCGGAGACGCCGAGTCCGAGCATGCCCGCGTTACCCGCGGCGGCGGCCAGGATCGCCAGGACGAAGGCCCACCGCACCGAGACGAATCGGGCGATGCGCGAGGCGCTCATCGAGAAGATCGCGACTGCGATGGCCATGGGGATGCCCAGCACCGCAGCGGTCAGCACGTCGCGGCCCAGCACCGACTGCAGGTAGATGCCTGCGAGATAGCTCAGCGAGGCCAGCGTCATCATGCCGGTCAGAGCGCTGCCGATGGCGACGGAGAAGCCCGCGTTCTTGAAGAGCTTCAACTCGAGAAGCGGATGCGCGGTCCGGCGCTCATGCCGGATGAACAGCCACATACCGACCACACCGATCGCCGCGAACACTGCCGTGGTGGTGTCGAGGCCCTCGGCTGCACCGTGTTTGATCGCGTACACCAGCGGCAGGATGCCGACCAGCGACAGGATGATGCCGAGGATGTCGAACGGGTCGGAGGTGCCGGAGCGGTACTCGGGGACCAGTCGGGGCGCGAACACGAGAAGGATGAGCAACACCGGGACGTTGATCAAGAACACCGAGCCCCACCAGAAGTGGTGCAGCAGGACGCCGCCGATCACCGGTCCCAGAGCCGAACCGCCCGCGAAGGCGGCGGTCCACACGCCGATGGCTTTGGCGCGGGCGACGGGCTCGGTGAACATGTTGCTGATGAGCGACAAACTCGACGGCAGCAGGGTCGCGCCGCCGATGCCCATGATCGCGCGGGCAGCGATGAGAGAGGTGGCGTCGGGTGCGAATGCGGCCACCGCCGATGCGATGCCGAAGAGGGTGGCACCGACGAGCAGCAGCTTGCGTCGACCGAATCGGTCGCCGAGGTTGCCCATGGTGATCAGCAGGCCGGCGATCAGGAACCCGTATATGTCGACGATCCACAATTGCTGCGTCGCGGACGGCAACAATTCGGCGCTCAGCGTCGGGATGGCCAGATACAGGACCGAGAAGTCCATGGAGACCAGGAAGACGGGGAGGGTGAGGACGGCCAGTCCCATCCAGACCCGTCGGTCCGGGCGATTGATCGTCGCCTCGGCTCGCGGGTTGGTCGGGCGGTCCATGATGCTCACTTCGATCTCCTGGTTCTCAGTCGTGGGTACAACGTACGCACTGTTCAACGTTCGCATATGAGTACGTTGTACGCAAAAGGTTTATTCCGCTCATTGCGGCGGCCGGCAGCACAATGGACGAGCAAAGGAGGGTCACATGAGCGCCGTTGACGCTGACTCAGGTGCGGAGAATCCCAGACTCACGCGCGCCGCCGTGGTCGCTGCCGCGATCGAATTGGCTGATGCCGACGGGTTCGGTGCGGTCACGATGCGCAAGATCGCCGACCGCCTCGGGGTGGGGACGATGTCGCTGTATCGGCACGTGTCCGACAAGGATGCCCTGCTCAGGGCCATGTCGAACGAGATCGGTGTGCGTTTTCCGTACCCGCCGGCCGGTGACGCCAACTGGCGGCAGAGGGCTTTGATAGCTGCCGAGGTCGACTGGGGGCTGTACCAGCGCCATCCCTGGGTGTTGCTCGCATTTGCCTCCCCGCGCACCAGCATGGGCCCGCAGAGCCTCAACTGTCTCGACTGGCTCGTCGAAGCGTTCTTGGAGTTGAAGATCACCACGGCCGAAGCGACCGAGATGGCGCTGACGCTGTGGAACCACATCGCCGGAACAGTGCTCAGTACCGTCGCCGAACGACTCCTGCTCGACCGCGCCGACGACGAAGAAGAAGGCCAGAGCGGGTTGATGCACCTGCTGGCGGGCAATCCGGAGGAAGCCCCGCCGCCTCATCTCGCCGAACTCGTCGGCACGGGCAATCCGCAGCTGCACGATCCGCGCTATCTGCTGAACCAGGGCGTCGAGGCACTCTGCGACGGTTTCGAGGCGAGGGCCGACCGCCTGCGCTGATCCCCGGGGGGCTACATGGCGTGCGGATAGACCGTCAGCATGTGGGCGCCGAACCAGGAGCTGAAGGTGATCACGACGAGTGACGCGATCACCTGCGTCGACAGCGTGCGCTTGGCCAACCCGATGGCGATCGGGATGAGCAGCACGAAGGCAGGCAGCAGCAGACGCGGCCGGCTCATCATCAGACCGCTTGACGCCACGATCGACACCACCACCAGTGCGCCGTAGACAGAAACCGGCCACGGCACCCTTTCGACGAAGCTGAACAGCGCCAAGCCGACGGTGAGCACGATGATCCACGCCGTCGCAACGGGCGCGATCTCCGACGAGTTGACCAGTGCGTAGTTGATGAAATCCCAGGCGGCTTTCCCGTAGTCGACCCCGGTGTTCCACCCCTCGGTCTGGATCCGGAACCACCCCAGGGGCTCTCCGGTCTGGTGCCAGACGACCGCGAGGTACCCCAGATAACCGAGCGGGCTGAGGACGATCGCGGTCCACGCCCGCCATCCGTCGCGACGATGCAGCAGCGCTGCGACCATCACGACGGCGATCAGGACACCCGCGGTAGGGCGGGACAGACCGGACAACATCGCGCATACCCCGGCCAGGAGCCAACGCTGCTCGAGCACCCCGACCAAGGCCCATGCCGCCAGCGCGCAGAAGAGGGCTTCGGTGTACGCCATCGACAGCACGATGCCCATCGGCGCCGCGGCGAACAGCACCGCGAGCAACAGGCCGGCCCGCCGCGGGTCGGCGAGCACCGCGGCCGATGACGACGGTGATTCTCTCGTGCCCGACTCACCCGGATCCTCCGCGAACCATCCGCTGATCCGGGCGGGCACCCATCGCGGACGCGTGGCGCGGTTCTGCATCTGTGTACAACACAGTGCACCGATACGCGCCACACCCACCGCCGCGAGCGAACCGAGAACCACGTTGACCGTCAGCGCCGCCCCGAACGGGCTGAAACCGGGGATCTTGTCCACGGCACCTGCAAGCAGCGGATAGCCCGGGAAGAAGGCATAAGGGGTGTCGGAGTCTCGCATGCCCTGGGCGTCGGTCTGCGTCAGCGGCACCCCGCCGTAACCGTGCTCGGCAATGGCCAGCATCCATTTGCCGTCCCAGGCGGAGAGGGCGGATCCGAGGCTGCCGCCACGCAGCTGGGTGAACCGCTCGAGAGCGAGCATGCCGATCAATCGGATGACGAGGAACACCGCGATCGGTTCGATCCAGTCGCGCCGTTGATACAGCCGATCGCTGATGGTGTCGATCGTCGCTCGGCGCAGCACGTGAGCGATCCTAGTGCCACGTCGGACAGGACCGCGGACGCCTCGGTGCGCGAAAAAATGCAGGTCGCTATCCTTGCACGGGGCGGACGACGGTACGGACCGTTGCCCGCCCGTCGATTTTAAAAGAAGCTCGACACAAGCGAGAGAAGGGAAACTGCGTGGCTCTGGTCGTGCAGAAGTACGGTGGCTCGTCAGTAGGCGACGCCGAACGCATCCGCAGGGTGGCCGAGCGCATTGTCGCGACGCGTAAGGCGGGCAACGACGTGGTCGTTGTCGTCTCTGCGATGGGCGACACCACCGATGAACTCCTCGATCTGGCAGAGCAGGTGTGCCCTTCGCCTCCGCCACGCGAGATGGACATGCTCCTCACCTCGGGTGAGCGCATCTCGAACGCGCTGGTCGCGATGGCCATCAGTTCCCTCGGGGCGCAGGCTCAGTCCTTCACCGGGTCGCAGGCGGGCGTGATCACCACAAGCAGCCATGGCAAGGCGAAGATCATCGACGTCACGCCCGGGCGCGTGCGGTCGGCCCTCGACGAGGGCAAGATCGTGCTGGTCGCCGGGTTCCAGGGCGTCTCACAGGACACCAAAGACGTCACCACCCTGGGTCGCGGTGGCTCCGACACCACCGCGGTTGCACTGGCCGCAGCGCTCAACGCGGACGTCTGCGAGATCTACACCGACGTCGACGGCATCTACACCGCCGATCCGCGCATCGTGCCGAACGCCAAGCACCTGGCGACGGTGTCGTTCGAAGAGATGCTCGAGATGGCCGCATGCGGCGCCAAGGTGTTGATGCTCCGCTGCGTCGAATACGCCCGTCGCTACAACGTCCCTGTACATGTGCGCTCGTCGTACTCAAACAAGCCGGGCACCATGGTGTCCGGATCGATGGAGGACATTCCCGTGGAAGAAGCCATTCTCACCGGAGTTGCCCACGACCGCAGCGAAGCCAAGGTCACGGTTGTCGGTCTCGACGACAAGCCCGGCTTCGCAGGCCGGGTGTTCCGCGCCGTCGCCGACGCCGAGATCAACATCGACATGGTGCTGCAGAACGTCTCCAAGGTGGAGACCGGGAAGACCGACATCACTTTCACCTGCCCGAAAGAGGTCGGCCCGCTGGCGGTCGAGAAGTTGACCTCGATCAAAGAGGAGCTCGGATTCAGTTCCATCCTCTACGACGACCACATCGGCAAGGTCTCGCTGGTGGGAGCCGGGATGAAGTCGCACCCAGGCGTCACCGCAACGTTCTGTGAGGCGCTCTCGGATGCAGGGGTCAACATCGAACTGATCTCCACCTCCGAGATCCGGATCTCGGTGCTGTGCCGCGACACCGAACTGGACGACGCCGTGCGTGCGCTGCACGAGGCGTTCGAACTCGGTAGCGATGAAGAAGCCACTGTCTACGGCGGAACGGGACGATAGAGATGGGTGTCAAAGTAGGTGTTGTCGGCGCGACCGGTCAGGTCGGCGCTGTCATGCGACAACTGTTGGAAGAGCGGAACTTTCCCGCCGACGAGATCCGGTTTTTCGCGTCGTCGCGATCGGCGGGCAAGAAGTTGCCGTGGCGTGGTGGAGAGATAGTGGTGGAGGATGCCTCGACCGCGGATCCCACCGGCCTCGACATCGCGCTGTTCTCCGCAGGAGCCACGATGTCCCGCGAGCAGGCCCCGCGCTTCGCGGCGGCCGGTGTCACGGTGATCGACAACTCGTCGGCGTGGCGCAAAGATCCCGATGTGCCGCTGGTGGTGTCGGAGGTCAACGGTGAGGAGGCGAAGAGCCCCACGAAAGGCATCATCGCCAATCCGAACTGCACCACGATGGCCGCGATGCCGGTCCTCAAGCCGTTGCACGATGCTGCCGGTCTGAAGCGCCTGATCATCTCGTCGTATCAGGCGGTCTCCGGAAGTGGGCTTGCCGGTGTCGAGGAGTTGGTGACGCAACTGCGCGCCGGCATCGACGACGCCGAGAAGCTCGTGCACGACGGTTCGGCCGTCACATTGCCCGAGCCCGTGAAATACGTTGCGCCCATTGCCTTCAACGTGCTCCCGCTCGCCGGTGCCATCGTCGACGACGGCTCGGGCGAAACCGATGAGGACCAGAAACTGCGCAACGAGTCGCGCAAGATCCTCGGTCTGCCCGAGCTCCTGGTGAGCGGAACCTGCGTGCGGGTGCCCGTGTTCACCGGACACTCACTCTCCATCAACGCCGAGTTCGAGCGTCCGCTGTCGGTCGAGGAAGCCACGAAGATCCTGGGCGACGCCCCGGGTGTCACCGTGACCGAGGTCCCCACCCCGCTCGAGGCGGCAGGCAAGGACAACTCTCTGGTCGGGCGCATCCGGCAGGATCCGGGTGCCCCCGAAGGACGGGGTCTGGCGCTGTTCGTCTCCGGAGACAACCTCCGAAAAGGTGCCGCGCTCAACACCATCCAGATCGCCGAGCTGCTGGTCTAGCCGACGACTTGGCTGCCACCTCGCTCGACGAGATCGTCGCCGCGCGTGGGCGGATCAGTTCGCTGATCCGGCCCACGCCGGTGTTCGAAACGCAGGTTCCGACGCCGTCCGGACCCGTCACGGTCGCTTTCAAGCTCGAATATCTCCAGCTCGGTGGATCGTTCAAGATCCGCGGCAGTCTGAACGCGATCCTGCATGCCCAGGAAGAGGGCAGGCTCACCGGCTCCGGTGTTGTCATCGCCTCTGGCGGTAACGCCGCCATCGGTGCCGCGACGGCGTGCCGGATGCTCGATCTGCGATGCACCGTCGTGGTGCCGACCACTGCTCCGGCGGTGAAGGTCGCGCGCCTGAACGCGCTCGGCGCCGATGTCCACCAGATCGGTGACCGGTACGCGCTCAGCGCCGAAGCGGCCGCGGCGATTGCGGAACAGACCGGGGCACTGCAGCTTCACGCCTACGACCTACCTGACATCGTTGCCGGCGCCGGGACGATCGGCCTCGAGCTGCGAGAGCAACTCGGCGTGCCGCTCGAGGTTCTTGTCGCAGTCGGGGGCGGAGGACTGGTCGGCGGATTGACCGCGGCACTGGCGCCAGAGCACACGATTTGTGGAGTGGAGCCCGTCGGCGCGTCCACCTTGCATCAGGCCCTGGCCGCCGGCAGACCTGTGCCCGTGGACCTCGACAGTGTCGCCGCTGACTCGCTCGGCGCCACGCAGTTGGGTCAGATCTGCTGGGATACGATCTCCGCCTTCCCAGTTGGCAGCCTCACTGTCACCGACGACGAGCTGATCGCTGCGCGAAATCTGCTGTGGGACGAGTTCCGCATCCTGGTCGAGCACGGGACGGCGGCGGCTCTGGCGCCGATCCTGTCGGGCGCGGTGACGACCAAACCCGGCCGGCTGCCCTGTGTGATTCTGTGTGGTGCCAATACGGCCCTGGAAACTGTCAAATAGACAACCGCCGAGGGTAAATAGCCCTCCATGCCCGGCTATTCAACAGTTTTCAGGGCAGAAGGTGTCGTGCGATGGCGATCTGTCCGGGTGATGGCTCGGATGTCGGCCAGCACACCCGTCCAGCCGTACAGGACGTCGTCGTAGGTGATGCGCATGGTCAGCCATCCGTCGACCAGAGCGCGGCGGTCTCGCCGCCGGTCGTTGTGGTAGTTCTCGAGGCTGGTGTGGTGGGTGACACTGTCGCATTCGAGAAGGAGGCGACCGACTCGCAGGTCCACGTGCCCCACGCCGGCGATCTGGGGTTGGACCACGACCTTGAAGCCGTTCGCTCGCAATCGGGTTCGCGTTATCGACTCAGTGCCGGACTGGGACCTACGATCGCATCGTTCCATCAGGGCGAGGATGTGCTTGGGCGGTCTGCCCATCTCACAAGCCAATTGCGCGACCGACAATCCAGCCGTGTTCAGCACTGAGTCGCACGTCGCGATCCAGTGCTCGGCGGTCATGCATCTGGCGGCGGACAGCAATGCGATCGGCACCGGATCGACTGCGGCGAGCGCTCGAGGCGTGGGGCCGAACGTCCGACAGGCCTGGCGGGTGGTCAGCTCGCCGTGGCGGGTGGGTCGGATGTGTACCCGTCGGTATCCGGGCGGCACCCAGAGGCCGTGTTTTCGTAAGGCTGCGACGCAACCGAGGACCCCTCCTGCCCGGACGGCGGAAACAACGTCGGGATCGGCCGTCGGCGTGGCGTACCAGCCGTGCCGCAGAGCGACCAATGAACCGATGTCGACTTCGCGCCGGATCTGCCAGGTGGTCAGCCCGCCTCGATGTAGTTCCTTGGTCGAATAGACGCCCGAATCCATGCTGATCAGACGGATCACATCGGGCATCGGCCCCACTGACCCTGGAAACTGTCAAATAGACAACCGCCGAGGGTAAATAGCCCTCGGAGACCCGCTATCTGCCGATTTTCAGGGCGCTCCGTGCTTTTATGTCTGGGTGACATGGGTCGGGGGGATGGTGGCACTGACTGCGGTGCTGGTGACGGTATCGCTTGCGAGTCCGGCTTCGGCCGCACCGGTGGACCCTGATGTCGGCCCGCCCGGGACCTCCCTCATCCACGGTGATCTGGCGTCGACGGACTCGACGCCGCACCCCGGACCCGGCGCGGGTGGAAAGCTCACCGCATCGTCGCTGCCCGGCGGCGCGTGCGCAGCGACCTTCATCGGCAGTGACTCGCTGCCTGTTGCCCTGTGCACCGGCTACGTCGGCGCCGACCCGCTCAATGTCGCTGTTCCCACCGTTCAGCTCTTCGACCCGGCCACGGCCCAGCCGATCGCCTCACTCCAGCTGACCAAAGGCGGATTGCTCGGCGGGGTCTACGGCTACCTCGACAACCGCGACCGCGTGGTGGTGGCGGACGGGTCGGGCGCGATCTTGAAGGTTGCGCACCGTACGAACCCCGACGGCCGCAGGCAGCTCTTCGTCGACCAGCGCATCGACGTCCGTGACCACATCCCGGCCGGCGACGCGATCACAGGACTCGCACCGGACCATCAAGGCCGCATCTGGTTCGCGACGACGAACGGCGTGATCGGCACCGTCGACTCCGGTGGCCACATCGGAGCGACCCGGTTGCCCATCGGTGAGAAGCTCACCAACGGACTGAGTATGCGGCCGGGCGGTGCGTCGATACTGACGAGCCGGGCCCTGTACGAGATGCAGGCCGATGACTCAGGTACTCCGACCACGGTCTGGCGCGCAGCCTACGATGCCGGAGATGCGCGGCGTCCGGGGCAGTTGGCCCCTGGCTCAGGGACCACCCCGACCTATTTCGGTCCCCATGGAGACGACTGGGTCGCCATCGTGGACAACGCCGATCGACCGAATCTCATCGTCTACCGCAGCGACGACGGCTCGACGGTCTGCTCGACCCCCGCGTTCGAAACATCTGGGCAGGGCACCGAGAACTCCCCGATGGCGTGGGGCAACTCGATAGTCATCCCGAGCACGTACGGATTCGGGTATCCACCGTTCGCGACGTCCGGTCCGAGTGATCCACCGGCGGCGGCGTTCACCGGCGGGATGACGCGGATCGACGTGTCGGAGACCGGTTGCAAGCGGGTGTGGGAGAGCGCAGATCGGGTGGCGACACTGCCCAAGCTCTCGCGCGCCGACGGACTGATCTACGCATTGGCCTACGGACCGTTGCCGCCAGGCGGGGGCATCCAGCAGCTCGGTCCGGTCTATTTCACCGCCATCGACTTCGAGACCGGTGAACGCAAGGCGTTCCACCAGGTCGGAAATGCGCCGTTGGACGAGCCGCTGCAGCTCACCGGCACCATCGGGCCCGGCGGAGCCCTCTGGCAAGCCACCGTCGGGCGGATGCTGAAGATATCGCCGTAAGGCATCCGTGCCGCAGCCGCTACCGTGCAGTCATGGCCATGGCACCGAGAAGAATGCAGATATCGGACAGCGTCGACATCGCCGCCCCCGCGCAGACGCTGTACTCGATGGTCAGTGATCCGACTCGGATGGGTGAGTGGAGTCCCGAGAACCTCGGCGCGACCGTCGTCAATCCGAGGCCTGACGGGCAGGCCTTCGCCGGGATGGTGTTCGAGGGTAGAAATCGCCGGGGGAGGGCGCGATGGATCACCCGTTGTACGGTGACCGCGGCCGACACTGCGGAGCGGTTCGCCTTCCGTGTCCACGCGATCGGACGTAAGGCGCCGACGATCAAAGGTGCCAACGCCTCGTGGGAGTACCGGTTCGAGGCGAATGATTCCGGTGGCACCACGGTGACGGAAACCTGGTTCGACGACCGCAGCAGATGGCCTCGCGTGGTCGTGGAGATCTTCGATCGCGTCGTCACATCAGGGAAGACCTTCCCCCAGTTCCAGGAGAAGAACATCGCTCGGACCTTGCAGGCCTTGAAGTCGGCCGCCGAGGCGCCCTGACCGTGCCGCGCACGGCTGGGTGGGGCCCGAACGGGCCGGGTGCAACAATCGGGGTGTGACGCAGGACCCAGAAGAGCAGCCGACCGATCCGCAGTCCGACCGACCGAACCTCGAGAAGCCGAGTGCCGGGCCATCGGACTCGATTCAGGTGCCCCCCGACCTGAGCGGTATGCCGACACTGGCCGAGCTCGATGCGATGGATATGGCCGAGCTGGCTGCAGGCCGGAAGTCGAAAGACAAGGATCACGCCAATTTCGACGAGCCGACCCCGCCGCCCGCGTCCCTGCACCATGCTTGGCTGCTCTGGATCGGCGCCGCGGTGGCGGCGCTCGTCAGCGTCGTCTACGGATTCGCGAACCTGGGAGCGATCAGCGATCTGCTGAACGAGCGCCTACAGGTCGGCGTCGCGCAGGATCCGAACAACGCCGCCCCTGCCGATCGCATCGACTCCTTGTCCGGACTGTTCCCGCCGGCGCTGCTGATCACCACACTCGTTCTGCTCGCGATCCAGTACCCGCTCCTCGTCGCGACCTCGCGCCGGCGCAGCCGCGGTACCAGAAACCTGTACGTCACGCTGGTCGTGGTAATGCTGCTCTGCATACCCATGGGGATGGATCTGCTCTTCGACTATCCGGCGGTCCCCGGCGCGTTGCGCGTCGTGGGCTGGATCCAGTTCGCATTGCTCCTGCTGTCGGCCTTGTTCACGTTGCGGCGCAGCGTGGACCGGTGGTTGCCGCCGTCCGAGCGGATGAAACCCAGCCATCTGATCCGACCGGGAAACCGCCTCAAGTAGCGCGCGTTCAGCCCGCTTGGGTGGGGTCCTGCACCGCTGCAGCGGCTTCGACGATGATGTCGCGCATCGCGAGTTCGGCAGCTATGGGGTCCCGCAGTCGAATCGCCCGCGCCACATCGTCATGGAGCGCGATGGCAGCCGGATTGGGGCGCGTCGGCATCATGCCGTGATGGGTGCGTCCGGCGAGTACTTCGCCCACCACATCACTGAGGGCGCGGAACATCTCGTTGCCGCTCGCCTCGAGCAGGGTGCGGTGAAAAATCTTGTCGGCCAACAGGTACTGGGTGAGGTCGCCGGACCGTCCGTGTACCACCATGTCGGAGACCGCCGCGGCAAGGATGCGGCATTGATGCTCATCGGCGCGCTCGGCCGCCAACGCGGCAGCTACCGGTTCGAACCCGCGACGTAGTTCGGACAGGGTCAGCAGGAAGTCGGTACGTTCGCCGGCGTCGAGACGCCAGCGGATGAGTCGGGGGTCGAACACGTTCCAGCGGTCCCGTGGCTGGACGGTGATCCCGACGCGTCGACGTGAGGCGACCAGCCCCATCGACTCGAGGACGCGGATGGCTTCACGGGCGACCGTTCGCGACACCCCGAACTCGACGCCGACGCTGTCGAGGGTCAGGACAGCTCCGGCCGCGTGCTCACCGGAGACGATCCTGGTCCCGATCCCGGTCAGAACACTGCCGTGAAGCTCACCGACCGATGTATCTGGGGTCACCGAATTATCTTCTCATTCTGGCGTAGTACAAGTAAACAACTGCTTTATAGGTGGCAGGGGTTGCAAAAGTATGATCTTTGAAGCAAACTGTGTGACCGGTAGCACAAATGGGCAAGGAGAAGCCATGGGATCACCACTGGTCGTGATGGGTGTGTCCGGTTCGGGGAAGTCGACGGTCGGTGCGGCTATCGCCCAACGTCTGCGAGTCCCGTTCGCGGATGCGGACGACTTTCATCCACCCGAGAACATCGCCAAGATGTCGTCCGGTCAGGCGCTCGACGACAACGATCGACACCCCTGGCTCGACACGATCGGTGAGTGGCTCGCGGACCATCCCGAGGGCGGCGTCATGAGCTGCTCGGCGCTCAAGCGCAAGTATCGCGATCAATTGCGAGCGCATTGTCCCGATGTTCGCTTCGTCCACCTGGACGGTACCCACAGCGTCATCACCAAGCGGCAGGCGAGCAGACCTGGCCATTTCATGCCGCCATCGCTGCTCGCGTCGCAATTCGAGACCCTCGAGGCGCTCGGCGGCGATGAGCGCGGCGTGGTCATCGACATCGATCAATCCATCGACGACATCGTCGAGAACTACTTGACCGCAACCACAACCGAGGAGAACTGATGTCCGCACAATCGGTGGTCTTGATGGCCGCCGACACCGAATTGCCGGAGCCCGTTGCGGCCGGCTGGCAGCTGATCGTTGCCGCACTCGCCGGTATCGCGGTGATCGTCGTTCTCATCACCGTCGCCAAGGTGCATCCGTTCCTGGCTCTGGTGGCCGGTGGACTCACGGTGGGTGTCGTTGCCGGAGAGGCGATCCCGACTGTCCTGGAGTCGTTCACCGACGGCTTCGGCTCCACGGCAGCCGGCGTCGGCATCCTGATCGCGCTGGGTGCGATGTTCGCCAAACTCCTCGCCGATTCAGGCGGCGCCGACGAGATCGTCGACACCATTGTCGGCCACGCTTCGCCGCGTATGTTGCCGTGGGCGATGGCGTTGGTCGGTTCCATAATCGGTCTGCCGATGTTCTTCGAGATCGGTCTCGTCCTGTTGATGCCGGTCATCTATCTGGTCGCCCGACGGTCCGGACTGTCGCTGATCACCGTCGGCATCCCGGCACTCGCCGGGCTCTCGGCGATGCACGGCTTCGTGCCTCCGCACCCCGGGCCACTGGTGGCGATCGACGCGCTCGGCGCCGACCTGGGCCTGACCCTTGCGCTGGGTATCGCCGTCGCTGTGCCGACGATCATCGTCGCGGGTCCGTTGTTCGGCAAGCTCGCCGGGCGGTGGGTGGTCTTGGATGTACCCACCACCTTCGACGCCGACCCGGCCGACGGTAAGACGACCAAACGCCCGTCGTTCGCGATCACCCTGTTCACCGTGCTGTTGCCCGTGGTCCTGATGCTGGGCAAAGCTGTTGCCGAGATCTTCATCGAGAATGACGACCAGATCGTTCGGCAGGTGCTCGATGTCCTCGGCACGCCCGTCATCGCTCTGCTGATCGCAGTGGTCGTCGCCATGTTCACCCTGGGCAAGGGGTCGGGCATGGACCGCGAGACCATCTCCAAGTGCACGGGCGCTGCACTGCCTGCCATCGCCGGTATTCTGCTGATCGTCGCCGCGGGCGGTGGTTTCAAGCAGGTACTCGTCGACAGCGGCATCGGTACTCTGCTCGCCGATTGGGCAAGCGACGCCAACGTCTCCGTCATCCTGCTCGCCTGGGTCCTGGCCGTATTGATCCGTCTGGCAACAGGTTCTGCGACGGTCGCCACGATCACCGCGTCGTCGCTGATGCTCGGGTTGGTGGATGGGCTCAGCAGTGGCGAGGTCTCGCTGGTGGTGCTCGCGATCGGTGCCGGCTCGGTCTTCTTCTCCCACGTCAACGATGCGGGCTTCTGGTTGGTCAAGGAGTACTTCGGGATGAGTGTCGGCCAGACGATCAAGACCTGGTCGGTCATGGAGACGGTGCTGTCGGTGACAGGCCTGATCGTGGTGCTGTTGCTCGGCCTCGTGATCTGAGCCGGACGCACTCGGGGCGTGCCCGGGCGAGGTGGTGATGACCGTTTTCCTCACCCGTCGCTCGGGTACCCCCACGGCATGAGCACTCACGACGAACTACCGATTCCTGACTACGACCAACTGACTCTGGGGACGATCACCCACCGCATCCGCTCGCTGACGCAGCCCGATCTCGAGCGGTTGCTCGAGCACGAACGAGCGACCGCTCACCGGGTGCAGGTGGAAGAGATCATGCAAGCGCGTGTGAAGCAGCTCGCCGATGGCGCAGAGCCGTCCGGTGGAGATCCCACACAAGCCCCGCCGGTCGGTGGCGGATCCGGTGGATCATCGGTCAGCCCCCAGCAGAGCCCCGATGACAACACACCGCTTCGGCACGGCGTGGCATCGCAGACGCCCAAACGGGGCAGATCGTAGGTCGTCGGCGGCGCCTGACAAAGAAAGACCGTCAGGGTGCTGCGGTGCGGGCATTCGGATCGAAGCCGCCGGGAATCTCGTAGATGTTGCCGTCGAAGCCTGCCCGGAACAACCGGCCTGCCGAGAAGCCGGCTTCGCCTCGTCCGTAGGTCACCACGCTGGACGCGGGCAATCCGCTTGCGAGAGAGCAGAACCGCCCTGGACCATCGACGCGGAGGATCTCTCCGCTGATGTCCGTGGGCACGATCGGGCGGTCACGGGAGTCCAGTGTCAGGCCGTCGGCGGCGGCGATCACGTCACCGCCGCCGAACGTGATCAGTGATTGCGGCGCTCCCGGATTGCGTACCGGGATACGACTGACGCCGGGATTGACGAACGTGCGTGACACGTACAGGTAGGCGTCGTCGTTGCCGAGTGCGGCGCCGTTGGCGCTCGGCAGCCGCGCCCAGTCCGCCTGTACCGCACCGTTGGGGAACACGCGGCCCACCAGAGATCCGAAGTCGTTGGTGGCGTAGGTGATGCCGTTCGCCGCGACTGCCAGACCGTTGGCGGCACTGAGTCCGCCGACGAAAGGCGTCAGACGCCCGGTCGACGGATTGAACTTCGCGATCGACCCGGCGCGCACGACGTCGCCGACGAGAACCCGGGGATCGGCGCCGTAGCCGACCAGCAACGTGCCGTCCGGAGTCCATGCCAAGGCGCCGCCGCCGCTGCCGCCGGGGACGGTCGCTACGGGCACCGCCGGTGCGCCGGGACGCTCCACCCGGTAGAGGCGCCCCGTGATGATGTCGGTGGTGTAGAGCCGGCCGGCCGGATCGACCGTCAGGCCCTCGAGCGCCGCGCCGGGCACCCGTGCGACCAGGACGGGGGCCTGTCCGGCACCGCGGCAGACGGCGGCGGCGTTCGCCGCGGGAGCACCGACCATGGAGACCGTGGCCGTGATGAGCACCGCGGCGGCGCAGATCCGAAGCATCGAGCGGAGCGAGAACGTGGACATCGGGGCCTCCCGGCTGTGGTGTGCCCACCTATCGTAAGTGGTGGCGGTCACAGTCTGCAGTCGCCCGCGCAGGTCGGGAGTTCAGGCCCCCGGTGGGGACCAGTGCACGACCTTCGTCGCCGTCATCTCGTCGAGCAGTTCGGGGCCGAATCCGAATCCGCTGCCGCTCGCACCGCGGGGTTCCGAGGCTCCACCGGGCGCACCGCCGAACACGGCATTGATCTTGACCGTGCCCACCGGAAGCGATCGCCACGCATCTTGGGCATGGGACATGTCCGGCGTGAGTACCGTTGCGCCGAGCCCGTATCGGTCGTTCGACGCCTCGGCGAGCGCGGTGGCGAAATCGGGTACGCAGCGAATGGGGGCGACCGGCCCGAAGGTCTCCTCTCGGAAGACCAGCATGTCGGGCGTGCAGTCTGTCAGGACTGTCGGCGGATAGAAGGTGCCGGGACCCGGTTGTCGCTCTCCGCCGGTGAGTACGGTGGCACCGGTCTGAGCGGCGTCGGTGACGTGGTGGTGTACCTGCTCTCGCTGGCGCTCATCGACGAGCGGTCCGATGCGCGAGGCCCATTCACCTGCTTGTTCGACTAGCGCATCGGTGAAGCTCTCGGCGACCGAGCCGACCACGTAGATGCGTTCGACCGACACACAGATCTGCCCGGCGTTGGCGAATGAGCCCAGCGCGGCCTGCTCGGCTGCCCACTGCGGGTCGGTGCCGACGTCGACGATGAGCGCGTCGTTGCCGCCGTTCTCGAGCAGGGCCTTCGCCCCTCGGCGCGCGCAGGCGAGTGCGATCGCACTGCCGGTGTTGCTGCTCCCGACGTGTGCGACGACGTCGACATTCTCCGCCGCGGCGAGCCGGGCGCCGGTCGAGCCGTCGCCGTCCACGATTTCCAGGACCCCGGGTGGCAGGTGAGCGGCCACCAGTTCGGCGAAACGCCGTCCGGTCAACGGGCAGCGTTCGCTCGGTTTGTGTACCACCGTGTTGCCGGTGACGAGGGCGGCGCCGAGCAGGCCCGCCGCCACCGCAACCGGATCGTTCCACGGCGTCAGCACCGCCACAACACCTCTCGGTTCGGGAATCATCAAGTCGGTTGCCTGCCACGACCCGTGCAGACTGCGACCCCGGTGCACCGGTCCGAGTTCGGCGTACTGAACCAGGGTGCCCGCGCTGGCATCGACGCCTCCGAGGGCGTCGTCGCGCGTCTTCCCGGTCTCTCGTTCGTTCAGATCGGCGAGTTCGGCCGCCGCCTCGCGCACTGCGGCTGCCGCTGCGGTCAATGCCGCGGCACGTTCGGCGGCCGGCGTACGCCGCCAGGAAGGCGCAGCCGCGTGCGCGCGATGCACGGCGCCGTTGCAGTCGTCGGCATCGGCGATGGGGACCTGCGCGACGGTGTCGCCGGTCCTGGGATCCAGCACGGTCAGCACCGAGGTCGAAGTCTCGGTCGAGGTCGTCGAAGTCACGGTGGACTGGTACCCACTGATTCGCCGCTGCACACCCGGATCCGTGTGCAGGTCACCCGACAACGTTTATTGGAACCATTCCAGATATTTTCTGGACTCATTCCAGAAAAGGACGTATGGTGGTGTCATGAGTTCGGGACACCAGGTACGCGACGCGCGGCAGCAGCTGCGCGCTGCGGGACTACGGGTGACGGCGCCGCGGCTCGCTGTGCTCGACGTGTTGGAACTCAACCCCCACTCGACCGCGGACCTCGTGGCCGCACGAGTTCGCGACCGTCTGGGTGGTGTCTCGACGCAAACCGTCTACGACGTCTTGAGGGTGTGCGCGGAGCGCGGACTGCTGCGGCGCATCGAACCCGCAGGCTCGCCGGTCAGGTACGAGAACCGAACGGGCGACAACCACCATCACCTGGTCTGCCGCAACTGCGGTGACATCAGGGACGTCGACTGTGCCAAGGGATCAGCTCCCTGCCTGACCCCGGACGTCGATCACGGATTCGTCATCGACGAGGCAGAAGTGACCTACTGGGGACTTTGTTCGGTCTGCCAGTCCGACAGCGAACGCTGACCTTTTCCCACCGCCAGGCCCAGCTCGGCAGGCTCACCTGAGCTCTGTTCGGCCGAACTACAGCACGTTTTCGACGAACACCCTTTCGTCGTACTCGAAAACAGGAGGCAAGAAATGACCCCACGCACCACCACCAATTCCGGTATCCCCGTCGCGAGCGACAATGAGTCGTTGACCGCAGGAACCCAGGGCCCGATCCTCCTGCATGACCACTACCTGATCGAGAAGCTCGCCCAGTTCAACCGCGAGCGAGTGCCTGAGCGGGTCGTCCACGCCAAAGGCGGTGGCGCCTATGGTGAATTGACGATCACAGGCGACGTCTCCAAGTACACGAAAGCCAAGTTTTTGCAGCCGGGCAAGACCACGGAGTCGCTGGTGCGGTTCTCCACGGTCGCCGGCGAACAGGGCAGTCCTGACACCTGGCGCGATCCACGCGGTTTCTCGATGAAGTTCTACACCGAAGACGGCAACTACGACCTCGTCGGAAACAACACGCCGATCTTCTTCATCAAGGATCCGATCAAGTTCCCCGACTTCATCCGGAGCCAAAAGCGGCTACCTGGTTCGGGTTTGCGCGATCACAACATGCAGTGGGACTTCTGGACCCTGCGCCCGGAAACTGCTCATCAGGTGACCTGGCTGATGGGTGATCGCGGTATCCCCAAGAGTTGGCGGCACATGGACGGATTCGGCTCGCACACCTACCAGTGGGTGAACGAAGCGGGAGAACGGTTCTGGGTGAAGTATCACTTCAAGACAGACCAGGGCATCGAGTTCCTCACGCAGGCGAAAGCCGACGAACTGGCGGGCACCGACCCGGACTACCATCGTCAGGACCTGTACGAGGCGATCGAGCGGGGCGAATTCCCCACCTGGACCCTGAAGATCCAGGTCATGCCGGTCGGCGAGGCAGAAGGCTATCGCTTCAATCCGTTTGACCTGACCAAGGTCTGGTCGCAGCAGGACTACCCGCTGATCGAGGTCGGCAAGTGGACGCTGAACCGCAACCCGCAGAACTTCTTCTCCGATATCGAGCTGGCAGCATTCGAGCCGTCCAATGTGGTTCC
Organism: Williamsia limnetica; assembly: GCF_003217475.1. Classification (GTDB taxonomy): domain Bacteria; phylum Actinomycetota; class Actinomycetes; order Mycobacteriales; family Mycobacteriaceae; genus Williamsia; species Williamsia limnetica. The sequence goes on along the minus strand of NZ_QJSP01000008.1, from coordinate 185,825 downwards.
CGGTATCGGGTTCTCGCCCGACAAGATGCTGCTCGGACGTGTCTTCAGCTACGCAGACGCACACCGCTACCGCATCGGCGCCAATTACTCTCATCTGCCGGTGAACTCGGCCAAGGCGGCTGTTGTCAACACCTACTCCAAGGAAGGTGCGATGGCCTACAACTTCAGTGCGCCAGACGTGCCGGTGTATGCGCCGAACTCCTTCGGCGGACCCCATGCGGACCCGCAGGCCGCGGGCGACGAAGGCCTCTGGGAGTTCGACGGGCAGGCGGTCCGCGCCGGCTACATCGACCATCCCGAGGACGGCGATTTCACGCAGGCGGGCACTCTGTACCGAGAGGTACTGGACGACGATGCCCGAGAGCGGTTGGTGGGCAACATCGTCGGCCACGTACTCGGTGGCGTCACCGAACCGGTCCTGTCCAGGGTGTTCGAGTACTGGAGCAACGTCGACCCGGAACTGGGCAAGAAAGTCGAAGAAGGAGTGCGAAACGGGGCATAAAGCCCCGTCGACGAGCGTTGGAAATAGTACAGCGCAGGGACAAAGATCTACGCGCAGAAAACGTTTGGTTGATTCGCTACGCAGTGCAGAACCGAGAGGAAGGGTATTCTTCATGACAAACCCCATCACCAGCACATTGAACGAAGATCAGCAGGCCGTCGCAGGAAAGGCCCTGCAGGACACTGTTGTCGATCTCATCGACCTGTCCCTCATCGCCAAGCAGGCGCATTGGAATGTGGTCGGGCAGCAGTTCCGGTCGGTCCATCTCGAACTCGACGAACTCGTCACAGCCGCACGTGAGTTCACCGATGCCGCAGCCGAGCGGGCCACCGCGATCGGCGTGAGCCCGGACGGTCGCTCGGAGACAGTCGCAAAGACCGCGGGCACCAAGGGCTTCGGCGCAGGGTGGACCAAGGATGTGGACGTGGTCACGGCCATCGTCGCCAACATCAAGACTGTCGTCGACGGACTACGCCAGCGCATCGAGGTGACCGAGAAGGCCGATCCCGTCACCCAGGATCTCCTGATCGGAATCGCAGCGCGCCTCGAGCAGCTGCACTGGATGTGGCAGGCGCAGGTCGCCTGACCCGATGACCGACAGGTGTCATCCCCCCGCGACGCCTGTTGTCGAAAGCCCCCTGATGGCCCAGCCCGATGGCCGCAGGGGGCTTTCGTGTTCGCGTGTACACGGGCAGGCGCGGCGACGTACATTCTTGACGTGGCACATCCGCAGGACTCACACCCCGAGTTGCCGTCGGATCCGGATACCGGGTCGTCGCGGCCATTACACCTGCGTCCGAGCGCTTTGGCGTGGGTAGTAGCCGGGGGCCTGCTCGGTACCAGCGCCCGCTATCTCCTCGAAAAGGCCTACCCCTTCGAGGCTCCCGAGTGGCCCTGGGCGACGTTCATGATCAATCTCGCCGGCGCATTCATGTTGGGTCTTGCATTGGAAGGGCTTGCACGACTGGGTGTGGACACCGGTTGGCGTCAGCGAGCCCGCTTGCTGTTCGGCACCGGCTTCTGTGGCACCTTCACGACATACAGTGCGTTCGCGCTGGAGACGTCCTTACTCGTCCGTGATGGAAGCGTCGCCACTGCAGTGGGGTATGCGGCCGCGACAGTTGTCGCTGGTGCACTGCTGGCCTGGGCGGGCATCGCGGTGGCCGCCCACACCCACACGCGAGTGGCGGCCCGCGGATGATCGTCTGGGTCGCACTGGCAGGAGCGTTCGGTGCGGTCGCGCGTTTCATGGTCGATTCCGAATTCAAACGACGCCGGCCATCGCCGCTGCCGTGGGGCACGGGCGTCATCAACGTCACCGGGTCGCTGATCATCGGCGTCATAGCCGGAATCATCATCTTCCACGGGGGCGCATCCGAGTGGCAGGCGATCGTCGGTACCGGCTTCTGCGGGGGCTACACCACTTTCAGTACCGCGAGCTTCGAAACGGTACGACTCATCCAGCAGGGGCGCCGGGGTATGGCCGTGGGTTACGCCACCGGATCGCTGGTGATTTCCGTGGCCGCCTGCGCCGCGGGCCTGGCGCTCGTGCACGCGGTGTAGAGGCCTGCGGCGAAGGAGTCAGTAGGCCTGCTGCTGACCCATCTGCTGCTGGATCCGCTGGTTGAGACGCTGCAGGCCCATCGTCGACAGGCCCGGGATCTGGCTCTCCAACGTGCGCACAAGGTTGTGATCGTTGATGACCTTCTCGCTGGACTGGATCAAGACCGTGCCCGAGCCGGTGAAGTCGAATTGCTGTTCCTCACCACTCGCGGCGCCCATCATTGCTGCGCCCGCTGCCATGAAGCCGGTGATCCAGCTCTGGTCGTAGTGGTGGCTGGGTGAGGGGCAATCGGCCCATCCGACAAGGGCTTCAGGATCTACGCGCAGCGGGGGTTCGGCGAACATGACCGGACCGTTCGACGAGGCGAGGAACTTCCCGGTGCCGATGAGCGTCAGGTAGCCGGGCACGATCGACTGATTGAGCTGCAGGCCCGGTTCGAAGGCGAGGAGATTGGCCGCCCGCACCGTCAGGTTGCCGTCCTCCAGGTCATACGAGTTGATGTCGTAGCCACGGTCGCCGATGATCAGAGTGCCCTGACCCTGGGCGATGATGTAGTCGCCCATGTACAGCGGGGCGCTGATCGTCCCGGCGAGCTGTTGCATCATGGAGGTCTGCATGCCCTGGATCAGAGCCTGGAACTGCATCTGTCCGTAGTACGCGATCATCGCGCCCTTGGACATGATCCACGGTTTGGTCAGCTGCATGTAGTAGGCGTAGGTGTTGCCGGGGATGTTGTCGTCGCCCTGCAACATGGACGGATTCAAGATGTCGCTCATGGCTTTTCCCTACAGCTTCTCTTCGGAGGCTTGCACGAATACGGTTCCCTGGCCTTGACATTGCAGCTGCATCGCTTCGCCGGCGCCGCGGCCGACAGCGTCGCGCCAGCCGGCCGTCGACTTCAGCTGGGTTTGCACGTTGCCGAATGTGCCGACGAAAGCCTGTGGATCGACGATCACGGGATACTGCCCGCCCACCGCGATCTCGAGTACTTCCCCGTGGGCGAGGAGCACCACCGAACCGGTGCCCTGCAGTTGGGTGGTGAACATGCCGTCGCCGGTCAATGCGCCTGTCGCCGCGCCCCGCAACGCTCCCATCAGGCCTCCGCCGCGGCCTCCGCCTCCGCCGCCACCCTGAGATGTCATCGAGACGATCGATGCCTGTAGTCCTGCGGTATACCCCAGTGTCCGTGAAGCATCGGCGGTGATCGTGCCGCCCTGCGGCATATCGATGACATGCACTGCCAGACCAGCGAATCCGTAATGGACCTCGCCGTTGCCCTGTGCCATCATGGTGGCCTCGTGCTCGCCCCGCATCATGCGTCCCGCCATCCCGGCAATTGCACCCATGCCACCCATCCCCGGCATACCGCCGCCCCCGGCGCCCGGGATCTGATGAGGTGAGAAGTGGACCTGCCCGGTGTAGAAGAGCATCGCCCCCTTACGAGCGACAACACCGCCGGCGTGTCCGACGTTTACCTTGACGACCTTGGAGTTGATCTTCTCGAATACCATGCCATTCACCGTTCCGCTGGTTGGATCGACACGACGCCCTGGCCCTGCCAGCGCAAGGAGAATGCTTCGCCACCGTCCTGGCCGATCATCGACCGCCAGCTGACGTCGGTGACGAAGGATTGCTGCAGTTGGCCTTTCGCGGAGACGAAGGCGTCCGGGTCCACCACGAGCGGCAGATTGGGATTGACCTCGAGGTGGATCAACGGGCCGCCCGCCGACAGGAGGGCAACCTGTCCGGTTCCGGTCACGGTGGTGGTGAAAAGACCCTGCCCGCTGGACATGCCGCCCAGTCCGGAGAACTGGACGTTGGTCTGCAGATTGCCCGCCATCGCGAGCAGCTGCCGCGACTCGACCTGGATGGTCTCGTTGTTCAGTTGCAGCACAGTGGTGTACTGCGCCTGGATCGCCAGGTGCACGATCCCGTTGCCGGTGCACTCCATCAGTTTCAACGATTCGCCGGTGGCCTTCTGTTTGAGGCCGGCCACCAAGCCGGATCCGCCGCCGAATCCGGCCGATTTGAATTCGACCTGACCTTGGTAGGAGACCATCGATCCGCTCACGGCCTTGATCGAGGAGTTGTTGAGCCGCGCCTCCACGATGCGCTTGGTCAATCCTAGTAACTCGGCCATGTCACCGATTCCCCTTCAGAGGTCATCCCTCGCGTCTGCGATACCGGAGTAATCGTAGGCACCCCAGGCCATGGTGAACAGCGCAATAGACAGTTCAAATGACTGCACCGGCCGGAGACGAAGCGGAGCGGAGCTCGACCATTGGCCGGAGACGAAGCTGAGCGGAGCTCGACCCTGAACACAGCTGTAACGTGTTACAGGTGGATGATGTCGCGTGGGGTGGAGTCGGTGCCGGGATCTTTGTATTCGCGCTGGTGATCGGGGTCGGGCTGTATGTCCGGTACCGACAGCAGGAGACGACCCGACTTGATCGCGACGTCGATCTTGCCGGCAAACTGCGGGCGGTTGCCGCTGACGACCCCGTGCGCGGTGCCGCGGTGGACGAGTTCGAGACGGCCATCTACGAGCGGTTGTTCTACGTTTCCACGGTGGGCCCGCGGGCAAGGGGTGCGGCGTGGGCTCTACTCGGAGCTGTTTCCAGCGCATTCGGATCGTTGTGGGTGGACGATGGTTCTGCGATCGTCCAGAAGTCGGTCCACTACGGTTTCGCCGCGCTGGCAATCGGTTTCGCCCTGACATTTCTGGTGTTCCTGGCGCTCACCATCTATGCGGCGACCAGCCTGCCGCGCATCTCGTTCGAGGATTCGTACCAGGCCGGAGCCGACGCGGACTGACCTGATCTCAGCTGGCCGCGGTGCCGAACCGGGTGCGGAAGGCGGTCGGCGTGATGCCGACGATGGCTGCGAAGTGGTGGCGCAGTAGCGTCGCCGAACTGAAGCCGACCTGGCGGGCCACCTCTTCGATTCCGAGATCGGTGGTCTCGAGCAGACTCTGCGCGGCGAGCACGCGTTGCTCGGTGAGCCAGCGCAGCGGACTCGTGCCGACCTCGTCGGCGAATCTGCGGGCGAATGTGCGGGAGGACATGTGGGCGCGGGTCGCCAGATCGGCGATGGCGATGTCGGCGCTCAAGTTTTGCAGCATCCAGCCGAGGACTTCGCCGAAACCGTCTGTGTCGCATACGGGAACAGGAGCTTTGACAAACTGACGTTGGCCGCCCTCGCGTTGCGGGGGCACCACCATCCGGCGAGCGATCTTGTTGGCAATGGTGGGTCCGTGTTCCTTCCGGACCAGGTGCAAACTCGCGTCGATTCCTGCGGCGGTGCCCGCGCTGGTGATGATGTTGCCTTCTTCGACGTAGAGGACGTCGGTGTTGACCTGCACATGCGGGAACAGCTCGGACATTTCCTTGCCGTAGCGCCAGTGGGTGCTCGCCGACAGTCCGTCGAGCAGGCCGGCGGCGGCGACCACGAAGGACCCGGTGCACACCGACAATATGTAAGCGCCGCGGGCGTCGGCTGCCCGCAGGACCTCGAGGACCTCTTCGTTGAAGTCTGCGCGTACCTGGCCGGCAGGGATCGCGATGAGGTCGGCGTCGGCGCATGCGTCGAGGCCGAACTGGGGGATGATCTGGGCCCCGGTGGTGAAGTTCAGTGGTGCGCCTGGATTGACGGCGCAGACCCGAAAGTCGAAACGCGGCACGCCTTCGTCGGTCCTGTCGACGCCGAACACCTCACAGATGACGCCGTATTCGAAAGCGGCGACGGGTTCTTGAAGGACGGCGGCGACGGAACGAAGCATCCACCGATTATGGCAGAAAATTAGTGAAGCCTGTCAAAATGGCCAGTTGTGGCGATAATTGTTCGAGCGCATAGTTTCGGACATGGAATTCATGTACATCCTCGTCCCCATGTTCATCGGCCTACTCATGGTGTTCGTCGAGAACGCAAAAAAAACCGCCCACCTACCGCGTGCTCCCTTCGGTGCCGACGCGGAGGTCGGGCCTCAAGAGATGCGGAGGTGGGCGGAGATCGACGAGCTGGAACGTCAGCGGGAGGGCTGAGCTCAGGTCAGACGACCCGGAAGTCGGTGACGCCGTGCTTTTTCATGTCGTCGAGGATCGGCTTGATGTTCGTCCCGGTCTCCGGTCCGATGCAGCCGATGAAGTAGTAGGCGTTAACCATTCCGATGAGCCTGTCGCCGACCACGACCGGACTGCCGGAGTCGCCTTCGACAACGCAGATCTGGCTGTAGTGCGCGAAGCCGTCGGAGAACCAGGTGATGCCACAGGTGTTGGCGGTGGTGCGCCCTTCCTTGCAGCTGATCTCGGGGAACTGCGGCGCCTGCGTACGGAGGCTGCGGATCGTGACCCCACCGACCCTCTGGACCGGGTTCACCTTGCCTGCGTCGAAGCGGATGATCGCGTAGTCGAGATCGGTGTTCTTGTAGGTGACCTCACCGACGGGCCCCACGTTCTGGGCCGATTCCGCGAGGACCTTGGTGCCGGCGACGCCGCAATGCCCGGCGGTCAGGCCGACCAGCGCGTTGTTCTGATCGCGACCGATCGTCGTGAGCGTGCACGCCGAGGCTTTACCGTCACGGTCCGGCAGAAGGATTCCGGATCCACCGCCGAGGTTGACCTTGACAGGCGCGGCCGACGCGGTGGACACCCCCAGGGCTGTCAGTGCCAGTACAGCGCACAGAGCTGCAAAGAAGGTGCCGGTCCTCTTGATCATCAATTCCTCACGGTAAAACTCGGGTGTTGACATGAGGAACCTACCAGGCACAGGGCCTGCGACAGTCATCGTCGAAGCCGCAGGCAGCGGCTTCGACGATGGCTTCGTGGAACAGTGGTGCGCAGGGATCTCGCGCGCCGCGAAACACTTTTCCGGGATCAGGTCGGCGGACGCCCCACGCACTGGGCGAGGTACAAGCTCTCACCCAATGTCGTCATCAATTGGAGCTGTGTCTGCAGGTAGTCGACGTGCTCTTCCTCGTCGGCGAGAATTTTCTCCAGCAGGTTGGCGCTCGTGGTGTCCTGCTTTTCACGACACATGACGATGCCCGGTTTGAGTCGGGCGACCACATCGATCTCGATCTGCAGATCGCTCTCGAACTGTTCGCGCAGAGTTTGCCCGACCTTCAGCGAGAACAACCGCTGATAATTGGGCAGTCCGTCGAGAAGCAGGATGCGATCAGTGATCGCCTCCGCATGGTTCATCTCCTCGAAAGACTCCGCGCGGGTGTGCGCCGCGACTTCGGTGAAGCCCCAGCTGTCCTGCATCTTGGAGTGCAGAAAATACTGGTTGATCGCCGTCAATTCACTGGTCAGCTGCTCGTTGAGCAGCTTGAGAACTTCCGGATCTCCTTGCATTATTTCTCCTCACGTCTGACAGCACCTGATGTCTCTCGCCAGGAGGGCTGTTCCTGGTGGGGCTGTGGACATCACGTGTGAATTCAATTTATCTCGGTACGATGCAGTTCGGGTGACAACCACCGGCACCAAAGAGCAAGGAATCGATTTGTCCGAGCATTCGCGCATCCTGGCCTCCGATTTCTCGCTGCCCAGCGACGAGGGAGTCGTCGAGCGCCTGTCCGAGAACAACGACTCGCTGGCCCGCCTCGGAGCTCGCCACCTGGTGGTCTACCGCGGTCTCGATGATCCGCGGCGGGTGTTCGCAACTCTCGGCCTGCACGATCGCGGCTCGATAGAAAAGCTCGTGCGCAATCCGGCGGTGTTCGATTGGTTCGACGCTGCCGGTGTGGAAGAGATTCCCCCGCTGTTCGCAGGTGAGGTGGTGGAGAAGATCGACCTGGCCACGGCCGAGTCCGATCACTCGGGCATCCTCGTCGCAGCGATCGCACCGGTGGAGAGTGTGCCCGCGCTACTCGGAACGGTGCGGAAGAGTCTGCGGAGGTTCATCTCCGCCGGTGTCCGGAGGGTGTGGATCTACCAGGCTCTCGACGACCGCCAAGAAGTGATGATCTTGCAAGAACTCGACACCGAGGAGAATGCGGTCGCGTGGGTGGAACATCCCGACGCCGCCGCGGAGTGGATGTCGGGTGCCGGTGTCGGGGTGTATCCGCCGTTGTTCGTGGGGAAGCTGCAGCGGATCCTGGACCTGCAGCCGCAGAGCTAGTCCGGAAGCCCTCATGTACGTCTGCCTGTGTCAAGGAGTCACCAGCCACGTCGTCGAACAGACGGTGGCCGAGGGCGCACGGACCTCGAAGGAGGTCGCCCTCGCATGTGGTGCGGGCGCCGATTGCGGTCGTTGCCGCAAGACGGTGCGAGCCATCATCGAGGCCCATTTCGCCAACAGCCCTGCGGGTTGACCCGGACCAGGGATGACGCGGCGGCCGCGTCACACTACTGTCAGCGGGTATGGCATATTTTGTGACGGGGGCCACAGGGTTCATCGGCAGGCATCTGCTCGGCGAACTGCTCGACAATCGCGGTGGCGAGATCTTCGTGTTGGTGCGCAGAGGCTCGCGCCAAAAGATCGAACGACTCATTCGGCAATGGGATACCGACCGGGTCACCCCGGTCGTCGGAGACCTGCAAGCGGACAATCTCGGCGTCGATCCGGCGTGGATCGCCGAGCACAGCGGCAAGATCGACCATTTCTTTCACCTCGCTGCGATCTACGACATGACGGCCTCCGACGAGGCCAACGAGATGTTGAACGTCGGGGGCACCCGGGCGGCATTGTCTCTTGCCCGGGCGCTGGACGCGGGATGCTTCCACCAGGTCTCTTCGGTCGCGGCGGCAGGTGAGTTCCGTGGCCGTTTCGACGAGTCGATGTTCGACGAGGGCCAGGAACTTCTCTCGGCCTACCACCGGACCAAGTTCGAATCCGAACGCATCGTCCGTGACGAGGCCAGTGTGCCCTGGCGCGTCTATCGACCGGCGATCGTCCTCGGACATTCGGAAACCGGCGCGATGGACAAGATAGACGGGCCGTACTACTTCTTCCCGCTGTTCAAGCGGATGCGCGATGCGTTGCCGGGGGCGCTGCCGTTGCTCGGCGTCGACCTCGGCGACACCAACGTGGTTCCGGTCGATTATGTCGCACAGGCGATGGATTACCTCGCCCATCTGCCGGGCCGGGACGGCGAAGCCTTCCACCTGGTGAATCCGAAGCCGCAGAACACCGTTGGCATGGTCAACACGTTCTCCGCAGCCGCGGGCGCGCCCAGGTTCGCGGTCCCTGTCGATCGGTCGGTAACCGGTCTGATGCCGACCTATCTTCTTCCACGCGCTCTGCAACCGAGTTCGCTGCTCGGCACCGTCGTTCGGTCGGGCCCGGCGCAATTCGCTCTTCGGCAGACGATCGGTAGGCTCGGGATCCCGCCAGAAGTCCTTGCACACGTCTCGTTTCCGGGAACCTTTTCTTCGTACGCGACGGAGGAGGCGTTGTCGGGGTCAGGGATCTCGGTGCCCGAGCTCGACACGTATGCGGCCAACCTGTGGACCTATTGGGAACAGTTCCTCGACGACTCGATCAAGTCCGATCGCAGTGTCGTGAAGGCGCTTTCGGGTAAGACCGTGGTGATCACGGGCGCCTCGTCCGGAATCGGCCTCGTCACGGCCGTCAAGGTCGCGAAGGCCGGCGGCATCCCGATCCTGGTGGCCCGCGGTCTCGACAAGCTCGAGGCGACCAAGGATCTGATCGAGGGACAGGGCGGCACCGCCTACGCGTATGGCTGCGACTTGTCCGACCTCGACGCAATCGACGCGCTGACCAAGCAACTCGGCGACGACTTCGAACACATCGACTACGTCGTGAACAATGCCGGCCGCTCGATCCGCCGGTCCCTGAAGTTGTCGGAAGATCGGTTCCACGATTTCGAACGCACCATGCAGCTCAACTACTTCGGTGCGATCAGGCTGGTGATCGGTCTGCTACCGGTGATGCGTGCACAGGGCGGCGGCCACATCGTCAACGTCTCGTCGATCGGGGTGCAGACGAATCCGCCGCGGTTCAGTGCCTATGTGGCATCGAAGGCGGCTCTCGATTCGTGGTCGAACGTGGTGTCGTCGGAGTTGGTCGGTGACGGGATCTCGTTCACCGGCATCCACATGCCACTGGTGCGGACGCCGATGATCGCGCCCACCAAGCTCTACGACAGATTCCCGACCATCAGCCCCGGCCAGGCCGCCGACAAGGTCATCACGGCGCTGGTCGACCGACCACACGAGATCAATACGGCGTTGGGCAATCTCGGGTCGGTGGCGCATACCGTGACGCCGAAGCTCGCATTCCGGATTCTGCACCTGGCCTATCAGGTGTTCCCGGACTCCGCCGCGGCCCGCGGCGACGAGGGGCGTAGCGAATCAGAGCAGATCCTGCTGGCACGTGTCCTCAAGGGCGTGCACTGGTAACCGGGCAGGTCAGCGGTCCGCCGGACGGTAGGCGGTCACCACCACCGCGCCACCGAGCCCGATGTTGTGTTGCAGAGCGATCTTTGCGCCCTCGACCTGTCGTTTGTCCGCGGTACCCCGGAGTTGCCAGGTGAGCTCGCTCGCCTGAGCCAGTCCCGTGGCGCCGAGTGGGTGGCCTTTCGAGATGAGTCCGCCGGATGGATTCACGACCCAGGTGCCGCCGTAGGTTGTCTCGGCGCCATCGATCAGCTTCCCGCCGTCGCCCTCGCCACACAACCCCAGCGCCTCATACGTGAGCAACTCGTTCACGGAGAAGCAGTCGTGCAGTTCGATGACGTCCACGTCGGCGGGCTCGATCTCCGCCTGCTCGTACACCTTTCGGGCAGCATGGCGGGTCATGTCGGCGCCGACGATGGTGATCGCACTCTTGTCGGTGAAGGTGGTCTCGAGGTCGGTGACCATCGCCTGCCCGACGATCTCGACGGCATGCGCGGCCAGATCGTGTTCGTCGACGAAACGTTCGCTCGCCAGGACCACCGCGCCGGAACCGTCGGAGGTCGGTGAGCACTGGAGCCGGGTCAACTCGATCGGCTCGTAGATCATCTTCGCGGCCTTGATCTCGTCGAGCGAGTACTCGTCCTGGAACTGGGCGTACGGATTGTTGATCGAGTGGCGGTGGTTCTTCTCGCCGATCTTGGCGAAATGTTCTGCGGTGGTGCCGTACCGCTGCATGTGTTCGAGGCCGGCGGCACCGAACATCCATGGCGCGGCCGGGAATGCGAACTCGAACAACTCCGATTCGGCAGCGATATGGCGCATCAGCGGCTGCTCACGGTCTTGCGCCCCACCAGCCAGCGATCCTGGCTGCATCTTCTCGAATCCCAGTGCCAGCACGCAATCTGCCAAACCGCCGCGGATCGAGCGAGCCGCGAGATACAGGGCCGTGGAGCCGGTGGAACAGTTGTTGTTGACATTCGTGATCGGGATGCCCGTCATGCCCAGCTCGTAGACGGCACGTTGGCCGCAGGTCGAATCGCCGTAGACGTAGCCGACGTGCGCTTCTTCGATCTGGTCGAAGGTGATGCCCGCGTCCTCGAGTGCCCGGGTACCGGACTCTTTGGCCATGGCCGGGTAGTCCCAGCCCTCTTTGCGACCAGGCTTCTCGAACTTGGTCATCCCGACACCGATCACAAAGACACGATTTCCGCTCATCGTGTCAGCGTCCCACACACCTCTCGTCGGTATGCGGAGTTCAGCGGTACGGACGAAAGAAGTCTCGTAGTTCCTGTGCGTACAACTCGGGTTCTTCGAAGGGCGCGAAGTGCCCGCCGCGTGTCGGTTCGGTAACCCGCACGACGTTCGCGGTGCGCTGGAGCCAGGCCCGTGGTGGCAGTACGACATCTCCGGCGAACAGCGAAAATCCCGAGGGCACTTCCACCCGGCGGGCGTACTGCTCGGACGGGATCGCACTGTTGGCCCGGTACATCCGCATCGATGAGCCGATGGTCTGGGTGAGCCAGTACATCGTGATGTTCGTGAGCATTTCATCTTTTGTGAACGCGCGTTCGACATCGCCGTCGCAATCACTCCACGATCGCAATTTTTCGACTATCCACGCGGCGAGCCCAGCCGGTGAGTCGTTGAGCCCGGTGGCGACGGTCTGCGGTTTGGTGCGGTGCATAGCGGCGTACGCGCCCTCTGTCTGTCCCCAGGCGACGGCGCCGGCGACCCAGGTCTGCTCGGACTCACTGAGATCGGTTGGTGCACCGGGGTATAACGGGAGTCCTGCGTCGGTTCGGTGTACCGCGACGACCCGATCGGGATTGTTCAGCGCGAGATAGCGACTCACATGGCTGCCGATGTCGCCACCCGCGGCGCCGAACCGTTCGTAGCCCAGGACACGCATGAGCTCGGCCCACAGTCCCGCGACGGCGATGGAGTCCAGGGGGTCACCGGCCGGTCGATCGGAGTATCCAAAGCCCGGGACGTCGGGGACGATGACGTCAAAGGCATCGGCTGGATCCGCGCCATACGCACCCGGGTCGGTCAGAAGGGGAACAACTTTCGAGTACCGCCAGAAGGAATCCGGCCAGCCGTGGTTGAGGATGACCGGTAGTGCGGGGGTGTCGGATTTCGCCCGCGCATGGACGAAGTGGATCCCGAGTCCGCCGATCGGGACCCGGAAGCGGGGAAGCGCGTTCAACGCAGCTTCCTGAGCAGGCCAGTCGAATTCCTCGACCCAGTAGTCGATCAGTTCTCGGAGGTAGTCGACATCGGTGCCGAGCGCCCATCCACAATCCTCGGGAGCATCTGGCCACCTGGTCCTGCGCAGACGTGTCCGCAGATCCTCGAGTTCGGCGGTGGTTGTCTTCGACGTGAACGGTTCGGGCTGCTGTGGTGAGTGCGCCATGGAGCGTGATTTTACGCCAGACTCCGCTCACCCACCGCTCTGGCGTTGTGCAACGCGATCAGGATCGTCGCTGCCCGCAAAAGCGTTGGCGCAAAAAGATTTACCTACTACAGAATCACCCGCCGCTGTCACGTCTACGAGCAATCAATGCCGACGAATTCTCTGTTCGCAATACACGGTCTACCGGACCGCTGAACGCCTGACCTTGGTCGGCAATCGCCGGCGCCGTCTCGGACAGATTGACAGATAGCGTTCCTGTGCAAATGGATCGTTTGACTGAAACAGGTGTATTTGCAGCAATGTTCGGGCCATGCGGCCAATTGTCAGACGCTCATGGCATAGTCGACAACATGTTCGAAGAGCGGATGGAAGCAGCGTTCCGGGGTCTGGGGGTGTCGACTCCACATCTGCTGCGCCCGCGCGAACTCACCACGTCTATGCAGCAACTCGCTCACGTGAAAGGCCTTGCCGCCTGGTCGGAATATGCGACCGCTGCTGAGATCCATCGGCAGTTGGCCCAGCCCACCGCCGAGGTTGACGTGCGCCAACTCGACGGATGGGCACATTGCTCGGCGCGGGTAGGAGCAGCGCTCGGGGTGACGCCGGGATGGGCCGACAACGTGATCCGCCGGGGCCTGGCCTTGCGCGACCGACTGCCGCAGGTGAACGAGGCACTGCGAGCAGGCCGGGTTGCACCCCATCACGTCGGCGATATCGTCTCGCGCACTGAACTGGTCGACGGCATGCCGTGGTCGGCGTCGGTGGATGGGGAAATTGCCGAGATGTTGTGGCGCGACGGTGCCTGGTCGTCAGATCGGCTGCGCAACATGGTCGATCAGGTCGTGTTCCGCCATGACCCTGAGGGGGTTCGGGAACGCCGGGCCCGGGCCAAGGACGGCCGGAACTTCAAGCGGTACGCGACCACCGACGGGATGGCTGATGTGGTGGCGTCGATGACCGCCGAGAACGCCCTGCTCTTGGAGAAGCGGGTGCAGCAGTTGGCTACTCAGGTCTGCGGGAACGCTCCCCGCACGACGCCACAGCGTCTGTCGGATGCGATGTTCTGCGCCACCATGGACGTCGACTTCCTTTGCCAGTGCGGAGATTCCGAAGGTTGTGAGTTCGCGCGTCCGCACGACAGTGACGGCGACAGCGATGGCGGCACACAGTTCGTGGTTCACGTCGTGATGGATCAAGCGACCGTCGAAGGGCGAGCGAACAACGCCGCACTGATGGACGGTCATGGGGTGATCTCAGGTGACCACGCCCGCGAGATCGCCCGCAGACCCAACGCCCGACTTGCTCCGCTCGGTGGTGAACTGGCGAGGGATGTCCTAGATCAGCCGTCATCGGTGCCCGACTCTGCCGCAGATGACCTGCATACCCCTGCGGCGAAGGAACTGAGCCCCGAGGAGCTGCTCGACGAGATCAAGCGCCTGGTCAAAGCGAAAGAAGACGCGAAACGTCCACCAATGAAAGAATCAGACGTCCACGCAGACGAAAATGGCGCTCGGGCAGAGGAATCTTCGTCAGCTGACTTTGACGATTCGATTGATGACGAGGGCCACGCCGACCACGACCACAATCGTGTGGACAACGACCATCTTCCGCAGCCCGAGAAAGAGGCCGACTCGACCCATCCTGCGGACGGTGGCCATGCTCCGGAGGATGTGCCGCCCGACAACAGTTCCGAAGCAGCGGAGTCTGGGCACACCGACACGGCCAAGGCCAGTAATACTGCCGCTTCGCAGGCGCCGGCTTCAAAGGTGGGACTCTCCGAGGGTCCCGTCGACGCACACACCGAGCATCCGAGAACCGAATCGACAGAACCCACGGGTGAGGATTCACAACCGAACACACCGGAGCCGAAGCCTTCCGCGCCAGAATCAGAAACCGCATGTGAGCGCCCGAACCGGGCCGAACGTCGCCGGCGACGCAAACAGAAAACCGAGACAGCACTCCCGAAGTCGCAACCGGGCGACGCCTACCGGCTGTCCGCTGCCCTCAACAGGTTTGTCCGGATCCGTGATGCCTACTGCACCTTCCCCGGCTGCCGAAGGCCTGCCTGGAAGTCAGAAGCCGACCACACCGACGAATACGACCACGACAACCCCGACGCCGGGGGGCAAACCTGCGCCGAAGACACCAAATGCCTGTGCAAGTTTCATCATCTGCTCAAGACATTCGGAAACTGGGTCGACCTGCAGGAAACCGACGCGGAGGGACGTACCCGCATCGTTTTCATCAGTCCCGAAGGAGTTCCATTCCGCGGACCGGCGTGGTCTGGAGAAGACCTCTTTCCTGCGTTGCTGGACATGACCTGGCGCGAACCTGGACCTCCACGCGGAGCGCCACCTGACATGCCATCGCGCCGCCGAACCCGACTGGCGGAGAAGTATGCCCGCCGCCGAGCAGAACGGAACCGCAACCGCCGACTCCTCGAAACGCCTCCGCAGGCGCCACCTCCTACTGAGTCGTCAACCGATCTCGACGGTCCGCCACCGCCGTTCTAGCTCATCGGGGCCACTGGACGAGCACCTCGTCGCGAAATCGCTTGAGGTCGAGGATCTTTTGTTCCGTGGAGACATCGCCCCCGCTATAGAGGAGCCAGGGCATCGTCAGGATGTGGGTGACTCCGGCGTCTTCGGCATGTCGGTAGTGGTCGGCGGTGAAAGCATCGGTGAGGGGCGCAACGATGGAGAAGTCTGTGCCGGTCCGTCCGCATTCTTCACGCAGATCGCGAAGGCGGGTGGTGGTCGTGATTGCCTCATCCGTGGTCATCAGGTCGCCGATCCAGCCATCATGGTGGGCGGCTCGACGCAGAGCGCGTTCGGAGAGCCCGCCGATCAGGATCGGGATCCGTGGCGGAGTGGGGGACATCTCGACGCGGGGCACGGTGTAGCTGTCGCCGTCGAACTCGGTCCATCCGGGGGTCCACAGCGACTTCATCAGTTCGACGATCTCGTCGGTCCGCCGACCGCGCCCCTCGAACTGCGCGCCCATCAGCTCGAACTCATCTCTGCTCCAGCCCACCCCGAGGCCGAGTTCCACTCGACCACCGCTGAGTACCGACGCCGTTCCGATGGCCTTGGCCGCGGTGAACGGATCGCGCAGTGCGGCAACGTACACCGTGTTCACGAATCTCAGCCGGCTGGTGCACTGGGCGAGGCTGCCGATCAGAACCCACGGATCGGGCCAATCCGTGAACCGGTCCCAACGGCGGTTGCCGTCGCTGGTGTACGGGTAGGGCGTCGACATCTCCTCGAAATCGACGACATGATCGGGTATCCCCGGCCCGTGATACCCGAGTTCGTCTGCCGCTCGTGCGATCTCGATGATCTCCGCGGTGGGCAGAAACGCCGTGCTGATGTAGAACTTCACAAAGTAGACGTTAGTCTATGCAGGTGTCTGGCGGAACGTCGAATGCTATCGCACGTCAGAAGCCGAGGTCCCGCCCGATGAGGTCCTTCATGATCTCGGTGGTGCCTCCGAAGATGGTCTGGATCCGCACGTCCACATAGGCTTTGGCCACCGCGTATTCGTTCATGTAGCCGTACCCGCCGTGCAGCTGCAAGCAGTTGTCGATGACTTTCTTGCCCAGTTCGGTGCACCACCACTTGGCTTTGGCCGCATCGACTGCGGTCAGCTCACCGGCGACCACTCCTGCCAGGCACCTGTCGACGAACTGCTCGGCTATGTCGAGTTCGGTGGACATCTCGGCGATGGTGAACCGGTTGGCCTGGAACGAGCCGATGGGCTGACCGAATGCCTGGCGGTCCTTTGCGTACTGTAGAGTTTCCTGGTAGATGGCGCGGGCCCCGGCGATGGCGCCGATGGCGATCGACAGGCGCTCGGACGGCAAGTTCTGCATCAGATG
Organism: Williamsia limnetica; assembly: GCF_003217475.1. Taxonomy (GTDB): domain Bacteria; phylum Actinomycetota; class Actinomycetes; order Mycobacteriales; family Mycobacteriaceae; genus Williamsia; species Williamsia limnetica. The sequence goes on along the minus strand of NZ_QJSP01000008.1, from coordinate 169,112 downwards.
GTAGAAGCCACGGTTCTCGGTACCCAGGAGATTTGCTGCAGGGACGCGGACGTCGGTGAAGTGCAACTCGGCGGTGTCCTGGGCCTTTTGTCCCATCTTGTCGAGTTTGCGGCCGCGTTCGAAGCCGGGCATGTCACGTTCGACGACCAGCAACGAGAACGCCTTGTGTTTGGCGGCCGGGTCGGGGTCGGTGCGGCAGACCACGATGACGAGGTCGGAGTTGATGCCGGCGGAGATGAAGGTCTTGGATCCGTTCAGCACCCAGTCGTCGCCATCGCGCTTGGCCGACGTCTTGATGCCCGACAGATCACTGCCCGCGCCGGGTTCGCTCATCGCGATCGCGCCGATGATGTCCCCGGAGGCGAACCCCGGGAGCCACCGCTGCTTCTGCTCCTCGGTGCCCAGCGACACGAGGTACGGGGCCACGATGTCGTTTTGGAGACTGAAAGACGGTGAGGCGGAACCGAACTTGGTCAGTTCTTCGACGATGACCGCGTTGAAACGGAAATCGTCGACTCCTCCGCCGCCGTATTCCTCCGGGATGTTGAAGCCGATGAGCCCGACATCGCCGCCCTTCTTGTACACCTCGCGATCGACCTGTCCGTCACGTTCCCAGGCCTCGGCGTAGGGCTTGATCTCACGTTCGATGAAGTCTCGCGCCGTGGAGCGGAGCTGTTCGTGCTCGGTCTCGAAAACAAGTCTCTTCATCGAAGCTCTCCCGTGGTTTGGCGTTTCGGCCGCGGTCCGGCCAAAAAGCTGATATCGGATTCACTTTACAGGTAGACTCGGGAATTGGAATGAAATGCGGAGTTTGTTCCATTGTGGGTAGAGTCCTGATTGGCCGCTCGATTGGTCGGCCCGGAACGATGGGGATGGTCACGCAGTGCAGACGGAAACGAAGATGAAGTTGCAGGCAGCAGCCGCAGCAGTCGTGGAGAAGTATCCGAGTTCGCCACACGCGCTGGCGCAACCACCGGCCGGTTCCGATCTCAAGCCGGTGATGGGTGACTTCGGTGCCCCGGGCATCGGACACACCCTCGCGGGTATCGCGGACCCCCTCCGGGTCGCGAGGGACCGATACGCAGAGTTCGGCCCGGTGTCCTGGTCGGGGGTCCTCGGGATGAAGATCGTGAACCTCGTCGGTCCCGAAGCCCTCCAGCAGGTCTGGTCCAACCGTGACAAGGCCTTCTCGAGTGAAGAGGGCTGGGAGCCGATGATCGGACCGTTCTTCCGTCGCGGAGTGATGCTGATGGACTTCGACGAGCACCTGCATCACCGCCGGATCCTGCAGCAGGCCTTCACCAGGCCGCGGCTCGTCGCCTATCTCGACATGATGACGTCACGGATCGTCAAGACCATGGATTCCTGGGAGCCGGAAGCCGGCTTCCCCGTCTACACCCGCAGCAAGGAGATGTTGCTCGCGATCGCGACGGAGGTGTTCGTCGGCGCACAACTGGGCCCCGAGGGGTCCAAGCTGGAACACGCATTCGAGGACGCAGTCAAAGGTGGACAGGCAATCGTCCGAGCCAATATGCCCGGTGGCACGTGGTCGAAGGGGCTGAAAGGGCGACGGGTTCTGCAGGAGTATTTCCGCGCTGAGCTGCCCGCGCGCCGCGCCGGGGACGGCGACGATCTCTTCAGCGTGCTGTGCCACAGCGAAAGCGATGAGGGACATACGTTCTCGGACGAGGACATCGTCAACCACATGATCTTCGCGATGATGGCCGCACACGATACGAGCACGCTCGCGGTGTCGATGCTCACCTACTACCTCGGACTGAATCCGCAGTGGCAGGACAGGCTCCGGGCCGAGTCGTTGGCCCTGGGCAAGCCGACCCTCGAGTACGGCGACCTCGACTCGCTACCGAGTCTCGACCTGGCATTCAAGGAAGCCCTGCGGATGAACGCCCCGGTCGGCATGCTGTTCCGGAAGACGGTGAAAGACACCGATGTGATGGGTCACTTCGTCCCTGAAGGAACCCTGGTCTCGATCAACCCCTACGCCACCATGAGGATTGCCGACTTCTGGCATGACCCGGATGTGTTCGATCCCGAGCGTTTCACGCCGGAGCGGGCGGAGGACAAGTCTCATCGGTTCGCATGGGCGCCGTTCGGCGGAGGCGCGCACAAATGCATCGGCCTGTACTTCGGTGGCATGACGGTGAAAGCGACCATGCATCAGCTTCTCCAGCGCTTCGAATGGAGCGTTCCCGACGACTATGAGATGCCGCTCGTCTGGGGCACCGGGCCGACGCCCGCAGACGGTCTTCCGATCACCCTGCGCCGGCGGACCACGGACCGGCCGGCGCAGTGAGGACAAACCGATGAGGGCGATCGCCGATCGGGACGTCTGTGAGGGACACGGGATCTGCGAATCGATCGCACCCGAGGTGTTCCAGGTCGACGACGACGGTGAGGTGTCGGTGCTGGCCCAGAACCCGCCTGAATCAGAGGTGAACGCGGTACGACTTGCCGTCGACAGTTGCCCCGTTGCGGCGTTGCTGATCGAGGACTGAAGCCACAACGCTCAGCCCAGATGCTGCAACAACGCCCGGGCTGCCGCGACCACCGTCAGGCGATCGTGGGTGATCGCATACGTGAACTTGCGGTCCGGCTTGTCCGCGGGTCCCGGATCGGACGCGATCAATGCCGCGAAGAAGTGTCTGCCCAAGACGATCACCGTCCATTCGCGGGCGAGCGGATGATCGCCGGGGATCGCTGTGCCCCGGACGGCGGGTGCGGGTTCGGTCGGCATGTCGACGGCGACCACGGCGACCAGTGAGTTCGAGGCGGCCAGCTCACCGTATCGCTGCGCGTCGGCAGCGGAAAAATGCTCTGCTCGCTGAAAATTGGCGAGAATGGTCAACGGCTCACCGGAGGCCAGTGCCTGGTCCTCGAAGTAGCGCGAGTAGCGAACCAGGACGGCGCGGGTCGCGGTGCGGGGTGGATCGGCGTCGAGCATCTCGGATGGCTTCGAAGGGATGTGCAGTGGCTTGTCGGTGAGATGCACCCTGCGCGGCGCAGGTACCGGTGGCCACCGCGTCGGCGGCAGATCGGCGGGCTTGCCAAGAAGCCATCCCTGCCCGAGGGTCGCACCGATGTCGACGGCACGCTGCCGGTGGGCTTCGGTCTCGATGCCCTCGGCAAGGATCACCGCGCCGGTGGCTTCGGCGTAGGCGGACACGGCCATGATGATGTGCAGTTGCTCGTGGCCGGGGGGACCGGCGATGAGCGCCCCGTCGAGTTTCACCACGTCCGGTGCGATCAATGACAACAGCGTCAGTGAATCGGCGTTGCGTCCGACGTCGTCGAGTGCGATACCCAGCCCCCGCCGGCGGGCGTCGGCGACAACGTTCAGCAACTGTGCCGGATCGCCGAGAAGAGCCCGCTCGGTCAACTCCAGCACCACCCGGAGACCTTTGGTCGAGGTGTCGAAGATGTTCCCCGATTCCGGTGGCCGCTCGATGAGTGCGTCGGGTTCGACGTTGACGAAGATCGTCATCCCGTCGTCGAGGTAGCCCAGGCCGGTGACGGTGTCGAGTGCAGCGTTCCGGCAGGCCCGGTCCACCTCGGACACGCGGCCGAGCGCCCGGGACCGTTCGATGACGAGGGATGGGTCCACCCCCGGCGCGTGCGGCCAGCGGGCCAGCGCCTCGGCTCCGACGATCGACCCGGTCCGCAGATCGACGATGGGTTGATACAGCGGACGCACCGCCTGCACCGATGCCGTTGACCGCAGCACGCGTTCGACCAGGGCTTCCTGGGACACCTGCGCGGGATCGCCCTCGGGATTTCGCACGTGCACCGGCTTTCCGGTAAGTGGCTCTCGAATGAACTGATCGACCGATCATCGGCGTGTTGGTGCTCACGATAGCCCGCGCACGCCGCGAGGAAGGGTAATCGGTGCGCTCGATCCGGCGGCCACTTGGCCGAGAGGTGCACACTGGAAGGCGACAGCATCGACAGGAGACACCCATGAGCAACAACGGACCGTTCGGATTCGACCCCGACGATCTCGACCGTATCGCCCGCGAGGCCAGCGAAGGCTTCCGCGACATGCTCGGCCAGGTCGCCAAGGGAATGGGCCAATCGGGGGCAAACAGCAACCCGCTGGCAGCGATGTTCAGCGAGACGATGTTCCGAAGCGCGGCACAGCAGACCAAGCAGCCGGCGCCCACGCGTGAGACGACGGGCGAGACCGGCGACGGCGTGTGGGCCATCTACACCGTCGACGACGACGGGACGGCACGCATCGACCAGGTCTTCTCATCCGAACTCGACGCCCTGCGGGCACACAAGGACAACGTCGACGTGCGCCGCCGCGTCCGATTCCTGCCCTACGGTGTCTCGGTGGGAGTGCTCGACGACGGCGAGTCCTGAGCTCGCTCGGTCCCGCCTCAGATCCAGCCGTGCTTACGTGCCTTGAGGGCGGCCTCGTACCGGTTGGACGCGCCGAGTTTCGCCATCGCCGACGACAGGTAATTGCGAGCGGTTCCGGGGGACAGGTGTGCGCGGGTGGCGATCTCGTCCACGGAGGCGCCGTCGATGGCGAACTCCAGGACGTCGGCCTCTCGCGCGGTGAGTATGGTGTCGCCCGCACTGATGGCCTCGGCGGCCAGTTGTGGGTCGACGTGGCGACCACCGCTGTGGACGGTGCGGATCACCTCGGCCAGAGTCGCCGCCGACGCCGTCTTCGGAAGAAATCCTCGTACCCCCGCCGTCAGTGCTCGCTTGAGATATCCAGGGCGGCCGTGGCTGGTGACGATCAGAATCCCGGCACCAGGGGTGAGAGACAGTATCTCGATGGCGGTGTCGATGCCGTCGAGACCGGGCATCTGCAGGTCGATGACGGCGACCGCCACGGCATCGTCGCCCGCGATCCGGGCGCGCCACGCGGTGAGAAGATCTTCGCCGGAGTCGACGTGGCCTGCGACCTCCAGATCGTCTTCGAGGTCGAGGAGCGCGGCCATGGCTGTGCGGATGAGGGTTTCGTCATCGGCCAGTAGGACTGGAATCATGGTTCTCCCATAGTATTTCGAGTATGAAACCGTCGCCGGTGACAGCGGTGTCGAGGCGGGCGCCGGCCGCGGAGAGTCGCTCGGCGAGTCCTTTGAGCCCCGAACGCTCATCGGTCGCCAACGATGCGTCCGGGGCGCCGTTGTTGCGCAACGACATTCCACCGCTGCCGAGGGTGAGAGTCGCAGCGGTCGCGGCTGAGTGCTTGACGATATTGGTGGTGCCTTCCCGGACCGCCCACGCGGCGACCTCGTGGAAGGGCCCGGGTACCTTCGACGCGTCGCCCTCGACCGCGAGGTCGCAACCTGCGGCCTTCAGCAGGGAGCGGGCACCGGCCACCTCGCCCTCGAGGTCGATGCCGCGGTACCCCCGGACGAGTTCGCGCATCTGGTCCATCGATTCGACGGCGAGCGCCTTGACCTCGTCCATCTCGGTCGCTGCGCGGTCGGCTGCAGAGGCTCGGACCAGCGTCGCCGCGAGCTCGCTCTTCACCGCGATCGCCGAGAAGCTCCTTCCCACGACATCGTGGAGGTCGCGGGAGAAACGCAGTCGCTCTTCGGCGACCCGCAGCCTTGCCTCGACGGTCCTGGTGCGTTCGAGTTCATCGACGATTCGCAATCCCCACAGCGTTGCCAGCGTGGTGATGACCATGAAGCCGCCGACGAAGAAGATGACCGCCGTCAGTTGCAGCCCGGACGCCGGCGTCGATCCGAAGACAAGCCCGGTGGCGATGCTGATGACAATTAAAATCCACCACTTTCGCCGGGTGAAGGACACCACAGACAGGGACGCCAGCAGGGCCGCATACGTGCCTGTGGCTCGCGCCGCATCGACATCGGTCTCGGTTGGGATTCTGTTCGCGACGATCGCGCAGAGCGTCCACGAGACGATCAGCACCCCAGTGGCGACCGGAAACATCCAGCGCTGAAAAGCTCTGGGGGACCAGGTGGCCAGATCGTGTTGAGCCTGGATGGCCATGACGGCCGCGATGCCTGACACGGCAATCGTGACCGCCGCCCAGGGGGTGGAGACCGCGGTGACTGCGGCGATGACAGCGACCGCGGCAATGGCCCCCTGGAGCGTGAGTTGGGTGTAGAGCCGGAACTTCTCCGGCCCGGTCAGCCCATGCCACCAGGAGGACACCGCGATCACCTTGTTCACCTGCGGTCGTCCCACCGGAAGCTTGTCGCGATCAGGGCGAGCGCCAGCACGGTCCATAGACCCAGTGTCGCAAGCGGTTGGCCCATCTCGGTGAAGGTACCCGCGAAGTCCGTCGCGGCGATCGAGTCTTCCGCGGTGGCGAGCTTGCCCGAGGCACCGAGGGAGATGAGGTCCGACAGTGCTGCGAACGGGGTCCAGTCGGCGGCTGCTGCCATCCGCTCGGGCAGGATGTCGCGGATCGATGTCAGACCGACGAACGCGAGGATCATGACCGGCATCGACGTGATCTGTGCGGCCTCTGCGTTCTTGGTGACGGCGCTTGTTGCCAGACCCAGCAGAGAGAACACGATGATGCCGGCGACCAGGCCGATCACGAGTGCCACGGCGTTCACGGGGGCGGGCGCGCCCGCGCCGTAGATCACCCCGGCGACGATGACACCGCCGACGACGGTGAGCAGCGCGCTCGGTACTGCGGGCGCGGCCTGGATCTGCCAGTCGGAGGCCTCGCCGGTGCGCAGTCGCTTGAGCACGCCTTCGCCGCGGCGCGTGGTGATCAGCGACAGCACCGAATAGTACTGCACGAAGAGGAACGCCATCAGCGCGAACATCTCGAGTCCGGTGGTCGCGACCTCGGCGGTGGACCCCGAGTCGTTGCGTGCCAGAAAGAACGACACCAACGGCAACGCGACGGGAAACACCGTTCCCATGATGACGAGGGTCTTGTTCCGGCGGAACTGTCGGTACTCGGCCTTGGACAGGGCGGCGAGTGGACGTCGGCCGAAGCCGACTCCGGCGGTGGCGGGTGGGCTCATGGTGGTCATCGTGATGCTCCGATCATGTCGGTGGAGGGCGCCGATGCGTCGGCGGGGTCGTCGGCGATGTCGAGGAACACCGATTCGAGTGAGGCTGCGCGGGCTTCGAGCCCGCGCAGGTGCAGGCCGTGCCCGCCGGCCCAGGCCAGCACTTCGGACAGGTGCATCTGCAGATCATGGGTGTAGATGGTCACCCGCGACTGTGCATCGATCTGTGCGCCGTGCAGCGGTGGCAGGGGCAATCCGGGGTGATCGAACACGATGCGCGCCGGATGCTGGTCGACGATCTCGCGCAGCGATCCGCGGCGCGCGATCTGCCCCTTGTGCATGATCGCGATGGTGTCGGCGAGGGTCTCGGCCTCGTCGAGGTAGTGCGTGGTCAGGACCATGGTCACCCCGGCGGCCTTGAGGCCGGCGAGCAGATGCCAGGTGGCGCGGCGACTCTCGGGGTCGAGTCCGGTGGTCGGTTCGTCGAGGAACAACAGTCGCGGTTGACCGAGCAGGGCGCAGGCCAGATCCACTCGGCGCTTCTCCCCGCCCGACAGCGACCCGACCCGAACGTGTGCGCGATCGGTCAGATCGACCTGCGCCAGCACTGCGTCGGCGGTCGTGGGATTGCTACAGGTGCCGCGCCACATCTCCAGGGTTTCGGCGATGGTCAGCTCGGCGGGCAGGCCGCCGGACTGCAACATGATGCCGACCTGTGGCCGAACCAGCTTGCGGTCCTTGCGCGGGTCCAGACCGAATACCTCCACATCGCCGTCGGTGGGTGCCTCGAGACCTTCGAGAAGGTCGAACGTGGAGGTCTTGCCTGCGCCGTTGGTACCGAGGAGGGCGAACACCTCACCCTCCGCGACATCGAGGTCGATTCCCCTGACCGCTTCGAATGCGGTGTCGCCGTGGCCGTAGACCCGGCGGAGACCGCGGGCGGTGATGGCGTTGCTCATCGCGAACCCCACTTCCGGCTGCCGATGGCCCAGCGGATCGCGAAGTTCACGACAGTCGCTGCGATGGCGATCGCCACGAAGACGACCGGCGGCGCGAATATGGCCACGATGATGGCGACCAGGACGAAGGTGCTCAAGATGACGGCGACTTCGCGGCCCCGGGTCGGGGCCGGACCGAAGCGCATTGCGTCCGACATGAGATTGCTCAGTGGTGAGTCGTTCTGTGTTGTGGTCATGGCAACAACCCTGGTCGAGTCCAGCCGCCGGCAGTAGTGCGCGCAATCATCGATAACGCCTGGCTGTTGCACTGAAGGTCCATGACAAAAGTCATCGGTTGCCCGGGGCTCGGGGCCGTTCTGCCCCTGCGTGCCTGCACCGCCTGTTGAAACCGGAGGGTTCGGGCTACGATAGGAGAGTATCGCTCTCATTTTGGAGAATATCGATTCCTTGAGAACGCGGTAAGAGATCACGGACCACGCCTCGCCGGCAGGTGTGGCCAAAGTAATCGAGCGTCAAGAGAGGCTGAGGATGTCATCCAACGAACAACAGCGGTCATCCAACGAAGAACAGCGCCAACCCGAGTCGACCGAGGCTGCCGATGGTGTGCTTGCGCCGGCGACGCCGGGCGCGGAGAACCTGGGATCGCCGGATGGCCCGGCCGCAACCGACGGTTCGGGCTCACCCGATGAAGATGTGTTGGCTCCCGCCACCCCCGGGGCAGAGATCCTGGGTACCCCGGAGGACGAATCGGGAGAAACCCGGTGACCAAGAGTTCTCCTCGTCCCCGCCGCTCGACCCTGGCGGTGCCCGGCTCGAGTCTGAAGATGATCGACAAAGCGCGGGCGCTGAAGTCCGATGCGCTGTTCCTCGATCTCGAGGACGCCTGCGCCCCTGCCGCGAAACCGGCCGGCCGCGAGAACATCGTGAAGTCGCTCAACGAAGGCGGATTCGGGGACCGGGTACGCACGGTCCGGATCAATGACTGGACCACCGAGTGGACATATCGGGATGTCGTCGACGTCGTCGGTGGCGCCGGTGCGAACCTCGACTGCCTCATGCTCCCGAAAACTCAAGACGCGGCGCAGGTTCAAGCGCTCGACCTACTCGTCACCCAGATCGAGAAGGCAGAAGGACTCGAGGTCGGCCGGATCGGGTTCGAGATCCAGATCGAAAACGCGAAGGGGCTCTTGGCCCTCGATGCGATCGCAGGCGCAAGCCCCCGCGTCGAGACCTTGATCTTCGGGCCGGCCGACTTCATGGCGTCGATACAGATGAAATCGCTTGTGGTGGGCGAGCAACCGCCCGGCTATGACGTCGGCGACGCCTATCACCACATCCTGATGAGCATTCTCATGGCGGCGCGCGCGCACGATTTGCAGGCCGTCGACGGCCCGTACCTCGCGATCAAGGATCTCGACGGCTTCAAGCGTGTTGCGGGTCGGGCTGCGGCTCTCGGATTCGACGGCAAATGGGCTCTTCATCCGACCCAGATCGACGACCTCAACGAGATATTCAGTCCTCGCCAGAACGACTTCGACCACGCGGAGAACATTCTCGACGCGTATGCGTGGTGTACATCCGAAACGGGCGGAGCGCGCGGTGCGGCGATGCTGGGCGACGAGATGATCGATGAGGCGTCTCGCAAGATGGCTCTGGTGATCTCGGCGAAGGGTCGTGCGGCGGGTATGAACCGACAGGATCGATGGGTCGCGCCCGATTCCGAGTAAGACCGACCACAGACCTTGTTTGATATATCAGTTGTGGACTAATATATGCATATGGCATCCGCAGATCTGTTCAAGGCCGCTTTCCGTGGGCACCCCGGCGGCGTCTCGGTGATCACCGCCGACGCCGGCGCGGGGCCCGTCGCCCTGACGGCGACCTCGGTGTCGTCGGTGAGTGTCGACCCGCCGCTGCTGATGTTCTCGGTGTCGCACCAATCCTCGAGTACGGCGACCATCCGCGCCGCCGAGACAGTGGTGGTCCACCTGCTCAGCGTCGATGAACTGCAGATAGCCAAGTTGGGTGCCACCAGCGGCATCGACCGCTTTGCCGACAGTTCCATCTGGTCGAGGCTGCCCACCGGGGAGCCCCATTTCCCGGCGGCGCGTACGTGGATCCGCGGCAAGGTGGTCTCTCAGATGGACGCGGGAAGTTCGACGGTCATCGCGGTCGAAGCACTAGAGATCAAGGATGTGGCAGATGAATGCTCAAGTGCTCCATTGGTTTACCACGACCGGACGTGGCATGCGCTCGGTGAGGGTTCGCGCGTGGAGTGATTGCGCTGTGCGCCGGCGACCGTGTCGGATTTCAGCGCGAGCCGGTGGGACCCTGCCGGAGAATGTGGGCGCTGAGAAGCTCGGCGGGCCCGCGGAAGTGATCTTCGCTGACTCGCCGAGCCGCGGCGCCGTCTCGGTTGGCCAGGGCGGTGACCAAGGCGTCGTGGTCGTCCAGCGAACACGGCACATGCTCCGGGAACAGTTCGAAGAAACGCCGCGGGATCATCCGGCCTGCATCCCCGAGCATCGCCTGCAGCCGGGGCGATCCGCAGGCCTTGTTGATCTCGCGGTGAAAGAGCCAGTTCAAGGTGGCTATATCGTCTCCGGTCTGGACTGCGACGTGAATTTCGCGGTTGAGTTCCCGGATGCGGAGAAGGTCTCGGGGGCCGATCTTCTCGGCCGCCCACTGCGCTGCCACGCCCGACAAGGCGGCCATGATGGTGAAGTTCTCCATCGTCGTCTCTGCCGAGACCCCGATGACGGTGACCCCGCTGCGCTGGGCGACCTTGACGAGTCCCTCTTGTGCCAAGGTGAGGCAGGCCTCGCGGACGGGCGTCCGGCTCGTACCGAATTCCGTTGCGTACGAGTCGAGATCAATTCGATCACCGGCCGTGAGCAGGCCCGAGAGAATTCGGTCGCGAAGTACGTTCCCGACGCGTTCGCGCTCGGTTCGCCGACCCGCGCCACCTTCTCTGACCTCACCGACGACCCAGGGGCCGTGATCGCTGTCGCTCACCGTACACATCCTCTTCTACGTCTCGCGCACGTGACGTCTGGTTCGCCCGCGCAGGGGTTCCGGCCGTTCGCGCCGCCGCTGCCCTGTGGCCAGGATATGGACCCCGGGCTCGGGTCGGGTAACTCGTCCGTTCGAATGCGACCGGATGCGGGGCGAATCGTTGCACCGCTTGACGGCGGATCCTTCTAAGTTCAATATATCAATAAACCATTGATATTTCAGTGCGCCTCGCAAACGAGGCGCTGAGGTGAGGATGAACCACATGACGACTCGTAGAACTGACCAGATGACCCTGGTGGCATTCATGCAGGCGTCGAACGTCTCGGTGTATGCCGGCTCGTGGAGGTACAAGAACTCGGCTCGGGACTACCTCGACCTGAAGTACTACCAGCGCATCGCCCGGGTCCTGGAAGAAGGACGATTCGATCTGATGTTCTTCGACGACCGGCTCGCGATGCCGTCGATCTACGGCGACTCGGCCGACGACGCCGTTCGCTACGGTGCCCGGCCGATCAAGCTCGATCTGACCGCCATCCTGGGCGCTGCCGCGGCCGCCACGGAGAACCTCGGTCTCGGCGCGACGTACTCGACCACCTACTACGAGCCGTTCCACGTCGCTCGGACCTTCGCCACACTCGACCACCTCAGCGGTGGCCGGGCGGCGTGGAATGTCGTCACCTCGGTGAACGATGCCGAGGCCCGCAACTTCAGCGTGGACAGCCACACCGAGCACGACCGTCGCTACGACCGCGCCGAGGAGTTCATCGACGTGGTCAGCCGTCTGTGGGATTCGTGGGAAGAGGACGCCATCGTCGGTGACCAGGAGAGCGGGCACTTCGCCGATCCCGAGAAGGTCCACGAGATCAACCACAAGGGCGAGTTCTTCAGCGTGCGTGGCCCGTTGACGGTTCCCCGAACCCCGCAGGGGCGCCCGGTCATCATCCAGGCAGGCAGCTCTGGCCGTGGCCGTGAGTTCGCAGCGAAATGGGCCGACCTCATCTTCACCGGCGCGCCGAGTCAGGCCGTTGCCACCGACCAGTACACCCAGCAGAAGGCTCTGGCCACCGAGATCGGCCGCGACGCGGACAAGGTTCGGCTCCTGCCGATGGTGTACGTGATCGTCGGCGAAACCGAGGAGATCGCACGGAGCAAGGAAGCGATCTTCCTCAACGAACTGGTACATCCGATGGCGTCGCTGACCCTGCTGTCGGAGGTCACCAACTTCGACTTCGCAGGTTATTCGTTGGACGATGTGGTGACCGACGAGCTGATCAACTCGATCTCGGGCATTCGCGGTCTGGTGCAGGGCGTCAAGAAGCACGTCGGCGCCGACGTCGAGCTCACACTGCGGGTACTCGCCAACCATCGCGCGACCCTGCTGCAGGGCCCGCGGTTCGTCGGTACGGCCGCGCAGATCGCTGACCAGATGGATGACTGGTTCCAAGCTCGCTCCTGCGACGGATTCGTGATCGCGGCAACGCATTTCCCGGGTGCATTCGAGGACTTCGTGCGCATGGTCGTACCCGAGCTGCAGCAGCGGGGTCTGACCCGGACCGAATACGCCGGACCCACCCTGCGCGAGAACCTCGGCCTCGAACAACCGGCGAACTCCTTCGCAACCGACCAGGAGAGCGCGCGTGTCTGACGTTCGACCCACTGCTGCACCGGGCCCCAGAAGTGAGATGCTGGCCGGTATCAGGGTGCTCGACATGGCTTCACTGGCGGCTGCGCCACTGGCGGCGACCTACCTGGGGGAGTTCGGTGCCGATGTGATCAAGGTCGAACAGCCCCAAGGTGGGGACGCCATCCGAGGCTGGGGCGTTCAAAAGGACGGCGTCGGTCTGATGTGGAAGAGCGTCGGACGCAACAAGCGTTCCGTCACGATCGACCTCCGAAAGGAAGAGGGACAGTCGCTCGTTCGTGAGTTGGCGGCCAAGTGCGACGTCGTCATCGCCAATACACGGCCGCACACCCTCACCAAGTGGGGATTGGATTATGCGGCCCTCTCTGCCGAGAATCCGAAGCTGGTCATGCTCCACGTCACCGGATTCGGTCTGAGTGGCCCCAAGTCCTCGCGGCCCGGCTTCGGCACCCTCGGCGAGGCGATGAGCGGATTCGCCCACACCACGGGCGAAGCCGACGGACCGCCGACGCTGCCCGCGTTCATGCTCGCCGATGGAGTGGCGTCGCTCAACGCGGCGTACGCGATCATGATGGCGCTCTATCACCGCGATGTCCACGGCAGTGACGGCCAACTCATCGACATCAACCTCGTTGACCCGCTGGCGCGTTTGCTGGAGCAATCTCTGCTGACCTACGACCAGACGGGGAAGGTCCCGCATCGCGCGGGTAACCGCTGGAACATCTCCGCGCCACGGAACACCTACCGGACCAAGGACGACAAGTGGCTCGCGATGTCGGGCAGTGCGCCCACCATCGCGCTCCGGGTCTTCCGCGCCATCGGTCGTGACGATCTTGCCGAGCATCCCGATTTCTCTGATCCGCAGCGTCGGCTGGGGCGCGCCGAGGAAGTCGACGCGGTGGTGGCGGAATGGATTCTGCAGCAGACGCTGGAGGAGGCCATGCGCGTCTTCGAGGAACAGGAGATCGCCGCGGCACCGGTGTACGACATCTCCGACCTCATCGACGACGACCAGATGCAGGCCCGTCAGGTGTTCGTCCGTATCGACGACGACGAACTCGAGAGCATGCTGGTACAGGCGCCGGTTCCGCGATTCTCCGGTAGCGCCGGCATCGTCGACACACTCGGACCCAAGCTCGGTCAACACACCAACGAAGTGCTCGCCGAGGTCCTTGGTCTCGACGACTCGCACATCGGCGACCTCCGCACCCGAAAGGTCATCTGAGGACCATGAACTCCACCCGCCCCCTCCTTCGACGATCTGAGCTGGCAACGCCGGCAACCAACGACCGTATGTTCGCGAAGGCCGCTGCCTCGAATGCCGACCTGGTGTTCCTCGACCTGGAAGATGCTGTGGCACCCGCATTCCGGGAAGAGGCCCGCGGAAAAGCCGTGCACGCCCTGAACGACTACGACTGGGGCTCGACCGCCCGGGCCGTACGCGTCAACGACATCGGGACCAAGTGGGCTCACGGCGACATCATCGAGATCGTCACCGGTGCTCGCGAGAATCTCGACACGATCATCGTGCCCAAGGTGACCTCCGGGCGCGATGTGTGGTGGGTCGATGTGTTGCTGACCCAGCTCGAGACGAATCTCGGTCTGACCAAACAGATTCGCCTCGAAGTGCTGATCGAGGATGTTGCCGGTGTCGCCCATGCCGAGGAGATCGCAACGGCCAGCCCGCGGCTCGATGCGCTGATCTTCGGGGCCGGTGATCTGTCGGTGTCGCAGCGTGCACGAGTGGACACCAACTTCAAACCCCGTGGCGGCTATCCCGGCGATTTTTGGCACTACGCGCGGATGCAGGTCCTCACCGCCGCCCGCATCGCCGGAATCCTCGCCATCGATGCCCCTTATCCGGATTTCAAGGATACCGAGGGTTACGCCGAAGACGCCGGTAACGCAGCCGCTTTGGGGTTCAACGGCAAGTGGGCCATCCATCCGGCACAGATCGACATCGCCAACCGGGTCTACTCGCCGACCGAGGAGGAGATCACCCGCGCCCGGCGCAACATCGAGGCCTATCGTGACGCCGAGTCGCGTGGTCTCGGTGCCACCAGTGTCGACGGTCAACTCGTCGACGCAGCGCATGTGAAGCTCGCGGAGGCAGTACTCGCCCAGGTTCCGGCCGAGTAGTTGCCATGAGACTTCTCGATCGGATTGGTCCGCTGGTGTGCCTCGCTCACCGGCCGGACCCGTCCGGTCTCGGGCCTCCATCGTCGTACACCTGGTTGGTCGGCGAGGCGGACGCGCAGCTACCTGCAGCCGAAAGTCGAATCCAGGCAGTGGATCTCGGAGATGCGCAGGTGCGATCGGCCCGCCTGCGGGACGGCCGCTCGGCGGCTTTGGGGCCACTGCTGCTCGATCTGGACGTAGTCGTCAGCTCTTGCGGCGCGGCTGCGCGGCGGAGCCTCTCGGAGTCGGCGATCCCGCGGCGTCAGGGGGCTCACTACGTTGGAACCGTGGATGGCCTTCTCGGACTCATCGCAGACATCCACGCTCTTCACATCGCCGACGGTGTCGTACTGTTCCCGCTGACGTCACCGAGTTGCTCGGAGTTGCTGCGGCTGCGCGACGTACTCAGCGCGGGATCTGTCGGAACGGTGCGAGAGTACGGCTCTCTGTTGAGAGAATAAGATTCTGCTAGGCTTTCGCCATGGCGAAGAACTCACTGGAATCCTTGTCCGCGGACGCTTTCGCGAACCGAACTGTGTTGATGTCCGGCGGAAGTCGCGGAATCGGATTGGCCATCTCGATCGCTCTTGCCGAGCGCGGCGCCAACATCGTGCTGCTGGCCAAGACCGATACGCCGCATCCGAAACTCCCCGGAACGATCCACACCGCAGTAGACGAGATCCAGGAGAGCGGCGGCAAAGCGGTCGGAGTGGTCGGCGACGTCCGGAATGTCGACGATGTCCAGCGTGCTGTGGACACCGCGGTATCGACATTCGGCGGTATCGACATCGTTGTCCACAACGCCAGCGTCATCAACGAGGCCGGGACGGCCGACCTGCCGCTGAAACGGTATGACCTCATGCAGGGCGTCAATGTCCGGGGCATGTTCGCGCTGACCCAGGCCGCGCTGCCTCATCTGGTGAAATCGCCGAATGCGCATATTCTCTCGATTTCGCCACCGCTGAACATGTCACCGCACTGGCTCGGGAAGTTTCCCGCGTACACACTCTCGAAGTACGGGATGACCGTGCTCGCCCTCGGGTTCGCCAGTGAGTTCGCAGCGCAGGGTATCGCCGTCAACTGCCTGTGGCCCGAGACCACGATCGCAACTGCTGCCGTCAAGAACCTGCAGGTGGATCCCGAAGCGGCCTCGCACGCCCGGGAGCCCGAGGTGATGGCCGATGCCGCCGCACTGGTGTTGGCTCGCAGTGCTGCCGAAACCGGTGAATGTCTGATCGATGCCGACGTGCTCACCGGACATGGCGTGTCTGATCTGTCGGCCTACGGCGGCGTCGAACCACTCGACTACGACTTCTACGTCGATCGCTGACGCGTCGCGGGCTGCCACCACTCAACGCGATTCGATCGGACGTTGTCCGTCAAAGGGTTACATTCTCTCGCAATCAGTATTACATTCTCGTGTATGCGGAAACTATGTTCTACATCAAACGAGAAGTATGTTCGTCCTGACTCGACCCGATCGCGCCGGCGGGTGGGAGCGGCATGAGCGTGATGGTGCCGGACACGCTCGACGAGGCGCTGTCGCCGCAATGGCTCACCGCGGCGCTGCAGCCTCGATTTCCCGGGATCGAGGTGACCCGGGTTGTTCCGGGGCCGGTAGTGGAACGTGTGTCGACGAACGTCCGTTTCACGATCGAATGCGCGGGCGGAGTACCTGACGGATTGTCGAAGGCGCTGTGCGTCAAAGGCTATTTCAGCGACAGGGGTCGAGAGGCCCGCCACGTCGGCGAGCGTGAGGCGTACTTCTATCGGGACCTTGCTCCCGAGAGCGGCGCCAAGACGCTGCGAAGTGTGTACGCGGACTACGACACCACCGCCCGACACGGAGTGGTCATCACCGAGGACGTTGTTGCTGACGGCGGCGAATTCCTGGATGCGGCCAGCGCGTTCACACCAGAGCAGGTCGCCCAGAGCCTCGGTGAGTTCGCGCGCCTGCATGCATCCACGTGGGGTAGCCCGCGCTGGGCGGAGGCGCACTGGCTCGAGCCCCGCCTGGATGGTGCGTTGCGCGCGTGGGGGGTCGAAGCGATCACCGAGCGGGTCGAGGCCAACTTCAGCGGGCCCAATGGGCTCCGGATCCCCACCGAGGTGCGCGATGCGCCGGGACTGGTGCAGGCGTACGTACGTCTGGCCGCGACCTTGACTGCCGAGCACGCGACCTCTGACTGGTGCGTGATCCATGGCGACGCCCATGTGGGGAACCTCTTCCTGGACCCGCAGGGACATCCCAGTCTGGTTGACTGGCAACTCGTTCAGCGCGGCATGTGGTACGTCGACGTCGGGACGCACATCGCGACGGCGCTCACCGTTGCCGATCGTAGAAGCAGTGAGCGCGATCTGCTCGACCACTATCTCGACTGCCTCGACGCCAATGGCGTCCGGCCGCCGTCGCGAGATCTCGCCTGGCGTTCACTGAGCCGCGGCATCGTGAGGGGCTTCTATCTCTGGGGTATCACCGCGCACGTCGACCCGCGCCTGATCGAGATTCTCCTGCATCGTCTGGGGTCTGCCGCCGCCGATCACGATGCCCTGAGTGCCGATCTGTACGCGACGCCCCACTGAGAAGAATGCACCCTCTCACGGCCCCCTCCATCACGAAAGAGTGATTACCCGATGACCACAACGACGCCTGACCGCGCCCGCCTGCGAGAGCTGTTCGACCTCAGGAGCTCGTACAACGCCCTGACCGGAGGGCTCTACGCCGCCGACCCGTATCCGATCTGGCATGAGCTACGGACCACCGGGCCGGTGCACGAGGGAACGGTTCACGAACTCACCGGGCACAGCGAGAACCTGTACTTCCAGGGCCTGCCGTTTCCGGATCGTCCGCACTACTCCGCCTTCAGCTACGAGGCCTGCTTCGAGGCCTTCCGGAACCCGGAGATGTTCGCTTCCTCGTCCGAGCCGGTGGATCCGGTCTCCGGGTCGTACGGGCACAACAACAGCATGCTGACGATGGGGGGCGAGCAACACCACCGCTACCGCGGTCTCGTGCAGCCGTCATTTCTGCCGAACAACGCCAAGTGGTGGATCCGTAATTGGATCGAGGAGTGCGTACACGAGCTTATCGAGGCGTTCTCCGCCGATGGTCACGCCGAACTCAACGTCGATTTCTGCGCCGCCATACCGGTATTGACGATCACCGGTAGCTTCGGCGTGCCCGTCGAGCAGGCGCTCGAGATCAGGGCCTGCCTCAACACCGACCAGGCGCGTGTCATCGAGATCTTGGTGCCGATCGTCGCGGCGCGGCGCAGCGAGCCGCAAGACGACTTGATCAGCGTGCTGGTGCAGGCGGAGTTGACCGATGAGAACGGCGTGACCCAGCGGCTCTCGGACAACGAGATCTACTCGTTCTCCTTGCTCTTGTTGTCGGCAGGTTCGGGGACGACATGGAAGCAGATGGGTATGACGATCACCGCGCTCCTACAGCGTCCCGACGTTCTGGGCGCGGTGCGCGAAGACCGAACACTGGTGAAAGCTGCCATCGAAGAGACCCTGCGCTGGACGCCGACGGACCCGATGTTCTCGCGGTTCGTGACCGAAGACATCGAGTTCTTCGGTAAGGACATCCCGAAAGGTGCGGTGATCCATCTGTGCGTCGGTGCTGCCAATCGCGACCCGGAGCGCTGGGACGATCCGGATGTCTTCGACATCCACCGAAAGAAGCGGCCCACTCTGGCATTCGGCCAGGGAGCGCACATGTGCCTGGGTATGCATGTCGCGCGTGCCGAGATGACCGTTGGACTGAACGCATTGTTGGACCGGTTGCCGAACCTGCGACTCGACGAGACCGCGGAACAACCCGCATTCGTCGGAATGTATGAGCGTGGCGCCACGGCGATTCCGGTGCTGTTCGATGTGACCTGACGCGAAAGTCCCGGTCGGCGCGCACTCGCTGACCGGGGCTCGTGAGCTTTTGGCAGCCAATGCATCAGGGGCCGGTGAGCATGTTTGCTCACCGGCCCCTGATGTCGTCTGGTCCGTGGATGTCAGAGTTGCTTGGCCAGGACCGGCGCGACTTTTGGTACGACCTCCAGCGGGAAGTGGCAGGCCACGAACTGTCCGGGCTTGACCTCGTGCATCTCAGGTTCCTCTGCAGCGCAACGCTCTTGCGCTTTCGGGCATCGGGTGCGGAACCGGCAACCGGTGGGCGGCGACAACGGCGACGGTACATCGCCCTCCAGCGCGGGGCCGGCGAAGCCTTTCTCCGGATCGGTCAGAGGGACCGAGTCGAGCAGTGCCCGGGTGTAGGGGTGGGCTGGATTGTCGTAGATCTCCACGGAGTCACCGAACTCGCACACCTTGCCGAGGTACATGACCATGACGTTGTCGCTCACGGTGCGCACCACGCCCAGGTCGTGGGCTATGAAGACGACGGTGAGGTCGAACTCCTTCTTGAGGTCTTCGATCAGGTTCAGTATCTGAGCCTGAACGGAGACGTCGAGGGCCGACACCGGCTCGTCGCAGATCAGGAGACGGGGATTGAGTGCTAGTGCGCGGGCGATTGCCACACGCTGGGCCTGACCGCCGGACAGGGCACGGGGTAGTACATCCGAGTACCGGTCAGGGGGCAGACCCACCGAGTCGAGAACCTCAGCAGACTTGGTGACTCGTTCTGCCTTCGGTGAACCGGCCACCGCCATGCCCTCGACGACGATCTCCTTGACCGCACGCCGTGGGTTGAGAGAGCTGACGGGATCTTGGAAGATCATCTGCATGTCGCGACGCAGCTTGCGCATGCGCTTCTCGTCGACCTTGTCGATCCAATCGTCGCCGAATCTGATGTGACCGGCGGTCACCCGATCGAGACGAAGGATGGCGCGTCCGGTCGTCGATTTCCCGCACCCGGATTCGCCGACAATGCCCAGTGTTTCACCGGGCATGACGTCGAAACTGATGCGAGAGACCGCCTGCACAGTGCCCGCGCGGGTCGGGTATTCGACGACGAGGTCCTGCACACTCAGGAGTGCCTCGTCGCCGCGAAGATGGGCGCTTCCGCTGCCGGCCATGGTGTTACCTTCCGGAGAGGGTCAAGGTCTTGATGGGCGTGGGGGTGACCGGGTGCAGGCAGGCGACGCTGTGGTCGGTGCCTACTGACGCCAACTCGGGCCCCGGCGTCAGACAGTCGTCCTGGGCATGAGTGCAACGCGGCGCGAACCTGCAGCCGGTCGGAGGTGAGGTGGGGTCGGGCAGTGACCCCGAGATGACCCGCAGAGGTGCGTGTCGCGCGTGATCGATGGTGGGCGTGGCGCCCAGTAGCGCGTGCGTGTAGCGATGCCGCGGTTCATCGAAGACCTCACGGGTCGAACCGACCTCGGCGAGTCGACCGGAGTACATCACCGACACCCGATCGGTTCTCCCGGCCACGACCGCGAGGTCATGGCTGATCAACATCATGGCCATGTCGCGCTCGCGCTGGACCTTGCGTAGGAGATCGAGGATTTGCCGCTGGATCGTCACGTCGAGCGCGGTGGTCGGTTCATCCGCGATGAGCAACTCCGGCTCGCAGGCCAGTGAGATGGCGATCATCACGCGCTGGCGCATGCCGCCGGACATTTCGTGCGGATAGTTCCGCAAACGCCGCTCCGGATCGGGCACCCCGACCTCCTGCAGGAGGCGAAGTGCCCGATCATGGGCTTCGGAGCGACCCACCCCGAGGTGGCGCCGCATGCCCTCGGTGAGCTGACGCTCGACGCGGACAACGGGGTTGAGCGAACGGCCCGGATCCTGGAACACCATCGCGATCTGGTTTCCCCAGATCTCGAGTTTGTCTTTCTTGCTCAGCGCCAGTAGATCCCGGCCGCCGAATGTCACCACGCCCGATCGTGCCGAGCGGGGTGGCATCAGGCCCATGATGGCTCGTGCCATCACCGACTTGCCTGAGCCGGACTCACCGACGATCCCGAGTGCCTGCCCTTTGTCGAGGGTCAGTGAGACGTCGTCCACGGCGCGAACTGTGCCGCGTGCGGTGCCGATGTATGCACGTAGATTCTGCACTTCGAGCAGTGGCTCAACGTTCATGGCGATCCGGCCCTTTCTTTGGCTGTCGGTCAGTTCATCCAGATGTTCTCGGGCAACGGTGACCCGAGGGTGTAGAGATCGACACCACTCACGTTCTTGGCGTACACCACCGACGGAATGGCTCGGGAGTACCAGACGCCCGGGACGATCTCGGCGATGCGTTCCTGGACGGTGTTGTACGAGTCCTTACGTGCCTGGACATCCTGCTCGATACGTCCGGCATCAAGGGCTGCGTCGAGTTCAGGATCATTTGTTCCGACGAAGTTTCCGGGCGACTTGGAGTGGAAGGCGGTCCACAGCGGGAAATCCGGGTCCTGGATCACGGCCGACGAGATGATCATGTCGAAGTCTCGTGCTCCCGCACGGGCAGTTGCGGCACCGAAGTCGACGACCTCGATCTTGACCTCGACGTTGTCGTAGCCACTGAGCTGTGTCTGCAATCCCTCTGCGAGGGTACGGCTCTCGGTGGTCGGGTACGACAGGAACGTGAAGGACACCGGCTTTCCTTCAGCAGCGAGCTCGTTGAAGAGCTGTTGCGCTTCGTCCTTGTTCGACTGCTGGAGTGCGACATCGGTGAAGAACGGTGACTGCTCGTCGAAAAGGGTCTCCGGGACGGTTCCTTCGCCGTTGTAGACGATGGTGTTCAGCCCGGCGACATCGGTGGCCAGGGCGACCGCCTTGCGTGCTCGCTGGTCGTTGAAGGGCGCACGGCGTTCGTTCATGCCCATGTACTGCCCGCCGCCGGTCGGAACAACCTCGGTCTTGAGGCCCGCCGCCTGCGCCTTGTTGATGCTGGCCTGGTTGGTCTCCGAGCTCAGATCAGCTGCGCCGGTGGTCATGGTGCTCGCGCGGGTGTTGCTGTCCGCGACGGTCACGACGGTGATCTTGTCGAGGTACGGCTTCGGTGCGTCGTAGTATGCGGGGTTCTTCTCCATGTCGATCGAAGCCTGGCGGGTCCAATTGGTCAGTTTGAACGGGCCTGCGCCGACGGGATTCTGGTCGAACGACTCGCGGCCCTTCTGCAGAGCGGCGGGGGATGCGATCCAGTTGAGTGCGCCCGCGACGAGCGACTCGGCGAAATGCGGATTCGGCGCGGCCAGGGTCACTTTCAGGTTGGTCGGGTCGACCACCTCGGTGTTCGCGACCTGGATGGCCTGGCGGATCGACGTCGAACCGAGCGAGGGGTCCTTGAGCCGGTCCCAGTTGAACTTGACTGCAGCCGCATCGAGCGGAGTGCCGTCGGTGAACTTCAGATCAGGCCGCAGGGCAAGGTTGAAGGTCTGCCCGTTGTCGGTGGTGGAGAAGTCTGTCGCCATCTTGTACTCGATGGTGAAGTTCTCGATGTTGTTGATCATCAGCGTGCCGTACAGGCCGTTGCCGACAACAGGCTGATGCGCCCAGGTGTTGGAGAGCGCTGCCGGGTCGAGTGATCGCGGTTCTCCGGTCTGGATGACCCGCAGGGTGCCACCTGGAACCGGTTCGCCCTCGTCCTCCGCCGATGTTCCGGTGCTGTTGCCGCCGCCACCGCATGCGGTGAGGAAGACGAGCAGGGCGGCGGAGAAGATCACGGCGAGATAGTGCGTTATTCGTCTGGGGCGGAACATGTTGACCTCTCGAAAATGAGCCTCGGTGAAGCTCGGGTGGATCGCTTGGTGCGTGGGACTTTCAGCGCTGAAGGGTTTTGTCGAACTTGGTGCGCAGGTGATCGCCGAGTTGATTGAGGGCGAAGACGGTGAAGAAGATGGCCAGGGCGGGAACGAAGACCAGATGTGGCGACGTCGAGAGGGCGTCTTTGCCTTCGCTGATCATCCCTCCCCAGCTCGGGGTGGGCGGCGGGATGCCGAGCCCGAGGAAGCTCAGCGAACCCTCGGCGACGATCAGCGCGGCCATCACGATCGGCAGGTACGCCGCCAGCGGTGCGATCACGTTGGGCAGAATCTCCTTGAACAAGATTCGGGAGTGTCCTGCACCCATGTTCCTGGCGGCCCGGACGAACTCGCGTGACGACCAAGCCATCGCGTTGGCCCGGGACAATCGGATGAAAGCCGGGATGACGACGAGGGTGAGTCCCAGCAAGATCGTCTTAGCGCTCGGTTCGAGTATCGATGCCAGCGCGAGCAGCAGGATCAAGGGCGGAAAGGCCAGCATCGCATCGGCGAGCAGTGAGATGCCATTGTCCAGATGACGCCCGAAGTAGCCGCCGATCAGACCGATCAGCGAGCCGATGATGAAGCCGAACAGACCGGCGAGGGTTCCGACGACAAGTGAGACCCGGGCCCCGTAGATGATCCGGGAGAGTTCGGAACGGCCGAAAGTGTCTGTGCCCAGCAGCAGGTCGAGCGAACCGAACGAAGGGCCGAGGCGAGGTGCACCCACCGGCGTCTCGTACGGGGCGATCGGTAGCAGGTTCGCGAAGCAGGCGGCGAGGATGAGGGCGGCGAGCCAGCCGATGGACAGGATCACGAGGATGGATCGCCGTTGGCGTACCACCGGGACCACGAGTGCGGGAGCGGCCAGCTCTTCGCTGTCGGATGGATCGGCCGGCTTCTTGGCGAGGATGTCGGTCATGCTGTTGCCGCCACCTTTCTGACGCGAGGATCGATGAGGCCGTAACTGAGATCGACGATGGTGTTGATACCGACGTAGACGACGGCGATGAAGACCACGATTCCCTGGACCATGATCAGGTCTCGGTTGGTGATCGAGGAGGCGATGAGCTGTCCCAGGCCGGGTAGCCCGAACAGGGTCTCGACGATCACGGTTCCGCCGATGAGCCGTCCGAGGTTCATACCGGCCAGGGTGATCAGTGAGAAGGACGACGGGCGGAATGCGTGCCGGAACATGACGTATGTGCCCGACATGCCCTTCGCGCGGGCCGCTGCGATGTAGTCCTCGCCGAGGGTCGAGATCAGGTCGGTGCGGAGCAGGCGGTGGAACGAGGCGATTTCGGTGAGGGCAATCGCGATCGCCGGTAGGAAGGCACTCTGCAGATTGGGGCCGAGTCCCTCACTGATGTCCGACCATCCGATGACAGGGAAGATCTGGAGCTGGATGGCGAAGAAGTAGATGAGGATCGGGCCGGCGATGAAGGCGGGGACCGAGAGGAACACTGCCGACAGCGCATTGGTGCCGCGGTCGAGCATGGAGCCGGGTCGAGATGCTGAGATGACGCCCATCAGGACTGCGACGGCAAGCGCGATGAGCAAGCCGAGTGCAGCGAGTTCCAAGGTGACCGGGAGGCGCTCCATGATTGCGTCGGTCACCGATTGATTGGTGAGCGGTGAGGAACCGAGATCACCCTGTACGGCGTTCTTGAGCCAGTCGAAGTACTGCATCCAGATGGACTGGTCGAGTCCGAGCTGCGCGTCCATTTCGGCCACTGCCTCGGGGGTGGCGTTCTCCCCGAGAATCACCTCGGACGCAGACCCCGGAGCGAGGCTCAGCAGAGCCACCACCGCGATGGTCACCAACAAGACCACGGCGATGCTGCGTCCTAGACGCGTCGCAACTGTGAGAAGCATTGATAGTCAACTTTCGTCCTGCACGATGGGGCTGAGAACTTCGACGCCTCGCATCGGCTACGAGGATCGTCTACACGCGTGGAGGGGGCTGTGCTCCACGACGGTTGTGGCGTGTGCCGCTTCATCTAACGGTTGTGAGTAACGCCGCATTGACAAGCGGCTGTGACACCACTGTATGGAGTAACGGACATCAAAGGCAAGACCTGAGCGACATTAATGTGTTCACATCCGACGCCCTATGATGCGGAGGCCGTCTGCCGCGCTTGGTTTGTGAGCGAGTGACCGCTCCCTTTGGTCTCGAAATCTACAGTAGCGCAATATGTTACGAGATAATTGGAATCGCGTTCCGGTCTCGGGAATCATATCGATGTGCATTCTCGTGGCATCGCGATGTACGCGATTCGCCGAATATGTTTACTCGCCGTCACCACAAATATGACGACGAGCAGGAGTGAACAACTGTATGCGACAGCATGATTCGGTGAATTATCCAGATGCCGAATCGAACCTCGACATCTGGTCATCGAAGAGTGTCATCGAAGAGCGTTCAATGGCAACATGTTTGGGGTTTGGCGGCGGCGGATCGTGCTGCCATGCCTGGGTGCGATCAGTTCCTAGTCATATTGCACCTTGATGGACGGGGTATCGGGTACGGCCTGGCACGTGAGGACCATGCCGTCGGCGATCTCGTCGTCGTCGAGCGCGTTGTTGGCACGCATCGTCGCGCTTCCCTCGAGTACTTCGGCGATGCAGGTTGCGCAGTTGCCGGACTCGCACGAGAAGGGGGGTGACAGCCCGGCCCGGCGAGCGCTGTCGAGGATCGTCTCGCCCTCCTTGCGGGCGATCTCCACCTTCTTGCGTCCGAGCTGGATCTTGACCGTCCCCAACTCGGCGGCGCCTGTCGCGCCGGTGGCGGGTGTGATGGAATCGGGCGAAGGCTGATCCTCGGCACCGGGGATGGATTGCGCGGCGGCACCGAACTTCTCGGCGAAGACTCGGCCGGGTCCTGGCAGGGCCTCTTCGACGATGGCCATGAAGGGTTCGGGGCCGCAGAGGTAGTGATCGCCTTCGGCGTCGTCGCCTATGAACGCCAGCACCTTGGCGGCATCGAGGTACCCGTCTTCGACGTCGTAGCTGTGTGTCACCGACAGCCGGCCGGGGTACTGGGCGACGAGCTCATCGAGGGCGGTGTCGAATATCGCCGACGCGCGATCGCGATCGGCGCACAGTAGACGTACTCGACGATCGGTGGTCGCGAGCGCGCTCTTGGCCAGAGAGAGGATCGGGGTGATACCGCTGCCGCCGCTGAAGCCGAGTAGTGGCACCGTCGTCTCGTTCAGGCAGAACAGGCCGGCGGGTCGCGTCAGCTCGACTGTGTCGCCTTCGCTGATGTTGTCGTGCATCCAGTTCGACACCTTGCCGCCGGGAACGCGTTTGACCGTGGTCATGAGTTCGGTGTCGGTATCGGGTGAACTCGACATCGAGTAGGAACGGAACAGTTCTTGCCCGTCGACATTCACCTTGAATGTGCAGAACTGGCCGGCCCGATAGGAGAAGGAACCTTCCTCTGGGGCGAGCACGTATGTTCGGGCGTCAGCGGTCTCCTTGACGATCCTCGTCACGGTCGCGCGCTGGAACAACGGGGGCCTCGCCATGAGCCACCTCCTTCTTGGTTCGCCGACCCTGCGGTCTGTGGTACTCGTATTCTACTAGATGAGAATAACATTCTTCTAGATGAGCTAGGATCTTCTCAGTATCAGATCGATGACGCTTTTGCCGCGGGCGCCGACATCACGCGCCCGGTGAGGATGACCACATGGACGGGCCCACTGCCCTGGTGTTCGAGCAGCAGGAGTTCACACTCCGGCAGCTCGATCGCCTGACGGCCGGTCTGGCTGCGAGGTTGAGCGATCGCGGGGTCTCCACCGGTGCCCGGGTCGCCCTCATGTCGTCGAACCGGCCCGAGTTCGCCGTGGCCGTGCGGGCCATCTGGCGGCTCGGCGCCACGGTGGTACTGCTCAGTCCGGCGTACAAGCGTGGCGAGATCGAGCACGCGGTCGAGGTCACCAGCGTGTCCCACGCGGTGGGCGACAGTGCTCTGCTGGCCGGCCTCATGCCGATGATCGATCTGGACGAACCGATCGAGACCGACGATACGTACGTCGCCGATGGCGAGCCGGAAGAACCCAATCCGAATGCCGACGCGGTGCTGGTCTTCAGCTCCGGAACGACCGGGATGCCCAAAGCCGTGCGCCACACCCACGCGTCTTTCGGTGCCGCGGTACGACACTGGCGAGGCGCCCTCGGACTGACCGCCGATGATCGGACACAGATAGTCACCCCGCCATCACACATCCTCGGCTTGCTCAACCTCATGACGGCATTCGAGGTGGGAGCCCAGGTTCGTTTGCATCGCCGGTTCGACCTGGACTCGATGTTGCGGCACATCGAATCCGATCGGATCACCATCGAGATGGTGGTCGCGCCGATCGCGCTGGCGATCGCGGATCACCCGCATCTGGAGTCGTACGATCTGTCGTCTCTGCGGTACATGATGTGGGGTGCT
This sequence comes from Williamsia limnetica, assembly GCF_003217475.1. Taxonomy (GTDB): domain Bacteria; phylum Actinomycetota; class Actinomycetes; order Mycobacteriales; family Mycobacteriaceae; genus Williamsia; species Williamsia limnetica. The sequence goes on along the minus strand of NZ_QJSP01000008.1, from coordinate 142,212 downwards.
ACGCCGGTCACCCCGAGCGTCGCCGAGACGATCACGAGGAGAACCGGCGTCCCGTGGGTTCCCGCGTACGGTGCCAGCGAACTGCCGGTGATCACCTGTAACCCCATCGACGGTGGCGCGCGTCTCGACAGCGTCGGGCGTGCGGTGCCCGGGGTGCGGCTGCGAGTGGTCGATCTCGAGTCCGGCAGACAGCTCGAAACCGGGGAAACCGGTGAGATCCAGGCCCGATCGCCGTCGTTGATGGCCGGCTACCTGCCGAACGAGGCGAGGGCCGAAGCGTTCAGTGACAACTGGTATCGCACCGGCGACGTCGGTGCGATCGATGCGGATGGCTGGGTGAAGCTCACCGATCGATACAAGGAAATGATCAAAGTCAAGGGCTTTCAGTGCGCCCCGGCCGAGATCGAGGCTGTATTGCACGGCCACCCGGCGGTCGTTGATTGCGCCGTGTTCGGTGTGCCCGACGCCGTGACCGGCGAAGCGATTGTGGCGGCCGTCGCGGTCGCAGGGACGGTCGAGGCGACCGAGCTCATGGACCGGGTCGGCGAACGACTCGCGTCCTACAAGCGGCCGGCAGAAATCGTGTTCGTAACCGAAATTCCGCGCCTGCCATCCGGCAAGGTGCTGCGCCGAGTGCTGAAGGAGCGCTATGGACGTACGTCTGACCAGTGAACAGCGGCAATTGCGAGATGCCGCGTCCAAACTCGCCGACGATCTGGGACCATCCTCGGTCTCCGAACTCGACGACGAGACCCGCATCGTCCGACTGGAGAAGGTGGTCGACAGCACAGGCTGGAGAGACCTCCGGTCCGACGGAGCATCGGCCGTCGAGGTCGCCATTGTCGTCGAGGAGTTCGCTCGCGGTTTGGTGGACGTCCCATTCGTGGGACCGGTGCTCGCGGACGACGCGTTGCGACATGTCGCCGAAGGTCCGCACAGGTACGCAATGGTCGTCGATGGCGCGGCCTTCGATGCCCGCGGGTTCGATCGTGGAGTGGTGCTCGACGGCAACGACGTGAACGCAGTTGATCTCGGCCTCGCTGTCGAGGGCGTCGACCTGACGAGGCGCAGTGCACCTGTTGCGGGTGCGGCGAAGTCGCTCGGGGAGCTCACGGAAGAGCAGACCCAGCGCCATCACGCACTGTCGCTGGTGACCACCTGCGCCGAACTCGTCGGCGCATCCCGGGGCGCGCACGCCACGGCGGTCGAGTACGCCAAGATCCGTGAGCAATACGGGAACACGATCGGCTCGTATCAGGCGGTCGCTCATCTGCTGGCCGAGGGGCTGGCGCTGATCGAGGGTTCGATCAGCGTCCTGCGCCACGCGGCCTGGGCCGTCGATGAGCTAGAGCCTGAAGAGGCGATCAAGGCTGCCACGATCGCGAAGCTCTACTGCGCTCGCACCGCCAGAACGGTGTGCGAGACGGCGATACAGGTACACGGCGGTATCGGAAACACCTGGGAATGCCTGGTGCACGTGTACCTGCGACGGTCGCTGACATCCACCGAACTGTTCCCAGTCAGCCTGGAGGAGATCCACATTGGACTACCGTGATACACCCGACGAGGCCGCGTTCCGTGACCGGATGCGTGCCTGGCTCGAAGAGCGAAAAGGTACGTTTGCGACCTCCGGAGACGAGTACTTCACCCGCATGGGTGAATGGCACCGCGCCCTGTACGAGGCCGGCTTCTTTGGCCTGAGTTGGCCGAAAGAGTATGGCGGCCAGGGCCTTGCGCCGGTCTACGATGTGATACTCGACGAGGAACTGGCTCGTGCGGCGTTCCCGCCGCGGCCGAGCCTGGGTTACCTGGTTGTCGGTCTTGGCCACCACGGCAGCGACGAGATCCGAAAGCGGTTCGTGCCGGGCATGATCAACGGTACCGAGCGGTGGTGTCAGGGCTTCTCCGAGCCCGGCGCCGGGTCTGATCTTGCCTCGCTGACCACAACGGCCACCCGCGACGGGGACGACTATGTTCTGCACGGCCACAAGGTCTGGACAAGTTACTCCGACAATGCGGATTGGTGTCTGCTGCTGGCCCGGACCGACAAAGAAGTGGCTCGGCACAAGGGCATATCGGGCTTCATCGTCCCCATGAAGCAGGCGGGAATCGAACAACGCCCGCTGAAGATGATCAGCGGCGTCACCACCGAGTTCGGGCAGGTGCTGTTCGACGGTGCGCGGGTCCCTGCCGCCAACATGGTTGGGGCGCCGGGCGAAGGTTGGAAGCTGGCCATGACCGTGGTCGGGCACGAACGAGAACCGTCCACTCTCGGTTTCGCCGCTCGCTACAGCAAACTCGTCAACCAGATCGCTGCGAAGTCCGAGGGCAAGCCGTCCGCTGATCTTGCCTGGGCGGCAGTCGAAACGGAGATGTTGCGGTTGCATGTGCGACGCAGGTTGTCCGAGCAGCTCGACGGCGTGCAGCACACCTCGGACGGTTCACTGGACAAGCTCTTGATGACCTGGGTGGAGCAGGCTGTCGGTCATGCGGCGCTGGATGTGGTCGGGACGAAGGATCCAGAACTGCTCAGCGCCTATCTCTACAGCCGCGCCCAGAGTGTCATGGGTGGCACGTCGCAGATTCAGAAGAACATCATCGCTTCACGAATTCTAGGATTGGGAGTTTGACCATGTACGACATGCCTGACGAGATCGATGTCCAGGCTGACGGCTCGCTGCGCATCATCACGCTGAATCGGCCGGATGCGCTCAATGCCGTCAACGACGGACTGCACACCGGTCTGGCCCGACTGTGGCCGCAACTGAGCGAGGATCGCGGCGCCCGGGCAGCTGTACTGACCGGGGCGGGTAAGGCATTCTCCGCGGGCGGAGATTTCACGTACCTCGCGGAGTTGGCCAAAGACGAGGAGCTGCGTGCCAAGACCATCGCGCATGGCCGCGAGATCGTGCTGGGGATGGCTCGATGCCGGGTCCCGGTGGTGACAGCGGTCAACGGACCGGCCGTGGGTCTGGGTTGCAGCCTGGTGTCGCTGAGCGACATGGTCTACATCGCCGAGAACGCGTACCTCGCCGATCCTCATGTGCAAGTGGGTTTGGTCGCGGCCGACGGGGGCCCGGTGACCTGGCCGCTGCACACGAGCCTTCTGCTCGCCAAGGAATACGCACTGACCGGTGCGCGAATCTCGGCTGAGAGGGCCTGTGAGATCGGCCTTGCCAATCACGTTGCCGCAGATCCCCTGTCGGAGGCAATGGCCTGTGCCAAGCGCATTTCGGAGCAGCCGCAGCAGGCCGTCGAGGCCACCAAGCGGCTGCTGAATCTGCATCTCGAGCGCGCCGTGCTGGCCACCCTCGACTTCGCGATGAGCGCCGAGCACCAGTCGTTCACCACCGACGACTTCCAGCGGAACATCGCAAAACTCACCGCGAAAAAGAACTGACGACCACCCAGGCGGGTCCTTGCGGCGAGCACATCGGTAAGTCAGCTCCGCCGCAGGGGCCCGCTGTGGGCATCCACCAACAGATGGGCCAGCGAATGACCGACGATTTGGGTGCGGGCGGTTTGCGATTCGAGCGCGACGGGTCGATCGGATGGTGCACGATTGATCGGCCGGCGGCGCGGAACGCGTTCACACCTGCCATGTACTTCGGCTTGAAAAGAGCTGTCCAGCTCGTCAATACGGATCCTGACCTCGCCGCCCTCATCATCACGGGAACAGGCGATGTATTCGCTCCCGGCGGCGACCTCGGCGGGCGGGCTGAACCGGGTGACAACCTCCCGGAAGGGCTGGGAAATGACGTCCTGCCGTTCCTGGCGATACGAGACAGTAGGGCGCCGGTCATCTCGGCTGTCAATGGAATCTGCCAGGGCGGAGGTCTGTTGGTGGCGATGATGTCTGACATCGCGATTGCCAGCGACCGTGCGGTCTTTCGGGTTCCCGAATTGTTGCGGGGAATTCCTGACGCTTTCTATGCAGCCATGCTGCCGGCACACGTGGGGGTCGCGGTTGCCCGAGATCTGATGTTGTCCGCTCGTCGGTTCGACGCGGCCGAGGCGTTGCGGCTCGGGGTGATCACCCGCGTGTCGCCCCACGATGATCTGCGAGGTGCGGCGCTGACCGCGGCGCGCGAGGTACTGCGAACCGCTCCGCAGGCGCGTGCTCATGTGAAGCGGATGCTCAACGAACGCTATGGATTGATCGACACCCAGACGATGTTCGGCTCACTCGCCACCTCGCAGGAACTGCGGGAGGGTATGCGCGCCTTCATGGAGAAGCGGGAACCGAGTTGGGTTCCCGCCGACGTTCCATCGGCGATCTGAAGTCAGATACGGGCCCGGTCGGGCTGGGCCATCGGTACCGAGATCATCAGCGGTGCGACGCCGACGATGGCAGCTGTGGTCAGCAACAGGAAGGAATGGCGTTCGACCGCGCTGGGGACGGACACCTTGGCACTTGGTGCGGGCGACATTTCGCTCTCCTCGGGAGGGTGACTTGATCAACTCGTGACACCACACTGTGGCGTGAATCACTGCTTCAGAAGATACAAGCAGCGAACCAGGTTGCTGTCAAACCGAAATGTGATTCTTCAAGTCCGGCTGTTCCGTTCTCGCCGACAGCACATCGCCCGATGTCGGATGGTGATCCGATACCGGGCGACGTGGTGTTGTGGCGATGAGCAGGCCCGCCTCCGTTGTTGCCGATCGCGCGGGCCCGTTACTACTTCGGAGGGAACCGGAGGGCGCCGTCGAGGCGGATGACCTCGCCGTTGAGGTAGTCGTTCTCGATGATGGCGGCGACGAGTGAGGCGTATTCGGTGGAGTTGCCCATCCGTTTCGGGTGGGGGACCTGTGGGCCCCAGTAGGCTTCGAGCTGCTCGGCTGCCTTGCCGTACGCGGGGGTGTTGATGGTGCCCGGTGCGATGGCCATGACGCGGATGCCCAGGGGCGAGAGGTCGCGAGCGGCGACGAGATTCATGCCGACAACGCCGCCTTTGGCTGCTGCGTAGGGGAGTTGGCCGATCTGACCTTCGTATGCGGCGATCGAGGCGGTGTTGATGATGACGCCCCGGGTGTTCTCCTCGAGGGGTTCCTGGCGGGCGAGGGCTGCAGCGGCGAGGCGGGTGACGTTGAAGGTCCAGGTGAGGTAGGAGGTGATGGTCTTGGTGAACGCGTCCAGCGCCATCGGGCTGCCGTCTTTGCCGACGAGGCGCCCGCCGCCTGCGGGACCGCCGTGGCAGTCGATGCTGGCTCGGAACGGACCGAGGGATTCGGCCTCGGCAATGGCCGCATTGACCGAATCCTCATCGCTGGCGTCGGTATGGACGTAACTGATGCCGAGTTCGTCCTGGAGGGCCTTGCCCTTGTCGTCGGCGACGTCGGCCACGACGATTTTGGCCCCGGCTGCGTGCAGTCGGCGGACTGTTGCCTCGCCGAGGCCGCCTGTGCCTCCGACGACGATGACGGAATTGCCTTTGATCTCCATGCCATTTCCCTTCTTGCAATTGATGATCTCAATCTGAGAGAATCATGTTCTCATGAATATCACGATGATCTTGGAAATGGCAGCGTCGGCCGACGATCGGGCCGTCGTGACAGCCGGTGGGCGCTCACGCAGCGCTGCCGAAGTTCTCGACCTCGCCCGCCGCGCGGCGACCGACTTCGACGGATACCCCGCGGTTCTCTACACAGGCGTGAACGATCTGGCGTACCCGGTGGCACTGTTCGGTGCTGCGATGGCCGGTGTTCCGTTCGTCCCACTCAACTATCGCCTCGGCGAATCGCAGCTGGCAGCGCTGCGGGAGCGCCATCCGGGCGCGCGAGTGCTCGGCCAGGAACCTGTGGGTCCGTGGCTGGATTCGCTCGCCGGCAAGGATCCGATGGAGGATGCGGACCGGCCGGCGGCGCACTACGACGGCGATGCCGTCGCGGTGATCATCTACACCAGTGGCACGACGGCCGCGCCCAAGGCGGCAATCCTGCGGCATCGTCATCTGCTCGCCTACGTACTCAACACAATTGAGTTCTCCTCTGCAGCAGCGGAAGACGCGACCGTGGTGGCGGTTCCGCCGTACCACATCGCCGGCCTGACGAACCTTCTGTCGAACCTGTACAGCGGTCGTCGGGTGGTCTATCTCGACGCCTTCGAACCGCGGCAGTGGATCGAGACGGTACGTCGGGAGAAGGTCACCCATGCAATGGTCGTGCCCACCATGCTGGCCCGGATCGTCGAGGCGACCACTGATGCCGACGTTGGTCAGCCTTTCGTCAAGAGCCTTGCCTACGGTGGTGCTCGCACCCCGCGTCCGGTGATCGAGCGAGCCCTGCAGCTGTTCCCGGACACCAACTTCGTCAATGCCTACGGGTTGACCGAAACCGCCTCGTCGATCGCGGTGCTGGGACCCGAGGATCACCGGGAGGCGATCGCGTCAGACGATCCGACCGTGCGTGACCGCCTGGGTTCAGTCGGGCGGCCGTTGCCCGGGATCGAGATCCTGATTCGCGATGAGGAGGGCGTCGCCACTCCTGACGGCGAGACCGGACTGGTATTCGTGCGCGGCGAGCAGATCTCGGGAGAGTACGGCGGACGTAGTGTGCTCGATGCCGACGGTTGGTTTGCCACGCGTGACCTGGGGCGCCTCGATGCAGCGGGATTCCTGTACATCGAGGGCCGGTCCGACGACACCATCATTCGCGGCGGGGAGAACATCGCACCCGCCGAGATCGAGGACGTCCTCCACGCCCACCCGACCATCAGCGAGGCCGCCGTCATCGGTGTGCCGGACCCGGAATGGGGTCAGCGAATCGTCGCCGTTGTGGTGGGAAGCGGCGACGTCGACGAGATCAAGCAGTACGTCCGAGATCGACTTCGATCATCGAAGACGCCAGACGCCGTGGTCTTCCACAGCGATCTCCCACGAACCGAAACAGGCAAACTCCTTCGGCGCAATCTCGTGTCCGAGCTGGAGAAGAATCCGGCCTAGCCGAAGGCGGCGATGATCTGGGGGAGGTCGGTCGCCGTACGGATACCGGGGCTCGCCGCGCATACGAAAGGTACGGCGTTGACCGCCCGATTGGCGGTATAGCCCGGTGTCGTGGCCGCCATGTCCTCCAGCTTGATCGGGAACTTGATGTCGACCTCGAGCGGTGCATCACCCTCGACGGTGACCCGCCAACCGGTGGACAACAGCTCCCAATCCTGATCGAAGTCATCGGTGCAGTACCAGGTGGCCCGAAAGCGCATCAGTGCCTCACCGTTTCGCATCCCGATGGCGCTGATGCGTTGGGCAGCCACGGTTCCGGCCTTCACCACGCCCGCAGCGATCTCGGTGTCAGCCCTCGCGAGACCGATCTCGCCTGCGGCTTCGATGGAATCAAGGGGGAGTCCGATCCCATCAGCGACCAGGCGCAGCGAAGGGCCGAAACTGTTGCGCGCGTGACTGAGGCGTTCTTCGCTGAACTCCCCGGGCGCCTGCCCGAAGCCCATGATGTCGAACAACAGTTCCGGTGAGTCACGACTGGACAGGTCGGCGTATTCGTCGATCGTTATGTGATCCAATCGGCGCTGGATCGATGTCAACACCAGTGGGATCGCCTCGGTGATGAAACCGGGACTGCTGCCGGTGCTGTGGATCGAGGTGTTCCCGCGATGGCAGGCGTCTTCGACTGCGGCTCGCAGCTCGGGGGCCATGCCGGCCGGATGGTGGAACTCTCCGCGGGTGGTCACCACGTTGATCCCGGCAGCGAGAAGGCGACACACCTCGTCAGGGTCCAGCTTGGCGGCCATGTAGAGGACGCAGTCCGGGGCGAGGGCGACGATCTCGTCGAGACTGTTGGTGGCGACCACTCCGGACGTGCCGGCCCCGCAGAGATCGCCCGCGTCGACGCCCGCCTTCTCGGGGCTGTGCACGTACACCCCGGACAAAGTGAGTGCAGGGTGCTCGATCACGCCGCGAAGCGACTTGGTGCCGATGTTTCCCGTCGCCCACTGCACTACGCGGTAGGGGCGGGTGTTGATGGCCGCAATGCTCGGAGAAGCATCTGTGGTGGAAGTCATGGGTACCTCGAATCAGTTGCCGGACAGTACTTCTGTGACCAGTGCGGGTCAGGGTCGGATGCGCACCAGTGCTTCTTGGGCGAAAGACGCCACGAGCCGGTTGTCCTCGGTGAGGACGTCGCCGCGTCCGAAGGAGCGACTGCCGGTCAGCAGTGGGCTGTGTTGGCGGACGAGAAGCCAGTCGTCCGTGCGGAAAGGTTGGTGGTACCAAACCGTGTGGGTGGTCACCGCAGAATTGAACGCGGTGCCGTTGCCCGTCTGGCTGTATCCCTCGAGCGGCAGCAGGGCGGTCCCGATGACGTTGAGGTCTGTGGCGTAGGCGGTCAGCGCCGGGGCCAGCTCTGCGTCGACCTGCGGCGTACGCATCCAGAACTCGAATTGAGGCGGTGACGCCGCAGTGCTGTTGAGGTCGCCGGTTGTACGGATCTCCCAGGGGATGAGGCTGAAGTCAGTCCGGTCGGCTTCCGTTAGGAGTTCACCGGGGCCGGCGATGTCCTGCAGCTCCGGGCCGCCTTCGGGGACGTGCATCGAGACGGCAGCCGAGGCGATGACGCCATGCGGCTGACGGGCGGTGATCAGGAGACTCGCGAAAGAGCGGCCCTCGTGCTGCCGCGCGACCTCGTAGTGAACGGGGCCGTCGGCCCTGCCCTCCTTGCTGAAGACGGAGTGCATCGACTTCACGGATTTGTCGGGGCACACCGACCTGGCGGCCTCGACGAACTGTGCAAGCAGTTGTCCGCCGAAGAGACGGTGGTATTCGAGATCGAGATTGCGGCCCTCGAAGCCGGCAGTGGTGCTCTCGCCCGTTCCGAGGTCGCCGGACGGACTCAATTCGAGGCAGTCGAGAAGGTTGCTCCATAAATCGGCCATACATGTATGTAAGCACGATTCTTCACATTGAGAACACGGTTCTTCTACTTGCGAACGGCAAAACCCTCAACGCAGAAGCGCCAGACTTCCTCCGAACTGATCGGTTGCACGGTGGCGTCCGAAGCTCCGCCGCTGGACTGTGCGATGAACATCACTGTCTGCATGATCATCGACGCGGTCCTCTTCGGGTGGGCGTCGGCTCGGAGTTCTCCGGCCTCGGCAGCAAGCTCCATGAGCTCGGTGAACAGGGCGAGCAGTGGAGCGTGTGCGATCTTCACCTCAGCGGGGTGGGTGAGGAGGAGTTGCGGCGCGAAGTCGTTGAACAGGGGCCTTTTGGCATCGGGATCAGGTCGGCACAGCTCGAAGAGCAGTTGGACGGCCACCTCCAGGCGGTCGACGGGGTCGCTCTGCCCGGCCGCTGCGGCGCGGATCTGATCGGCCGACCGGCCGAGTGCGTCCTCGAACAGCGCGAGCAGAAGTTCGTGCTTTCCGTCGAACTGCAGATAGAAGCTGCGTAACGACTGACGCGACCGATCAACCACCTCTTGCACCGTGAACTCTGTGGTGCCCTTCTCGGTGATGATCGCTTGTGCGGCGTCGAGGAACTTCTGAACCCGTTGCTCGGCGCGGACCTTCGCCGTCTTTATCGACCGCTCGACCGCGCGTTGCTTCCAGGCCGGCTCTTCGCTGGGACTGGTCACGATGTGATCGGCCCCGCGGCGCTTTCGGACGCGTGAACGCGACCAAGTGTAAAGAACATGGCTGGCACTCTACCGGACCAAGGCACTGAAAAGTCGGTACGTTCCACTGTTCGGTACAGAAATTGAGACTCGGACTCGCTGAAGAGGAGAATGCTATTCTCGCTGTACCGCGTCCGCACGCGGTGGAAGGAGCCAACTTGTCATGCTGATGGAGTTCGACTCGGACCAGCGCCTGTGGCGCGACACGGTCCGCGATGTGGTCGCAAAGGAATGTTCACCCGCATTCGCACGGGCGGTCGTGGACGGCGGTGTCGACCCCGATGCTCTGTGGAAGCTGTACAACAAACAGGGTTGGACAGAGTTCACCGACCGCGCCGACATGGTCGAGTTGGGCATAGTTCTCGAGGAACTCGGACGCGGCACCGACCCCACTCCTTACCTGGCGACGATGACGCAGTTCGCGCCACTGGCGCCCGGATACGCGCTCGACGGCGCCGCCGGCGCCGCGGTCTACTCGGGGATCAGTGCCCGGCCGGACAACGACGGCTGGATTCTTCAGGGCACCGCCTCGCACATACTCGACGGTGACCGCGCCGACCGGATCGCGGTGGTGACAGCAGCCGGGACGTTCATCGTTCGCGGAGCAGACGTCATGACCACGCGAACCCCGGTTTTCGACCCATTGCTGCACGTCGCCGAGGTCTCACTTTCCGGGGTTCGTGTCACGCGTGAGAACCGGGTCGACGTCGATCCCGCGCTGGCCTTGCCGGTCGCACTGACCGGTCTCGCGCTGACGATGATCGGTGCGTGTCAGCGGACCCTCGACATGGTTCTCGACCACGTCAAGAACCGACAGCAGTTCGGCGCCGCCATCGGGTCGTTCCAGGCCGTCAAGCACAAGGCCGCCGACATGCATGTCGCCATCGAGCGGGCACGAGCGCTTGCCTACTACGCGGCTCTGACCATTGCGGCCGGAGATGACGAGCACTGCGTCGTTGCGGCATCGATGGCGAAAGCCTCTGCCGGGGAATGTCAGTCGCTGGTGTTCCGGCACGGGCTGCAGTTGTTCGGAGCTATGGGCTTCACGTGGGAAAACGACCTGCAGTTCGCACTCAAGCGTGCCAAAGCAGGTGAATTACTACTCGGTGGTGCCGCAGAACATCGGGCCAAGATCTTCGAGGAGCGACATGCAGTTGACATTTGATCCCGAACTCGAGGCGTTCCGCGCGGAATTTGCCGCATTCCTCGACGAGCATGTACCGCCGGAAGCCGAGACGGTCGAACGTGCCCGGTCGAGTTCGGACATGCCCGAGTGGGCGCGCCGGTGGCAGCGTGTTCAGTTCGACCACGGCTGGTTGCTGCCGGGCAATCCTCCTGAGTTCGGCGGCCGCAATGCGTCGATTCTGGAGCAGTACGTGCACCTGCGTGAGCTGTCGCGCCGCCGGATCTACCACAGCTTCAACCCGCAGGGCCTCGGCATCATCGCTGCGTCGATCTTGTCGTTCGGCACCGATGAACAGAAGCAGGAGTGGGCCGCCAAGATACTGCGCGGTGAGATCACCGCGTCGCTGGGTATGAGTGAGCCCGGGGCGGGCTCGGACCTCGCCTCCCTCCGGACGCGCGCGGTACGCGAAGGCGACGACTTCGTTGTCAACGGTCAGAAGATCTGGACTTCCGGCGCGCATGATGCAGATGTACTCCTGACCTTTGTCCGGACTGACCCGGATGTACCCAAGCACAGGGGCATCAGCGTGCTGCTGATCCCGACCGATCTGCCGGGTGTCACGCGCCGTCCTTTCGGATCCATCTGCGGCAAGGACGATCTCGACTTCAACGAGGTTTTCTTCGACGACGTGCGAGTGCCGGCCGCCAACCTGGTCGGCCCGCTCAACGGCGGCTGGGGTGTCGCTTCGGGATCGCTCGGTCACGAGCGAAACCTGTTGTGGCTCGGCTTTGCCGACCGGCTGCAGGATCTGATCGCCGATTTCCACCCCACGGGTCCCTTGGACCGCGATCGGTACGCGACCATGTTGATGGATGCCAAGGCTCTCAATCTGATGGGGTCTTCCGCTCTGGCACGGGCGGCGGAAGGCAAGGACGACGTCGCGGCGTTGTCCGTGCTCAAGGTGCTCGGTTCCGAAGCGGTGCAGACCGCCACCGAGGCCGCCCTCGACACAGCCGGCGCCGGCGGTCTCGGTCATCCCGCTCAGACTGCTCCCGCATTGCCGCTCGACAACGACCACTTCAGCACCAGTTGGTTCGAGCGCTACGCGCGCAGTTTCGCCGGGACCATCGCCGGCGGGACGTCCGAGGTGCAGCGCAACATCATCGCCGAACGCGTGCTCGGCCTACCGAGAAGCTGAGGCGGACGATGAACGTCCTGTATGAGGTCGCGGACAAGATCGCGACCATCACGTTGAATCGTCCGGAAGCCGCCAACGCCCAAAACCATTCGCTGCTAGACGAACTCGACGAGGCCTGGATGAAGGCGGCGGCCGATCCCGAGGTCGTCGTGATCGTCCTGCGCGCCGAGGGCAAGCATTTCTCGGCCGGGCATGACATCAGGGGAACTGGTCCGGTTCCCGACAAGATCACCCTGGAAATGCTCTACGAGGTGGAAAGTCGTCGGTACCTGGAGTACTCGCTGCGCTGGCGGAATGTACCCAAGCCGTCGATCGCTGCAGTGCAGGGACGCTGCATCTCTGGTGGCCTGCTGCTGTGCTGGCCGTGCGATCTGATCGTCGCCGCAGATGATGCGCTGTTCTCCGACCCGGTGGTGTTGATGGGGATCGGAGGAGTCGAATACCACGGGCACACCTGGGAACTGGGCCCACGTAAGGCCAAGGAGATCCTCTTCACCGGTCGTCCGGTGACCGCCGGCGAGGCCGAGCAGGTGGGCATGGTGAACAGCGTGGTGCCGCGAGATCAGCTGGATACAGAGGTGACGAAACTGGCCACTCACATCGCGGGTATGCCGCCCTTTGGTCTCCGTCAAGCCAAGCGGGCAGTCAACCAGACTCTCGACGTCCAAGGTTTCTATGCCGCGATCCAATCGGTCTTCGACATTCACCAGACCGGGCACGGCAACGCACTGAGCGTCAGTGGCTACCCGGTACTCGCCCGATTCGACGAGATGAAGTCGAAGATCGAGTAGCCGGGGCAGATCGCTGTCCGATGCTCGGGATCGGCTCGAAAATGCTGGTCAGTGCATTTCCCCATTCGCGTATCGCTCTTGCGAGAGTGTCGTACGATCCTTTTGAGAATGCAATTACCAGTCTCGATCGCCGCGGTCCCGATGTCGACGGGCGATGCAGCTTTGACACGAGTGGTCGGATCTTCTGTCCACGAGAAAGGACTCACGTCATGCGTAATCAAATTGTCCGTAGGGCTCTGACGGCGGGCGCATGCGCAGCCGTGCTGGTCGGCCTTGTTGCCGGTTGTAGTGATGACAGCAGCGACAGTTCGTCGTCGTCGACCGCCGCTGCGACGTCATCGGCTATGGCTTCCAGCACCGCGGCCGCCGCCGACCCAGCGGTCACGGAAGCGGTCACCACCGCATACGAGACGTTCTTCGACGGCAAGGCGCCCATCGAAGAACGATCCAAGTACGTCGAGAACTCTGCGGTATTCGGACCGGTGTTGCAGGGCATGACTGCGAATCCCCAGGCGGCCGGCACGTCTGCGACAGTCAAAGAGGTCACCCTCGAAAGTCCCGACAAAGCTCTTGTCACTTGGGATCTCAACGTCGGCGACAGCCCCGGCCTGCCCGACCAGAGTGGCGAAGCCGTGCTCGTCGACGGCACCTGGGTCGTCGCCGGTGTGACCTTCTGCACCATCCTCGCTGTCCAGGGCTCCGGCGCTGCAGTTCCGGGATGCTGATCCACTAGTCCAAGACGCACGATCAGGGCCGGCGCTTCCTTTTGGGAGTGTCGGCCCTGACGTCTGTCCGGCGATCCACTCGAACTCGAACAAACATTCGACACAATCGCATTTTTTGGGGTATAGTCAGGCGTAGAGAAACTCTTCTGACGGCGAATCATTTTTTTGGTTGTTATTGTCTGCGTGTGGTTCTCGGTTCCCTGGGGAGGGGGTCTTTGTGTCGGAGGGTGTTGTTGTTGATTCGCCGGTTGTTGGTGCGGTGTCGGAGCTGGATGCTGCGATCGCACGTCTGTCGACGTTGGATCTGACTGCTCTGTCTGACGTGGAGTGTGTGCGTGTGGTGGAACGTCTTGAGGTCGCGTCGCGGCGGTTGTCGGCGGCGGGATTGCCGGTGTTGCGGGAAGTTGCTGTGCGGCGGGCATATTCGAAGGTGGGATGTTCCTCGCCTGCGGCGGTGTTGACGTCGGTGGCGCGGTTGCGTCCGGGTGCTGCGAAGGCGCGGGTAGAGGCGATGGATGCATTGACGCCGTCGGTGACTCCGAGTGGTGAGGTGATCGGGCCTCGGTTCCCGGAGACCGCTGCGTTACTGGCTCAAGGTGTGATCGATCTCGATCATGTCGGTGCGGTGGTGAAGGTGATGGGGAAGATTCCGCACAAGATCGACCCGGAGCAGCGGGCGAATACTGAGGTGGCGTTGGCTGATCTGTGCCGCAAGTACAACCCTGCTGCGGTCGAGACGATCGGCGAGCGGATCGTCGACTACTTGGATCCCGACGGCAGGCTCGCTGATGATGTCGATCGGGCGAAGAAGCGCGGTGTCAGCGTGGGCGATCAAGCGGTGGACATGATGGCGAAGGTGGCGGGCCATCTGGATCCGACGACCACGGCACTGATGAAAGTGATGCTGGGGGTGTGGGCGGCACAGGGGATGAACAACTCCGACGACGAGCTGTCCCCGTCCGGTGCCGCTGATGATCCAGCGCTCGATCCTGCGGTCCTGCAGGCAGCGGCCGACAACGACAACCGTACTCAGTCCCAACGCAATCATGACGCCCTCAAAGCAATGCTCATGTATCTGCTTGAGTCGGGGCAGTTGGGTAAGACTCATCGTGGGTTGCCGGTGCAGTTGATCATCAGCATGACCAAAGACCAACTCGATGAGGCTCTGCGCAAGCAGGAAGCAGACTCCCGCCCCGAGCCAAAACCCGAGCCAGAGCCAGAGTCGCAGCCCGAGTCAGAGCCGCAGCCCGAGCCGAGGCCTGAGCCTGAGCGTGCGGATCCGCAGACGCATTGGGAGGATCGGGATTGGTTGCCGACGTTGGCTGGTGGGTCGTCGCGTCCGTACGGCCACGATCTGGTCTATACCGCGACCGGGACGGTGTTGCCGATCAGCGATGCCATCAAGCTGGCTGCGCGTAGCGATAAGGCGTTGGCGGTGTTCGCCAACCACAGCAACGAAGTGTTGTACCTGGGCCGCGCGAAACGGTTGGCCAGCGAAGCGCAACGCATCGCGATGTTCGCCGCACACCGCGGTTGTTCGTTCGGTGGATGTACGGACCCGGCGATGTGGGCCGAAGCTCACCACACCACGGAGTGGATGCTCGGTGGGCTGACGGATATTTCGCATCTGGCTCCGGCGTGCCCGCAGCATCACAAGCTGGTGGGGCCGGGGGAGCATCAGTGGCAGACGGTCATGATCACCGAAGGCCCCGACGCCGGCCGCTGTGCGTGGATACCACCGGCGTTCCTGGACCCGGACCGACAACCTCGGGTCAACCGTGCCCATCACCCGGACGAGGCCTTGATCGAGGCCCGGCAGGCCATGCTCGCACGCCGGAAAGCCCAACTCGAGCAACGCACCAGAGAACTGAGCGGCCAAAGCCCAGATCCTCCAGGCGAACCATTGCCGGATGAGTCGCGGCCGGACGCGGATCCGCTCTCACAATGAGACGGCCGGAGTGCACCACGAAGCCTATGCTTGCGTGGTGCACTCCGATGCCGCGATCACTGCTGCGCGGCTCAGTGTTGTCGAAAATGGAGATCTTGGCCGGTGGGCCGACCAGTGAACCTATAGTTCAACGACTATTGGACCCGGACCGCACACCCGAGGGTCAATATTGCCCATCAT
This sequence comes from Williamsia limnetica, assembly GCF_003217475.1. Classification (GTDB taxonomy): domain Bacteria; phylum Actinomycetota; class Actinomycetes; order Mycobacteriales; family Mycobacteriaceae; genus Williamsia; species Williamsia limnetica. The sequence goes on along the minus strand of NZ_QJSP01000008.1, from coordinate 126,620 downwards.
CCGGACGAGGCCTTGATCGAGTCCCGCCACGCGATGCTCGAACGCCGCAAAGCCTCACTCCTGCAACGGAAACGATAACTCAGCGCCGGGCCACCGGGCCTACCGGATCCGCCCGACCCATCAGATCCACCTGGTGCTGCGAACCTGTCCCTAGAGATCGACGAGCCGGGGAGCTGACCCCTGGGCACGGATGATCGCACCGGCTTCGCGGGTCAGTTCACGGGTGCTACCGAACAGACCATCGAGGACATGGGCCCTCTTGATGTGGCGTTGCAAGTCGTGCTCTTCGGTGAATCCGATCCCACCCAGGATCTGCTGGCAGTGCTTGCTTGCGGTGAGGGCGGCCTGTCCGGCAGCGGCTTTGGCGAGCAGGGAGCTCAATCCATCGTCGCTGGATGATCCAGCTGCGCCGGTGGCCGCCTGCAGAGTCGCCTCGGCGCCCTCGATCGCCACGAACGTCTCCGCGAGCTTGTGGCGGATCGACTGGAAGCCTGCGACGGGCTTTCCGAACTGGGTACGGCTCAGTGCGTGTTCGCGCGCCAGCGACAACATTGTCCGGCTTGTACCGACCAACCACCAACCGATGGCTCGACGACAGGCGGCGAGAGCGGCAGGGGAGAGCGCTGTCGCGCCGCCCGATTCCACGACTTCGAGTGGCAATTCGGGATCGAGGACGGACGTCGCCGCACTGTGGTTTCGATGCCAGAGCACCCAGGAACCGCCGGCGAAGGGCAGCGGTACGTCCTCGCCGATCAGGTCGTTGATCAACGACGCATGTGCACCGGTCTCGCCGAGCAATCGAAACGCCATCGGAACCGCGAACTCCGGGATCTCGCCGAGCATCTCGGTCCAGCCGAGTTCGACAAGTGCGGCATCGAGCGCGGGCCCTGATGCGCCGGCCATGGTCCTACGGAAGGTTTCGGTGAGCAATAACAATTCGTCGTCGTCCATGCCTCACTCCTTCCCGAGGTCGAGTAGCCGTCGCGCGATGATGTTGCGCTGGATCTCCGCGGTGCCGCCGTAGATGGTGGCGGCGCGCGAATAGAGATATTCGGTTCGCCATTCCGACTCTGCGAGCTCGATTGCTCCCGGCAGAAGGTCTCGCGCGGTGTTGAACAGTTGCTGTTCCGCCGTCGCCAGCAGCACCTTGTCCACCGACGTCTCGGGCCCCAACTGGGCGCCGTCGGCCAACCGCTGCTGCGTCATCCTCGAGCGGCAGCGAATCGTGTGCAGCGCCAGATACGCGGCGCCGAGTTCTGCATCGTCCGCGACCGTTGTCGTGGGTGCGGATTGGACGAGTAAGCGGTCCAGACGAGTGAACAGGTAGGCGATCCGGTGCCAGAAGCACGTCGAACGTTCATGGGGGAGGAGATCCATCGCGACTCCCCAGCCGTCGCCGGGCTTCCCGAGCATTCGGTTTGCGGGGACGACCACGTTGTCGAAATAGACTTCGGCGAACTCGTCGACCCCGTGCATCGTGCGCAGGGGCCGCACGGTGATTCCGGGGGTGTCCATGTCCACGAAGAACGCGGTGATCCCCTTGTGACCCGGTCCCGTTCTGGTCAACAGGACGCAACGCGAGGCGTACTGGGCCAGACTGGTCCACACCTTCTGGCCCGAGACCACCCAGTCATCGCCCTGTTGCACGGCTTTGGTCGTCAGTGACGCAAGGTCGCTGCCCGAACCGGGTTCAGAGAATCCCTGGCACCACTGCTCGGCGCCGCTCAGCATCAGCGGCACCATCTCAGCAGCGAGTTCCGGTGTCGCGTAGGACATCATCGTCGGAACCAGGACTTCGATCATCGAATACAGGCCTGGCTCTGCGAGATCGCGGATCGCGACCTCCTCGCCGAGGACTGCGCGCAGTTCCGCCGGCCCGCCGAGACCGCCGACCTCGGTGGGCCATCCGTACCGCATCCAACCGGCATCGAACAGCGCCCGGCGCACACGATTCAGCTGTGCGACTTGACCGTCCAGCGAATGGTCGGGTCCAGCAGTCAGATCGTTGGCGTCGAGCCACTCACGAACAGCTGAGCGAAACTGCGCGCTGTTCATGTCGGCGCTGTTCATGCCCCTGACGGTTCGAACGCGTGCGGGATACCCGAATCGTGCTCACCGCTGCGGCGGATGAACGTCATCTTGCGGGTCTGGATACGCCATCCGGAAGCGGTCCGGGCGTAGGTGTCGCTGTAGTAGCCGATACGCATGTCGTGGGTGGCGTCGTGGATGAAACACAGCGGCTGTGTTCCGGTCGCGGTGTCGCCATCCAGGTCGATCACCGGCAACCCGGTCATGAACAGGCCCTTGGGCGCCGCCGCGACGAGTTCCGGGAACTGATCGAGCGTGAACGCATCGCCGAAGGCACTGTAGGTGCCCTCAGGGGTGAAGACCGCGACAACCCCGGCGACGTCGTTCTTGGTCATGTTCACCGCATAGCGGGCAAGCAGTTGCTGGAGTTCCAGCAGATCGTCATTTGTTGACATAGACCTTTCCGCCTTTCATGACGAACCGGACATCCTGCGTGACGGTGATGTCTTCCAGGGGATCTCCTGGCACACCGACTATGTCGGCGAGCAGTCCCTCGACGAGTCGTCCGCGATCGGTGACGTTGATCAGGTCGGCGGCAACGGTGGTGGCCGCGCGCAGGACTGCCAGCGGTGGCAGGCCACGATCGACCAGAGCAACCAGTTCGTCCGCGTTCTTACCGTGCGGAATCGCGGGTGCGTCGGTTCCGACGGCAATCTTCACGCCCGCGTCGTAGCACTTCTTCACCGCAATACGAGCCTTCGGGAACATCTCGGCAGCCTTCTCCTTCAGCTCGTCAGGAGCGTGAGAGATGTCCATGCCGTCGATCAATCGGGTTGTCGGCACCAGGAAGGTGTCGTTGTCGACCATCATCTGAATCGCCTCGTCATCGACGAGGAAGCCGTGCTCGATACAGTCGATGCCAGCCTTGACGGCCTGCTTGACGGCCTCGGCACCATGGGTGTGCGAGGCAACACGCAGCCCACGCCGATGGGCCTCGTCGACGATCGCGACCAGCTCGTCGAACGAATAGTGTTGCGCACCTGCTGTTCCCGTATGGGACATGACGCCGCCAGAGACGCACACCTTGATCAACTGGGCGCCGTGTTTGATCTGGTACCGAACGGCTTTCTGAACTTCCGCCACACCGTTGGCGATGCCCTCTTCGATGGTCAGATCAAGGACGCCGGGCATGAAAGCCGCGAACATCGTGGGGTCGAGGTGTCCACCGGTCGGGGTGATGGCGTGACCGGCAGGGACCACCCGGGGGCCATCGACCCAACCGGCGTCGATCGCCTTGCCAAGTGCCACATCGAGAAGATAGCCGCCGGTCTTGACGAACAAACCGAGGTTGCGGACGGTGGTGAAACCGGCCCGCAGCGTGCGGCGGGCATTGCCCACCGCACGCAACATTCGTATCGGCGGATCATCCTGAACCATTGACGCGACCGGCTTTTCGCCGCGTCCGCCCATGAGCAGATTGACCTCCATGTCCATGAATCCGGGGACGAGGATGAGGTCACCGAGGTCGATGACCTCGCCTTCTGGAGAACCGCCCACACCGACTATTCGCTCACCGTCGACCCGGATGATCCCGGGCCGGACGATTTCGCCGGAGTCGATGTCGAGCAATCCCGCCGCTACGAGTGTCTGCATGTCAGAAGGCCGGCTGATGCACGGTCTCGACCCAGGCAGCACCGCTGTCGAGCACGCGGGGTTGCTTCCAGACCTCGATCGGGAACGACACCATGACGACCGACTGCATCAGGTACATCAGTGCCCGTTCCGGATCCGGCAGATCGTAGAGGTCGAACTTGTCGAGGTGGTCGAGCACGGCGTCCATGTGCTCCATGCCGGCGTCGTAGAACACCTGCATGTCGTCCATGCTCGTTTCGAGGCGCTTTGCGTAACGCTCCTCCTCGGTGGCCAAGATCCAGTCCGAGAACTTCTCGAGCTCGGCGAAATCAGCTGGTAACTGCGGCATTTTTGTGCTCCCTAACTTCGTCTTTGACCACTTTGTGGAGGTGGCGGAGGAGGATTTCCTGATCACAGAGGGGGAAATCGCTGACAGTCTTGGTGGCGAGCATCGTCTGCGTCGCCTCCAGGGTGTTGGCGTCCTGGAATGCGTACTCCTTGAAGGTCACTGCTGCGAGCTCCTGGGCCAGGCGCTCGCGGCAGGTCTTCGCGGGTACGAAGTACAGCCGGGCTTCGAAGACGTGCTGGTTCACCGCGGTGGGCCAGTAGTGGTACGTGAGGTACCAGCCGGGCGCCCAGAACAGCAGCGACATGTTCGGGAAGAACTCGAACTCGTCGACGCCCCAGGGCTTCGCGCCGGCCGGGTTGATGCCCTCGGGCAGCGGGTCGAGGCCTTCGATGTCGGGGCGATCCCAGGGGCCGAAGAGCCCACTGCGCAGCTTCCGCTCGATCGGCTTGACCATGCTCTCGTCCTTGGGCGGCGACATGCCTCCCCAGCTGGAGATCATCGAGTGCGGGGTGTCGATGTCGTAATGCAGGGCCTCGAAACCGAAGTGCAGCAACTTCTCTGCCTCTTCTTTGGTCGCCTGCTTCTGGTGCAGCACCGGAGCGTGATAGAACTCCGCGAACGCGTCGATGAACAGCTTCCAGTTGCTGTTGATCGTCGACTTGTAGCTGTAGACCTCGGTCATCTCGTGGAACGGGTAGCCTTCGACGCTCTTGGCGAACCGGCCCAGGTAGTCCGTCAACGGCTTGGCGTTGTCGTCCATGTTGACCCAGATGAAGCCCTCCCAGACCTCGCAGCGCACCGAGACCAGGCCGTACTGGTTCTTGTCGAGGTCGAAGAACTCGCCCTCCTGCTGCACATACGTCAGATCGCCTTCGAGGCTGTAGCGCCATGCGTGGTATTTGCAGGTGAACTGCCGGCACGTACCCGAGGTCTCTTCGTTCGGGTAGTCGTTCCACACCAGCTTGTTACCGCGGTGGCGGCAGACATTGTGGAATGCGCGGACCTCGCCCTTGGAGTCGCGGACGATGATCAGCGAGGTTCCCAGAGCCGCGATCTCGCGGGTGAAGAAGTTCCCCTTCTTGGGGATCGTCTCGACGCGGCCGATGTTGACCCACTTCTTTCTGAAGATGGCGTCGATCTCTGCCTGGTAGAACTCGGGATCGGTGGAGTCCGAGTAGTCGACCGGCGCTGTACCGAGTTCCGGCCAGTGTTCGGTCCAGCTACCTGCATCTGGTTTCTTGAAATGGGCCACAATTTACCTTTCGTCTTCGAGCTGTATGTCAAATGAGTTGATGGCTGTTGCGAGCATGCGGTAGGACCCGGCTGTGAAAACAAGGTCCATGCGTTGTTTTTCGTCGAAATGTTCGGACAGTTGCGTCCACGTGTCATCGGAGATCCGAGAGCTGTTCTCCAACTCGTCGACCGCAGCGAGGGCTATACGATCGGAATCGCTGCGACCCTCGCCGCGTATTGCGGCCTCGATTTCTTCGTCGGTCAACCCCGCGTCTTTGCCGAGCGCCCTGTGGTGGCTGACCTCGTAGGCGCAGTCGGCAAGTGTGGCGATTCGAAGAATCATCAGTTCACGGAGTCGACCCGTGAGGGTCGAGTTGAAGAGGATGTAGACGTTGAAGCTCAGGTACGCCTGCGTGAGCGCTGGATGCTGCACCAGGGTGGACAGCACCGTGCTCGCGTTCTCGGGGTTTCTTCGCCACCGGGGCAGCATTCCCTTGAGGGCGGCGTCCACGGTGTCGTCCCACTGGTCTGCGGGTAGCGGGGGTATGCGCACCCACCACCTCCTCTCGTACGGGTGAGAATTGCATTCTCACTTATGAACAGTAGATTTCCACGCTTCGGTCGTTTAGTCAATCCTCGATGCAAATCGAGCTGCGGGGGAGCCGGCCGGTCCCCGAGGCCGATCCCCCGGAGGGTTTCGCTGCATTTGACAGCCGACGAGTCGCCGTAGCCGCACCTACGGATCTCCCACCTGCGGTAACTGCTGCTGGCATCGATATCTGGGCCGTTCCTTCGTCACACACCGCCGGGTTGGCACTTCGGGTACGGTGTGATCTGCATCCTACAAAATCTTGATTCTTCAAATCTGAGAAGCTAGTTTCCTTGTAGTCATACAACCCCCGCCCTTGGAGCGCATCGAGCGCCAAGGGCAACGTCTGCTCCCCATCTCGGACCTCGGCCCCGGACGGATACAGACCCAGTCGAGGAGGAACGGGTGAAAAAACATCGCATGCTCATCGCCCTGATGGCGATCGTGCTGTTGGTGGCCGGATGTGGCGGACGCGACGGCGGCGGTAGTGAGGAAGAGGGCGGAGGCGGCGCGACGTCGTCGGACAGCGTCTCGAGCGACTTCGGCACGCTGTCGGACGTCTGTCAGTCCGGCGACGCGAAAGGTGCTCCCACCCAGGGCGTCACGGACGGAGAGATCCAAGTCGGAGTCTTCTCGGACGTCGGGTTCACCAAGAACTCAGAGTTCGTCGACGCGGCCAAGGTGTTCACGTCCTGGTGCAACGAGCTCGGCGGCATCAACGGTCGCCAGCTGGTTGCCAACACTCGCGACAGCAAGCTGATGGAGACCCGTCAGCAGATGATCGCAGCCTGCCGGGAGGACTTTGCACTTGTCGGGGGCGGAAGCGCGCTCGACGGGCTCGGAGTGAAAGAGCGGCTGAACTGCGCACTCCCGAGCTTCCCGGCGCAGGTGGCCCAGTTGACTGCTGTCGGCGCAGACCTCGAGGTCAGTGCGTCCCCGAGTCAGACCCCCGGCTACGACCCGTACTACCAGTTCCGCACCTGGTTGATCAAAGAGGCCTACCCCGAGTCCGCGAAGGCCGTCGGAGTCATCAATGGTGACTCACCGGTCACGAAAACTATTGGCGCGCAGGCAGTCGAGTCGATCGAAGCCGCCGGGGGAACCATCGTCTACAACGACCTGTACCCGGCAATGGGAGTCTCCGACTGGACGCCGTACGCCCAGTCGATCAAGAGCAAGGGCGTCAAGGGTCTGCTCTACAACGGCGACTTCAAGCAATTGGCCAAGCTCGAGGCCGTACTCACCGGCATGGATTACAAGCTCGACTGGATCGACACCAACAACAACGCTTACAACGAGCAGTTCATCGAGCTCGCGGGCACCTCTGCCGACTACCAGAACAATGTGCTCGACCTCGGCGGCGTGGCGCCGCTGAACAGCGATGAGCCCGCGACCAAGCAGATGGTGGAGCTGTTCGAGAAGTACGCACCCGATGCGCAGATCACATTGCCGGCAATCCGCGCGTTCTCCTCATGGCTGCTGTTTGCCAAAGCTGCCGCCAGCTGTGGCGATGAGCTGACACGGACGTGTGTACTCGACGCGGCGAAATCCGAAACAGCTTGGACCGGTGGTGGATTGACCGCACCACAGAACTTGCAGGCACCTATCCCGCCGTCGCCGTGCTTCAACGCGGAGAAGGCGACGTCCAAGGGATGGGAGCCCGCTGACTTCCAGCCGGACGACGGCGTCTACCGCTGCAACATCGAGCCGCTGAAATACACCCAGGAATATGGCGTCCCGATGACGTTGGCGGATGTCGGCAAGAGCATGAGCGACGTCAAGTAATGGACCAATTCCTGACTTTCGGCATCGTCGGGCTGACCACCGCGGCCATCTACGCGGTGATCGGCAGTGGACTGGTGCTCACGTACACGACCACCGGTGTGTTCAACTTCGCACACGGCGCAGCCGGGATGATGGCAGCGTTCTCCTACTGGCAACTCACCGTCGACTGGGGGCTGCCGGTATGGCTCGCGCTGGTGATCGTCCTCGGTGTGCTGGCCCCGGGATTCGGATTACTGGTCGAGTTGGCCCTGAGGCCGGTGCAGAGACTCGGCGAGGCCGAGAAACTGGTGATGACCATCGCCCTGCTCAGCGCGCTCATCGCGTTGGCGAGGTGGATATGGGACCCGAACGGCGCGAGATCGATTCCGGTGTTCTTCGCCGACAAGCAGGCGTTCCACATCGGTTCGGCAACGGTCACCTGGCATCAGGCGATAACGATGGCGGTGGCGATCGCGGTTGCCGTCGGGCTTCGGATCCTGATGTTCAAGACACGCACGGGCACCGAGATGCGGGCCACGGTGGACGATCGGGGCCTCGTCGGGCTCACCGGCGCTGATCCCGTCCGCTCCAACCGGGTCGCCTGGATCCTCGGCACCGAACTGGCGGCCATCGGCGGCATCCTCATCGCCTCGACTGTCGCACTCGACGCCATGCAGTTGTCACTGTTGATCATCAGTGCTTATGCGGCTGCGATATTCGGTCGTCTCAAGAGTCTGCCGATGACCTTTGTCGGCGCCATCGTGGTGGGTTGTCTCGAAAGCTATCTCGCCGGCTACCTACCGCAGAACGCCTATCTGCCCGGCCTTCGGATCGCAGCACCCGCACTCTTGTTGATCGTGGCGTTGTTGCTCTTCCCTCACGGCCGGTTGCGTGGCCGGGACAGGCGCCTGACGAAGGTGCCGCTACCGACCCTGCGGGGCACGGCATTCTTCGGCGCGGTGATCATCACGTTTGCACTTGTTCTGGCCACCGTGCTGGACGAGGGCGATCTGATCACCTACGGGCTGATCTTCCCGATGAGCATCATCGCGCTGTCCTTTGTGCCGCTCGCCGGTTTTGCAGGTCAGATCTCCCTGTGCCAGCTGACTATGGCAGGCATCGGGGCAGTCGCGTGCGCCTACTTCGGCGGGTCGGGGCAGTGGTGGGCGCTGATCGCCGCGGTGGTCGTCTCGGCCATCGCCGGGGCCATCATCGCAGTGCCCGCGCTGCGTTTGTCGGGCGTCTATCTGGCGTTGGGAACGGCCGCGTTCGCCGTGATCATGGACCGGTGGATCTTCACCCTGCCGACGTTCAGCGTCTTCGGGGTCGACATCACGCTGTTCGATCAGGGTTCGGTGGAGTTGGTGGGGCCCAATCTGTTCGGTTTCCATGTGGACAGCGCGGCCAAGATCACGGTCTTCTCGGCAGTCCTGCTGGCACTGGCAACCCTTGGGGTGGCGCTGTTGCGGCGGAGCCGTTTCGGGCGTCGTCTGATCGCGCAGCGGGACAGCGAGGCGGCATACGCGACGCTCGGCGGCAACCTGTTGTTGGCAAAGGTCGCGGTCTTCGCGCTCGGTGCCGGTATCGCCGGCCTGGGTGGGGCACTCTACGGAATGCAGTTGCAGTCGGTCACCGCAGAACAGTTCAATTTCGTCGCCGGACTCCCGCTGTTCCTGATCGCCGTGATCGCCGGCCTCGGGTCGCTGGGTGCCGGCTTCTTCACCGGGTTCACGCTCGCCGGTCCGTTCGTCGCCGTGGTGGCGATCTGGCCGTCGTCGTCCGATCTCGTCGCCGTGATACCCGGCCTGGCCGGGGTGGCATTCGCCGGAGGCATCCTGAGCTCCGGGGCGATCTCTCAGATGCGCAAAGAATGGGATCCGATGTTCGCCGACAGGGCTGCCCTTGTCGGGTTCGTGTCCTGGTTCGTGGCGTTCTGGATCCTGCGCCTCACCGACGTCATCGACGGCTGGATCTTCTTCGGTGCCATCGTCGTCGGTCTGGTGGCAGTTCGGTACCTGGTGTCGTACCGGGCCGGCAGGCGGTCGGGTTCAACGGCCACTGCGCCGACTGAACCGCATCCACCGGCCACGGACGACGAAATCCTCGATTCGGATATCCCGGTCGAGTGGTGGGGCATCAAGCGTCCCTACCGCGCCGAGGACGAGGAGGTGTTGGACCATGCCGTCGCAACTCGAGGTTAGTGGGGTCACCGTCAGCTTCGGCGGCCACCGCGCCCTGGACGACGTCGCCCTGTCCGCGGAGGCAGGCCAGATCACCGGGTTGATCGGTCCGAACGGTGCCGGCAAGAGCACGTTGTTCGACGTCGTCACGGGGCTCCGCAAGCCGGTGTCGGGTCGGGTCGTGATGGACGGCCATGACGTCACCCGGTCCGGTCCGGCCAAGCGGGCGCGACGCGGTCTGGCCCGCACCTTCCAGCGGCTCGAGCTCTTCGGGCGGCTGAGTGTGCGGGACAACCTGCTCGTGGCAGCCGAACTCGGACCCCACCGCCGCAACGCCGCGACGGTGGTCGACGAGATCATCGAACGTCTCGGCCTCGCCGCGGTCGCCGAGGAGAGTGCGGATGAACTGCCTACCGGCATCGCCCGCCTGGTGGAGGTGGCACGCGCGCTCGCGGTGAAACCGAGCCTGCTGTTGCTCGACGAACCGGCGGCGGGTCAGGACCCGGAGGAAACCGAGCGATTTGCCACGTTGCTCCGCACCATCGCCGATCGTGGCGCAGCGATCCTGCTCGTCGAGCACGACATGGAATTGGTGATGGCCGTGTGCGACCAGGTATTCGTGCTCGACCTCGGAAAGATCATCGCGTCCGGCCCGCCCGAGGTGATCCGTCGCGACCAGAAGGTGCTGGCGGCCTACTTGGGAGCGCAAGCATGAGTCCTCTGCTCGAACTGAAAGACGTACGCGCGGCGTATGACGCGATCACCGTGCTGCACGGTATTAACCTGAGCGTCGCCGCCGGGCAGGTCGTGGCACTGCTCGGGCCGAATGGCGCCGGCAAGACGACGACCCTCAAGGTCGCTGCGGGCGTGCACCCCCTCAAGTCCGGGCAGCTGTTCCTCGGCGGCCGCGACGCCACCGGGTTGCCACTCGGCGACGTGGCCCGATCCGGCGTCTGCCTGATTCCCGAGGGACGCGGAGTGTTCCCCAATCTGTCTGTCCGCGAAAACCTTCTGATGATGACCTTCACGGGTCGCTCGCGTGAGGAGATCGAGGAGATCGCGTTCGCGCGGTTTCCGATCTTGGGCAAGCGGGCGTCCCAGACAGCGGGGACGTTGTCCGGAGGCGAGCAGCAGATGCTGGCCCTCAGTCGCGGATTGGCGACCGATCCGGCGGTTCTCCTGCTGGACGAACTGTCGATGGGGTTGGCACCCCTGATCGTAGGCGAGCTGTACGAGCAGGTTGCCGAGATCGCCCGGCAGGGTGTGGCGGTGCTCATCGTGGAGCAGTTCGCCGCCGCAGTTCTCGACATAGCCGACCACGCGGCAGTTCTCGTCCGGGGCCGGGTCGAGCATCAAGGCCGACCCGACGAAGCGTTCAAGACCGAATTGGCAGCCCTCTACCTAGGAAGTTCCTCATGACCACCACTGAATCCCGCGCCGACCGCTTCACTCGCGAGCTGGCCGAACTGAAGATACCGGATCCCGCGTCAGGAAGGGCTGTCCTGTGGTTGCGGATCGGAATCGCCCTGCTCGTGCTCGGTCCGGTACTGGGTATCATCGCCTACTTCATGTCGCACGGGACCTCGAATCCACTCGTTCAGCGCGATGCCATCATCATCGCATTGATCGGAATCTCGAGTGCTGTCGTAGGATCGGCTGTGTTCCTGCGATATTCGCTGACGAACTTCCTTCGCTTCTGGCTGGCCCGACAGGCGTTCGATCTCAGCGTCCTCGGTGATCGGCTGTCGCCCAATCACATTCCTCTGGTAGAAAAGGATGAGTACGATGACAAACCCAAGCACGCCGTTACGCCCAGGTGATCAACTGGCCAGCACCACCTGCGCCACTCGAGTAGTGGTCGTCAAGGTGCCCGCCGACAACGATGTCTCGATCGCCTGTGGTGGTGCACCCATGATCCCGGCGGCAACCGCGGAGAAGATCGCCGGCGACGGTGGCACGCCGACAACGCTTCTCGGCAAGAGGTACACCGACGCCGACGGGACCGTCGAACTCCTCTGTACGTCACCGGGAACCGGTGAGCTCACCATCAACGGGACTCCGCTGAGCATCAAGAGCGCCAAGCCGCTGCCTGCTTCGGACTGACATGGACGCACGGGCGGTGAGCCACCGGCGACGCCGGTCTTGATACCCGGTTCATTGTGGGATCTGCGTCGCCGTAGAGGGCTTCCGAATGGATCCCTCTATGGCGCCGGTGTCTTCTGCGCTCCGGCTTGTCCCGCACATGTTTCGACCCGATAGAGAAGGATTGGCCAGTGTCCGACGGAATGAATTTCGAATTGACCGAGGATCAGGAACTGATCCGCAAGTCGGTGGCCGAGCTGGCGAGCCGGTTCGATGACCAGTATTGGATGGAAAAGGATCTCGCGCACGAGTTTCCGAAAGAATTCTACAAAGCGATCGCCGATGGCGGTTGGCTCGGGATGACGATGCCGGAGGAGTACGGCGGTCATGGCCTCGGGATCACCGAGGCGACCATTCTCCTGGAAGAGGTGGCGCGGTCGGGGGGTGCGATGAACGCAGCCAGTTCGATCCACCTGTCCATCTTCGGCATGCACCCGGTGGTGGTGCATGGATCGGACGAACTCAAGGCCCGCACGCTACCTCGGATCGTGAACGGTGACCTGCATGTGTGTTTCGGAGTCACCGAACCGGGTGCGGGACTGGACACCTCCCGGATCACGACATTCGCCCGACGAGACGGCGACAGCTACGTCGTGAACGGCCGCAAGGTGTGGATATCGAAGGCCATGGAGTCGGAGAAGATCCTGCTGCTGACTCGTACGACGAAGTACGAGGACGTGGAGAAGAAGACCGATGGGATGACGCTGTTCCTCACCGATCTCGACCGCAGCAAGGTGACGATCCGGCCGATTCCCAAGATGGGCCGCAATGCCGTCACGTCCAATGAACTCTTCATCGATGACCTCCGGATTCCGATCGAAGATCGCGTCGGTGAGGAAGGTCAGGGATTCAAGTACCTCTTGGACGGACTGAATCCCGAGCGCATGCTGATCGCGGCCGAAGCCCTCGGGATCGGACGCGTCGCCCTGGACAAGGCGGTCAAGTACGGTGGCGAGCGGGTCGTGTTCAACCGCCCGATCGGCATGAACCAGGGGATCCAGTTTCCCTTGGCAGATGCACTTGCCCACCTGGATGCGGCGGAGTTGGTGCTGCGCAAGGCGACCTGGCTCTACGACAGCGGGAAACCTTGCGGCCGCGAGGCGAACACGGCCAAGTACCTGTGTGCCGAAGCGGGATTCGCCGCCGCCGACCGTGCTGTGCAGACTCATGGCGGTATGGGCTACTCGGAGGAGTACCACGTCGCGCGCTACTTCCGTGAAGCTCGATTGATGCGTATCGCGCCGATCAGTCAGGAAATGATTTTGAACTATCTGGGATCACACACTTTGGGAATGCCGAGGAGCTACTGATGGCCGCACGACAGGGATTGTTCGATCTGACGGGACGCTCGGCGTTGGTCACCGGAGCCGCAGGCGGAATCGGCTCGGCAGTCGCCGAGGCGTACGCGGCGGCCGGTGCCGGGGTCCTCGTGACCGACGTCAACGGCGACGCAGCAGCCAAAGTTGCCGCGCGCATCAATGAGTCCGGTGGCAAGGCCGACAGCTTCGAACTCGACGTGACCGACAGGGACGCCGCCGACGAAGCGGTCGCCCGCGCAGCGGCGTTGAATGGCGGCTCGCTGCACATCCTGGTCAACAACGCGGGCGTCACCGCTCCGGCGATGTTCAAGGACACCACCGAGGTGTCGTTCCAGCGCATGCTGGACATCCACCTCAAGGGGGCGTTCAACTGTTCTCAGGCCGGCCTGCGGTATTTCGCCACCGATGGCACAGGACGCATCATCAATGTGACGTCGTCGGCCGGGATCACCGGAACGCTGGGCCAGGTCAACTACTCGGCAGCGAAGGCCGGCATCATCGGACTGACCAAATCACTTGCGCGGGAACTTGCTCGCAAGCAGATCCTTGTCAATGCCCTGGCGCCTCTCGCCGCGACCCCGATGACCAAGACGATTCGGACCAACGAGAAGTTCGCAGAGACCATGCTCAATCGGATCCCGTTGCGACGGTGGGCGGAACCAGAAGAGGTGGCGGGTGCGTTCGTATTTCTCGCCTCGGATGCATCCTCGTTCGTCACCGGTCAGGTGCTGCCTGTCGATGGTGGCATGGTGATGTGATGATCGACCAGGATTGCGCGGGAGGCGCGGCGGCGCCGCTGGCAGGCGTCACCGTGGTCACGCTGGAACAGGCGATCTCGGCTCCGATGTGTACGCGGACGCTTGCCGACTTCGGCGCACGTGTGATCAAGGTGGAGAACCCCAAGGGGGGCGACTTCGCCCGTCACTACGATGACGTGGTGAAAGGTCAAGCCGCGCACTTTGTGTGGGCGAACCGCGGCAAGGAATCGGTCACGCTCGACCTGAAGTCGCAGTCGGGTATCGACCTGCTGCATCGATTGCTCGATGAAGCCGATGCGCTGGTGTCCAACCTCACCCCTGGGTCGACCGCGCGGTTGGGACTATCGGGAGACGAACTCGCCCAACGACATCCACACCTGGTGGCCGTCGAGATCGACGGGTACGGCACCGGTGGGCCATTGTCACACAAACGCGCCTATGACCTGCTCGTTCAGGCCGAGGCCGGCGTCTGCGCGGTCACCGGTTTCCCGGGAGAGCCCGCAAAACCAGGTCCGCCGGTTGCGGACGTGTCCACCGGTCTGTACGCCGCGCTGTCGATCATGGCGTTGCTGTATTCACGAGACGCACGCACGGCAACCGGACAGAAGACGCCGACGGTGAGCGTGAGTCTCTTCGACACCGCTGCCGAGGTCATGGGCTATCAGCTCAACTACACGCGGCACTCGGGTATCGACCAACAGCCGCTCGGAATGAGCTCGCCCGCGGTCGCGCCCTACGGTTCCTACCGCACTGCTGATGGACAGACCGTGGTCCTGGGCACCACGAACGATCGCGAGTGGCAGCGACTGGCACGAGAGATCGTGCAGCGCCCAGATCTCGCGGACGACGAGCGTTTCGCCTCCAACTCGGGTCGTGTGCAGAACCGGGATGTGCTGGAGGAGGCCATCGGTGCGTGGTGCGGGCAACATGATCTCGCCGAAATCCAGAAGGTCGCCGATGATGCCGGAATCGGCAACGCACGGTACAACCTCCCCAGCGAGGTGATCGCCCATCCACAGTTGTCGGAGCGGGACAGGTGGCGCGAAATCGAGACCCCGGGCGGCTCGATACAGGCTCTGCTGCCGCCGCCGATCATCTCCGGCTTCGATCCCCCGATGGGAGCGGTCCCGGGGCTCGGGGAGCACACGGACACTGTTCTGAGTGAGATCGGGGTCGATCGAGACGAACTCGCGGCCCTGCGGGAGCAGGGGGCGGTGGGCCGAGCGTATGAGCGCTGACATCGATGACGCGGCCGATGAGTCGGCGTTGCTTGTCAGCGACGATGATGGTGTCCGAACCCTGACGCTCAATCGGCCGCGCCGGAAGAACGCGATCAACACAGAGCTGTGGATCGCGCTGCGCGAAGCCCTGATCGCGGCCGGAGGTGATCAGGGCGTACACGCCCTGGTGCTGACCGGCGCGGGTGGGGCATTCTGCTCCGGAGCCGATATCGCCTCACCGGATCCGATGCATCCGACCTACAAGCTGCGCAACCTGAGCGCAGTGGCCGAACTCCTGCACGACATGCCGATGCCGACCATCGCGAAGGTGTCAGGCGTTGCGGTCGGAGCCGGTTGGAATCTGGCCCTCGGATGCGATTTCGTCGTGGCCACCACGGCCTCGACGTTCTCCCAGATATTCGTCAAGCGCGCGCTCTCGCTCGATCTGGGCGGCTCGTGGCTGCTTCCGAAACTCGTTGGACTACAACAGGCCAAGCGCCTGGCGATGTTGGCCGACACGATCGGCGCAGAGGAAGCCCGGGCGCTGAACCTGGTGACCTGGGTGGTCGACGATGCCGAGATCGACGGCTTCGTCGCTGACCTGGCTTCGCGGTTGGCGGCCGGACCGCCGATTGCACTCGCTCAGACCAAAGCGCTGTTGAACGAAGGGGCGAACAGCACCCTGCACGATGCGCTGGCGGGCGAAGCCCGAGCGCAGGCAGTGAACTTCGCGACCGCCGATGCCTCGGAGGCCTATGCGGCATTCGCCGAGAAGCGGACGCCGACGTTCGCAGGCCGATGGGCGGCGCCGAGGCCCGCCGCAAATGGCACACCAAAGTCGTACAAGACCGAAACTGGAGAAAAAGATGCGTGAAGTAGTGATCGTCGAGGCCGTTCGTACGCCGGTGGGCAAACGTAACGGCGGCTTGGCCGGCGTGCACCCGGTTGATCTGTCCGCGCACGTGTTGGGCGCACTCGCCGAGCGTTCCGGTATCGACCCGGAGGTCATCGATGATGTCATCTGGGGCTGTGTGTCGCAGGTCGGCGATCAGTCGAGCAATGTCGGCCGGTACTCGGTGCTGGCGGCGGGATGGCCTGAGTCCATTCCGGGCGTCACCATCAACCGAGCGTGCGGATCGAGCCAGCAGGCGATCGATTTCGCCGTACAAGCGGTGATGTCGGGTCAGCAGGACGTGGTTGTCGCCGGTGGTGTCGAGGTCATGAGCCGGGTACCGCTGGGCGCGGCTCGCGCCAGTGGTGCACCGTACGGACCCAGGGCGCTGGGACGCTACGACGGTTTTGCGTTCAATCAGGGGATCTCCGCCGAGAAGATCGCCCAGAAGTGGGGTTTCGATCGCACGGCCGTTGACGAGTTCTCCTCGGTGTCGCATGGGCGTGCGGCGGCGGCTCAGGATGCGGGCGCCTTCGAGTCCGAGATTGTCGCGGTCACAACCGAAGACGGTGTGGTCAGTGCCGATGAGGGGATCCGGCGCGGCACCACGGCGGAGAAGCTCGCGAAGCTCAAGCCGGCGTTTGACGAGAACGGCGTCATCCACGCGGGCAATTCTTCGCAGATCTCAGACGGTGCGGCGGCACTGCTGATCACCACACCGGAAAAGGCCGCAGAGCTCGGACTGACTCCGTTGGTCCGTTATGTTGCCGGCGCAGTGGTCGGTTCTGATCCGGTTCTCATGCTCACCGGTCCGATCCCGGCCACCGACAAGGTGCTTGCCAAGGCGGGCGTTGCGCTGGCCGACGTCGGCGTGTTCGAGGTGAATGAGGCTTTCGCGCCGGTCCCGATGGCGTGGCTCGCCGAAACCGGGGCAGATCCCGCGCTGCTCAACCCACTCGGCGGCGCGATCGCGCTCGGCCACCCACTCGGTGGCTCCGGTGCTGTGCTGATGACCCGCATGATCAACCACATGCGGGGCAACGGAATTCGGTACGGACTGCAGACCATGTGTGAGGGCGGCGGCACGGCCAACGCCACCCTCGTCGAGCTGGCATCGCACTAGAGGAGACGAGATCATGCGTAGAGATGTGTTCACCGCCGACCATGAGGCGTTCCGGAAACTTGCACGGGACTTCATCGAGAAGCGGATCGTTCCCGAGTACGCCGCCTGGGAGAAGGCCGGCCAGATGCCTCGCGAGATCTTCGCGCAGCTCGGGGAGCTCGGTCTGCTGGGAATCGCCATTCCGGAGGAGTTCGGTGGCGCGGGTCTTCGCGACTACCGCTACAACGTGATCCTGCAGGAGGAGGCGGCCCGCGCGCTCGTCACGCTGGCCACCGTCCGCACGCAACTCGACGTGATCCTGCCGTACTTTCTCGAGTACGCCGATACCGAACAACGCAAGCGCTGGTTCCCGGGTCTGGCCGACGGCACATTGCTCTCGGCCATCGCGATGACCGAACCCGGTACCGGGTCCGACCTCGCGGGCGTGTCGACGACGGCCGTTCGCACCGGTGACGACTACGTCCTCAACGGTGCGAAAACCTTCATCACCGGTGGTCTGCTCGCCGACTTGGTGATCGTCGTGGCGCGTACGTCGACCGATCCCGAGAACAGGCGGGCCGGTCTCTCGCTGCTGGTCGTGGAGAACGGCATGGCCGGATTCGAGCGGGGTCGTGTGCTCGACAAGATGGGCTGCAAGGTCCAGGACACCGTGGAGTTGTCGTTCGACAACGTCCGCGTCCCGAAAGCGAACCTCCTCGGCGAGGAAGGTCAGGCCTTCAGCTACCTCGGCAACAACCTGCCGCAGGAACGGATGACCGTCGCGGTCGGCTCCATCGCCCAGGCCCGGGCGGCGGTCACCACCACGATCGAGTACGTGAAGGAGCGAAAGGCCTTCGGAAAACCGGTCTCCTCGTTCCAGAACACGAAGTTCGAACTCGCCGCGATGTCGGCGGAGATCGAGGCCGGGCAGACGATGATCGACCGGGCCGTGCTGGATCTGGTCGATGGCGAATTGTCCGGTTCGGACGCGGCCCGGGTGAAGTTGTTCTGCACCGAGGTGCAGGCACGGGTGGTCGATCGTTGCCTTCAGCTCTTCGGTGGATACGGCTACATGGCCGAATATCCCATTGCCCGGCTGTACACCGATGCCCGTGTAGCCCGTATCTATGCAGGTACGAGCGAAGTCATGAAGGTGATCATCGCCAAGTCACTCGGCCTGTGACGGGCGACGCGCCGGTTTCTCAAAGAGACGGTTGTCACATCTTCGAAACCAACCTACTATGTGCTCAGTTGGTTGGTTGATCGAAGGAGATCCGGGTGCAGGAACGGCCGTATGAGGCGCTACTCGTCAAAGGCGAGGAGCGTAAGCGTCGGATTCTCGACGTAGCTCAGCGGTTGCTCGCAAGCAACGGATGGCGAAACACGGCTTTGTCGCAGATCGCCAAAGAGGCCGGTGTCAGCTCCGCCGGTCTGCTCCACCACTTCGAGTCCAAGGCGCAGCTTCTGCATGCGGTACTCGAGCGGCGTGACGCCGATGACGACCAACATTCGGACCGATCCGGCGACCTGCTCGAGGAAATCGTGCACGTCGCCGAGCGGTTCGAGCGCTCACCTGAGTTGATCGGGACATTTGCGGTCCTGCAGATCGAGAACCTGGAACCGGATGCACCGCTCCACGAACGGATCGTGAGCAGGTACCAAGCGTCAGTCAGCACCGTCGCGGCCGGTATCCGGCGCGGCCAGCAGGACGGCAGGTACCGAACCGACCTCGACCCGGATCTACGGGCCGTCGAAATCGTCGCCTTTCTGAATGGGATGGAAACCTCATGGCTGCTCGATCGAACGATTCCATTGACCGAAGTGTTCAGGGAATACACCAACTCATTGGCGAAGGACTTCGCTCCGACGAAGGCTTCGTGAGGTATCGCCTCGTCATCGTCGCGTCATCGATGCTCGACGCGGTCCGCCACACGGGAGGCCTGTTGTTCGACCGGGTCATGGCCGGATGGGATGTCGTCGTCCTGCTCGAGGACTACTCGAACCTTCGCCCGCTGCAGATCCTCGGCGCCGAGACGGTTGATCTCGCATCCGGACTCGAATGGCAGGGGCACGGGATCCACCCGCAGGCCGTCGCTGTCTCCGCTGAACTCTTCGAGCGCGATACCCGGATTCGCGACGGGTTCGTGGAGAATCTCGACCGTGGGGAGACCGAGTTGACGTTGTGGGGCGACACGCCCACCGACATCGATCAGCGAGTCGATGCGGTGCAGCACCGGTTGAGCCTCGCGGCCCGCGCGTTCAAGGCCCATGCGCTGGCTGCTGCTGCGGCACCCATCGCGGTGGATCCGGTCGAAACATACCGGAGCAGCCAGCTGTTGGCCTGCGCCGCGCAGGGCCGGGCGGACCTGGTTCCCGCCTGACCGGTCAGGCGCCGAACCATGGTGCCTCAGGGGGAGACACGATCACGGGGTGGACCGTCTTGACCTCAGAAGATGATTGGACTGCCGATGCCCGATTCGAGTGAAATCGCCGAACGCCAGAGTGACGCGATTCGTCGTGTGAATGGTGAACGTCGGCGTGCACAGACGCGCCATCTTAGATATCGGCTGGCAGTTCTCGGGCCGACGACCAAGGCCATCATCGCGCATGCCGGAGGCCTGCTCTTCGACCGGATGATGGCCGGATGGTCGGTCACCACGCTCGTTGCCGACGACTCGGATCCCCGGCCACTGGAGATACTGGGAACCAGGGTCCTCGACCTCGAATCGGCTCTGGCCCTGGATCTTCGGGCAGCGCTGACGTCAAGCGATCACACGCCTTGGCCGCATGCGGTGGTGGTGGCCGCCGAGCTCTACGAAAGTGATCCGCGGCTACGAGAGGGGATTGAGCGCGCCCTGGAGCGCGGTACCACGGACATCGTGATGTGGGGGTGTTCCGGCGTGACGTCGATCGATAGCCGGCTGACCCCGCTCGAACACCAGCTCAGCAATGCGGCACGAATATTCAAAGCGCAGGCTCTCACCGCGGCAGCTCCCACGGTAAGCGAAGCGGTGACCGTCACCGAGCGGTTCCGGTCGAGCGACTTGTCGATCGCCAGTGGCGGGGTGCTGCAGCACCATTGACGCGCAGCACCCGCGGCCAGACGTCAGGCGACGACTTCCTCGCCAAGGAGGGTGGTGCGGTGCATGAGACGGGGTGAGCTGGGGGTGTACGGGATTGCCCTGTGGAGCATGCCGGTGTTGTCCCAGATGACCAGGTCGCCCCGGCGCCAATGCTGCCGTAGGGCGAACTGCGGCCCTGTCGACCACTCGAGGAGACGGTCGAGAAGTGCGCGCCCTTCGGATGCGGACATCCCGACCACCTCGCCCGCCGTGGCTCCGATGAGCAGCGATTTACGGCCGCTGCGACGGGTCCACACAAGCGGATGGGTGCGACTCGGGACGCGGGCCCACGCGGCCATCTGCTTGTCGGTGGGGTCCGGGTTCGCGAGCCGTTGCGCTGTAGCGAAGCTGTGCACGACCTGGAGTCCATCGATCTCGGCCTTCTCGTCGGCGGAGAGGGCTTCGTACGCGGCATACGTGTTGGCGAACTCCGTGTCGCCACCCTCGGTGGACACTTCGAGCGCGGTCAGCAGGGTGGCCTTTTGCGGAATGGCGTCGGTGGCGCCGTCGATATGCCAGTGGAACGTGCCCGAGTTGTATGCTGCCAACACGGTTTTGGCCGGATCGAGACTGATTGCCGAGATCTCTGGATGACTCTGCTGGCCTCCGACAGGGGCGATCACCACCTCGCCGAGCAGGCGGCTGAGGGAGACCAGTGCGTCGTCGCCGATGTGGCATTCGCGGAACAGTACAACCCCGTGGTCGTCCAGCGCGGTGCGGCACCACGCGGCGGCATCGGGATTCGCAAGGGATTCGCCCGAGACCCCGGTGACCTCGATTCCAATCGCCGGGGTGATCGGGGTGATTGCGTCGAACATCGTTGCTCCTTAGGCAATACGAGCGCGGCACTTGCAATACAGTCGTATAGCATGTGAAATGAACCATACACTCGTACAGCAACGAAGTGAACCGTCTGCTCGAAACGATGCGCGCCGAACCCCCGCCCGAATCCGTGCGGACGGTTTACGCGATACCCGGTAACTCCGGCGAAGAGGATGCACCATGAGAATTGGATTGACCGGCGGGGCCTCGTCCACCGAGAAGATTGTGAAGCAGGCGCAGCGCGCCGAAGCGGATGGGTTCTCCTCGCTCTGGTACGCGAGTTCGGTCACCGGTGACCCCTTGGCGGCGCTGGCGGTAGCCGGTCGCGAGACGACCACCATCGAGCTCGGTACAGCTGTCCTGCAGACCTATCCGTGCCATCCACTGCTGCAGGCCAACCGCGTCGCTGCTGTGGCCGAGGCCATGGGCCGCCCCGGGATCACCCTCGGGTTGGGCCCCTCTCACGGGTCCCTCATCGAAGACGTCTACGGACTGTCCTACGAGCGCCCCGGTCGCAACACCGAGGAGTACATCCAGATCGTCACGGCGCTGTTGCGCGGTGAGGACGTAGACGTGCAAGGCCAGGAGTGGACGGTCAAGAGCGCAGGTCGGATGGTCTCCCCGGTGCATCGTGTACCCGTCCTGCTGTCGGCGATGTCCCCCCGGATGCTGCGTGTGGCAGGAGAATTCGCGGACGGAACCGTGCTGTGGATGGCGGCGGCGAAGGCGATCGAATCGCGTATCGCGCCCGCGATCCGTGCTGCCGCCGCAGCCGCCGGACGGCCTGATCCCCGGATCGTCGCCGGTTTGCCGGTTGCAGTTCACGATGACGTCGACGAGGCGCGTGCCGCGGTCGCGGCGACGTCCGGGGTCTACTCCGGAATGCCCAACTACAAAAGAATCATCAGCGCCGGAGGTGCGGCTGAACCGGCAGATGTCGCGATTGTCGGAAACGAGGAATCGGTGCGGGTCCAGCTGCAAGGTCTACTCGACGCCGGCGCCACAGATATCTGGGCCGCGGTGACGCCGGTCGGGTCCGATCCGCGTGCATCCGCCGGACGTACCAGGGCCCTTCTGCGTGAACTGGCCACCAGCGCCACGTGAGGCGGCATGCGTTGGACGGACACGACAGGCCTCGCTCGTGATGGGCGGTGAAGATGATGCGATACGCAGGGCGGCCGAGTCCGTACGGCGTAGCGCTGTGGCCCTGGTGAACACGACTGCCGGACCGTCTCGCCTCGCTGAAATAGCAGCCAGGATTGATTCTCTCGCAGACGAACTCGAGAAGACGGCGCAACCCGCCGTCGATCGGATTGCGGAGATGGACACACGTGGCAGGGTCGTGCGGTACAGCCCGGTGGTGGGTACCCGGTCGGCCCGGACTGACGGCTCAGCTCACGCTCCGATTCCACCGCCAGATCCCGACCGGACGAGAGCTGACCGTAACGTCCTGGCACGGGGGATCGGAGGGCCGAAAGGCGTACTCTCATGCGGAGATCCGGCTCGCCGGTGAGTTGTGTGTCAGCGCGGACGGCTTGTTCATCACGGCCAGGCCGGCGGTAGCCCGCGATGGATGAGGACGCCAAGGCGGTGGCGACTGCCCTCGCCCGCGAGTCGGCGGCCGATGGCCTTCGCCGGCTGACAGATCTGCTGCTCCGGGTGGCCGACGACGATCCGGGGTTGGCTGCGATCGCGCAGGAGCTCGACCGGATCACCGAGGAACTCGACCAGATCACCGAGGAACTCGACCAGATCACCGAGGAACTCGACCGAATCACCGAAGAACTCGGCGCCAGCGACGACGGCCGCCGTCCTGTGGGTGTCGATCCGGTCGCGGGGCGCGCGAATGCGTGCGCGCCGCCGCTCGAGGTCTGGTGCCTGCCCGATGGGACTGCCGGGGCGTCCGGTTCTCTTGGAATCACCTATCAGGGGCCCCGGGGGCTCGTGCACGGGGGAGTCTCGGCGCTGATACTCGACCATGTGCTGAATGTCGCGCTGTCCGAGCAGGGGCCGGCCGCCGCAGGCGGGGAGCTGTCGGTGCGGTATCACCGGCCGTTGCCGCTGTATCGGAATTTCCTCGCCACCGGAAGGCTCTCGCGAGGCGCGGACGGTGAGTTGCGTGCGGTCGGCGAGATCACCGTCGCCGGTGTCGTTGCCGTGTCCGCGGCGAGGATCGTCGGCGGTCGTGGCGTCCGTATGTGAGGGGTCAGTTCTCGGCGCGAGGCCTGCGGCTCCGCCGTGCGCGAGTTCTCCGCGGTTCCACTGAGTCGATGTACGTCTCGAATGCCCTCACCACGTCGTCGTGCGCTGTGGTGATCCCGATCCCTCGCTCCAGGCTGAGCATCTTCGGGACACCGGAGATCAATGCGACGAGCGCACCCGCGGTGAGGGGCTGCTCCGCCGCCTGCGACGCACCCTCGCGCGCACGTAGGGCCTCGAGTTGCACCTGACGAATCTCTTCGGTGACCCGAGCGATCTCCACCCCGACGGTCTTGCGGTGATTGCCCAGTGCCATGAACTCTGTCACCAACGCGCCGGTCGCCTCCTTCAGGCTGAACTCCCACATCACGTGCAGGATTTCATCGGGCCGTTTCGCGAGTGCGTCGCGCAGGCGCTGCACGTTCTCGGCGGTGCGTCGTTGCAGCGCCGAGACGAAGATGGCGTCCAGGGTGGGGAAGTAGTACTGGACCAGGCTCGGGGTCACGCCGGCCTCGGCGGCAAGCACGCGATAGGTGACGCTGGGGTAGCCCTCCCTGATCATGAGCTTCTCCACGCAGTCGAGAATCGTGTCCCTGGTCTTCGACGTCTGCGCTCCCACGCGCCGTGTCGATGGTGCCATGTCCAATACCCCGCTCAGTCGATTGAAAGTATTTTCGCACCCCGGAGATGCTGTACGACTGTATAGTGGTGATGGGTCGCTCGAACATCCTGCGGCCGTTCCCGGTTCGATCCGCCGACGTCTTCGGCGCCGCGGCAAGGAGTGCGAAGTGAATTCAGAGACCAGGTTGCAGACCATGTACGAGGATGTCCGGTACCTCAAGGATCGGGTCGCCATCCTCGATTGCGTGGCCCGCCATGCCAGGGGGTGCGATCGGCACGACATCGATCTCATCACTGCGGCGTATCACGAGGATGCGATCGACGAACACGGGTACGCCACCAATATCGGTCCTGAGTACGGAGAGTGGGCGAACTCGGCCCACGCCTCGACATCGGTGGTCCACACCCACAACATCACCACGCACTCGTGTGACATCGAAGGCGATACGGCCCATGCCGAGAGCTACGTCATCGTCGTTCTGATCGGCATGGACGGTACCACCGCGCAATTCATCAGCGGTCGCTACCTGGACCGTCTCGAGCGCCGAGATGAACAGTGGCGCATTGCACTTCGACGTTCGACCGTGGAGGCCATGTTCGTCGGCGATGCCCGCGTCCTGAAGTCGCCCTTCTTCACGAAGAAGGGCTATCAGGTGGGTACCCGCGATCGCACCGACCTGTCGTACGAGCGGCCGCTCACCCTGGAAGTACCCGCGCCGGCACGGTGGTGAGCGGGGGTCGAATCAGACCCTGGGCACCAGGGTTTCTGATCGTTGGACCGTGCCGGTGATGCCGGAGGCGTCTTGGCGTGCCAGCAGCGTCGCTGCGGCACCCATCGTCTCGGGCGGTTCGATCGCCTCAGGCGGGATACGCTGTCCACCTCCGGCTGCCGCCCAGCCTTCGGTGAGCACAACCCTTGAAGGGCTGAGGCAGTTCACAGCGATGTTGTCGGTCGACAGGTCGCTCGCGAGACCGAGGTAGAGCCGTTCGACCGCGGCCTTCGACACCCAATAAGCGTTCGACCCGCGGTCGATCATGTCGACGCCGGTGGTGGTCACCGCGATCAGCGAACCGCCACCGCGCGCCCGCAGGTGGGGGATGGCTGCCTTCGTCACCAGAAAGACCCCGGTCAGGTTCACGTCGAGGCACAGCTGCCACCGTTTGAGGGGCGTTGAGTCGATCGGTCCGAGCCAGAGCACTCCGGCATTGGCCACGACGACATCGATGCCGCCGAACTCTTTCACGGTGGTCGCGATAGCCGCTTCGACAGATTCTTCGCTGGTCACATCGCACGGGACCGCGACGGCACGTCCACCGGCCTCGACGATCCGGTCGGCCACGGCCCCGATCGTCCCGGGCACCCTGCCCTCGTGTTCCGTTCGGGCGGCGACGGCCACGGCCGCTCCGGCTTCCGCGAGTGCCATTGCGATCGCCGCGCCGATGCCACGGCTTGCACCGGCGACGAAGGCGACCTTGCCGTCGAGTGTTGTCATGCCAGTTCTCCTCGGTTGATCTCTATCAGGACCTTGCCGACCGCGCGCCCGTCGGCGACGAGCCGAAGGGCCTTGCCGGTGTCCTCCAGTGCGAATGTTGCTCCGACATGCGGGACAACTCGGCGGTTGACGAGCAGCTCGTTCAGTTCGGACTCGTTGCGGGCGAACTCATCTGCCGGGATGTCTTGAAACTGGAAACCGACGATGTGAATGCCCTTGACCAGAACCAGGTTCAGCGGAATGGCAGGAATTTCTCCGGACGCGTATCCGACGGTGACGAATCGACCGCCTCGGCCCAGTGCCCGCAGGGCCGGCTCCGAGAGCGCGCCGCCGACCGGGTCGATCACCGCATCGGCGCCGCCCGGCACCGCTGCGCGGAGTGCTGTCCTCACGTCGCCCTCGCGATGATTGATGAGGTGGGTCGCGCCGTAACTTTCTGCGACCGCCAGCTTTTCCGACGACGATGCCACCGCGGTGACCTCGGCCCCGAGCAGGACCCCTAGTTGGACCGCGGCCAGCCCCACACCACCGCCGGCGCCGAGGACGATCACCCGATCGCCAGATCCGACGCGGGCGACGGATCGCAGCGTGTGGAACGCCGTGCGATACGCCACCCCGAACGCGGCGGCGACGCGTTCATCGACGCCGTCCGCGATCGGACTCACTTTGTCGGCGCGGGCCACGATCTCCTCCGCGAAAGCTCCGACGAGGCCGGTTCCGGTGACCCGATCGCCGATCGAGCGACCGGCCACCTCCGGTGAGACCTCGGTGATCACGCCGGCGAACTCACTGCCCGGTACGAATGGTGGAGGCACCTTGATCTGGTACTCACCTGCGATCACCAGTACGTCGGGGAAGTTGGCTGCGGCTGCGACCACGGCAACCCGTACCTCCCCCGTCTTCAACGGAGGTGACGGTAGATCTTCCACCCGGAGAGCCTCTGGTGCACCGTAGCTCGAGCACACGATTGCGCGCACGACGAGATTACCGCCCCTGCCAGTTCGGGCTTCGCTTCTCGATGAACGCCGTGGCGCCCTCCTTTGCGTCACTGCTGGAGAAGACGGTTTTCTGCCACTGCCCGAGACGTTCCGGAACGCGCTCGCTGTCCGTCACCGCGAGTCGAACCAGCTCCTTGCATGCGGCGAGGCTCAACGGCGCGTTTGCGGCGATCCGCTCGGCGTAGCCGATCGCGGCCTCGAGGACGGCATCCGGCGCGGCCAGGGCGTTCACCAAACCGATCTCGTAGGCCCGCTCCGCGGTGATGAAGTCGCCGGTGAGGGTCATCTCCAGGGCGATGCCCAGCGGGATGCGAGTTCCGATGTTCGTACCACCGCCGCCTGGGAACATGCCCCGTTTGACCTCAGGCAGACCGAACTTCGCCTGCGACGAGGACACGATCACGTCGCAACCGAGGAGCAGTTCGAGGCCGCCGCCGATCGCCGTGCCGTTAGCCGCGCCGATGACCGGGATGGACAGGTGTCCTTCCGCGAGCCGTTCGAACCCTTCGGAGTAGAAATTGCCACCGTCGGCAAACGCACGCAGGTCCATCCCGGCGCAGAATGCGCGATCGCCGGTACCGGTGAGCACGAGTGCCCGGATCTCGGGGTCCGCCTCGGCGTCTAGTGCTGCCGTTCCGATGCCTTGGATTAGGCTGCCGTTCAGTGCATTTCGGGCGTCCGGACGATTCAAACGCAGGATCAGAATCGGTCCTCGTCGTTCCTGGACCAGTTCGAGTTGTTCGGTTCCGGTGGTCATGATCGGTAGTCACTCGATTCTGCGAAGTCGGCGGCTTCTTTCATCAATCGTGGCACGAGGGGGCCGTACGACTGCAGTTGATGATTGTCACCGGCACGTTGAAAGCCCTGTTCGAGAACGATGGCGAGCTTCCATTTGGCGAGCACGAGATAGTAGTCGAGGTCGTCGACCTGACGGCCCGAGACCTTGGAGTAGTGGTTGATCATCTGTTCTCTCGACGGCATCCCGCGCAGGTCCACGTAGCTCGAGGTGGCGGCCTCCGGCGCGTTCGTGTCCTCGGGCCAACCCTGCACCATCCAGGCCAGATCCAGTTTCGGGTCACCGACGGTACCCATCTCCCAGTCGACGATCGCATCGAGTCGCGCCGGTGCGCCGTCCTTGAACATGACGTTCGCGAACTGATAGTCGCCGTGCATGAGACCGGGGACGAAGTCGAGTGGCTTGTGCGCATTGAGCCATGCGGTGGCCTCGTCCATTCCCTCGAGTTCCCGGCCCTTCACCCGATCGAAGAATCGGGTCCACCGGCTCACCTGACGCTCGTGGAAACCGTCCGGGCGACCGAGATCCTGCAGACCCTTCGCCTGCCAGTCGACTTTGGAGAGCAGCGCGATTCCTTCGGCGAGCTGATAGGCCAACCCCTTTCGCAATTCCGGATCGCTCGTGAACGGTTCGCGCCACTGCTTGTTGTTCATCGGCGACCAGCCGTCGACGAATCCCATGAGATAGAACGACCGTCCCAGCACCGAGGTGTCGGAGCAGGAGGCGATTGCCTTGGTATGCGGCACGTCCGTACCGTCTAGAGCCTCGATGATTCGCCATTCGCGCATGATTCCCTCGTCGCGGCTTGCTGGTGCCGCAGCCGGTGGGAGCCGAATCACGCAACTGCTGTCCCCACGGACGATCTCGTAGATCTCGTTCTGTGTTCCGCCGGAGAGAAAGCGCGCTTCGAGCGGCGCGCCCTTTCCTGGAAGGTCGGCTTCGTCCATCCATGCGGCGAGTTTTGCGGTGTCGATCACAGGTTTCCAACTTCCAGTTCGAGGTATTCGGCGTACTTGGCCTTTGCGGCCGCTTCTTTCCTGGGAATCCATTCGGTGGGCCACAGGTCATCGGTGGCTCTGTGGTCACGCAAGACCTGCTTGGCCACGGTGACCTTGTGGACCTCGGTGGGACCGTCTGCGAGCCCCATCACGGCGGCGCCGTGCACCATCGTCAGGAACGGCATCTCGTTTGTGACACCCAGGGCGCCGTGTACTTGCATTGCGCGCCAGGCGATGTCGTGCAGAACGGTCGGCATGATGACCTTCGCTGTGGCGATGTCCTTGCGAACCTTCTTGTAGTCGTTGTACTTGTCGATCTTCCAGGCGGTATTGAGCACGAACAGCCGGAACTGGGTCAATTGAGCGTACGAGTCGGCGATGTAGCCCTGGATGAACTGTTTGTCGGCCAGCCGGCTGCCCGCGGTCTCGCGGCTCAGCACGCGCTCGCACATCATGTCGATCGCCCGCTGCGCCAAGCCGATCGTCCGCATGGCGTGATGGATCCGTCCTCCACCGAGTCGGGTTTGGGCGACCGCGAAGGCCTGGCCCTCACCACCACCGAGCAGGGCGCTGTCGGGCACCCGGACATTGTCGTAGTGGATGAGGGCGTGCGTGCCCTCATCCATCGGCTCCCCGAAGAGCCCGACGTTTCGTTCGATGATCACGCCGGGGGTGTCCGTCGGGACCAGGAACATCGACATGCCCTTGTAGGCGCTCACGTCGGGATTGGTCACCACCATGACGATCAGGAACGACGCGGTCTTCGCGTTGGAAGAGAAGTATTTGTAGCCGTTGATGATCCAGTGATCGCCGTCGCGAACGGCGCTGGTCGTGAACTGTGTCGGGTCGGCCCCGGCCTGGGGTTCCGTCATCGAATAACTCGAGAAGCACTCGCCGTCGAGCAGCGGCTGGAGATACTGCTTCTTCTGGTCCGGAGTGCCGTAATGAGCGATGATCTCGGCATTCCCGGTGTCGGGTGCCTGGCAGCCGAACACGATCGGCGCCCAGGATGACCGCCCGAGTATCTCGTTGAGCAGGGCCAACTGAAGCTGGCCGTATCCCTGACCACCGAGATCGGGACCGAGGTGTGTAGCCCACAGTCCCTGTTCACGGACTCGCTGTTTGAGCGGATCGATCGCCTTGCGACGACCTCCGTCGAGCGGGACGAACTGCAGGTGTGGCCACGCGTGGTCGAGCGGCTCGACCTCCTCTCGGACGAACGCATCAGCCCAGTCCAGTTTCGCCTGATACTCCGGGTCGGTCTCGAAATCCCATGCCATAACGCCTCCTTGTTGCCCCCAGAATAGCATTCTGCTGCGTAAGAATACAGTTCTGGATAGTCTGAGGGCGATTCTCAAAGGTGACCAGACGAAAGTGGCGGACCACGGTGAAAGCAGAAGACCTCTTCCATATGGGGATCGTGTCGGACGATCCGAGCGCGACACGCGAGCAACTCACGGCGTTGTTGGGGTACGAGTGGGGACCGGCGATCGGTGGCCCGACGGCGGTGACTCTGCCGTCGGGAGAGGTGACCCTGGAGTTCGGGTGTTCCTACTCGGTCAGTGTGCCCCGTCTGGAAGTCGTCGCAGCGATCCCGGGCACGCTCTGGGAACCGGTTGCCGGATCGGGCATCCACCATCTCGGCTACTGGTCTGATGACATCGGCGCAGACACCGCGGAACTGGTGCGCGGCGGCTACGTCGTCGAGGCGACCAGAAGTGCGGGCGGCTTGCCGTTCTTCGCATTTTTGCGCGGTGACAACGGTATTCGGATGGAACTGGTCACCCGGGCGGCCGAACCGATGATGCAACCGTGTTGGGCGGCGCAGTCGTGAGCACCGTCGGCGTCGTCACCGGCGCGGGCCGTGGCATGGGCCTCGAATGTGCCCGCCGGATCACATCCATGGTGGACACCCTGCTCCTCGTCGACCGCGACGAGACGACAGCGACCACCGCGGCGGCGGAGTTGTCGGCGCGCGGCGAGGCTGAAGTACGACCGTTTGTCCTCGACATCACCGATGTGGACGGTCTCGACCGTTTGGCCACCCGGGTCGGAGAATCGGGCTCCTTACGGGCGGTGGCCCACGTCGCGGGTATCTCTCCGACGATGGCCGACTGGAAAAAGATCTTCACCGTCGACCTGATCGGTACCGCACGACTGGCCGCCGCATTGCGACCGCTCACGGTGCGGGGCACGGCCTGGGTGGCTTTCGCGTCAATGGCCCCGGTGATCGGTGGCGTCCAGATCGATGCCGCGACAGCAGCCGTTCTCGACGACCCTTTGAGCGAGCACTTTTTCGAGCGCATCCATCAGAGTGTCGGGCCGCGAATCGAACACCCCGGTGCCGCGTATGCCATCGCAAAACTCGGGGTCAAGCAGTTCGTACAGCGCGAAGCCGTCCGCCTCGGACCACTGGGCGGCCGAATCTGTTCGGTGTCACCAGGCCTCATCGATACTCCACAAGGTCGCCAGGAGGCTGCCGGCAACCCTCGTATGGGCGCGTGGGTGGAGCAGACCCCGGTCGGTCGCCTCGGTCGTGCGGACGAGGTGGCTGCCGTGGCGACCTTTGCGCTGTCGGATGAAGCGAGCTTCCTCAACGGTGTGGACCTACTTGTCGACGGCGGCGTCTGCGCCGCCGTGCTCGGGCATTAACCTTTCGTTGTGGACGAGCGGAAGACGGACGAGGCTGCCGATGATCTGGCGAGCCGGATAGCGCAACGGTCACTCGCCAAACGCGGGGCCAATTACGCCACCGAGGTTCGGCGGCTACTCGATGCCGCGCTGGAGGTGATCCGGACCCGGGGTACCACGTCCCGTCCCAGGGTCGCCGACATCGTGGCTGCCGCAGGATTGTCCAACGAAGCGTTCTATCGCCATTTCTCGTCCAAAGACGCGTTGGTCGCGGCGTTGATCGAAGACGGCACCACGCGGCTACGCGCCTATGTCGAGCACCAGATGAGCAAAGAGTCCACCGCGGAGGGCAAGGTCAGACGGTGGGTCGAGGGAGTCTTGGCTCAGGCGGCCGGTGACACTGCGGAAACCACCCGGGCGGTCTCCTGGAATGCCGGCAGCCTCGGTGAGGACACCGCGAGTGGTTCACTCTCGGCCACCGGCCCGATGGCGACTCTCCTGGTGGCACCATTCGCTGAATTGGGAAGTGCGGATCCGGATTTCGACGCATCGCTCGCGGCCCACGCCATTCTGGGAAAGTTGACCGACTACCTGTGGCAACGCACGGAACCGAATCAGGCTGAGATCGAGCACATCAGCGCGTTTTGTCTACGGATGATCACGCCGCCGGATGAGGTCGCAGGCTCCGCAGGAAGAGCTGCACCGCGGCGTCGGTGAGTCGTTCTTGATCATCGGTGTCACGAATGATGCCGAACGACGCGAGGCGCGACTGTGCGCCGACCATGCCCAGGAACAACTCGGCAAGGGTCTCGGGAGAGTCCGCGACGATCACACCTGTGGCCGCATGTCGCACCAGCAGGTCGACCACCAGCTGCTTTCGTGGCCAGAAGCCTGTTCCATACGTGCGCCGGGCGAGGTCGGGATAGCGCGCCGCATGCGAGATGGCGATTTGCTCGAGCTTGATCACAGAAGGGTTCGAGGAACGCCTGACCGCAGCGTGTGCAATGGCGCGCAATGCCTCCTCCAGGTTCTCAGGGTCCGGTGGAGGTGGCTCCGGCAACGGCCAGTCGCGTCGCGCCAACGCCCATCCGATCACTGATCGGAAGACATCCTCCTTCGTCGGGAAACGGGCGTACAGCGAGGGTTTCGTGGTGTGCGCTGCCGCCGCGATCGCGTTCATGGACGTGCCCTCGTAGCCGTGCTCGAGGAACAGTGCGAGAGCGCACTCACTGATGGTTCGGTCCAGCGCAGAGGCCTGCGCCTTCGTCGGTCGTCCGCCGCGTCCTCGGGCCGCGCCGTCCGGGGGGATTCTCGGGTTGGTCGACGTCACGGACGCCAAGTCTGCCACCACTGAGCTGGACAAAAAACTATACCCATGGGTATGGTTAATTTCATCGACGATCCCCCGACCGACTTCTCATGTGGAGGAACCAATGTCAGTGACGACCGACCAGCGCGATCTCATCGAGGATCTGGATGCGCGGTTCCAAGAGCGCCGCGCCCAGGTGCCCTTGCTGGCACAGCGTGCCGAAGGGGAGGGCCTCACGCAGATCCGTTCCCCCGAGGACATGGTGCCATTGCTCTTCCCGCACACGACGTACAAGAGTTATCCCGAGTCGCTCATCGCCAAGGGCAAGTGGGGGCAGATGAATCGTTGGCTCGACTCGCTGTCCACTTACCGGGTTGCCGACGTGGACGTCGCCGGCGTCGAAGATGTCGACGATTGGATCGACCGGCTCGAAGCAGCTGGTCACATGGTCTCGAGTTCGAGTGGGACCAGCGGGAAGGGGTCGTTCCTGAACAAGACGCGGGCCGACCGCGACACGTCGTCTCGGAACATGCTTGATTGCCTTGCTGAACTCGGACTTCCGCCGGAGAACAAGTGGAACTTCATCCCGGTGGGGCCTGAGACGTCGCTCAGTTCGCACATCGCCATGCGCGAGATGCTTGCGGCCTCCTATCGGAGTCCCGACAGCATCGAATTGCCGCCGACCAGCGCGCCGGGCGGGCACCACCGCTACATGTCCCGTTTGCAAGCCATGCGGCGTGCCATGGCCGACGGCACCGCGGCACCTGACGAGGTCGCACAGTTCGAGGCCGAGGCCGCCGGCCGGCAGCAGCAGAACGAAGAGCGGCTCCACCATTTCGCGCAGCAGATCCGCGAGCGCCGCTCCGAACGCTTCTTCTTCAGCTCACAGTTCCCGAATCTCTACCGGTTGACCGAGATACTTCGGGAGATGGGTGTCGAGGACGGCGACCTCACCGGAGAGAATGCGCTGACGACCGGTGGCGGGCTCAAGGGCACGTCATTGCCCGACGACTACCAGTCCAAGATCTACCGCCTTCTCAACATCGACCCGAGCCGATTCCTGCATTACTACTCGATGCAAGAACTGAACCTACGTATGCCGAAATGTCTGGCGGGGCGCTATCACGTTCCGGCAGAGGTGGTTCTGCTCGTCCTCGACAAGAATGGCGAAACGCTCGCTCCGGTATCGGACGGGCAAGTCGAGGGACGTGCGGGATTCTTCGACACAACGGTCGACGGTCGTTGGGGCGGAACGATTTCGGGAGACAAGATCCGAGCGGACCTCGGCGGGTGCCCCTGTGGCCGCCCCGGGACAACAGTGTTCGATCAGATCTCGCGCTATTCCGACCTCAAAGACGACGACAAGATCACCTGCGCAGGCACCATGGACGCTTACGTCCGCGGCTTCATCGAAGACTGAGGACCCATCATGACATTGACCGAATCCATCGCAGATACAACCACGACAAAGATCCGGGTACCGCACTTCGTCCGGGGCAAACTGATCTGGGGCGACGACAGCGAATACCTCTCCCGCGACTTCGGTGTCCCGTTCGTCACGCCCAAGATCGAGTTCAACGAACTGTTCGTTCCTCGTACCCAACAGGGCCCGGCTTTCGATGTCCCGGTCTCCGACATCATCGACTTCCTGGTCGAGACGGCCGCCCACCTGACCTTGGAGAAGAACGAGTACCTCCAGGAGTCGCTCGAGATGACTCTTCAGGTGAGTGCGCTGCCCCGCCGGATCATCGAGAACACCTTCGCGCGCCCCGGACAGTTCCTGACAAGGAAAGCGCTGGAGTACCGCCTCGAGAAGACCTTCGGTGACGTCGATGTCCTCGACGGCTGGGTCGAACGCACCGATCCGAATGGGCGGGTCAGCCGCATTCGCGCGTTCCCGCCGCGACTCGTTCACATGCTGGCCGGCAATTCGCCGAGCGCCGCCATGACGTCGATCGCTGATGCTGCGCTCACCAAGGCGGTCAACGTCTTCAAGATGCCGTCGGCCGACCCGTTCACGACGGTGGCGGTGCTGCGGACCATGGCCGATATCGCACCGGGTCACCCTGTTCTGCAGTCGATGTCAGCCGTGTACTGGCGGGGTGGCGACGAGAAGGTCGAGAACATCCTCTACCGTTCGCAGTACTTCGACAAGCTCGTGGCCTGGGGCGGCGGTGCCGCCATCGAGAACGCGGCAAAGTATGCGGGTCCCGGATTCCAGCTGATCTCGTTCGACCCGAAGGTGTCGATGTCCGTCATCGGACGGGAAGCGTTCGAGTCCGAGGAGACATTGCGCGAGGTCGCCGAACTCGCAGCGAAAGACGTCACGATCTTCAACCAGGACGCATGCCTGGCGGCACGCCACATCTGCGTCGAAGGGAATCTCGAACAGGTCGATCGGTTCTGCGCCCTTCTCGTGGACCGGATGGGTGTCGACCGCGACTTCACGTCGGCGGTCGGACCCAAGCCGGCGGCAGATATTCGGGACGCCGTCGAAGGTATGCGGTTTCTCGAGCCCGAATATCGGGTCTGGGGCGCATTCGATGGCCGCGGGTTGGTGGTGCGGTCACCGGAGATGGTCGACTTCCATCCGACCAACAAGACGGTGAACGTGATCCCGGTCGACTCGATGCGTGACGCCGCGTCGCTCGCGACCGTGGCCACCCAAACCGTCGGCGTCTACCCGACGCATCGCAAGGCGGAGATCCGTGATGACCTCGCGACCGCGGGTGTGCAGCGGGTGGTCAGGCTGGGCAGCGCCATGACCGGGAGTATGGGCAGCCCCCATGACGGAATGTATCCGCTTCATCGTTTCGTCAACTGGGTGGTGGACGACGATGCCTGAAACAGCGCCGTCCGGCGAAAGTGCCGCGATGAGGATTCGTATTCTCGGCAAATCCGGGCTGCGGGTCAGTGAACTCTGCCTGGGCGCAATGACGTTCGGAACCGACTGGGGTTTTGGCGCCGAGGAGGAGGCATGCCGGGAGATCTATCAGATCTATCGCGAAGCCGGCGGCAACTTCGTCGACACGGCGAACGTCTACACCAATGGTGTCAGTGAGGAGATGGTCGGCCAGTTTGTCGCATCGGAGAGGGACAACGTGGTACTGAGCACCAAGTACACGTTGCCCACCGAGAAGGGCGACCCCAATTCCGGCGGCAGTCACCGAAAAAGCCTGCGGCGCAGTGTGGAGACGAGCCTGCGACGGCTGGACACCGACTACATCGATCTGTTGTGGGTCCATGCCTGGGATCAGTGCACCCCCACCGAGGAGACGTTGCGGTCGCTCGATGATCTGGTGCGCGCCGGCAAGGTGCTCTCGATCGGGGTGACGAATACACCGGCATGGGTGGTGTCGCGCTCCGACGTCATCGCCGAGCTACGAGGCTGGACCTCGTTCTGCGCCATGCAGGTGGAATACTCGCTGGTCGCGAGAACGCCTGACCGCGAACTCATCCCGATGGCCCGGGATCTCGGGATCGCGGTCTGCGCATGGAGCCCGCTGGCACGTGGACTACTGGCCGGGAAGCACTCGGATTGCGGTCCGAGCAAGTTGTCCGCGTCTGCCCAGCGTGCGGTGTCAGCAGTCGGTGAGATCGCCGCAGAACTGGGCACCACCCCGGCGCGAGTGGCACTCGCCTGGGTGAGCAGCCAAGGGCTCATGCCGTCGATCGGTGCCCGCACGGTCGCCCAGTTGCGCGACAATCTCGGTGCGTTGGGGGTCTCGCTGGACCACACACACCTCGAACGGCTGGAGACGGCGTCCCGGGTGCGGCTCGGCTATCCACACGACTTCCTCAACAAGCGGCGTGCGATGTTCACGCCGAGCACCTGAAAGGGCGCCGGAAACGATGGAACAACTAGATCATTGGATCGGCGGTTGCTCGGCCTCGCCATCGCGAGGTGATTATCTGGGCGTCACCGATCCTGCGTCCGGAAACGTGGTGCGTCGCATCGCCGGTGGCGACGCTGTCGACGTCGCCACCGCAGTTGCTGCCGCATCGACCGCTGCAGAGTCGTGGCGACAGGTCCCCGGGCTGGTGCGCGCTCGGCTGTTCTCCGATCTCGCACGGGCGATGCGTGCGGACGCACAGCACCTCGCGCGACTCGAGATCAGCGAAACGGGCAAACCTGAAGCGATCGCGCTGGGTGAGATCGAGGGTTCGGCAACATATTTCGACTTCTACGGTGGTCTCATCGGGATGCCGATAGGCGACACCCTGGATGTGGCGGCGGATCAACATGTGTACACCCGACGTGAGCCGTTCGGTGTCGTCGGTGTCATCACTCCATGGAATGTTCCGATCAATCAGGCGGCCAGGGCCTGTGCGCCCGCGCTCGCCGCAGGGAACACGGTGGTGGTGAAACCGTCCGAATACACCTCGTCGACCACCATCCGACTCGCGCAGTTGGCCTCGGAAGTGGGCTTTGGGCCGGGGGTCTTCAACGTGGTCCTCGGCAACGGTGCCGACGCCGGTGCGGCCCTCGTGGAGCATCCGGACATCGCGAAGGTCGCGTTCACCGGATCGGTGCCCACAGGACGTGTCATCGGCAAGATCGCAGCCGAGCGGATCATTCCGCTGACCTTGGAACTGGGTGGCAAGTCGGCGAACATCATCTTCGCCGACGCGGACATCGATGCGGCGGTGGCCGGCTCGGTGCAGGCCTTCACAGCCAATGCGGGTCAGGTCTGCTCGGCAGGCACCCGGCTACTCGTGCATCGCTCGATCCACGACGAAGTGGTCGGCAAACTCGTCGAACTGGCCGCCACCGTCCGGGTCGGCCAGGACATCGGGCCGCTGATCACCCGCGACCAATTCGGCCGGGTACAGGAGTATTTCAAGGTGGCCGAGGCGGACGGTGCGCACACTGCGGCAGGTGGAACCGTGTCGGAGCTGGCGGAGGAGACCGGAGGTTTCTACATCGATCCCACCATCTACACCGGCATCGACAATGCGGCACGCATCGCACGCGAAGAGATCTTCGGGCCGGTGGTGGTGGTGATCCCGTTCGACGACGATGCCGAGGCGGTCTCCTTGGCGAACGATTCGGACTACGGCCTCGTCGCGGGCGTGTGGACGCGGGATGTATCTCGCGCCCTCACCGTCAGTGATCGACTGCGAGTAGGCCAGGTGTTCGTCAACACCTGGTCCACCGCGTCGGTCCAAACGCCATTCGGTGGCTGGAAGAACAGTGGCTACGGTCGCGAAAAGGGAGTCGAAGCACTACATCACTACAGCCAGGTGAAGTGCGTGACGATCAAACTCTGACACGCAGGTGGTTGCGGGCACTCCGGAAGGGGCACTCCGGAAGGGGCACTCCGGAAAGGTCACCGCAGGACGGTGCCGCCGTCGACGTTCACGACCTGTCCGTTGATCCACGCGCCATCGTCGGACATCAGATAGGCGACCATGCCCGAGATGTCGCGGGCTTCGCCGAGGCGGGGACTGCGGGTCCTACGGAGCATGCCGTCCAACATCTTCGGGTCGGCACCCTGCCTGATCTCATCGGTCAAGATCAACCCGGGTGTGATGGCATTGGCACGGATACCGTCGTTGCCCCACCCGGAAGCCACATGGCGGGCAAGAGCATTGATGCCGGCCTTGGTGGCGGCGTAAGCTGGCCGCTGGGGCTCGCCGGTGAATGAGGCGATCGACGAGGTGTAGACGATCGAGCCGCCGCCGCGCGCCAGCAGCGCCGGGATGCTGTGGCGGCTGACGAGCATGTGTCCACGAAGGTTGACAGCGATGGTGCGGTCCCAGGTCGCAAGATCGATGTCGACCACGTTGGTGTCCTTGCGCAGCGAGCCCATGTCTCCGGCATTGACGTGCACCGCATCCATCCCGCCATAGGTGTCGACGGCGAATGCGACCAGCTCCCTGACCGAATCGTCGTCCGAGATGTCGAATTGTGCACCCACCGCTCGACCCCCGGCGTCGACGATGGCGGCGGCGGTGCGCTTCGCACCGTCCCCGTCAAGATCGCCGACCACCACGGTGGCGCCCTCGCGTGCCAGCCGCTGTGCGGAATCGGCGCCGAGGCCGGTTGCGCCTCCGGCGATCAGAACCACTTTGTCCGCTAAACCGTCCATGTCGAAGTCCTCGTCCTCGGGGGAATGATCGGTTGCTCTCGCAACCCATGTCAGAATAACAATCTCATTACCGAGAATAGCATTCTATACTCGGCGTATGAACACTTCTCCGAGTTCGATCGCGGTCGCCAATCCCTTTGCTCTGACCGGAAAGGTCGCTCTCATCACCGGCGGAAGCCGGGGCTTGGGCCGCGAGATGGTGCTGGCCTTCGCACGTGCCGGCGCTGATGTGGTGATTGCCAGCCGCAAGCTCGAGGCCTGCGAATCCGTGGCGCGGGAGGTCGAAGAGCTCGGCCGCCAGGCGCTTGCGATCAGTACCCACGTCGGCCGGTGGGACGACGTGGACGCCTTGGTGGAGGCGGCCTACGACCGCTTCGGCACTGTCGACATCCTCGTCAACAACGCGGGTATGTCGCCCGTCGCGCCGTCGTCTGAAGAAACCAGCGAAGAGCTCTTCGACAAGGTGGTCGCAGTAAATCTCAAAGGACCGTTTCGGTTGTCTTCGGTGATCGGTCGGCGAATGGCGGACGGCACGGGCGGGTCGATCATCAACATCTCGTCGTCGGGTGCCATCTTCCCGGCACCGTTCTTCGGCCCGTACGCGGCTGCGAAGGCCGGGCTGAATGCCCTCGCTGGGGTGTTCGCGCGTGAATACGGGCCGAAGGTGCGGGTCAACACGATCTCGGCCGGTCCGTTCCTGACCGATATCGCGAAGTCGTGGGGCGACGACGCCCGGTCCGGGCTCAGAAGTGCTGCGGGAAGGCCAGGTGAACCGGGTGAGATCGTGACCACCGCACTGTATCTGGCCAGTTCGGCGTCGAGCTACACGACATCATCGTTCATCAGGGTTGACGGCGGCCTGTACTGATGAGCGGTCATTCTGCTGGGAATCGAGATGCGTGAGCACAGAGTTGGGCGCGTAGTTGGCCCACCCGTGGTCGGGCCAGTTGAACCAGCCCGATGATGCCAGCGTCCCGCCGTCCGGGTGCACGGTGGTGCCGGTGATGTAGGTCGAGAGTCCCGACGCGAGGAAGACCACCGCGTTCGACACATCGGAGACCTTTCCGACCCGACCCATCGGGATGGCGATGCGTGCACCAGACGGTGTCGCCATCGCAGGGGTCTGCCCCGCCCCGAACCTGGTGAGGTTGGGCGTCGGCACAAAGTCTGGTGCGACGTTGTTGATCCGGATGCCGTCGGGTGCGACCTCGACGGCCAGTGTCCGGGAGAATTGCTCGACGGCCGCTTTTGCGGCGCTGTACACGGCGAAGCCAGGCGCCGCGCGGTGGGCCTCGATGGTGGTGATGTTGATGATGCTGCCCCCGCGGTTGCCCGCTCGCATTCGCGGTATTGCCAGTGAGCAGGCCTGCAGAACATGATTGAAGTTGATTCGTAGCAGGGCATCCCAGCCCTTGGGGGTGGTGTCGACGAAGTCGGACCGGAAGGTGCCGCCGACGATGTTGACGAGGATGTCCAGACGTCCCCATCGTTCGTCGGCCGCGGTGAACAGTGCTTCGAGAACGTCAGGATCCCGCGCGTCGCCATGGTGGACGATCGCGTCGGGTCCACGTTCGCTGAGCGTCTGGCGCAAGACCTCCACGGCCTCGGCGTCGATGTCGACGACTGCGGGCCGGACGCCGTTGGCGGCAAGGTCCAAGACGATTGCCTCGCCGAGGCCCCCTGCGCCACCGGTGATCACCGCGACGGCCTCGTCCAGTCCACTACGTTCTTCGAACCATCCCACTGATCGGCCTCTATTCCTCTGTCATGCCAGGTAAGTCGAACCGAAAGCTTCGACGAAATCGGTCGTCGCCGAGTACTCGCTGGTCGCGCTGGACACCACAACCCAGGTGACGCCGGCCTTCTCGAGGTGGTCGAACGCTTCGCGATGCCGGTCGGCATCGGCGCCGGGAGTCGACAGACCGTCTGCCTGGTAGGAGTAGAGCACGTCGATCGGTTCGGTTCGCCCTGACGCGGTCGCAGCGTGTCGTAGCTCTGCAATCTTCTCGCCCAACTCTGAACTCGATCCGAGCGCGGGTGTGCGAGCGGTGGAACTCAGTTGTGCTCCACCGGACATCGGCATCCAGCCCTGCGCTCGCTGCGCCACCCGTCGGCGGGTGAGCTTAGAATTTCCGCCGATCCAGATCGGGATCGGAGTCTGTGGTGGACGCGGCCGGGCCATCACGTCCCGGGCGCTGAAGTGCTTTCCCTGGTAACTGAAGGCCTCGCCACTCCAATGCAGCGGTAGGACATCGAGGGCTTCGTCGAACAAGACGTTGCGCTCCTCGATATCGATTCCGAGGGCGAAGAATTCACTCTTCTGGTAGCCGGTACCCAGCCCCAGGATCAAGCGTCCGCCGGAGAGTGTGTCGAGCGTCGAGGCGGCCTTGGCCAGGAGTAGGGGGTTTCGGTATGGTGCAACGGCCAAGTAGGTCAGCAGTTTGAGACTCTCGGTCGCCGCGGCCACGAATCCCAGCGCGACGAAGGGATCCATTGTCTGATGTCCACCTGTGGCAAGCCATTTGGATCCCGGGGCCGGGTGTTCACTCAGCGAAAAGGCGTCGAAACCCGCGCGCTCGACACTGACCGCCACGTCTTTCAGAGGTCCTGCGGCAAACAGGTCGCCGTCGGGTCCGCTGGTTTCCGGGTAGTGGTAGATGTAGCGCATCGTCACCTCGTGAAAGTCGTTGACGCGCTGACGTCTCGCCCGGCCCACGGATCGGCATGGAGTGACTGCGCGGCATGTCCAATAGCTGAGAATAGCACTTCCAAAAGTTGCAAGTGTGATTCTCGCTGAGGTGCGGGCCGACAGTGCTCTCCGGCGGTGAGGTCAGCCGATCATGGTGTCGTGGTCGCGCCAGTACCGTTCACGCAAACGCCGTTTGTACAGTTTCCCGTTCGGATCGCGAGGGAGCTCGTCGACGAAGTCATAGCTTCGCGGGCACTTGAACGACGCCAGCTTCGCGCGACAG
This sequence comes from Williamsia limnetica, assembly GCF_003217475.1. GTDB lineage: Bacteria > Actinomycetota > Actinomycetes > Mycobacteriales > Mycobacteriaceae > Williamsia > Williamsia limnetica. The sequence continues at coordinate 85,359 of NZ_QJSP01000008.1, read as the reverse complement.
AACGCTCGGAGTTCCTGTTCGATCTCCGTGCCGTCGGAGTCGGGGTGGACCAGCTGCACAACAGCTTTCACTGACTCGCCCATCTCATCGTCGGGTACCCCGATCACCGCGACATCAGCGATGAGTGGGTGGCCGGCAAGGAGATTCTCCGTCTCCTGTGGATAGATGTTGACGCCGCCCGAGATGATCATGTGGGCTTTGCGGTCAGTGAGGTAGAGATAGCCCTCGTCGTCGAGGTAACCCATGTCGCCGATGGTGCGCCAACCGTGCGATTCGGTCACGGACTGGGTCTTCTCGGGGTCGTTGTGGTACTCGAATGGCCTGCCACCTTCGAAGTAGACGACGCCCGACTGCCCGGTGGGCAGTTCTTCGCCACCCTCGCCGACGATGTGGCAGGGCTGCAGCGGTCTGCCCACCGAACCCGGGTGGGCGAGCCATTCCTGTGCAGTGATCGAGGTCGCGCCGACGTCCTCGGTTCCCGAATAGTATTCGTGAATGATCGGACCCCACCAGTCGAGCATCTGAAACTTGACCGGAACGGGGCACGGTGCAGCGGAATGCATGACACTGCGCAGACTGGACAGATCGAACTGCTCGCGCTCGGGGGTCGGAAGGCGAAGCATACGTACGAACATCGTGGGTACGAACTGGGCGTCGGTGACGCGGTACCGCTCGATCAGTTCGAGACATTGCCGGGGATCGAAGCTTTCCATCACCACCACGGTTGCGCCTGCTCGCTGCCACGACATCGAGAACACGAGTGGTGAACCGTGATACAGCGGGGCCGGGGACAGATACACCACGTCTCCCTGTGAGCTGTGTGCCAGCATTCCCTGCGCGATCTGAACCGGCGCGGAGGAAGGATCACCGAAAGCCGTATCGGGGAGTGGTTTACGGATGCCTTTGGGTCGTCCGGTGGTGCCGGAGGAATACAGCATCTCGCGGCCCTCGCGTTCGTCCTCGAGCGGTTCCGCCGATGTTGCAGCGAGTATTGCGTCGTAGTCCTCGAACCCCGGAAGTTCGCCTGCGGCAGTGATCCGGGTGGGTACCCGGGTCAGATCCAGGCCACCTACTGCCTCGCTGACCGACTCGCTCGCCACCAGGGCGACCGCGCCACAGTCGTCCAGTACGTATTGCACCTCGTCGGAACCGAGGTGGCGGTTGATGGCCGTGTAGTAGAGGCCCGAACGCTGCGCCGCCCACGTGACTTCGAGGAACGCCCGGTTGTTTTCCATGAGGATCGCGATGTGATCACCGCCGACGAGGCCGCGATCTCGCAGCGCTCGTGCGAACTGCGTCGAACGCTCATCGAGCTGTCGGTAGGTGACCACTTCTCCGCTCGTACCCATGACGATTGCCGGCGAATCCGGCGTGTGCTGGGCGTGATAGCTGGGGATCAGCTGCATGAGAGGTCCCTTCGTGGAGTTCGAGACGGGGCAGGCCTTGCGTAGTTCCTTTGTAACAATATTCGCACATTCCAGAACAGCATTCTTAGGTTTCGGGGTACGGTTCTGGCATCCCGCGGCTTCCCGCGGCATCCTCCAGTACTCCCTTCGCAGCAACGTCCCAGTCGCACTTCACAGATACGAGGGCATCATGATCCGGCGCAAACGGTTTCTGGCAGTCGCGTTTTCGGTTCTGCTTTTGGTCAGTGCGTGCGGTGGAGCCGAGCCTGGAGGCGGTGACGGTTCAGCGGCTGACGAGGGCGATCCCGTATCCGGGGGCGCACTCCGGGCGGTGCAGGGCGGCGAACCCAGATCGATGGACCCGGCCTCGATGATCAATGTCTGGATGGCGCACGGCATGCTGGGCAATGCGCTGTACGGAACGCTGATGGTGAACGACCCGGAAACATTCGAGATCGAGCCGAAGATGGCCAGTGAGTTCTCGTCGGATGACGGTGGCTCGACCTTCACCCTCACCCTGCGGCCGGGCCTGACGTTCACTGACAACACCCCCCTCGACGCAGAGGCCGTCAAGTTCAATTGGGACAGGCTGCGAGATCCTGCGACAGCCTCGCCCTCCCTCCCGCAGGCCGTGTTGGTCGCCGCGACCGAGGTTGTCGATCCCCTCACGCTCGACGTGACGATGGTGTCGCCGGTGCCCCACTTCGCGCAGTCATTGGTGACCAGCGGTTTGAATTGGATCGCGTCGCCTACCGCGTTGCAGAAGGGGCCCGAGTCGTTCAGCGAACAACCCGTGGGTGCGGGACCGTTCACTTTGTCCAGTTGGCGGCGGCAGAGCACCATCGAGCTGCAGAAGAACCCTGACTACTGGGATGCGCCGAGACCGTACCTGGACTCGATCACGATTCGGGCAGTGCTTGACACCAACCAACGGGTGAATGCGATGACCACCGGCGGCGCCGACATCGCGACCGAGGCCAGTTGGGCCAGCATCGCCAAGATCGAGGCGGCCGGCCTGCAGACCGAAACCCTGGACACCGGCGGTGGACAGTTCATCGGGATGAATGTCCGCAGAGCGCCTTTCGATGATCCTCGCGCACGTCAAGCCCTTGCCCTCGCAGTAGATCGCCCTGCCATCGATGCCGCCGTCTACAACGGTGCAGGCCAGGTGCCCACCACTCTGTTCCAGAAGGACTCGCCGTTCTACTCGGACATCGAGCTACCGACGTCGAATGCCGAACAAGCGCAGGAACTCTTCGACGAACTCGCGGCCGACGGGACACCACTGTCGTTCACGTTCCTCGCCTACACAACACCGGAGAATCGCGCGGTGGCAGAGGCGATGCAGGCTCAGCTCAGCGCATTCGACAACGTCGAGATCAATGTCGAGGTCCTGGAGTTCGCGGCGACGGTGCCACGTATCGCTGCCCACGATTTCGACATGCTGATCTTGTCGTCGACAGTGCAGGATCCCGACTCTTCGCTGTGGAACACCTTTCACTCGACGTCGCGCGGCAACTACACCGGTATCAGCGACCCAGACCTCGACGCTGCGCTCGACACCGGACGCACTGCTGCCACTGTCGAAGAACGACTTGCCGCCTACGAAGTGGTGCAGCAAAGACTTGTGGAGCTGAATCCGGGCCTGTGGTACACGCGTTCGGCGCCGACAGTGGTCTCGGGCAACAACGTTCGTGGGGTCGAAATGTACACGGTGGGTTCTGCCCTACCGGAGGAGCTGTGGCTGAGCTGATCGCCTGCCGCGTGCTACGCGGTCGGCGCCGACACTCCGGCAGAATCGAACCGGGAGCCGATCACCTCGTCGATGAGGCCCAGCTCGCTGCCGAGTTCGGTTGCGACTCTGCGCACGACCGCCACGTCTTTGTCGACGAACTCTCCGACCGCGGTACTGAACGCTGACACCGATCCGCGGGCCGCGACACCGGTCAGGACCCGACTGTTCGAGCTGGCATAGGGCAGGGCGCCGAGCAGCGTGGTCTCGTCGATGCCGAGTTCGGCGCCGAGACGCACTCCCTCCCGCAGCAGGCCGATCTGGGCGGCGAAGAGGGCGTTGTTGACAAGCTTGACGCGCTGGCCGTTGCCGAGTGCCCCGACTGGCAGGATGCGGTCTCCGTAGCATTGCAGTGCGGGTCGGACCTGTTCGACCACCTCGGGGTCTCCACCGGCGAACATCGTGAGCTCACCGGCAGCGATGTTGTGCGGGCCGCCGCTGACCGGTGCGTCGACCACCCGTACTCCGAAGGGCTTTGCGCGTTGCGCGATCTCGGTAGCAGTGGCCGGACTTCCGGTCGTATGGATGACCAGGGCCGACCCCGGAGGCATGGAGGCGATCAGCGTGCCTTTGAGACAGACCTCGAGTACCTGTTCGTCGGTGAACACACACACGATGACGACATCAGAATCCAAGCCGACCTCGCTGATGTCGGCGACGGCCTCGGCGCCCTCCGCGGCAACCACATCACGGCTCTCGGCGGAACGCGTCAACGCTCGCACCTGATGCCCCCCGGCAATCAGCCGGCGTACCATCGGCAACCCCATCCGGCCGGTGCCGACGAATCCGATCTGCATCAAGACTCCTGTGCCGGCGCAGTGCGAACAGAGTTCGGGCGGGTGTGGTCCATCATCGCCAGCGTCGCGTCAGCCGCGTCGAGGACGATGCCGGCCTCGGTGCCCGCCGCCTCGGCCAGACCGGCCACCAGGCCGACGTCCTTACGCAGCAATTCGCCGGCATGCGCGGCAATGCGATCGAGGGTGCCACCGGCCGACACCACCCGGCCGAGCGCGAAACTGTTGGAGGTCCCGTGCGTGATGACCTCACCGAGCCTGGCCGGATCGACACCGAGCGACTCGCCGAGCCGGAGAGTGCTTGCCGCCGTGGCCAAGTTGGCCGTGAACAGCAAATTGTTCAGTAGCTTCGCCACCTCACCCGAACCGAGGCCTCCGAGGTGGACAACGGGATCGGCATACGTGTCGAAAACGGGGCGGCAACGTTCGACCACCTCGGTCTCCCCGCCGACCATCACGAGCAGAGTGCCTGCGGCGGCGCCTGGGCCGCCGCCGCTGACGGGTGCATCGATGATCGAGACCCCGTGTCGGGCAGCCTCGGTGGAGAGATCGCGGCAGGTGTCCGGGTGCACGGTGCTGTGAATCGCAATCACCCCACCGTCGCTCATACCCTGCAGTACACCGTTTTCGCCGGTGATCACTTCGCGGACACCTGCATCGTCGACCACACATATGCACACCAGGTCGCTGGCTGCACCCAACTCGGCGAGTGTGCCGACGACCTTTGCCGGCGTCTCGACGTAGGGCAACAGAGAACTGTGCCTGCGCGCCCACAATGTCGTCTCGTACCCGGCGTCGATGATCCGGCGTGCCATGGGCCCGCCCTGACTACCGAGACCGATGAACCCGATTCGCATCAGCTTGCTCCCAACTCACAGCGGCTTGTCATTGGATATCCCCGGGGTTGCGCGCGTCGATGCATTCCTCGATGAAGGAGAGCACGTTGAGGTGGTACGCCATCGCAGTGTTGCCGAGGCTGAGGTTGTGACCGCCGTCGAACTGCTCCTCCACGACAACGCGCGGCGACGCGCTGAACAGCGCCCCCAGGTCGAATCGCGCGTCCGGGTCGTTGCGCCAGACCCGTTCGTACTCTCCGACGGTGAAGTGCACCGGCACCGCGATCTGCGCGGCCAAGTCCGGGAAGTTCTTCAGTGGCCAGTCCCGAACAACCTCGTACTCGTAGCCGGGGCCGCGAGCTGCGATGTCCCGGCCGCCGTGGATGTCAGGCGGATAAAGCCGGCTGGGATTCCACAGGAGCTCCCGGACTGCGGAACCGTCGGGCCTGGCACCGGGATCGTTCGGGGGAAATGCCTTGGAGGAGTCAGGATGATGCTCTGTTCCCGTGCCGGACAGCTCGATACCGAGCAGGGAATGTCCGCGTTCGGTGGCCGCCATGCGGACGGCCAGCTCGCTACCCACAGAATGCGCGAACAGGAACATGCCGGAGCCGGACGAGCGCGTCTCGAGCAGCTTGTCGACTGCACCGTAGGCGAGCTCGACCCGGTGGTCGTCGGAGCGGATCTCATCGGCATGCGGATGTGAACTCCCGTACCCCGGTCGATCAAGAGCGATGATCGTGTAGCCGAGCGCCGACGCGACCCGGATCAACGAGTGCCGGGGATGCCCAGGGCAGTCGAAGTAGGCCGAACTGGTCGCGCCACCATGCAGGGCCACGATCACACCGCGGGGAATCGGTGCCGCGGCGAGCAGAGCCGACATCGGGATACCGTCGACATCCACCACCCGTCGGACCGGCTCCCCGCCGAACGGGACGCCGGGAGCTTTGCGGATGGTGGGCGTATGCGCCTCGGTGGCTGTCATGACGCCGACCTCAACAGTAGGACGCCGCTCGGCGTCAGGCCGCCGCTGCTCACCACGGACACCCGAGCGTCCGCCACCTGCCGCGGCCCGGCCTCTCCCCGTAGCTGGGTGATCGCCTCATGCAGGAGCCCCATCCCATGAGTGCGGCCGTGGGAGAGCTGACCGCCGTGGGTGTTGAGCGGGAGCACGCCATCGCGCGCGATGTTCCTGCCCCCATCGAGAAAGTCCTTCGCCTCTCCGATACCGCAGAACCCCAGTGCCTCGATCCACGAGAGGCAATTGAAGGTGAATCCGTCGTAGAGCTCGGCAACGTCGACATCGCTGGGTCGCAACGATGTTCGTGACCACATGTGCGCAGCTTGGCCGAGGACCTGAGGCTCATGCGTGAGGGTGCTCTGGTCCCATTCCATGCGCTCGATGATCTGCGTCCCCACCGCTTCGACGAGTACCGGCGGTTTCGGCAGGTCGAAGGCCGCGTCCTTCGCCGACACGATCACGGCCACCGCACCATCGCAGGGCACATCGCAGTCGTAGAGTCCGAACGGCGTCGTGATGGTCCGGGCGGACAGATAGTCGTCCATCGTCATCGGGTCGCGGTAGATCGCGGTGGGGTTGAGCGCGGCATTGGCCCGCTGGTTCAACGCAATCGACCCGAGCGTTTCGCGTGTGGTGCCATAGCGGTTGAAGTGTCGTTGGGCGTTCTGGGCGAGTGTGTGTGCGGCAGAGACTCCACCGAAAGGCATCATCCAACTGGTGGTGCGGCCGCCGCCTCCCGGCGGACTCATCTTGCCCTGCTTCATCAATTCGCCGTGTGTCGATTCCCAGAGGGTTCGAAAACACAGGACGTGGCGGGCAAGTCCGCCGGCGACCGCGAGCATTGCGGCGATCACCGAACCGCCGGGTCCGAATGTCTCGATCCCGCCGTTGTACCAGGTCGGGCGGATTCCGAGTGCTGACTCCAGCGCCGTGACGCCGCCTTCACCGAAACCCCCGACGTTGCCGGCGCCGGGGTAGCTGGACAGTCCGTCGATGTCGTCGAGGCTCAGACCCGCGTCCGCGACCGCACGTTCGCAAGCCGCGATCGTCAGCGACAACGGCGACACCATCAATCGCCTGCCGATGTCGGACATCCCGACCCCGGTGAGCGCGACCTTGTCCTCGAACTTGTCGGTACCGACCATCGGTCGCACATGGTGCGCGAAGGCGTCGGGGTTGATCTCGTCTGACGGCGCCGCAGCCGGTTGGGTGGTCGTATCCGGCGCCGGGCGAAAGAGTGGGAACCAGACGTCGTCCTGGTGTTCGAAGACCACCTCCATGCGCATGCCCAACTCGAGTTCGGCAAACTCGCACTCGACAACGTTGGTGGTCAATCGGATTCGCGAGTCTTCTTCGAGTGCGACCTGCGCCACCACGTAGGGTGCGGGCATCCCGGGGAGGCTGAAGCGTTCATTTCTGGTGAAGCCGATGAGGGTGGCGAACCCGGTCACGGCGCGGTTGCCCATCTCGTGCCCGCGGCAATATCTGCACACCGGTTGCGGTGGATGGATCAGCGACTCGCAGGTCTGACATTCCTGGATCCGGAGGAGTCCATCTGCCCCGGAGGTCCAGAAGAACTCGTTGTCGCCCGTGAGCAACGGCAGAGGTCGCGACGTCTTCTCGGTCACGGGAAATCTCCTGTTCATGCCTCGACCGCCGCCGCGGTCTTCGCGGCGGCGGTCGAGACGAGCGTTCTGTTACTTGCCGGTCGCGTTGCGCTTGGCGATGACGAGCGGTTCGGCGAGGCGTTCCTCGTCAACCATCTTCTGCAGCTTCACCAGGGTCTCGTCGAGTCCGGCGTGCGTGCGCGGTCCGGGTGTGAAGGTCGCAGGCAGATGGCGCATGCCTTGGATGACACCGATGGTGTCGTAGTGGACGGTGGTCTCGGGGTCGCATCGGTAGTCCGGCATCCGGTCCAGCACGGCCAGGAGCATCCGTTTGAAGACTGTCCGCGCCACATTCGATCCGACGCAGCGATGCACGCCGAGTCCGAAGCTGTAGTGGCGGTTGCCGGTTCGATCGAGAACGATCTCATTGGGGTCGTCGAACACCTCCGGGTCACGGTTGGCCATCGCCCAGGACAGCCAGAGTCGGTCGCCCTCCCTGAACTGGATGCCCTCCATCTCGACGTCTTCGTTGATGGTGCGGCCGTCGCCCGGTGCCGGGGTGAAGTAGCGCAAGAATTCCTCGGTGGCCGCGTCGAGCATCTCGTCGCGGTTCTCGCTGAGGTGCTGACGCTGCTCCGGATTCTCCGAGAGCCACTCGAGTGAGTGCGCGGTCAGTGCAGTGGTGGTGTCGAAGCCGCCACCGATGAGAAGACCCAGGTTGCCGAAGATCTCCATGTCGGGCAGGGGTTCTCCGTCGATCCTGGCTTGGAGCAACTCGTTGATCAAACCGGGGCGCGGATTTTCCCTGATCTCCATGAGGGAGGTGAAGAGATCGAGCCCCATCTTCTTGTGCAGTTCGCCGACGCGTTCGATGTCGGGGGAGTCGGGGGGCGTGTAGACCGCGGCGTGGACGGGTTCGTTGTAGATCGTCCACTTCTCCAAGGGGATCCCGAGCATACCCAATGTCAGTACCGCGGGCACGATGTTGGCGAGCTCGTCGACGAAATCGATTCGACCGGATTCGATCTTCTCGTCTAGGCAGGCTCCCACCACCTCGTCGATGAAGGGTATCCAGCGCTTCACCGCGGCCGGCGACAAGTAGGGGTTCAGGAAACCACGGTAGTTCTTGTGGTCCGGTTCGTCCATCTCCAGGATGCCGCCCCGGATACCGTTGGCGCGCTTGGCTGTCGGGATCGAGATTCCCTTGTAGCCGGTGCCTTCTCCGGTCACGTCGTGGTCGTTCGAGACGTGAGGGCAGCGGGCGAGTTCGAACACTTCCTTGTTGCCCGCTGCCACCCAGTGACCGTCATAGGTGTCGCTCCACGCGATCGGGCATTCGGACTGCATCTTCTGCGTGACCGCCTCGAACTGATCGCGGTAGTGCGGTGCGTGGCGCTCGAAGTTGAAGCGGTGTTTCTTTCGGTCGTCTTCGGTGACGTCGTCAACGCTCACAGCGTTGTCCTCTCTTGATGTTCGACTGGTCGCCACCCGGGGCGCGGGCAACTACTCGGTGATGGAGATGGCCTTCTCGGGGCACGATGCGACGGCCTCGCGCACGCTCTTCTCGGAGCCGGACGGAACGTCACCTGAGATGGCTGTGGCGTGGCCGTCGATGTCACTGAGCTCGAAGATGTCGGGCGCGATCATCGCGCAGAGCGTGTGCCCCTGGCACCGATCCTGATCGACCTGCACTTTCACGATGTACTCCTGATCTTGAAGGGGATTGGATGATGGAACCGGGGCAAGGCGATCAGAACTTGACGTCGTACCACTTCAGATAGCCGCCGCCGTCGACACGCATCTGCATACCCGTCACGTACCGGGATTCCTCCGAGGCGAGGAACAACACCATGTTGCTGATGTCGGAGGGCTCGATGTAGGGGATCTTCATGGCCTGCTGAACGCCGAACGCGGGCTCGGCGTCCGCACGCGTGGGGTGCTCCAGGTCGGGCCGGAACGACCGGTACATCGGTTCGCTCTGCAACATCGGGGTATTGCAATTCGTCGGATGGATCACGTTGGCCCGGATGCCTTCCGGAGCGATGTGCAGCGCGAGGTGGTGGATGTACTCGGTGAGCGCACGCTTGGAGTACACGTAACCGACGCCGCCCGGATCCTTTCCGGGAACGTCGACCTTGCTGACGTCCATCAGGGCCGCTGTAGAGCCGGTGGCGATGACCGATGCGCCTTCGGTCAGGTGCGGCAATGCGACCGACACGGCGTTGATGACACCGACGAGGTTGACGTTCACCACGTCGGTGAACGACTGCCAGCGGGGTTCGCCCTTCATACCGGCGATGCCGGCCTGGGCCACCACGATGTCGACCTTGCCCAACTCGGCCAGGCCGGTGTCCAGGGCGGCCTTCATCTGGTCTGCGTTCCGGACGTCGGCCTGGACCGTGACGACGCGACGGTCGAACTTCTCGACCAGTTTGGCTGTTTCGGCCAGATCTTCCGGCGTGGACATCGGGTACCCGATGGTCTCGAAGTCGGTGCAGAAGTCGACGGCGATGATGTCGGCGCCCTCTTCGGCGAGACGGAGCGCATGGCTCCGGCCCTGCCCGCGCGCGGCTCCCGTGATGAACGCGACCTTGCCCTCTACACGACCCATGGTGAACACCTTTCGATACTTCTCAGCTGGTTGCGAAAATAGAAACACCGACGCCGGGCATCGGTGGGCGTTTACGTATTACGGCCGCCGTTGACACCGAGGATCTGGCCGGTGATGTAGCTGGCGTCCTCGGAGATCAGGAACGAACAGGCCGCAGCGATGTCCTCTGGGCGACCGACTCGTCGCACCGGGGTCTTGAGGACGTGCTCTTCGACGGTGCCGCCGAGTCGCTTGAGTCCCTCGGCATTGCGTAGCAACGGGGTGTCGACGAAGCCCGGTGGGACTGCGTTGACGGTGATTCCCACAGGGCCGAGTTCGAGAGCCAGGGACTTGGTGAGGCCGTTGACAGCGGACTTGGCAGAGACGTACGCCGACATGTACGGCTGGCCCGAATGTGCGCTCGACGACGATATGTTGACGATCCGCCCCCACTTGCCCGAGAGCATGTCCGGCAACGCAGCCTGGATGCAGTGATAGGTGCCATGGAGGTTGACGTTGATGATCTTCTGCCACTCATCGAAATCGAGATCGACGAAGCGGCCGAAGCTGTCGACGCCCGCGGCGTTGACCAAAACGGTGACCGGGCCGAACGTCTCCCGTACCTCTGTCATCGCGGCGTCGATCTGCTCACGGCTGGTGACATCGACGGTGTACGTGTTCTTCTCGTCGCTCGGCGTCCGGTCGAACGAGGCGACATTGAAACCGTCAGCGACCAGACGCTCGACGATGGCGTGGCCGATTCCCGAACCGCCGCCGGTGACGACTGCTGTCTTGGTGCTCATGCCCACGGCTCGTTTCCGGCCATCGTCGTGCGGTGCATGGTCCGTTCCGACTTCGGGTCATACGGCAGGGCGCGATGGAGCATGCCGGTGTTGTCCCAGATGACCACGTCGTTGACCTCCCAGTCGTGGGTGTAGCTGAAACGCTCCTGGGTGGACCAGGCAAGGAGTTCGTCGAGTAGTTCGCGGCTTTCCTCTGGGCGCATTCCGACGATGTGGTCGGCGGTCGCGCCGATGGCAAGGGAACGCCGGCCGTCCTTGCGGTCCCACACCAGGGAGGTCTCGTGGGTGGGTATCCGTCGCCACGAGGCAACCAACTCGTCGCTGGGCTCGGGGTCGACCAGACGCTGCGCCGCCTCGAAACTGTGGACCACGCGCAGACCCTCGTAGCGCTTCTTCTCCTCCTCGGGCAGGTTCTCGTAGGCCGCGTAGGTGCTGGCGAACTCGGTGCCGCCACCCACCATCGCCACGTGCCTGGCCGTCAGCATCGTCGCTTTGGCCGGCACGTCGTTCGTGGTGTCGTCGATATGCCAGAAGAGTGTTCCGCGCAGGTAAGAAGCGGACTTGTTCTTCTCCGGGTCCAGTGAGACCACGAAGACCTCTTTGCCGCCGGGAGCCAGGACGTCACCGAGTTTGCGGCTGAAGGCCACCTGCTGATCGTCGTCGAGGTTCAGGCCCCGAATCAGGAGGACACCGCGCCATTTCAGCGCTTCCAGGCACTGTGCGGCCACTGCATCGTCGAGGAGATCCTCGACGCCGGAGACCTGAACACCCAGGGCCGGGGTGATGGCTGTTGTCTCAATCACAAGAACATCCCTTTCGTTTTGCGAGAACGATACTCTCCGAACGTAGCAGTCGGCAAGTGTGCACTGCGCCTGTTCTGGACCTTTCCGCTCGCGCGGCCGACGCCTGAGCGGGGGGATTGGAGGTAGGCGATCACGGATTTTGTTGCTACAGTGCGAAGAAAGCGGATGTGGCGTTGGTCATATTTGAGAATGAAGTTTTCATAGATTCGAGGAGGCGCTATGGCAGCCCAGGAAACGTTGGCGACCAGTGGAGAAGTCAATCCGGCGAGCGGCGGCGTCCGGAAGCGCTTGCTCATCGACGGCGAGCTCGTCTCCCTCGACAAGACCTTTCCCTCGCTGAACCCGGCAACCGGTGAGGTCTACGGCCATGCGCCGGATGCGGGTGTCGCCGAAGCGAAGGCCGCTGTCGAAGCTGCTCGTCGGGCCTTCGACACCACGGACTGGTCCACGAACGTCGAATTCCGCATCAAGTGCCTCGATCAGCTGCACCAGGCGATGCTGGACAATCTCGAGGACCTCCGGGAACTGACGATGGCCGAGGTGGGAGCGACCCGCCTCCTCACCCACGGCAACCAACTCGAAGCGCCGATCGGCATCATCAAGTACTACGCGGACCTGCTCCGCACCTACCCCCTCAGCGAAGACCTCGGCGAGGTCGAACTCAGTGGCAAGCTCCACCGGCGTTGGGTCGAAAAGGAAGCTGCCGGGGTGGTCTCGGCCATTGCCGCATACAACTACCCGACGCAACTCGCGCTCGCGAAACTCGCTCCCTCGCTCGCGGCCGGATGCACGGTGATCCTCAAGGGTGCGCCGGATACTCCACTGCTGACCCTGGCTCTGGGCGAACTGATCGCCGAGCACACCGACATCCCCGCCGGCGTCGTCAACGTCCTCTCTTCCACCGAGATCGCGGTCGGCGAGGTGATGACAACGCACCCTGATGTCGACGTGGTCTCCTTCACCGGCTCCACGCCGGTGGGTAAGAAGATCATGGCCGCCGCGGCGGACACCCTCAAGCGGGTATTCCTCGAACTCGGCGGCAAGTCTGCACTGCTGGTGCTCGACGACGCCGACTTCAAGACCACTGCGCAGTTCGCGGCGTTCAGTATCTGTTCGCACGCGGGTCAGGGCTGCGCGCTGACCACACGCCTGCTGGTGCCGCGTGACAAGCACGATGAAATCGTCGCGATGGTCTCGGCCATGATGGAACACGTCCCGTACGGCGATCCGACCAACCCGAAGATGTACATGGGTCCGTTGATCAGCGAGCGTCAGCGAGACAAGGTCGACGGCATGGTCCAGCGCGCGGTCGAGGCGGGCGCCACCTTGGTGACCGGCGGCGAGCGCGTCAGCCCGGGCTACTTCTACAAGCCCACTCTGCTCGCGAATGTGGACCCGTCCAGCGAGATCGCACAAGACGAGGTTTTCGGACCCGTACTGGCCGTGATCCCTTACGACGGCGACGACGATGCGGTGCGGATCGCCAACGACTCCCAGTTCGGTCTCTCCGGCGGCGTCCTGAGTGCCGACGAGGATCGTGCGATCGCGATCGGGCGCCGTATCCGCACCGGTACGTTCAGCATCAACGGCGGAAACTATTTCACCCCGGACGTGCCGTTCGGCGGCTACAAGCAGTCGGGATTGGGGCGCGAGATGAGCGCGTCCGGCCTCGAGGAGTTCCTCGAGCAGAAGGCTTTCGCGGCACCGGTGGTGGCTGCCTCGTGAGGCCACTCGAAGGGATTCGCGTCCTCGAGGTCGCCATGTACGGTTTCGTCCCGTCCGCGGGCGGAGTGCTCTCGGATTGGGGCGCCGAGGTGATCAAGATCGAGCACGCCGTCACCGGTGACCCGCAACGTGGACTGCGTCAGACGGGTCAGATGAAGGTGGTCGGCGATCCGAACCCGAACGTCGAACACGCCAATCGTGGCAAGCGGAGTTTCGGGCTCGACATGTCCAAACCCGAAGGGCGAGAGCTTCTCTACGACTTGGTGCGCCGGGCCGACGTGTTCCTCACGAGCTTCCTCCCACAGCACCGCGAAAAGTTTGGAATCGACGTCGACGACATCCGTGCGGTGAACCCGAAGATCATCTACGCCAGGGGCAGCGCGCTCGGGCCCCGCGGCGATGAGGCCGACCGGGGCGGTTACGACATGACGGCCTTCTGGTGCCGGGCGGGCACCGCGGCGACTGTCACCCCGCCGGGAACCGAAGGCATGATCGCGCCGCCGGGCCCGGCGTACGGTGACACGATCTCGGGGGCCAATCTTGCAGGCGGTGTCGCGGCCGCCCTGGTGAAAAGAGAGCGGACAGGCGAGAGTTCGGTGGTCGACGTGTCGCTGCTCGGCAGCGGGCTGTACGCCATGGGCCACGGCATAGCGTTGTCTGCGCATCTCAAAGAGCCCATGGTGGCGCCGGTTCCCGGCGTTCATGGCTCGCCGGTGAATCCGTTGACCGGTCTGTACACCACGTCCGACGGCCGCTACCTCTCCCTGGTCATGATGCAGCCGACGAAGTTCTGGGCGGATGTGTGTCGACACATCGAGCGCGAGGATCTGATCGACGATCCGCGATTCGCAACAGCAAGCGACATCACCGCGAACTGCGCCGAGGCCGTGTCGATCCTGCGTGAGGCGTTCGCCAAGCGCACGCTCGAGGACTGGACCACGCGGCTGCAGACATTGGCCGGGCCGTGGGCACCGGTACAGGATTCTCTCCAGGTGACCGTCGATCCCCAGGTCCGGGCCAACGACTACTTCGTCCAGGCCGGTGAGATCGAATTGGTTTCCAGTCCCGTCCAATTCGATGTTGGTGCCACCCACACCGGTCCCGCACCGGAGTTCGCGGCCGACACCGACGAGATCCTTCTCGAGCTCGGGCTGGAGTGGGACCGAATCATCGAACTCAAGACCGCAGGCGCGGTCACGTAAGCAGGAGATCCACATGCCATACATCGCGTCCATCGGCACCTACCTGCCCCCGTGGGGCGGCGCTGATCATCGGGTGGTCGGAGACGACGAAGACGCCATCACGATGGCGGTCGAGGCAGGCCGCGCTGCGCTCGCCAAGGGCAACCCGGTGGACTCGGTCGTACTCGTCACCCGTGACCTGCCGCTCCTCGAGAGCAGCAACGCGGCAGTGCTTCTGGCCGGTCTGGACCTCGATCCCGAACTCGAGGTCACCGAACGGCTCGGAGGCGCGCCCGCCACGCTGGACGCACTCAGCTCGGCCCGGCAACGGACGCTGGTCATCGGTGTCGATCTCGAGCCTGCCGGCGCCGCGGCCGCCGTGACGTCGGATTGTGGTCTCCACGTTCGTACGTCGGCGCGAGTCGCCCGCAGCCTGCCGGTCCGTACCCGGAATTCGACGGGAGCAGTGCACGATTACGGCGACGCGCGGTTGCTGCACGATCGTGGCCTGGTCGCGTCGCTCGCGGCTGCGTGGCTCGAACATCCTGCGGCCGTGGCCGGAGTCGACGCAAAACAGGCGGCCGAACTCAGTGAGGGCACATCCATGGCCCTGCCGACGATCGGCGCGAGCTCGGGTCTGTTCGCGCTGGCATCGATGGCGGAGTCGGAGACAACAGGTCCGTTGGTCGCGGTGGAACAGGCGAGCCTTTCCGGTATCACCGTCGCCCCGGGATCGGTGACGATCAACCGCCGTGAGCCGGCGCCACGCGACAAGCCCGAGACGGTCTACGTCCCGGGCAACGAGATCCCCATCTCGTTGGCCGCCTACGAGCGGGCGTTCGAGGCAAAGGTTCGATGGGAGGCCGGCAAGCATGTCGGCAGCGAGATCCTCGAGTTCCCACCCCGCTATCAGGTCTCGGACGACGGGGCTCTGCAGACCAAGTACGAACTGGTGCCCCTGCCACGAGTTGGAACTGTCTATACCGCTGTCACGGTGCATGTTCCGGTTCCTGGATTGAAGACGCCGTACACGTTGGTCATCGTCGAGCTCGAGGGCGTGAACGTGCGCGCGCTGGTCAAGGTCACCGGCGCCGATGCCGGCTCCGTCGACATCGGAGATCGCGGACGGCTGGCGTTGCGCAGAGTTGCCATGAGATCGGGAGTCCCCGATTACGGCTACGCATTCGAGCCGGAGGCCGCGATCGAGCCGGCACCGGCTCTCGGAGCAGAAGGAGTGGCGGTATGAGGAAAGTCGCTGTGGTTGGAGCGGGCATGACGCCGTTCGCCGAGCACTTCGCGCTGGGTATCAAAGATCTCCTGCCGATGGCCTACGCCGATGCCGCAAGCAGTGTCGACAAGGGAATCGACAAGAACGACCTGCAAGCAGCATGGTTCGGTGCCATGGGCACCACCGACGGATTCCCGTCCGGGATCCTAGCCGATTCCCTCGGGTTACCCGACATCCCGGTGACCCGGATCGAGAACTCCTGCGCCACTGGCAACGACGCGGTGCGAAACGCTCTCTACGGCATCGCATCCGGCGCTTTCGACGTCGCGCTGGTGATGGGCGCGGACAAGCTTCGTGAGACGGCCTCGAAAGACATGCTCTGGGAGTGGGAGGCCACCTCCCGAGACATGGCGTGGGACTACCCCCTCGGTGTCGTGGCGCCCGCGGGATTCGCCTTGCACGTGAGCCGTTATCTCCACGAATCGCCCGCCACTCGGGAGCACATGGCCATGGTGGCGGTGAAGAACCACCACCAGGGTGTCAACAATCCGAAGGCGCGCCTGCGGTTCGAGATCACCATGGAGCAGGCACTTTCGGCGCCGACGGTGGTGACGCCGTTCGGTCTCTACGACTGTGCACCGCAGAGTGACGGTGCCGCAGCCCTGATCCTGGCGGCAGAGGACGTCGTCGACCGCTATACCGATCGACCGGTCTGGGTTCGCGGCGTCGGGCTTGGACTCGATTCGGTCATGCATCAGCACAAGTCGGATATGACCACGTTCCCGGCCACTGTGCGGGCTGCGAAGCAGGCCTTCACGATGGCCGGGATGACCCCGGCCGACGTCGATGTCGCCGAGGTCCACGACTTCTTCACCGGTGTCGAACTCATCAGCTACGAAGACCTGGGATTCGCGAACCGATTCGAGGGCTACAAGCTCCTCGAGGCCGGTGACACGGCCGTCGGCGGATCGATGCCGATCAATCCCAGTGGCGGACTGAAGTCGAAGGGGCATCCTCCGGGTGCCACCGGCGTGGCACAGTGCGTCGAGTTGTTCGATCAGCTTCGCGGCACGGCGATCAATCAGGTCGATGGTGCCCGGGTCGGGTTGGCGCACAACATCGGTGGTCCCACGGCCGTGGCCGCGGTGACCATCCTCGAAGGCCCCTGACCGTCGCCGACCCTGCCCTTACCGCCGCCGACCGTGCCTCAACAGTCTGGTCGTCGGCTGTAGCGGCACGCTCGACGTCTGGGAGGGCCCGGTCAGCGGAGTTGGTCTTTAACTACTTTCCCGGTCGCGTTGGTGGGGAGTTCGCTACGGAACTCGACGTACCGGGGAACCTTGAAACCAGCCATTCGCTCTCGGCTCCAGGCGATCAGATCACTCTCTGATACCGGCGCTTTCGCGACGATGACCGCTTTGCAGACCTCGCCCATACGGTCGTCGGGCACGCCGATGACGGCGGCCTGTGCGACGGCAGGATGCTCCAGCAGAAAACCCTCGATCTCGGCAGGATAGGCGTTGAAGCCTCCGACGATGAACATGTCTTTCTTGCGTCCGATGATCTTCAGCCGGCCGTCGTCGTCGAGAGAACCGAGGTCCCCGGTGTGCAGCCAGCCCTCGGTGTCGATCGCCTCGGCTGTGGCAACCGGGTCGTCCAGATAGCCCTGCATCACGTTGTAACCGCGGATGAGTACTTCGCCGTCCTCGGCGATTCGCAGTTCAACGCCCTCGCAGGGGGTTCCGACTGTGGTCGCGATCTGTTCGAAGGTGTCTCCGGCGCGCGAAGCTGTCGCAGTGCCTCCCTCACTGAGCCCGTAGCCGGTCATGATCGTCTCGAAGGGCAGATCGTTCTTGATCCGGCGGATCAGCTCGACGGGGATGTCGGCGGAGCCGGTGACAGCGGCCCGCAAGGAAGACAGGTCGCGGCCGCTGTCGGTGGCCGCCAGGAGTGACTGGTAGAGGGTCGGGGGACCGGGAAGCATCGTGATCCTCTCGCGCTCCACGAGATCGAAAACCTCATCGACGTCGAGGACCGGCACGGGGTAGATGGTGGCACCGCGGATCATCGACGCGATCATGCCGGCCTTGTAACCGAACATGTGGAAGAAGGGGTTCACGATCAGATAGCGGTCACCCTCGCGGAGGTCGGCGAGGTCGCACCATTCGGAGAACAGCCGCAGGGTCTGGGCGTGATTCATCATGACGCCCTTGGGACGGCCCGTGGTGCCGGAGGTGTACATGATGTCGGCGATGTCGCTTCCACTCACCTCACGCTCGAAGAATTCACCGCTGGAGAGGAACCTGGACTTCAGGTCGATGACGGGGACGCCGTCGGGTCCGCGGTACTGCGTTCCGAGGAAACCTTGCTGCACCAGTAAAACTTTCGCTCCGCTGCGCGAGACGATATCGAACGCTTCGTCTGCCTTGTAACGCGTGTTCACCGGGACGAGGACACCGCCGGCGGTCAGCAGACCGAACGCCGAGATGATCCACTCGGCGGAGTTCGGTGCCCAGATGGCCACCCGATCACCCTTGTCGATACCCGCTGATGCAAAAGCTCCGGCTGCCCTTCGAACCCGCTCTGCGAGTTCTGTGAAGGACAGCCGGAGTTCACCGTCGACGACCGCTTCGGCATCACCGAAGCGGTCGCCTGCGGAGAGGACCATCTGCGGGATGGTCTCCCATGTCATACCTTGAGCAACCTCGCCATGTTCCCACCCATGACCAGCTTCTGGTCTTCGAGCGGGAGGTGCTGGATGTGGCTGATGTAGGTGGTCGGCTCTGCGAGTCCCTCGGGATGTGGGTAGTCCGAACCGAACAGCACGCGCTCGGCGCCGATGAGGGCGGTGAGCTTGCTGAAGTCCTCTTCCCAGAAGGGGCTCACGTGGATGCTCTTCTTGATGGCCGCGACAGGGTCCTGCATGCCGAAGCCCTCGGGAGCCTTCTTGAAGACGTCGCTCAGGGTCTGCAGCACGTGCGGCAGCCAGCTGGCTCCGTTTTCGATCACGGCGATGCGAAGGTCCGGGTGGCGGAACAGCGCGCCGTGGCAGACCCACGAGGCGACTGTGTCCTGAATCGGACGCCATTCGCTGACCATGCGGAACGCGTTGGTGACGAAGGGGAGCATCTCGTCGCCGCTGCCTTCCCAGTCCTGGTTGTACCGGGCGTAGCCGCTGTCCGAGGAGTGCTGGGTGACCAGCACATCGAGCTCGACGACGCGCTTCCAGAACGGGTCGAACTCGGGGAGTGCGAACGACCGCATGCCCTTGTATCCGGGCACCGGTGCGGGCCGAACCAGGATCGCTTTCGCGCCTCGTTCGACAACCCACTCGAGCTCTTCGATCGCCTTGTCCACGATGGGCAGGCTGATCACGGGAACGGTGAAGATCCGCTCCTTGTAGTTGAACGACCACTTCTCGTACAGCCACTGGTTGAGCGAGTGGACCACGGCGTGAATGAGTTCCGGATTGTCACGCATGCGCTCCTCGATGAGGCTCGCAAGCGTCGGGAACATCAGGGTCCGGTCGATCTGCAGCTGATCCATCAGCTCCAGGCGGGGGCCGGGCTCGCGGAATGCGGCGGGCGACTTGATCGGCTTGCCGAAGATCTCGCGCTTGCTCTTGCCCTCGGGGTTGCCGTTCTTGAAGTAATCCTCCATGGCACCCGGGCGTGCGACCACATCGAACGTCGGGTTGGGGATGTAGTCGCTGATCTGGTTACGGATGGCGATCTTCGTACGACCCTCCACCTGGACGTACTTGATCGCGCCCTTGTACTTGTCCGGAAGGAACTTCGTCAGCGCCTCCTCGGTCTCGTAGAGGTGGTTGTCCGCGTCGAACAACGGATACGGCAATGCATCTGGCATGAGATCCTCCTTTTCCTTTAGTGAGAACACTATTCTCTTTCTCCGGCTGTCGCAATGTCTCGACGGACGAGAAACTTCTGGACTTTGCCGCTTGCGGTGCGCGGGAAGTCGCCGACCTGGTGAAGCTCCTCAGGCCACTTCTGTTTGGCGATTCCGACTCGGCCGAAGTGGGCACGCAGGTCCTCCATCGACGGCATCGGCCGTCCGGGGAGGAGCCGTAAAACGGCGGCAGCGCGCTCGCCGAGGCGTGCGTCGGGGGCTGCGACCACAACGGCTTCCGCTACGTCGGGCATCCCGAGGAGAACCTCTTCGACCTCGAGGGCGCTGATGTTCTCACCACCGCGGATGATGATGTCGGACTTGCGGTCGGTGATCGTGAGATACCCGTCCTCATCGAGCTCGCCGACATCGCCTGTGCGGTACCAGCCCTCGTCGTCGAAGTGTTTGGCAGTGAGCTCGGCATCGGTGTAACCCAAGCAGAGGTCGGGTCCGCGACTGAAGATCTCGCCGTCGTCCGCCAGGCGTATCTCCACTCCGGACAACACGACTCCGTCGGTGAACAACCGCTTTTCTTCCGGTGCGTCGTACATCGACCCCACTATCGAGGGGTGTTCGGTGCTGCCGTAGGAGCGGAAGACCGTGATCCCGAGCTCGGCCAGGCGGGTGGTGACCACGGCTGGGACCGACGACCCACCGAGTCCGGCATATTTCATGAACTTCAGGTGATCGGAGGTGAAGTCGGGGTGGTCGAGCAGACTGATGACGAAGTAGGTGGCACCACCGCCGACGGTCAGTCCGTCGCTCTGCATGAGCGACAACGCCTGTGCGGGGTCCCAGGCGTCGGTGAGGTTGATCGGTGACCCGTCGAGTACGGGGATGAGGAAGGCGTTCACCATGCCGATGAAGTGACCGACCGGTGCGGCGGTGAGCTGGCGACCGCGGTCGGGTGGATACCACGCACCGAGCTGGCGTGTCTCGTGGCCGAGCGACTGGTGACTGTGGATGACGCCCTTGGGAGAGCTGGTCGTACCGGAGGTGAACGCGATGAGGGCCGGTAGCGACGGGTCGGTGGGGACGATTCCGGGCATCGGCTCGTCGGCGAGGAGGTCGTCGAAGTCCCGTCCGACCACGCCGACGATGGGGACGTGCGAACTGAGCTCGGGGTCGAACTGCCAGCGGCCGAAGCTTTCCGCTGTGATGTACACCTTCGGTGTGACCGCGCCGAGGATGTACCCGACCTCTTTGGGACCGTAGAAGTGCACGATCGGCACCACCGTGGCCCCGAGAAGTGAGGTTGCCCAGAATGTGGCTGCAGCCTCCATCCAGTTGGGCAACTGGAATGCGACGACGTCGCCCGGCTCCACCCCTCTGTCGCGGAGTCCGGCCGCGAGCCTTCGGGCGACGAGCTCGACGTCGGCGAACGTCCCTGTCCACGGTCGAACCGCGGAATGGATCCGGAACTCTACGTCAGGTGCTGCGGCCAGACCGGTCGCGAGCAGGTCGCCGATCGTCTCGTCGGTCCACCACCCCTCGTCCTTGTACTTCTGCACCAGGTGGACGGGAATGGTTCGCATCTCGAGGGGCTCCAATGCGCCTAGGAGGGACCGGACAGTTGCTGTACAAGAAGGGATTCGGGCGCATCGGTCGACTCACGAACGAAGCGGTGGCCACGCCTCGCACTGCTCCGGTGAGGAGCAGGCGAGGGTGGGCCACCGCTGACCGCGACGTGAACTGCACGCGCCGGGGTTTCGCTACAGCGAGAGAATCGATGCTGCTGCAGTGCCGGGCGCGCCGTACACCTGCGCGTAGCCGACCTTGGGCTTTCCGGGGACCTGCCGGTCGCCGGCCTGCCCGCGTAGCTGCAGGACGAGTTCGTGGACCTGGCGGATCCCTGACGCACCGATGGGCTCACCGTTGGCGATCAGACCGCCGTCGGTGTTGACAGGCATCGAACCGCCGATTTCGGTCGCCCCCTCGGCAATGAGCTTCTCCTGGTCACCGTCGGCACAGAATCCGTTCTCTGCCATGTGGATGACCTCGGCGCCGGCGTCGGTGTCCTGGAGCTGCATCACGTTGACGTCCTCGGGACCGATGCCGGCCTGCTCGTAAGCGGCACGGGAGGCATAGACGGTAGGGGAGACGTCTTCGTCGATGGCGGCCCAGGTGGCGTGAACCTCGTAAGCACCGTAGGTCCGCGTGCGGATCGCGGTGGACCGCAGGTAAACCGGGTTCGAAGTGAAGCGCTTGGCAATGTCGCCGCGACACATGATCACTGCGGCCGCACCTTCGTCGGGCGCGCAGAACATGTAGTGCGTCAGCGGGTAGTTCAGCATCTGAGCGCCGAGGATCTCGTCTTCGCTGATCGGCTTGCGACGGAAGGCCTTCTCGTTGAGGCCGCCGTTGCGGTAGTTCTTCGCAGCAACTTTCGCGAGTGTTTCCACTGAGATGTTGTGGTCGCGGATGTATCGGCTGATCTTCATGCCGAAGAACTGGGTGGTCACGAACTGACCGTTCTCGGCGTACCAGGCGGGGAGGCCGAGCATCGCGGGATCTGCGGTGAACGCTCCGCGCGGATGCTTGTCGGTGCCCACCGCGATACCGATGTCGTACTTACCCGAACGGATCCCGTCGGCGGTTTGCTCGATGGCGCTGGCCGAGGTCGCGCACGCGTTAAACACGTTCGTGAACGGGATCCCGGTGAGGCCGACCAGGCGGGTCACGGCATCGGTGTTGTCCACCTCGTAGCTACCGCCGATACCGAACTGGATGTCTTTCCACTGGGCGCCGGAGTCGGCCAGTGCCAGTTGAATTGCGTCAGCGGCCATTTCGATGGCCGACTTGGCGCCGAATCGTCCGAATGGATGCAGGCCGACACCGATGATGGCAACGTCGTTCATATGAGAAACTCCTCGTTCAGCTCTGTGTAACCGGCGCGAACGCCCAGGTGATGATCTCGGTGCCATCGGCATCGGTGTAGAACGGGATGAAGGTGAGTTCGACGTCCTTGATGTCGGCCAGCTTCTCCGGATCCGCCTCGGTCAGCCGGGCCTCGACCCTGACCACCTCCCCGAGCTGGATGAGCCCCATGCCGAAGGTTTCGAACGTCGCAGCGGTCTCACCGCCCGCGTAGGGAAGTTTCGGTACGAAGCCCTGGGTGGTGAACGCGATCAGTTCTCCACGGCGGGGCAGCAGCAGCTCGGACATGTCCGGTCCACTGCACCGGGGGCAGCGGTCCTGCTTGGGCCACGTGGTGGCGCCGCAGGCATCACACCTGCTGCCGATGAGCTGCGCATTCTCCGCAGGCCACGTTGAAACGTCGGGCGCGAGCGCCTTCGCCATGAGTTGTCCTCCAAAGTCTGGTGCCTCCGGCATGAGTCCACTTCGGACGGCTGGGCACCCACTCACACTAAACGGAAATTGCATTCTCGTCTACGAATATTGCCATACTCGTTTTGAGAAGTGCTGATTCCCACACTTATGAAGAACGTGGTGGTCACGGCCGCGCTCGGTGGCACCATCTCAGCGGTGACCGAATCGCTGAGCTTCTTCACCACCTGCGCCGATCCCGCAGAACTGATCCCGACCGAGTGGGCGACGAGCGCCTGGAGCTCGGAAACGCTGAACGGGCCGGCCATCTGCGGCGCCGCTGCACGCGCCCTCGAACTCGAGTTCGGTGGCCCGGACTTCGTACCGGCGAGATTCACCATTGATCTCTACAAGGCGGCCAAGAACCTGCCCACCGTGTTTCGAACTCGGCAGCTGCGCGCCGGTCGCCGGATCGTTCTTGCTGACGTGGAGGTGACGCAGCATGATGTGGCGGTGGCCCGGGCCACCGTGGTGTACCTGAGGAAGTCGAGTGCTCCGCCGGGTGCCGAATGGGTTCCGGCCGCGGACTTCTACCCTCCGGAGCGGATGCCGACCGACAACGAATCAACGCATCCCTGGCTGAACACGGACCGGACCGGGTGGACTCAAAGTATCGCCGAGCACCAGAACGCAGACCGGAAACGCGCATGGGGCGCGAGTTTGCCTGTGGTACCAGGTGAACCGGCCTCGCCTTTCGTCCACGCCGTTCAGTCCGCCGAGTCCGCCAGCCTGGTGACCAACCTCGGAACAGCGGGCATCGGCTACATCAACTGCGATGTCACGATGGCGATCTCCCGATTGCCGGAGGGTTTGCTCCTCGGGGTCGAGGCCGATAGTCACATCACTGCCGACGGCATCTCGGTGGGCACGGCGACCCTGTATGACGACAGGGGGCCGTACGGCACCAGTGTCGTGACGGCGCTGAGCAACGCCGCGGTTCAAGTCGACTTCTCTCGATCCCCGAGCGGTCAGTGACGACTACTGCGTGACCACGAGCCGGTAGGCATGGGCATTGTTGAACGTGCGCCTGCCGCGCGGTTCCGGTCATGCAGTGGGCGAGACCCCGGCGCGATAGGCGAACGTGACCAGTTGGGCCCGGTCCCGCGCTCCGACCTTGGTCATCGCCCGATTGGCATGGGTCTTGACCGTGAACGGCGACAGGAACATCCGCTCGGCGATCTTTTTGTTGTCCAGCCCGCCCGCGATGGCCGCCACCACCTCGCGCTCGCGCGGGGTGAGCGCGGTGAAGCGGTCGGCCATGACGGGATCGATGGGAAGCGCACGGTCCCCCGCGACGTGCCCGATGAGCGCTGCGGCGGCGGCCCCGGAGAGAGCGCCGCCACCGGCCGCGACCTCGATGATGCCGGCAGCAAGATCGCCAGGGCCGACACCTTTGCTCAGGAACCCATTTGCGCCGGCCCGCAGTGCCGCCAGCACGTTGTCGTCGTGCTCGAAGGTGGTGAGGACGACGATGCGGAGATCGTCGCCGCGGTGCGTTGCGCGGATCCGTCTGGTGGTCTCCACCCCATCTATACCGGGCATCCTGATGTCCATGAGGATGACGTCAGCGGCCAGTGTCTCGAGGGCCTGTAGGGCTTGGAGACCATCGCTGACATCTCCGACCACAGTCAGATCGGGATGGGCGTCGATGATGGTGCGCAGACCGACCCGGATCATCTCCTGGTCGTCGACGATCAGGACCCGAATCATCGCGAAACCTCTGGTGCATCGGGACCGAGGACCGCGCGGACGCGGAATAATCCGTCGATGGTGTCGATGGTGAGCCGGCCGTTGGCGGACGCCGCCCGCTCGCGCATCCCTACCAATCCGTACCCGCTGCCGGCTCGGCGAGTCCCGGGTTCTGCGCCTCCGATCGGATTGGAGACCTCGACCGTCACACAGCCGTTGTCGAGCTCGATGCGTAGGTCCACCGATCCCGTCCCGTGCCGTTGCGCGTTGGTCAGCGCCTCCTGCGCGATTCGGTACGCCGCTGTACTCACGTTGGGGGACAACGCCGCCGGCTCCTGCGCGATGTCGGCACGGACCACGAGCCCGGCCGACCGGAACGTTCCCACCAGATCGACGATCCCGGCGTAACCGGCGGCCGGGGACAGGGTGTCGTCCTCGGAGCCGACGCGGAGCACAGCGAGGATGCTCTGCGTCTCGCGTAACACCGACTGAACGCCCACACGCGCTGCTGCCAGGTCATCGCGACTGGCATCAGCTCCCAAAGGGAGGTGGATCTCGGCAGCACCGAGATGCATGCTGATCACCGCGACTTCGTGACCGACGACGTCGTGCAGGTCGCGTGCAATTCGCAGGCGTTCCTCGGCCACGCGATGTTCGACTTCGAGTTCGCGGTTGCTGACCGCGTCCTGCGTCCGTTTCTCCAGTTCGTCCCAGTACTGGCGATGCCCGCGGATGGCACTACCCGCCGCGGCCGCGGCCACCGCGGAGATCGCTGCTACGGCGGCATAGATGTTGGTCACTCCGATGTCGTTGAAGACGGCCACCGCGGTGAAGTTCGCCGCGGCGACGAGTATCCCGACCGGAAGTCCGGGCAGCCCGCGGAGTGTGAAGACGAAAGTCGCGAAGACCACCATGGTCCACGGCACCAGCGGATCCCAGCCCAGGCTCATGGCAACCAATGGGCCGCAGGCCGTCAGAATGATGCCGGGCCAGGGGCGATACCAGGCCAGCGCGATGCCGGCCAGGGTGATCAGCAGATCGATGTACCCGCCGCCGAGAGCAGCATGGTCATAGGCGATCCGCCATGACTCGACCCCGGCGGCCAAGATGATCACCACCACCGTGGCGATCTCGATGCCGCGCGTGCGCCGGAACCATTTCGGTCCTCGCGACCACGGGTCGACGATCGTTGCGAGGTTCACGTCTTGATCCTCCCACTCACCTCGACCCGTCATCGTCAGGAGCGAACTTCCGACTCCAGCAACCGGTCGTCGGAGGCGCCGGTGTCCACGGGGCCCTCAATCGAAACGCGTGGGGTGATGCGCTCGGCCCATGACGGGAACCACCAGACCTTGGATCCGATCAGGGTCATCAGAGCGGGCATGAGGATGAGCCTGATGACGAAGGCGTCCAACACAACCGCGATGGCCATGCCGATCCCGATTGCTGCCACGATCCGTTCACCGCTGAACCCGAACGACGCGAACACGCACAGCATGATCGTGGCGGCGGCCGCGATCACCCGTCCGGTCTCGCCGACGCCGACTCGTACCGCTGCTCGGCTGTCGCCGGTTGTGGTCCATTCCTCGTGCATCCGGCTGATGAGGAAGACCTGGTAGTCCATCGACAGACCGAACATCACGCCGACGATGAGTACCGGTACCAGGTACTCGATGGGTGCACCGCCGCCGACTCCTAGAAGCTCTGAGCCCCAGCCGAACTGGAAGACGGCGGTGATGGCTCCTAGGCCGACGAGAATGGTGAACAGGTTACTGACAGCACCCAGCAACGGAACGAGCACACTGCGGAACGCCATCGCGAGCAACAGAAAGCCCAGCAGGGCGATCAATCCGAGGTACAACGGCAGCTTGCTCATGAGGGCGTCGGCCATGTCGATGTTCGAGGCCACCGACCCCGTCACGTGGACGTTCAACCCCTCAGGGGCTCCTGCGCGTAGGTCGGCAACCAGATCGTTGGTCGCCTCCTGCTGGCCGCTGGAAGCAGGGGTCACGGTGGCCACCAGGATTTCCGAACCGGCGCTCTGCTGATCGGCCACCACGTCGGCGACGTCGGGCAGACCGGAGACGGTCTGGGTGTAGTCCGTGAAGACCTGCTTCGATGCGTCGTCGGGCGCCTGTGCGACGAGGAGGATGGGGGCGTCGAAGCCGTCACCGAAACCCTCGGCCATCATTTGGTGGTAGGAGTTGCCCGGCGACCCGGCCGGATCGCTGCTCGAGTCGGCGGTACCGACCTGCAACGCGACGACCGGCGCCGCCACTACTCCGATGAGTACTGCCGCGAGAGCTGCGAACTTGACCGGTGACGCCTGGACAAGCGCAGCCCATCGGGCCGCGACCCCTTTCGACTCGGCCGAATTGGTGTCGCCTGCTGCCAGGGCGGCCCGCTGCTTCTTGGACAACACGCGGGTACCGAGCATCGCCAACAGCGCCGGCAACAGGGTGATTGCGGTCGCGACAGTGAACAGCACCGTCAGAGCTGCGGCGCGGGACATCCCGGTCAGGATGCTCAGGTTGACCACGAACATGCCCAGCAACGCGATCACCACCGTCAGGCCCGCGAAGATCACCGCCCGGCCCGAGGTGCCGACCGCTTGGGCGATCGAATCTCGTACCGAGTGCCCATTCATGAGCGCTGTGCGATGACGGTGAACGATGAAGAGCGCGTAGTCGATTCCGACACCAAGCCCGATGAGTGCGCCCATCGTCAGTGAGGTGGCGGACATGTCGAGTACGTGCGAGATGAGCATGACAGCAAGCAGGGAGGTTCCGACGCCCATGATGCCGGTCAGGATGGGCAACAGCGCGGCCCAGACCGAACGGAAGACCAGGAGCAGCAGGGCGAACGCGGCGACGATGCCGATCACCTCGGTGATGTGCGAGCCGCCACCGGGCTGCACGCTGAAGGCGTCCCCGCCCATTTGGACGTCAATGGTGGACGTCTGCAGGTCTTTCGCGATGTCCGAGGCGGCGTCCGTGTCCGAGTCCTTGATGAAATCGACGGTGGCGAAGGCGGTGTTGGTCGTTGAATCCACCTGTTCGCCACCCATGTCGCTGTACGGGCTGCTGACGCCTATGACGTCGGGTAGGGCGGCGATGTCGGCGAGGGCTGTCGACACCTGCTGTTTCACAGAAGGGTCGTCGATCGAGACGCCCGTGGTCTGCCATGCGATGGTGCCGCTGTCGGCACTCAGTGCTGCCGCCTGTGGGCCGCCTGCCCGGGCGATGAGGCTGTAGCCGGTGGCGGAATCGCTGTCGGGGACGTTGGTGGTGTCGGTGAATCCGGTGCCGGCGCTCACGACCGCGGCAGCGAGTCCGATGAGCAGGGCAATCCAGGCTGTGACGACGACAGTGCGCCGCCGCAAGCACCAGTGGGCGAGTGATGACAAGGGCTGGCCTTTCGGTGCACACGAGAGACGCCGAGAGTTCGACGCTTCAACCAGGATCCATCGCAACTCGTGCTGTGTAATCGGCCTGACGCAGTCATGGGGACTACTGCAGATGCAGTAGTCCCCATGAGTCAGAGGCGGCAAAAAGCTACCGAATCACCCCGTGATCACTTGTTTTCGGGCCGATGGAACATTGCCAGCTGCGCTCCTGCGGCAGCGAGACCGAGGCCGGCGGCCAGGGCTGCTGCCCTGCCACCGGTGATCTTGCTGTCCAGGCCGAGTGCCCGGTCGACGCTGAACTTGCCCGGACCCATCGACGCCAGTGCCACGGCGGCAACCCCGAGGTTGGTGACGTACTCCCAGCCTTCTGAGGTGATGAAGAAGCCGTTGGGCAGATGCACCGACTTCGCGGCAACCGCCATTGTTCCCACCACGGCGGCAGCGGCCACTGGGGTGCCTGCGCCGGCGACGATGGCAGCGCCTGCGCCGACCTCGACCACAGCCGACGCCTGAGCCTGCAGTTTGGGCTGGGTGAAGCCGATCGAGCCGAACCACCCGGCAGTACCGTTGATACTCCGCCCGTGTTTGACGCCGTGGGCGATCATCGTTCCGCCGACGGCGGCGCGGAGCAGCAATTGCACCGCTGTGTTGTCGGTGTGTGTTCTGTCGAGCAGGCGTGTCATCTCATCGGCTCTTTCCTGTATTGATCCGCAAGGGGGCAGGCAAATTCACTGCACTGGCGTATACCACTGCATGCTCCCTGCCTTCGAGTCGATGGTGGGCGACATGTCGAACTTGCGGCCCTTGAAGGCCCCCATCAGAGCAGCGTGTGCTGTGGCGACATCGGTGTCGCTGAACTCGTATACGGCGAGATAGCGGGGGACGGTGGCGGCGTTGTCAGCGTTCGGCTCGCTGAGCAGGTAGCGGTTCAAGCGCACCTCAGTGCCGATCGCTTCCTTGACCTGCGGTGCATGGACCGTGTCGTACCACTGGTTGAACTCTGCGTCGGTCTCTTGCGAGGTGGGACTGGACCAGGCGAACAAGACTGCTGCGGACATTTTCTCTTCCCTCCGATAGACCTACTCGTCTCAGACCTGCACGAGGACGGCGCCGCCCTGGCCACCACCGGCACACATCGCGGCGACGCCGATTCCGCCTCCGCGACGGTGTAATTCGTGTGCGAGCGTGGTCAGCATGCGGGCGCCACTCGCCGCGATCGGATGGCCGAGGCTGCAGCCGCTGCCATAGATGTTGACCGCGTTCTCGTCGAGTCCGAGTTCCTGGCAGACGGAGACGGGCACCGAGGCAAAGGCCTCGTTGATCTCCCACAGGTTGATGTCGGATGGCGTGAGGCCGGCGCGCTCGAGCAGCTTGTGGATGACGATGAGGCTACCGTCGCCGGTGAACTTGGGGTCGACGCCGACCGACGCCCAGGCTTTGACGGTTCCGAGTGAGGTCAGTCCGTGGGCGGACGCGTTCTCGGCAGTGGTCAGGGTCAGCGCGGCAGCTGCGTCATTGGCGCCGCTGGCGTTGGCGGCAGTGATCGAGAATCCCTCGATCTCCGGATGGATCGGCTTGACCTGAGCGGCTTTCTCCAATGTCGTGGTACGCCGAGGATGCTCGTCGACAGCGAACTCGACCACGGTGCCGTCACCCTGCGTCACCTTGATCGGGGCGATCTCGTCGTCGAAGACTCCCGAATCGATCGCGGCGACTGCCCGCTCGTGCGAGCGGACGGCCCACGCGTCCATCTGCTCCCGAGAGAGGTTGTACTTCTGCGCGATGTTCCAGCCGACCGACAGACTGGTGTCATCGGCGGCGTCTTCGCGGTAGGGGAACGTCGGGGGGAGCCGGGTCTCGGTGTCCTCGGTGCCGATGACTCGCCAGACGGGGCGTGGGCTGGTGGAGTTCGTGTTGACGCCACCGGCGATGATCACGGTATCCATGCCTGAGGTGATGGACCCGGCGGCGTTCGCGACCGAGGTCAGGCTGCCCGCGCAGTAGCGGTTGACCGCCTGTCCCGGAACGTTGACGAGGCCATTTGCGACCGCTGCGTAGCGTGCCAGATCGCCTCCGCCGTAGTGTGACTCGGCGAAGATGACGTCGTCGATCGACTCCGGCGGCAAGCCCGATCGGCGAATCGCCTCGGCCAGGATGTGGGTGGCGAGGATCTCGGCGGAGGTGTCGCGCAGGGTGCCTTTGCGTGCGGTGGCGATCGGGGTGCGAACGGCATCGACGATTACTGTTTCGGTCATCGGTTTCCTCTTTCGGTGGTGGTGGACTGCTTGTGCTGCCTGCTGATCGGGGTCGTCATGCGTCGAAGGTCCCTCCCGGGATCACGCGGGTCGTCCAACGGAATGGGACCCCGTGTGTCGTTTCGGGCGCGCTGAGGATGGTGTCGTCGTCCCGGGCCGAGGTCGTGATGCCCTTGGACGCCAGGTATTTCTCGGTACGGTCGAGGTCGGCGACCCGGAAGCAGACGGCATGGTGGATCTCGCCGGAAGCCGCGAGGTCATCGGCCGCGATGCCGTCGTTGCCTGTCGGTGTGGACAGCTGGACAACGGATTCGCCGAGCCGGACGTAGACATCTTGGGTGCCGGTGAGCCCCGACGTCGACCGTTCGATGACGTCACCGCCGAGAACGCCGGCGAATATGTGCTCGCCGCGCTCCAGATCTTTCGTGAGCACTGTGGTGTACGAGAGGCCATACAGTCCGAGTGGGTGATTGGTGAGCCACCAGAGTGGGTCGTAATCGGGGTGCAACCGCGGATCACGGCTCCGGCTCTCCCGCGGTGGATCGAACTGGATTTGCGTGATCGTGTCCTTCGGATGTGTGAAGACCGGGCTTCCGGCGGGTGGTGGTTCATCTGACTGTCCGCCTGCCGGCCCGAATACCCGGATTCCGTTCTCCCGCATCAATTCCCAGTAGGGGAGCGCGTCCTCGCAGTACCAGGCGATGGAGTGCCAGTGGTTGCCGAAGCGGTTGTAGAACCGGCCCAGGGGGTAGCGATCCCATCCGTCGACCGCGAAAGCGGGGGCCAGCGGTTCGATGACGACGTCGGCGAGCGTCACCAGAGACGCGTCACGCTGTTCGGATTGTGCGTAGTGGTGGTCGAGCCATCCTCGGCGTACGCCGAAGACGTCGTCGTACCAGGTCTCCAGCGAAGGGAGATCGCCGGTCATGTGGACGAGGTGAAAGATCTTGCCGAGCGTCATGTGACATCGCCGCCGGTCAGTTGGACTGTTGCGCTGCCCGGGGTGAGGGTGTTGCCGTGCTGGTCTTCGATCCACACGTCGAGTTGCACGACGCCGCCGGCCACGGCTGTGACCCTGCCGTGCGCAGAGAGGGTCAATCCCTTGGTGTTGGGCGCCCGGAACTGGCAGTTGATCTCGGAGATGCGGCCGTGTTCGCCGAGCCAGTCCCGCACGACGTTGTGCAGGTACGACCACAGCAGTGTCCCCATGCCGAAGGCGGACTCGTACCCGGCGTCTCGGCCGGCGTCGTCGTCCATGTGGATGTCGATGAACTCGTCGTTGACCGCGGCGAACCGGTTCCAGTTGGCGAGTCCGGTCGTCCGTACGAAGGGCGGCAGTGTGTCACCGACGGCCACCGCAAAAGTGATGTCGCTCATGGATCTCCTCGCTGTCAGTATCGGATGATCGTCATCCGCTGACGGCGGACCTCGGCGTCGTCCTGGTTGGTCAGGACCGTTTCGACGGTGGTGAACAGCATCAGGCCCAGCCGGCCGGTGCGTTCGGTGAGCTCGGCGATGGATGATGACGATGTGATGACATCGCCCTCACGCATGGGGACGCCGTAGGCGACCTCGACCCCGCCGTTCACCTGGAAACGCAGTCCAGGGCCGGCCACCCCCAGCGATCGGAAATGCCGGTCCGGATCGTGCTCGGCGGCAGGCGCGGGCCCCTCGCTCGACATCCACGCGAACGGATTGAACTCCTGCGGAGCGGTCAGCGGCTCGCGTGTAACCGACCGGTCCCAGTAGCGAGCGGGAGGTGGCTCGGGGTAATACACGGCGATGGCCCAGCGCCGGATGTCGGACGCCGCGATCGGGAAGCTCGTCGAATGGGCGAACTCTCGGCCGAGCACTGATCGCATCTCGGGCGTGATGTGAGTGTGCGTCACCGGTTGACCTCGGGCTCGTAGTTGGTTCGACCGGGTAGGCGGCCTTGTCGGGCACGCGTCGAAGTGGGCGCCCTCTCTTAGGTCTACCACGGGTGATAATGCCATTTCCAAAAAAGGATAATCACGTTGCGCATAGGTGGCCGCGCAGGTATGATTCAAGTGACTTAAAATCAGCGGCCCGCGTGCGGTCCAACCCCGCGCCGCGCCCACCTGGAAGGGCGCCGAGGGCGCCCGATCCACTACGAATGGAAGTTCTTCATGGCGAGACTCGCGGGCAAGGTTGCTTTCATCACCGGTGTGGCTCGCGGGCAGGGGCGCGCACACGCAGTGAGGCTGGCCTCGGAAGGCGCCGACATCGTGGGCGTCGACCTCGCGGAGGAGTTACCTGGCGTCCCATACGACTCGGCGACCGCCGACGACCTTGCTGAAACCGTGGCGCTGGTGGAGGCGCAAGGACGCAAGGCAATCCTTCGGCAAGGGGACGTCAGGGACCTCGACGGGCTGAAGTCCCTTGCCCAGGAGGCAGTGACACAACTCGGGGGACTGGACGTCGTGGTGGCCAACGCCGGGATCTGTATTCCGGCTACCTGGGATGAAGCGACACCGCAGATGTTCAAGGACACCATGGACATCAACGTGACCGGCGTGTGGAACACCGTGATGGCGACCGCTCCCCACCTGGTCACCCGTGGCGGAGGCTCGGTCATTCTGATCAGCTCGTCGGCGGGAAAGAAGATGCAGCCGTTCATGGTCCACTACACCACCAGCAAGCATGCGGTGACGGGCATGACCCGCGCGTTCGCCGCCGAACTCGGCGCGCACAGCATTCGGGTCAACAGTGTCCATCCCGGCGCTGTGATGAGTCCGATGGGTTCGGGCAACATGCGCGAGCGCATCGCGGAAACTGCTGCGTCCAATCCCTTGCTGGCCAGCATGAACTCTTCGATGCTCCAGAAGTGGGCGGCCGAACCGGACGAGATCGCAAACGCCGTCGCCTTTCTGGCCTCCGATGAATCCAGCTTCATGACCGCCGAGCACGTGACCATCGACGGCGGCGCGCAGTACTTCTAGGCGACCGTCGCCGAGTCCCGCATCCCACCTCTGACCGGCGATGGGTGACCATCGATGTACGAAAGTGACCGAGCATATGTCCGATCTGCCACTGCTCGCCGGTCCCGGCGCTGCTCGGGATTCGTTGTACATCAACGGGCAGTGGGGCCCTGGCGAAACGGATGAGAGCTTCGACGTCACCAACCCGGCGACCGGGGACGTGCTCGCAGTGGTCGCAGCGGGCCAGGCGGCGGATGTCCAGCGTGCCATCGATGCCGCCGACACCGCCTTTCCTGCCTGGGCCGGCCTCACCGCGTACCAAAGATCTGCCTACCTGTACGACGCCTACCGGCTGATGCTCGAGCGCGCCGACGACCTGGCGATGCTGATGACGATGGAGCAGGGCAAGCCGCTCAAAGCAGCCCGAACCGAGGTGCAGTACGCGGCCGACTTCCTCATCTGGTTCGCCGAAGAGGCCAAACGCGTCTACGGGTCGACGATTCCGTCGGCGCGCGCCGACCAGCGGTTCATGGTGCTGCGGCAACCGGTGGGCGTCGTGGCGGCCATCACCCCGTGGAACTACCCGGTCTCGATGATCACCCGCAAGGTTGCGCCGGCGTTCGCCGCCGGGTGCCCGGTGCTCCTCAAACCTGCCGAACACACCCCACTCACAGCCATCGCAGTCTTCAAGATCTTCGAAGACGTGGGCATTCCCGCAGGCGTCGCCAATCTGGTGACCACCGAGGATCCGCGGGTCTTCAGCGAGAGGGTGTTCGCCAGCAGAGCAGTCCGCAAGATCGCGTTCACCGGATCGACGGCTGTCGGCAAAATGCTTGCCCGAGAGGCTGCTTCGACGGTCAAGCGGGTGTCGCTCGAGCTCGGTGGTCACGCGCCGTTCATCGTGTTCGCCGACGCCGACCCGGTGCACGCGGCGAAAGGCGCGACGCTGGTCAAATTCCTCAACACCGGCCAGGCGTGTATCAGTCCGAACCGCATCTTCGTGCACCGATCGATCGCAGCTGAATTCGTGAAAACCCTGGTAGCCCGAACGACCAAACTCACTGTCGGCAACGGACTCGACGCGACCAGTGGGGTGGGCCCGCTGATCGACCAGACGTCGATCGATCGAATGCGGCGGCAGGTCGACAACGCGCGGGCCGGCGGCGCGACGGTGCACGCGGGCGGTGAGCAACTCAGGGGTGAGGATTACGATGGCGGTCACTTCTTCGCTCCCACAGTGCTCACCGGTGTCACCCCCGAGATGGACATCTACCGCGAGGAGACATTCGGGCCCATTGCAGCCGTCACCGTGTTCGACGACGAGGCGGAGGTCATCGCGATGGCCAACGACACCGATTACGGGCTGGCTTCATACGTGTACACCCGCGATCTCGCTCGCGCACTCCGGGTGTCCGAGCAATTGAGATTCGGAATGGTCGGGATCAACGACATCAACCCGACGTCGGCAGCAGCGCCGTTCGGCGGCGTGAAGGAAAGCGGCCTCGGCCGAGAAGGTGCGGCCGAGGGCATCGGTGAGTACCTCGATACCAAACTGATCGGCCTCAGCATCTGACCGGTTACGACATCCGATCGGCTAGGGCGCCTTGCTGTTCCCGAAGGTCCACCGGGCGATCTCGGTCTGGTCGGCTCCAGGGCCCAGATCGTCGTGGGCGCTCGCCCAGACCTCGACAGCACGCTCGCCGAGCGGGGTCGCCACCCCGATCTGGGATGCCAGGGTGGTGGCGATACGCATGTCCTTGAGCATCAACTCCAAGGCGAAGCCCGAATTGTAGGTCTCAGGAATCACGAACCTGGGGAACTTGACGTCGGTCGCGGCGTTCTGTCCGCTCGACGCGTTGACCATCGAGACGACCAGCGCCGGGTCGAGACCGAACTGCTTGCCGATTGCGACCCCCTCAGAGGTGACCAGCAACCCCACGGCTGCCATCAGATTGTTGATGGATTTGAGGGCGTGGCCGCAGCCGACGTCGCCGACGTGGGTCATCGTTCCCATCGGGGCGAGTAGATCCTTGATCCGTGACACCGACTCATCGCTGCCGCCCACCATGATCGTCAGCGATCCGGCTGCCGCGCCCGCGACGCCACCAGACACCGGAGCGTCGACGAGAACCGCTCCTGCCTTGTCGACGACCTTCGCGAGTTCCACGGTCGACAGTGGTTCGGACGAACTCATATCGACGACCGTCGTGCCTGCGCCGAGTGCGCTCAACACCGCGGTGTCGCCGAGGACTTTTTCGACCACCCGAGAACTGGGCAGCATCAGCACCACGAAATCGGCACCGCTGACGGCATCCGACGCCGAGGCCGCGGCGGAGCCCCCGGCTGCGACAAGCGCCTCGCGGGCAGCTTCGGTGGGGTCGAACCCGACCACGTCGTATCCGGCCGCGATCAGTCGACCCGACATCTGCGCGCCCATGTTTCCCAGGCCGATGAATGCAACGGATGACGCTGCCCGAGCAGTCATTTGGTGTGCTCCGCGACGATGTCGTTTGCCACCCGAAAGGATTCGAGGGCGGCGGGGACGCCGACGTAGACAGCGGTCTGCAACAGCACTTCCTGGATCTCCTCAGGTGTCACGCCGTTGTTCAGTGCGCCGCGAACGTGGGCGCCGAGTTCGGTTGGTTTTCCGAGGGCGGTGAGCATCGCGAGGTTGATCATCGACCGTTCTCGCCTGCCCAAACCGGGGCGGGTCCACACCGCACCCCAGCAGTACTCGGTGACCAGTTCCTGCATCGGCCGGTTGAAGTCGTTGGTCGCCGCGACAGCTCGTGCGACGTACTCCTCGCCCACCACTTCTTCGCGGACTTTCATGCCGGCGTCGTATGTCTCGCGCCGGGTTGCATCGGTGGGCATAAGGGGCACTTCCTGGTCGACGAGCGCGGCTCTGGAGGCACGGCGCGATACTGCCGGCGCCCCGCCTCGATGATATTGGCATTCTCGCTATAAGCAAATCGTATTCGCAAAAAGTGCGTGACCTGGGAGTAAGAGCCCGAAGGTCGGACTGAGAACGTGATAGTCGGCACTCGGACGGGCCTGAGCTTCGCGAATGCTGAGCACTCGCCTAACGTGAGGTGGATTGTTGAGACATGTTGTTCGGTGATCCGCTGGTGGATCGACGAATCGGAACGGGACGGAGGTGACGGGTATGGCTTCTCCACGCAGGCTCGGCGCACCCGATGCGAAGAACCGAACGGTGCTGCTGGACGCCACAGAACGGTTGATGGTCGAGCAGGGCTACGCCGCAGTGAGTTCACGACGCGTCGCCGAGGCAGCGGGTCTCAAGCCTCAACTGGTGCACTACTACTTCCGCACCATGGATGAACTCTTCTCGGCGGTGTTCGCGCGCCGTGCCGAGCAGGGGATCGAGGTGCACGCTCTCGCACTGCAGGCTTCTCAGCCGCTGTGGGCGCTCTGGCGATTCAGCATCGATCCCGCCGCCACCGCGCTCACCATGGAGTTCATCGCCCTGGCGAACCACCGGAAAGAGTTGCGCGCGGAGATCGGGCGCTATGCCGAACGATTTCGTGTCGACGCGGCCCGCGTGATCGAAGAGGCGTTGTCGCGCTACGGAGTTGATCCCGAAGAGATGTCGGCGGTCGTGGCCATCACACTGATGACGAGCGTCTCCCGCGTGCTGATCATGGAGGAGTCGCTCGGCATGACGACGGGGCAAAAGGAGACCTTCGAGTTCGTCGAGGCGTACCTCCGCAAGCTCGAGGGTGAGCCCCGCGTCGAAGAACTCGAAGCCCTGACCGGCATGCCTTTCCCGAATCGCCCAGCGTAGAGCCGCTTTCGGCGGTCTTCCGGGCGACTGGCTCGGATTACTTCATCGAGAATCTTCAAAAAGACACCTTGACCCCGTTTCTGCTGGCATGCTAAGCATATGCACAGCACGCTGAGCGTGTGCACAGCAGCGGCAAGGCCCAGCCCCATCATCATTTGGTCTTGCGCACGATATGGAGGGCTTGTCTTGAGCGACTTCGATTCAGTTGACTTCTTCACCGATCAGTCACTGATCCCCGATCCCAACCCGTACTTCGACCACCTCAGGTCCAAGTGTCCGGTGGTCCGCGAACCCCATCACGGCGTCATGGCGGTGACCGGACACGACGAGGCGATGACGGTGTTCCGGGACACCGAGAACTTTTCCTCATGCATCTCGGTAGGCGGCCCGTTCCCGGACCTGCCGTTCACACCGGTGGGTGATGACATCAGCGCGCTGATCGCGGAGCATCGCGACAAGATGCCGCTCCACGAGCACATGGTCACGATGGATCCGCCGCAGCATCAGCGCGCCAGAGGTCTGCTGAACAAACTCCTCACTCCGCGCCGTCTCAAGGAGAACGAGGAGTTCATGTGGAAGCTGGCGGACGTCCAGCTCGACGAATTCATCGAACGCGGCAGCACTGAATTCCTGACGGACTACGCGAAACCCTTTTCGCTGCTTGTTATTGCGGACCTTCTCGGAGTCCCGGAAGAGGACCACGAAGCCTTCCGGATCCAACTGGGTGTCCCTCGCCCCGGCGCTCGCCCGGGAGCCACGGACGGCGACACGCTCGTGGGAAACCCCTTGGAATGGCTGGACGAGAAGTTCAGCACCTACATCGAGGAGCGCAGGCGCGATCCACGAGACGACGTGCTGACGAAACTGGCGCAGGCAAAGTACGCGGACGGCACGACTCCTGAGGTGATC
This sequence comes from Williamsia limnetica, assembly GCF_003217475.1. Taxonomy (GTDB): domain Bacteria; phylum Actinomycetota; class Actinomycetes; order Mycobacteriales; family Mycobacteriaceae; genus Williamsia; species Williamsia limnetica. Next base: position 47,337 of record NZ_QJSP01000008.1, on the reverse strand, counting down.
GATGTCGTACGCTCTGCGACCTTCGTCTTCGCCGCAGGGCAGGAGACCACCGTCAAACTTCTCAGTGCAGGCCTGCGATTCATCGCCGAAGACCAAGAACTGCAACAACGTTTGCGCAACGACCGCAGCCTTCTCAACAATTTCATCGAAGAGACGCTCCGGCTCGAAGGGCCGGTCAAGGCCGGCTTCCGGCTGGCGGTCAAGGACACGACACTGGGTGAGGTCGACATCCCTGCCGGCACGACGGTGATGATCGCCGCCGGTGCCGTCAATCGTGACCCCACGCATTTCGAGAATCCTCACGAATTCGATCTCGATCGCAGTAATCTGCGTGAGCACATGGCATTTGGTCGCGGTATCCATTCGTGCCCGGGTGGGCCACTGGCCCGTATCGAGGGTGTCGTGTCCTTCGAGCGGATCCTCGACCGGATGGCTGACATCAAGATCTCCGAGTCCGCGCACGGTCCGGCCGACGACCGGAAGTTCAGCTTCGAGCCCACCTACATCTTGCGTGGCCTCACCGAACTCCATCTCGAGTTCACCCCGATCACGGAAAACGCAGAAAAGGATGCCTCATGAGTGCCGGTGCCGACAACGGCTCGACCGACCGCGTGGCGGTGATCACCGGCGGCGCGTCGGGCATCGGCCTGGCCACAGCGGAGCATCTTGCGGCGTCCGGACACCGTGTCGCACTCCTGGATCAGCAGGGCGACCTCGCAGAGAAGTCTGCAAAGGAGCTGCGTAACAGTGGATATGCCGCGCTTGGTGGTCAGGTGGACGTCACGGACCGCGACGCGGTCGATGCCGCGCTGACAAAGGTGCGCACCGAGTTCGGGCCGATCGACGTGATCGTCACCAGCGCAGGGATCGATGGGGATGTTCCCTTCGTCGACCTCACTCTCGAGGCGTGGAACCGTCTCATCGAGGTCAACCTGACGGGTACCTTCAACGCGGTCCAGGCGGCGGTGCCGGACATGATCGAGAAGGGATGGGGACGCATCATCACCATCTCGTCGTCCAGCGCGCAATCCGGTGCACCGAATCGGGCTCATTATGTTGCGTCGAAGGGCGGCGTTATCGCACTGACCAAGGCGCTCGCGTTCGAGCTCTCGCCGCTGGGCATCACCGCGAACACGATCCCACCGTCGATCATCGACACCCCGATGGCCCAGAACGGTGTCAAGACGGGCGTTGTCCCCGACCTCGATGCCTTGGCGACCATGACGCCGGTGCGACGCACCGGTACGCCCGACGACGTGGCTTCAGCCGCAGCATTTCTCGCCTCCGACAAGGCCGGCTTCATCACCGGTCAGATCATCGGGGTCAACGGAGGCTGGTACCTGTGACGATGCGGCGTCGATGACCATCGACACACATCTGCACTGAACTCCGGTGTGGTCGCCGGCTGAGGGGGCGGCGACCACACTCGAGGTGAAACCCAGGTTTCACCGACCGAGACGTACCTCCTCAGATCAAGGTTTTGACGGCCCAACAGCCCTGGAGTCGTCAACGCAATGCGCCGGGTCCGCCTCTGTGGTCGACCGCTGCCGAGCCGACCGCGACCGACAGGGCAGAGCTGGAGGACCAATGGCGATCCTCGAACGCGGTGCGCCGGCCCGGCCGGAGCCGATTCGCCATCGACGGTCGAAACCGAAAGCTTCTGCTGTGCAAACGGTTCAGAAGGTTTCGGCCGTAGGTGAGATAAAGAAATGGTCGCGTGGATACGTTCGACGCCACCCGATTGCCGCTCTCGAGACCGTCGGTGGGCAAGCAGTCCTGGGTCTGCGGGCGATCCAGTACCTCATCATCGACATCTGCACGCTGAAGTTTCCGTTCGTCGAATTCATCCGGCAGTCGGCATTCATGGCTTCGGCCTCAGCGATGCCGACGGTCTTCGTCGCCGTCCCCATCGGCATGACACTGTCGATTCAGTTCGCGCTGCTGGCCGGTCAGGTGGGTGCCACCTCGATGGCCGGCGCCGCCAGCGGTCTCGCGGTGATCAGGCAAGGTGCGCCGATGGTTGCCGCCTTGCTGATGGCTTCGGCCGCCGGTTCCGCTGTGTGTGCAGACCTCGGATCGAGGAAGATCCGTGACGAGATCGATGCCATGGAAGTCATGGGCCTGTCGGTGATCCGCCGGCTGGTGGTGCCGCGCCTGGCGGCGGCGGTCCTTGTCGGGGTGTCGCTGACGGGGGTGGTCTGCTTCGTCGGCTTCTTCTCCGGCTACCTGTTCAACACCTTCGTACAGAACGGCACTCCCGGGACCTTCGTGTCCACGTTTGCGTCGTTTGCGACGGTGGGCGACTTCTACCTGACGATGATCAAGGCGATCGTCTTCGGCGCGATTGTGGCGATTGTGGCCTGCCACAAGGGTTTGAACACCCGCGGTGGACCGGCAGGCGTGGCCAACTCGGTCAACGCCACCGTAGTGGCCTCGATCATCCTGCTGATGGTTGTCAACGTCGGTTTCACCCAGCTCTACGTCCTGTTGTTCCCGCGGACGGGGTTCTAGATGGCTTCGAAGTACTACCCACCCGGGGTTCGGCCGGTCGCGGCGGCGGTCGTATCCCAGGGTGCCGTGGTGATGCGACTCGGTCACATGGTCGCGTTCTTGGTCAAAGCGCTGGTGTCGATCCCGTTGACCCTGCGGCACTACCGAAAAGAGTTCTTACGCATCCTGTCTGACGTCACTTGGGGTAACGGCTCCATCGTTGTGGGCGGCGGTACCGCCGGTGTGATCATCGTGCTCGGGGCCGCAGCGGGCGCCCTGGTGGGCATCGAGGGGTACCAGGCTCTGCACCTGCTCGGCCTCGAGCCGGCAACCGGCATGGTTGCCTCGACCGCCGCGACCCGGGAACTCGCCCCGATCATGGCCTCACTCGCGTTCGCTGCCCAGGCCGGCTGTCGCTTCACCGCTCAACTGGGCGCGATGCGGATCTCCGAAGAGGTCGATGCCATGGAGGCACTGGCGATCCGGCCCATCCCGTACCTCGTCACCACCCGCCTGCTCGCGTCGATCGTGGCCATCATCCCGCTCTACCTCATCTGTCTCACGCTGAATTACGTGACGGTGCAGGGGGTCGTGAGTCTGTCGAGCGGAATGTCCGCGGGGACGTACGAACACTACTTCCGGCTGGTGCTCAACAGCACGGACGTCCTGTACTCGATGCTCAAAGCTGTGGTGTTCGTCATCATCACCTCCACCATCCAGTGCTACTACGGCTTCTACGCATCCGGCGGACCGCAAGGTGTGGGCACCGCGGCCGGACGCGCGATGCGCGCGAGTATCTCCGCCATGATCGTCGTGAATCTGCTGCTGACGATGGCGCTGTGGGGCGTCGGCTCCGGCGCGCGGCTCGGTGGTTGAGCGATGCCCGTCATCTTCGATACCGATCCGCGCGGGAACTCGAACACCCGCTTGTTCGTCTTCGGCCTCACCGCCCTGGCTGTGGTAGCTCTGCTACTCGTTGCGCTCTACGCGAAGATGAACGGCACGTTCGACAAGACGGTGACCGCCACCGCGGTGCTCGCCAACGTCGGTGACGGGCTTCCGTCGAACTCGGACGTGAAGTACCGGGGCGTCCTGGTCGGCACGGTCAAAGGTGTGGACCCGGGGACCGATGGAGGACTCAACTACGTCGATCTCGCCTTGGATCCGAGCTATACCCGCAACATCCCGCGCACAGTGACCGCCCGTGTCGTGCCCAGCAACGTGTTCGCGGTGTCATCGATCCAGCTGGTCGACAACGGATCTGCGCCCGGACTGACCGAAGGTGACATCATCACGCAGGACGAGAGCCTGTCGACAGTGCAGCTGCAGACCGCCATGACGAAGGTGCGCGAGATCATCGCTGCTTCGGCACGCGTGGGGACGGATGAGACGGTCGGCATGCTCGCGGTGGTGGCCGAGGCCACCGACCGCCACGGCGATGACATCGCCACCGCGGGTGCGCAACTCGACAAGATCACCCGTGAATTGGATGCCGTGATCGCGCCGCGGGGGCAACCGTCGACGCTGAACGCGCTCAGTGGGGCCGTTCAGGGTTTGCGGAAGTCGGCGCCGGACCTCCTGGACGTGATGAACAGGGCGGTGGTCCCCATGCGAACCCTGGCCGAGAAGAACAAGGGCTTGAACCAGTTGCTCGCCGCAGGGAGCAACACCCTCTCGACGGTCGACACCGCGTTGGTGAACAACACGGACAAGATCATCGGCATCACGACCGCGCTCGGCCCGGTGATCGGGGTGATCGCTGACGGAGGTGAATCGTTCTCACAGATCACCGGGAGCCTGAACAACATGTCGAAGAAGTGGTTCTCAGAGTTCTGGCCGGTCGGTCAACGGAATGCGACAGGTAAGTTCCAGTTCCAGTTCACCCCGCATCAGATGTACACGCGGGCCGACTGCCCCCGATACGGGAATCTGGAAGGGCCCAGCTGCCAGACCGCACCAGCGACGAGCGCGCCTGCGGTGGTGCCCGATCTGAACACGCCGCAGAACTTCATGTCGGCCCCCATGGGCGGGAACGTAGGCCCGGTCGGCAGTCGCGAAGAGCAGCGACTCCTGGGCGAGATCCTCGGAGAGGACGCCAACTCCGCCTCGACACTCCTTCTCGGTCCGCTTGCCCGTGGAGCAGTGGTCAGCGCTTCGACCGAACCTGAGCAGGGGCCATCGTGAGTTACCGCAAGCCGCTCATCGGTCTGATCATCTTCCTGGTGATCTCCCTGACCCTGACGTGGACCGTCTTCAACACCCTGCAACGCAGCGTGAACGGAGCCACCAAGTCCTACTCCGCAGTGTTCAGCGATGTGTCGGGTCTCGGGGTCGGTGACGATGTCCGGATGGCCGGCGTCCGCGTCGGTCGCGTAGATTCCATCGCGCTCGAAGGAACCCTCGCCCGAGTGAAGTTTCGGGTCGAGGCCAACCAGCGGGTGTACGGGAACACCAAGGCCTCGATCACCTACGAGAACATCATCGGCCAGAGGTATCTTGGATTGTCACTGGCCGACTACGGGCAACCACAGGTCCTCGACGGCGGCGAGATCCCGCTGGCCCACACCGAACCGTCCTTCAACATATCGGTGTTGCTCAACGGATTCGAACCGTTGTTCAGCGTTCTCGATCCAGAACAGATCGACAACATCACAACCTCGATCATCCGTGCGCTCCAGGGGGACAACGGTTCGATCACCACGTTGGTCACCGAGACCTCGGACCTCGCCGAGTCGTTCGCCGGTCCGGACCAGATCTTGGGAGACATCATCGGGAACCTCGACGGGATCGTGCGGACCCTGGCGGAGCAGCGGGGCGAGGTCGACACCGTGATCACGCAGGCACAGTCGATTTTCGAAAGGCTCTCCCAACGCAGGCAGGAACTGGTGACCTCGCTGGACTCGATCTCGGCGGTCGTCGGCAGAGTGGCGACGCTGGCGGACCAGGCGGCACCGGAACTGAACCAGATGCTGGTCAGGGAGCCGGGTTTCGCCTCTCATTACATGAACAACAAGACCGCATTCGCGTACCTGGGGTTCAATGTCCCGATCCTGTTGAAGGGACTCGCCCGCAACACCCAGAGCGGCGCATTCATCGAGACGTACCTCTGCAGCCTCAATGTGACCTATGTGCCCGCGCTCAGTAATGTGATCCCGTCCATCGTTGCTGCCGCCACGCCAGGCGGTAAGCCCAAGTACTCGCCGGCATGTCAATGAAACGCCCAGACGTTCGCCGGATGACCGCCAGCGCCGGCCAGGTGGCGCGCAGGCCCATCGAAAAGCACAGCACCCTGACGCTTGGGATCATCACCGTCACGGTGATCGCGCTCCTGCTGGTCGCGCTGTTGCAGTTCGCCGGCGCCGGAATCGGTAAAACGTCCTACCAGGCCGAGTTCGCCCAGGCAGCGGGCGTCAGCTCGGGCGACTCGGTGACTGTCGCCGGGGTGCCGGTGGGCACGGTGAAGGCGACACGACTGGCAGGTGATCACGTGGTGGTCACGCTCGAGATCAACGACGACGTTCGTCTCGGTACCGAGACCAGGGCGTCCATCCAACTGACCACGCTGCTCGGCTCACGGTACGTGGACCTCAAGCCGGGCGGAGGAGGCACGCTGCCGGACAACAGGATCGGACTGTCACACACCAGCGTGCCGTACGACCTACAGCAATTGATCAACAACGCGACCACGACGTTCGAACAAGTGGACTTCAAGGACATCGGCGAGACGATGACAACGTTGTCCGACCAGCTCGAGGGTACGCCGGAAGTGATACCCCAGGTCCTGACGAACGTCCAGAGCCTCGCAACCATCATGGCCGACCGCCGATCCCAGATCGGTACGTTGCTCACCAGCACCAAACAGCTGACGGACGTGGTGCGGGGGCAACAGGCCAACCTGGGTTCCCTGATCGCGCAGGGCGCGCAGGTGCTGCAGGAGATCAATTCGCGTCGGGCGGTGATCAACCAACTGTTCCAGGCAACCACTAACCTCGTCGATCAGCTGCAGACGATCGTCGTCGACAATCGGGCCCAGATCGACGCGCTGCTGACCAACCTGAACGGGATGCTGGCAAGTCTGGCACGAAACGACGACCTGCTGAGGAACACTTTGCAGATTTTGCCGGTTCCGGTCCGAAACTTCGCCAACGCCAGCGGTACCGGGAACGAGGTCGACTTCTCCGCGCAGTCCGGACCGTTCCTCGACTCCTGGATGTGTGCCGTCAGCGGCCGGGCGAACCAGCTGAATCTTCCCGAGTATCTGAAGGACTGCAAATGAGGGTGAGCAAGACAGTTGCGAAGGTGGCCGTCCTGGTCGTGCTCATCGCCGCAGTCTGCTTCGGCAGTGTTCGTGCCGCAGCCGCCTCGGAGAGTGCAATACGGGTGACTGCGCGGTTCGACAACGGGGTCGGCCTGTACGAGGGGAACGCGGTGTCGGTGCTCGGGATGCCGGTGGGGGCGGTCGAGACGATCTCTCCGAAGGGCACCTACGTGGAGGTGGTGATGAGAATTGATGGCGGCGTGACGATCCCGGCAGGTGTCGACGCGGTCACTGTCTCGACGTCGATCCTCACCGACCGGCATATCGAGTTGTCGCCGGCGTACACCGGTGGGCCGGTGCTGAGAAACAACGATCTCATCGGGCTGGACCGGACCAAGACGCCGGTCGAGTTCGACCGGTTGCTGGCGATGGCCGATGACCTCGCCCTCGAACTCGAGGGCGATGGTGAGGGTGCGGGGCCCGTGGCGCAATTGCTCGACGTCGGCTCGGCGATCACCGATGGCAACGGCGAGGACATGCGTGCGGCATTGGGCGAGCTGGCGAAGGCGCTGCGCCTGGGCGCTGACGGTGGCGCGGAGACGAGGGATGCGATCACGACGATCGTCGACAACCTGTCCGTACTGACCGAGGCCGCCGCGCGCAACGATGGACAGATCCGCGACTTCGGTTCTGCGGTCGGTCAGTTGAGTGCGATTCTTGCCGATCAAGACCTTGGCTCCGGAGATACCGGCGCCCAGATCAACGAGATCCTCCTTCAGGCCGAGGACCTGTTGCGTACCAACCAGGGCAGCCTCAACTCCACGGTCACCGACTCGGACATCCTCGTCAAGACCCTGGCGGACTATCGCCGCGAACTGGCCGAGTTCCTGGACGTGACCCCGCTGCTCCTCGACAATGCCTACGCTGCAGTGGATCAGGAGAACCGGGTGGCGCGGGTGCATGCGCAGCTCGACAAGGTGTTCTTCGACGGTCAGCTCCTCAAGGAAGTGTGCAACGTGCTCGGATTGCGTCAACTCGGCTGTGCGACCGGAACTCTGTCCGACTTCGGTCCGGACTTCGGGATCACGGACATGCTCGAGGGCATGGCGGGGATGGCGAAATGACACGCCGGACAGCGGCCGCTGCCGTCGGCGCGATGCTGGCCCTGGCCATGACGACGACCGCGTGCTCGGTAGAGCTCGAATCGGTCCCGCTGCCGAAGCGCAATGTCGGAAGCGACTCTTACACGGTGTATGCCACCTTCGAGAACGCGCTGAACCTGCCGAAACAGGCCAAGGTCAAGCTCGCGGGCGCCGACGTCGGATCGGTCGAGGGTATGACCGTCCGTGACTACTCGGCGATCGTCACCTTGAGGATTTCGGAGAATGTAACCCTGCCCGTCGGTACCCGGGCCGAATTACGTTCCGCGACACCGCTCGGTGACATCTTCGTCGCCATGCAACCCCCGCTCGACGCCGCGCCGGACGGTCCGGTGCTCGTGGGTGGCGACGGCATCGAACTGGATCAGACATCGGCCGCGGCGACGATCGAAGAGGTCTTGACCACATCGTCACTCCTCGTCAACGGCGGCGTCATCCGCAACATCACCAAGGTCATCAATGGTCTCGGTGAGGCGGTCGGTGACAAGGGCGGTGAACTGGCCGGCCTGATCGAACAGTCGACCAGTCTGGTCAGCAAACTCTCCGCCCGAACGGGCGAGATCAGGAGCACCCTGAACGAGACCAACCGACTGGTCTCCACGCTGACCGCCGGCCAGGGCACCATCAAAGATGCAATCGCCGCTGCCGGGCCGGCCATGAGTGTGTTGTCGGCCAACACCGATCAGATTCTCGGAATCGTCAACCAGTTGGCCTCGGTGAGCAGCCAACTAGCGAAATTCCCGTCCATCGCGGGCACCGCTGCCGGTGGACTGATCGCCGACATCAACACGATCGCCGCGGAATTGAATGCGGCCGCGTTGAATCCGAATGCCGACCTGGATGCGGTGAATCGGCTGCTGGCCCCGGTCATCAAGATCACCAACTCATCCGGGTCGCACGTCGATGCAGACCTCGAGGACTTCGCGATCGGAGCCATCGCAGACCCGACGCACACTGCTGACCCGGGAAGTCGTATACCTGACCTGGGCACCGACGGCGCGAACTTCGTCGGGACCCTCACGAGCACACTCCAGAGGCTCGGGGCCAAAGTCGCGGGACCACGCCGATGACCCAGATGTCGGCATATGCAACCGGGCCGCTGGAGTCGCCGGCACGTGGACTGGTGAACGTCGTCCGCAGATTGATCGACCATCGTCTGCTGCTGTCGGTCGTGGCGCTAGCCCTCACCTTCGTCCTCGGACTCATCTATCTCGTGTTCGGCGTCTTCCAGGTGAATCCGACCGCGCAGGCCATGACCGTCCGGGTCAACCTCGCGTTGTCCGGAGGGCTGCTCCCGAATCAGGACGTCACCCTGCGTGGGGTGCCGATCGGTCAGGTGAAAGCCGTCGAACTCTCGGACGAGGGTGTGGTGGCGGTCGCAACCATCGACGCCGATACCCGGATCCCCACTGCGGGTGAGGTGCGGGTGGCCGGCTTGTCGCCGGCCGGTGAGCAATACCTCGACTTCCGGCCGACGGCGGACACCGGGCCCTACCTCACCGACGGCTCCGAGGTCCCGGCGGACCAGACCTCGACACCGGTGCCGCTGGCCAACCTGCTCGGCGATCTCGACGGGATGCTGGCTCAGATCGACCCGAAGAAGGTCGAGACCATCACACGCGAACTCGGCGTCGGACCCGAGGGACCGGACAAACTGGAATCGATCATCACCGGCGGTACGTTCCTCATCTCCACACTCGATTCCGTGCTGCCGCAAACAGTCAGCTTGCTCAGCAGCAGCAAGGTGGTGCTGGGCACACTGAGCGAGATGAGTCCCGGCCTGCAACGCACCTCCCAGAACCTGTCGGGCACACTCGATGGAGTGGCTTCCATGGACGGTGGATTCCGCACCTTCATCGACCAGACCCCGGCGACGCTGGCGGCGATGGACACCATGATCGCGGACAACTCGCCCACCATGGTGCAGCTGCTGGGCAACCTCACCACGGTTGCCCAGATGACATACCTGAGAGTTCCTGCCCTGCAAGAGTTCTTCTTCCCGCAGTATCGCGACGGATCGACGCTCGATGCCATCGCGAGTATCATGCGGGACGGCGGGATCTGGGCATCGGTGAACATCTACCCGCGCAAGTCGTGCAACTACGATCTGCCCCGCAGGCCCGGGTGGCTCGCCGACTTCTCCGAGCCCTACCTCTACACCTACTGCGAGGACGACGATCCTGCGAACCTCGTTCGCGGAGCTGCCAACGCGCCACGTCCGCCGGGAGACACCAGTGCAGGACCCCCGCCCGGTGTCGATCCACTGGCCCAGGCGTCCCCGACGCCGATCGGCCCCGAATCGATCCCCTTGCCCTACGCCGGTCCGGTGCTGCCGGGGCAGCCATGAGCATCGAACTCGATCGAAAGTCACCATCCGGCTCGACGCAGAGGAGAAAACAGTGAGCAAGAGCAGCGGAACCGCAACTGTGACGCCCGAAGAACGATGGACGCTGATGGGCGACGACGTGCCTGAGGTCGGAGAAGAACGGGACATCTCGACACCGGATACCGAGGCAGCTCCTGTCGAGGAAACGGTGGTCGAGGATCCGCCTTCCACGCGCTGGTGGACCGGGACCAGAGCCCGCCGAGGGGCAGTGCTGCTCCTGGCCCTCGTCGCTGTGGCCGCTATCGTCTGTGCTGCGGTGATGGGCTGGAAGTTGCAGCAGCAGAACTCCATCGATGACGCCGCTGACCAAGCGGAACAAGCGGCGCGCGCTTACGCTGTTGCCCTGACCAGCGTCAGCTCGGACAATTTGGACCAGAACTTCGCCGACGTTCTCGGCGGGGCCACCGGCGAGTTCAAGGACATGTATTCCCAGTCGAGCGGGCAGCTTCGTCAATTGCTGGTCGACAACAAAGCCACCGCCCAGGGAACGGTCATCGATTCGGGTATCAAATCGGCGAGCCCATCGAAGGTCGAGGTACTGCTGTTCGTCGACCAAACCGTCACCAACACAGCCACTCCCGATCCACGCGTCGACCGCAGTCGTGTGGTGATGACCATGGAGAAGATCGACGGTCGCTGGCTCGCGGCCAAGGTCGACCTGCCCTAGCCCGCAGACCCCCACGTCTACATTGGCCGCCGGGAGGCTCAGATGGCACCTTCTTGATCACCCGACGCTGCTGCAAGGACGCCCGCTGGTGGAAGGGCCGCCAGCGGCGGTATTGGCATTCTCGTTTTACGGAAGTATCATTATCGCAATGACACTTCTGGAGGATTCATGCGCGTCGGAGTAATGATCGGCCCCGAGCGGGGAGACTCGGCCAAGAAGATCGGCCGGATGCTCGACGACATCGTGTGGGCTGAGGATGCTGGGCTCGACACGGCGTGGATTCCCCAGGTCCCGACCGATTTCGACGCGCTGATCACAGTGGCGCTGATGGGGACGCGGACGAGCCGGATCGAGATCGGCACCGCTGTGGTTCCTCTGCAGGCGCAGCACCCGATCGCGCTGGCGAGGCAGGCCCTGTCGGCGCATGCCGCCACCGGGGGTCGCCTCGCGCTGGGCGTCGGACCTTCGCATCACTGGATCGTCAAGGACATGCTGGGGCTGCCCTACGAAAAGCCGGCACGCTTCACCCGCGACTACCTCGACGTACTCGATGCCGCCCAGCAGGCCCCTGGGCCGATCGACGTCGAGAACACGACCTTCACCGTGCACAATCCACTCGAGCTCGGCCCGATCGCGCCGTTGCCGATCCTGGTCGCCGCTCTCGGACCCGTCATGCTCGATCTCGCCGGTGAGCGTACCGACGGCACGATCTTGTGGATGGCCGACGAGCGGGCAGTCTCTGATCACGTCGTCCCGCGCATCACCAAGGCCGCTGACAACGCTGGGCGGAAGGCTCCACGAATCGTCGCGGGGATCCCGGTGTGCCTGTGTGCTCCCTCCCAGGTGGACGTGGCTCGTGAACGCGCGAACCGCATTCTGGGCGAAGCCGAGATCTCGCCCAACTACCAGCGTCTGCTCGGGTACGGCGACGCCACGGATGTTGGCGATCTGTGTGCAGTCGGTGACGAAGAAGCGATCATGAAGCGCTTCCAGCGGTTCGCCGATGCCGGCGTCACCGACCTGTCGATGCGATTGCTGCCGATCGGCGACAACCGGGACGAACTGGTCGCGTCGAAGTACCGCACGCGAGAGGTCATCGCAGGTCTCGTCGCCGACATGCGATGACCACATCCGGGTGCGGCTGTCCACGACGGCAGGGAGGGCGAGGTCGGCATGAGTGATTCGACGACGGATGTCTGGGAGACGATGTCGACCGCCAGGACCATTCGGCGGTTCACCGACGAACCCGTGGACGATGCGACCCTGACCAAGTGTCTGCGCGCGGCGACATGGGCGCCCTCGGGGGCCAACGCGCAGGCCTGGAAATTTGTTGTGCTCCGGTCGCCGGAACTCCGGGCAGTTGTCGGGAAAGCTGCGGCGCACGCCCTCGATGTGATCGAACCGGTCTACGGGATGTCGCGCCCGGCCGCCGACGATGACAGCCGCCGAGCCCGAAACAATCGGGCCACATACGAACTGCATGACCGCGCAGGTGAGTTCACGTCAGTGTTGTTTGCCCAACAGCGGTTCGAGACCGCCTCGGAGCTGTTGCTCGGCGGCTCGATCTTTCCGGCCATGCAGAACTTTCTGTTGGCCGCCCGCGCGCAGGGTCTCGGAGCGTGTCTGACCAGCTGGGCATCGTACGAGGGCGAGGCCCTGCTCCGCGAGGCCGTCGGTATGCCATCGGATTGGGTGCTCGCCGGCCACGTGGTCGTGGGTTGGCCAAGGGGAAGCCATGGTCCCGTGCGGCGGCGACCGCTCTCGGACTTTGTTGCACTGGATCATTGGGATACACCGGCCGATCGATTGACGACCGGGTGAGGCAGTAGATTCGAAAACCGGGTCGGCTCCGTCAGGTCGACACTCTGAACACCGGCAGCACCACATCGTCGTCCCCGGTGTGGAACACGACTTCCACGGGTAGGCCGGCTCTGAGGTCCGTGGTGGCCACCTCGATGAGATTGGTATGAAAGAACGGCCCCTCGTCGAGCTTGACCACTGCGACGATCTTCACGTCATCGGTGAAGGAGCGGCTGTACTTCTGGTGCACCACGGTCCAGGTATGAAGACGGCCGGTTCCGGTCGCAGGGACCCAGCCGGCGTCGGACATCCCGTGCGTGGTGCATGAGCCTGCGGGCCAGTACGACGTGCCACAGGTATTGCAGCGGTAGACCAGAAGAACGCCGTCTTTGCATGCATCCCAGAAGGGTTGATCGATGGCGTCGTCGACGACATCGCCAGGTAGGGGGCGGCCGGCGCTCACCGGTCGGCTCCGAGGACCAGGGTGGCGTGTGACCAGGACCCCTGAATGCCGCCGTTCCCGCCCGAACCGCTGACGAGACACGTTCGGGCATCGGGGATCTGACTACTCGGGGCCTGACCGCGCATCTGGAGAATCCCTTCACTCAGTGGGGTGAACCCCGTGGCGTAGAAACCCGATAGTTGCCCACCGCCGGTGTTCGTGGGTATCGAACCGGTCGGCCCGGTGTGGCCTTCGGCGACGAAGGAGCCACCCTCGCCCGGCGCGCAGAATCCGTATTCCTCCAGCTGCATCAGAACGGCAATCGTGAAGGGAGCGTACAGCTGGGCCACGTCGATGTCGTCGATGGACAACTGTGCCTGCCCCAGTGCGGTCCGGGCCGCACGGTCTACATTCATCGATTCGAACATCGTCTCTTTCCACCATGTCTCGATCGCATGTGAGGTACCGCCCCCGAGTACGCTCACGGGGTGGTCGGTGAGGTCGGCGGCGCGTTCGTCGGAGGTGACGATGATTGCGGCGCCACCGTCGGTCGGCCGCGAACAGTCGAGTAGCCGGAGAGGATCCACGATCATGCGGGATTCCTGGTGGTCGGTCAGGGTGATCGGTTGACCGTACCCCTGTGTACCCGGCCGGACGCAGGCGTAGTCGCGTTCGACCACGGCCACTCGTCCGAGGTCTTCTGATGTGGTCCCGTACAGCTCCATGTGCCGACGCGCCGCGAGCGCGTACGTCGATGCAGGCCCGACCATGCCGTACAGGTACGGGTATCCGTAGCTGTACGACCTGATGTCGCGCTCAGTGCCACCTGTCGTGTGCGGCAACAGTTTAGGCGGCGCGGACGAATAGGCCTCCCCGTAGACGCAGGCGATGGTGGTGGCCTGTCCGGTGGCGATCGCGCCTGCCGCCACCAGCACGCTAGCGGTCGGCGACGCGCCGCCGGTCATGAGCGAGTATGCAAACGCAGGGGACAGGCCGAGATACCGAAGATCTTCGAACGAAGCCCCGATCAGGATGTAACCATCTATGTCCGGCCGTGTCAGTCCGGCATCGGCGAGAGCGAGATCGAGTGCCTGTCTGCGGAGCTCGCGACCCGAGGACCCCGTGTGCCGTCCCTGATCGGTCAAGCCCATGCCGGCGATTGCAACATTCAACTGTGGGGTCACCGTCTGTCCTCTCGTGGGAAACCGATTCGTCTCTACCTGATCACGCGGTGAAGGCCCACCAGAGGCGGGCCCGCACCGACCAGATCGAACTAGTTGACCCACAGCTCCTCTGGCAGCGGGGAACCGAGGCCGTACAGATCGACCCCCTTGGTCTTCGCGGCAGCCATCACCGACGGAGTGGACCGGATGTAGAAGACGCCGGGGACGACTTCGGCGAGCCGCTCCTGCACCGTGTCGTAGGCCGCCTTGCGCTCTTCGACCGTCGCGCCGACGCGTCCGGCGTCGAGCGCGGCATCGAGTTGGGGGTCGCTGATCCCGGTCATGTTGCCCGACGACTTCGAATGGAAGCTCACCCAGAGTTCGGTGTCGGGGTCGATGATGTTCGCCGAGGTGACCACCATCTGGAAGTCGCGCTGACCGACCACGGATTGGATTGCGGTGGAGTCGACGTTCTTGACGCCGACTTCGACGTTGTTGAACGCACTGAGTTGAGATTGAACGCCTTCGGCGGCCATCTTGTTCTCTGTGCTCGAGAAACTGGTGAAGTCGAAATTGACCGGCTTGCCTTCGGCGGCCAACTCGTCGAACAAGGCTTGCGCCTCCGCTTTGTTGGTCTCCCGGAGCGCGATGTCGCTGTAGAACGGGGACACCTCGGGGAACAGCGTGTTGGGCACATCGCCTGCGCCGCTGTAGACGATGGTGTTGAGCGCATCGAGGTCGAGTGCAAGTGAGACCGCCTGACGGGCCCGCGGGTCATCGAACGGAGCGCGGCGGGTGTTCATGGCCAAGTACTGGCCACCACCGGTTTCGACGAGGTCGGTCTTCAGGTTCTGGGCGGCGGCGTCTTCAAGGCTTTTCGGGTTCGATTCCGCGCTGATGTCGGCGGCGCCGCTCACAACGGCATTGAAACGCTGAGCGGTGTCGGGAACAAACCGGAACGAGATCGAATCGACGTAGGGCTTCGGCGCGTCCCAGTAGCCGGGGTTCTTGTTCAGGACGATTTGATTCTGCCGGCTCCATTCCGACAGCGTGAACGGACCTGCCCCGACCGGTGCGGCATCGAACTCTGCGCGGCTCTTCTGCAACGCGGTCGGTGAGGCGATCCAGTTCAACGCACTGGTGATCACTGCCTGGTCGAAGTGCGAATTGGGAGCCACCATCGCGACCGTCAACGTAGTCGGATCGACGACAGTGGTCTGGGCGATCTGAGGACTGACCTTGCTGGCACCTGATCCCAGTTTCGGGTCTTTGGCCCGGTCCCAATTGAATTTGACGGCTTCGGCATCCAGCGGCGTGCCATCGGTGAACTCGAGGCCCGGACGCAGCTTCATCGTGTACGTGGCGCCGCCGTCGGTGCTCGAGAAATCCTCGGCCATCTTGTATTCGACCGCCAGTGTTTCGGGGTTGTTGATCATCAGCGTGCCGTACAGCGCGTTACCCAGCATGGCCTGGGTGGCCCACACGTTCCCCATTGTCGCGGGATCAAGTGTCCGCGGTTCGCTGACCTGTATGGCGTTCACGGTGCCGCCGGGAACCGGTGCGCCCTCGTCTTCGGACGATCCTGCCTGGTTGGGAGATGAACTGCATGCGGTCACAAGCATTGCTGCAGAACACAACATGGCCAGTGTGGCGGTGAGTAGACGTCGTTGTCGAATCATCGTCGACCTCTCGGAAAGTCAAGCGCGGGCTGATGGAGGGTGAAGGGTGGTACGGAGCGGGCGGAACTCGGCGGCAGAGAGTACGGCGAGGGGACACCGCGAGCAGGGGAGCTGTTCAGATGATTGCGCCGTGGTCTTTCAATTCGCTGATCTCGCCCCAGTCGAAGCCGAGCTCGAGGAGGACGTTTTCGGTGTGCGCACCATGTTCCGGGGCGCGGCGCAGGGCGGGTGGGCCCTCGTCGAACTGCACGGGTCCGTTGGGAAAGGTCAACTCGGCCCCGTCCTCGGACGCGACGGTGGAGAGGTACCCGTTTGCGACCACCTGAGGATCTGTCAAGACCTCTTCGACCGACTGGACCGGAGCCCAGGGCATATCTGAGCTCGAGAAGCGAGACACCCAGTCGGCGTACGTGCGACCCGCGAAAGTCTCGTCGAGTACCTTGAGGCAGTCGACCCGGTGCTCGGCCCGGCTCTTGAGCGTTGCGAAGCGGCTGTCGTCGAACAGCTCCGGTCTCCCGAGCACCTCGCACAGCTGGGCCCAATAGCGATCGGGCTGGAGGAGGGCCAGTGTGATGTGACGGCCGTCCTGTGTTCGGAAGACATTGCCGAGCGGATTCGGACTCTGGCCGCGTGTCGAGCGGGCGCGGGGCACTTGGCCTTGCAGTGCGCTCAACATGTCGGATCCGAGAGTCCACATGGCACTGGACAACAGGGACACGTCCACCACCGAGGGTTCGCCTGTCCGTTCGCGCCGGAAGAGTGCGCCTGACACCCCGAAGGCCAGGTTCATCGCCGCCTGGCGGTCGCCGAAAGCGCCGCGAGGCGAGAGTGGATAGTCCGAGCCCTCGGGGGTCAGTACATGCGCCATCCCGCCCCTTGACCAGAATGCGGTGTTGTCATAGGCGGGCACGTCTTTGTCAGGGCCGCGAACGCCGAAGCCGTGGCCGCGTGCATAGATCAACTGCGGGTTGTGCTTTCGCAGCTCTTCTACGCTCAGCCCCAGCCGATCGAGGGCAGATGCGCGGAAGTTGGTGAGGAAGACATCGGCTTCTCGGATCAGCCTGTAGAAAATCTCCCGACCTTCCGGATTCTTCAGGTCCAGGCCGATGCTGCGCTTACCTCGATTCGCGAGCTCGATCGAGTAATTGACGCGCTCGGCCCCGGTGGTGACACCTTGTTCGACAAGGCCTCGATAGGGGTCGCCTGCCGTCGGTGACTCGACCTTGACGACGTCTGCTCCCCAGTCGGACAACAGGGCGCCGGCCACGGGCACGAACACCCATTGGGCCAGTTCCACCACCTTCACGCCGTCGAAGACGTTGGTTCCCACCGTCGCATCCACCCAAATCTCCTTCGCTGGCAATCCGATTATCTTGGTGCGGTGACTATTTGAGGATGGGCACCGTGGGTTCGAATCGATACAGTTTCTCGGCGTTGCCGCGGAGAAGCTTGTATTGGGTGGCCTCGGGGAGGTGCTGGATCTGTTTGCGGGCGACGTTGATGGAGTCCGGCCACGTGCTGTCGGAGTGCGGGTAATCGGTTTCGAACATGATGTTGTCTTCGCCGATGAGGTCGATGTTGGCGATGCCGGCCTCGTCGTGGATGAAGCAGCCGTAGACGTGGTCCTTGAAGCGCTGCCGGATGTCGAGGTCCATCGGAACCTCGGTGGCGGCGTGGCCTTCGTACTTGACGCCCTTGGCGGCCCAGAAGCGCTGCTTCTCGTACACCTGCTCCGCGCGTTCGAGGAAGTACGGGATCCAGCCGATATTGCCCTCGGAGAGAGCGATTTTCAGCTTGGGGTACTTGGCGAAGTAGTCGGAGAACAACCACTGCAGCATCGTTCCCGCAGTGCGAGTGGCACCCCAGGTGAGGTTGGCCATGAAGGGGGCATCGCTTGCGATGGTGGGTAGGCGTGAAGACGATCCGACGTGCATGGAAATGACCAGATCATTGTCGGCGGCAGCCTGCATGACCGGATCCCAGTAGCGGCTGGGGTCGTTGATGGTGGGAAGCCCCAGCGGTTCGGGGTTCTCGGAGAAGGCCACCGAGCGCGCTCCGAGGGCGGCCGTGCGCTCGATTTCCTTGACAGCGAGGTCGGTATCCCACAGAGGCATGATGACCAATGGGATGAAGCGGCCTGGGTCCGTGGCACACCACTCCTCGAAGATCCAATCGTTGTAGGCCTGCAGGCACCTCAGCGCGAGATCTTTGTCCTGGGCTTCGTAGAAGATCTGACCGCAGAACCGAGGAAAGGAGGGAAATCCGAGCGAGGCGAGGATGCCGGCCTCATTCATGTGTTCGAGACGGACCTTGGGGTCGTAGCAGCCTGGGTGCATGTCGGCGTACGTGATGGCCTCGGGACTGAACTCTTCGCGAGACTTTCCGACGACGGCGGATAGTCCGCTCGTCGGGACGACGCGGTTCTCGTAAACCCAGGTCTCTTTGTCGCCGTCGCGGACGAGCTTGGGCGCGCGGTCGCGGTCCTTGGAGGCGATGCGGTCTTGCCAGACGTGCGGTGGCTCGAGGATGTGATCGTCTACTGAGATCAACCAGTTCAGGTCGGGCGAGGTGGATGAAGTCACTGTCGTCTCCTTCGTTTACGAGGAACAGCCTGCGGGGCAGGGGCTGCGGAGTGCCGGCCGGTTGGGCGGCGACCGGTCCTGGACTTGCGATCCCGTTGTTACGAGAATCACACTCTCGTACAATATAGAACGACGATCACATGCGCAATGGAAGGGCGAGAGTGATCGTCAGTTCTCGACACTGCCGGCGGCAGCCCGTGCCGCCAGATCGGCGGTGCGCTGCATGGCATCCATGCACTGCTGTAGTGCGAACGCCGGGTTGAACTCCAGGTGGTTGGTCTGCCGGTCGTACTTGAGGACGTGTCCGGCGGGGATGAAGTAGACCTCGCCCGCCGAGATCACTTCATCCGGCTTGCCCGTGTTCGGATACACGGCGGTGATGGAGCCTTCGAAGACGTAGCCATAGTGGGGGCAAGGGCACACGCCGCCCGGTAGCCCGCCCACCCGATTCAATTCAGTGGTGTCCACCGGGCCTGCGGTGGTGGTGTAGCCGACCTCGAGGTCTCCCCACTGAACTGACCGGAAGTGGTCGTTGGCCGCGGGCCAACGCCCCCCGCCGCCGTTGGGAAGTTCTGCTGGTGTGGCGTGGGGCATCGGATGTCCTTGGGGTCGAGGGGTGGGGGTTGGAAGTGCGCCCGGGGGAATACTCGGGTTCTCGCGCTCGCTAGAGTACGATTCTGTCAGACTGAGAGTGTAATTCTCGTCACTTTGCCGATGATGCAGGCAAGACCGTCGACGCCGGCGTCGGAGAAGGCCCCTGAGCGCTCCCCCCTTTGCGCCAGTGAACTTTCCAGGAGGATCGAAGCCAGATGCGAAATATGCCCGTCGAGCTCACGCAGCACTACGAACGCATGGGTTGGTGGACTCCCGACTCCCTCGGCAAGATGGTCGCGGAGGGTCTGCACGAACACCCCGATGTAACGTTCCGGGTGCATTCGGCGGTGCGTCCTTATGTGGGTACGTTCGGTGACGTCGAAGTGGTCGCGCGCAGGCTGGCCGCCGGATTGCAGGAACGGGGCGTAGGTCCCGGAGATGTTGTGGTGATGCAACTTCCCAACTGGATGGAAGCCGCAGCCACCTTCTGGGCGTCGTCGTTCCTCGGGGCCGTGGTGGTGCCGATGGTGCATTTCTATGGGCCCAAGGAGCTGTCGTTCGTTCTGGCGACCACCAAGCCGAAGGTGTACATCACTGCCGCGCGCTTCGGTCGAATGACCTACAAGCCCGAGGTGAGTGCCGATGTGCCGATTGTGGGCGTGGTCGGCGAGAACGGCGAGCACGAAGCGGGTTTCGACGAGCTGCTCGCCGACGAACCGATGCAGGGAACGCTCGCGGTCGACCCGGCCGCCCCCGCGGTCATCGCCTTCACGTCGGGAACAACCCGTGATCCCAAAGGCGTGGTCCACAGCCACCAAACCCTCGGGTTCGAAACCCGGCAACTGCTGGCCAATTATCCGGCCGACCGCGGCGCTCAACTGACGGCGCTGCCTGTGGGACATTTCATCGGGATGGTGAGTGCGCTGCTCACCCCGATCCTCGAAGGCGTCTCGGTCGATCTACTCGATCAGTGGGACCCGGGTCGCGTACTAGAGCTGATCGACAGTCACGGGGTGGCGATCGGCGGTGGTCCTCCCTACTTCGTGACGAGCCTTCTCGACCAGGACACGTTCAGAGATGACCATCTGAATTTTCTCAAATACATGGGGCTCGGCGGTTCGGCGGTCCCGGGTACGGTGGCCCGGCATCTCGCCGATCTCGGTATCTGCGTGACGCGGTCATACGGCAGTACCGAACATCCGTCGATCACCGGTTCGCTGAACTCGGCGCCGCAAGACAAGCGGCTGTACACCGATGGCATGCCCCGACTCGGTGTCGAGATCCGGCTGGGCGAGGACGGTGAGATCTTCAGCCGCGGGCCGGACCTGTGTATCGGCTACACCGACGAAGCGTTGACCGAGAACGCATTCGACTCTGACGGCTGGTATCGAACCGGTGACGTCGGTGTCCTGGACGAGGACGGGTATCTGACGATCACCGACCGCAAGTCGGACCTGATCATCCGTGGCGGAGAGAACATCAGCGCAGTGGAGGTCGAGGACGTCCTGTTGTCGATGCCGGCCATCTCCGAGGCCGTGGTGGTTGCGGCCTCAGATGTCAGGCTGGGCGAGCACGCCGCTGCTGTGATGCGCGTGAGACCGGATCATGTCCCACCGACCCTCGATGAGGTCCGGGTGCATTTCGAAAATGCCGGTATGGCCCGCCAGAAGTGGCCGGAAGAGCTGTTCGTGGTCGACGAGCTTCCACGCACGGCAAGCGGCAAGGTCCAGAAGTATGCTGTGCGTCAGAGCATTCCGACGCTACGAGCCACGGTGGGCACAGCCACCGAGTCCGAGACGGTCCCCGGCTGAGTGCTGTCGGGCCCGCCCGCCGCACCCCTCAGGTCGGTTGCTTCTTCGAAGCCGACCGGCGACGAGGGCGGACGGCCTCGGCCGCCGTGGTGCCGCGGTCGAGGGCGGCACGACAGAACTCCCAGAGGTAGGCGGTCTCCTGGGCAGGATCTCCGGAGACCACGCCGAGCGCGAACTGGTGATAGAAGGACATGACGAGGTGTTGGATGATCTGGGCATCGCGCTTCGGGTCGACGATCTGAAGTGCCCCGGCATCGGCGGCGGTGCGCAGGATGTCTTCCATCAGCACGAAGTAGGGCGCGGTCACCAATGCCACGTCAGCCGGATGGTCGACCTGCAGGCGCAGGTGTTCCCGGACTATCGCTGCGCCCATCAAGTTCTGTTGCTTCGTTCGCTGCCTCGACGCCGGCCCCGTGATCACAGAGTGAACTTTCTCCAGCGGGTCCGCGATCTTGGCGACGTCGGTTTCGATCTTCGCGACGGACGAGCGGATCTCCTCTTCGAGGATCGCCAGCACGAGCAGATCCTTCGTCTCGAAGTGTCGGTAGACGGTCTGCAAGGCGACGCCGGCCTGTACGCTGACCTGCTTCATCGTGAACTGGAAGCTGCTGGACTCTGCGAACAGCCTTCTCCCCGCGCCGATGATCTCGCGTGCGGTCAACAGTTGGCGAGCCGCAGTCTTGTCCTGTGCTCGTACCGCTGAACGATCGAGCGCCCGCGACTCCCAGATCGACTGCGCTTGCTTGCCGGAAGCGTCTACCACGCTCGACCACCCCTACTCGTTGTGTCCCCTGACCTTAAACCGTCGATCGTGTGTGACTCGACAGGTCACCCTGGAAGGCCTGGTCACGACGCGGGCGTACGACGCAATACGACAACGGGAATCTTCCGGTCGGTCCGTTGTGCATACACGTTGTAGTTCGGCCATGAAGCCGCAGCCAGATCCCAGAGGCGGGTGTACTCCTCGCCGTCCACTTCGTGTGCCTGTGCCGAGAAGCGCTCGGCCAGTATCTGAACCGTGACCTCTGGGTTCACGACCAAGTTCTCGTACCAGTTGGGTGCCTTGGGTGCACCCCCCTTGGAAGCGATCACGACGAGGTCATCCCCGTCTTGCGCGTAGATGAGTGGCGTTTCCCGGGGTTGGCCGCTCTTGCGTCCGGTGGTGGTCAGCAGCAGGCAGGTCGCACCGTTCCAGATGTGTCCTTCTGCTCCGTCTGTGGCCCGGTAGCGCTCGGCGTGTTCGGCATTGCGGAGGGTCAGGTTCTGTGGCTGGTACTGCTTGTCGCTGTTGTCTGTGGACATGTCGGCTCCTCGTGTCATCGTGCTACGTATCCGCCGTCGACCGGAAGGACCACCCCGGTCACGTTGCGGGCGGTGTCCGAGGCGAAGAACAATGCCGCCGCCGCGACGTCCTCGGGAGTGATGTTCCGGCCGAGTGGGTGCTGTTGCGCAACCTTTTCGAATGCCACCGCCTGGGTGGCCGTGTCGGTGGGGATGTCCATGAAGTTGGTGGTCGGCATGCCGGCGGGGCAGACCGCGTTCACCCGGATGTCGAACGGCGCGGCTTCGACGGCGACTGCCCGGGTGAGTTGAATGACCCCACCTTTGGTGGCGCCGTACACGGTCCCACCCCACCCGACGATGCCCGCGACAGATGCCGTGTTGACGATCGATCCCGGCGTGCTCTGCTTCTTGAACTGCAGGACAGCGTACTTGGTCCCCAGGAATACGCCCTTGAGATTGATGGACATCAACCGATCGAAGTCCTCGACCGTGTGGTCTTCGAATCGCAGGCCGGGCCGGGGAGTCGCCACGCCGGCGTTGTTGTACATCACGTCCAAGCGGCCGTACTCCGCCACGGTGGCGTCGATGGCCGCGGTCACGTCGGCCTCGGAGGTCACGTCGCAGTGCACGGCAATCGAGTTCCCGCCGTTCTGCTCGACCAACCTGACGGTCTCTTTGGCCCACTCGTCGTTGACGTCGGCGCATACGACGTTGCCGCCCTCTTCGGCGAACAGGATGGCCGATGCGCGACCGACTCCTGAACCCGCCCCGGTGATGATGATCGTCTTGCCTTCGAGCTGCATTGTCGAATTCTCCTGTGATGATGGCGAAGGTCGGTCAGTGTCTGTGCAAATCAGCAGTTGCCGACCGCTCACCAGTTGTTGACGCTCAGATGTTTGATCTCCTGGTACGCGCGCAGTCCGTCGACGCCGCGTTCACGCCCGAGCCCGCTCTCCTTGTAGCCGCCGGATGAGGCGTAGGCGCTCGCACCGAGCCCGTTGACATTGACCGCGCCGGCCCTGATTCGGCGCGCAACTGCCGTCGCCGCAACAAGATCCGGGCTGTAGACCTGCCCGGACAGGCCGTAGGGGGAGTCGTTCGCGATGGCGATTGCCTCGTCCACCGTGTCGTAGCCGATGACCGTGACCACGGGGCCGAAGATTTCCTCCTGCGCAGCAGGATTGGAGTTGTCAGGGACGTCGAGGATGGTGGGCTCGAAGTAGTAGCCCCTGTCGTGGCCGGGTGGGCGCTTGCCTCCGGTCACCACCCGTCCGCCGGCAGCGACCGAACGTTGCACGTAGGATTCGCATCGATCGCGCTGAGCGGCCGAGATGAGCGGCCCCATCAGGGTGGAGGCGTCGGCGGGATCGCCGATGGTCAACCGGGCGGCAATGGCCGCGCCCTTGTCGAGTACTTCGTCCTTGCGGTCGTGTGGAACGAGCATTCGGGTCGCTGCCACACAGGCCTGGCCGGAGTGATTGGCGAATACAACCGGGAAGCCCATCGGGGCCTTGTCGACGCCATCGGGCAGATACAGCTGCACCGACTTGCCACCCAGCTCGAGCATCACCCGCTTGGCGGTGTCAGCCGCCTGCCGCATGATCGACTTGCCGACGGCCGTCGAGCCGGTGAAGCTGATCTGGTCCACCGCCGGGTGAGTCGTCATCAAGGCAGAGCCTTCGTAGCCCGCCTCGAGAACCACATTGAGCACACCCGCAGGGAGGCCCGCCGCCTCGGCGGCATCCCCGAAGACCAACGCCGACAACGGTGTGAAAGGACTCGGACGCAGCACCACGGTGTTCCCGGTGAGCAGTGCGGGGATCGCCTTCCACGCGTTGATCCAGAACGGGCAGTTGTATGCAGAGATGCACGAGACGACACCTACCGGTTCGTACGTCATGACGCTGAGCCCCACGGTATTTGCAGCGATGGCCACGTCGAGCGGGCGTGGGCTGTACTCCTCATCGGGCAATGTCAGGTACAGATCGACCGTCTGGCGCATCTGCGCGATTGCGTGATCCAGCTGCGCAGACCCGAGCATACGAGTCGTGGCGCCTGCCTCCTGCTGGATGGTCTGGGCCAGTTCGTCGCGGTGTTCCTCGAAATAGTCGAGCATCCCGAGGATCATGCGTACTCGGTCCCGGCGATCGGCCCACGCCCAGTCGCCTATGTCGAAGGCGCGCCGGGCCGCAAGGATCGCCGTTTCGACTTGCCGGACGGACGTGGTCTCGACTTCGGTGATCACGTTCTCTGTCGCGGGGTTGATCACAGGTAGCGACTTGCCCTCGCCGACTACGGATTTGCCGTCGATGTATGGCGATCGTGTGTTGATGATCGTGGTCACAGGACTCCTTAGGCGGGACAGTCGAGCGCAGTTCCGGATGTATGGACTATCGATCCCGTTGTTACGAGAATCACACTCTCGTACAATATAGAACGAAGTTCACATCCGCAACGGGCGCTGCCGCCCACCCGAGACGACAAAACCCACAGGCGCGTGGTGCGCCTGTGGGTTCTGTTGTGCGAGCCGGGTATTAAGAGTTCGCGAGTTCGTACCGTCGCCGGTATTCCTCCTTGGAGGTTTCTTTGGTGTCTACGTCGCCGGCTCGGGCTCGGAGCGCGCCGACCGTCGCATCTTCGCGGGCAATGTGCTTGAACGGATCCCAGTCGAAGAACCTGGCGACGTTGGCGAAGGTGATCTTGTCGATTTCCTCGTCGGTGCATTGCGCCGCGTCGAGTTCTTCCTTCAGCATCTCCGGCGAGCGAGGCCAAGTGGAATCGGAGTGCGGGTAGTCGCATTCCCACGCGATGGTGTCGATTCCGAGTCTGTCGCGATTGCTCAGGCCGCTCGGTTCGGTGATGTAACACGCCAAGAAGTTCTTGCGCCACACGTCTGTTGCTGTCATGCCTGCGGGCAGGAAGCTCGAGCCCAGCCACTCGGACTGGTTGTCGATGTGGCGTTCGACGCGATCGAGCCACGGCGCCACCCAGCCGACTCCGCCTTCGCTCATTGCGAACTTGAGGTCGGGGAACTTCTGGAAGACGCCGCTGAGAAGCACGTCGTTGGCGGCGATCGTAGAGATCAGTGGCGTCAGAACCATCATGTCGTCGAGGTTGAAGCCCTCGGGTCGTTTGATCAGGCTGAAGCCGCCACCGATGTGGAGGCTCTGGACGATGTTGTGTTCGGCGCAGGCCTCGAACATCGGGTCCCAGTAGCCGGACTTGAAGTCGGGGAAGCCTGAGCCGTAGGGCGTCTCGGGAATGCTGATGGACCGGCATCCCATCGCGGCGAGCCGATGGATCTCCTTGACCGACTCGGCCTGGTCGAAGAACGGAATGATGCCCAGGGGAACGAAACGTCCCGGATAGGTTTCCGGGACTTCGCCGACAACCCAGTCGTTGAAGGCCTTGCACGCCGCGAGCGACAGTTTCTTGTCCGGCAGGCTGGCCAGATGGGTGCCTGCGAAGCCGGGAAAGGTAGCGAACAAGGTCGCCGCCAGGGTGCCGTTGGCATCCATGTCGCGCACGCGCATGCCCATGTCGTAGACGCCGGGCCGCATTTCTGCGTAGCCCGTCGGATCCATGCCCCACTCCTTCTTGGGCCATGACACGACAGCATTGAGGCCGGAGCTACCGACGACCTGGTCTTGGAAGAGCCAGGCCTGGACGTTGGGGTTGCGTGGGTTGGCCGTCAGCTTCGGGGCCTGGTCCATGAGACTTTTCGGGAAGTGTTTTTCGAAGATGTCGGCCGGTTCGACCACGTGATCGTCGATGCTGACCATGACCATGTCGTCAATGTTCATGAAGGTCCTCTCAAGCGGGGCAGGGCTACTGAGAACGTTACTCTCTTATCAGAAGAGTACCGCTCTTTTGCTGGATTGAGTGCATCCGAAGTCGTTGCGAAACGCAGATCGCCCCCGCCCTTTGCGGGGCGGGGGCGAATCGACATGGGGCGATCGCGATTACTCGGCTCGCGCTGCGACCGGTTCCTTGAGAGCGGCGCCGAGGACGGCATCACGACCGGAATCGGGCGCCCGGAACTTGGGCAGGAAGGCGGTCAGGATCAGTGCGGCGATCGCAGACCCGGCCGCCAAAGCCATGATCACCCGAAATGCGTTCTCCGACGGAACGCTCGTCGCACCGATCGTGATCGTCATCTGCGCGAGGATGACCCCGGCGATGGCGCTCGCGAAGGATGTTCCGAGTGATCGCATGAGCGTGTTGAAGCTGTTCGCCGCACCGGTCTCGGTAGGAGGCACCGCCGCCATGATGAGCGCGGGTATCGCGCCATAGGCCATGCCGGTTCCGGTCCCGATGATGATCGCGATCATGATCAGTTGCCAGATCGAGTGCAGTGAGAATGTTCCGATCCCGTACCCGGTCGCGACGATGACGGCACCGAGCATCAGCGTGATCTTGGGTCCGTACGCGTTGGTGATCTTGGATGAGACGGGAGCGATGAGCATCATCACCACGCCGAACGGCGCCATCACGAGGCCGGACATCAACATCGATCCACCGAGCCCGAATCCGGTGCTCTCGGGGAGCTGGACGACCTGGGGGAAGACCATGGTCGCGGCGAACATGGCGAAACCGAACACGATCGACGCGAGGTTGGTGAACAGGACCTGGCGGCGAACTGCGATCCGGAGGTCGACCAGTGGCCGGGTGACACGGAGTTCCCACCATCCCCAGGCGAGGAACGCGACCAGGGCGATGGCGAGCAGGCTCAGAGTCTGTCCGCTGGTCCAACCCCAGTCCGACCCTTTGGATACGGCCAGCAACAGTGCGACCAGCGCGGTGGAGAGTGAGATCGCGCCGACGAAGTCGAACGAGCCGCCGGTGCGGACAGGCGATTCGGGCACGATCTTCACGATGAGTGCGCCGGCGACGACGCCGAGGGCGGCCGATGCCCAGAACAGGACGTGCCAATCGGCGTACTCGGCGATTAAAGCAGCGATCGGCAGTCCGAGTGCACCACCGACACCGAGCGACGCGCTCATCATCGCCACGGCGCCGGCAAGCTTCTGGGGCGGAAGGACGTCGCGCATGACGCTGATCCCGAGGGGGATGAGTCCGGCGGCGAGGCCCTGCAGAGCTCGTCCGACCACCATGGGGATCAGGCTCGAGCTGAGAGCGGCAACCAGCGAGCCCGCCACGAGCAGGACAATGCTGATGAGCAACATCCGCCGTTTGCCGAACATGTCACCGAGTCGACCCATGGTGGGCACTGCGACCGAAGCAGCCAGCAGGGTGGCCGTGATTGCCCATGCGGTGTCGGATGCCGGGGCATTCAGGTACTCGGGAAGATGCGGGATGATCGGGATCACCAGTGTCTGCATCAATGAGACGACGATGCCGGCGAAAGCCAGCACCGCGACCACGGCGCCGGTCGCCGGGGGTTTGGCCACGGCCGTGGCCTCAGGCGCAGAAGTCGACATGAAATCTCCATCGGACTGGAATCGGATCTAGATAGGTTCTACAACCAAATTAAGTCAGTCGTTTGAATTAGTCAAAGGGTATGGTCGATCGGTGACCAAGATCTCTCACACATGACGAGGCGAGCCGGATGAAATCGGATGCGGTGACCACCTCCACACGCGATCGATTGCTGGTCGTGGCCGAGCAACTGTTCGCCGAGCATGGCGTCTATGCGGTCTCGAATCGTCAGGTGAGCGAGGCGGCCGGACAGGGCAACAACGCCGCGGTGGGATACCACTTCGGTACGAAGGCCGATCTCGTGCGAGCGATCGTCAACAAACACTCTGCCGAAATCGAACGCCATCGTTGCGAACTGGTGGCGGCGACCGAAGGCTCGACGGAGATCCGCGACTGGGTCACCTGCCTGGTGCAGGCGACCACGGACCACCTCGCTGCTTCGCCGACTCCGACTTGGTTCGCACGGTTCAGCGCGCAGTTGATCACCGATCCGAGCCTGAGGTCGATCGTCTACACCGAGGCCATGGTGTCCCCATCGCTGCAGAAGACGCTGGTCGAACTCGCGAGGTGTTTGCCCGATCTGCCCGTCGACGTCCGAAAGATGCGCGCTGACATGGTCCGTCAACTGATGACACACATGTGCGCCGAGAAGGAGCGAGCCATCGCTGAGTCGACCGAGGAACCGGGCGACTGGACAGACTTCACCACTGATCTCGTTGATGCCATGGTCGGGCTCTGGCTCGCCCCGGTCACCCGCTGAGCGGACCTTGTCCGGGGCGAGGTCCTAGTTCGTCAGCCACATCTCCTCTGGCAGAGGCGATCCGAGGCCGTAGACGTCGACTCCCGACACGTTGGTGCCTGCGATGACCGCCGGGGTGGACCGGACGAAGAACACACCCGGGACCAGCTCCGCAATCTTCTCCTGGACGGTGTCATAGGCAGCTTTGCGTTCCCCCACCGTGGTACCGACGCGGCCCGCATCGAGCGCCGCATCGAGTTCGGGGTCGCTGATTCCGGTCATGTTGCCCTGCGACTTCGAGTGAAAGCTCACCCACAGTTCGGTGTCCGGGTCCAGGACGTTCGCCGAGGTGACGACCATCTGGAAGTCCCGGTTCGCGACCACCGAGTTGATGGCGGACGAGTCGAGAGCATTGATGCTGACCTCGACGTTGTCGAACGCGCTCAACTGGGCCTGGAGAGCTTCCCCCGTCTGCTTGTTCTCGGTGGTTGAAAATGCGGTGTAGGCGAAGTTCACGGGCTTGCCCTCGGCGGCCAGTTCGTCGAACAGCGCCTGCGCTTCTTCCTTGTTGTTCACGTGAAGCGCGATGTCGCTGTAGAACGGGGACACTTGGGGGAACAGCGTCTTCGGGACGGTTCCGGCGTCGTTGTAGACGACGGTGTTGAGCGTGTCGAGATTCAGGGCGAGTGATACCGCTTTACGTGCGCGCGGATCGTCGAACGGCGCACCTCGGGTGTTCATCGCCATGTAGTAACCACCCCCGGTCTCCACGAGGTCGGTCTTGAGTCCGGCGCCTTCGGCTTTCTGCAGGTTGGCGGCGTTCGACTCGGAAGCACTGTCGACCGCACCACTGATCACCGCGTTGTAGCGCTGTGCGGCGTCGGCAACGAAGGTGAAGGTCAGCGAATCGAGATAGGGCTTCGGCGCGTCCCAGAAGCCGGGGTTCTTCGCGAACTCCATTTTGTTCTGCCGGGTCCAGCTCGTCAGTGTGAACGGACCGGCACCCACAGGCGCGGCGTCGAACGAGGCACGGCCCTTCTCCAGAGCTGACGGGGAGGCGACCCAGTTCAGCGCGCTGGTCACCACCGCCTGAGCGAAGTGCTGGTTGGGTGCGACCATTGTGACCTTCAGGGTCGCGGGATCGATGACGTCAGTCGACGCGATCTGGGGGCTCACTTTGCTCGCCCCGGAACCGAGGGTCGGATCTTTCATGCGGTCCCAGTTGTACTTGACTGCGGCGGCATCGAGAGGTGTTCCGTCGGTGAACATCAGTCCCGGACGAAGTTTCATGGTGTAGGAGGCACCACCGTCGGTGGTCGAGAAGTCCTCGGCCATCTTGTATTCGATGTCGAGCGACTCGACGTTGTTGATCATGAGCGTGCCGTAGAGCGCGTTGCCGAGCTCGGGTTGGGTGGCCCAGACATTGCCGAGGGACGCCGGGTCGAGGGTGCGTGGCTCGCTGACCTGGATGATGCTCGCGGAGCCGCCCGACACCGGGTCGCCTTCGTCCTCGGATGCACTCGTGGTGGAGGGGGAGCTGCAGGCGGTCATAAGCAGGGTCACGGAACACACCGCGGCGATTGCTGCGGCGATAAGACGTCGTTGTCGAATCATCGTCAACCTTTCGGTAGATGGGGAAGGTGCTGACAGTGGTTTTCTCACATCGGTTCCCGGTGTGGCCCGGCGAGCTGACCTCCGTCGACGATCAGCGACGTGCCGGTGCAATAGGAGCTTTCGTCCGACGCGAAGAAAAGGACGGCGTTCGCGACATCCTCAGGCTTACCGAACCGGGCTATGGGTTGCTTCTGCATCGCCGACTCGAGTCGGGTGCGCACGGTTCCGGTGGCTTTGAGCATCATCGGGGTCTCGATGAAACCAGGATGAACGGAGTTGACCCGCACATTGAACGGGCCCCCCTCGAACGCAACGGCTTTGGTGAGACCGGTGACCGCGAACTTGGATGCGACGTACGAGGTCATCCCCTCGACTCCGACAAGACCGTCGATCGACGAGATGTTCACGATCGACCCACCCCCTCGACCCTGCATCACCGGTAGGGCGGCGCGAGTGCCCATCCACACCGAGGTCACGTTCAGCTCCATGATCGAATGGTGGCCGTCGTACACCTCGTCGACGATCTTGCCCACGCCGCGGCCACCGCCGGCATTGTTGACCAAGATGTCGAGCGGCGAGAAATGCTCGGTTGTCGTGAACAACAGATGATCCCAGTCGTCCTGGTTGGTGGCATCTGCATGCACGAAGAGGGCGTCATCCCCGAACTCCCGGGCGACGTTCTCGCCCAACTCGTCGTTGATGTCGGCGATCACCACTCGTGCGCCTTCACGGAGGAATGTACGTGCCGTCTGTTCTCCGATGCCGCTGGCGCCACCTGTCACCACTGCGACCTTGCCCTCGAGCCTGAGGCTCATGAAATCGGTCCTCTCTCCGCGTTCGCGGATACTTCTCGGCGCAGAACCTTCGTGGCCCGCGAACTCGTAACTGTTGTCGGTCGCCTACGTGAGCGGGTCATGCCATGAACGACCCGCCGTTGATCCGCACTACCTGCCCGGTGATGAAAGCACCTGCATCAGAGGCGAGTTGGAGCACCGAGAGTGCGACATCGCGGGTGGTACCCACGACTCCGAGCGGTGACGCGGTCGTCATCATCGCGACGTACTTCTCGCGCTGGTCGTGGTCGATCGTGCCGTCGGCGTGTGTCCAGTGCTGGTCGGTCATCCCGGTCTCGACCCAACCCGGCGCGATGGCATTGACCCGCACCCCGGCCGGCCCGAGCTCCAATGCGAAGGTGCGTGTCAACTGCGCAACACCACCTTTGGAGATCGCGTAAGTGATGCGACCTGGACTGGTGCGGTCCTGGATGGACGACGTCAGGTTGACGATGCTGCTTCCGGGCTTCATGACCCGTCCCGCCGCCTGGCAACTGAAGAACGTACCGCCGACATTGATCCGGAAGACCGTCTCCAGTTCATCGGGGGTGACGTCCAGGGCGTTGCGCATGATCATGATCCGTGCCGCGTTGACCAGGATGTCCAGTCGGCCGTGATGAGCCACGACATCGTCGACCACATCCGATATCGCTGTGGGGTCGGAGACGTCGACAGTGCACGTTTCGATGGCGAGCCCTTGGTCCTCGGCTCGCCTTCTTGTCTGCTGCAGACCCTGTTCGTCGATGTCCGTGGCGAGTACGCGGGCGCCCGCCGCAGCGAGCACGATTGCTGACTCCTGCCCGATACCGCCCCCGCCCCCGGTGATGAGGGCGACTTTGTCTGCGACGAGAAAAGCATCGATCACAGAGGAACTCTGAGTAGCAGACATAAGCTAGGACGTCGCATTCGAGAAGGCGGCGTTGCGCTCGATCTGGTCTTCGGTCATGCGCCATGGACTCTGGATGACCGCACCGCCGTCGACGACCAGCGTCTGACCGGTGATCTTCGCGGCGAGTCGAGATGCAAGGAACAGCACGGCATCCGCGATGTCGCGACCGCGCGGAGGAGCGAGGGCGTTGACGACGTCTTCGCCGAATGGGACCTCGGGGAGATCCCAGTTGTTTCCGCCGACGTTGCCCGGCGCAATCGAATTGACCCGCACGCCGTGCTCGCCGTATTCGTCGGCAAAAGTCTTGACAAGTGAGATGACCCCCGCTTTCGCGGCGCCGTATCCGGCGTGGAATCGCGACGAGCCGATGCCGTCCACCGAGGTGAGGGCTATGAGTGAGCCTCCCATCTCGTTGGAGATCAGATACGGTATCGCTGCCTTGAACACGTAGAAGACCTGCGTCAGATTGAGAAGGATTTGGGAATCCCAGTCTTTGTCGGCGATGTCGGCAGCCTTGCTCCACCTGGCGCCACCGACGATGTCGACGCAGACGTCGAGTCCGCCCAGCCGCTCCGCCGCCTCATCGACCGCGCGCCGGGCAGCAGCGGAGTCGAGTACGTCGGCAATGATTGCGAACGCCTTGCCGCCTTCGTCGGTGACCTCCCGAACGATCTGTTCTGCGCGTTCGGCGTCCTTGTCGATACAGGCGACGGTGGCTCCCGCCCGGGCCAATTGCAATGCGGATCCGCGGCCATTGCCCGCCCGTACCGGGATGAATCCCGCGCCGACAACGATGGCGCGGGCGCCGTCCAATCCTAGATCGATCATGTTCTGTCTCGGCTTTCTTCGGTAGGTCGTAATGCGGCGGGCTGATGGATGCGCGCCGATCTTCGGTGGCACCCCCGGGGCGTCAGGCCACCGTCTCGAGGTCGTCGGTGTCGTCGGTGTCGTCTGTGTCCGAAGAGTGCTGTGCTGCAACGGCGAACGTATAGTCGCCGCGGTTGAGGTGGAGCAGGCGCGTGGCGAGTTCAAGTCCCGACATCGGGGTGCTGGTCCCTAGGCGTCCGTGCTCGTTGACGTAATAGTTTCGCTCGGGATTTGCCTTGGGGTCGAGCCAGATCAGTTTGCCGGCCTCTTCGTCGATGGCGTTGTTGAACTCCCAGAACGCCTCGTCGGTGACCTCCGCGCTGTCGTTGCCGTCTTCGATGACCGCGACGATGACCCTGGCGATGTAGCCCACCCAGGACTCCATCCACGCGGGTAGTCCGCCGACGCCGATCCCGCCGCCGGTCGCAGGCTGGGCATTGGGCCCGTAGAGCACGAAGAGGTTGGGGAACTCGGGGATGGCCAGGCCGAGGTACGCCCGGGGGCCACCCTCTTTGTTCCAGCGCTCTTCGATGTGTACGCCGCCGACGCCACGAAAGTCAATGGGCCAGAGCCATTTTGTGACCTCGAAACCCACGGCCGTCAGCGCCAGATCGACGGTGCGGTGGGTGCCGTCGGCCGTGACGATCCCATCGGCGGTGAACCTCTCGATACCATCGGTCACCAACTCGACGTTGTCGCGGGTGAGCGATCGGTACCACTTGTTGTCGACGATCGGACGTCGAGCGGCCGGGGTGTAGTCGGGAACCAGCTTTTCGACCAGATCGGCGCGGTTGTCTACCTGCGATCGGATGTACTGGGTGAGGTTTGCGCGCAACCTGTCGTTGCTCTTACTGAAAATGCCACCCGAGGCCTGCCATTGGGGGTCAGGCTGAATCGTGTCGCGAGGATTGTTGGGTTTGAGTGCAGTGGTGCGAGCCCAGTTCCAGTAGTGCGGGATATTGTCGAGTATCCACCGCATCTCGGCACTGACCGCCTCGCCATACCCTTCTCGGGGCGCGATCCATTGGGGAGTCCGCTGGAAGACGTAGACCTGATCGGCGGCGTCTGCGATGCGCGCGAGGATTTGGACTCCGGTGGAGCCGTTGCCGATGATGGCGACTGTCTTGCCTTCGGCGCTGTGCTCATCGGTCCACTCGGTCGTGTGGATGACTTCTCCCGCGTAGTCATCGATGCCATCGGCGACAAGCTTTTTGGGGGTGGAGAACAATCCGGTGGCGGTGACCACGAAGTTGCTGCTCACGTCCCAGGCGACACCGTCGGCGTCGGCCACCCGCAATGCCCACGACGATGACCGTTCATCGAACTCGGCCGCCTGGACCTCGTGCTCGAACCGGATGTTGTCGTACACCCCATAGTTCTTCGCAACCATCTCGAGGTAACCCCGCACCTCGGGTTGCCGAGCGAACTGTTCGGTCCACGGGTGGTTCTTCACGAAGCTGTATTCGTATGTGGTGCTGGCGGTGTCGACCCGTGCGTCCGGATAGGTGTTGATTGCCCACGTGCCGCCGACATCGGGCCGGCGTTCATAGATGACGTACGAGATGCCGAGTTGCTCGAGTTGCACCCCCATGGCGATACCGCAGAGCCCCGCGCCGACAATCACGACCGAGAACTCATCGGCGCGATCTGGGCGCTCCGCGCTCCACTGCGTGAAAAGTGGGAACTCGTCGACCGCGGGCATCAGCCTGGCCACCGCGTACTCGGCGTCGGTCAGCTTCTGGCCGAGGGCGAGTTCCATCATGTCGCGGAGTTCACATTCGTCGAGTTCGCGCGGCACGTAGCTCGCGCCGACGCCGTCGACAAAGGCCTCCGCCTTGCGGAAGAGCGCCTCGCGGTCGCCCTCGGCGATCGTCATCTCGAACGCTGCGCCACTGCGGATCGGCACCAGTTCGAGCTTCATCTGCGCCAGTTCCGGGTCGCCCGTGGCGTGTAGGAGTGCGAGTCGTAGAGCGTGAAGATTCGAGCTCGCCAATGCGTCTCGGCGAAAGTTGTTCTCTGTCATTCGAGCCTCTTTTCAGCATTCCGAAAAGTTTTTCGTAACTTGGTGGGCTACGCTAGCCTGAGGCGAAGATCACGTCAACGTTTTGATCACATCTAGGAGTTGGATGTCTCTGTCGGCCCTCCGCGCACTACAGGTGCTCGATTTCTTGACCGTGAACGAGCGCAGCACCTTCACGCTCAGTGAGCTCTCGAAGTCGCTGGACGTCAGTCCCGGATCGATGTTCGCGGTGCTCAAGGTGATGAGTGACGGCGGCTATGTGATCCGGCATCCGCGACACAAGACCTACACGCTTGGTCCCGCGGTGGTCGCCGCCGGCCACGCCGCGGCCGGCGCCCACCCCGTGATCGGCCTCGCTCGCACCGAAATGGTCAACCTGGCAGCCGCCACCGGTCTCGAGTGCTCGGGCACGGTGATGGTGGGCCGCGACATTCTCTGCATCGCCGTCGAAGGCAAGCCGAGCGGTCGGCAGCTCGAACTCGTCCCCGGCCAGCGCATTCCGCTGCAACCCCCTTTCGGCCAGCCATTTCTGGCGTGGCTCGCACCGACGGACTTGCGTGAGTGGATCACCGAACTACCGGATGATCTGCAAGAGCGCGTGGCGACGTACCTCACCGCTTATGGATCTGCGGTGCGCGACCGCGGCTACACCGTAGGTCTCGGAGATCCGGGCCCGGAACGACGGTCGCTGACCAGGGAGCTGGCCGAACGCCCGAACGACCTGGCCCTCCGGAAAGCCCTGCTCGAGCAGTTCTTCGACGACCAGCCTGACTATGCGGTCCGGGAGGTCGATCCCGACGCCGAATACGATGTCGGGAACATTGCAGCTCCGGTCTTCGACCCCGACGGGCGGGTCGCTTTCTGCCTGACGCTGCTACACATCGGCAGGCGTCGCGGGGCCGATATCGCGGTTGCCGCGCAACCGGTCACAGCCTCGGCCCAATTGCTCACCAGGCAGATCGGTGGCAGGGCGCCGGCCCACGACTGGAGTGTCTCCCTTTGAGGTCTCGACCGACCCGCGCCCCCCGCATGGCCAGCAACACGTGAAAGGTGTGAACGTGACTGAAACACAGCCTGCAACTGAGGATCTCGGCGCGGTGACGCGGGTGGTGACGCTGGGCGTCGAACACGTTCGCATCATGCACGTCGTGCCGGTCCACGCCAGGAGCGTCTGCGCTCTGCTGCACTTCCATGGGGGTGGTTACCGCAAAGGGTCGCCGCAGATGTTCGCCGACAGCCTCGTGCGGATCGCGGAGGCGTGCCAGATACAGGTGTTCGCTGTGGGCTACCGGCTGTCCGGCGAGAGTCCTTTCCCCGCAGCGTTGGATGACGCCGTAGCCGCGTATCGATTGATCACGGAGCGGATACGTCCGGACCATATTGCGTTGTGGGGTGATTCGGCAGGAGGTGGATTGGCTGCGGCGCTGCTGCTGCGGCTGCGGGAACTGGGGATCCCGGGCCCGGTCGGGGCGTTCCTGTTCTCCCCGTGGGCCGACCTACGAAACTCGGCGGTCAGCTTCTCCGAGAACGAGACCAGCGACGAGCGTTTCTCTTTGCAGCAGGCAACCGAGGCGGCAGCGGACTATTTGGCGGGGCATCCGGCAACCGATCCGCTGGTGTCACCAGCGCTCGGCGACTGGACCGGACAGCCTCGGCTGGTCGTCCAGGTCAGTGACAGCGAGGTGTTGCGTGATGATGCACTGCTGCTGGCGCAGACGGCGACGAACGCCGGTGTGGACGTCCGTTTGAAGGTGCACGAGGGGCAGCCGCACATCTGGAACCTGGCCTATCCATTCACTCCTGCTTCGGAATCAGCCATTGATTTCATGATCGAGCACCTCACCGAGCTGATCTAGGCCGCGAGTCGGCGATGGCACACCTCGGTGATGCGGCAACGAGCGTCGTCGTCGACCCCCGGGACACCGTCCGCGGACATCCAGCCCAGCAGTCGCTGGAAGTAGTGGCGCTCGGGCAGCCCGAACGTTTCGAAGATCTCGGCGGCGTCTCCTCCGCCGAAGTACTGCCACTGCAAGGCGAACTCGATCATGGCTGTGTCGTATCGATCCGGCGTCCACCGCGCGATGTGCTGCTGGATCCTGGTGCTCGCGTACATGGCACGCTTCCTCTCTGAGAATCTATGCCTGGCCGGTGACCAGGTGCTTTTCCGCGTAGAGCCTCGCCCACTCGGCGCGGGGGCGAATGGATACATCGACATCGGTGGCGGTGGCCCGCAACGCCCCGACGGTGGCGTCTTCGCGCTTGGTCTTCGCGAAGGGATCCCAGCCGAAGTGCCGGCACGAGTTCTCGAACGTGATCTTGTTGATGTCACTGTCGCTCGCGCCCACGGCAGTCAGCTCGCCGTACACGCTTTCGGCCGCGTCAGGGAAGAAGCAGTCAGAATGCGGAAAGTCGCATTCCCACGCGATCGTGTCGATGCCGATCTCGTGCCGAAGCTTGAGGGCCGTCGGATCGGTGACGTAACACGCCAGCGAGTGCTCCTTGAAAACCTCGCTGGGCAGCTTGCCGCCGAAGTCGCGCCTGAGCCACCGCTGGTTGGTGTAGTGCCGGTCGCACCGGTCGAGATAGAAGGGGATCCAACCGATTCCGCCTTCGGAGAACGCGAATCGGAGATTGGGATACCCCCGCATGGCCGGCCCCCACAGCAGATCCTGGGCGGCGATCGCGGAGATCTGCGTCGCGAGAACGATCAGGTTGTCGATGGGTGCGTCTTTGGCCATCGAGATCGCGCCGAACCCCGACCCGATGTGGAGACACATGACCACGTTCTCGTCTGACAGCGTCTGGAACACCGGGCCCCAGTAGTCGATGTCGTGGTAGCTCGGCAG
Source organism: Williamsia limnetica (assembly GCF_003217475.1). Lineage (GTDB taxonomy): Bacteria > Actinomycetota > Actinomycetes > Mycobacteriales > Mycobacteriaceae > Williamsia > Williamsia limnetica. Next base: position 9,774 of record NZ_QJSP01000008.1, on the reverse strand, counting down.
GCCTTCGAGGTGTGGGATCTCGGGCATGGTGACGGCCCGGCACCCCTTGGCCGCCACGCGCTTGATCTCGGCGACCATGGCCGGTGGGTTCCACGTCGGCAGGAGTGCCAGGGGCAGGAAGCGGTCGGGATAGGCGGCGCACCACTCGTCGATGTGCCAGTCGTTGTAGGCCTGGACCATCACGATGGTGACCTCGGCCTGATGCTGGTTGAGGTGGCGTGCGGAGAATCCGGTGAACGTCGGAAAGCACATCGACGCAAGGATGCCGTTGCGGCTCATGTCGCGGACGCGCTCGTGCACGTCGTACACACCCGGTCGCATCTCGGCGAAACGGGCAGGGTCGCGACCCCACTCTTCGGCAGGCCAGGACACGACCGCGTTGAGCCCACTCACGCCGGTGGGTTTGCCCTGGTAGACCCATTGGTCGATTCCTGCCTCGGTGACGATCACCTTCGGTGCCTCGTCGACATACTTGGCCGGGACGTGGTTCTCGAACATGTCGGGCGGCTCGACGACGTGGTCGTCGATGCTGACAAGGATCATGTCCTCGATGTTCATGGAACCTCCAATGAGTGCGGTAGATCACGTGGGCTGTCACTCTGTTGTACCGTTCACAACCATGACCGACTCCACACATTCGGCCACGCCTCATGCGAAAGCGGCCAATGTGAAACGGCTGCGCCGCAGCGCGGTGGTCACGGCAGGGAGCCGCCTCTACGAAGGCGAGCGCCTTGTCACCGGGTGGCACTCACATGACGAGCACCAGATCGAATACGCCATCGGCGGCGTCGTCGAGGTCGAGACTGCCAATGCGCACTACCTCTTGCCGCCCCAACGGGCGGTCTGGATTCCGGCGGGGCTCCGGCATCAGGCCACGATGAACCCCAATGTGCGATCGATAGCGGTGATGTTCGACCCAGAGCTCGTCTCCTACCAGGGGCACAATGCCGCGATACTCAGTGTTTCCCCGTTGATACGGGAGATGATCGTGTACGCCCGACGCTGGCCGATCAGTCGCCTGAGCACCGACCCCGAGGCCAACAGTTTCTTCGCCACACTCGGCAACCTACTGCTCGAGGCCATCGCGAACGGTGGTGAAACCCTCAGCCTGCCGACCTCGGATGATGCGGTCGTGGCAGCCGCGATGGCGTTCACGAAAGAAAACCTGCGTTCGATCAGTATCACCCAGGTCGCCCGCAGCGTGGCGGTGTCCGAGCGGACGCTGCGCCGGATGTTCCAGGAGGAGACCGGCTCGTCGTGGCGTACCTACCTCCTGCGTGCCCGGATGCTCAGGGCCATGGCGCTGTTGGCATCACAAGACCAGTCTGTCCAGGAGACCGCCCGCGCAGTAGGTTTCGAGAACGCGAGCTCGTTCGCCCGGGCGTTCACCGACTACTGCGGACAGACGCCGACCTCATTCCGGCAGCGTAGTGCCGGCTCGCTCTGATCACCCGCCCCCGGAGGCAGATAACAGCGCGCTCCCGCGTCCGAAGAACGGACACATCGCCAGGTAGTCAATCACTGGGCGAACAGATCAGCCGCGTACTTGACCCGCTGGAGCGGTTCTCTGCATTCTCGGATCGTGCGAGACCCGCATCGCAGTGGGCGGTCCAGGGCCGCAATCGAGTTCACGGAAGGCTCACCACGATGACGGAACGACGCATCACGCAGCGGGGATTGTGGTTCGAGGAGTTCGAGATCGACGCCGTGTACGAGCATCGACCCGGTCGCACCGTCACAGAAGCCGACAACGTCCTCTTCACGACTCTCACGATGAACACCCAGGCGCTGCACCTCGACGCCGCCTACGCTTCTGCCCAACCAGGCTTCGGAGGTGAACGGCTCGTCAACTCGATGTTCACCCTTTCGACCATTGTGGGTCTGTCGGTCAGTCAGCTCACCCAGGGCACGCTCGTCGCCAATCTGGGTTTCTCCGCTATTGCGTTCCCGAAGCCGCTGTTCCATGGCGACACGCTCTACGCCGAAACGGTGTGCACTGGCAAGCGCGAGAGCAGGTCCCGCCCCGGCGAGGGGGTGGTGTCATTGAGGCACATCGGGAAGAACCAGGACGGTGAGATCGTCGCCAGCGCCGACCGGTCGACATTGGTGCGCGCACGGCCCGGCGCGGAGCAGGCGCAATGAACCACTGGAATATGCCCGGCCCGGCCATTCTCTTCTGCCCGGCTGATCGTCCGGAGCGGTACGCGAAAGCTCTGCACCGGGCGGATGCCGTGATCCTCGACCTCGAGGACGCGATCAGACCTGAGTCGCGCGAAGCAGCGCGCCGGTCGTTGATCGAGTACCCGATCGACCCCGACCGGACGATCGTCCGCATCAATCCGGCCGGAACCGACGACCATCAGTCGGACCTCGCAGCATTGGCGCAGACCAGCTATCGGGCGGTCATGTTGGCCAAGTCCGAATCGGCCGAGTCGGTGGCGCAAGTGGGCTACGACGTCGTCGCGTTGGTGGAGACGCCCGCCGGAGCACTCGCGGCGGCCCAGATTGCCGGTGCGCCCAACTGCATCGGGCTCATGTGGGGCGCAGAGGATCTGGTGGCCGCGATGGGCGGACGGTCGAGTCGCTTCACCGCCGCCGAAGCACACGCCGGCCGTTATCGGGACGTCGCGCGGCAGGTGCGTGGCATGGTCCGACTCGCCAGTTCAGCACACGGACGCTTCGCGATCGACTCGGTACACATCGACATCGCTGATACCGACGGATTGTTCGCCGAGGCGCTTGACGCCGTCAACCTCGGTTATGAGGCGACGGCGTGCATACACCCCTCCCAGGTGGAGGTGGTGCGTGCCGCCTACCGTCCCGCACCTGACGACATTCGTTGGGCAGAGGGCGTACTCGAAGCTGCGGCGACGAGCGCCGGCGGTGTGTTCCGGGTGGATGGACAGATGATCGACGCCCCTCTGCTCGCTCAGGCCCGGGCCATCATCCGCCGAGCCGGCGTCTGACGTCGGTGTGGAGGACGACAGGCCGGCCTGCTCCGAGGGTGCTACTTCAGCATGCCTCCGGCGTCGACGGTGAGCGGAAGACCTGTGATGTAACGGGATTCGTCTGAGGCGAGGAACAGCACCGCATTGCTGATGTCTTCGGTCTCCACCCAGCCGACAGGCAGCACATGCATGTGCCGCGCGGCGACTGCCATGTCGTCGGCAGTCGGATTCTCCAGGTCGGGACGGAACATCTTCATCGTCGCCTCATGCATGAACATCGGAGAATTGACGTTGGTGGGATGTATCGAGTTGGCTCGAATGGAGAACTCGCCCAGCTCGATCGCGAACGACCGCGCCAGGCCGACCACGCCGTGTTTGGCAGCGACGTAGGGTCCAATGTTCGGGTGAGCTTTCAACCCACCCACTGAACTCGTCAAGATGATCGAACCACCGTTGCCACCTGCGAGCAGATGGGGCACGCCCGCTTTCACCGACTTCCACACACCGGACAGGTTGATGTCGAGCATCTCTTGCCAATCGCCCTCGTCGACGAGATCCAGTCGCACACCGCCCGTGCCGATCCCGGCGTTGGCAACGATGATGTCAAGCCGACCCAGTTGCTCGACGCCGGTGTCCACCGCGGACCTGAGCGCAGCGAAGTCACGTACGTCCACCTCCGCCGTCACGATCCGCCGATCGAACTTCTCCACCAGTCGGGCTGTCTCGGCCAAATCTTCCGAGGTCGATGCGGCGATACTCGAATCGGGCCGGATGGGCTTGCAGATGTCGATGGCGATGATGTCCGCACCCTCTTCCGCGAGCCGGACCGCGTGACTGCGCCCCTGCCCCCGGGCGGCGCCCGTCACGAATGCGACCTTGCCTTCAACTCTTCCTGGCATGTGAAACCTCGCTTGTTGCTCATCGCTGTCGCGTGATGAGGTGGAAACTGATCGATGTCGGGGCGTGGAGGGCTCCGAATACTCTTCTGGCGCTACGACGCTGGGGTGAACTCGATGTTGAGCTCGGAGAGTCCGCGCAGGAGGAACGAAGGGTCGTACCGGTACGAGCGGTCGCCCACTGGACCATGTGACACTTCGCTGATCTGGAAGTCCTGCATCCGGTCGAGGAGGCGGTTCAGGGTGACCCGGCCCTCGACTCTTGCCAGCGGTGCTCCGGCGCAGGTGTGCAAACCGCGACCGAACGCGACATGGTCGTGAAGGTTCTTGCGATCGAGCCGGAACTCGTTCGGGTTCTCGAACTTTCGCGGATCTCGGTTTGCCCCGGCGAGGCACAGCATGACGATCGTGCCCGCCTTGATCTCGACGTCGCCGATGGTCGTTGTCGTGCGCGCGAGGCGAAAATCGACCTTGGTCGGGCTGTCGAAGCGTAGCGACTCTTCGAGGAAGGGTTTGATCAGGCTTCGATCCTCGCGCAGCATCTTCTCGTACTCCGGGCGGTCACCGAGCACACGTAGCGCCGAGCTGAGGAGCTTGGTGACTGTCTCTTGTCCGGCCGCGAAGAGGAAGGTTGCCGGCCGCACCACATCCATCAGGTCGGGGGTCGCCCCGTCCGGGTAGGCGGCGGTGGCCAAGCCACTCAGGATGTCGTTCTGCGGATCGCGGCGTCGTTCGGCCAGGTATCCCTTGAACTTTTCGTCGAGGTACTCGAGGGGGTTCACCGCGACCGGGGTGTGGTCGAGCGCACCCACCGCGTGTTGAACGTGCTCCCTCGCGGCCAGGATGCGCCGGAACTCCGGTCGTTCGGACTCCGGCACCCCGAGCAGATCTGTGATGGCGAGCGTTGCGAAAGGTTTCGCATATTCACCCAGGAACTCGCAGTGGCCGTTGTCGATGAACTCGTCGATCTGGGCGTCGGCGAGTTTCCAGATGTATTCTTCGTTCTCCTTCAGCCGTTTTGGGGTGAGCAGTCGTGCCAAAAGGGATCGGGCTATGGCGTGCTCGGGCGGATCCATGACCACCATGTGTTCGGCGATCGGGAAGAGGTGACGGTGGGCATTGATCTGTTCGGTGATGTCATCACCCTCGGGTTCGAACGGTAGAGGGGGGAACGGTCCACCGATCGCATTGACGGCAGAGAGGGCCTCGGAGTTCTTGAACGCTTCGATCACCTCGGGATGACCGGTGACGACGACCACGTTGTGGTGCGGTTCGCGGTAGACGGGATTCTGTTCCCTGAGCGCGTCGAAGTACTCGAACGGGTTCTGGGCCAACGCTTGATCGGTGAAGTAGTCGGCGGATGCGAGATCGGTCATGAGGTCTGTTTTCCTTCGCGGGTGTTGGTTTTGTGTTCAGGCGTGTCGACCATGCTGATGGCTTGCCGTGGGCAGCCACTGATGGCGGCTCGGACCTGCGGCATCTGGGCTTCAGGAGGATCGGTATCGCAGGTGGCGACATCGTCGTCGTCGCCGAGTTCGAACACTTCAGGTGCGATCTCCACGCACAACGCGTGCGCCTCACACATGAGGGGGTCTACCTGGAGTCGCCACTGTGGTGAGTTCACTTGACGTCACTCATGCTTTTGCCGACGTCGGCAAGGGTCAGGGGCTTGCCGTAGTCGTTGGTGTATTTGTATGCGGGCACATTGCATCGGAAGGGGCCTGAGTCCGGCTGGAAATCAGGAGTCACCCAGCCTTCTGAGGTGAGCTGCTCGACGTTGAAGCACCCTGACGGCGGTGTTGGTTGCGTCAGGTCGACCGGCGCGTGCAGGCCACCGCCTGTCCAGTTGCTCTGTGCTTTTGCAGTGTCGTACAAGCAGGTTCGCGTGAGGTCGTCGCCGCAGTCGGCGGCTGAGGTGGCGAACAGCAGCCATGCCGACATTGCCCGCACTGCGGGGAGGGTCAGTTGTTTCCCGGGTGCATACTTTGCCCACAGCTCAGTGAGCTGTTCCATGGCTGGTGCGTCACTGCTGAGGGGTAGGTTGCCGCCCAGATCGACGTAGTTGTGTTGGTAGCCGGCAGAGGTTCCTGCAAGCTCCGCGAACTGCTGTCCGTATGCGTTGTTGTTGGCATCGATCCAGTCCAGCTTGTAGTCCATTCCGGTCAGGACGCTCTCGAGTTTCGCCAGCTGTCCGAACTCGCCGTAGAAGATGAGGCCCTTGACGCCTTTGCTTTTCATGGTTTGCGCGTACGGCGTCCAGTCCGACACTCCCATGGCCGGATACAGGTCGTTGTAGACGAAGGTGCCCCCCGCAGCCTCGGTGGATTCCACGGCTTGCTCCCCGAGGATCTTCGTCACCGGAGAGTCGCCGTTGATGATGCCGACGGCCTTGGCGGATTCGGGATATTCGTCCGTCATCAGCCACTGTCGGAAGCCGAAGAACGGGTCGTAGCCGGGCACCTGGGACGGATCAGCACTGATCTCGAGGTCTGACCCCACGGAGGTCAGCTGGGCCACCTGGGCCGGAAAACTCGGCAACAGGCAGCTGACCCGCTCCTTGACCCCGAGGCCGTCGAGCGCGCTGCCGCCACCGACCAGTGCGAAGTCCTCATCGCAGGCTGCCATCATCTGCTTGCGGGTCTCGGTCAGCTTGGAATCGCGGGTGTTGGCTACGACCTTCCGTCCGTTGATGCCGCCGAGGTCGTTGCACCAAGACGTGAACACCTGTGCGGCGTTGACGAATTCGGCGTTCTTGTTGAATCCGACGTCGGAGAACACTCCGACTCGGATCTCGTCGGCGGTCACCCCTTGGGTGGGTGCGGTGGAGACCGAACCCGATTGGCAGACCTCGGGTAGATCCCCGAAGCCGCTCGAGATGTCGATCGCCGACGATGTGGCCCCGCCGCTCTGTCCCTCTTCGCTTTCACTTTCGCTGCCGCTTCGTCCACTGCACCCCGCGACCAGCACTGCAGCTGCCGTGAGCGCTACCAGCATTCGACGTGATCTCACTGCTTCTCCCTCATTTCGACGGCACGCTTTCTGGGCTCAGGTGCGTGACCGACTGTCAACGGATGACTTCTCGAGCGCCGCGCACTGCGGGCGGTGGGGGAACGTCATTTCCTGGTGATGAAGCTATCTTCTCGGGCGAAGAGAATCAATGGTTTTCGGGTATCTCGTCTTGATCGATCGATCAATTCCTGCGACAGTGATGTCGGAACGTCGGCGCAGCGAGGCAACTAAAAGCAATGAAAAAGGCTACGGAGAAGCATTTTACGCATGGATGAGCCTGGAACGGCTGCCTGAACGTTCTTGAGCTGATCGTCAGATGTCTGGTCGAGTGATCAAATATGAAAGCCTGTCTGCCTGCGAAGTGTGCCTTCCTTCGTGTGGAAACCGTGCACGCGCACGAGCCTTCACATGCTGGAATCCGACAGTTCCTTGCGAACGAGATACGCGTTGGCAGGGCTGCGCCTGTCGACGTCATTGGCGTAGAAGTGTTCAGTTCGGGACACCTCGCCTGTCGTTACAGCCGCGGCGTCCAGAGCTCGGAATTTGAACGCCCGTGCTGCAGTGCTCAGGCAGTGAGCGGCATTGCTCACTTCGTGTTCGAGCGGACCGGGGCAGTGTTCCCCGAGCACGATCACCTCGGTGAGGCCCACGGCGAGAGTGGTGAGAACCCCGGCGCGCACTCTCTCATCGGAGTCGAACAGGTCGGCCGTGACGGCCAGGCCTTGCGGGCACAACTGCTGATGGCCGCGCCACTCCATGGCGACCTCGAGGTCGACCACGTCGACACCGAGAATGCGAAGTGGGCGAACGTCGCGGCTGTCCGCAACCAACACGGTGATGTCCCATCCGGACATCACCCGGTCGAACAGGAGTCCTCCCGCGCAGCGGACCACCTCTGCCGCGCTGGTGGCGACCACCGCGAGGCGATACTTCTCGAGGTCCTCGTATCTGCTGATGCGTTCCGCGATGGCGCTGCGCACAGCAGCGCGCTCATCGTGGATGCGGGCGGTGTTCGCGTCAGCCATAGCCAACAGTGTAGATACGACCGTCCGATTGTGCAGGCGTTTGCCTTACTTTTGGTAATTCTTGGTGGAGGCGCGGATCGATCTCCGGCGGCTCACGTGGACGCGGTGCCGTCGAACTGGTCGAGAATGCCTTCGACGAACGCGGTCAGCGCGGCGTGACCTGCGGTGACGCCGACGGCCTCCTCGTTTCGGAGGTTGCGTGCCATCCCGGTCAGGATCATCGACATGACCATCGGTGGGTACTTCTCGAGGTCGACGCCCCTGGCCCGCAAGACCATCGTCACTGCTGCGGTTTCGATGTCTCGGATTCGTTCAGACGACCGTTTCAACTCAGCACCGATGATCTTCCGGTGGTTGGCCAGCGCCATGAACTCGGTGTTCAGTTTCGTTGCTCGCGCGTCGCCGCTGACCATCCACAGTGCCCGCAAGGGGTCGTTCTGCTCCAGCGCCTGGCGTTGGCGAGCCAGTGTGACTTCCGCGCCACCTCGGACAACCGCCAAGAACAGGTCGTCCATGGTCGGGAAGTAGTAGTACACCAGCGCCTGCTTGACCCCGGCCCGTGCGGCGACTTTTCGTGACGTCGCAGCGGCGTACCCCTCTTCGAGGATGACCTCGATCGTCGCTTCCATCAGGCGTGTCTTGGCCGCGGTGTCCTGGTCGCCCTTCTTGCGTGCGGTGGCCACTCAACGTTCCCGGCCGATGCGGGCAACGCCCTTGCAACGCAGCGGTATTCGTCGTGAAACTGACCAGTCATCTCGTTGCGAGCGATCCATGACTCACCCTAACATTCTGATCGATCGATCAGCGGGTTCCCGTCGCAGACCCGGGATTGGCTGCCTGGTCACCAGTACCGTGAGCCGGCCGGCTCACGGCCGACCGACTGGCGACCGAAGCGATGCACAAAATGTCCATGGTTTCATTGAACGATGTCCATCGACCGGGTCGGCCTCTCCGCAAAACAACGTCTGGTTCTCACAGCCGAGCGCCTGTACGCCGTGCACGGGCTCGACGGAGTGCCGCTGCGTCAGATCGTCGCCGAAGCGGGTATGGGTAACAAGACAGCCGTGCAGTACCACTTCGGGTCCAAAGAAGGGCTGATCCAGGCCATCCTGGTCAATCGGCTCGACGACCTGGACCGCAGGCGTGAGCTACTCCAGGCACGAGTGCCCGCGAACAACCTGCGCGCAGTGGTGGAAGCTCATCAACTGCCGTTGATCGAATTGGCCGAGGACGACAACTGCTTCTACCTACCCTTCCTCGAGCAGTTGGTACGCAAAGTCGATCCGATGCTCGCCTTGCCCGCGAGCAATCTCGCCGCCGAGAACGCCTATTATGAACGCGTCGAGGAACTGTTGACCGACGTACCGATTCCGCTGCGTCCCATCAGAGTTCGGCAGGCATCGGCCACCGCGCTGCACACCTGTGCGGACCGGCAACGTTCGCGTCTGGTCGGATCACCCGTACCGCCGTACGCACTTCACGTCAGCCACCTGCTCGACAGTCTGATCGCAGCGCTCACCGCGAAACCGTCGCGAGAGACCCGCTCTGCCCTCGAGGCGTGGATTGCTACGGGTCAGGACTGAGATCGACGGCAGTGCGGGTCCATCAGATTTGCACAGAGATGAAAGTTGAACTGGATGTGCCGCTACGATTGCCGGCTGCTGCCTTGAGGGCTATCTGCGCTAAATCCAATTAGCGCAGATGGAAGGCGGGTGGCCTGCATGGACCCGCTGTAACACCTGGAACTTCCGCGCTAGCCTGCTCTGAGTTGGAAGGTCTGTTATCACAGCGGGTTTGTCTTCTGCGGTCGGTGAAACGCTGCGAGTTGTGCTCCGGCAGCGACCAGTCCGACCCCGGCAGCGACTCCGGCGGCTTGACCCGAGGTGAGTTTGTGGT
>NZ_QJSP01000007.1 GCF_003217475.1 Williamsia limnetica | reverse complement strand
TGTTTGACGCCGTGCGCGATCATCGTGCCGCCGATGGCGGCGCGGAGCAGTAGTTGCACGGCGGTGTGGTCGGAGGCCGGCTTGGTGAACAGGCGCGTCATCGTTTCTCTTCAACCCTTTCCTAGGGAGTTCGCGGCCTCGGCAGGCCGTCTACCGGCTTGGGGTCAATCTGCAGTCGTTCCATCTTCCGGTCGGCTGGACGAGTGGTAGACGCCAGATCGCCTAGTAGGTTCGGGCATTGCTTCGGGCGCAAAAACTGTTGTTCCTTGAAGCCTAAGCACAACACGCACATCGTAGGGCGCGACTGGCTGTGATCGCACACCGATGACGTCAACGGCCCATCTGTGCCCAAGACAGAATTCGAGTAACTAGAGCGAGGATGATGCGTCAGCTCACACGGCGGGCGCAGAAGCTGAAGTACTCAACGAAGCCAATGCGACAGTGGTGAGAATGTCGGGGGAGTAGGACTCCGCCTCGACACTCCACGGTCCGGAGTGGACTGCTGTGAGTGCAGCCCCGAGTTCAGGCCGTTGTCCGAGGAGACCTAAGATGCGCGGTCGACGTGTCGCGCGGTCGCTCATCCCGAAGCCGGCGATCAGATCGGTGAGGGCGCTGGCGAAACGCAGGCGGGCCATTCGTGCACTCCGCTCGATTGTGTACCCGGACAACGTCTCGGGCGTCCATATGACGTTGTCCAGCAATGCTTCTGACAGTACTCGCGCATCGCGAAGAGTGATGCTGAGCCCTTGCGCGGTGACTGGGTTGCTCCATCCCGCGGCATCACCGATGAGTGCTCCTCCCGGTACGACGGGGGTATCGGTCCACGCATCGTTCATAGGGAACGTCGCGCACGGTCCGACCGGTGTCGACTCGGCCAGCTTGTCGTGGTCGGGGAAAACGGGGGTCCGGTACGACTCGAGGAACTCGGTGATCGTGGCGGGGCCTTTCAGCGGGTCCGGGTCGTTGACATTTCGGCCGACGTAGAGCCGTAATCTGTTGTCGGCCCGGGGGATGACGATGAATTGATTGCGCCCGTCGATGGCGATCGTGGTGACGGCCCGATCCCACACGCCACCGTCGTCCACCAGCATTCCGGTGAGCTTGACGCGTGCTTCGTTGGTGAACATCGAAACGCCCAATGCGGCCCGTGTTGTCGAAAACTTGCCGTCGGCCCCGACGATCAGGCGACAACGGATCGTTCGTTCCGCCCCGTCGAGTTCGAAGGTGACCTGAGGGGCGTCGCCTGCGACGACCGTCGATCGGCGGACGCCTCGAACCATGGTCGCGCCGGCTGTGACCGCGCTGTTGGCCAAGGCCTCACGAAGCTCGGGGTGACCCACGCCGATCACGCCCGGGGCGCCGGGGACGGCAGTCGACAGATCGCTCGACCGGCGCCGTGCCTGCTCCACGGTCAAGGTCTCGTCGTAGGGAGTCATTCGTGTCATCACCGAGGCGCCCTCGGCCTCCAGCACTGCGTCGGCCACGCCGAGCTCCGCGGCTTCCAGAAAACCCCAGGGGACCATCGCCTCGCCGCGCACCATGTCCCGGTACGTGGGTTCGCGTTCAAGAACCGTGACCGCCAGACCGGCGGTGGCCAATCGGGCGGCCAGGGCGCATCCTCCGATGCCGCCTCCGATGACGACGATGTCCGCATCCATCCAAGTGCCCCTCGGTCATTTACACATAGTCAATGGGTCTCATTTACTGTGACATAATCAGATTCATCGAGTGAGAGGCGAAGCCAGGATGGTGCGAAACCGGGGTGGAACCCAGCCATCTCCGATGTCGGAGACCCAGTTGCTCGATGCGGCATTGCAGGTGGTGGAAGGGTCTTCACTGCAGGAGATGACCGTGCGCGCTGTTGCCGAGGCGTGTGGGGTGACGGCGCCGGCGATCCACTATCACCTGCGAGGAAAGGCTGACCTCGCCGATCGGGTGGTCGAAGCCGTGGCCGGGCAAGTCGACATCTCGATCGATCCGGACGAGTCCTGGGTCGACCAGTACGTAGGGCTGGTGGGGGCCATGGACCGCGCCTTCCTTCGTTACCCGGGTACCGGACTGCGAGCGTTGACTGCGCAGGGTCCATCAGCCGCGGCGGCGCGACTCACGACGACCGCGCTCGAGATCCTGCGCGGGGCCGGGTTTGCGGAAAAGGACGCGAGGGAGATCTTCACGGCCACATACCTGATGTTTGTCGGCTGGCTTGCAACCAGGGGCCGGGAGGAGAGTGGATCGATTCATCCAGCGCTCGCCGCGGCCGGTGGCGAGACCCCCGGCAATGACGGTATCGGTGTCCTGGAGGCAGCGCTGCGGCAGCTGTTTGCCGCTCACGAATTGTCAGCAACAAGAGAAAAGAGGAAGTAGTGAGCACTGAGAGCACCGGCTGGATGGCGAAGTACTACGCGGCATGGGATTCCGCGGACGTCGACGCGATCACCCACTGGTTCGCGGATGATGTTGTCTTGGAGGATGTTCCGTCCGGGCATGCGGCGCGAGGCCTGGCGCAGGCGCGCGCGCTCGTGGAGGGATCCATCACGAAGGTGCCCGGGGCCACCTATGAGGTGGTGACCGGCCTGGTGAGCGGAGACCGTTTCGCCGTCGAGTGGATCATGCATCCGGTGGGACTCCGTGGATCGTCGGTCGGCACGCTGCGTGACGGGAAAGTGGCTAGCAACCGGGACTACTGGAACGCGGCTCCTGCCGAGGACTGACGGTCCCGTCGGGCCGGTCCGGGAATGTGAACGACATCAATTCGGATAAATATGGTGACGTACGTCGCAGCATGATCTAACATCAGTGTCACCTTTGAAAGATCTCCGGTGAGGAATGGCGTCACAATGCAGCATCTGGTGTTTTTGCTACTCGGGCTAGGCAACGGCGCAGTTTTCGGCGCTTTGGCACTGGCTGTCGTCTTGACGTATCGCAGCTCTGGCGTCGTGAACTTCGCGACGGGAGCCATCGCGCTGTACACCGCGTACACGTACGCATACCTACGTGAGGGCGAGCTACTCATCCTCATCCCGGGTCTGCCGGACTCGATAGACCTCGGCGGGCCGATGGGAATGTGGCCTGCAATGGCGCTCTCGCTGGTCATCGCCGCGCTTCTCGGTTTGATCCTGTATTTGCTGGTCTTCCGGCCGCTGCGCACATCGCCTCTGGTGGCGCGCGCGGTCGCGGCGTTGGGAATCTCGCTCCTGATCGCAGGGTTGGTTGCACAGAAACTCGGCACTGACCCGATCTCGGTCGACCCGATCTTCCCGACCGATATCTGGCAGTCCGGTGACCTGCAGTTGTCGGCCGACCGCTTCTACTTCGCGCTCACGATCGTTGTCTTGGCAATTCTGCTGGCACTGGTCTTCCGTTACACGAAGTTCGGCCTCGCCACTCGCGCGTCTGCCGAAACCGAGCGCGGTGCCTACGTCAGCGGTATCTCACCCGACCGGATCGCGGCCTACAACTGGATGCTCAGTTCCGCGGTTGCCGGACTGGCGGGCATTCTCATCGCGCCCATCGTCCCGTTGGTGCCGGTTGCCTACACCCTGTTCATCGTCCCGGCCTTGGCAGCAGCCATCCTGGCCCGCTTCGATCTGGTCGTGGTCGCCGTCTTCGCCGGTCTGGCAGTCGGAATGCTTCAGTCCGAAGCGCAGTATCTGGCAACGCAGTTCGACTGGCTGCCAGCCGCCGGACTGCCCGAACTGGTGCCGCTGATCTTGATCCTGCTGGTGCTGTTGATCCGTGCCAAGCCGCTGCCTGCCCGTGGTGCGATCATCTTGCAGACCCTTGGACGTGCGCCGAGACCGAATCATGTGGCACCTACCGCCGTCGTGATGACGATCATCGGTGTCCTGGCTCTGGTGCTGCTCGATGACCGCATGCGCACCGGTCTGATCGTCAGCTTCATCATGGCCATCGTCGCGCTGTCGTCTGTCGTAGTCACCGGTTACGCGGGACAGGTCTCCCTGGCCCAGTTGACCATCGCCGGGGTCGCGGGCTTCCTGCTCGGTCCGATCGCCAACACATTCCATCTGCCTTTCCCGATCGCCCCGATCGTGGCGGCGTTGTGTGCGGCAGCACTCGGTGTCCTGATCGGGCTGCCCGCCTTGCGGATCCGAGGACTCACCGTTGCAGTGGTGACGCTGGCGATGGCATTCGCGGTCGAGGCCATATGGTTCCGGAACGTCGACATCGTGGGCGCCGAGGGTATCAAGGCACCGAAGCCCAGCCTGTTCGGTTGGGATCTGGGTATCGGTCAGGGACTGGACTATCCGCGAGTCACCTTCGGTATCCTGGTGCTCCTGGTCCTCGTCGCCGTCGCCGTCTTCGTCGCCCTGTTGCGACGTAGCCGCCTCGGCACCGAAATGCTCGCTGTGCGGGCCAACGAAAGATCCGCTGCCGCGGCTGGTGTCAGCGTCGTCCGGGTGAAGATCCTGGCGTTCGCGATCGGTGCATTCATCGCCGGCATCGGTGGTTCCCTGCTCGCCTATCAGCAGCAGACGGTGACCTTCGATTCCTATGCTGCATTGGGTGGTGTGGCTCTGTTCGCCACTGTCTATCTGGCGGGCATCACCTCGGTGGCCGGTGGCATCTTGGCAGGCGTCACAGCGGCCAACGGGTTGTTGTTCATTTTCGTCGACGAGATGTGGTCGGTGAGTGGGTGGTACGTCGTCATCTCCAGCGTGCTGCTGATCTTCACCGTCATCCTCAATCCCGAGGGCATCGTCGGACCGGCCCATACGTTGCTGGCGAGTCGTCGCGCTGCGTCGCTCAAAGCGAAGGCCAAGGCGGCGCCGGCGTCGGACACCGCTCCCGACGTTCCTGCCAAGGACCTGTCGGCCGAGCCCCGGGTGTTCGACCGCGCAGCGCTGCCTGAGCTCGCCCTCACCGATGTTTCGGTGAAATACGGTGGTGCGGTAGCACTGTCGGACGTATCGCTGCAGATTCCCAAGGGTGCACTGGTCGGGCTCATCGGCCCGAACGGCGCCGGCAAGACGACGCTGATGGACGCGATCACCGGATTCGCCGACTACACCGGCGAGGTGACGCTGGCCGGTGCCTCGATGGGCGGGCTCGCACCGCACAATCGGATCCGGGCAGGTCTGGGTCGTACCTTCCAGGCGATCGAACTGTACGACGACCTCAGTGTGACCGAGAACGTCAAAGTCGGTCGGACCGCCGCAGTGCACCGTCCCGATGTCAAGGCCGAGCACAATGACATCGGTCATCTGACCGAGGTGTTCGAACTGCTCGGTATCGGCGACATCAGTGAGCGCCCGGCCGGCGAATTGTCTCAGGGACAGCGCCAGCTGGTTTCGATCGCTCGCGCTCTTGCCGGTTCACCCAACCTGCTTTTGCTCGACGAACCGGCCGGTGGTCTGGACAGCACCGAAAGCCGTTGGTTGGGCGAGCGACTGAGAAGGATCTGCGACAGCGGGATCACCATTCTCATGGTCGATCACGACATGGATCTGGTTCTGAACATCTGCGACGAGGTCCACGTCCTCAACTTCGGTGAGCTCATCGCCTCCGGAACCCCTGCGGAGATCCGGGCCAACCGGACCGTCGCGACCGCATACCTAGGAAGAGAGGCCCAGGTTCATGGCTGACTTGAAACTGGCTGACGAAGCGAACCATTCGAACGATCCCGGGCCCACCGCGGTTCCGATCCTGGAGTGCCGTGAGGTGTCGGCCGGTTACGGCTCGGTGCGGGTGGTCCGCGATGTCAGCTTCTCGCTCCAGGCCGGTTCTGTGCTCGCGATCCTGGGCCCGAACGGTGCCGGCAAGTCGACACTGATGAACACTCTGGCGGGATTGCTACCGCGCAAGGGTGGTGACGTTGTCGTCGAGGGCAAAGAATTGCGAAGTGGCCGACCCGGCGAGGCCAATCGTCGCGGGCTGGTGCTGGTCCCGGATGACCGGGCGCTCTTCACGTCGATGACGGTTCGCGAGAACCTGTCGATCGCGAAGCGGTCCGGAGGCCTCAGCGTTGATGCGGCGATGGAGATGTTCCCGGCCTTGGCGAAGCGAATCAAGGTCAATGCAGGGTCGCTGTCGGGTGGTGAGCAACAGATGCTGGCCGTGGCTCGCGCTCTGACCCAGAATCCCCGAGTTCTCCTCATCGACGAGATGAGCATGGGGCTGGCACCGGTCATTGTCGAGGAGTTGCTGCCGATCGTCCGCCGGATCGCCGATGAGACCAATGCTGTTGTGGTGCTGGTGGAACAGCACGTACAGTTGGCTCTCGAGGTTGCCGATGAGGCGTTGGTCATCGTCCACGGTGGTGTCCGGCTCAGCGGCTCCGCACGCGAACTCGCAAAGAATCCCGAACTCCTGGAGCAGGCCTACCTCGGAGAGGCTGTCTGACCCTTTCGACACCAGAGCCGGCCACCATCCGCACTGCGGAGGGTGGCCGGCCTTCTTGTGCCCGTGCACCACCGGTTGATCGTGCCGATCCGACCGTCGATCGTGCCCAATCAACCACCGACCGTGCCGATGTGGCCATGGAGTGTGCTCCTGGTGCGAGCGAGTCGCTGGGTGAGTCTGCAACATCGGGTGCGCGACGGCATTATTCGCACGGTCGACTGCAACGAGGGCAAGGTCGATGGCGATATTGGCACGCTCGGCGGTGATATCGGCCCGCTCGATGGTCGGATGGGCCCGGCCGATGGTGATATCGGCACGATCGATGGTTGGATGGGCACGGTCGACGGTGTTATCGGCACGGTCGACGGAGGGCCGGGAACATTGAGACACAACGAAACTGGCCGCCAGCCCTTTCGGGCTGACGGCCAGCTGAGTTCGAGCTGGTCTATCAGGCGCTCGGTGTTGCGTACAGCTTCGGATCGATGGTCACCTGTTGGAAGTCGGTGAGTTCACCGTTCTTGGTTGCTTTGGCGAGAATGCCGTCAGCGCTGCAGATGTTGGGCGAGATGGGGATCTGCTTGCCGTTGCACTGGAACATGATTCCGTTGGTGAGCGGGTACTCGGTCGGCGGAGCCGTCTTCATGGCCTCCATGACGGTCTGCTGCGTCGGGTCGGTGACCTTGGCGGCGTTGAGTGCCTTGATCATGCCGAGCATCGGGGCGTATCCGGCTGAGGACAGCTGGCCGAACTTGGCGCCGTCGCCGTACTTCGCGAGAACCGCTGAGTAGAGCTGTGAGTCGGGTGCATCCGGGCTGAGGTTCAGTGCCGTGGCGACGTTGATGTCCTCGTAGCCGTTCGGGATCGAGGAACCGCCGCCGATGGTGACGCATCGGTCGATCGCGAAGATCGGAGCATTTGGCTTGGTGGTCTTGATCGCCTTGAACGCGCTGGTGCAGAAGCTGTCGTTGCCGATGACGAAGAAGTTGTCGGCGTCGGCACCTGCTGCGCTGATCTGCGGGGTCATATCGGCGGTGCCGGGCGGAATGCCGACCACACTGAAGTCGAGACCCGCGTTGCCCCAGATCAGGCTACCGAGCTGACGGGTGGGTCCCTCGGCACCCGGTACGCCGATGGCGACACCGACGGTGTTCTTGAGTCCCTCGTCCTTCGCCGCAGTCGCGGAGATGGCGAAGTAGGCGGTGCCGTTAGTCAGCGAGAAGACGCCGGGAGAGCTGAGACCCTTTTGCGTTGTCCCACTGTGGATCACCAGCGGGATCTTGGCGGGAGAGAGGACGTCGACGAGGTTGTCGAGTTCACCGGGAGTCGGCCCGACCACGGCCGCGGCCTTGGCCTGTACCATCTGGTTGGCACAGTCGGTCGCGACGGCGGGCTGCGCCAGCGCTTGGCAGGACTTGACCTGGATGGGGTGGCCCCCGATACCGCCGAGGTACTCGTTGGCGTAGTTGGCGGCAGCTTCGGCGCCTCGGATCTCGTCGGTGACGTCGATGGACTGAGACTGTCCCTCGCTGACGAATCCGATGGTGACCGGAGTCCCGGTGGCTTTGTTCGGCGTGCCGAGTGCGGACTCGTTTGCCGAAGGCTCGGCAGCTGCGTCGCCTCCATCATCCGAACTGCTACAGGCGACCATTCCGGCGGTGAGGGCGGCCGACAGCAGAGTCGTTGCGATCAACCGCCGGCCTGTCCTTGATTTCTGCATGTTGTGCTCCTGAGGTCGGGACGAGAGAAGCTGCGCCCGCACATGGGTTGTTCCGTTGAGCGTCGTACTTGTCTTGCGAGCGATCATAAAGTTCAAACTATTTGAAGACGCAGTGTCAGATACGAACCTCTGAATCGTGGACTATGACGGGCGTCACTCCTACCTTTTTCGGACAATGTTATCGAACCGTGATGTTTCCGTTCGGAGAGACCTTAATGTCAGACCAGTAAAAGGGCACGCGGAGGCGAAACCAGTGTCGCTGAGTCCGTAACACTAGTCCCTGGTTTCGGAATTGCTCAGTCGATGCAAGAGATAACCGCGAGTGTCAGAATAGTTCGGGCAGTGGTTCTGGTGCGGCGAGTCAATCGCCGCGAACGACAGCCATCATCGAGTCGACATCGACGAACTTGACGCGGGGTCGCTTCCGTGGCTTGCCGGCCGCCTTCTCTGCCTTGTCGATGAGCGACCAGCCGGCAAAGTCGACGACCTCGGGCGCCCGTTCCGAGACCAGGTCCGCAAACGACTCAGCGTCCTGTGGGGGATCGGCGAGGGCTCCGGCGACGTAGTCCTGTAGCAGCAGATCAACTGTGTCGGCGGCGCACTTCTTATTCGTTCCGATGACCCCGGATGGACCGCGCTTGACCCACCCGGTGGCATAGACGCCCTGAATGGGCTCCTCATCGACCAACGTGACAACCCTGCCCTCGTTGTTGGAGATGACACCGCGAGCGTCGTCGAAGGGCACTCCGGGCACCGGAACGCCCCGATAGCCGACGGCACGCAGGATCAGTGTCGTCTCGATGGTTTCGGTAGTGTCCGTTGGGACCGCGACGACCGCCCCGGAGTCGGTCAGCTCGAGTGCGTTGCGCGTGACGTCGACGGACTCGACCCGATCGGTGCCGGAGATCTCGGTGGGGGAGGTGAGGTACCTCAGCACGAGACGTTTCGTTGCGCCCCTTCCCCCTTCGTCGGCAACCTTGCGGGCCAGGGAGACCTTGGCCTTCACCGATGACTCGGTCTCGGGCGAATCCAGGATGCCTTGCGTGACGGGATCGATCTGCGCGTCGTCGGGGTCGATCACGAGATCGACCCCGGGTAGGTGACGCAACGCCATCATTTCGGGATTGGTGTACCCGGCTTGCGCCACACCGCGCCGACCGAGGACGACGACCTCGCGGATATTGCTGGTGCGCAAGACTTCCAATGCGTGGTCTGCGATATCGGTGCGATCGAGGTCGTCCGGATCGGTGAGCAGGATACGCGCGACATCGAGCGCGACGTTGCCGTTGCCGACTATGACGGCACGTTCGCCACTCAAGTCGTAGGTACGCTCCGCATAGTCGGGGTGCCCGTTGTACCAGCCGACGAACTCGGTGGCGGTATGACTGCCCGGCAGATCTTCTCCGTTGATGCCGAGGCGGCGATCTGATGATGCACCAACCGCGTAGATGACAGCGTGGTTGTGGGCCAGGAGTTCCTCGTGTGTGAGGTCGACGCCGATCTGGACGCCGAGATGCAACCGAAAGTTTTTGCGACGCTCCAGGGTTCGGAAGATGTCGGTGACCGCTTTCGTGCCCGGG
Organism: Williamsia limnetica; assembly: GCF_003217475.1. Classification (GTDB taxonomy): domain Bacteria; phylum Actinomycetota; class Actinomycetes; order Mycobacteriales; family Mycobacteriaceae; genus Williamsia; species Williamsia limnetica. The sequence continues at coordinate 314,884 of NZ_QJSP01000007.1, read as the reverse complement.
TGGTCGGGGGCGACCCCGGAGCGCACCAGACCGTATGGCGTGAGCAAGCGTTCGAACATGTCGACCTGGACGCCCTTGAGTGCTATCAGTTCGGATGCCGCATAGAACGCGGCCGGCCCGGACCCCACGATGGCCACGCGCATCTCCGAGAAGTCCGCCTTCCGCCACAGTGGTTTCGGGACGTCGAGTTGGCCGGTCTGCATGGGGTGTTGTTCGAAGTAGTCGGCGTTGAGCTCGATGAACGGGAGCTCGGGGTCGTCCAATTCGTCCTCGGCCTTGATTGCCTCGACGGGGCATGCTTCGACGCACGCGCCGCAATCGATGCAGGTCTGCGGATCGATGTGCAGCATCTCGGTACGCATGAAGTCCGGTTCATCGGGTGTGGGGTGGATGCAATTGACCGGGCATACGTCGACGCACGAGGCGTCATTGCAACAAGCTTGCAGGATCACAAAAGCCACGAGTGTCGCCCTCCAGTATCTGACAGTTACGTCCACTTTGGGTGGCGATATACCGTTCTGTCAAGTGTGTAAGACCTGACTCTCGACTAGCGCCAGAAATTGATCTAACGTCAGTGTCACTATTGGTTTCGCACACCGCGTCGGCCGGGCGGCCGAACGGGTGCTGACAAGGAGTGTCATGACCGAACAGAAGCGCCTGGTGGTGTGCGCAAGTCACAGCCCGGGCATGGAGCGTGACACCGAGCATGTCTTCGGATCCGAGTTCCGGGCCGGTCTCGCAGATGCGCGCGCCATGGTCACCGAGTTCGATCCCGACTTCACGATCCTGTTCGGCGGCGACCACCGCCGGGCGTTCCGGCACGTCGTCCCGACGTTCGCTGTCGCCATGTCGGCATCGATCCTGCCCGAAGGCGGACATGACGAAGGGACACTCGACATCCCGGTCGACGTCGCGACTGAGATTGCCGCACATCTCCTCGACGCCGAGTTCGACATCTCGATCTGCCGGGGCGTCGGCCTCGACCATGCTTTTGCGCAGCCCCTCCGGGATCTCACCGGTGACCTGAACACCTATCCGGTCATCCCGGTGCCGATCAACTGCGCGACCGGGCCGCTACCGTCGGCGGCACGGGTGCTCGCATTCGGAGAAGCCGTCGGACAGTATCTGGACACCATCGATGCTCGCGTGCTCGTCATCGGAACCGGAGGTCTGTCACACTCGCCGCCGAGTCTGGAACTCGATGCCTACGACATCAGCGACGAAGAGCGACGCCGCGTGATCGCCGAAGGAGCTGCCGCTGCGCGCAAGAAGATAAGGCCCGAGTGGGACAAGGCATTCCTGAGTGCACTGGCCGAGTGGGATGGCGCCGAGCTGGCCTCCCTCACCGATGATGCGCGCGCCCAGGCCGGCGTCGGCGCCAACGAGGTACGAACCTGGCTCGCCGCGGGAGCTGCGGGCGGTGGAAAGCCGCTCGACGCGATCGTCTACCAGCCGGTCGAGGAATGGATCACCGGAATGGGACTCGCCGTCTCGCGGTGAGACGCACACGACAAGCAACTCGACAGCCCGGGAGAACGGAACTTCGATGGCGCATTTCGACAGAGCAGAAGTAGAGGCCGCGTTCCGGCACTACTTCATGGTGGGTCAAGTAGCCGAGGATTGGGAAGCGTGGGCGAATCTGTTCACCGACGACGCCACCTACACCGACCACTTCTACGGAACCTTCACCGGACCGAACGAGATCGTTCGCTTCATCGAAGGCACCATGGGCGGTGCGCCACATGTCTACAACCCGTTGGTCTGGTACGTCATCGACGGCCATCGGGTGGTCTACAAGCTGGTCAACCGCGCTGACAATCCCGAGCCCGGCGCTGCACCCATAGATTTCTACTCGCTCCAGATCATCGAGTACGCCGGTGACGGTAAGTGGCGGTCGGAAGAAGATGTGTGGGTGATGGGGGAGATGAAGGCTTTTGCCAAAACCTACGCCGACGCATCGGCACAGTGGCCGCAGACGATCGACGAGAAGCTCAGCCGCAACGACTGGGGCCCATGGGTCGAATGGGCCCGACCCGAACCCGGACACGTGGCCCGGCCCTCCTGGGTCGACCGCGAAGGCTTCACGCCATTTACGAGTATTCACGAGATCGACTTCGGCGTCCGTTCGCACTGACAGACGGCGACAAGGACTGCCCCGCAGCAACGTTGCTGCGGGGCAGTCCTTGTTCAGTTGGCGTGGGTGCCGGTCAGCGACCCTGCCACACAGGGGCGCGCTTCTCGGCGAACGCGAGCGGACCTTCCTTGGCATCTTCGGAATAGGCGATGCCCGGGAGAGCTGCGTTGGTCATCTCCCAGCCGAGGCTCTCATCCGGTCGCTCCCCGGACTCGCCCTGTGCCAGCGCTATGCGCTTCGTGGCGGCGACCGCCAGCGGGGCGTTCGCCGCGATCTTCTCGGCGAGGGCAAGTGCGGTGTCGAGGACGTCGGCAGCAGGCACGACCCGATTGACCAGGTGCAGCGCGAGTGCCTGCGCTGCGGTGATCGGTTCACCGGTCAGCAGCAGCTCCATGGCCACGACCGGTGGGAGTTTGGCGGCGAGGCGGAACGCTCCGCCGGCTCCGGCGATCAGGCCTCGCGTCACCTCCGGCAATCCGAACACCGCGGTGTCGGCTGCGACGACGAGGTCGCTGGCCAGTACCAGCTCGGTGCCACCACCGAGCGCCGGTCCGTTGACGGCCGCGATTGTGGGTTTGCTGATCGCCTGCCCGACGTAACCGGCCAAGCCCCATTTCTCGCGTCCGGGCGGGATCACGGCCTCGCCGCGCATGAGGGCCTTGAGGTCGGCGCCCGCGCAGAACGCCTTGTCGCCGGCACCGGTGAGAACCACTGCCCGGACGTCGGGGTCCTTGTCCGCTTCGGCAAGCGCATCGCCGACAACGATGCACATCTCGGCGTTGACGGCGTTACGCGCTTGCGGACGATTGAGGGTGATGAGCATGACGTGTCCGCGGCGCTCGATGAGAGCGGGGGCTTCGAGTGTTTCGGTCATGTCGATTCCTTAGAAGTTGTTGTTTGGCAATGCTGATCGTCAAGCCCAGATGTCGGAGGCCGCGACCGCGTGTCGCGGTGGTGGCGCCGGAGTCGAGGACGGAGTGCGGGAGAACGAGGGCGCCGGTGCGGGCTGGGTGACTCCGTCGATGGTCGTGAACACGTCACGGGCAATGAGCTGCGGATCGGCTTCGGCCTCGGCAAAGGTGAGCACCGGGGTGACGCAGGCATCGACTCCGGCGAAGACAGCTGCCCAATGGTGCCTGGGCGCAGAGCCGAAGCGCTCGGTGAAGAGTTTGCGCATTCGCGGGTAGTTCTCCGGATCGCGCTGAGCGCCCACCTCGGCGGGATCGACACCGAGAGTGTCGAGCAGCGTCGAAAAGAACTGGGGCTCCAAGGCTCCGACCGCAACGTACTTGCCGTCGGAGCATTCGTAGGTGTCGTAGAACGGCGCGGACCCGTCGAAGACGTTCTCACCACGATCATCAGACCACCGGCCGGATCCGCGCATGGACCACAACAGATGGCCCAGAGCCGGAGTGCCGTTCACGATCGCCGCATCCACGACTTGTCCGCGCCCGGACGTCTGGCGCTCGACGAGCGCGGAGATCAGACCGATCACCAGGAACATCGAGCCGCCACCGAAGTCGCCGAACAGGTTCAGTGGCGGCACCGGGCGTTCACCCGGTCGCCCCACGGCGTGCAACAGTCCGGTCAGCCCGATGTAATTGAGGTCGTGACCCGCCTCCATTGCTCGGGGTCCGGTCTGGCCCCAGCCGGTCATACGACCGTAGATGAGCCGGGGATTGAGGGCGGTGACATCGTCAGGACCGAGGCCGACCCGCTCCGTCACACCCGGGCGAAATCCTTCGATCAAGATGTCGGCTTGTTGCACAAGCCGTTTCATTTCCACCAGGTCATCAGGGTTCTTGAGGTCGGCCTCCACGATCGTCCGATTGCGAAGGCCGGCGCTCGACGGCGTCCCGGGTGTCGGGAGTCCACCACGTCGCTGAACCCGCACGACATCGGCACCCAGGTCTCCCAGCACCATGGCGGCGTGGGGACCGGGACCGACGCCCGCGAGTTCGAGCACGCGGATTCCGGCGAGCGGACCGCCGGCAGGAATGCTGCGATCAGTCACTGGAGGGAAGTGGCTTGGCGCTCTTGATGTCCAGTGGCGTGCCGCCGAGTGACAGACTCCCGGCACCCGACTTGGTGACGAGGATTTCGACGGTGTCGGCGGCGTCGACGTAACGCTTACCGATCTGCGTTCCACCGTCCAACCCGGCCGCCGGGGTCAGTCCGGACGACGGCGCCTGTGCCACATCGACCATGGGCTGGCCGCCGCAATCGAGTTCTGAATCGGCTGTCGTGGCTTTGATGACGATGACCTGCGTACCGCACACCTGGCTCTGCAGACGACTTCCGGTTTTCAACACGGTGTCTCCTTTGTTCTGGTTTGTTACTTCAACAGTTCGGTCCGCTACTACGTGCGGGATGCCGCCGATGGCTCGACGATGTCTGCCACGACCTTCTTGCGCAGGATCTTTCCCGTCGCGGTTGTCGGGAGATCGTCGAGAAACACGATGCGATCCGGTGTGCGCGAGCCCCGGAGGCGTTCACGAACATAGGTGCGCAGCTCTTCGGGGTCGGGGTTCGCCGCCGGCTCGACGACCACGGCGGCGACAATGGCCTCGCCCCAATGATCATCGGGCACACCGACAACGACCACCGAGCGAACCAGTGGATGATTCACCAGGACGTCTTCGATCTCGGCGGGCGCGATGTTCTCACCGCCGCGGATGATGGTGTCGTCGTTCCGACCGACGATGAACAGGAACCCCTCGTCATCGGTGTACGCGAGGTCCTTGGTGGGAAACCAGCCCTCGGCGTCGAGGACGGAACCGGCACCCATGTACTCGCCGGACACCTGCGGTCCGCGGACCCACAGTTCACCCTGCTCGCCAGATGCAGCCGGGATGCCGTCGGCGCTCCGTAGCTGGATCTCGATGCCGGGCACCGGGCGTCCGATCGATCCGAGGCGGGCCTGGACGGACGGGACGTCGCTCTCGAGGGCGGCCCGGTGATCGTCGGGCCCGAGAAGTGCGATGGTCGAACTGGTCTCGGTCAGACCGTAGGCGTTGACGAAACCGGCACCTGGGAAGGCACGCAAAGCCGCTTCGAGGGTGGGACGCGGCATCCGCGCACCGCCGTACGACAGTGATTTCAGGCTGGGGACATCCGCTTGCTCGCCGGCCAGGACGTCGACGATACGGTCCAGCATCGTCGGCACGACCATCGCCGACGTCGCACCTTCGCGGCGCACCAGTTCCACCCAGGCCCGCGCATCGAACTGCGGCAGGTAGATCATGCGGCGCCCGGCGTAGACGTTCGTCAGAATCGTTCCCATACCCGCAATGTGGTACGGCGGAACGCTGATCAGCGCGCCGTCCGACTCCGCCGCCGAACCGTATTCGACGGTGCCCATCACATAGCTGAGCAGGTGGCTGTGCCGGAGGATCACGCCCTTGGGCGCGGACGTTGTTCCGCTGGTGAACAGAACGATGGCCGGGTCATCCGGATCGACCATCGCGGCCGGCAGCGGATCGGCCGCGGCAGCACGCGCGGCGGTCGCGAACTCGTCGGTCGTCATCACACCGGGGAAGGACGACAGCTCGGACACGTATCTGGGGTCGGCAATGATCAGCGGTGATTCCGTGCGTGCGATCAACTGTTCGAGCTGTGCGGTGGCCAACCGGTAATTGACCGGAACGAAGGGCACACCCGCATGGGCGGCGGCGAACAACAGCACCGGGAGTTCCAGTCCGGAGTTGCCCAAGAAGACAACGTTCTTGGCGTCGGCCTTCGCGATGACGGTTGCGGCACCGGCGACCAGCCCGCCGAACTCGGCGTAGGTCAGCGAGGTTCCATCGACCGTGATGGCCTTCTGGTCGGGGTTGCCCGACATCGCCATGTCCAAGATCAGCGAGATGCTCATACAAGACTTCCAAATCTCTCATGTGAATGACGTGGGTCACTCCTGGCTGAAACCATAGTAGATCATCTGACACATTGTCTACGAGTTGGACGAATCGGTTTTCTGTGGCTTCACATGGGTTTGTTTGTGCAGTTCAGCACGTATCAATCTTTGCCAGACGGTGTCTGGGGCGGTTCCCAAAGCCGTCTGGGACTGAACCTTGAATATCCTTCATCTGACATCTAGGGTCAGTTGCGTATGCCGACAGACCTAGAACGAGTTCGCAATCGAAAGGTGGCCGAGATGGCGCTTGCCATATCCTCCGAACACATCGAGCTGGCCGATGCCGCCGCCGGCCATCTGCAGCGCCACGATGTCCGCGGTGCTGCGCGTGATTCCCTCGATGGATCGGCCGACCTAGCCAAATTCTGGTCGAGCACGGCAGACCTCGGCTGGCTGGGCCTGCATCTCCCGGAGGAATACGGCGGCTCGGGCTACGGCATCGCGGAGCTCACCGTCGTGCTCGAAGCGCTGGGTCACGAGCTTGCTCCCGGTCCGTTTCTGGCGACAGTCGTCGCATCGGCTGTCATCGCGCATGCGGGCGACGCCGGCCTCAAGTCGGCACTCCTCGAGGGTCTCGGCGATGGATCCGCGGTCGGCGGCGTCGGGCTGTCCGCTGGATTGACGCTGGACGCCGACGGTTTGATCAGCGGCCAGGTGCGCGCCGTCCTGTCAGCGCCAGAGGCCGACGTGCTGGTTCTCGCGCTCGGCGACGATATCGTCGTCCTCGACAAGGACACCGCAGGAGTGGAGGTCACCGCCGCGAAGGCTCTCGACACCACGCGTGGTCTCGGCACTGTCTCGTGTGCCGGCGTCGCGGCCCCGGCCCATCGAATCCTTGGCGGCGCAGCGCGTTCGAGCCGAAGCATCTTGCGGATTCTCGCGTCGGCCGAGGCCATCGGCGGTGCATTGGCATGTCTGGAGATGGCGACCGAGTACGCGAAGGTTCGCGAACAGTTCGGGCGGACCATCGGTTCATTCCAGGCGGTCAAACATCATTGCGCCAACATGCTCATCGCCACCGAGGCGACCATTGCGAGCACATGGGATGCCGCTCGCGCGAACGACATCGACGGAACCTGGTTCGCCGCGGCTGTCGCGGCCTCCTACGCGGGCCCGACACAACTCAAGAACGCACGGATGAACATCCAGCTGCACGGTGGCATCGGCTTCACCTGGGAGCACGACGCGCACCTGTACCTGCGGCGCGCGACCACGGTCGCCGCCATCCTGTCCGACGATATTGATCCGCTGTCCGACATCGTCGCCGCCTACCGGGCCGGACAGGCACAGGGTGCGTCCTTCGAGCTCCCCGAGGAAGCCGAGGCATTCAGGGCCGCCGCGCGCGCCGAAGCGGACGCCGTACGGCCCCTGTCGGAGGCGGAACGCCGTGACCACCTCGTCGACAGCGGATATCTTGTCCCGCACTGGCGTAAGCCCTGGGGACGCGAGGCCGGGGCCATGGAGCAGTTGGTCATCGAGGAAGAATTCGAGGGCATCGACCTGCCCGACCTGGGAATCACAGGCTGGGTCAATCTGACCATCGCGCAGGTGGGTTCGCATGATCAGCGCAACCGCTGGATCGAGCCTGTGCTCCGCGGGCGGGACCAATGGTGCCAATTGTTCAGCGAACCCGGCGCCGGGTCGGATGCCGCCGCCGTCCGGACCGTCGGGAAGAAGGTGGACGGGGGCTGGCGCGTGACCGGTCAAAAAGTCTGGACCAGTGTGGCACTCGAATGTCAGTGGGGTCTGGCAACCGTGCGGACCGATCCTGATGCATCGAAGCATGCGGGAGTGTCGATGATGGCGATCGACCTCTCGTCCGAGGGTGTCCAGATCCGCCCATTGCGTGAGATCACCGGTGATGCGCTGTTCAACGAGGTGTTTTTCGACGATGTGTTCGTGCCCGACTCCGATGTGGTCGGGGGAGTGGGCGAGGGCTGGAAGGTCGCCCGCGCGACCCTGGGCAACGAACGCGTATCCATCGGTGGCGGTAGCGGTTCCATCGCATTCGGTACCGCAGAGTTGGTGAAGTTGCTCGATGAGACCGGCTCATCTGACGGCGAGCACCGCGTCGGCGAGATGATTGCCGAGGCTCACACACTCCGTCTGCTCAATCTCCGGCAGGCTGCTCGCGCGGTGATCGGCGCCGGTCCTGGACCGGAGGCCAACGTGACGAAATTGGTCAAAGCGGAGCATTCGCAGCGTATTACCGAGCTCGGTATCGATCTGGCCGGTACCGCGGCGGTCACGGGGGATACCCCGGAGCTGACCTACGCGTACCTTTTCGCGCGTTGTCTGACCATCGCCGGTGGCACGTCGGAAATCATGCGCAACACCATCGCCGAACGCCTGCTCGGTCTGCCGCGCGACCCCGTGGCGCGATAGCCGGCCGCAACACAAAGTACACCGTTCAGACATGACCACATGTGGTTGTGACTGAACGGTGTACTTTGTTCGTCGTACGTGTCGAACCTGCTACTTCGGCTGGAAGCGCAGTGCACCGTCGATACGGATGACCTCACCATTGAGGTAATCGTTCTTGGCGATGTGCTCGACCAGAGCCGCGTACTCTGACGGGCTGCCCATCCGGTTCGGATAGGGAACCGTTGATCCCCAGTGCTTTTCGGCCTCTTCGCGTTCCATCTGGAAAGCGGGGGTGAAGAAAGTGCCGGGGGCGATGGCCATCACGCGGATGCCCTGCTTCGTCAGATCGCGTGCGGCAGGCAGCGTCAGTCCTACGACACCACCCTTCGCGGCCGAGTAGGCCGTCTGGCCGATCTGGCCCTCGAACGCAGCGATACTCGCGGTGTTCACGATGACGCCACGGTTGCCGACCTCATCGGGCTCGTTTTTGGACATCGCGGCAGCGCCCAGGCGCAGCACGTTGAACGTGCCGTTGAGGAAGAGGTTGATGTACCACTGGAACTGTTCGAACGATGCCGGCTCGCCATCGCGTCCGACAACGCGCGATGCACCCGCGGAACCACCGTGGGCGTTGACGACAATACGAAGTGGCGCAAGTTCATTGGCGACCGCCAGTGCCGCGTTGACACTGTTCTCGTCCAGCACATCGGTGCTGACGTAGCGGACGTGGTCACCGAGTTCGACCTCGAGAGCTTTGCCCTTTTCGTCATTGAGGTCGGCGATGACGACCGACGTACCGGCTGCGGCCAGGGTGCGAACCGTGGCCTCGCCGAGACCACCGGCGCCACCGGTGACGAGTGCGGATGCGCGACTTATATCCATCTGGAGTTTCCTCTCCTGCCGCGGTACCCCGATCGAGTACCGACGTGGCGAATAGAACCTCATCAAAGATGACATAATTGTCAGAAACAATCAAGAGCGCCGGTGATCGAGATTCAAACACGCAGTAGGGCAGTACTAATGACTGCCAGAAGATGAAGATCTGTGGTCAGATTCAAGAGGGGTGACTCAGGTCAGGTGGGTGAAGAAACCGCGCCTGATGCAGTCGATCAAGAGGTCGGCAGTTGCTTCGTCCGACAACGGCGGTGAAAGCTCTTGTGCGGCTTGCGGGATCCTCGCGACAAGTGACCTGAAGATGATGGCCGCGACCACGGGATCGAAAGGGTAGTCCCGCTTTCTGGTGATGAGGTCCGCAACCATGGCCGAATCCATCGCCGCCTGGCCGCAGATACCCAACTGGGTCACGACATCGTTGTCCGTGGTCTTCTCGGTCCAGGCACCGATGGAACCCGAGTATCGCGTCATGAACGCGGTGAAGCTGCTGATCCAGGCGCGGAGTTCAGTCGTGTCGGGATCAGTGAGATCGATCTTGCTCAAGCGTGCGGCATGGTCGATCGCCTGCTCGGTTCCCTCGATACTGATGGCTACGAGAAGATCCTGCTTTTCGCTGAAATACTTGTAGAACGTTCCGCGGGCGAGACCGGCCTGCTCGACGATGTCGTCGACGCTGGTGCGGTGGTAGCCCTTGAGCTGGAACTGGGTTGCTCCGGCATCGACAAGGGTGCGAACGGTATTGACCGCACGCTTGCTGAGGTTCGCGGTTCGGTCGGCGGCCGACAGGCCAGCGGTCGATGGCAGCGGGGGTACTTCGATGACCGGATCTTCTGGTGGCGTCTCCAGGGGAATGCTGTTCAGGACGGATGACGGTGTCTCCGGAAACAGCAGCAACTGCAGATAGACGGACAGCGAGTCGACGACGGCCTGGGTGTCCCGCCCGTAGGTTCGGTCGGTGGCCAGGAACAGGTTGATGCGGTGCACGATCGCGATCATCGCCATCGAAGCCACCCGCGGTTCCATGCCCTGCAACTCGGACTGCTCGAGGCGGGCGGTGACCATTCTCGTGTATCCGGACATGAATGTATCGATCTGCGGTCGGACCGAGGTGTCTGCCATCGCCACACTCGTCCACTGCACGAACATCGTCGAGTACCGGTCGAAGACCCAACTCCACTCGCCGAGCCACCAGTTCAGATTGTCGAACCCGACCTTGGTCGGGCCCAGCGGCCCGATGCGCCGCGCAACGCGGAAGAGAGCCCGCCCGCAGACATCGAGCAGCTCGAGAAAGATCTCGTCCTTGCCCGGGAAATACTGGTAGAGAGTGGCCCTGGAGATGTCGGCTTCTTTGGCGATGGCATCGACCGAGGTGTTGAAGAACCCCACCCGGCCGAACAGCTCCAACGAGACGTCGACGATCTTGGTACGCGTGTTCGCGCCCCGGCTGCCCACGTCGGGGCTGGACGGGCCGTAGCTGGCTCTGCGTGTAATCGGCGTTGTATCTGACACTGGAGGTCAGCCTAACTGCTGATCGGCGAGATTGACGAACGACAGCCCGGGTCGGGTGCCGTCGATTTCCTCACGTCGTGGCCCCTGGGACGACGAAATCGGCTGATCCCGCGATCGCGACGGCACCGGTTTGCCGTGTGCAGAGCAGTTCTACGGTGACCAGGACCTCGCCGCCGGCTCCGTCAATGATCGCAGTGACCGTCCCGGTACAGGTCAAGACATCGTCCGGCCAGACCTGCTCGCGGAACCGGACGCCGAACCGTCGCACGTTCTCGGCGCCGAGCCAGTCGGTCGCGAACGTCGCCAGCAGTGCCGACTGGTGCATGCCTTGGGAGAACACGGACGGGTTTCCAGCACTCCGCGCCATGGTGTCGTCGTAGTGCATCGGGTTGAGGTCACCCGAGGCGCAGGAATAGCGGACGAACATCTGACGGGTCAGGGGGCCGAAGTCGCGCGGGGTCGCAGTGTCGCCGACGGCGAGTGAGGCCTGTGTTCTGGTCATTGAGATGCTCCTCGTGCCGCTCGTTCGATGAAGGTGGCCTGTGCCTGGGCAACCAAGTTGCCGTCCCGATCGCGGTACTCGGTGAGCACCACTGCGAAACGCATCTGCCCGCCTCGCTTGCCCGGCTTCTCGTATCGGTCGACAAGCCGTTCTTGCGCGGTCAACACATCACCGACTTTCGGCGGTGGACCGATGAATGTGTACTCCTGTTCGCCGTGCAGGAGACGTTTGCGTTCGAATCCGACTGTGACCCGTACGCCGGCCGGGGCCCAGTGCGCGGCGTTGACCAGAAAGGTCGGAGGGATGATCGCGTCCGGACCCTGGTATGCGGGGTTGTCCGACTGCATGGCGGCCGCAAACTCACGAATCTTGCCCTGTTCGATCACCATGTCCCAGGGTTGCCCGGTGGCGCCGACAGGCGAGGCTTCTGGGTTGGAGGTGCTGGTCATCTCGTTCCTTCGGTATGCAGTTCGGACAGGTATCGCTCGACGAGTGCGACAACGGTTTTCGGATAGCTGTGTGCGACATCGACGTCGAGGCCGTCTCTGGCGAGCAGGACGGCCAGTCGATTGTTGATGAGCGACAACACAAACGCAGCCACCAGTTTGTAATAGGTGATGTCGCCGTCGATCCGGCCGCCGAACTCGAGGTAGCGATCAATGGTGCCGTCGGTGTCGAGAACTCCCGGCATCCGGGCGAACCCCAAGGCCTCGCAGAGGAACTCCTCGAACATCAACCACCAACCCAGGTCGATCTCGGGTGGGCCTGTGGTGGCGGTTTCCCAGTCGAAGAGCGCGGCGACGGACATGTCGTCGGCGAAAGACATATTGCCCACCCGGGCGTCGCCCCACACCACGCCGTCGCGGTCGGTGGCCGGGGCCTCGGTCATGATGACGTCGAATGCCCGCTCCAGCACATCGGCGCCGACCACGAGGTCCTCGCGCGCCCACTCGTACGACCTGCGAAGGTTGTCGAGATAGCGCGCCAGCCCGGTGGTTCCGGTGGCCGGGTCGGCGCGGAGAAAGTTCAGCAGTTCTCGGTCGTCGACTTGGTGTATTGCGACCAGCGATTTGATCGCGTTGTCACACAACAGCTCTCGTTCGGATGTCGACAGCTCGGTGGTCCAGCCGCGCTTGTGCCAGCTGGGGACATCGGATGGCGTCCGGCCGGTGACGCGACGCATCAGATAGAACGGGGCTCCGAGGATCGAGTCGTCGTGTTCGATCCAAACGATCTGGGGCACCGCGATGCCGGCGCTACGTCCGAGACGTTGCATGATCTCCGCCTGCCGGGGAGCGTCCGGTTCAGTGAACAACTGATGGTCGGAAGCCTGCATGCGCAGCACCAAATCGACTTCCTGCCGGGTGCCGGTGGTGTCCGTCCAATTGGCAGTGAAGAAGACTGTCTTGCCCGAGTAGCCCGCGTCGGGCGCGGAGAAGTCCGAGATCTCGAATCCGGTGCCGCCCGGAGCGACACGTTCGGGCAACCACGAGTCCAGAATCTCGCGAGCGCCGCCGCCGAGTTCACCTCGGGTCGGTGTGTAAACCATGCGAATGCCTTCCCTGGGTTGCACGCCACCGAGAACTCGGAAGCGAACGCCCTTTCCTAAAGTGACCAATACTGTCAGAATAGGGCTATGACGGACAGAAAATCCAACAATGTGGAAATTGCGCCGAACCCGATCGGTGACGCGGGGCAGCAGACGTCCCTCGCGCTCGGTGCGTACACGCTTCCGGGGCGGGTGCCCGATCCGCGACCGGCGATCGGTCAGGCGATCGAGGCCGAGCGACTGGGGCTGCGCACACTCTGGCTCAGCGAACGATGGGGCACCAAGGATTTCGGGGTCCTCGCCGGTGCGATGGGCCAGGTCACCGATTCGATCAAGATCGCCTCGGGCATCACGCATTTTCAGTCCCGGCATCCGGCGATGCTCGCATCGATGGCGATGACTGCTCAGGCGATGTCGAATGGCCGCATCGTCATCGGTATAGGTAGGTCCGTCGACGCGATGTGGAAAGCCGTCGGCCTGCCGCCGTCGACGAATGCGTCGATCGTCGATTCGGTGGAACTCTTCCGGCGACTGTGTCGCGGGGAGAAGGTCAAATATGACGGGCCCGCAGGCAAGTACCCGTCCCTGCGACTCACGGACCTTCCTGACCAGCCGGTTCCTCCGCTGGTGTTCGCGGCCATCGGGCCCAAGGGGCTCGGCATCGCCGGCCGGCACTTTGACGGGGTCCTGTTGCACCCGTTCCTGACGCCGGAGGCGGTCGGACGCTCGGTGCACATTGTTCGGGAGGCCGAGAAGGAAGCCGGCCGGCCGGCCGGCAGCGTGCGTGTTTACGCGACGGTCGTTGTCGCGACCGGCCTCGATCCCGCCGAGGAGATGGCCGTCGTCGGGGGACGTGCGGTCACGTATTACCAAATACCCAATTTCGGCGAGCAGTTGGCGAAGGTCAACGGCTGGTCGGTCGATGACCTCGACGCCTTGCGTGCCCACCCACACCTGGTCGGCGTGCGTGGGGCCGCGGATTCGGTGCGGACGCGCGAGCAACTCACCGAGGTGGCGTCTTCGCTGCCCGAGGAGTGGATCCGCTCCGCGTCAGCGGTGGGCCCGGCGAGCGACTGTTGGGCGACCTTCGAGAAGTACCGCGACGCCGGTGCCGACGAACTGGTCCTACACGGCAGCACGCCTGATCAACTCGGGCCCCTGTTCGGCTGAAACGGTGGCAGGGAGCGATCCTTGCCCTAGAGTGACATTACTGCCAGAATTGATCCGATTCGATGGGCGACCGCTGCACCTTGGCTCCGACGCTCGCGGAGAAGAAATGAAAGGTTGCACGTTGTACGAATACGAAGGCATGTACGTGTCGGGCAAGTGGAGCCCGACGTCCGGGCCCGAGATCGAGGTTCGGTCCCCGGCGTCCGGTGAAGTGCTCGGACGGGTCAGCGAGGCGACGGCATCCGACGTCGGGGTCGCCGTCGAGGCTGCCCGCGCGGCCCTCGAGCACGGTCCCTGGAGCCGCAGCACCCCCACCGAGCGCGCTACGGCGATCGGCGCGTTGGCCGACGCGATCGAATCCAGGACCAAGGTCTTCGCCGACGTCATCTCGGCTGAAGTCGGCTCGCCGCGCAAGTGGACACCGTTCGGTCAGCTGGCCACCACTCTCGGCGTCTACCGGTCCTGTGCCGCAATCGTTCCGGACTACGAGTTCGAGGCGAAACGTCCTTCCGTGATGGGTGGCGAGGTACTGGTCCGCCGAGTCCCGGTCGGTGTGGTCGGAGCGATCGTTCCCTGGAACGCCCCGTTGTTCACCGCCGCGCTGAAGATGGCGCCGGCGTTGGCCGCCGGGTGCACGATCGTCCTCAAACCGTCGCCGGATGCGCCTCTTGGTTTGTCGATGCTCAGTGAGTGCATCGAAGAGGCCGGGATCCCGCCCGGCGTGATCAACATCGTTTCCGGTGGCGTCGACACCGGCGTGGCACTCGTTTCGCATCCCGGCGTCGACAAGGTCAGCTTCACCGGATCGACCGGTGCCGGAAAGCAAATCGGCGCCGCCTGCGCGCAGGACGTCCGCCGCGTCACGCTGGAACTCGGCGGTAAGTCGGCCGCCGTCGTTCTCGACGACGTCGTCGTAGACTCCAAACTCATCAAGGGTCTGGTCACCGGCGTGATGGCCAACAACGGTCAGATCTGCGCCGCACAGACCCGTATCTTGCTGCCGCGCAGCCGCTACGACGAAATACTCGAACCTTTCGCCGCTGCCGTCACCGCGATGCGAATCGGTGATCCGGCGGAGCGCGACACCGAAGTCGGCCCGGTGATCAACGTCGCATCACGTGACCGGATCGAGACTGCAGTAGCCGCCGCGATCGAGGCCGGCGCCCGCGTGGTCGCAGGCGGAAACCGGCCGGAGGGTTTCGACAACGGGTCGTATGTCAGCCCGACAGTGCTCGCGGATGTCGACAACGACATGGCGGTCGCCCGGGACGAGTTGTTCGGTCCGGTGGCCGTTGTCATCGCCTATGACGACGATGACGATGCGGTTGCCGTGGCCAACGATTCCGAATACGGACTTGCGGGTGCGGTTTGGTCGGCCGATCCCGCCCGGGCCACGCGCGTCGCGACGCGTATGCAAACCGGTTCGGTGTCGATCAATTCTCCCGCGCCGCTTGATTTCGGAAGTCCTTTCGGTGGATTCAAGAAGTCGGGTATCGGGCGTGAAGGTGGGCCGGAAGGCATCGCGGCATATCTCGAGTCGCAATCGATCATTCTCTGACGTCTCGTCAAAAACTCAGTGTGGAAGGACAATCAATATGGAGACCAAGGCCGCGGTCCTGTGGGAGCGCAATGCTGCATGGCAGATCGAGACGATCGAACTCGATGCACCCAAGGAGCAAGAGGTGCTCGTCGAGTTGCATGCGTCGGGAATGTGCCACTCCGACGAGCACATCGTGACCGGCGACATGCCGTTCCGGTTGCCCTGCATCGGTGGACACGAAGGTGCGGGTGTCGTGAAGCAGGTTGGCTCCCATGTGTCCTGGCTCGAGCCGGGTGATCATGTGGTCTTCGGATTCATCCCGTCGTGTGGCCGGTGCCCGTCGTGCTCGAACGGACACCAGAACCTGTGCGATCTCGGTGCAAAGATATATTCCGGCAATCAGATTCAGGACGACACCGCCCGGCATCACACCAAGGGTGAAGACCTGGCACTGTCGTGCGGCGTCGGTTCCTTCGCCCACCACACGGTGGTGAACGAGGCCAGTTGCATCAAGATCGAACCGCACCATCCGCTCGACCGTGCCTGCCTGCTCGGTTGCGGATTCATCACCGGGTGGGGCTCGGCGGTCTACACCGCAGACGTGCAACCGGGGGAGAACGTCGTCGTGGCCGGTGTCGGCGGCATCGGTGCCGCCGCGGTCCAGGGCGCGAAGCTGTCCGGTGCCCGGACCATCACGGTGATCGATCCGTCCGAGTACAAGCGCGAGATCGCTTTGTCCATGGGAGCCACGCACGTCGCGGCGTCGTGGAAAGAAGCGCCGGAGGTGGTCGCCGAGGCGACCTGGCACCGGGGGGCCGACAAGTTCATCTGCGCCATGGGTGTGGGTGAAGGTCGTTTGATCGCAAAGGCTTTGGCCATGACCGCCAAACGCGGACGGCTCGTTGTCACCAACATCCATCCGATGATGGAGCGTGAGGTGTCGGTGAATCTGATGGACCTGACCCTGCAGGAAAAGCAGATCGTCGGCAGCCTCTATGGCTCGGCCAACCCGCGTGCCGACATCCCCAAGATCCTGGAACTGTGGAGCGGCGGATTTGTCGACCTCGACGCCATGGTGACCCGCAGCTACCCGCTCGAGGGTGTCAACGACGGCTACGACGACATGCGTGCCGGTAAGAACGTCCGCGGCATCCTGCGGTATCCGGCCGCCGATGCCGCCGATGCCGCTGTGTTGGAAACCGCCTCTGCCGGAGTTTGATCCGCGCACGCCGACCGTGCCCTGGCGGCGATAACGGCACGGTCGATGGCGATTAGAGCACGATCGACGGCAATGGAAAAGGGAGTGCACCTTTCGGTGCACTCCCTTTTCGTTGACTGCGAGCTACAGGATGGCGCCGCTGACCTTGTATCCGATGATCTCGTCCATCGACAGTCCCAGCTCTTCGAGCACGGCGTCGGTGTGTTCGCCGTGATCGGGTGCTCGGGTCAGTTCGTTGGGCGTCTCGTTGAACTGGATCGGTGTGTTGACCAACTTGTAGTCCACGCCGTTGGAATCGGTGAGGTCCGAGATGTATCCGTTGGCGAGGACCTGTGGGTCCGTGACGACCTCGCGAGGTGTCTGGACAACGGACCAGGAGCCGTCGATGTTGGCCAGGTCCTTCTTCCATTCTTCGAGGGTCCGCTTGCCGAAGGCGTTGTTGAGAACCTCGATGGCCTCGAGCCGGTGTTCGCCGCGCTTGGCGTGGTTCTCGAATCGGGGGTCGGTGATCATCTCCGGAATACCCAGAGCGGTGACCAGCTCCGGCCAGAAGCGATCGGACTCGAGCATCACCAGGGAGATGAACCGGCCGTCCGACGTCTTGTACATGTTGACCAAGGGGTTCGCGGCGGTCGACGGCGTGTGCTTCGGGTAGCGCTCCATGTTGAATGCGTGCGCACCTGCGATCGTGGCACCCATCGACCAGGCGCCCATTGCCAGCAGCGAGCTGTCGACGGTGAGTGCCTCGCCGGTCCGCTCGCGGTGCAGGAGTGCGGTGGAGATAGCACCGGCAATGGTCAGTCCCCCGAGGACATCGCCAAAGGCGGGCCCGGGCATGGTGAGTCGGTAATCGAGTTCGTCCGGGCTGACGTTGTCGGCAGCCCCGCCACGACTCCAGAAGGACGTCATGTCGTATCCACCACGGTTGGATTCCTCGCCGCGCTGGCCGGTCGAAGATCCGCGGACGTAGACGATCTTGTCGTTGACCGCCCGGACGTCGTCGACGTCCAGTCCGAGCTTTTTGCGAGCGTCGGGGCGGAAGTTGGTGAGGAAGACGTCAGCTGTCGCAATCAGTTTCATGAGAATCTCGTGTCCCTCTTCGGACTTGAGATCGATTGCAACACTGCGTTTTCCGCGGTTCGGAAGTTCGAACATGTGGTTGACCCCGCCAGCCGGGATCAGGCCGGACGTGACCAGACCGCGCTGAGGATCGCCGGATTCGGGGTGCTCAATCTTCAGCACGTCGGCCCCCCACTCCGCCAGGATCGCCCCCGCGACCGGCACATACGTCCAGGCCGCCACCTCGACGACACGGATTCCATTCATCACACCGACCACGGCATTGTTCCTTTCGGTCCAGACTTCGATGGAACGGATCGCGACCGAGTGTCGGCGTATCCCATCGACCAGTATCTGACTGAGTGTACACATAATTTTGTCCGTTTTGTGTCGCGCATCACTACCAAATTTTGAGACGATACTGCTGGTGCAAAGGACTATCTGGGAAGATTGTGCCCGTCCACCACTGGATCGGGCTGAAGTGATCTGACGGTATGACCATAAGTGGTAGCCTGACCTCTCGTGACCGGCGTCACGCCCGGCACCACGTACTGCCACCTGGGCAACCAGTGGTTTTCGGAAGGAATTAGACGATGTCTATTGAGACAGGCCGGATGCTCCCGGAGGTGACCTTGGAATCCCAGGCCTTCTGGACTGGTGGATTCGAGGGCGAACTCCGCATTTACCGCTGCCAGGACTGCCGCGGCTGGATCCATCCGCCGGTCGGCGCCTGCTGGCGCTGCCGGAGCCGGAATGTCGGGCCCGAAGCGGCGTCCGGACGTGCGCGCATCGCGTCCTTCACCATCAACCATCACCCATGGCTGCCTGCATTCCCGCCGCCGTACGTCATCGCAGTCGTCGAGCTGGATGACCAGCCGGATGTGCGGCTGACCACCTGCATCGTCGAGATCGACGTCGACGCAGTCGAGATCGGGATGGCGGTCGAGGTCGTCTTCGAAGAGCATGACGACGTGGCCCTGCCATTCTTCAGGCCGGTGGCGGCATGAGCTTCGTAGACGACAAGGCCGTCATCAGCGGTATCGGCCAATCACAGATCGGCAGGCGGATCGGACGCTCGGGCATCGATCTCGCACTCGAGGCCACCGAACGGGCAGTGGCCCACGCCGGCCTGTCGTTCGACGACATCGATGGCGTCGCCAGCTATCCCGGACCGGTCCTCGCCGAGGGCGGCTTCGTCGGAGCCACCACTCATGACGTTCGCGACGCATTCGGTCTCAAGACCAAGTGGCACGTCAGCGGTGTCGAGACCTCCGGCCAGATCGGCACCTTGCTCGACGCCGCGGCAGCGATCTCGTCCGGGCGGGCGACACATGTCCTGTGCTTCCGGTCCGTATGGGAGGCCACCGCGCAGGCATCCGGGCGGGCTGCTGCCCTGACCGGGAAGGCGATGCGGGCATCGGGCCACGCAGAGTTCAGAATGCCTTTCGGGGCTGCCTCTCCCGCGAACTGGATCGGCATGTACGCCCAGCGCTACATGTACGAATTCGGTCTGACGCGTGAGCATCTCGGCAAGTTGGTGATCAACGCCCGCAACAACGCAGCGTTGAATCCAAACGCGATCTACCGCAAGCCGATGACGATGGACGACTACCTCGATGCGCGGATGATCTCCACACCGATGGGGCTCTACGACTGCGATGTGCCGTGCGATGGCGCAACGGCGATCATCCTGTCTCGGCGGGAGGAGACCGGTGGGCTCGCCCATACGCCGATCACCATCGAGGCAGCCGGTTCGGCCCTCTATGAGCGGCACACGTGGGACCAGCGCACCGATTTCACCACCATGGCTTCGCACGATGCCGCCGCATCGATGTGGGACAGCACCGACCTCACGCCGGCCGACGTGGACTTCGCGACCCTCTACGACGGATTCAGCTATCTGTGCTCGCAGTGGATCGAAGCGCTTGGATTCGCCGATCACGGGAAGGTCGGGCAGTTCCTCGACGATGAGGGCTACTACGCGATCGATGGCACGTTGCCCATCAATCCTCATGGAGGACAACTCTCTGCCGGACGCCTGCACGGCTACGGATTCCTTCACGAAGCCTGCACTCAACTCTGGCGAGAGGCGGGAGACCGGCAGATCAAGAAGGATCTGTCTGTCGCAGCGGTAGGTATTGGTGGCGGTCCCGAGGCGGGCTCGATGCTCCTCCGCTTGGACGCCTGACACTTCCGGTCCACCCGAATTCCCAGTGCCCACCCGCAATTGCGGGTGGGCACTGGGAATTCAGATGAGGGTAGACCTCTACCGGTGGCCCAGGGCGGATCAGATCCCATCGATCCACGAGAGCGCATGGTCGAAGAACTCCCGATTGTTCAGGGCGAGGTTCATCGAATGCCCCGCCCTCGGTAGTACGTACGTGCTGAGGTCGGCCTTGGGGAAGAACGGTTGTTCGGACCGGTAGAGGCTCTCGGCATCGGTGCAGTCGGTGAGCGAACCACCTCCGCCCTGGGCGCAGAAGACCTTGTCGGCGCGACCGTTTGCGATGAGCACGGGGACGTCGATGTCGAAGGTCGTCGGGATGAACACCGGGATGGTCGCGAGAACGCCGATCGTCCCGGCAACCCGGCTCGCCTCGTCGGCGGCGACGACCGCCGGATCCGAGTCGCCAGGTGCATGAAAAGCTTTCGCTCGGGCGTCGGGCACGCTGAGGTAGGTGTAGTCGCCCGCGGGCACGGAGTTCTTGGTGAGGGGATCGAGAAGTGCGGGCCGCACGGTTCCTTGGATCTGCAGGATTCCGGCCGGTCCGGGAGCGTGCGAGGCGCCGCTTATCACCAGTCCGTCGACGTCGCGATAGGTGCCGACCTCCATCATGGCCGTGAGGGAACCGAACGAGTGGCCGACCAGCACGATCTTCTCCCAGCGACGGCCCAAGTGGCCGTTGCGGGCGGCTGCGATCACTTCGTGAACAGTCTGCGCGGCCGTGTACGCGGAGACCTGAGCGCCTGGTGGTTTCGAGCTCGCCCCGACGCCGATGGGATCGATCGCCAGTGTCGCGCTTCCGGATTCCAAGGCGTGCGCGACGTACGAGTACCGTCCGTCGAATCCAGGGAAGTCCCAGTACGAGCGGTCATAGGTCGCGCCCGGTATCAGAATCTGCAGAGTGGTTCCCGGATCACCGCTCGGGAGGCAGTAGCTACCGGCTATGTGGGAGGTGTCCGGGCCGCTGGGATCGAGCGTGACCGGAACCGAGACCTCAGTGCACCCGGCGGTCGGAGGTGGGGTTGCGCCGGCAACCGGTGCGCACAGTCCGACGGCCACGGCAGATGCGATCACCGGGACGATGCAATAGCGGAGTGGAAGGGTGAGTTTCATCGCTTTACCTACTTTCCTCGAGCTAGAAGTTCGTGCCACCGTCGATGTTGATGAGGGACCCGGTGAGAAAACCCGCGCGTGGTGACAGGAGGAAAGCGATCAGCTCGCCGACCTCTTCGGGTTTGCCGGGCCGGCCCAAGGCCGCGTCAAATCCCCACTCTTCGAACATGACTCGTTCGAGTGCGGTCTCCAGTGGGTAACCGCGTTGCTCGGCGAGCTGGATACGCAGTGCCGCCATTGGACCGGTCTCGACGGCGCCTGGACAGACGCAGTTCGCTCGAATGCCGTGCTTGCCGTAGGTCTTTGCGATTCCCTTCGTGAAGACCGCGACACCGGCCTTCAGCGAGGCGTAAGGGAGCCTGGCGATTTCGGGGGAGCGGATCGAGTATGCGGCAGTGGTGACGACGGTGCCGCGAGACTGCGTCAAGTAGGGAAGGGCCGCCTCGACCGATCGGGTGGTGGCCAGGAGGACGTCACGGAATGCAGACGTCCAGACGTCGTCCGTCGATTCGACCGGGACCATACCTTCGGTTCCCATGGTCACGGACAGTCCGTCGATACCACCCAGAAGGTCGACAGCGGCGTCGATGGCGGCTTGAGCGCCGCCGGCGACGCTCGCGTCGTGGGCGATTCCGAACGCCTTCGTGGCACCGGCCTCTTCGGCGGTGCGAGCGGCGGATCGGGCTCGCGAATCATCCCGGCCGACGAGGACCAGCGAGGCGCCGTCCTCTGCGAGGACCTTCGCGGTCGCGAGCCCCATCCCCGCGGTACCGCCGATGAGGACAAACCGTTTGTCACGTACCTGCAAGTCCACTGGCAACCAACCTTCTCTAGTGACATTGATGTCAGACAGAAACGGTACCTGGTTGGCTCGAGGGCCAGTGAGTTTTCTGTATATCGAAGAAAGATGCTGGTAGGGCTTGACAGTTGTGATCGCTGTCACTAGCGTGACGTAGTGTCAGATACACGGGAACGGCGCCGTAGTCACAGGTGCCCCGTTTCTTCTTCAGCCCGTCATACGTAGCAGGAGGCGTTGTGCCGCTCCAGGATTACATGCATTTGATTTCAGTCGACGATCACTTGATCGAGCCACCGGATGTCTGGTCGACGCGGTTACCGCAGAAGTTCCTCGATCAGGGTCCCCGGATCGTCGAGATGGACATGAGCGAGCAACACGGCGATGAGGGCCTCTCGGCTCTGCTTCTCGACGCCGCGCGCGGCGAGGGTGGCCGTGCCGCTCAGAAGAAGATCGCTGAGGTGTGGACCTACGAAGGACGCATCTACCCGAACATCGGTTTGAATGCGGTTGCCGGAAAGAAGCCGCAGGAGTACGGCATGGATCCGACGCGTTACTCGGACATGCTGCCCGGCTGCTACGACCCCAAGGCCCGTGTCGCCGACATGGACATCGACGGCGTGCAGGCTGCCCTGTGCTTCCCGTCGTTCCCGCGCTTCGCCGGCACGGTGTTCCTCGAGGGCAAGGACAAAGAGCTCGCCCTGCTGTCGGTGAAGGCCTGGAACGACTTCCACCTCGATGAGTGGGCGGCAGCGGCACCGGATCGCATCATCCCACTGATCATTCTGCCGTTGTGGGATCCACAAGAGGCCGCGGCCGAGATCTACCGCTGCGCAGCCAAGGGTGCGAAGGCCATCACGTTCCCGGAAAATACGGTTTCGCTTGGCCTTCCGTCGTTCTACACCGATCACTGGGATCCGGTATTCCGCGCCGCCGAGGAGACCAAACTGCCGTTGTGCATGCACTTCGGGTCGTCGGGCCGTGCGCCCATCACCTCCCCGGAAGCACCGATGGCGGTGATGATCGCGCTGTTTGGTACCAACTCGATGTACGCGACCGCCGATCTGCTGTTCTCGCCGGTGTTCTACAAGTTCCCGAACCTGAAGGTTGCACTGTCCGAGGGTGGAATTGGCTGGATGCCTTACCTGCTCGAGCGGATCGACCTCACGTGGGAGAAGCACCGCTGGTACCAGAACGTCAACAAAGAGGTCCGCCCTTCGGATCTGTTCCGTTCGAATATCTACGGCTGCTTCATCGATGACCACGAAGGCGTGGCCCGTCGCCACAAGGTCGGCATCGACAACATCACCTGGGAATGCGACTACCCGCATTCGGATTCCAACTGGCCCAACAGTCGCCGGTACACCGAGAAGCTCCTCGCCGAGGTTCCCGACGACGAAGCCCACAAGATCGTCGAACTCAACGCGCGCAAGTTGTACAACTTCCCGCGCGTCGAGGCCGCGGCACTGTAGGGACGTCTGACATGGCCCACGGAAAAGACATCGATGCAGCCGACTGGATCGATCAGGACCTGCTCACCCGCGAAGAATCCCGTGATCGTCTCGACGAGGAAATCGAGATCGAGCGGAACAAGCTCAAAGATCTCGAATCTGTTCAAAGCAGTGAGGATTCGCTGACCTTGACGAGGCGCAGACTAGTGGCCATGGAGAACTTGAGGGATTCATTGTGAGCGCACAGGGCCCGCGCCTACAGGGCAAAGTGGCATTGGTTTCCGGTTCCACTCGGGGTATCGGGCGGTCCATCGCTCAGCACTTCGCCGCCGAGGGTGCCAAGGTCGCTGTGACCGGACGAACCGTCGAGCGTGGCAACAAGGTCGTGAAGTTCATCCGCGATGCGGGTGGTGAGGCCGAGTTCTTCCCACTCGACGTCACCTCTGAGGACAGCGTGCGAAGCACGATCGATGCAGTGGTGGCGCGGTTCGGTGGACTGTCGACTCTCGTCAACAACGCGGCTCCGACCGAGGTGGTCGCCACGACGGTGAAGCCGCTGCACGAATACACCACCGCCGAATGGGATTCGATCATGACCGGAACCCTGACCGGAAATGTGTTCTGGGCATCGAAGTACGCCTGGCCACATCTGGTGTCGGCGGAGGGTGCGTCGATCTTGAACATCTCGTCGGGACAAGCGATCGCGGGCTTCAAGGGCTTCGGCGCCTACGGAGCGGCCAAGTCCGCGGTGACGAGCCTGACGCGCTCGCTCGCCGTCGAAGGTGGCCCTGACGGCATCCGGGCGAACTGCATCCTGGTGGGCCGAGTGGTCTCCGGGCGTGGGGATTCCGGGCACCACACCGGCGGGGGTCGCCTCACCCGTATCGGCAACCCGATGGATATTGCATACGCGGCAACCTATCTGGCTTCCGACGAGGCGGCCTTTGCCACAGGTTCGATGGTCACCGTCGACGGAGGGTTCTCCATCAACGGTGATGCGGTGTCCGACGCGGAAGCTGCGGCGTTCGCCACCAACTGAATATCGCGGATCATCACCCCGGCAGCCGGCCGATCACGTCGGCTGCCGGGGTGATTCGCGTCAGCATCGCCAGCATGTTCTTCACCATGTAGTCGTGGCCTTCAGCGGTTGTCCCGGCGGTGCAGTCCTCGGCGAGGACGATGTCGTACCCCCGGTTCACGGCTTCCATCGCCAGTCCGGGAATCGCGACGTTGGTGGAGATGCCGGCCAGGACAAGGGTCTGAACACGCTGTAAACGGAGCATGGCATCGAGATTGGTGCCGTAGAACGCCGTCAGACCGGTTGCGCGCGAGCTGACCAGGTCGGTGGGCTCGGGCCCGAGCTCGGCGGGAATCGCGACGTCCGGGGTCCCCTCGACCATCATCCGGCCACGGATGGCGAGCTTTCCGAGGTAGGAATTGGGCACCATGCCCATCTGATCGGCGCGATGGGAAATGATGCAGTGCACCACGGGTAATGAACGCGCGCGAAAGGCGCGGGCCAGCTCTGCCGTGTGCTCGACCAGCCGGCGGTCCGCGGCCTGCTCGGCGAGCCCGGAGAAGGCACCCGGGGGTGGATCGAGCAGCCCTTGCTGACATTCGCTGATAACAAGGGCGGGTGCGGCGTATTTGGTCATTCTTCCTCCGTGATTGAAGTGACGTGGTAGCCAGTTATGTTCGGATAGCGTGCAATAGAAAAGACTGAACATGCAGTTCAGCACGGTTGCCAAAACGTGACACCAATGCCAGAATAAATCCAGCATATCTATCAGAGGCGGTGCCCATGATCGAAACCGACGAGATCGCGTCGACCCCGTTACATGACCTTTCCTGGTGGCAGCAGTCGCCGGCCGAACGGGACGCGGCCTTCGCAAGCCTGCGCCGTGACCGGCCGCGGATGTTCGTTCCGCTGGGACCGGCCAAGGAAGGCTCGCGACCCAAGGGCTTCTGGGCCTTGACCACCTACGAGGACATCCTTGAAGTGAGCCGGCGTCCCGAGGACTTCTCGTCGGGAATCGGCGGAACGCAGATCTTCGACCAGCCGGCCGAGCTCCAGGAGTATCGCGGTTCCATCATCGACATGGACAACCCTGAGCATGCGCGTCTGCGCAAGATCGTCTCGCGTGGATTCACCGCCCGCAATCTGTCGGGGCTGCGAGACGAGATCGAGGAGACCGTCAGCGAAATCCTCGACGAGATGTCCGAGACGGGGGAGTGCGACTTCGTGGAGGAGTTCGCGTCGTTGTTGCCTCTTCGTATCATCGACAACCTGCTCGGAATCCCGCGTGAGCACGAGAAATTCATCCTGGAGGCGACCAACACCATTCTCGGTGCGTCGGACTCGGAGTACATCGAGGACCAGTCGGCCCGAGGAATCGGCAAGGCGGTCACCGCGGCGAGTGAGGCGCTCATCGCGCTCCTCAATGATCTCGCCGAGGACCGGATCGCCAACCCGCAGGACGATCTGATCACCAAACTGGTCGCCGCTGACGATGAGAACCTTACTCCGCAGGAGATGGCGAAATTCTTCATCTTGCTGGTCGGTGCCGGCAACGAGACCACTCGCAATGTGATTTCGCACGGTCTCCACGTTCTGACCCAGCATCCGGAACAACGTGACCTCTGGCTGTCGGACTACGAGGAGTACGCGACGACGGCCATCGAAGAGATGCTCCGCTGGGCGACACCGGTCATCCACTTCCGCCGGACGGTGACGCGCGATGGCGTGATGCTGGGGGACCTCGAATTGTTCGAGGGCGACAAGGTCGTGATGTGGTACACCTCGGCCAACCGCGACGAGACCATCTTCGATGACCCCGAGAAGTTCGACATCACCCGGGATCCCAACCCTCACGTGGCATTCGGCGGCGCCGGCGCGCACTTCTGCTTGGGTGCACATCTGGCCCGGCTCGAACTCGACGTCGCCTTCCGCATGCTCTTCGAGCGGTATCCGGACATCCGGGCAGTAGGGGAGCCGGTGCGGTTGCGGTCGAACTTCCTCAACGGGATCAAGCACCTTCGCGCCGAGTACACCGTGGCTCCGCGATGACGGATGTGACAGACGTGCGGATCGAAGAGGAAGCCATCCAGAGCGAGCTGGCCGACGGCGTCCTCACGATTAATCTGAACCGTCCGAAGGCGGCCAATGCGATCCGGCCCGACGACCGCAACAGGTTGATCGATCTGTTCACCGACGCGAGCGTCGACCATGAGGTGCGCGTTGTGGTGTTGCGGGCCCGGGGCAGACAGTTCTGTGCCGGAGCCGATGTGGTGAAACTCGCCGACGGTCATGCGAAGAACGTCAAGCGGACCACCGGACCGATGAAGACCATCATGGATGGTGCGCAGCGGCTGGTCGCCTCTGTGCTCGATTGCAGCAAACCGGTGGTCACGGCGGTCCAGGGTGCGGCAGCCGGTATCGGTGCCCATCTCGCGTACGCCTCTGACCTGGTGGTCGCGACCGACAATGCCTACTTCGCGGAGTCCTTCGTCAAACGTGGACTTGTCGTGGACGGTGGCGGCGCCTACCTGCTGCCCCGTCGTATCGGTATGCAGAAGGCCAAAGAGATGGCGTTCTTCGGCGAAAAGCTCTCGGCTACCGAAGCATTCGATCTCGGTCTCGTCAACAAGGTTGTGCCGGCGGAAGACCTCGACGCAACCATCGACGACTACGTCCACCGATTGGCGGGCGCCCCCACCAGCGCGATCGGCTTGACCAAGCGGCTGTTCAACGAATCTCCCGACGTCGACCGCGCCGGATCGTTCGTGACCGAGGCCATGGCCCAGGAGATCCAGTCGTATTCACTGGATGCCCGCGAGGGTGTCCAGGCGTTCGTGCAGAAGCGGCCGGCGAATTTTGTGGGGTGGTGACGATGGCGGGGACAGCTAAGTCGGATGCGACCAGGCCCGCGAAGCCGCGCGCAGACATCCCGACAGTCGAGACCGCGACCAAGTCGTACTGGGACGCAGCGGCTGAGGGCAAACTCCTCATCGCGAAATGTGAGGACTGCGGCAAGGTCCATCATTATCCGCGGCCGTTCTGCCCGTCCTGCTGGAGCGAGAACGTGACCAGCATCGAATCAACCGGTCGCGGAACGCTGTACACGTACTCGACGGTCTACATGAACGATCTGCATCCGTTCAAAGAACGACTGCCCTATGTTGCGGCCATCGTCGAACTCGACGAGGGCCCGCGGTTGATGACCAACATGGAGGACTGCGAACCCGCCGACCTCGAGGTCGGGATGCCGGTGACGGTCGGATTCCGTCCGATCACCGATGACTTCACGGCGACCATATTTCGCCCGGCCTGATCTTTCGACGGGACCGTGTTCAGACGCTCGCATACACATATCTATTCAAGAGGGAGTACCACCACTATGAGCGGATTGCTCGACGGCAAGGTTGCACTGGTCACCGGTTCCGGACACGGCATCGGACGGGGCCACGCACTCGAACTCGCGAAACACGGCGCCACCGTGATCGTCAACGACCTGGGTACCTCCCTCGATGGTCAGGGCACCGGCAAAGTCGCCGACGAGGTCGTCCAGATCATCGAAGATCGTGGTGGCAAGGCGATCTCGGACTTCAGCGATGTCGGTGACGAAGAGTCGGTCGACCTGCTCGTCGAACGCGCGTACTCACAGCTGGGCCGCCTCGACATCGTCGTCAACAACGCCGGAATCGTCCGGGACAAAGCCATCTGGAACATGAGTGTCGACGACTTCGATCTCGTGATGCGCGTGCATGTGCGCGGCAGCTGGTTGACCAGCCGCGCCGTCGCCCGTAAGTGGCGTGACGAATCCAAGGAGACCGGTGGGAAGGTCTACGGCCGCATCATCAACACCACATCCGGTGCCGGCCTGCAGGGCCACTTCGGACAGACCAACTACAGTGCCGCGAAGGCGGCCATCGTTGGTCTGACGCAGACGCTCAGTCTCGAACTGGCGTCGACGGGTGCAACCGTCAATGCCATCAGCCCGGGTGGACGCACTCGCATGTCGGCCACCATGGCCGGCGCCGCGGCACCCATCGAACCCGACGAGCGTTCCGAGGAAGAGTTCGATCCCAAGGATCCGTCTCTGGGGTCGCCGGTCGTCGCGTGGCTTGCGAGCCCGGAAGCCGGGCACGTCAGCGGCCAGGTCATCAAGGCCCTCGGCGAGAACATCCAGTGGCTCAAGGGCTGGACACCGATCAGCGTGGTGTCCAACGGTGGAAAACGTTGGGATGCCAGCAAGCTCGGTGGCATCATGGGTATCGACGTGTTCGGTACGCGCGCCTCGGGTCTACGTATGGGCGGATAGTCGCCGTGTCATCGACACCGCGTCCGCCAGAGGGCGACTGGCTGGGCACCCCGTTCCTGACGCTGGAACGTCGCGGGCCCTTCGCCGTGGTCACCGTGGATCGTCCGGATGCGCGTAATGCGCTGAGTCCGGCGATGTACTTCGGACTGCGGTACGCGATCGCCCATTGTGAGGCGGATCCGGATATCCACGGATTGATCCTGACCGGTACCGGCGACGTCTTCATCCCGGGCGGTGATCTGGGACGGACCGGCGTCGATGACTGGATGGACATCGGCCACCTGGGGATGGACGCCACCCCCTTCGACACCTTGCGCGTCACCTCGCTGCCGGTGGTCGCGGCCGTGAACGGCATCTGCCAGGGTGGCGGGTTCATGATCACGCTCTGCAGCGATCTCTCGGTGGTCAGCGAGCGCGCGACTTTCCGGGTCCCGGAACTCTTCCGCGGCATCAGCGATACGTACTACGCGCAGATTCTCGCGCGGACCATCGGCCCGGTCCGGACCCGCGATCTCATGCTGACCGGACGGGTGCTCACCGCTGCTGAAGCACTGGACTGGGGACTCGTGAACCGGGTCGTGCCGCACGATCAGCTCATGGAACGCGCGACCGAGATGTTGACGGGCATCTGCCGGACCGCGCCGGTCGCGTGACTCGACATCAAGAAGAGCCTGGACGACTATCTTGGGTTGTTCGATCGGATCGCCATGCGGCAGAGCCAAACCGGAGCCGAGGCGATCGAGGGGTTCCACGCCTTCAAGGAACGCCGCTCACCCTCCTGGGTGCCCGAAGAGCTTCGCGTCGAAGGCCGCCTCTAATCCGATGATGTGCCCTTTTGGCGGACCCGACCTGGGGTTACGTTCGCCAAAAGGGCACATCATCGGGTGGGTCAGGGACGGATGATGACCTTGCCGAGCGCTTTGCGGTCGGCTACGTGGCGAAGTGCTGCCGCGGTCTCGGCCAGTGGGTACACCTCGTGCACATACGGCGTCAGTGCACCGGTCGCGAACAGTCGGTGTAGTTCGGCCCGGCCTTGCTTTTTGACTTCGGGATGATGGATGGACATCGTTCCGATGTCCACGCTTGTGATCGTGATCCCCTTGAGTAGGACAAGATTGAGTGGGATCGCCGGTATCTCTCCGGATGCGTAGCCGACGGTGACGAAGGTTCCTCCGCGGCGCAGGGCCCGCAGAGCGGATTCCGACGCTGCGCCGCCCACGGGGTCGACGACAACATGCGCGCCCTCACCGGTGATCTCCTTGATCCGGCGCCGCAGATCCTCGTTCCGATAGTCGACGGCCGCCGTGGCTCCCCGATCGAGGCACAACGCCGTCTTCTCGTGGCCCGAGGCAGCCGCGACCACCCGAGCGCCGAGATGGCGGGCGAGATCGACCGTTGCCAGCCCGACACCACCGGCTGCACCGATGACGACGATCCAGTCACCGAAGCGGATTCCGCCCGCAGTGCTCAGCGCGTGGTAGGCGGTCGTGTACGCGACCCCGAAGCCTGCAGCGGCGTCGAAGTCGACGGCGTCCGGCATTCGCTGCACCTGACCTGCGGGAAGAGTCACACAGTCTGCGAACGCCCCGGTGGGGACGGTGCCGTACACACGGTCGCCAGGGGCGAAGCCGCTGTCGGTGCCGGCGGCTGTCACGACGCCGGCGAACTCGCTTCCTGGCACGTAGGGCAACGGGGTCGAGCGCTGGTACTCATCGGCCAGCACGAGCACGTCGGGAAAGTTGACTGCGGCTGACCGCACGGCCACCAGGACGTCATCCGCCGCCGCCGGTTCGGGGTCGGGAAACTCTCCGACCTCGATCACCTCCGGTGGACCGTACTGCCGGCAGATCGCTGCACGCATATGAGAAACCTATTCTGCTCCAAGCCCTTTCAGGCAGAACGAGATGAAGTAATCGACATCGTCGGCGACCGCGGGCTGGTCCAACGAGAGTTGTCTGCGCATCATTCCCAGCGCCGCCGTGAACACCGTGTCGGTGGCGCGATCAGGTTCGTCGATACCCAATTCGGAGACGGGCCGGTACAGCAGATCGCGTAACGGCTGGGTGACCCGCAGGTCTGCCTGCTCCGAGTTCTGGGTGACGCTGAGTTGCCGGGTGACCGCCCGACTCATGTTCGCGAGCTGGGGATCACCCACCTGTGCGAGCACGCCCCTGATCCACCGGGCGATCTGCGCAGTGGGTTCGGATTCCTTGGACATCTGGTGGTCGAGATACGACGCAACGATTCCGATACCGCGCTCCATCACGGCCAGGATCAAATCGTCCTTGCCCGTGAAGTATCGGTAAAAGGTCTTGTTCGAGGTACCCGCTTCGGCAACGATGTCCGACACCCTCGGGTCGGCGGGAGTGGTCCGTTCCATCACGGCAGCCGCGGCGACCAGGATTCGCTCGACATCGGCAGTCGCCTGGCGCTGCCTCTTGTCCAGCGCCCGGTCGACCGCCGCGGTTGCACGTGAACTCATTTGCGACTCCTGATGATGACTGCGAGCTTCGAGGATATCGCTCGTCGTCACGGACTGTTCGGAGGTCCGGCCGGTACCGTCGGTACGGCGTCGACCAGATCGCCGTACTTGATCTGCGCCGCCTCGATCTTGCGTCCGAGGAACTGCGACGGCCACATGGGGTCGTCGGCCTTGTAACCCTTGAGCAGGCCGCGAGCCAGATTCATCTTGTGGACGTCGGTGGGTCCGTCGGCCAGTCCCAGGGCGATGCCGGTCATCAGCATGTCCACAAGTGGTAGCTGCTCGGTGGCCCCCAGCCCGCCGTGGATCTGGATGGCCCGCAGGGTGATCGACTGGAGCACCTTGGGTGTGAGCACCTTGAGAGCACCGATGTCGGTGCGGGCCGCGTGCTCACCGCGTTCGTCGATCAGCCAGGCAGCGTGCAGCACGGCCAAGCGGAACGGCATGAGCTCGGTGTAGGAGTCGGCGATCGCGGCCTGCACCAGCTGCTTGTCGGCGAGCAACGAGCCTTTGGTCTCACGACTCAGGGCCCGTTCGGCCATCATGTCGATGGCTTTCTGGGCGACACCGATGGACCGCATGGCGTGATGCAATCGGCCGCCGGCCAGCCGGGACTGGGCGACCTCGAACCCGGCGCCCTCGGTGCCGAGCATCGCATCACTGCTGACCCGGACGCTCTCGTAGCGGACCAGTGAATGTCCGGGTTCGTGCCGGTGGGCTCCGAACAGGTGGTGACTGGCCTCGATGACCACACCTTCGGATTCGGCCGGGACCAGGAAGGTGGTGGCGCCTTTGTGGACCGGGACGTCGGGGTTGGTGATCGCGACGACGATGAAGAACGATGCGACCGCCGCGTTCGACGACCAGTATTTGCTGCCGGTGATGATCCAGTCGTCGCCGTCGCGCTCGGCGCGGGTGGTGAACACACCCGGATCGGCCCCGCCTTGGGGTTCGGTCATCGAGAAGCATGAGAAGACCTCACCGGCGAGCAGCGGCGCGAGGTAGCGCTCACGTTGAGCGTCGGTCCCGAACCGGGCCAGGATCTCGGCGTTGCCGGTGTCGGGTGCCTGGGTGCCGAAGATGATGGGTCCCCAGTCGGTCCGACCGAGGATCTCGTTGATGAGTGTCAGTTTGACGGCACCGTAACCCTGTCCACCGAGCTCGGCGCCCAGGTGCGCGGCCCACAATCCTTGATCGCGGACTCGTTGTTTGAGTGGGTCGACGATCTTGCGACGCTCATCGTCGAGTGGCAGATACTCACATCCGGGGAAGAGGACGTCGAGGGGCTCGACTTCCTGCTCGACGAATGTTTTTATCCACTCGAGCTTTTCCTGGAATTCCGGTTCGGTGGAAAAGTCCCATGTCATGGTCAATGCTCCTTCGTGTTCACGGGATGCCGCCGTCGACCCGAAGGGTCGCGCCGCTGGTGTAGCTGGATGCGCCGGACATCAGATAGAGGGCGGCGCCGATGATTTCGGGTGGATCGCCGGCCCGCTGTAGGGCGTGGGCTTTGGTTGCCTCTTTGGTCGCCTCGAGATCCCAGTGTTTGCTGACGTCGGTGTAGAACGGCCCGGACATCAGTGTGTTGACGCGGACGGTGGGTCCCAGGGTCAGTGCCAGGCCCTCGGTGAGTGCGTTGAGCCCGGCTTTGGCCGCGGCGTAGGGAATGATCCAGGGCGCTGGCCGGATGGAACCAGTCGAGCTGACGTTGATGATCGATCCACCGCCGGCCTTCGCCATCCGCTCACCGAAGAGGACCGAAAGGCGGAAAGGTCCTTTGAGATTGAGGTTGACCACCGAGTCGAACATCTTCTCGCTGATGTCGGACACCGAGTCGTAGACCGGGGACATTCCGGCATTGTTGATCAGGACATCCGCGCGACCAAATCGGTCGTAGACGGCGTCGGTCAGTCCGTCGAGTTGATCCCAGCGACCGACGTGAACCCCGAAAGGCATGGCGGTGCGGCCGGTCGCGTCCTCGATTTCCTTGGCCGTGGTCGCGCACGACTCGAAGTCGCGACTGGCGATCACCACATCGGCCCCGCACTGCGCCGCACCGAAAGCCATTTGACGCCCCAGGCCGCGGCTCCCGCCGGTGACGACGACCACCTTGTCGGTCAGATCGAACAGAGTATCGGCATATCCCATGTCACACACTCTCTTTCTGCGTGGTCAGGTCGGCGGCGGTCGCGATCAGGTCGAGGATCAGTGGGCCGAAAGTCTCGATCTTGTCGTCCTTGCGGTCGCCCTTGACCAGTGCCGCGTAGCTCTTCTCGAGGACCACACCGAGTTTCCAGTTGGCCAGCACCAGGTAGTAGTGGATGTCAGCTGTCGACCGCCCGCTGATCTTCTCGTAATGGGCGATCAGTTCTGACCGTTTCGGCATGCCCTCGAGGTCGACGTAGAAGTCGGTCTTCGGGGATTCGCCGTCCCAGCCCAGCAGTGCCCAACCGAGGTCGAGCAGGGGATCACCGATGGTGGTCATCTCCCAGTCGATGATCGCCGCGAGCTTCGCCGGCGCACCGTTCTCGAACATCACGTTGGCAAATTGATAGTCGCCGTGCATGATTCCCGGAGACCAGCTGGCCGGCCGGTTGTTGCGAAGCCAGTCCGCGGCTACGTCGAGCCCGGGGAGTTCACGGAACCGGTAGCTTTCCAAGAACGCGAGCCAGCGGTCTACCTGACGTTCGTGAAAGTTCTCCGGCCGTCCGAATCCCGTCAGACCGCGGGCCTGCCAGTCCACCTTGGACAGCTGGGCTATTCCGCCGACCAGTTCGAACGCCAGCTCGCCGCGGGCTTTGAGGTCGGTGTCGAACGGCGCGGCCCACGACCCTGTCGGGCTCCACCCGTCGATGGCCTCCATCAGATAGAACGGCGATCCCAGTACCTCGCCGGTCGGCTCGCCACCGATGAGTTCGGCGTGAGGAACTTCAGAACCCTTGAGTGCGGCCAGTAGTCGTAACTCACGGCGCAACCCATCGAGCCGGGCATCGTCGGCGCCCGTCGGCGGCATCCGCAGCACACCGGTGAGGCCACTACGTGTGACAGTGAACAGCTCGTTCTGAGATCCGCCGGTCAGGCGTTCGATCTCCGGTGCCTCACCGATGCCGGGTGCCCCGACGTCATCGAGCCACTTGGCCAACGCGGCCTTGTCTTCTGGATTTTCCACAGCTACCTCCGAATCGAGAATGTCGATACCTGGAGAATAGCGTTCTCCATTATGGAGGTCAAGAGGTTCCCAAAATGAGGTTCAGATGTGACCGCCAGTCGTGCTGGATGTTGACTCGCCAGGTCGCACGGCCCTATGGTCGGGGACATCGGTTCGGCGCGTGAATGATTGGATCGCACTCGAACGGATGTGGGTGACTTGGCCCGGTTCTCGGTGGAGAGGATGAGGAATGCCTTCAGTAGTGGGCTTTGTCGGTGCGGGCCAGATGGGTGAGCCCATGGTGATACGCATGCTCGCGGCGGGCCACGAAGTGCATGTGTATGCCCGCAGGGACAAAGTACTGGACAGATTGCGGGCCCGGGGAGCGTATTCGGCACCGTCAGTGGCGGAGCTCGGGCCGTGCGACGTCGTCGTCTGCACGCTGTTCTCAGACCTGCAGCTCGAGGATGTGGCGCTGGGCAACGGAGGTCTCATCGCTGCGATGAAAGTCGGAAGCACGTTGGTCTCGCACACCACGGGTAGCGTCGAGACGATCCGTCGACTCGCCGACGTCGCGGCAGCGGGCGGGGTAAACGTGGTCGACGCGCCCATCAGTGGGACTGCGGATGAGATCCTTGCCGGTACGTTGACTGTGTTGCTCGGCGGAGACCCCGAGCCGATCAACCGCGCAGTGCCAATCCTGGAAAGCTATGCACAACAAATTGTTCGGACCGGAGAGCTCGGATCTGCGTTGAAGGTGAAACTGATCAACAACCTGCTGTTCGCCGCCAACCTCCAACTGGTTGCGGACGCTGTGAGGCTCGGCCGGGAACTCGGCATCGAAGTTGACGGTCTGTTGGATGCGGTGCAGCACTGCAGCGGTGCCAGCTCGGCATCCAAGCGAGTCGTCGAAGTCGGCGGACTGGCGAACTTTGTGGACCGGGCGCGCCCGTTTCTCAGCAAGGACATCACGGTATGCCTCGATGCGGTGCGAGATCTCGGTGCACAGCAAGGAGTCCTCGGCGCCGTCGCGGTCGATGGACCGCTGGAATTGCGCGCAGATCCGTCGCGGTGAACCGTCCACGACGAGCTGTCAGTCTTCGACGACCTTGATCGCGCTCATCGGGCAGCGACTTGCGCCGTTGCGTGCTGCGGCCTCCATACCCTGGGGGACAGGAAAATCCGCGTTGGCGGCGTAACCCTCATCGTCGAGTTGGTACAGATCGGGCTCGTGTAGGGCGCACATCCCGTGCGCCTCGCATTCGTCGAGGGCGATGTGGATCCGCATGGTGATCTCCTAAAAGTCTTGTGGCATTTCAGGGCGTGTCGCCGAGGGTGAGTCGGCGTCGCCAGTGGTTTATCTCAGTCTCCGCGGCGCCGGCGTCGGCGAACCATCCGTCCACGCCGCCAGGCCATCCGGTGAGATGACCGATCACGTCGTCGATGGCCTCCGGTGACGTGGTCAGCCAACTGCGTGGCAAGGTGATCGTCGGTGCTGACTTGGGACCCTTGGCTTTCCACCGATCACGAAGAAGCGCCATGTTGGCCGTGGTGGCCAGGTAGTCATCTCGGACTGCCCAGGGTTCGACGCCCGCGACCAGCAGCAGTGCGGCAACGACGAGGCCGGTGCGGTCTTTGCCCGCCGTGCAGTGCACGAGGACCGGTCCGTCGCCGTGGGCAACGATCGCCAGGATTCGAGCGGCTCGATCAGCCTTGGTCTCGAGCGTGGTGAGGTAGAGAGCGCGCAGGTCGGGAGGTAGGACGTCGCCGGGCGCGGCCGCATCGTTGAGAGGAAGGGGGTGCACGACGGTGCCGCTGTCCCAGTCGAACCCGGTGCGATGCCGCTCTTTGACCGATCGCAGATCGACGACGGTGGCGGGTGGCCACGCACCGACGTGCGCCGGAACGGAGTCGCCGACATGGGGTGCGTCGCTGCGATACAGCACGCCGGAGACGGTGTGCCCGCCTGTGATCAAGGGCAGACCCCCGACATCTCGCAAGTTCACCAATTGATCGATCGTCGGCGCGCTCACGAGCGTGCCGGGGGTGGATCGGCG
This sequence comes from Williamsia limnetica, assembly GCF_003217475.1. Classification (GTDB taxonomy): domain Bacteria; phylum Actinomycetota; class Actinomycetes; order Mycobacteriales; family Mycobacteriaceae; genus Williamsia; species Williamsia limnetica. The sequence goes on along the minus strand of NZ_QJSP01000007.1, from coordinate 278,439 downwards.
ACAGCGAGTTCCCTCAACCGGGCCCGATCGGTCTTGGCCATCGCGGTCTGGGGGATGGCATCAACCACGATGACGTGATCGGGAGCCTTGTAGTCGGCCAGCATGGTCGTGGTCCATGCCCGCAGTTCGGCCAGTGTCGGTGGGTGGGCGGGATCGGCCGGTACGACGAACGCGACCCCGATCTCACCGATGACTGGGGCGCTGTGACCGATCACAGCGGCATCGCGGACGGCGGTATGACGGGCGATGACCTGTTCGACCTCGACGGGATGGACGTTGAAACCTCCGCGGATGTACATGTCGCCGAAGCGGCCGGCCAACACGAGATTGCCTTGCGGCGTGAACTTTCCGAGGTCGCCGGTCACGAAGAAACCTTCGGAATCGAACGCACCGGACGTCAGCTCGGGATCGCGCCAATATCCCCGCATCACGCATCCGCCCTTGATCCGGACGCGACCGACCTCACCGGACGGCAGTGTGGTGCCGTCGCTGCCGGTGACATGCACCGTCATCCCGTACTGAGGTCGGCCGACGGTCCGGAACTGGACCTCGGGAGAGTCCTCCGGGTCGGTCCCGCAGACGGTGGGCGATTCGGTCATGGCGTAACGGACGACCAGAGGCACCCCGATCAATTCGGCGGTGCGCTGGACCAGGTCGGGGGAGGCCGGTGCCGTGGCGACGACACCGACACGGAGGTCCGGGAAGGACGTGCGATCGAGACCGGGTTGTTCCAGCAGCTTGGCCCACTGGGTCGGTACACCGCCGCCGACCGTGACCCGTTCATCGGTCAGGGTGCGCGCCATGCCGGCTGCCGTCCATGGCGTCGGCGGGATGACAATGGCGGTGCCCCAGAGTAATTGGTCCCACAACTTGGACATGTATCCGGCATGGGAGAACGGAGTGGATGTCATCCGGCGGTCGTACGGGGCACTCATGATCCCGGCGGCCTGGGCGGAGGCGGCGAGGTTGGCGGCGTCGAACCAGGCGCCCTTGGGCAGACCGGTGGTGCCGCTACTGAAGATGATGGCCACCGGATCGTCGCGACCGATATCGACGGCCGGCAGATCGCCACCCTGATCGGAATACCACGTTCGGAGTTCTTCGAGGCTCACGCTCGCTCTGGTGGACTCCAATTCGGGCGGCGGCTGCGATCCGTACACCACGAGCGCCGGCGCGGACACCGCCAAGATAGATCGGGTCTCGGTCGGACCCAGTCGACCGTTCACACCCGAGGTGATGGCTCCGACCATCGCGGCCGCGGCGTAGCAGGTGGCGTAATCGATTCCGGAGGGGAGCAGCAGCGTGACGACGTCACCCTTGCCGACCCCGGCATCGACGAAGTGCCGGGCTACGGCCTTCGACTGAGATATCCACTGTGCAAACGTGGTTCGTGATCCTGGCTGGACGTAAGCGTCACGGTCTCCGTGCACCCTGGCGGCGGCGTCGAGCAGTTCGCGGGTGTTGGCAAAGGTGTCCTCTAGTGACGGACGGGTCGTTGTCGAGCGGGTCTGGGTGGTCACGGCTCTTCCGAGCCGAGCAATACGGTGCCGCTCGAGCAGAACCAGCCACCGGTTCCGCTGACGCAGGCGATCTTCGCGTCCGGAACCTGTCGGGCACCGCTCTCGCCCCGCAGCTGTCGGGCCGCTTCGACGAGGAGGAAGAGGCCACGCTGTCCCGGATGGCAGGCCGACAGACCGCCGCCGTCGGTGTTGGTCGGCAACTCGCCCCCGAGGCGCAGACTCTGTTTGGCCGCAAAGGCACCGCCTTCGCCCCTTTCGCAGAATCCGAGGTCTTCGATGGTCAGCAGGAGCATGTAGGTGAAAGCGTCGTAGATCTCGGCGACATCGACGTCGGACGGCTTGAGGCCGGCCCGTTCGAAGGCGAGGGGACCGGTCACCGTGGCGGGACCCACGGTCATGTCGTCCCATTGGCTGGTCAGCATGTGCGAGGTGGCATCGGCCGATCCCAAGACCCAGACCGGTGGCGACTTGAGGTCGGGTACCCGGTCTTCGGCGACCAGGATGACTGCGGCCCCACCGTCGGAGCGGATGCAGCAGTGCAGCTTCGTGAACGGATCGGCGATCATCGGTCCGGACAGCACGTCGTCGATGGTGATCGGATCCCGGTACATCGCTTCCGGGTTCTCGGCGGCGTTGAATCGCGCCGACACCGCGACCTCGGCGAGTTGCTCGATCGTTGTCCCGTACTGGTGCATGTGCCGGCGGGCGGCCATGGCGTACTTGGAGATCAGGGTGTGCCCATAGGGTGCATCCCACTGCAAGGGACCGCGCGCGCCCCAGTTGATGTTCGCGCCTCGCAGTCCCTTCTTGATGTCGGCACGTGCGGTGGATCCGTAGGTCAGCAAGACGACGTCGGCGTGCCCGGCGGCGATCGCGTCGGTGGCGTGGGAGACCATGACCTCCCATGACGCCCCACCAACCGAGGTGGAGTCGATCCACCGTGGCTTGATGCCGAGGTATTCGCCGACATCGGTGGGGGGCAACGTGCCCTGACTGGTCGACGCGAGCCCGTCGATGTCGGCAGGAGTCAGACCGGTGTCCGCGAGCGCTCGCCGACTGGCCTGGGCCATGAGTTCGTAGGCATTCTTGTTGTCCACCTTGCCCACATCGGACAATGCGACACCGGCGATGGCAACTTTGCGATTCATTGTGCAGCCTCCAGATCGAGCAGATCGGCGAGTACTTCGGACGCGCCGGCGAACAGCTGCTTGTAGACGATGGCCCGCTTCAGGTAGAGATGGGCGTTGTGCTCGTAGGTGTAGCCCATGCCACCGTGCACCTGGATGCTGCCGCTGCCGTTGCTGATCGCCGCCTGACCTGCGACGGTCTTGGCCGCCAGGATCTGGAACTCGGTGTCGGGGCGGTCGGCCTTGAGGGCGGCGGCGGCGAACAACGTTTGTGCCGAGGCGGATTCGGCGCGAACAGTCATGTCCACGACGGCGTGTTTGATGGCCTGGTGGACCCCGATCGGACGTCCGAACTGTTCGCGGGTTTTTGCGTGTTCGGTGCAGATCTCGGTGATCGCTTCGGCCAAGCCGGCGAGGTACGCCGAGGCGAGGATCTGACCGCGGCCCCAGATCCACTCGGTCTTCGCCGGAAGCCAGGCGGTGACGCGGCCCGAGGTGACCGTGGCCCCGCCCAATCGCGTTCCGGGATCTACCGATTCGGCTGAGGTGATCTCCCCGAACTCGCTGAGTTCGATGAGCGCGGCACCTTCGCGGGAGACGAGCAGGGCGTGGCTGCACCCTGCGCAGTCCAGGAGGTCAAATGACCCCTTGAAGCCGTCGGCCCCGATCTCTCCGTCTCCGCGCAGTTCGGCGAGACCGATCATCGCGGTTCCGGCGCCGATCCGGCGGACGAGTTCGTCCTCTCCGGTGGCGGCGGCGACCCGGGCGCCCAGGGTGGAAGCGAGGAAAGGACCGACCGCGAGGTGTTTGGCCAGCTCCATGAACAGCATGACCTCGTCGTCGATCGACTGGCCGGACCCGCCGAACTCTTCGCCGAGACCGAGTGTCAGCAAACCCAGTTCCGCGCCGTCGCGCCAGACTTCGGGATCGACCAGCGTCGTATCGTCCCGGTGCTTGCGGATCTCGTCGATGGGCGGCCGAGAGCTGATGAAGTCTCCGGCGGCAGCGACCAATTCGAGTTGATCGTCAGAGGGGAGCAGATTCATGGTGTGCTTCTTTCCTTCAGCGTGGGAGTCCGAGGACCCGGTCGCCGACGATGTTTCGCTGGATCTCGGAGGTGCCGCCGCCGATGGACTGGGAGAACGCGTAGAGGTAGTTGCCGACCCAACCGTTCTTGTCCCATCGGGAGGTGCTGCGCAGGGCGTCCGACCCGATGATGTCCATCGCCAGTTCCGCCACCTGTTTGGCCAAGTCGGCGTAGAACAGTTTGAGCATCGACCCCTTGGGGCCCGGGGTGTCCGTCTGCATGCTGCGACAGATTCCGACGTACGTCATGGCTCGCAGCGAGGTCACGGCCGCGCGGGCACGTGCCAGTCGCCGGGCGATCTCGTCGTCGGCGATGGCGGGACGGCGGCCGTCCGGTCCGACGTGGTCACGGGAGAACTCGATGAGGTCCTCGACGACCTTGGCGAGACGGACCTGGTTGGCCGTGAATGCGGTGCCACGCTCGAACGAGAGCGTCGACATCGCGACACTCCAGCCGTCATTGATCTCACCCACGATGTTCGACAACGGGATTCGAACGTCGTCGTAGAACACCTCGCAGAACTCGGCGCCACCCTCGATGGTCTCGATCGGACGGATCTCGATGCCGGGCGTTGCCATGTCGCAGATGATCCAGGTGATCCCCTGGTGTTTGGATCCGGTGTTGTCGGTGCGTACCAGCAGCTCTTGGTAGTCGGCGATCGTCGCGAAGCTGGTCCAGATCTTCTGGCCGTTGACCACGAGATGATCGCCGTCGATGACGGCCTTGGCGCGCAGTGAGGCGAGGTCGGAACCTGCTTCGGGCTCCGAGAACCCCTGGCACCAGATCACTTCTCCGCGCAGGATCTTTCGGAGGTGGAAGTCTTTCATGGTTTCGTCGGCTCTGGTGATCAGAGTGGGGCCGGCGTGCGAGAGCCCGACGAAGTTGGCGTCGATTCCTGGAAATCCCTGCGCCGCATACTCTTCGTACCAGATGAGCTGCTGCAGCAGGGTCAGGCCGCCGCCACCGTATTCTTTCGGCCAGGCAATGCCAGCCCAGCCGCCGTTCCACTGGGTGCGCTGCCACGCGGTGTCGTACTCACGGATGCCGTCGGCCTCGCGGGGGCGGGGCTCGGTGGGCTTGTTCTCCCGGAGCCACGTGCGCACCTCATCTCGGAACTCCAACTGTTCGGTGCTGAAGTCCAAATCCATGTGGGGGCCTTCCGTCGTCGTGCGTCGCGGTCTTCACTTCTATAGTGACACTATTGTCAGATCTAAATCACTCGGAGTCAAGTGTCAGATTTTGTCCGGTCCCGGGATGAAGCGCGCGGTCAGTGCCTCGCTGCCGCGGGCCAGCACCGTGACGTCGGCGCCGACCAAGACGAACGAAGCGCCCGCGGCCATGTATCGCTGAGCGAGTTCCGGGTTGAACGCGTTGACGCCTGCCGCCTTTCCGGTGGCTTTGATCTGCGACAACGCTTTCTCGATCAGTGCCACCATCTCGGGATGTTCAGGCTTGCCCAGGTATCCCAACGACGCTGCCAGATCAGCCGGGCCGATGAAGACGGCGTCGACGCCGTCGACTGCGGCGATCTCATCGAGGCGCTCGAGAGCAGCCGCGGATTCGACCTGGACGGTGAGTGACACGGAGTCATCTGCTGTGGCCAGATAGTCAGAAATGCGATTCCAGCGTGAGGCTCGGGCGAGGGCGCTACCGACTCCACGAATGCCCTCTGGTGGGTAACGCGTGGCCGCGACCAGCGCCCGGGCCTCGTCAGCGGATTCGACCATCGGAACGATCAGATTCGTCGCACCGATGTCGAGGAGCTGTTTGATGGCGATCGGGTCCCCGGACGCCGGACGCACCAACACCTGGACCGGGTAGGCCGCGAGGGCCTGGAGCTGCGCCAGAGTCGACCTGATGTCGTTGGGGACGTGCTCGAGATCGAGCATCAGCCAGTCGAGACCGGCGCCGGCGCAGATCTCGGCGCTGTAGGCGTTGCCGGACGCGATCCACATCCCGATCTGGGCGCGGTCTCCGTGGATCTGCCGATTCCAGGTGTTGGATTGCGCAGCGTTCGTCATTCGGAACTCTCCTTGGCGAAATGTATCGACACGGTCCCCATCGGTCCGTAGTCGGCGACGAAGGTGTCACCGGGCTCGGCGAAGACCGGTGCGGTGAAGGAGCCGGCCAGGATCACCTCGCCCGCGTTCAACGAAACCCCATGAGGTGCAAGTCGGTTGGCGAGCCACGCCACACCGTTGGCCGGGTGGCCCAATACCGACGCAGCAACACCGGAATCTTCGATCGAGCCGTTCTTGAGCAGCAGTGCGGCAACCCATCGCAGGTCGACGTCCATCGGCTTCATCACCCGCCCGCCGAGCACGATGCCGGCGTCGGCTGCGTTGTCGCTGATGGTGTCGACGATGGTGCGCAGGTGCCCGGTGTCCGGATCAGCCATCTGCACGCGCGCGTCGAGGATCTCGAGTGCCGGCGTCACGTACTCCGCCGCCCGCAGCACGTCGTACAGGGTCACGCCGGGTCCGGTCAGCGGCTCGCCGAGGATGAAGGCGAGTTCGACCTCGATGCGGGGCCGGATGAAGCGGCCGGCCGGCACGATTCCGCCGTCGTCGAAGAACATGTCGTCGAGCAGCGCGCCGTAGTCGGGTTCGGTGATGGAGACGGCGCGTTGCATCACCTTGGACGTGAGACCGATCTTCCGGCCGCGAACCACGGCGCCGCCGGCGACCTTCAGGCGGATCAGTTCCCGCTGGACCGCATACGAGTCCTCGACGGTCATCTCGGGATACTGCAGCGAGATCTGCCGGATCGGGACCCGCGTCTGTTCGGCCTCGTGCAGGCGGCGCGCCAGCTCGGCGATCTCCGTATCGGGCAGGGTCGTGTTCGTCATCGCCGCAAGAACTCCAGCGCAGCCGGGTTGAAGGCCGCGGGATCCTCGAAGTGCGGCCAGTGCCGGACCTCGGCCATCTGGAACACCTCGGCATTCGGGATCAAGCTGGCGACGATGTGCGCGGTGCTCTGATACTCGCCGTCGTCCTTGCCTGATGCCACCACCATGGTCGGGGCGGCGATGGTCGCCCACTTCTCCTCGGGAATGAGGTTGCGATCACGGGCTTCGGCCTCCTGCAGGATCAGCAGATGGTCGATCGTGGTGCGGGTGTCGTCGCGGCGGTAGATCGCCTGCCGGAGTGCGATGAGATCAGGCAGCCGGTTTGATTCATCCGCGATGAGGTGTGCGAACACCTTGTGGAGGGACTCCCAGCTGGGGTTGTTGACCGCTTCGGTGCGCTCGGCGCGGATGCGGGCCATGTTCGATGCGGTGGCGATCAGGCCGGCGGGCGACATCAGGATCACCTTGTCGACCCGTTCCGGGTGCTCCACCGCGATGGCAGCCGAGACCCAGGCGCCCAGGGACATGCCGATGAAGTGCGCCTTCTCCATTCCGAAGTGCTCCATCACGCCGAGGATCTGTTTGACGTAGACCGCGATCTCGTAGTCGTAGTCGGGCTTGTCGGAGAAACCGTTGCCGACCATGTCGATCGCGACGCAGTGGTAGTCCTTCGAGAGTGGACCGAGGTTCGGCGCGAAGGTCTCCCAATGTCCGCCGGTCCCGTGCAGCAGGATGGCGTGCGGTTTGTCGGGAGATCCAGCCTCGGCGAACCGTGTCCGCACCCCGCCGATGTCCACGAAGCCCTGCCGGAACTCCAATTCCCGCAGATGGCTCCAGATGCTGCGGTACTCGTCGGTGTCGGCCGCGGGGGCGGAAATCACTGTCTCAGTCATGGTCGGGGCCTCCGTTGTAGTACGTAATTCTCCACTGTGTGCACTTTCAGTCTTAGCACTCTTAGCGCCTTGAACTGGGTAGGTACCAGAAATTGAGTCTTGAATGCTCGGAATCGAGGGATTGTTTCTGACACCCGTATACGATATGACTATGAGGCGGGATCACCGCAAGAGCAAGTGCCTTGGACTAGTTGGTCACAACTTTTCCGAAAGTCACCAGAACAAGGTTGGGCGAACGGGTCGTCGATGACTATCACCGAACATGAAGATGCTGACGCCGGACACGGCGACGCCGATGCGCGCCGGGTGCGCCGTCGAGAACTGGCATCCCTGATCAACGAGTTCGCGGCGGTACGCGTGTCGCTGGACTCGACCGGTAACGGGGACAGGCTGCTCGTCGAAGACCTCGAGAGTGATGACTACATCTTCCTGTCACCGCTCGAACTCGTCAGCCTGTGTCTGGCGACGCCCGACGACAGGGAGGACTGGCTGCGCGTCGGGAACTACCGGGACGAGCGCCGTGACCGCTCTCTGGGACCCGTGCGCGGGAGGACACCGTGACGGCGACCGCAGGGATCGTTGGCTTGGGTATGACGCCGATGTCCCTCAAGCCGGGGGACAGCCCCCTCGAACTCGCCTGTAGCGCGAGCCGAGATGCAGTGGCCGACGCCGGGATCGAGCTGTCAGACGTGGACGGACTGCTGGTCGGTTCGTCACAGGGGATCCGGCCGGACCGGCTCGGCGTCGGGTTCGCATCGTCGGGTGGATTCTCTGATCTGCGACTGCTCGAGCACGTGGAGATCAAGGGCGCCACCACCATTGCGATGATCCAGCGGGCTCAGCACGCGGTGGAGACCGGGGCCGCACGCGTGGTCATGTGCGTCTTTGCCGACGCGCCCCTCGTTGCCGGGAAGGCTGCGGGCTCCACCTATGCGCAGAGCGGCGGCCAATCCGGATCACGTGGCCTGGAGCGCGCCAGTGGCGTGCTCGGCTCAGTACCCACCTACGCCCTGCTCACTCAGCGATGGATGCATGTCAGTGATGGTTTGCCCGAGGATCTCTGCGCGGTGGCCACGACGACGCGCACCTGGGCGCTCGACAATCCCGATGCGGTGATCCGCACACCGCTGGACATCCAGGGCTACCTGGACAGCCCGATGATCTCCGATCCGCTGCGACGGCTCGACTGCGCACGGCCCGTCAATGGCGCCGTAGCGGTCATCGTCAGTGCCGACCCGGCAGTGGGAAACCCGGTGCGCGTGGACATCCGCGGTACCGGCCGGGATCATCCGGTCCGTCACCGGCGCACCGGAGCAGAGTCCTGGTTCGGCGGGGGCAGGCGATGCGTGGACGACGCGCTGGCCAAGGCCGGGATGACTCGCGACAACTTGGACACGGTCCAACTCTATGACCCCTTCTCGGTGGTAACGCTGATCCTCCTCGAAGAATACGGACTCACCGGGGGAGCGCCGGCCGGAAAGTTTGTGCGCGAAGGCAACACTGCTGCGGGCGGCACTCTGCCCACCAACACCGGCGGCGGTCAGCTGTCCGGGTTCTACTTGCAGGGGATGACCCCGTTGGCCGAGGCGCTCGTGCAGTTGCGCGGCACCGGCGGCGGTCGGCAGGTACCGGGCGCCTCGACGGCGTTGGTCGGCGGCATCGGGGGTCGGATCGATCACCATGCCGCCCTGATCCTGGAGCGTGCGGCATGAGTGTCGCGACCGATTGGCTGCTCAGCGATTCTCTCGCACCAATGGTGACGGGTGACCCGCTCGAACAGCTGTACGTCGGCGCCGCCCGGGGAGCGCTGGTGCTCCCGTTCTGCGCGGTGTGCTCTCTTGCACTGGACCTCGAGCAGCACGTCTGCGATGGCTGCGGGTCTCACCGGATCGATTGGCTCGAAACAGCTCCGACCGGAGTTGTTCATTCGTCGACCCTGATGCACCGCCTCGAACCGGGACTGGTCACCGCGTCCGGTCCGTACCCGATCGTCGATATCGAACTCGCCGGCGGCCACCGGTTGATCATGACCACGGTCGAGTCGGTGACCCGGGCGCCGCGGATCGGCGATGTCGTCGACATCGGTTTCAGAAATCTCGCCGGAGTAGCGATCCCGGCCGTACAGCCCATCAATTCCCCTGATACGGAGGCCATCAATGACAACCACTGAGTCGAACCCCGGCACCGCCAATGACTTCGACGTGTCGAAGATCGTGCAGGAAGACCGCGTGCATGGTTCGGTTTACACGTCACCGGAGATCTTCCAGCGCGAGATGGACACCATTTTCCGCTCCGGTTGGGTCTACGTCGCGCATGACAGCGAGGTTGCCGAACCCGGCGACTACCTGACCCGTCGGATCGGCAGCGAACCGGTCGTCGTGTCCCATGGCAAGGACGGTGAGATCAGGGTTCTGCTCAACCGGTGCTCGCACCGCGCGAACAAGCTGTGCAACGCCGAGAAGGGCAATGCCAGCTCGTTCCGGTGCCCGTACCACGGGTGGACGTTCAGCAACACCGGTTCGCTGACCGCTGTTCCGATGAAGGAGGGCTACGGCGAGGCTTTCCGCGCTGTGAGGTCCGAGCTCGGGATGGCCGAGGCGCCTCGGGTCGACAGCTACGGCGGCTTCATCTTCGCTTCTCTGGCCGCCGACGGCCCTTCGCTCACCGAACATCTCGGCGGTTCGATCGCGGCCTTCGACCGCCTGCTGAACCTGTCGCCGACCGGGACGATCGATCTGCGTGCCAACTGGATGAAGCACCTGCATCACGCCAATTGGAAGATGGTGGTGGAGAACAACGTCGATGGCTATCACGCGCTGTTCACCCATGCGTCGGTCTACGACGCGATCCGCCCGGCCAAGGTGTCGCACATCCCGTCGAAGACCGACGTGGTGGTTCGGGACCTCGGCGACGGTCACTCCGAGATCGACTACTCTGCCGAATATCGCAAGCTGGACGAGGAGTTCATCTGGTACGGCCGGATGCCCCGCACCAAGCTACCCAAATATGTTGCGGCGCTGGAGAAGAAGTACGGCGAAGAAAAGGCACACGATTCGATGGTCGTCGGTCCGCCGCACACATTGATCTGGCCCAATCTGTTCCTGGCCGAGATGAACGTGATGTTCGTCGAACCCATCGGTCCCGACGAGACGATCGCGTACACCACGGCGGCCCTGATCCCGGGACAAGACGATCTGAACGTGCGCACCCTGCGTCGCTCCGAGGGCGCCATGGGGCCAGCCGGATTTCTCATCGCCGACGACGGTGAGATCGGCATGCGTAACCAGGCAGGTCTGGCAGCCCGGGATCCGGAATGGCTGCGGCTGTCCCGTGGACTCGAGACCGACATCACCGACGAGACCGGAATCGTGAACAGCGACAAAAGCGCCGAGACGCCCCAGCGGGGCTTCTATCGCCAGTGGGCCGGCGTCGTGGGACAGGAGATCAGCAAATGAGCACCCTCGATGACACCGACGTCTTCTCGTCGGCTCTGCAGCCGCTGCCGGCGCCGTCGCCGGAAGTGGCAGGCTTCTTGTATCTCGAGGCCCGGCTGGCCGACGAGGCGCGGTACTCCGAGTGGGAGTTGCTGTGGGACGACGACGCGCTGTATTGGGTGCCCATGCATCCCGACGACGATCCCGCGACCAACCTGTCGTACATCTATGACAACCGCCGACGCATCAAAAGTCGTGTTGCACAGCTCAACACCGGGAACCGGCATTCGCAGACCCCGCCGTCGGTGATGCGACGCCAGTTGACCAACATGGAGGTTCTCGACTCCACCGACGACACAGTCACGGTCGGCTCGAACTTCGCCCTCTTCGAATACCGACACACCCAACGGGTCTGGGCCGGCCGGGTGATCCACAAGGTCCGCCGCCATGCCGGCGGATTCAAGCTGGCGAGCAAAACCGTCCACATGATCAGCGCCGGTGGACCGGTCGACACTCTCGCATTCCTGATCTGAACCACCATCCCATCCCGCGAAGGACACCCCTTCGCGCCGAAGTACCTGTGAGGCAACGTGCTTGTAGGCGACATCTCCACGAACAACGCTCGTCGATACCCGGACAAACCCGCCGTCGTCGAGTCCGGGCGGACCCACACCTGGGGTGACGTCGATGAGCGGGCCCGCCGCCTGGCCAACCACATGCTTGCCGCGGGGCTGCGCAAGGGCGACCGGGTCATCGTGATCGCCCGCAACTGCATCGAATGGCCGGAGATCACCTTCGCCTTCGCTAAGGCGGGACTCGTGACCGTGCCGGTGAACATCCGGCTGGCGCCAGACGAACTGGCCCATGTCCGCGACGACTCGGGGGCGGTGGCCGCGGTGGTCCACACCGATCAGGTCGAGCGGTTCGGTTCAGAGCTGGGCGATCTGAAGGCACTACTCGAAATCGGCGGAAGCACGGTGGGAGCTGACTACGAGACAGCACTGCGCGCCGCCGACGACAACGATCCGACGCCGGAATCGCTGCGGCCGGACGATATTCAGTTCATCCTGTACACGAGCGGCACCACAGGCCGTTCCAAGGGCGTTATCAATACCCACCGCGGCATGCTCGCGCAAGCCGTCGACACCAGTCTGGTCACCGAGACCAACCGAAGCGACGTGTTCCTCGCGACCACTCCGTTCTTCACCGCGGGCGGAATGGTTCGGACGCTGTCGTGGACGTACCTCGGCCAGACCATGGTGATCCACAAGCGATTCGATCCGCAGGCGGTCATAGACGAGATCGAGCGCAGCGGAGTCACCTTCACCACGTTCATCCCCACAATGTTGCAGCGCACCCTGCGGATCCTCGAAGAAGGCCCGCCGCGGGACATGTCGAGTCTGCGCCGGATCAGCTACGGTTCGGCACCCGTTCCTCCGGGCCTGGCCAAGAAAGCAATGGATCTGCTCGGGTGCGATCTGCAGCAGCGCTACGGACTCACCGAATGTGGCGGTCAGGCAACCATCCTGACGCCGCAGGATCACCGCGACATGGTCGACGGCAAGACGAGCATCCTGACCTCCTGCGGCCAGGAGACCCCGATGTGCTCGATCAGGATCGTCGATGCCGACGGGAACGACCTGCCCACCGGTGAGGTCGGCGAGATCGTCATCGTGAGCGAAGCCAACGCCGTCGGGTACTGGAATCGTCCGGATCAGACCAAGCAGTCGTTCCGCCCGAGTGGCCTGTGGTCCGGTGACCTCGGATACCTGGACTCCGAGCGCTACCTGCACATCACCGGCCGCAAGACGGACATGATCATCTCCGGTGGCTTCAACGTGTACCCGGCCGAGATCGAACGCGTCATCGGACATCATCCCGCAGTGGAGATGGTCGCCGTCGTCGGTGTCCCGGACCCGGAATGGGGCGAGACGCCCATCGCTGTTGTGGTCCCCAAGGGAAACATCCACGAAGACGCCGTGACGGCCGAACTCACCGCGCTGTGCCGCGCCGAATTGGCCGGCTACAAGCAACCGAGACGCTTCGAGTTCCGGACCGAGTTCCCGCTCGGACCGGCCGGCAAGATCCTCAAGCGTGTGATCGCTGATTCGCTGGTCCCGGCCCCGGAGAAGGTTGCGGCCTCCCAGGTGTCGTCGTGACCTCCACACAGAACAAGCCGGTGGTCGCGATCGCAAAGGCGACGAACTACTGGGATCTCCTGAGCGAGCGGGTGGAACTGAGCCCGTCGCGGGAGTTCGCCGTCGACGAACACGGACGCCGCTTCACCTTCGCCGCCCTGTCGGATCTGGCAGAGACCACGGCCGCAGCCCTTTACGCCCACGGCGTCCGGGTCGGCGACGTGGTGTCGTGGCAGCTGCCGAGCAGTGTCGAATCCATGGCGCTGTCGCTGGCCCTGTCGCGCCTGGGCGCGGTGCAGAATCCGATCATCCCGATGCTGCGGGAGAGTGAGGTCGCGTTCATCACCGGGCAGGTCGGCGCATCGCTGCTTATCGTGCCCGCCGGGTTCCGGGGTTTTGATCACGGGGCCATGGCGATCGCGGTCGCCGAGCGGACCGACGGCCTGCGGACCTTGATCGTCGACGAGACGTGGATGTCCGGGGATCCCTCGACGCTGCCGACCCGCTCGGAACGCGACGACAACGCGGTGAGCTGGATCTTCTACACTTCCGGGACCACAGCGGCGCCCAAAGGCGTCAAACACGGTGATGCCGGATTGATCTCTGCTGCAAAGACCTTTGTCACCAATGTGCAGGTGACTCCCGATGAGCGCTGCGCCGCCTACGTGCCGATCACACACGTGGGAGGCATCGCCCACGTCTTGAGCAGTCTGTTGGTCGGGCACACCCTGATCACAGCGGCCGCCTTTGTTCCCGAGGACAATGCGAAACAGCTGATCTCCGAGGGCGCCACCCTGATCGGTTCGGGCCTGCCGTTCACCACCGAATACGTTCGCATCTCACGTGAGAGCGGTGTTGCTCCACTGTTCCCTCGGGCACGTGCCACTCTCGGTGGCGGGTCGGGTCGACCGGCCGAATTGAGCCGGGCGACATCACAACATCTCGGGGGAGTAGGCATCATCTCGGGATACGGGATGACCGAATGCCCGTACCTGACATGGGGTAGTCCGGACGACACGGACGACGAACATGCGGTCTTCGAAGGTACACCCGGTCCGCAGGGACGGGTGCGCATCGTGGGTGCCGATGGCACCGAACTGCCAGTCGGCGAGATCGGCGAGATCCGCGTGCACGGCCCACAACTGTTCCACGGCTACGTGGACTCGGCCCAGGATGAGGGTGCGCTCGACGAGCAGGGATTCTTCCGCACGGGCGATCTCGGTTTCCTGAACACTGCCGGCCGGCTCTCGGTGACCGGACGGATCAAGGACATCATCGTGCGCAAGATGGAAAACATCTCGGCGCGCGAGGTCGAGGAAGCGCTGATCAACGATCCCGCCATCGCCGACCTCACTGTGATCGGCATGCCCGACAACGTATCAGGGGAGCGGGTGTGCGCGGTGGTGGTGCCGAACGATCCGAATGTACCGCCGGACCTGGATTCTATCCGCGCATACCTCGCGACCACGACCCTCAACAAGCGCAAGTACCCGGAACAGGTTGAAGTAGTCGACCGGATTCCCCGCAACTCTCTCGGGAAGATCACCAAGTCGCAGGTGCGCAGCGATCTCCTCGACCCCGCAGAAAAGGTCTCGGTGTCCACGATGACGTCCGAATCACAGTACACAACAGTGGAGTTCGAGGTCGCCGACCACATCGCCACCATCACGCTGAACCGGCCTGATCGGCTGAATTGTTTCAACGAGACGATGGCCAATGAAATGGCGGAGATCTGGGGACGGGTCCGCGATGACGACGACATCCGCGTCGCTGTGCTGCAAGCCAACGGTGACCGCGCCTTCTGCACCGGTGTGGACGTCAGCGAAGGCGCCTGGTGGACACACATCAACCGATTCAACCAGGAAGACCCCGGCGTTCTGCTGGGACCGAAACAACATCGGGTCTGGAAGCCGGTTGTCTGTGCGCTCCATGGGATGGTCGCCGGTGGCGCGATGTATTTCGTCAACGAGTCCGACATCGTCATCTGCAGCGACGACACCACCTTCTTCGACCCCCATGCCAACGCCGGCATCGTCTCCGCGCTCGAACCGATGGGCATGCTGGCCCGTGGGATACCACTGGGCGAGGTATTGCGGTGGGCGCTGATCGGTAGTGACGAGAGGATGACCGCTGACAGTGCTCTGCGGACCGGCATCGTCACCGAGATCACGTCCCGAACCGAACTGCGTGATCGTGCGCAACAACTTGCAACCGAGATCGCCGGACGGCGCCCGGAGGCCATCCAGGGCACGGTGCGTGCGATCTGGGAGTCGCTGGACATGACACCGTCCACCGCGCTGCGAACCGGTCTGTCGTACACGCAGATCGGGAATGTGGGATCAGGCCGGAGCGATTCCCGGAAGAACAAGCGCACCCCACGTTTTCGCTGACCCGCCCGCCAGGTTTTCTAAGGAGTTCACGTGAGCACACATACCCTCACCGACCAGATCGCCAGCTATCCACTGCTCATCGGAGGCGACGAAATGGCGGCGGAATCAGGCAAGACGTACGAGAGTGTCGATCCTTTCACCGGTGAGCCATGGGTGCAGGTTCCCGACGCCGGTGCCGCAGACATCGACAGGGCGGTGAAGGCCGCGCGCGCAGCGCTGTCCGGACCGTGGGGCGACCTGACCGCCTCGGCCCGAGGCAAATTGATCTGGCGCCTCGCCGAGCTCATCGCGCGGGACGCCGACGAACTGGCCGAACTCGAGGTCCGCGACGGTGGCAAGCTGCTCCGCGAGATGTCCGGACAGATGCGCGGATTGCCCGAATACTTCTACTACTACGCGGGAATGGCCGACAAGCTCGAAGGTAGCGTGATCCCCACCGACAAGCCCAATTTCCTCGTGTACACCACCCACGAGCCGGTCGGTGTGGTCGGCGCGATCACCCCGTGGAACTCCCCATTACTCTTGCTGTCGTGGAAATTGGCCGCCGGCCTCGCCGCGGGCTGCACGTTCGTGATCAAGCCGAGCGACCACACCCCGGCGTCCACCCTGGCATTCGGGAAGCTCTTCGCCGAAGCCGGCTTCCCGCCGGGCGTGGTCAACGTGGTCACCGGCTGGGGCCCGGAGACCGGCGCCGCGCTGGCCTCGCATCCCGACGTCGACAAGATTGCGTTCACGGGGTCGACCGGAACCGGAATCCGGGTCGGTCAGGCCGCGGTGGCGAACATGACCCGGTTCACCCTCGAGCTCGGCGGCAAATCGGCGCAGGTGGTCTTCGGAGATGCCGACCTCGATGCCGCGGCCAACGGAGTCATCTCCGGGATCTTCGCCGCCACCGGACAGACCTGTCTGGCGGGCTCCCGGCTGCTCGTCCACGAGAGTGTGGCCGACGAACTGATCCAGAGGGTCGTCGCCCGCGCGTCGACGATCGTCCTCGGCGATCCCAAGGACCCACGTACCGAGATGGGGCCCGTGTCCAACGAGCCGCAGTATCAGAAGGTGCTGTCGCACTTCGACTCTGCGCGCGAACAGGGCGCAACCATCGCCTACGGCGGTGAGCCCGCCGGCGAACTGGGCGGGTACTTCGTCAAACCGACCGTACTGACCGGAGTCACCGCGGACATGCGTGCGGTGTCCGAGGAGATCTTCGGACCGGTGCTCACGGTCTCGACGTTCGCCGACGAGGACGAGGCGATCACGGTCGCGAACTCCACCGAGTTCGGGCTGGCCGGTTCGGTGTGGACCAAGGATGTGCACCGCGCCCACCGGGTCGCCGCGAAGCTGCGGGCGGGCACGGTCTGGATCAATTCCTACCGGACCGTCGCACCACACGTCCCCTTCGGTGGAGTGGGTGCCAGCGGTATCGGCCGCGAGAACGGCATCGACGCCGTCAAGGATTTCACCGAAACCAAATCCGTCTGGGTCGAACTCAGCGGTGCCACGCGCGACCCCTTCACGCTCGGCTAAGGCCGCGCACCCCGAACGAAAGGTTCACACCATGTCAGCCATCGAAGCCGTCATCGTCGCCGGAGCGCGCACCCCGGTCGGCACCTCCTTCAAGGGAACCCTGCGCGACACGACGGCGATGGAACTCGCCGAAGTCGTTGTCGCAGAGGTCCAGAAGCGCTCGGGCCTCGAGCCTTCGCAGATCGATGACATCATCCTCGCCGAGTCGAACTACGGCGGCGGCGATGTCGCGCGGCACGCGGCGGTGGTGACCGGGATGACCCAGGTCCCCGGCCAGGCCATCAACCGGCATTGTGCGGGCAGCCTGACCGCGATCGGAAACGCGGCAGCGCAGATCATCTCCGGTGCCGAGCGGGCAATCATCGCCGGCGGCACGCAATCGATCTCCACCAGCCCACTGCAGTCCTTCCGGACGCCCGGCACCGTCGACGAGTTCACCAACAAGTGGATGCCGCCGACCCATCCGGACAGCCCTGAGGCCCCGAACATGGACATGTCGATCACGGTCGGGTGGAACACCGCGACCGAACTCGACCTGACCCGCGAAGAAATGGACGCCTGGGCACTTCGTTCACATCAGCGAGCCATCGCCGCCATCGACTCGGGGGCCTTTGTCGACGAGATCATCCCTGTCTCGGCGCGACAGCAAGACGGCACGTTCGTCGAGTTCACCACGGACGAGCACCCGCGTCGCGACACCACAGCGGAACGGCTGGCCGGTCTGAAGACCCTGCACCCCGAGATCGAGGGATTCTCGATCACGGCCGGTAACTCCAGCGGCATCAATGACGCCGCCGCCGCCGTCATGGTGGTCGGCTCCGATCTTGCCGCGGCCGAGGAGCTCGAGGTCTTGGCCACCGTGAAGGCCTGGGCAGCAACCGGTATCAACCCGGCCCACACCGGCCTTGCTGTTCTGGACGTCATTCCCAAGGTCCTCGACCGCGCCGGCATCGGGGTGTCCGATGTGGCGCTCTGGGAAATCAATGAGGCTTTTGCCGCGGTGCCGGTCGCAGCGTGCAAGAAGCTCGGCATCAGCGAGGACATCGTCAACGTACTCGGAAGCGGATGCTCAATCGGTCATCCGGTGGCGGCGTCGGGCGCGCGCATGATTCTCTCCCTGATCAACGAATTACGCCGTCGCGGAGGCGGATACGGTGTCGCGGCGATGTGCGCCGGTGGTGGACAAGCCGGAGCAGTGGTCATCGACGTGCCCTCGCCCGCCAAGAGCTGAACCCAACCACAACAATCCGAAGGAATTGACATGACGGTAGATATCAACGCGGCAAATAAAACGCTGGCCGGCCTGCGCCCGTTCCCGGTCGCCATCACGACAGTCGACGGCGGGTTCGCCAACGGCCTGATGTCCTTGTCTGCCGGTTCGGCGAGCATCATCCCCGAAGCTCCGAGGGCGATGTGTGGGCTGACCAAATACAACATGACCCATGACATGGTCCTGAACTCGGGCGTATTCGTCATGCACATGCTCAGTGCCGGGGACGACGAGGTCGATGCGTCGATGGAAATCCTGATGACACTCGGCGGCAGCTCGGGCCGCGATGGTGACAAGATCGGGAAGCTGCGAACCAAGACCGGCGAGACGGGAGCGCCGATCCTTCTCGACGCGCACAGCTACGTAGAGTGCCGCGTGGTCGGATCCCTAGACGTCCAGGAGAGCACTATCTTCGTCGGCGACGTTGTCGCCTCCGAGGTGTTCAGCGAAGCTCAACGCATCAAAATCGGTGAGGCCTGGGGCAAACTACCCGAGGACTGGATCGAGCAGTACGACGCCAACCACGTTCCACAGTTGCAGAGCGCCAAGGACCACCGCTTCGGTCAGAAGGTCTGAGGCCACACATGACTGTGGATGCCGTCACAGACGTCCAAGGTCCGCCGCTCGGATCTTGGGAGCTGCCCGATGAGTTGCGCATGCTTCGCGAGACGGTGCGGCGGTTCATGGAGCGCGAGGTGCACCCGCTCGAGGCCACCCTTCCGCACGACGCCGCCGGACTTCCTCGGGATCAGTTGATCCGGTTGCAGGACATAGCCCGCCGACTCGGACTGTGGGCCCTGCAGACCCCGGAGGAGTTCGGCGGTGCGGGACTGAGCGTGCTCGGCCAGGTGGTGGTGGCCGAAGAAGCATCCAAGTGCCGAATGGGAGCGTTTTTCCCGGCGTTGGGTGCTTTCGGCGGCAATCCACCCAATGTGATGTTCAAGGCGTCGGCCGAGCAGTTCGAGAAGTTCGCGCAACCGATACTCGACGGCCGGATGACCAAGGCCTACACGGCCATCAGTGAGGCGACCGGCGGGTCGGATCCGGCCCGGGCCATCACCCTCAAGGCTGTGCGAGACGGCGACGACTACGTTCTCAACGGCAGTAAGATGTGGACCTCACACGCCGAGAACGCCGACTGGGGTGTGGTGTATGCCCGGACCGGTGAGGGCAGGGCCGGCATCTCGTGCTTCATTGTTGAAAAGGACACACCCGGACTGTCCTTCAGCCGTATCGGTGTGATGGCGTCGTTCTCGCCGTACGAGCTGCATTTCGACAACGTGCGACTGCCGGTGTCGAACCTGATCGGCGCCGAAGGCGGCGGGTTCAAACTGGCCAGCGACTTCCTGATCTACAGCCGGATCATCTACGCCGCCGGGCCGATCGGTATCGCGCAAGAAGCCCTGGACGCGGCGTGCCGCTGGGCCAAGGACCGAGAGGTCTTCGGCGGCAAACTCTCTGACAAGCAAGGCATTGCCTGGATGTTGGTCGACGCCGAAGTGGAACTGCGGGCGGCCCGGCTGCTGATGTATCAGGCGGCCTGGAACGCCGACCTCGGTAAAGACGTCAAGGTCGATGCGTCGATCGCCAAGATGTACGGCACCGAGGTGGCCTACAAGGTCATCGACAAGTGCATCCAGGTCCACGGTGCTCTCGGCCTCTCCGACGAATTGCCCCTGGAGCGGTGGTTCCGCGATCTGCGCGTGAAACGGCTCGGCGAAGGCGCTACCGAAGTGCAGCGTGTTGTGATCGCCCGCGAACTCTTCAAATGAAGGTGTGACGATGGCTTTGAAGTTCAATTTGATGTTCCCGATGCGTGCGGTCAAGCATTACCGCGAATGGATCGGGGACGGCAGTCTCGGTGAGGTCGCGAAGTATTCCGAAGAAGCTGGGTTCGAAGGCTTCTCGATGAGCGAACATCCCTATCCGGACCGTGAGTGGCTCGCGAACGGCGGCCACCACGCGTTCGATCCGTTTGTGTCGCTGGCGATCGCTGCCGAGGCGACGAAAGACATTCGACTGATCACCTACCTGATGGTGGTGGGATACCGCAGTCCGTATCTCGGTGCCAAAGCTGTTACCAGTCTGGATCTCTTGTCCGGCGGCCGGGTGACACTCGGTCTCGGTGCCGGTTACCTGGAATCAGAGTTCGATGCCCTTCGCGTCGACTACAAAGGTCGCGGCAAACTCTTCGACGAGGGCATCGACGCCATGCGCGCGACCTGGCGAGGCGAAGAACACGACGGTCCGGCGTTCGGTGTCGCAGGCCATGTGGCGTTGCCGCTGCCGCTGACCGTCGGCGGTCCGCCGATCTGGATCGGCGGCAACAGCAAGGCTGCGCGGCGTCGGGTGATCGAGAAGGCCGACGGCTGGATGCCCATCGCCCAGAAGGCCGAGATGGCAGCGATCACCAAAACCCCGCCCCTCGAGGACATCGGGGCTCTCGGTGCACAGGTCACTGCACAGAACAAGCTGCGCGCGGAGGCAGGCAAGTCCGACATCGACGTCTCGTTCGTGCCGTTCGAGAGTGGCGTGCTTCGCACGGGTGGCGCCAAGGAGTTCGTAGCCGCCGTGGCGCCGAAGCTGGCCGCCTACGAGGATGCCGGGGTCACCTGGATCACTATCGAGCCGACCAGCCGCACGTTCGCTGACTTCAGAACAGACCTCGCCGTGATGAGCGATGGACTCGTCAACCGGCCGCCCGCTCGCGCGTAGAAGGAGTCACAGATGACAGAGGCGCAGGCCTACGACACCGACGTTTTCGTCGACATGATCGAAGCGTTCCGAGACCTGCAGGCGACACTTTGCCTGGTCGCGCCGCCGCCCGAGGCGACCACCGAGCTGACGGCGACAATTGAGGATGTGACTAATCGGCTCAAAGAATTCGAGGCACCCGAGGGGGATCGCGTCGCTCGTGAGCTGGGGTTGCGGGGGATCGGACATCCGGTCCTCGTTCCGTACCAGGCGACCGACATGTCCGACACCGGCATGCTCGGATCGGTCACGTTCAGTTACGCACACATGGGAAGCACCAATACCGTCCACGGTGGAGTGATCACCATGCTGTTCGACGACGTCCTCGGGATGTTCGTCAGCCGTAAGGGTCAACCGAATTCCCGAACGGCGTTTCTGAAGGTCAACTACCGCAACACCACCCCCGTCAACCGCGAACTGCGGATGACCGCATCAATCGACAAGATCGAAGGGCGCAAGACGTTTGTGACCGGCACCCTGTCCGATGGCGACATCGTGTGCGCCGAGGCGGAAGCACTGTTCGTCCAGCTTCTGCCGGGTCGTCCGTGATCGACGGCTTCGGCCGGACCCAATTAGGGAGAAGATGATGACATTTGAGGATGCCGGTGTTTTGGTTACCGGGGCGGGATCCGGTCTCGGCCGGGCAATCGCGATCCGTCTGGCGAAAGACGGTGCGAAAGTAGTTGTTTCGGACATCAGCCAAGAAGGCGGCGCTGTCACGGTCGACGCCATCGAGGCGGCGGGAGGAAAGGCTGC
The DNA here is from genome assembly GCF_003217475.1 of Williamsia limnetica. GTDB lineage: Bacteria > Actinomycetota > Actinomycetes > Mycobacteriales > Mycobacteriaceae > Williamsia > Williamsia limnetica. Next base: position 256,698 of record NZ_QJSP01000007.1, on the reverse strand, counting down.
CTTCATCGAGGCGGACGTTTCTGATGCCGACAGCGTCGAGGCGCTGATCGCAGGGTCGATCGAATACCTCGGCGGACTGGATCTGGCCGTCAACAACGCCGGTATCGCCCACACGCCGGGGGATCTGCACCAATTGTCGATCGCGGAGTGGGATGCGGTGATGGGTGTCGACCTGCGCGGCACGTTCCTGTGCATGCGTGGCGAATTGGCACATATGGTGGAGGCCGGTCACGGCAAGATCGTCAACATGGCGTCGAATGCCGGCACCAAGAATGCGCCCGGTATGGCCGCCTATACCGCTGCCAAGCACGGTGTCGTGGGTCTGACGAAGAATGCCGCGCTGCAGTACGCTCGTCGCAACATCCAGGTCAACGCGGTGGGCCCCGGGACGATCCTGACCGAAGGGATCATCGCTTTCGGTGCCGACCAGCAGGAAAGATGGGCGGATCTCATTCCGGTCGGCCGCATGGGAAAGCCCGAAGAGGTTGCAGCCGCCGTCGCCTACCTGTTGTCGGATGAGGCAGGCTTCGTCACTGGGCACACCCTTCTCATCGACGGCGGCCTGATGTGGGATTGACCTCCCGCGAGACAGCCGCCGACCGTGCCTTTGATTCCGTTGAGCGGGTCTCTATGCCGATCGAGCGGGCCGTTGAACTCCGCGGCGGCACGTTCGGTTGCAACAAGGGCACGCTCGGCGGAAACAAGGGCACGGTCGACGTAACCAAAGGCCCGCTCGGCGGAGGGTCAGGTGGTTGTGAATCCGTTGCGCACCAGAGCGAAAGCTTCCTCGAGCAGTCGATCCGGCCGAGCTTCGTCGGAATCGGCCCAGACGGTCAGTGCGGTCCAACCGGCGCTGAAGAGGCTCTGCGCCAACAATTTCGTGAACAGATCGTCAGCGTTGTGATGCGTGCGTTCCGTGATGAACCCGATCACCACGGATTCCCAGGGATTGAACCGGGTCGATCCGAGGGGCCAACCGTTGGACGACTCCGCGATGATCGACACTTGCGTGCGCAAGAGATCGATCTCGGAATCAAGGTAGGTGAGCATCGCGGGGAGCTCGACACAGAGAACGGCGATCGGCTCTTCGGAGTCCGGCACCGTCCGCAGCTTCTCGGCCAGCGCGGTGACTTCGTCGGTGGACCGATCCCAGAGGATGTCGGCCTTGGCGGCAAAGTACCGCAGGAGCGTGCTGCGCCCGATGCCGCATTCCTCCGCGATGTCGGCCATCGTGACCGAGTCGTAGCCGCGATCGGCGAACAATCGCAGCCCGACCGCCGCAATTGCGCTCTTGTCGGTGACGCGGGGCCGTCCGCCGCGGTTCGTCTTCTGTAGCTCGGTCATCGGGCCTCCTTCACGCGAGAACTGTACTACGAACAGGGGTTGTGGACCTTAGGTCCAAAAGGTACCGTATGTGACAGGGGACACAGGTCGCCCCGCACATGGATGTGCGGGATTGGAGGACACAAATGTCAGCAGCACAATCGGTTTCGGTCACCCACGAGGAGCGATTTCTCCTCGATGGCACCCTGAGGCACTCCGGAAACGGAGCGACCATCGACGTCGTGAACCCGGCGACCGGCGGGGTGGTCGGCGTCGTCGCCGATGCCACCGACGGCGACATGGACGCGGCGATCGCGGCGGCTCGTCGGGCCTTCGACACCACGACATGGGCTACGGACCTCGAGTTCCGGCAGCGGTGCCTGCGTCAGCTTCATGAGGCGATCAGTTCAGAAGCGGAAGAGCTTCGAATGGAGCTGGTCACCGAAGTGGGCGCTCCGCTCATGACAACGTATATGGCACAACTCGATTGGCCCTTGTCCGACGGACTTCTGTGGCCGGCCGAGGCTGTCGGGGATCTTCCCTGGCATCGGCGCATTGCCGACAGTTCGCTGCTCGGGATGATCAACATGCGCTACGTGTTCAAAGAGCCCGTCGGCGTCGTGGCGGGCATCATCCCGTGGAACTTCCCGTTCGAGATCTTGATCAGCAAGCTGGGACCGATTCTTGCGACGGGGAACACGGTGGTCATCAAAGCGGCGTCGGAGACTCCCTGGAACGCCACGCGCGTCGGGCGGTTGATCGCAGAGAAGACCGAAATCCCCGCCGGCGTCGTCAACATCATCACGACCGGCGACACCACCGTTGCGCAGCAGTTGGTCACCGACCCTCGTATCGACATGATCTCGTTCACCGGATCCACCAGGACCGGGCAGCTGATCACCGAGAAGTCCGCCCCGACGTTCAAGAAGCTCCTGCTCGAGCTGGGTGGCAAGAGCGCCGGAATCATCTTGGAAGATGCTGATCTCGCGTTGGCTCTGCCATCTGCAATGTCGGCGTGTATGCATGCCGGTCAGGGGTGCGCACTGCCGACTCGTCTGCTGGTTCACCGGTCCAAGTACGACGAGGCGGTCGCCACCCTGGAGCAGGTCTACGCCGCACTCCCGTACGGTGATCCCGCCGATCCCGGCGTGTTCTGTGGTCCGGTGATCACAGAGAAGCAGCGGACCAACATTCTCGATCTGATCGCGCGCGGTCAGTCCGAGGGTGGAAGGTTGGTCGTCGGTGGAAAAATCCCCGAGGACCAACCGAACGGCTACTTCGTGCAGCCGACGCTGTTCGCTGATGTCGACAACTCGGCCACGATCTCGCAGGCCGAGATCTTCGGCCCGGTCTTGTCGGTGACACCGTTCGACGACGACGCCGACGCGATCAGGATTGCCAATGACAGTGTCTACGGATTGTCCGGCAACGTGTTCACGAGTTCGCCTGAGCGCGCGCTGAATGTTGCTCGCGGGGTTCGCACCGGTTCTTTCATGATCAACGGCGGGATGTTCTACGGGTCGGACTCTCCGTACGGCGGCTACAAGCGCAGCGGCGTCGGCAGGCAAGGTGGCATCGAGGGCCTAGAGACCTACCTCGAGACCAAAGCGGTGGCCACCACGCTGCCGCTCGACATCCCCTGAACAACACATACAACACCATCGAGAACTGAACGAGGAGAACACATCATGGCGGGAAGAGTCGAAGGCAAAGTTGCTTTCATCACCGGTGCGGCACGCGGCCAGGGCCGAAGTCACGCAGTGCGACTGGCTGAAGAGGGCGCCGACATCATCGCAGTCGACATCTGCGAGCAGATCGAGTCGAATCCCTATCCACTTGCCACTGAGGAAGATCTGGCCGAGACCGCCAAGCTGGTCGAAAAGCTGGACCGTCGGATCGTGACCGTCAAGGCGGATGTGCGCGACCGGTCGCAGCTGCAGGCGGCGCTCGATGAAGGATTGGCCGCGCTCGGCCATCTCGACATCGTGGTCGCCAACGCCGGCATCCTGCCGATGGCCATGGGTGACCCGCACGCGTCCGACTTCGTTGATGCCGTCGACGTCGACCTCGTCGGTGTGATGAACGCTGTGGCGGTGTCCATGCCGCACCTGGGCAAGCAGGCTTCGGTCGTGATCACCGGGTCGACTGCCGCAATGTTGCCCAACACGACTGACAATCCAGCGATGGGACCAGGGTCTGCCGGATACGGATGGGCCAAGAAGACCTTGATGGGCTACTCAGAGCAGCTCGCGTTGCACCTGGCGCCAGAGTTCATCCGTGTCAACGTGATCCACCCGACCAACGTCAACACCCATCTCCTGCACAACGACGGCCTCTACTCGATGTTCCGGCCGGATCTGGAGAACCCGACCCGTGAGGACGTCGAACCCGCCTTCACGATGTTCCAGGCGATGCCCATCCCATACGTGGAAACAGTGGACATCTCGAACGCCGTGCTCTTCTTCGCGTCGGACGAATCGCGTTACATCACAGGCCAGCAACTCCGTGTTGATGCGGGGTCGCTTCTGAAGATGCCGGGCGGCCCCACCAACATGTAGGTAGCTGTTAGTTCCCTGTGGTCACCCTGCGCAAGGGTGACCACAGGTGTGGTCTGCGGTCAGTGCCCGGCGGCATTCTGCGACCGGCCGTGTGCGAAGACCGCTCTGGTGGACTGGGCGACTGCGCTCACTTCGGCGGTCCAGGCCCGGTTGACTTCGGTCTCTCGGGCGAGGGCATCAGCGATCCCGTCATCGGATCGCCCGTCGTAGAGCGACCACACCTGCTGCAGTGTGGTCGAATCGGCCGCCGGTGAAGGCTTCAGCGACGGCCAGTCCGCGGTCGTGCAACGCTGTCGGTTGTGCTTTCATACTCAGCCATTCCTAGCCCTACGACCGTCCGATACGGGCAGTCCGAACCCAGGAGTTCTTCATGAGTGCAGATGGATCCACGAGTCGTCCGTTGCTGAGGCAATCGGCGGAACCGATTGGGGTGAGCCGCGTTCGCGCACCGTGACTTGGCACGACCCGTCAATTTCATGCGTGGGGTGATACTCGATTCCGGACAATTGGCGGCGCGCGGTTGGGTGAGGAAACGTACGTCATCGGCGGCTCGGGTAGCGGGTGTGCCCGCTCGGCCCGGTAGGCGTCGGGCATGAGATAGAGGTAACGTCGCCATGCCCTGGGGCGCATCAACACTGGTGGCGTCGATGATTCGGCCCTTCGACCAGATGAGGTTGACGATGGCAGCGTAGGTGATGTCGACACGTGCCTCCGAGACACCAAGGAGGACTTCATCATGACGACCACCATCAGCATCATCGGCTCGGCCACGGAACCACCGTCGGCACGTTCGGCGTAATTCCGTCAGGTGACATCGTCTTCGTGGCCGTCCCGTACACCACTGTGGTTCCAGCGGTCGCGAATCTACGGGGAACCGCTGGCCGCAAGATCCTCGTCGACATCTCCAACACGTTCGACGCCGACGCCCGGCGGATTGACAACTGCCACAGGCACATCGGCGGCCAGGAGATCGCGGCTGTTGCCCCTGAGAGCGCACATGTGAAGGCATCTGAATACGATCTTCGGCCACGTCCTTGCTCAAGACAAGCCCTTGGGCGCGTTCGGTGCCATCGACCAGGTAGATTGCCGGTCGTCGAAAGGCTGAGCCCCGGCGTCGGCGCTAATTCGGCACAGGTCGGTGGAAAGCGGCCAGCTGTGCACCTGCGGCAATGAGCCCGAGACCGGCAGTCAATGCCGCAGCGTGATTTCCACTGATAGTGGTGTCGAGTCCGAGCGCCCGATCGACACTCCAACGACCGGGACCGATGCCGGCCAGGGCGACAGCGCCGACGGCGAGGTTGGCGACGTACTCCCATCCTTCCGAGGTTATGAAGAATCCTTTCGAGGCGTGCACTGAGCGGGCCGCGACGGCCATTGTCCCGACCACCGCCGCGGCAGCCAGCGGTGTTGCGGCGCCGGCGACTATCGCAGCTCCGGAACCGACTTCTACGACCGCACTGGCCTGGGCCTGAAGTCTGGGCCGGCGAAAGCCAATCGATCCGAACCAGCCGGCCGTGCCGTCGATGCTGCGGCCGTGCTTGACCCCATGAGCGATCATTGTGGCGCCGATTGCCGCGCGCAGTAGCAGCTGGACGCTGGAGTGGCCGGAATGGGTTGTTGCTGAATCGGGCTTGATTCGCACGCGGGTCATATGTGTAGTCCTTGGATCAGATGATGCGAGATCGGGTTTGCGGCACACTCGTTCCGCAAACCCGATCCCCGGTTGCTCACAAGATGGCGGAGCTGATCTTGAGTTCGATGATCTCTTCTTCGCTCAGACCGAGTTCGGTGAGGATCGCGTCGGTGTGCTCACCATGGCTTGGGGCCCGACGAAGTTCCAGTGGTGCCTCGTCGAATTGAACGGGACTCGCCGCGAGCGCGAACTCGTTTCCGCTGCTGTCCGAAGTCCTCGGCAAGTAGCCGTTTGCGATGACCTGCGGGTCGTTGTGCACCTCGTATGGGGTTCGCAGGACGTCCCAGACGCCGTCAAAGCCGCTGAACGCTGCTTCCCAGTGGCTCAACGGCTTCGACTCGAATGTGCCCCGCAGCTCCGTGATGCATTCGACCCGATTCTGAAAACGGACGAGCGCGTGTGAGAAGCGCTCGTCCTCGATGAGGTCGGTGCGACTGAGTCGGGTGCAGAAATCACTCCAGAATCGATCGGCCTGCAGCAATACGAAGCTGATGAATCGGCTGTCCTGAGTCTTGTAGATGTTGGCCACTGGGTTCGGCATGGCGCTCAGATCGAACTTGGGGATGTCGGCGCCGAGAACCCCGGCGCCAACGATGTCTGGCCCCAGTTGCCAGATGGCGGCGTTCAGAAGTGAGACGTCAACGACAGATCCTTCTCCGGTGCGTTCGCGCTTGAGCAAAGCCGCAGTGATGCCTGCGGCAATCGCGAGCCCGCCATACGAGTCGCCGAAAGCGGGCCGTTGCACCGGTGGGTAGTCGCCGTTGCCGGCCGAATAAGCTTCGGCGATGCCGCCGCGCGACCAGTAGGCCGCTAGATCGTAGCCACCCTGCGCGGCCAGATCGCCCTTCGTGCCGTAGCCGTGCCCGCGCGCGTAGATGATCTTCGGGTTGCGGGAGCGGATGGCGTCGACATCGACGCCCATGCGCGCACGCGAATCAGGCAGCAGGTTTGTCACGAACACATCGGCGGTCTCGACCAGCTTCATCAGGACTTCGAGGCCTTCGGGGGTTCCTGTGTCGATACCGACACTTCGCTTGCCGCGATTGGGTTGTTCGACGAAGTGATTGACGCCTCCGGAGCCGGTGACCACCCCGGAACTGATCAGTCCGCGCTGAGGATCGCCGGTCTCAGGGTGTTCGATCTTGATCACATCGGCGCCCCAGTCCGCGAGCACTGCGCCGGCAGCGGGAACAAAAGTCCAGGCAGCGAGCTCAACTACGCGGATACCGGAGAGAGTGTCGTTCATGGCGTTTCCTTTCATGCCGTCGAATCGGCGAGGCGACAGGCGGCGACCGAATAGCCCTCACAAGCGAGGTTTGGTGGGTCCGACGGGAGCTTGAACCACAACTCGGCCCGCGAACTCTTCTAGTGTACGTCCGTATAGATAACTAATTAACCGGTTTCGCAAAATCGGACATATTCTGACGGGATGAACTACTTGACCGGAGCCTCCTGAGGATTCGGCTGAACTGAGGGTCGCGGCCGGCAGCGGACCGGCGGTGGCAGCTGTGGAGCCGAGCCCTGTCGAACGCAGGTTCGGCATAACAATCGTGGAGGCTGATCCGAGGACCGGTCGCAGTTTGCTGACCATGGATGTCGCCTCTCTCGAGAACACGGAGACGGGAGTGAGGAGCCTGGGGCCACTGGCGCTGATGCTCGACGGATCCGGTGGGTTGTCGAACCATATTGTGCGACCGGACGACACGAGCACGCAACGTTGTTGGAGCAATTGTCACTCCGACTGGACGGCGCCGCGTCAGGATACAGCTTGATTCCGATGCCCTGCAATCGAAGCAGGGTGAGTCGGATGCCCATTATCTTGGCTCGCTGCGTATCAACTACCTCCGGCCGATGAAGGTGGGGGATGGGGCCCGTTACGACGCGACCCCGGTTCGGATCGGGCGCGGCACCGCAGTGGCCGACAGCGTGGCCATCGGCGCCGATGGCCAGGCATCGGCGATAGCGCGCGTCAAACACGTACCGATGATCGGTGCCACCGACCGGAAGCACCCCGGCTGTGGACCCCGGATGACTCTGCACCGATTGTGATCACCTACCGGAGGCGATCTGCGGTGCTGATCTATGACACCCGCCGCATTCTTTGAAAGTGTTCCGTCTTGTCCGGATCGGGGATAGCGTTATGAGGTCTTTCATTTAACTATTTGCTCCACTAGGGTGCGCAAAGGGAGCATACGGAGGTTATGCGTTGAACGTCGAACATCTCATCGCTCGGGAGCTGGTTCGCGATCGGTATGCCCGATACAACCGGGCGGGTGACAAGGGGCGACTGGACGAGCTTGCGGCATGCTTCACGGAGGATGGGTCTCTGGAGGCGCGAAACTCCTTTGCCACAACGGGGCGTCAGAACATCATCGACACGCTGACCTCGGTGTCTGCGGAACTGGTGGCGCATGCCACCGCTCAGGCGGCGACGACGCGACCCATCGTCCGGCACTTTGTCGCGAGCCTTCGCTTCGATTCGATCACGCCCGACCGGATCGAGTCCTCGGCCTACTTCGCGGTCTTCCATGCCGATGCCGCCGATCACTGGGGCACGTATCGCGATGTTCTGGTGCCGGTGGGAGATGAGTGGTTGTTCAAGCGCCGACTCGTTGTGATCGATGGAACACGCCCGGGTTCGTCTGCCGCGTCGAGCATGATCGGAGGATGAGGACTCGTCATGGATTTACAGCTCAAAGGCAAACGCGCACTGGTGACCGGTAGTAACGGGGGCATCGGCGCGGCAATTGCGCAGGCGCTCGCCGATGAGGGCGTATCGGTGGTGCTGCACGGCCGAAACGAGGAGAAACTGGCGGCGGCGGAGGCCGAGATCTCAGGTCGAGGTGGTGCCGTCGCATCGGCAGCCGGTGATCTGTCGACCGATGAGGGCGCCCACGGCGTCGCCGCGAAAGCCGTCGACGCGTTCGGGGGAATCGACATCTTGGTGAACAACGCCGGGGGCGCCTCGGAGACCGGAGGTGGTTCGTGGTTCGATCTCGCGCCCAGCGAGTGGGCCGCCACCTATGAGAGCAACGTCATTTCGGCGGGCCGACTGATCCACCAGGTCGTGCCGGGCATGAAGGCCGACGGTTGGGGACGGATCATTCAGATCTCCAGCGCCGCAGGCATCATCCCGACGTCTGGTCAACCTGACTACGGTCCGTCCAAGGCGGCGCTGGTCAACATGTCGATGGGCCTGTCGAAGGCGCTCGCCGGCTCGGGGATCACCGTGAACACGGTGTCGCCCGGCATGATCATGACCGACAAGCTCGTCGAGTTCCTGCGCAGATTCGCAGAGAAGCGCGGCTGGGGCGACGATGTCGACCGAGCGACCGACTACGTGCTCAAGGGCACTGGCCAAACCGTCACCCGAATCGGGCAGGTCGAGGACGTCGCGTATGCAGTGACCATGCTCGCCAGCCCTAACTCCGGCTTCATCAACGGGGTGAACCTCCACCTCGACGGCGGCGGAACCGGATCCATCTACTAGCGGTCGGAGACCGAGATGAAACTCAATTTTCAATTTCCCACCGGGTCGGTCAAGCACTGGGACACCTGGATCGGTGCACACGAGTTCGCCGAGATCGCCGTGGTAGCCGAGGCCAGTGGATTCGACATCGTCTCCACCACAGATCATCCATTTCCCTCGGAGGAGTGGTTGGTGGGCGGAGGTCACCACGCGCTCGACCCGTTTGTGGCGCTGTCGTTCATGGCTGCTACAACGTCCAGAATTCGACTGCTGACGTTCATTCTCGTTGCGGGATACCGTAATCCGTACACAACAGCGAAGTCTGCGGCGTCGCTGGATCTGTTGTCCGGCGGCCGGTTGATTGCCGGGATGGGTGCGGGGTACCAGGCAAATGAGTTCGACGTCCTGGGTGCGTCGTTCGATGACCGCGGACCGCGTTTCGACGAGGCGATCGTGGCGATGCAGGAAGCGTGGACCGGCGAAGTGATCGACCGGGAGGGGCCGTTTTTTCCCGCCCACGGGCACCGGATGCTCCCACGTCCGGCGCAGCGTCCGGGGCCACCGATCTGGATCGGCGGGAACAGTAAGGCGTCGATCCGCCGCGTTGCCGAGCTCGCCGACGGCTGGCTGCCGTTCGAGCAATCCGCGGCAATGTCTGCCATCACGAATACGCCTGCGCTGCAGATTGATCAGCTTGCCGAGCGGATCGATCAGATCAGGGATATGCGGAGCGTTCTGGGGCGGTCAGCCGACTTCGAGGTGTGCTTCACACCGACCGCGCGACGCGACTCGGATGAGACGGCCGACGCAGTGGCACAGCAGATCGGCCCGTTGTCCGAGGCCGGCGTCACCCACATCTCGGTGGAATCGAAGACGCGCAGCATGGATGCCTGCCTGGCGGAGATCGAACTGCTGGGCACGCGACTGGCCGGTGTCGGAACAGTCGGCTGAGGTGTCACTGCTGCCGTTGCGCGGACGTTATGACAACCATGTCACCGCTGTGGATGGTCTATAACTGCTTGTCAAGACAGTGATAGATCGGTCTCACCGACACTGTTTGACGTTTCCGTCAAACTCGTGCAAGCTGAACGAAGACTTCAGCCACCCGATAGAAAAGGCGGACCCATGACAGATTTGAACGATGTGCCGATTTTCGACGCCGATACGCACATGTACGAGACGCCGGATGCCCTGACCAAGTTCCTGCCTGAAAAGTTCTCGCCGGCAGTGCAATACGTCCAGGTCGGTAAGCGCACCCGGATCGCGATCCTGAACAAGATCACGGAGTTCATCCCGAATCCGACCTTCGAGAAGGTGGCCGCGCCGGGCGCGCACGAGAAGTTCTACTCCGGTCAAAATGTCGAAGGTCTGACCTTGCGAGAGATGCAGGGAACGGCCATCGAGGCGCCGCCTGCCTCTCGGGAGCCCCGCGCGCGGATCGAAGAGATCAACCGACAGGGCGTGGACGCCGCGCTCGTCTACCCGACCCTGGCCAACCTGGTGGAGCATTCTGCCGCCGAGGATCCCGACCTCACCGTCGCGATGATCCATGCCCTCAACCAGTGGATGCTCGAGACGTGGGGCTTCACCCACGAGAACCGGTTGTTCATGACGCCGGTCATCACGTGCGCTCTTGTGGATGAGGCACGTCGCGAGCTGGAATACCTGGTCGACAACGGTGCCAAGGTGGTGCTGATCAAGCCCGCGCCCGTCAACGGCTACAGAGGCTGGCGGTCGCCGGCATTGCCCGAGTTCGACCCGTTCTGGAAAGACGTCGAGGATGCGGGTATGCCCGTTGTGCTGCACGCCAGCCAGCCCCCGCTCGATGAATACATCAACAAGTGGGAACCGCCGTCCACCAACAACTTCATGACCATGAGCTCTTTCCGTTGGCTGGCGCTGGGCCACCGCGAGATCTCGGACATGCTGGGGTCGCTCATCTGCCACGGCACGCTGACTCGCTTCCCGAAGCTGCGCATCGCGTCGGTGGAGAACGGCAGCGCCTGGATTCATCCGCTGTTCCACGACCTCGCGGATCTGAACAAGAAGATGCCGCAGAACTTCCCGGAGGACCCGCTCGAGGTCTTCCGTCGGAACGTGTGGGTGAGCCCCTTCTGGGAAGGGTCGGTCAGTGATGTCGTGGAAACCGTCGGCTGGGACAAGGTCATGTTCGGTTCGGACTACCCGCATCCCGAAGGGTTGACCGAGCCGAAGGGCTTCTACAAGTATGCCGAGGGCATGAGTGAACGGCGTGCCTACGACTTCATGGGTGACAACGCACGCCGGTTCCTCGGTCTACCGCTGCGCAACCCGAGTCCGGACGCCGCCGAGGCGCCCGCGGACGCCATCTCGGTCTGACCCGCACACACGGGAAGACCAGGGTCCGAGCACATTGTGCTCGGGCCCTGGTCCAGTCCTACTCGGAGGAACTGGCTGTGTCCGAGTCAGCCGCACCCGGTCGCCCGTGCTCAGGGGCCGCTGTCCTGGTAGTTGCCGATCAACCCGTGAAGGGTCTCGAACTCAGAACGCATCACGTCTTCGGGTACCGAGCCTGGCGACCGTATCCACCGGTCGATCGAGCGTTCGACGACCAGCATCCCGACTGAAGCCAGGAGGATGCACCGCTCGTCGGCCACCGCGATCTTGCGACGCTCCGCGATGGCGTCAGTGACCGTCCTGGCGCTGGTGTCGTGGTTTTTTCGTTCTTGGCCGATGAGCTTGACCGATGAAGAGACAGCCTCCCGATAGAGCGTGATGCGCCCCCGTTGTCTCGACAATCCCGGTGCCAAAGTGATGAAAGCCTGTGCCATCGCATCGAGTTCGGACATCGACTCCGGTTGCGCCAGGTACACACCGCTGAAAGCCCGTACGAAGTCGTACTCACCGAGGAAGAGAACCGATTCCTTCGTCGGGAAATAGCGGAAGAACGTCCGCGGTGACACGCCGGCGCCCTTGGCGATCTGATCCGTGGTGGTCTGATCGAAACCGTTCGTGCTGAACAGGTTCAATGCCGCGTCGACCAATGCCAGCCGAGTCTGGGTGGCACGATCTTGCCGCCGTGACCGGTCGCCGGATTGCATCGCTGTGGTGGTCCTTTCGAAGCGGCACCTGCCTTCGGTGGATGTCGCCGGGATGTCGACCGTCCCGCGCGGTGGTCACCATACTGCTCTATCGACACTCAACTGTCATTTAGACACGGCGCATGGCGGCACGGACGTCGGACGGCTCCAATACGGATTTGGTTGATTGCAGGCCATCTGGCGAGTCTTCAACCAACATCGTCGTTGACGTGTGACAGTTGACTGCCATAAAGTCGAGAATGCGAACTGCGAAACGTATCAAGCGAAAGTGGGCGCCCTATGGCGGACAGCTATCTCTTTGTCTTCTCCAATCCAACAGAGGGCAACGACGACGAGTTCAACAGCTGGTACGAGACCCGGCACGTCCCTGACGTTCTCGAGGTCGAGGGGGTCACCGCCGCGCAACGCTACGATTTGGCTCCGATCACACCGCCGGAGGTCGAGGGAATCGCCGCGCCCCCGGCCCCGGCACACCGCTATCTCGCGGTCTATGAACTCGGCCGCGACCCAGACATCGTGATGGGGTCATTTCTCGAGCGGGTCGGTTCGGGGCAGATGCCGCTGAGCGATTCTCTCGACCTTGCGGGGGTGTCGATGGCGGTATGGCGGCCACGGGGCGAGCGGAAAGTCGCCGGACCAGTCAGATGAGTTGTGCAGTTGTCGGCATCGGCAGAACCGAGTATTCGCGTCGATCGAACCGAACCCCACTCGCGATGGCCATCGAGGCGTGCCGCGGTGCCATCGACGATGCGGGATTGACGCCTGCGGACGTCGACGGGATGAGTACCTTCATGGTCAACGACTCAGCCCAACCGATCACCGTCGGTTGGGGATTGGGCATCAACGAGTTGTCGTGGGCCAATGCCATGTATGGCGGCGGTAACCTTGTTGCCGATCAGATCGCAACGGCGGCAGCGGTGATCGAGGCCGGGATGTGCCGGGCAGTTCTGGTGTACCGATCCCTCAACGGCCGGTCCGGGCACCGTTTCGGAACGGTAGAAGGTCCGATGCTGGTGGATCAGGAAAACCAGTTCGACGCCGCATCGGGATTCCTTGTGCCGCCGCAGTGGTTTGCGATGTGGGCGCGGCGCCATCAGTATGACCATGGTTCCACCGAAGAGGATCTCGGGCACATCGCGATCACCCAGCGAACCCACGCCGGGCCCAACGACCATGCGCTGCGGCGTGAACCACTGACCATGGACGACTACCTGGCCGCTCGCTGGATCAACGAGCCCTTCCGGGTGCTCGACTGCACGTCTGAGGTCGACGGCGCTGTGGCCGTGCTCGTGGTGGGCGAGGACATCGCCGCCGGCACCGCACACGATCCGGTCTGGCTCGTCGGGTCATCCAATTCGCAGAGCGGGGCGGGCTGGACACAATGGGACGACCCGGCGGCGATGTACGCGCGTTCGGCGGGCCCGAAGATCTGGGAGCGCACCGGACTCCGCCCGGCCGACATGGATGTGGCGTGCATGTACGACTGCTTCACATACACGGTGATGGCCACCATGGAAGGGTACGGATTCTGTGAGAAGGGAGAGGTCGGCACGTTCTTTGCCACGGGGTGAGCTACCTATGGCGGCGACGTGGTGGTCAATCCGCACGGAGGACTGTTGTCCGAGGGGTACATACACGGTCTCAATCACCACTTCGAAGCCGTGACCCAGCTGAGGCATTCGGCCGGGGTGCGGCAGGTCGAGGGAGCCGAACTCGCGCTGGTCACCGCCGGTGGTGGCCCGTTCGGCGGCGCCAACATCTACAGCAGGCAGCACCCATGACCGACGCACTCATGTCGGCGCCGCTGCCCGTTCCCGATCCTGACTCGGCGTCGTACTGGGATGCCCTCGCGGAGGGCAAGCTCAAGATCTGCCGTTGCGTGGACACCGGAACATGGATCCACCCACCCCTCGAACGCAGCCGGATCACCGGCGGGCCGGTGCGATTCGACGAAGTGAGTGGTTACGGAACGATATTCAGCTTCATCGTCATTCGTCAGCCCACGGTGCCCGGCCACCGACCACCGTATGTGACAGCGCTCATCGAACTCGATGAACAGTCGGGGCTGCGCATGAGCGCGGTGGTGGACGCGCAGCCGCACACGATCCGAATCGGCCAGCGGGTGAGAGCCCGGATCGTCGAGATCGGCGACAGCGGCGTGTATGCGCCCGAGTTCGTCCCCATCGGCACCGACGAAGAATGAAAGCTGGGCCCGAGTGCACACAAGGTCGGCGCGACAGCGTCACATCCGGCCGTGGGAGCGCGACCTGTGTGCAACCAGGCACGCCGATCGACGTGGGTGGACGTTCAGAACGCCGATCGGTGATGGGCGCCGTCGACACAAATGTAATGGCCGTTGAGATATCCGGCCTGGTCTGAGCACAGATAGGCGATCGTCGACGCGATCTCCTCGGGCTCACCCGCCCGGCCTGCCGGCACACCGGCCTTCTCCATGAGCCACTTCTTGCGAGCGTCGTCATCGGTGAGCCCCTCGTGAGTAGAGAGGTACCAGTTGGTGGTCTTGGTCGCGATCCAGCCCGGGGCCACGGTGTTGATGGTGATACCGAACTGGGCATACTCGTCGGCCACGCTCTTGAGGAGTCCGACCGTCGACGGACGTGTCGCGTTGGCGACCGTGTGGGGCGGCAGGCTCTGCGGTTCCTTGGCGGTTCCTGACCCGATGTGGACAAAACGCCCCCATCCGGCCTCGCGCATGGCGGGCAGTACGGCGTGCAGCATGTGCACCTGGCTGAGCGTGTACGTACGGTATGAGTCGACGTAGTCCTCGGCGCGGGTGATCTCCTCGAAGTAACCGCGCACGTGAAAGTCGGCCTGTGTCACCACGATCAGGGGGTTGCCGAGTTGTTCGGTGACTGTCGCGACCGCGGATTCGATGCCTTCTCGTGAACTCATGTCCGCCGGGACCCCGAGTGCCTCGCCGCCTGCTGCGGCGATCTCCTCGACCGCGCGGTCGATGTGTTTCTGGGTACGGGCGACGATGGCGACGCGGCTGCCCTCCGCAGCGAGCATCTTCGCCGTCTCCTTGCCGATGCCCTTGCTGCCACCGACGACAAGTGCCACTCGTCCTTTGATCCGGTAGTCCATGGATGTGTCCTTTGATCGCTTGTGGTGCTCGGCAGCCGAGCAAGGCCGGGGACTGAGGCCGCACATGACGTGTATCACTATTAAGTTAGATAAATCAATGAGTTACACCTTTTGGTGACAGGATCTGATCGCGCTATGCGGTCTGAAAGCGTTTGCCGTGCAGCATGATTAGTGCGGCAGGGGCGTATTTGGAGAAATCCGGCAACGGGTTGGTGTTTACAGAGTGCCGCTCACGGGCGTATGGTCGGGCTATCAATTTTTGACGTCCGCGCCAAAAATGTCAGCCAATTCTTCAGGAGGTCTGATCGATGGGTCAGCTCAGCATGCATCCCACCGGGTGGTTCCAGGTCGCGTGGTCGGCCGATCTGGCGATCGGTGATGTTGTCCCCTTGCACTACTTCGGTGCTGAGTTGGTCGCGTATCGCGGCAACGACGGCCTTGCGCACGTGCTCGATGCCCACTGCCAGCATCTCGGTGCCAATCTCGCCTTCGGTGGTTGTGTTGTGGACGACGGGATCCAGTGCCCGTTTCACGGGTGGGTGTGGGATGGGCGAGGGCGTAATGTCCGGATTCCTTACGAGGCCAAACCGAACCGTGCCCGTAAGGTACGCAGCTGGCCGGTCAGCGAGCGCAATGATTCCATCTACGTCTGGCATGACCTTCTCGGCCGAGACCCGATGTGGGAGGTACCGGACGCTCTGCAGAGTCTGGGTGGCCACATCAGCGCAACAACGTTCCGGCCGATCGAAGCGAACGCACGTGTGCTCACCAAGAACGTGCGGGTTCATCCGCAGACCATTGCGGAGAATGCGGTCGACCCACATCACTTCCGATATGTGCATCGCACACCGATCAGCCCGGTTGTCCTGCGGGAGAGCACCGATGACGCCTCGTGGGCGGCCAAGGTGGGGTTCGGCAACAAGTGGCAGCACGGCGTGGACAACCCTGACGACACCATCAACACGCTCGAAATCCTCTGGAGCGGAGTGGGGTTGAGCTTCAGCGGTGAGCACATGCGCAACGGCATCCGGGTCACCGGGATCTGCCCGACACCGGTCGATGACGAGGTGAGTGACATCTTCGGCACGTACTGGATCGACGAGGGCAGCGACGACCCCGAAGGGTTCATCGAAAACGGGAAGGGCGCGCTCGTCGACGACGTCAAGATCTGGAATCACCAGCGCTACATGGACCCTCCGGGGCTGTCTCCGTCTGAGGCGGCCGGATTCCGCAGATTGCGCTTGTGGGCGCGCAGTTTCTATCCGCCGGCCGAGAACGCCGAGGTCGAACGTCAGACTGTCTCCGCAGAGTAATTCGTCCGGTGAAACTGAGTGAAGCGAAACATCCGAAGTCGGCGGTAACCCGACAAGCTTTCCTTGATGCGGCCCGGGATGTGTTCGAGCGCAAGGGTTATTCCGGTACTCAGGTGAAAGACATCACCGATCGGCTTTCGGTTGCGCGGGGAAGTTTCTACTACTACTTCCGAGACAAGCGGCACATCTTCATCGAGCTGGGTACCGTCACCACACGCGAGACAGCGGACGCCGTGCGGGCGCTCGAGCTCATCGAAATCGGTGCTGACAAGTCCGCCTTCGAAGCATGGGTACGTCAGCTGTTCGACTATCTCGACCGAACCGGAGCCTTCTCGATCAGGTCCGTTGATGATTCGCCACCGGACGCCCGGTTCCAGGCAGCGGTGGCACGAGTTCATGCCGAGACAGCCGGCGTCATCGGTCGCGAGCTGGAACGATTGTCTGGGCGCTCCCTGAGCGATCCCGCCACCTCGGGGGTGTGTGTGATGGCGATGTTGGAGCGGTCGTGGTTCCTCGCACGCAACACCAAGGCTCAAATGACCCGGGAGGGCACGATCGCGGCGATCACCGATTTGATATATGCGATGGTGGGTCCTGCGCGCGTCGAGAGTTCACCGGTGTCTGCCCGTGTCGCCCACTGATCAGGCGACCGGCAGCACGCTTGGGGCGCCCGCACCGAGTTCCCCGGGGGCGGTCGCGCTACGGGTGCGAGAGGTCATCGCCGAGACCCCCGATGCCAAGACGATCGTGTTCGATGCTCCCGGTGATCAATTCTCCTACCGGCCTGGGCAATTCCTCACCCTGAGGATTCCGAGTGATCGCACGGGGTCGGTGGCGCGGTGTTACTCCCTGTCGAGCTCGCCGAGACACGACGACACGCTGATGGTCACCGTCAAGCGGACAGTCGACGGCTACGGGTCCAACTGGTTGTGTGACAACATCGCCGCGGGTCAGATCATCGAAAGTCTGCCTCCGGCCGGCGCATTCACGCCCAAAGATGTCGACCGCGACCTGCTGCTGGTCGGTGCCGGGAGTGGCATCACACCGTTGTTGTCCATCATGAAGACCGCGCTCCTGGACGGCAGTGGACGTGTGGTGCTGTTCTATGCCAATCGTTATCCCGAGTCGGTGATCTTCGCGACCCAGTTGCGCTCTCTGTTCGGCGAGTATCCCGAGAGACTCACGGTGGTGCACTGGATCGAAAGCGTGCAAGGGTTGCCGACACACCTTGCGCTGCGGTCGGTGTTGCAACCGTACGGTGATTTCGAAGCGTTCATCTGTGGTCCGAAACCCTTCATGCAGGGAGCACGCCAGGCGCTCGAACAGATCGGACTGCCGCGGGCCCGGATCCACATCGAGAACTTCGTGTCGCTGTCCGACGATCCGTTCGGCCACCACGGGCCACCAATTGTCACTGCGGACAGCGTTGAGGACAAGCGGGATGCCGCCAGGGTCACCGTCGAGCTCCACGGCGCCACCCATGAACTCGCCTGGCCCCGGTCGAAGACGCTGATCGACGTACTACTCGCTCACGGAGTAGAGGCGCCGTACTCGTGCCGGGAGGGTGAATGCGGGTCGTGCCAGGCCACGGTGCTCTCCGGACAGGTCGAGATGGCGAACGCAGGCGCTCTCGACGAGGAGGACATCGCGGACGGACTCGTCCTCGGCTGCCAGGCACACCCGGTGTCTGACCATGTGGCTGTCGAGTTCTGATTGCCGGCAGTGACTTACGGCTCAGGACCGGCGATCTGGCCGGCGTTTTCTGGAGGTGGCACCAAGGAGAGGTTCATCGAGCTCGGAACGGTGACGTACAAGGAGGAATGCCGGCCGTCGAATAAGTCAGACGTGTTGCGCCCATATAGTGGTCCTGCGGCCCCCTAGCTGACCTTGCCCTCGCTGCCCAGCGCAGATACCTCGCGGACGTGGTGCGTGTCATTGAATCCCCACAGCCGCACAACAGCTTCCCCCTCGAACTCGAAGAGGAAATGGTACATCTGCTGGTAGGCGACGCCACTCACCGTGGTCGCGGCACTTTCTGAAACGACCGCCACCCCGGTTCGCCTCAGCGGTGAACATGATCGTTCGCTGCTCGATGGGGGGGCGCGCAGCATGCCGTTGTTCACCCGCCGGATCAGGCCGCGCATGTGCTCCTTGTCCGAGAACTGCCGACTCGCAGGAACCACGAACAGTCCGCTCTGAGAACGCCTCTTCGGTTCGGGGACGTTGTCGAACGAGGCGGTTCTGTACCGACGCTGTCGTGGGGCGGTACTGACGATTGGCTTGGCGACTGAAAAACGAGAGCTGCTGCATCGCGCTTCTTGCAAGCGATCCGGGCATCGGCGAGTCGGCGTCACCTACGAACGCTCGGTCACCGGCGGCCGTGAATATCTGGCGGCGTTCGAAACCTACGCCGCGGAAGCGCGGATCGACATCGTGCGTGCGTTGCCGGCGGCCCACATCGGGACTCGAACGCGTCCGGATGCTGCCATCCGCGGGCGGCAGCGAAGGGTTGAGGCTCTCGTTCGGTCCGGTTGGGCATCGTGCCTGGCAGGACGGCCGGTATCTCACTGCCCGCGAGGCGGTCGTACTATCGAATGCCAGCAGGGCATCCTCGGCAAGAAATCGATACTGCGGGACCTGCAATGCGACTCGGCGGCATTGGTTCCGCGATCGATGTCCTGCTCGATGCGGCCCGGACTTCGAGCGCCACCGTGGTGCATGCAATGCTCGAAGGACCGCTGGATGGTAAACCGTCGGGCACCGCACGGGTGTGGCGCAGCATGGGGCCGGCGACTCGGGACTGGACGCCCGGGTCCGAGCCCACTCGGGTCATCTCGGCGCTGCATGCGCCCGGCGTTCTCGTGATACCGCGCCACCACGGGTGGTCCCGCCCTCGGACTCCGAACTGATGGGCGGTCCTGCGTGGGCGTGGTGTACGGACCGTTGCCCTCATGGCCAGGATCACCACCACCGGCGACCGAGCCTCGTGTCGCGGGCCATGCGGAACAATGCACCTACACAAAAGACGATCCGCCCAGCACGCGGACCGTCTTTCGTATCTCGGGGCGTGCGAGGTCTCAGGCGTTACCGGTGACGGGTCTCAGTTCCTGGATCAAGTGGCGGCGCAGTATCTTACCGGTCGCCGTGGTGGGAAGTACGTCCCGGAAGACCACCCGGTCGGGGGTTCGGGAACCGCGCAGCGCCTTGCGCGCGTATGCCCGCAACTCCTCGCCGTCTGGCTCGGTACCTGGCTCCGGCACCACGATCGCGACGATGCTCTGACCCCACTCCGGGTCCGCCACACCGATCACGACAACCTGGTGCACTGCAGGGTGTTCGATGAGGACATCCTCGAGTTCGGCGGGAGCGATGTTCTCACCCCCGCGGATGATCGTGTCGTCGGATCGCCCGGTGATGAACAGGTAACCGTCGGCGTCCAGTGTCGCGATGTCTTTGGTGGGAAACCAGCCCTCCTCGTCGAGAACCGATCCGATCTCGTCGTATTTGCCGGATACCTGTTCGCCGCGGACGTACAACTCACCCGGCTCGCCCTGCGGGACCACCTCGCCGTCCGCGCCACGGATCTGCAAATCGATTCCGGGTACGGGTTGGCCCACCGAAGCCAGTCGCGCGGCCACAACGGGATCCGACGAACTGAGCGCCGCCCGATGATCGTCCGGTGTCAGGACGGCGATAGTGGAACTCGTCTCGGTCAGACCGTATGCGTTGACGAATCCGACGTCGGGCAGCAGCGCGAGAGCCTTGCGTACCAGCGGCAGACCCACCTTTGCGCCACCGTAGGCGAGGTTGCGCAGCGTGGGCAGTTCCACCGGATTCTGCTCGAGCGTGGTGATGATCCGGTCGAGCATCGTCGGAACGACGGTGGCAGTGGTGACGCCCTCTTGCCGGATGAGGCGTATCCACTCCACGGGATCAAAACGGCGCAGGTACACCATCTTGCGCCCGGAGTAGACGTTCGACAGCGCGGCGCCCACGCCGGCGATGTGATATGGCGGGACCGCGATCAGAACCGCGTCTTCTGGTGCGGCGCTGTCGAACTCGACGGTTTGCATGACGTAGCTGGTGAGATTGCTGTGCGACAGCTGGACCGCTTTGGGTCGTGACGTGGTGCCGGAGGTGAACAGCACCACCGCGAGATCATCAGGATCGACGAACCTGGTGAACGGCTCGGCGGTATGGGCACGGTCGAGGATTTCGTCGGAATCCTGAAGACGCTGCGCGGGAACGTCGATCATTTCGCGATACTCACGGTCCACGACGACCAGCGGATGCGGCAGGCGCGCGATCAGGCTGTTGATGCCGTCCGCGCTCAGTCGGTAATTGAGCGGGGTGAACGGGATCCCCGCCTGGGCGGACGCGAACAACAGGAACGGCAGATGGGCGCCGCCGGTGCCCACGTACACGACGTGCTGAGCACCGGACTCCGTGATCACACCGGCCCCGCCTGATGCGACGGTGGCCAGCTCGGTCACGGTCAACCTCAGCTCATCGGCCACCACCGCGGTGCGGTCTGGTTGTGCGGATGCGGCCATTTCCAACAGCAATGAGATCGACACGCGTAACCCTTTCCATAGCGCTTCGGCAGCGCAGAACCAGAGACTATTACCAGTCAGCCATATGATTACACTATTTACATGCCGGAGCGGAATTGCCCGGCGGGTCAGCCCCGATCGTTCGACAGAATGGTCACAGCCGACACCGCGGTCGGTCCACCGATATTGTGGGCGAGCGCGATCCGCGCGCCGTCCACCTGGTTTTCCGACTCGCCACGCAACTGGTTGAACAGCTCGTAGCACTGCGCCACCCCGGTGGCGCCCGGCGGATGTCCCTTGGCTTTCAACCCTCCGCTCGGATTGATCGGGATCGATCCGCCCACATAATGTTCTCGCGCCTCGACCAGTTTGTACGCCTCGAATCGGTCAGCGAAACCGAGGTCTTCGTAGCTGATCAACTCGACGCCGGTGAAGCAGTCGTGGACTTCGGCGACATCGATGTCAGAGGGTGTCACGCCGGCCATCGTCATGGCGGCCTTGGCGGCCTTGACGGTCGGCGGGAAGGTGGTCATGTCCTTCTTGTGCTGATGCATGACCCGGTCCATGCCGAGGCCGACCCCACGCACCCACACAGGACGGTCGGTGAATCGATCCACCGCATCCTCTGATGCCAGGATCACGGCCGCCGCCCCGTCGCTTTGCGGTGTGCAGTCGTACAGTCCGAACGGCGCGACAACCGTCGGTGCCGCCAGCGCCTGCTCGACCGTTATCTCGTATCGCAGTTGCGCTTTCGGGTTGTTCAGGGCGTGGAAGTGGTTCTTGACCGCGACCATCGCCATGTGCTCTTTCGTGGCAGGCGACTCGTGTAGGTACCGCGTCACGTGCAGTGCGAAGTTGGCAGGCGCCACCAGGCCGAGGGGATAGTCCCACGCGTTGTCGCGGGTCATGGCCGCCCACTCCCAGAAAGTGGTGTTCGACGCCGTCTCGCGGACCTTGTCCGCACCCACCACCAGTACGACGTCGTAGAGTCCGGACGCGATCGCGAGCGTCGCGTTCCGGATGGCGTCATTGCCGGTGGCGCAGGCGTTTTCGACACGGGTCACCGGGATGTCGGTCAGGTCGAGGGTGTCGGCGAGAATGCCCGACGGAAAGCCGTCGGTGGTGGCGAGCTCGCCGAACCACGCGGCCTCGATGTCGGCCTTGCTGAGCCCTTTGTCCACAGAGCCCGCAGCCTCGGAGTAGGCCATCGGGATGAGGTCCTTGATGCCGAGGTCGAAATGCTCGGCGAACGGCGTCATCCCGGCGCCGACGATCGCAACTTTCCTCATTGACGTGCTCCTTCGGTCGCGGCAGCGGTCACCGCGGTTGTGGGTTCGGCGGGCCGCCCTGGCCAGAATGCGTATCCGTAGTCGGGAATGCCGTTGCGCATCGCGACCCGGCGCAGCACCACTGCTCCGGGCTGACCGATCTCGATGTCGCCGGCGAGTGCGCCGGTGACCTTTAGGAGCACACGCACCGGGCTGTCGGTGAGCTGGACCAGCGCAATGGTGTACGGGCTGGGCAGGTCCGGCACCGGGATCTGGATCGTCGTGTGGGTGTAGACCTCACCCGTGCGCGGCAGCGGCTGCAGTGTGTAGTCCGATTGCAGGTTCCCGGCGTCGTCGACCCGTCGCCGCGGGGGGAAGACCAGCTCGTCATCACCGGGGAAGATGGCAGCTTCCCATCGCAATTTGGGTTCGAAGGCGCGCGCGTAGGCGGCCAGCGAGATGGGGATACCGATTCCTGGTGCGATGGTCGCCTTGGGGAGTTCGCCGGAGATCGTCTCGTCGCGGGCAACGACCGGGGGAGTGTCTCCGAGGTGCAGCGTGGCAACGCTTGCAACCGACTGCTCGGTGGCCAGGATCAGCCCGGCCTGGCCGGCTTCGACGGCTTCTGCGAGTACCCGGATCGCGGCGCTCGCCGATGTGCTCGGATCGTTGATCGCAGCTCGACCGAAGGCGCCACCGATGAGTGCGGCCTTGACGCCGGCGACGGCGGCGACCACGAGATCGGGCTGTTCGGAAACGCCGAGCCGGGCCACTGTCGTCTTGACGCCGACCTCCCGTTGGAGGCGCGGGTCGGCGTATTCGCGGCGTTCGCCCTGGTCGTTGCGAATCACCACCGGCAGGCTCCGGGTCTGCCCGCCCGCCGCGACCAGTCGGGTGCCCGTCGGCGCGGTCCCGGTCAGTACGGCACCGGCCCCGGCCGCTGTCGGAGAGTCGTCGGCCGCGATCACCAGGGTATGCGGATCGGCCATGGCCACCTGGTCGAGCGCCGCGGGAGCGCCGCCGAGGACTTCGGTGATGGGTACGTCGGGATCGAGCGAGAGACCGGCGAGCAATACCGCTGCATTACCGCCCTCGATGAGTGGCATATTGCGGGACACCACAACGATCCGCTGGGCGCGGACGTCGGGATCGGCGGCCCGTCCGGCCGCGACGGCCATGGTGACCGCGTCCTCGTCAGGACCGCGAACCCGTTTGCCTGCTTTCGTCCATGGCGGCACATACGTCCCGATAGCTACGATCTCACTCAAGGTTTCGCCATTCATCCAATGTGCGCCAGTGCGGCCCAACGACTTTCTAATAGGGTATATAGTTAGCTGATTAGGGGCAACTGTGCGATCAGTTCGCAACGGTAGGTCGACGGTGCCCGGAAGGGGTCCACGTGAGCGGTTCATATGCCCTGCTGGGCATGCATCAATCCGAGCTGGACGCGGTTCGCGGGCGAATCCGCGACTTCCTGGCGACCGACCGCGATCGGTTCGGCTGGCGTCCGGCCGTGGACTCCTGGTTGTCGCGCTGGGATGCCGACTTCAGCCTCAGACTCGGCGAGGCCGGCCTCCTGGGACTGACCATTCCGGAGAGTTACGGCGGCCGCGGCAGCGAGCATCTACAGCGCTACGTCGTCACCGAAGAGCTGCTCGCGCAGGGCGCGCCGGTGGCAGCGCACTGGGTGGCCGACCGCCAGGTGGCGCCGACACTGCTTCGTTTCGGTACCGAGGAACAGAAAACCCGCATCCTTCCCCAAATCGCCAGCGGCCATTTCTATTCGGCCATCGGTATGAGTGAACACGGTGCCGGTTCCGATCTGGCGGCGGTGAAGACCAAGGCCACCAGGGCAGACGGCGGCTGGGTCATCAACGGCACGAAGGTGTGGACGAGCGGCGCTCATCATGCGGACATGGTGGTGGTGCTGGCCAGGACCTCGCCCGCCGATCCCGAAGCCCGGCACAAGGGCTTCAGTCAGTTCCTGGTTCCGACCGATGCTGCGGGCGTCGGCATCAGCCCGATCGAATTGCTCTCGGGTGAGCATCATTTCAACGAGGTCGCCTTCACCGACGTCTTCGTCCCCGACTCCGAGGTCCTCGGTGAGATCGGTAACGGATGGCATCAGGTGACGGCCGAACTGTCATACGAACGCAGTGGTCCAGAGCGCCTTCTTTCCACGATGCCGCTATTGCTGGCGGTCATCGGCTGGCTGAGCTCCGACGACGTCTCGCCGTCCCCGTCCGTCACGGCCGCCGTCGGAGACCTGGGCGCGCGGGTGATCTCGCTGCGTCAGTTGTCCACGGCCGTGGCGCGAGCACTCGAGGCCGGCAAATCCCCGGCGAATCAGGCGGCGCTGGTGAAAGATCTCGGGACCAGGTTCGAGCAGGAATCGGTTGATCTCGTCGCGCGTTTGCTCGACGACGTCGAGGCCGAGACAGGCTGGCGACCAACCCCCGAGATCGCCGGCCTGCTGCGAGACGCCCGGCTGCATCAGGCGTTGTTCACCTTGCGCGGCGGAACCAACGAAGTGCTGCGTGGCGTTGTCGCCCGCGGCCTCGGGCTGCGTTAGAGGAAGTCGGGAATGACCACAGTCGACCCTGGAAGGGATGCGATGGCAGCGCTCGGTGACGCGCCGGCAGAAGGCAACGACGATCTGAGGGCACTGGTCATCGATCTGGGCACGCGGTCGCGAGATCGGCTCACCGGACAGCGCAGTCGGCCGGTCGGGCTCGACGAGGTTCTCTGGGCGAACCTCGAGGAAACAGGTCTGAGCCGGCTGACGAGCACCGCCGAGTTGGAGGCGGGGCCCGCGCAGGCGGCGGTGCTGCTGAGCGAGCTGGCCGGGTTCGCGTGTCCGGTTCCGATCGCCGAGACCGATCTGTTGGCGGCGTGGCTGTCGGCAGAGATCGGGCTGGTGGTGCCGGAATCAGGACCTCTGACAGTAGGTTTCGGCACCGCTGCCGCGGATGGCGATGTGCTGATCGCGACGGTGGAGGGCATTCCGTGGGCATCGGACTGTGCGGCAGTGCTGGTGGTGCTCGAGCGCGACGAAGGCCGATGCATCACCGTGATCGACCCGGCCGTGCATCCGGTGAGCACCACTGACAATCTGGCCGGTGAGCCGCGCGGACGCATCGAGGTGTCGGTGCGCGACGGCGAGTGCACCGAACTGTCAGAGTCGACGTACACCGAACTGATCCGGAGAGGGGCCTGGGCGCGATGTGTGCAAACTCTGGGCAGTGTTCAGTCGGCGGTGGAACTCACCGTCTCCCACACCCGCGAGCGTGAACAGTTCGGCCGTAGCCTCAGCAAGTTCCAGTCGGTGCAGCACCAACTGGCCGCGATAGCCGGCTCACTCGAGAGAGGTAGGGCGGCAGTGGCATTGGCAGTGGCCGCGGCCGACGACATGGGCTTTGGCGCAGACGAGGCGGACTTCGCGGTGGCCGTTGCGAAGGTCACGCTCGGACAATGTGTCGATGAGATCGTCGGTACCGCGCACCAATTGCACGGCGCGATCGGCGTCACTGCCGAACACTCACTCTGGTTGCACACCATGCGAGCTCGCAGCACAATCTCCGAATTCGGGGCGCCGCGCCGCTGGTCCGAACAGCTGGGTCGGCGGCTCCTTGCCGGTAATCCGTGGGACGTGCTGACGGCTTCGATTCGTCTTGACACCGAGCACGCGACGGACGGCTCGCGCCATGACTGACCACGAGTGGGTGGTCGACGATCACATCGGTACGTTGACGCTGGACCGGCTGAATCGGGGCAACGCTCTCACGTTCACGATGGTCGACGCGATGACCGACGTGATCCGGCGGGCCGTCGCAGACGAGTCCGTGCGCGTCATCGTCATCACCGGCCGAGGTGACCGCTCGTTCTGCTCGGGTATGGATACCCGCGAGTTCGCCGGACTCGAGCTGACGCCGCTGCAGCGCAAACGCCACCTCCACGAGCACGTGCATGAGCTGATCAGGACGATCAATGCGTGCGACAAACCGATCATCGCGGCGATCAATGGCAATGCCCAGGGTGCCGGCCTCGACCTGGCACTCGCGTGCGATATGCGAGTGATGTCGCGTGGCGCCAGGGCTTCGGAGGTGTACGTCTCTCTGGGGCTGACCTCCGGGGCCGGTGGCGCCTACTTCCTGCCGCGCCTGGTGGGTCGGGCCAAGGCGATGGAATTGTTGCTCAGCGGTGCAGCGATCGATGCCGAGGAGGCAGAGAGGATCGGCTTGGTCAACAGTGTTGCCGACAGTGCCGATCTGCCCGCCGCTGCCCACCGGCTCGCGAGATCGATTGCCAGACACGCGCCTACAACAGTTCGGGCGATGAAGCGTTCCATCGATCAGGCTTCGCGCTCGGACCTCGATACCTCCCTGGACCTGCTGTCATCGCACTATGCCGTCCTTGCCACCACCGACGATGCCGCCGAGGCGATCGCCGCGTTGCGGGACAAGCGAACTCCGAACTACACCGGGAACTGAGCGTGCGCTCGTCAATCCTCGTCGCCTGCCCAGACGCCGTGGATTGAGCGTTCGTGCACCGGCAGTGTCGGTGGTGGCGATGGGGTTCGCGAAAAGCGCGGAGCCGCTGCGGGCTGGGTCACACCCTCGAACTCGATGATCGAGTCGCGGTGACGGAACTGCGGATCGTCGGGGGCTTCGGAAAAGTCGAGGACCGGGGTGACGCAGCAGTCCACGGTCGCGAAGATCTGCGCCCACTGGTCACGTGGCTTTCGTTGAAAGCGGTTGGCGATCATTGTGCGCAACGCCGGCCAGGCATCTCGGTCGTACTGTGCCGGTGCGGCGGCCTGGTCGATGTCGAGTGTGGTCAGAAACCGGGAATAAAACTGCGGCTCAAATGCTCCCACTGCCATATATCGGCCGTCGGAGCACTCATAGGTATCCCAGAACGGGCAGCTGCCGTCAACCAGGTTGGTCCCGCGGATGTCGGACCAGTAGCCGCTCGGCCGCAGTGTCCACGCCTGCTGACTCAATATCAGAGCGCCCTCGGCCATCGACACATCGATGACTTGTCCCTGCCCGGATGTGTTGCGTTCCCACAGTGCCGACAAGATGCCGGTCACCGCGAACATGGATCCGCCCGCAAATCCGGCGACGAGGTTCAACGGCGGCGTCGGCCGGGAATCTGCCGATCCCATCGAATGCAAGATGCCGGTGGGCGCGATGAAGTTGATGTCGTGCCCGGCAGCGCCGCTCCGCGGACCGTCTTGGCCCCACCCGGTCAGGCGGGCGAAGACGAGGCGCGGATTCCGCGGGAGCAGGTCGCCGGGTCCGAGGCCCAGACGTTCGGCCACCCCGGGTCGAAATCCTTCCAACAGGACATCGGCGCGGGTGGCGAGTGCGACGACGTCGGCGATCGCGGCCGGGTTCTTGAGATCGGCGGTGATGAGCCGACGCCCGCGCAGCATGTGGAGGGGTGTGCCGCCACCATCCCCGGGACGCTGCACTCGAACCACGTCGGCACCGAGGTCCGCGAGCACCATGGCTGCGTGCCCGGTGGGACCGATGTTCGCCAGCTCCACCACTTTCAACCCGGCCAAGGGGCCGAGTGCCCGCTCGCCGGTAGAGTCCCCCGCCGAATTGACCGGACCGCAGGGCGACACCGTCAACGTGCGCTCTTGTTCTGCGCGCGACCGTGTTCGAGGACAGCTTTGGTGGTGTCGACCAGAGCGAGGGCCTGTGCGGACCACGCCCTGTTGATGTCCGCCTCACGGTCGACGGCCTGCGCGATGTGGTCCCGCGACACTGCATCGTAGAGTTGCCAGACCTCGGCGAGAGTGGCGGCATCGGTGGCGGTGAACGCCTCCGCGATGGCCAGCCCGCGTTCGCGCAGGCCGGCGGACTCCACCACCTGGTTGACCAGACCCCAGTCGAGCGCCGTCGTGGCATCGATGTACTGCCCGGTTCCGCTCATCTGCCGGGCGCGCCGGACTCCGATCGCTTCGACGAGTCTCGCGGTGAGGCCGCCGCCGGGCACGATACCGACCCGGGAGTGGGTGTCGGCGAATCGCGCGTTCTCGGACGCGATCAGGAAATCACACGCCAGCGCGAGTTCGAAACCACCGGTCACCGCCGATCCGTCGATCAGACCGATCACCGGCGTGCGGCAGTTCGACACCCGATCGATGCAATTCTCGGTCTTATCGGTCCCGGTGAATCCCCGTTCGGCCAGCTCCTTGAGGTCCATTCCTGCGCAGAACGCGCCGCCGGCGCCCGCCAGGAGGATGACCGAGGTGTCCGCGGCGGTGTCGGCCGCCGCCAAGGCGTCGATGAGCTGCCGATTCAGGGCTTGGGAGAGTGCATTGCGGGCCTCGGGCCGGTTCAGCGTGATGAGGCGGCATGCACCGATCTGTTCGATGAGCACCAGGTCTGGGGATGTCATGACTCTCCTGTTGTGGGCGTGGATGGAATGCGGGTGGAGGAGACCGATCGGCGACGGCTCATTCCGCGGATGCGACGGCGAACGCTGCGAACCGCCGCCACGGTGTCACCGACCTCGAGCGCCTCGACGAGTTCCACGCTGTGTTTGTGTATCCACTGGTGTTCACTCTGCGAAGGACGGACGCCGTGTGTGCGCGCGAGATTGTTTCCGATGTGGATGAACAACGAGAGCACGGGATTGCCCGACAGCCGTGCCAGCTCGGTGTAGACAGTCACCGGCTCGAACCGCAGGTCGCCGACATCGACCTCGGCCGCGAGTACCTCTCGAAGTCGGGCCAGGCCCTCGGCGTCGATGGTTGCCGAAACATGCTCGACAGCAGCAACCTCGAGAAGTTCCATAATCTGGAACAGGTCGTCAGCAGCGAATCCGTCGTATTCCAGGAACAGTGATGCCTGGTCGAGCACGGCCGACCGGTCAGGGGCCGTCACCACAAGCCCTCCACCTGGCCCTCGGCGCGGTGTGGCGACGTGGCGGCTCTCCAGGATCCGGAAGGCCTCGCGCACAACTGATCTGCCGACCTCGAATCGAGCCATGAATGCGGTCTCGGACCCGAGGGCGGTGCCCACACGCCAGCCGTCGGCTATCACCTCGTCTTCGATACGGCGGGCGATCTCGGCGGCGCGGGTGCGTGAACCGTCTGGGCCGATGGTCATACGTGGACGGGGTTTGGCGTCGGCTCGGCGAGACCGATCAGGCGGGCGAGGGTGCTTTTGTGAACGTCGGCATCGCCGAATACCACGGTGTCGGCGAACGCGCGCTTGAGGTATAGGTGGAGCGGATGATCCCAGGTGAAACCGATGCCACCGTGCATCTGAATCGTTTCTTCGACTACTCGCAAGGCCGTTGCACCGCAATAGGTCTGGGCGAGCGCTGCCGCGATCGTGTGGTCGGCGACCGCGTCTGCCAGGGTCGAGGCCGCATAGATCGCCGCCGCCCGAGCATGGTTGATGTCGATCCACAGGTGGGCGGCGCGGTGCCGCAGCGTCTGATAGGAGCCGATCGGGCGGCCGAACTGGTGACGAACCGTGAGGTATTCGGTGGCCTGGGCCATCGCCCATTCGCAGACTCCGACCTGCTCGGACGCGAGGAGCGCCGCTCCCGTCTCCAGCGCAGTCGTCACCGCGTCGCCGGCCTCCACGCCTGTCGCGATGACCGTGCCGCTGACCTCATCGAGGCCCAGATCCCGCGTGGGCCGGGTCATGTCGACATTGGATCGCCGGGTGGCCCTGACTTTCGGTGTGTCAGCGGTGACCAGCGCCAGGACAAGTTCGTCGCCGCGTCGCGCCGGCACCACAAGGGCAAGTGCATCTGCGGTACCGATGACCTGTTTGACGTTGCCGGACAACACAACCGTATCCAAGCCGGTGTTCGTTGCCCGTACGGTCGGCTCGGCACCGTCGCCGAACGACTGGGTGGCGGGGACGGCGAGGGCGGCGATCGCACCGTCGGCGAGTCGGGCAACCACGTCTGCGGCAGCAGACGACCCGTTGCGTGCGCAGCGCACCAGCGCGGTGGTCGCGACCACCGCACTCGACAAGTACGGCACCGGTGCCAGCGCGCGACCGAGTTCGATCACTACCGCGGCACTTTCACGCGTTGACGCACCGGCGCCACCGAGGACTTCGGGAATGAGTAGCCCGGTGAGGCCCAGATCATGCGAGAGGGCCGACCACAGCGCGTCGTCGAAATCTGCGCCGCCGGCGACGAATTCGAGCCGGAAAGCGGGTGTACAACGGGCGTCCAACAGCGAACGTACAGTGGCCCGGACTTCCTGGGCGGTCGAGTCTTCCACCATGGGAACCGGCGGGGGAGTGGTGATCGTCATTTCGGGATGTCCTGCCACGGGAGGTTCGGATCGAGCTTGAGTTCACGAGGGAGATCGAGGATTCGGTCGGCAATCTGACCGAGGAGGATCTCGGTGGTTCCCCCCTCGATGGTGTTGGCCCTTGCTCGTAGGTAATGGAAGGTCTCCGGCCGGATCGCCGCGTCGTACTCCACCGACCAATCGTCGTAGTCCAGTGCAGCGGACGGATCGAGTTGTGCGAGCAATCTGGTGATGATCTGGTTGTTGGTGGCGGCGGTGACCTTGGCTCCCGAGCCCTCCACCCCGGGCTCGCCGGAAACCATCAGTTGGCGGGTCCGCTCATTCGACAGTCGTGCAACCTCTGCGCGGATCCATGCATCGACCACCACGCCGAACCTGTCGCCGGTTCGCAACTCCGGCCGGTCTCTCCACATCTCGGTGAGTCGACCCATGTGGCCGCCTTCTCGGCATGGCTCGCTGCCCCCGATGATGGCCCGTTCGTTCACCAGTGTTGTGCGTGCGGTGGACCATCCTGCTCCCGGCTCGCTGATCCGGTAGGTATCGGAGATCCTGACGTCGTCCAGGAAGACCTCGTTGAAGTCCGCCTGGCCGGTGGCCTGGCGAAGTGGCCGAGCGTGCACCCCGGGAGTTGTCATGTCCAGCAGAAAATAGGTCATACCGGCGTGTTTGGGCGCGGACGGATCAGTTCGGGCGAGCAGCATCGCCCACTTCGAGATGTGCGCGTAGGTGGTCCATACCTTCTGGCCGTTGATGATCCAGTCGTCGCCGTCCGCAATGGCGCGCGTGGCCAGCCCTGCCAGGTCCGAGCCGGCCCCTGGTTCGGAGAACAGCTGACACCACATTTCTTCCCCCGTCCACAACGGACGAAGGAGCCGCGACTTCAGTTCGGGTGCGGCATGTGCCAGCACGGTCGGTGCCGCCATCCCGAGTCCGATCGGGTTGCGCATGATGTCGGCATGCTCGGCGCCGGCGGCCTCCATGGCCTGCTCTACGTCGGCCTGCAGGCCGCGCTCCCAGCCCAATCCGCCTGAACCCACCGGTGCGTGGACCCAGGCCAGCCCCGCGTCGAAGCGGCGCCCGAGGAACTCGATCGCTGACATCGCGGTGGGATCGTTCTTCGCGAGGAAATCGCGAAGTGTCTGTGCAATACCGTCGCGGTGCGCCGCCGGAGTCTGTTGTGTTGCTGTCATCGCGCCAACTCTCTGGAGTCAATTAGCTACCGAAATATACTGTATCTGCTGTTACATTCTCTGGGAAGAGGCAGAATCGGCCCAATTCCGCCAACGTTATTGCCCGATGAGGAGTGTCATGACAACAAAGACGGAAACCACGGCATCGCTCGACGTGGCGATCGACCCGGGGATGGGCAGTGTTGGCCAGATCGCGGCCGATGTGGAGCGAAGCGGCTTCGGCGGGATGTTCCTCGGGGAAACGTGCCACGACCCCCTGCTGTTGCTGGCGGCCGCATCTCAGACGACATCGACCTTACGTCTGGGTACCAGCATCTATGTGGCGTTCGCCCGAAGTCCCATGGTGACGGCGATCGCCGCGAACGACGTCCAGGCCCTGTCGGCAGGCCGATTGACGCTGGGTCTGGGAAGTCAGATCAAACCGCACATCACCCGGCGATTCTCGATGCCCTGGTCTCAGCCGGCCGCGCGGATGCGTGAATACGTGCTGGCCCTGCGGGCGATCTGGGCGAGCTGGGAGAACTCTGCCCCGCTGCGATTCGAGGGTGAGTTCTACACACACAGCTTGATGACCCCGATGTTTGATCCAGGGCCCAATCCATACGGGAATCCGCCGGTGATCGTCGCCGGGGTCGGTGAGCACATGACCCGGGTGGCCGGGGAGGTGGCCGATGGCCTGCTGGTGCATTCCTTTGTAACCAAACGCTATCTCCAGGAGGTTCTGTTGCCCAATGTAGAAGGTGCACTCGCGGCGGCCGGCCGCTCCCGGGCACAGTTCGAGGTGATCGTCTCTCCCATGTTCGCCACCGGTTCTACCGACGAGGAGGTTGCCGAGGCGCGGGAGTTCGTCCGCGGTCAGATCGCCTTCTACGGTTCGACGCCGGCATATCAGGGTGTCCTCGATCTGCACGGCTGGGCCGGTTTGCACGAGGATCTGTACCGCTCGTCCAAGCAGGGAGACTGGGCGCAGATGCCGTTGATGGTGTCCGACGAGGTGGTCGACGAATTCGCCGTGTCGGCTCCGGTTGAGCGTGCGGCAGCCGAGGTCGACCGGCGTTGGGGTCTGGTGGCCGACCGGATCTCGGTGACGGCAGCCACCGACGCTGCGCTGTCGGCTTGGCGGGATGCACCGAAGTTCTACGGTGGTCGGTCCAAATCAGATAAATGATTATGCGGTAATCTGTCTGCAACGTGCGCGGTGTGCGGCACCTCTTGCTGCCTGAAACGAGACCGTATCAGAGTCGAATTCTCTGATGGAGAGCGTGAGCGCATTCGGCAGAGAGGTTTTCGTATTGATGTTCAAGACCGATTTCACCGAGGCGTTCGGCATCGAACACCCCATCGTCTGTGGTGGTATGACGGGACTGGGCACCGCCGAGCTCATCTCGGCGGTCGCGGAGGCAGGGGCCCTGGGATTTCTCACCGCCCTGACCCAGCCGTCGCCCGAAGCGCTTGCGAAAGAGATCACTCGCACGCAGGCGATGACGGACAAGCCTTTTGGCGTCAATCTGACGATTCTGCCGACCATCGAACCGGTTCCGTACGACGAATACCGAGCAGCGATCATCGAGTCAGGTATCAAGATCGTCGAGACCGCCGGCAGTAGCCCGGCGCCACATCTGCCGGACTTCAAGGCAGCTGGTGTCAAAGTGATCCACAAGGCGGTCGCCGTTCGGCATGCGGTCAAAGCGCAATCCCTTGGGGTCGACGCGATCAGCGTCGATGGATTCGAATGCGCTGGACATCCGGGAGAGGACGACATCGGCGGTCTGGTGCTCATCCCGGCCGCCGCAGCGCAGTTGACCATCCCGATCATCGCCAGTGGTGGAATCGCCACCGGTGCAGGGCTCGTCGCGGCGCTGGCGCTCGGAGCCCATGCGGTCAACATGGGTACCCGGTTCATGGCCACTGCCGAGGCACCGATCCATGACAATGTGAAGAATCGGATCGTCGCGAACTCCGAACGCGACACCATCGTGGTGTTCCGGCAATTCCACAACTCAGCCCGTGTGGCGCGCAACGCGGTGTCCGAAGAGATCGCGGAGATCGCCACGAGGCCTGGCGCGACATTCAAGGACGTCGCCCACCTCGCCTCGGGTGTTCGCGGTCGCGAGCGCGTGCTCGGCGCCGGCGACACCGGAGACGGCATGTGGTGGGCCAGTCAGGCACAGGGCCTGATCACCGAGATCGGCACGTGCGCCAACGTCGTCGACACGATCATGACGTCGGCTCGCGACATTGTCGCTGACCGGCTACCAGGGATGCTGGCCTAGCACCGCCAGGACGCCGGGCCCGTCGAATGGTCCCCGGATCGACGAGAACGGCGATCCGCACACTGTGCGGATCGCCGTTCTCGATGCAGTGTCGTCAGACGCGCGGGAAGTTGAGCATCCGGCGAGCATTGGTCTCGGTGATCATCTCGACCTCGTTGTCAGGAACGTTGGCGAGTACCTCGGCCGCACGCTTGCGGCTGTTCGGCCAGTTGGAGTCCGAGTGCGGGTAGTCGATCTCCAGCATGATGCGGTCGATCCCCGCCTTGTGACGGTTCTCGACACCGAACTCATCGTCGATGAAGCAGCCCCAGAAGTGCTTGAAGTAGAGATCTGAGGGGCGGGCATCGAAGTCGATCGGCTGGTAGTAGCGGTGACGCTCCCAGACGAAATCGGCCCGTTCGAGGATGTACGGAATCCACCCGATGCCACCCTCGGCCAGCGAGAACTGCAGCTTCGGATGCCGTTGCAGCACACCGGAGAAGATCAGATCGACCAGTGACCACATCAAGTTCGTGGAGAACACGGTGATCGCCACCGCGAAGGGTGCGTCGGGCAGCACGACCTGACCGGGTATCGCTCTTGTTCCCGAGAACGAGAAGCCGGGAACATACGACCCGGAGCCGAAGTGCAGGGACAGCACTTGGCCGGTCTCCTCGCAGGCGTCCCACACCGGTTCCCAGTAGGTCTTGTCGTGGAACGACGGCAATCCCAGCGGAACCGGAGCATCCGGGAAGCTGATGGTACGGGAACCCATCGCGGCGGTCCGGCGGATCTCCGCGGCCGACAGTTCCGGATCCCACATCGGGATCAGCGACATCGGGATGAATCGGCTCGGGGCGGTGGCGCACCACTCGTCGATGTAGAAGTCGTTCCAGGCCTTGACGTTCAGCAGCGCAAGGTCTTTGTCCTTGGCACGTTGGAAGACGCCTCCGCCGAAGCCTGGAAGGGACGGGAAGCACAACGCCGCTTCCACACCGTCGACGTCCATGTCCTTCACCCGGGCCTTGGGGTCATAGCAACCGGGAATCATGTCTTCGTAACGGACCGGATCGATGCCCCACTCCTCCGGCGGCTTGCCGGCCACGGCGTTGAGACCGACCGTCGGAAAGATGTCACCGTCGTAGTGCCACACGTGCTTGTTGTTCTGCTCGATGATCCGCGGCCCCCGCTCTTTGAGCTTTTCTGGAAGGCGATCCTGCCACACCATGGGGTGCTCGATGAGGTGGTCGTCGACCGAGACGATCTGGTGATAGTCCTGCAGTGGCATTGTTGCGTCTCCTTTGACGAGGGTCGTTGGCTGCTCGTCCTGAGCGGAAGTATCTAACTGATTGGCCTATTTTGGCCGCCATTCCAGTGAACCAGATCACCTCACCAGATGCGAGGCATTGGCGCACCTTTTTTGGCAATCTTGATTGCCTTCGGGTCGTGCCGCCGGTCAGAGGTCCAGCTCAGTGCCGGGTCGGCGACGGCGATGGTCCTCGATAAGGGCATTTATTAACCTGATTATCGGCGGCCGAGTAGAGTGCTGTCCAGATGCCGTTCGAGACGATGGAGGTTGCGATGGCGGAGAACGTTGGTTACGCCCCAGAGCGTGACGACAAGGACGATCACGATCTGCTCACATACAGTGAGGCGGCCGTCCGGTTGCACGAGGAGATCGAGTCCCTCAAGCAGCAGGCGCGCGACCTCATTGCCGCCGGAGAGTCAGAAGCGCTGACGAAAGCCCAAGAGCGACTCGCTGCGCTGGAAGGTGCTCGCGACCGCAACAGCCGCCAGCCCATCAACGACGAGAACTTCGAGAAGTTCTTCGGATACAAGGGTGTTGCGAGACGGAACGTCTGAGTGCGGCCGCCCGCAGCGCCAGTCAAGGTCTACACCGCTCCCCTCACTCACCGTCCTGAGCGCGACGGCACCGTCTCCGGCAGCGCACACGTTCCCTTCTACCTCGCGATGGAGTACTCCGCAGCTGCGTGGCGTTCGCTGCTCGTCGAGACGTGCGGCGATCTGCTCACCGCCGGCGACCTCGGTGTTGTGGACGTGTCCGCGCAGTTCTCTCGCGAGATGTTCGTCGGCGAGGCGTGGGCCGAGGTGAGCCTGGTCCGACTCGGTTCCAGCAGTCTGGGGTTTCGGGTCGTCATCTTCCAGGACGGCGCGGCCTGTGCGGTGATCACCAACGTGCTCGTGCGACTTGCCCCCGGCCGCACCAGTTCATTACCTCTGACGCCCGCCCAACGTGCCACGCTGAACCGAGTTCTGATAGAGCAGTGAGGTAGGGCCACGCGTTGCGCGCGACGTGGCGGGAAAACGTCAACTACGAGACCAGGAGATCCGTTGGATATTGAAGCCATTGGAAACAAGCGAGTTGATCTACCCGGCGCCGGACTCACGATGGCTGCCGATCGCTGGTCCGACGCCACCGGTCCAGCCAAGGGAGTCGTCGTGCTGTTGCACGGCGGCGGACAGACCCGGCATTCGTGGCGTGCGACGGGCGAGCGGTTGGGCGGGCTCGGTTGGATCGCCTTCGCCGTCGACCTTCGTGGCCACGGCGACAGCGAGTGGTCCGAGCAGGGCGAATATGGTCTCACCGCTCACCTCGGTGATGTGCTGACCCTGGTCGGCGAGATCCGTCGCCGCGAACCCGGACTGCCGATTGCGCTTGTCGGTGCATCCCTCGGTGGGGTGGTGTCGCTGATCGCCACCGGAGAGAACCCGGGTTTTGCGCAGGCACTGGTGCTTGTCGATGTTGTGGTGAAAGTCGAGGAGACCGGGAGCGCCCGGGTGCGCGATTTCATGATGAGTGCGCCTGACGGATTCGGGAGTCTCGAAGACGCGTCGGCCGCCATCGCGTCGTACAACCCGCATCGGCGGCGGAGCGGCAGCCTCGAGGGATTGAAGAAGAACCTGCGTCTTCGCGGCGGCCGGTGGTACTGGCACTGGGATCCACGCAGCATGGAGATCGCCTACACGCAGACCAATCCCGAGCTCCCCAATAGCGCGGTGTCGTATGAGCGGTCCAAGAGTGCCGCGCGCGACATCACCTGCCCGGTGCTGCTCGTCCGGGGCAAGATGTCCGACGTCGTTTCGGACGAAGGTGTGGCCGAGATGCGCGAACTCGTTCCGCAGACGCGTGTGGTGGACATCCGAGACGCCGGCCACATGGTGGCGGGGGACGACAACGATGTATTCACCGACGGACTGGTCGAGTTCCTCGACAGCTCGATCTCCGTGTCTCGCTGACAATCGCGGGACGGGCACACCAAGTCGGTCGAAGGAGCGTCAGACCAGGGGGCGCCGGGCGAGCTCTTCGGCCTCGCCGAGACGGCGTCGCTGTACCTTGCCGACTCCCGGACCGCGGGGAAGTGCGTCCGTCTGGATCATCCACGCCGGTCGCATGAACCTCGGCAGGTCGTCGAGAAGCTGGGACACCGCGGAGGGATCGGGATCGCCGACGACGTAGACGGCAAGCTCTGCGGTGTCCTCGGTGGTCCACGCCGAAGCTTCCTGGACGCCCTCGAGATTCGCGAACATGCTGTCGAGATACGACAGGGGTACGTACTCGCCTCTCATCCGGACCGATTCGCCCATCCGCTCGATGAACACCAGTTCATCGCCTTCGGCCCGGCCAGGGTCACCGGTGCGGAACCATCCGTCGTCGGCGGGGGCCTGGTCCACCACCGCCCGGCAGCGCGGTCATGCCCTCCGGAATGCTCAGCCGTTCTCCGTGACGCCGCAACCTGGTGTGGGTCAATCCACCGAACTCGGTGGAACCATAGCCCGTGACCCCGAGTGGGATACGGAAACGAGTCAGGAGTTCCTCGTTGGCGAAGAATAAGGCCCGCACCGTGTGTGCCCGTGAGGGCCGGATTCTTGAGCAGGATCTGAACCGGGGTCCGTGCAAGATCAGGACGGTCGCATGGTGTTCGGCGACCGTCGCCCAGAACCGGGATGCCGAGAAGCGCGGTGAGGTGGCAAAGTCCGACAGCCCACACAGGGCGCCCATCAGTCCGTATCCGAGTGGGTTGATGTGGAACAGCGGCAACGGCGCGTACACGACGTCGGCGGGCGACAGGCAGAAGGTGTCCGCCACATACTGGCCGATCTCGAGCAGATAGCGGTGCGATTGTGCGCACAGTTTGGGCTTTCCCGACGTACCAGAGGTGTACATCAGCGTGGCGATGTCGAGAGGGTCGCGGTCGGTTCCCCAGTCGCCTCTCCGGTCACCGGTGCGCAGCACCCCGTCAACGGATACGGCGCCGGACAGCACGGCCGAATAGTCGATCTGGTGACCGTCGCCTGCCGCGATTGACCCGGACTCAGAGGCGACTGCAGCGGCACCCACCTCGCCGATGAGGCCGGTTATCAGATCGGCCGGATACTCGGGGTTCATCAGAATCGTCTGCAGTCCGGAGATCTGGGCCGCGAACCAGAACACCGTGTACTGGAGGGGATTGGTGCCGACGAGTAAGAGGGTGGATCCAGGGCTCAGGCCGACATCGGTCAGTGCTGCCGAGACCCGTTGTGCCGCATCGATCGCCACGATTGGGACCAGGTCAGGGGACCGGTACCGAGATCCGATGCCACTTCCGAAGGACTGGCCGTGTCGTTGTCGTGATAGGTCGCGATGGCGTCGATCTAGTCCACCGAGATACCGGCGTCGGCGATGGCGCCCAGGGCGGCCTCGGTGGCCAATTCCAGTACGGTTCGGCCTGATCGACGGGAGAATGCGGTACGACCCACACCGGCGATGACCGAGGTGCCACTCATTGCGGCCACATCGCGGCAGGTCTCGCCGGGATGTCGCGCACTACAGGCGTTCGAAGATGGTCGCGTTGGCGGTGCCACCACCCTCACACATCGACTGCAGCCCGTATCGGCCGCCGGTGCGTTGCAGGTATGCCAGCAGAGTCGTGGCCAGCCGGGTGCCGGACGCGCCGAGCGGGTGCCCGAGTGCGATCGCGCCTCCGGCCGGATTCAGCTTGGCATCGGATGCTCCGGTCTCGATCTGCCATGCCAGCGGTACGGGTGCAAATGCCTCGTTGATCTCGAAGGCGTCGATGTCGTCGATGGTGAGCCCGGATCGTTTGAGAGCCAACGTAGTTGCCGGAATGGGTCCGGTGAGCATCTTGACCGGATCGTCCCCGGTGACCACCGCGGTGTGCACCCGTGCGAGGGGGGTGAGCCCGAGTGACGCCGCCTTCTGCGAGGTCATGACCAGCACGGCCGACGCGCCGTCGGAGATCTGCGACGCGTTACCGGCGCTGATCACGCCACCGTCGAGGAACGGGGTCTTAAGCGTTCCGAGTTTCTCGACGGTTGATCCCGGCCGGATGCCCTCGTCACGGCTGATCACGTCCTCGCCCACGGTGATCGGGACGATCTCCGCGTCGAAGTCTCCGTTCTTTTGCGCTGCCGCCGCACGTTCGTGAGAACGAGCGGAGTACTCGTCAACCTGTTGACGGGACAGTTTCCACTCGCGGGCGATCCGCTCGGCGCCGGCGCCTTGGTTGAACGAACCGAAGAATCCGGGACCGGTGAGTTCCTCGGCGTACCGATCTACGGCCGGCCCACCGGACTTGCCGGCACCTTCGACCGCGGTGGTGGCGCCCATCGGAATCGCAGACATCATCTCCACTCCACCGGCCACGATGACATCGGCCTGACCGGAGATGACCGTTGCGGCCGCGGTCGAGATCGCTTGCTGCGACGACCCACATTGGCGATCGATCGTGAAGCCGGGAACGTGTTCGGGCCAGCCTGCCGCCAGAACGGCCATTCGTCCGACATTGCCGGACTGTTGCCCCACGCTGAGCACATTGCCCCAGTGCACGTCGTCCACCAGATCGGCCGATATCCCGGCCCGCTCGATGAGCGCGTTCAGTATCTGTGCCGACAACGCCACGGCGTGGACACTCGCCAGGCCACCATTGCGCTTGCCGATGGGAGTTCGCGCGGTCTCGACGATGACGGCATCACGCATGCTCGTTCCAATCTTCCGATGAGTATCTTGCTTTCGAGACTATACCGCTAATTAAATTAGCGGTATAACTTTGGGGAAGGCAACGGATGGTTCTTCCGTGTCGGTCAACCCCTCGTGTTCGGTGGTAGTGTTCCCGAGTCACCGAACACGCTCAGCGACAACGATTATTGGAGCCGACGAATGGCAGAGCGGGACCCAGGTGACGCCTCGGACTCGCCCGTGAGCACGGCTCGCGGAGCGGAGAACCTGGCGCTCTTGATCACACTGCTCGAGCTCGAGCCGCTCGACGTCGATCGTTTCCGCGCGGTCAACGACATGGCTCTGACCCCGAACCGACTGTTCGGAGGTCTGATCGCCGCACAGGCGCTGCAGGCCGCGCAGCGGACCGTCCCTGCGGGATTTGCCGTGCACTCGCTGCACACCGCCTTCCTGCGGACGGGCCCCGCCGATGTCCCGCTCACGCTGGTGGTGCATCGGTCCCGCGATGGCCGCTCCTTTGCCTCGCGGACGGTCACGGTCATCCAATCCGACCAGGTGATCTGCACGCTGACAGCGTCATTCCACGTCGAAGAACCGAGCGCGGTTCACGAGGCGCTGATGCCCATCGTCCCCGGGCCCGATGCTGACGGCTGGTCCGAGCCGCTCGACGCGGACTGGGGTCCTCAGCTGGCATTCGAGCACCGGGGACGGGTGGAGAAGGTCGACGGTGCCGTTGTCCGGCGGTACTGGACCCGTCCGGTCGGGGCGGTCCCCGATGATCCCGCGTTGCGCGCGTGCCTGTTCACCGTGTTGACGGACTTCTGGGCAATGCTGCCTGCCGTGGAATCGATCGGGCTCGACCCGACCGGCCCGACCCAGCACATCTCACTCGACCACTCGATCTGGTTTCACCGGTCCGTCCCGCTCGAAGAATGGCTCCTGGTCGAGCAGAGGTCGGTCGCCACGGTCAATTCGCGTGGGCTGGTCTTCGGTTCAGTGTTCACCGCCGACGGTGCGACGATCGCCAGTGTCGCGCAAGAAGCGCTGATTCGTGGACCCCGCGAAGCGTGACTCGGCTGGCTGCTCGCAACTGATCCAAGGCAGAACACCTGCAAATAGCGAAGATTCGCGTTGACCGGAGGGCTCCGCGAGGCGGAACTACTCCCGAATCGAGTAGGTGGCCCGCAACGCTTTCTTGTCGATCTTTCCGTTGCTCAAGGTGGGTAGGTCGGGAACAAAATACATCTTGCGCGGGCACTTGTAGCCGGCCAGCCGGGTCTTGACGAAAGTTCGGATCTCGG
Organism: Williamsia limnetica; assembly: GCF_003217475.1. Lineage (GTDB taxonomy): Bacteria > Actinomycetota > Actinomycetes > Mycobacteriales > Mycobacteriaceae > Williamsia > Williamsia limnetica. Next base: position 215,320 of record NZ_QJSP01000007.1, on the reverse strand, counting down.
TCTCGTCGACGTGTGAGTCCGCAGCCGGCACGATCACCGCGGTCACTGCTTCTCCCCAACGCGGATCAGGCGTTCCGATCACGGCGCACTCCTCGATCCCCGGATGCGTGGCGAGTGCGTTCTCGACCTCCAGTGAATAGATGTTCTCCCCGCCGGAGATCACGACATCCTTCTTGCGGTCGACCAGGAACAGCAGCCCGTCGTCGACCACGCCGATGTCGCCGGTATGGCACCAACCGTCGCGCAGGACTTCGGCCGTTCGGACACTGTCGTTCCAGTAGCCGCGGAACATGGCCTCGCAACGGACCGTGATCTCGCCGGGATGCCCAGGGTCCGCATCGTCGCCGCTGTCGGTCACGATGCGCACCCGGGTACCCGGGAACGGATAGCCCACCGAGCGCAGCCGACGCGCGTCCGCGTCCGTATCGGCGGTCCGGTGCAGCTCCGGTGGAAGCCCTGAGGTGATGACCTCGGTCTGTCCGTACAGGTTCATGAAGTTGACGTTCGGCATGGTCTCGAGGGCGGCGGCAAGCGCGGTGCTGGTGATCGGTGCAGCCGAATAGACCACCGTGCGAACAGTCTTCAACGTCGCGGCATCGTGTCGCGCAGCGGCGACGACCTCGGCCAGCATGGTCGGCGCCAGGTGCAGGACGGTGATCTGTTCGTCGGCAGCGGTGGCCAGCACATGTGCCGGATCGAAAGCTTCATGAAGGACGGCACCGCCACCGCGTGCGTGGATGCCCAGCGCCATCGCCATGGCTCCGACGTGGAACATCGGCATACACAACAGGATCTTGTCCGCCGATCCCGATCGCATCTCACCGTTCATGGTGAGGGCGAGGCGGTGCATCTCGTGCTGCCCGAGTATGCAGCCCTTCGGCTTTCCCGTGGTGCCACTTGTGTAGATGAGGCACGCGATGTCGTCGGGACGCGCCTCGTAGGGTGGATCTTCGGCGAGTTCGGCCAAGAGTGCGTCGAGGTTCAGCACCCCAGGGGTCGCCGGACGATCCGGCGCACCCATCCGGACGAACAGCTCCACCTCAGGGAGTTCCTCTCGGACGTCGGCGATCATGTCCTCGTATTCGGCACCGTAGAACAGGACCCGAGGCGCGGCGTCCGCCATGATGTTCACGATCTCGGGAGCGGCGAGCCGGAAATTGATGGTGGCCACCACGATTCCGCTCAACTGCCCTGCGGCCTGCACTCGCGCGAAATCAAGGGTGTTGCGATCGAGAACCGCGATGCGATCCTGTCGCCGGATTCCGCGGGCACTGAGCGCAGTGGCGATGGTCGCCGCATCGATACGAAGCCGGCCATGAGTGAGCACCGAGCCTGCCGATACGTACGCAGGCTGGTCGGGGAAGCGAATCGCGTTGTCGGAGATGGTCTGTCCGAGTGTCGAATCGGGTGACATGGTGATCTTTCGTCAGTCCGCGACTTCAGACGCAGAAGCGATGCCGGTGTGAGACATCTGTGGAATGCCCGGACCGGCGCGGTTGGGGGAGGTTGACGGAACTGTCAAAAACCCATAGCTTAAGTTAGCGTCGGCGCCGTCTGCAGTCAATGACGCGTGGAGTCAATTGGCTCCGGCGAGTCGAACAGACGCCGGCACCGAGTGTGAGGACACAACCATGGGATCGCGTACCGAGTGGGATCTGGCCGGAACCGCGGTGGTCGCCATCGAGTGTCAGAACGGCACACTAGGGGACGACGTGGCCATACCCGCGTTGCGTGACGCCGCGGGAGATCTTGTCGATCGCATCGACGAGGTGCTGCAGGCCGCGCGGGCCCACGGCGTCCGAGTGGTGCATGCAATCTACGAAGGAGCGCTCGGCGCAGCCAATCTCGGCACAGAGCCCCTCTGGCGACATATCGGACCGGCGTCGGCGAACTGGACTCCGGGCAGCCTTCCGACCCAGGTGCTGCCCCGCCTGCTCGACCCGGCCGACGTCGTATCGCCGCGCCACCACGGCCTGTCGCCGGTCCAGGGCACCGAGCTGCTCCCTCTGCTCAAGAACTTCGGTATTCACACGGTGGTGCTCGTGGGTGTATCGGTGAACGTTGCGGTCCTGGTCACTGCGGCCGCCGCGGCTGGTGAGGGTTTCCATGTCGTGGTGGCGCGTGATGCGGTACGTGGCGTCCCGCCCGAGTATGGCGAGATGGTCCTGGAGAACTCGATCCGCCAGGTCGCCCGGCTGGCCCGGTCCACTGATCTGGCGTCCCAGTGGCAGGCTGCTGCAGCCAACGCACAGGTCGCGGCACGCTGAGAATGCCGTCGACCCTCACCCCCACAATCGGAACCGAGGACATCCATGACTCTTGACAAGTCCGTAGATCTGAGCGGCCGGACCGCCTTCATCACCGGCGGCAGTCGAGGTATCGGCGCGGCCATCGCGCGCGCTTTCTCCGACGCCGGCGCGGCAGTGGTGTTGTTCGCGAAATCAGGTTCGGCGCATGCCACCTTGCCGGGAACGGTGTACAGCGTCGCCGAGGAGATCGAGCGGGCCGGGGGCCGCGCATTGGCCATCCCGGGGGACCTCCGCATCGACGCGGATGTCGAATCGGCTATCGCCCGGACAGCGGAGGTCCTCGGGGGCCTCGACATCGTTGTCAACAACGCGGCCGCCTTCGACACGACCCCCACATCCAAGGTGTCGATGAAGCGCTACGACCTCCTGCAGGCCATCAATGCCCGAGGGAGCTTCGCGGTGTCCCGGGCGGCAATCCCGTACCTCACACAATCGCCGGCGGGGCACATTCTCTCTATTTCTCCGCCGCTCGACCTCGAACCGAAATGGCTTGGCGCGCACCTGGCTTACACGACATCGAAGTACGCCGTCAGCCTTGCGACGCTCGGGCTCGCGGCAGAACTCGCCAATTCGGGTGTCGCGGCCAACTCGCTGTGGCCGGCAACGGCTGTCGCCACCGAGGCCATCCGCTCGATCCTCGGCGAGGAAGTCGCCGAACAGAAGGCCCGTTCGGTCGACATCATGGCCGATGCGGCGCTGGCCGTCGTGCGCCGGGACCCGCGGACGTGTTCGGGCAATCTCTTCACCGACGAGCAGGTACTCGCGGCCGAGGGCAAAACGGATCTGTCCGAGTACAGCGTCGGTGAGGGCGAATTCTCCCGCAGCTTCTTTGTCGCCGACTCGGCTGAGGTGAGCGCGTGAACACGGTCGCGGTGGCCCGCACGGAATCACGGCGGGCCGAGTATGCCCATTCGGTGATGCACTGCAATCTCAACAGTGCCGACGTGATCCGTTCGCAGCAGTTTTATGCGGATCTGTTCGCGGTACGCGACCGGATGCGTTCGATCAGTGAAGACACCGACGGCCGGTTCATGGGACTGTCCGAACACACCGCGAGCGAGACGGTCTTCCTGTACGACGGACGCGGACCGAGATCCGCGCCGGCCCTCGAACTGGTGCAGTGGCATGATCCCCAGCTCATCCGACGCTCCGATCTGGGTGCCGACGCACCGGGTTTTCGGGTGATCGGATACCGTGTCAACTCGTTGGCATCCGTTCCTGGTGCCGGAGGAGGCGAATCCGTTGTCGTCCGGGGACGGGCGCGGAAGGCGATTCGAGTCACCGACCCCGATGGAGTGATCGTCGAGATCGTGGAAGTCGCAGCGGCGGAATCAGATCCGAAGACACCGATGCTGAGCCACACCCGAATGGTGGTGAGCGATCTGGAACGCTCGGTGGCCTGGTATTCGACCATCGGATTTGTTGTTCGGCCCGACGACACCGACGTGACGCGATCGGTACCCGGTGCATCGCTGTACCTGCCGGAGGATCCGACCTTCTCCTTCGAACTCGAGTGCCCGGTCGAGCAGGTGGAGATCGAGCCGAAGGTCGCCAACACGCAGGGCCTCTACCGCGTCGCAGCTGCGGTCGAGGATGTGAAGGCCGCCTATACGGCGCTCGCGAAAGCTGATCCGGCCACTCCGGAGCCCGGCTTTGTCCCGATGCCCGACGTGCCGACCGGAGGCTTCACGGTTCTGTTCCTGTCCGACCCCGACGGGCTCGTCGTCGAATTGGTCGACCGGCCGCGGAACACTGTTCGACGCCCGCTGCAGCCGCTGTGATGAACCACCGGGCGAAGCCATGATCGAGATGTCGGTCGCCGACCGCGTTGCCCTCGACGCCTTGCTCTCGCGGTACACGGGTCTCGGCGACAGCGGCCGCGTCGAAGAGTTCGCGGCGCTGTTCACCGAGGACGGTGTACTCACTGTTGCCGGTCGTCGGTTCGTCGGCCCGGACGAGATTGTCGCCTTCGCCGAGCAGTCCGGTGCGGCGATGGCCGCCATCACGAGTTTGCTTCCCGGCGCCCATCACGTGTCGTCGCGGATGACCGAGCTCGTTTCCGACGATTCTGCGACGTCGCAGAGTCTGTTCATGTTTGTCGGAACATCCGGTCCCGATCACTGGGGTACGTATCGAGATCACCTGATTCGTACCGGTGATGGGTGGCGATTCGTTTCTCGGAGTGTACGTTTCACCGGTTTTTCGCCGAGTTCCGGCGTGCGCGGCTATGTGGAATCATTGGCGCGGTCCTGAATGTATCGGCCCGGACGGCTGCTGATCTGCGTTGAGTAGGTGGTGCGGTGCGGTGCTCGCTCCGCCAGGGGCGTGCTGGGGAGCACACCCCTGGCGGAGCGTTGCACGTTATCGCGGACCGGGAGTCGCGTCGTCGAGCACCTCGGGATCGTCGTTGTCGTCCTCGGGTTGCGGATTCGTCGCGTCCGTCACCGTCTTCTTGTCACCGAGGCCCGCTTCTTCGAGACTTGTCTCGTCCGTGACTTGCTGACTGTTGTCCAACCCTGACATAGCCGCTCCTCTCGTGTTATGAATAGCTAACTATTTAGACTGTATCCTTTCGGGTGCGAGACTGGTGCACTTCGCGGCCACCCGATTCGGGAAGCGGAGTCGCCGATCGACTCGACGATTGCGTCAACTGACGGATAGCCGCGAGTGCGACCTGTTGACGTGGGAAAATGCGCAGAATATTTAACATGGCGGCGTGGCAGCCTGTGAATTGTCGACGATACTTGACGATTGCGTTGACAATCGCTTCACTGAACTCCTACCGTGTAGGTTCAGCGGGTTGACCGGCGTGACCGCGGTCACGTACGTCGCACGATCACCTTGCGATGGAAAGGGACAACATATGACCGAACAAGTGCCGCTGGCCGAGGGGTTGTTCACCTGGCCTGCCGACAAGCCGGCGCTACTCGCCGGAAAATCCTCGGACGGAAAGCTTGTGTTCCCCTATCGGAGTCACAAGATCGTGGGGAAAGTCCGCGAAGAGCTCGAGCAGGTCGAGCTACCTCGGCGCGGAACACTGTGGACCTTCACCACTCAGAGGTTCCGGCCGCCGCAGCCGCCGTACAACGGCAACGACGACGCCAAGACCTTCCAGCCGTTTGCTGTCGGGTACGTGGAACTCGAGGGCGCGCTGCGGGTGGAAGCCCGCCTCACCGAGGCGGACCCCGAGAAGCTCACCATCGGCCAGGAGATGGAACTCGAGATCGTGCCCTTCGGTGTCGATGCCGAAGGCCGCGAAACAATGATCTACGCGTTTGCGCCGGTCGAGAAAGGTCAGGACGATGTCGTCGAGTGACGTAGCGATCATCGGTGTCGGGTTGCACCCCTTCGGTCGGTATCCCGGAAAGTCCGCGCTCGAGATGGGTGAAGACGCTGTCTTCGACGCACTCACCGACGCGGGCATCGAGTGGTCCGACGTGCAGGAGCTGTATGCGGGCAGCATGGAGGTCAAGAATCCAGAGGCCATCGTGGGCCTTCTCGGTTTGACGGGTGTGCCGGGGCGGGCGGTCTTCACCGGTTGCGCCACCGGCGCGACGTCGCTGGCGATGGCCGCCAATTCGATCAAGCTCGGTGAGCACGACATCACCATCGCGGTCGGTCTGGACAAGCACGAACGTGGTGCCTTCGCTGCCCATCCCTCGGTCTCGGGACTGCCGGGCTGGTATGGCGAAGCCGGGCTGTTCCTCACGACCCACTTCTTCGGCATGAAGATCAACCGCTACATGCACGACTTCGGGATCACGCCCGAGACCCTTGCCAAAGTGTCCGCGAAAGCGATGCGCAACGGCGCGGCGAACCCGTCGGCCTGGCGGCGTAAGGCTCTGTCGGAGGAAGAGATCCTCAACTCTCAGATCCTCAACTACCCGTTGACCCAATACATGTACTGCGGGCCGGATGAGGGCGCAGCGGCCGTTGTCCTGTGCCGGGCCGACAAGGCGCACTTGTACACCGACACGCCCGTGTACCTACGGGCGAGCACACTGCGCAGCCGACGTGAAGGGGCGTTCGAACTCCTCAGTCCCTCATTGCCGTTGGAGTCCGTGCCGAGCCCTACCGTCGACGCGTCGAAGGAGGCGTACGAGATCGCCGGGATCGCGCCGTCGGACGTCGACGTGATCCAGCTGCAGGACACCGACGCCGGTTCGGAGATCATCCATATGGCGGAGAACGGATTCTGCGCTGACGGTGATCAGGAGAAGCTCATCGCCGCCGGGGAAACCGAGATCGCCGGGCGGCTGCCGATCAACACCGACGGCGGTTTGCTGGCCAACGGTGAACCGGTCGGCGCGTCCGGGTTGCGACAGATCTTCGAACTGGTCAATCAGTTGCGTGGGCGCGCCGGTGATCGTCAGGTCAACGACGCCAAAGTCGGTTACGCCCAGCTCTACGGCGCTCCCGGGACCGCAGCGGTCACGATCCTCTCAACCTGATCGCTCGCTCCGATCCGATCGGGAGTGAGGCGTAGGGTCCCCGTCCACGATTCGCTCGCCAACGGCGTCACCGGCCGTTGGCGAGCAAGTCGTGTATCTGCTCGGCGAGCGTGGAGATCATGTCCTCGTCGTCCACCGGCAACCGCCACACGCGGCTGTAGAAGTACGACTGGTCGAGCATGGCCATCATCGTCAGGCCGAGCGCCTCGGGTGCCTCGTAGCGCCGCTCCTGTCGAGAGACCAGGTTCGTTCCCAGCAGCCAGGCCACCCGCATCTGAGTGCGCTGAGACGTGCGCCGGAACTCGTCATCGGTCGGGGCGGACTGGGTCGAGGAGAAGATGAACGCGCCGTGCCGGTCCATGAAGTCGAAGTATTGACGCACCCACGAGGCCACATCGGACAGCGCGGCCGGTGAGGGGATGTCCGACCACAGCGACACCACCGCGAGGATCTCTTTGTACGTCTCCTCGCCGATCGTGTTGAACACCTCTCGCTTATCGCGGAAGTAAGTGTAAAAGCCTGCGCGGGATATGCCGCAGGCGTCGGTGATGTTGTTTATCCGGGTGCCGGCGTAGCCACGTTCGAGGAACAGTTTGCGGGAGGCTTCGAGAATCGCCTCGCGGGTCCGTACCGCGCGTTCACCGAGAGCAGCGCCGCCCTCGGGCGTCGCCACGGTGCCCGAGGTCGCGCCGACACTATCTGGTGACTCGTGTGATGTCATATGTGATGATCCCCGTGGGTTGTCCGGAGACGGTCTCCGGCGGTCGCTGCGCGAGATCTACAAACGGGCTCTGCCTCCTTGACGTGTGGGTCAACTATACGGCCATCACCTCCGAATGCGGCAACACAAACGCTGGAGGGGATGCTGTAAACGACCCGGAGCACACTTGACGCTGTCGTCAGAACAGGCATAGCGTGATGGTTGAATCACAATCGGTGTAATCGGTTAACCCGACGCCAGGCACCGACTTCAGATCTCCAGGAGCAGATGTGACCATCCCGTATGTACGACCGGAGTTCCGGATGCTTCCGGCTCCGACACCGCAATCTCAGGATTATTGGGCCGGGGGCCGCGATGGCGAGTTGCTCATCCACCGGTGTCACACCTGCCAGAACTTCTTCCTTCCGGGTGCGCCGGTGTGCTGGCGGTGCCGAAGCACCGACGTGGCGCCCGAACCCGTCTCAGGATGCGGATCGGTTGCTGCTTTCACCGTGAATCGGCAAACCTGGATTCCGGCATTTCCGCCGCCGTATACCGTCGCGCTGATCGAACTGGCCGAACAGCCGGATACCCGGGTTGTCAGCAACATCGTGGACATCGATCCTGCTGACGTGACGATCGGTCTCGAGGTCGAGGTCTTCTTTGAAGAGTGGGAAGACGTCTGGATTCCCCTATTCCGTCCAGTGGACGTGTCCCGTCCCGCAAAGGAGTCGAACTGATGGGTGGCCGCGGAGGTCCTTTCGAAGGCAAGGCCCTGGTGACCGGCGCCGGCAAGTCCCAGGTGGGACGTAGACTCGGTCGAACCGGTCTCGACCTCACCGTCGAGGCTTCACTCCGTGCGATCGCGGACGCCGGTCTCTCACCCGACGACATCGACGGAGTTGCCAGTTACCCCGGTCCGGGCATGCCTGATCCGGGTTTCTCCGGGGCGAGCGTGCACGAACTCCGCAACGCGCTGGGACTGCGGAGCAATTGGTACGTCAGCAGTTCGGAGACCGCCGGGCAGATCGGTCCGGTGATCGAGGCATGCATGGCCGTGGCGACCGGCCTGGCCGACCACGTGTTGTGCTTCCGGTCGGTGTGGGAGTCAACCGCGCAGGCATCCAAAGGTCGCGGTTCGGTACTGATGGGTACCGGTCGCGCGAATCCCCACCACGAGTTCTTCGGTCCGTACGGCGCCATCTCTGCCGCCAACTGGTTGGCGATGCCCGCGCAGCGGTACATGCACGAGTTCGGCCTCACTCGTGAACAGCTCGGCGCGATCGCGGTCAACGCGAGAAAGAATGCTGCGCTCAACCCTGATGCGATCTATCGCGACCCGATGTCGTTGCAGGACTATCTCGATGCGCGGATGATCTCGGATCCGTTCTGTCTCTACGACTGTGACGTGCCGTGTGATGGCGCGACCGCGGTGATCATCTCACGCAGAGATGCCGCGAAAGGCCTGCCGCGACAGCCACTGACAGTCGAATCGGTGGGTACGGGGATGTTCGAACGGGCCACCTGGGACCAGCGCAAGGATCTGACCACCATGGCGGCGCACGATGCGTCCGCAACGTTGTGGAACCGCACCGACATGACCGTTGGGGATGTGGACTTCGCGCAGCTCTACGATGGTTTCAGCTTCCTGACGGTGCAATGGCTCGAGGCACTTGGTTTCTGCGAGCGCGGCAAGGTCGGTCAGTACATCGAAGGCGGCGAGCGCATTTCGTTGCAGGGTGAACTACCGGTCAATTCCAGCGGTGGACAGCTCTCCGGCGGACGCCTGCACGGTATGGGGTTCCTGCACGAGGCGTGCGTGCAGCTGTGGGGCGAGGGAGGTCCGCGGCAGGTCGGTGGTGACGCAGAGGTTGCCGTCGTTGCCGTGGGTGGTGGTCCGGTGGCCGGGGCGATGCTGCTCAGCACCCGCTAGTCTTCGTCCGTCATCACCCCATGCTGTCGCGGGGTTCGAACAATCGATTCAAACACTGAGAGAAGGAAATTGCACATGGAGGTCTACCGAGGGATCGCCGATCTCGAAGCGGCAGTCGGTAAAGAACTGGGGCCGTCCGATTGGTTCCCGATCGAACAAGATCGGGTCGACGGGTTCGCCGACGTCACCGAGGACCATCAGTGGATTCACGTCGACACGGAAAAGGCCGTGAACGGACCGTTCGGGGCGACGATCGCGCACGGGTTCCTATCTTTGTCGCTCGTGCCCTATTTCGTGAGCCAGTTACGCCGCATCGAAGGCGCGAAGATGGGGGTCAACTACGGTCTCGACCGGGTGCGGTTCCCGTCGCCGGTCCGAGCGGGTAGTCGCATCCGTGCTCGTACGATTGTCAAGACCGTCGACCGGATCGACGAAGACTCTGTCCAGTTGGTCATGCGCACCACGATCGAGGTCGAGGGTAGTGAGAAGCCGGGCTGCGTGGCGGATCTGGTGAGTCGTTATTACTTCTGACCCGCCACCGGTTCGCGCGGCCGAGACGGCAAAAGGCCCGCAGGTCCCAAGGACCTGCGGGCCTTTGTCATGCCTCCTGGACGATCAGACCTCGATGACCATGGCCGCGCCCATGCCACCGCCGGCGCACATCGCGATGACACCGATGCCGCCACCGAGACGGCGAAGTTCGTAGACCATGGTGGTTGCCATCCGCGCTCCGGTGGCCGCGATGGGATGTCCGAGGCTGATTCCCGAGCCCGACACGTTGACCCGGTCCTCGTCCAGCTCGAGCACCTTGGTGCAGGCGATGACCTGCGCCGCGAATGCCTCGTTGATGTCGAACAGGCGAACGTCCCTGAGCGACAAGCCGGCCCGGGCCAACGCGCGTGGGATGGCGATCGTCGGTCCGATCGCCGTCCTGTTGGGTTCGACGCCCACCGCCGACCACGACCGGATCACACCGAGCGTCTCCAGACCCTCTGCCTTCGCGAGCCCGTCAGAGACGACGGTCAGCGCGGCGGCCGCGTCGTTGATACCCGACGAGTTGCCTGCCGTCACCGAGAACCCCTCGATCTCCGGATGGATGACTCGCAGACCGGACAGCACCTCGAGATTGGTGCCGCGCCTTGGGTGCTCGTCGACGGCGAAATCCACGGTCTCGCCGGCCTTGTTTGTCACCGTGATGGGGACGATCTCGGAGTCGAAACGGCCGTCGTCGATGGCCGCGATGGCGCGCTCATGTGACCGCGCCGCCCATTCGTCCTGCTGCTGTCGGGTGATGTCGTACTGAACTGCGGCATTCCAGCCAACGGTGATCGACATGTCCATCGCCGGTGCGTCCGGCGTTCCCGGATGCGACGGCGAAAACCACGGATCAGTCCAGTCGTCGGCGTTCTTTCCGGACGTACCCGGCGTCCGGCGGCGTCCGACGGGCGACATCGACGCGGCCTCGGTTCCTCCGGCGATCACCGCATCACCCATACCGGACATGATTGTTGCGGCGGCGGATGCGACCGCGGTGAGGCCGGTGGCGCACTGCCGGTTCACGGCCATCCCGGGTATCGAGGTCAATCCGTTCGCGGCCGCGACGTAGCGGGCGATGTCACCGCCACCCTGGTACACCTCGCCGAGTACCAGGTCGTCGAAGACCTCCGGTGACAGGCCTGACCGCTTCACGACATTGGTGACGACGTGGCCGGCGAGTTCTTCGGCAGTGGTCTCGGTCAGCGTTCCCTTGCGGGCGGTTCCGATCGGCGTTCGGCAGGCGGCCGTTATCACCGCCCGGGGCTGTTCAGTGCCCACGTGGTCCTCCTCGATGTGCGGCCGACGTCGGTCGCCGGCCGGAGTGAGATCGCCGCATGAGCCTGGACGGCAATCAGTTATAAGATAATCCCAATTTAGCATGGGAGCCGGGCGATCCTACGCGCTCGCCGAGTCTGCCTGAATTGTCGAAACGGTATTGCCTATTCTCCAAATCATTGTACTGTATGGCGTGTATATCGGTGCCTGTCGTCGGTTGTTCCGGCCGGTCGCGTGCCCTGACGAATCTGTCTCCCTCCCCGGAAAGGACACTGCTGTGGTCGCCGCGACATCGAGCAGAGCGCAATACGGATCCCTGACGGACTTCGCAGCCCGACTGCAGCCCGCAGAAACCTTTTGGGGGGTGGTCGCCGGCCGCGCCGACACAACTCCCGACGGTGTCCTGCTGATCGGCGACGACGGCACAAAGGTGACCTTTGCCGAGTACCGCGATCGGTCCGAACGGATCGCGGCGTCCCTGGCCGAACAGGGCATCACGCCCGGATCCCGCGTTGCCTGGCAGCTGCCGACGCGCATCGGCAGTGCCCTGTTGATTGCCGCGCTTGCGCGCATCGGCGCAGTTCAGGCCCCGGTGATACCGCTGTTCGGGGAACGTGAGACCGTTGCCGCGCTGAGGACTTCAAGGGTGGATTTTGTTCTGGTCCCGCAGGATTGGCCCGGCCTGGCCTACGACAGCCTCCAACAATTGCGCGAGGACCGCCAGGGGTCCCCCGAGATCATCGCCCTCCCGCGTGATCTACCCGAGTCCGGTGAGGTGCAATCGCTTGCCCCGCCCCCGGAAAGCCCGGAGGAGGTCCGATGGATTTATTTCACCTCGGGCACCAGTGGCACTCCCAAAGGAGTTCAGCACACCGACTCCTCCATCTTGGCTGCCGCGCGGGGTTTTGTCCTGAACGGCCGGCTCGGAGAGTTGCCCGACGAAGTCGGGTCGATCCCGTTCCCGATCACGCACGTCGGTGGCGTCGTCTATCTCTCGTCAATGTTGCTCTCCGGGTTCGCCTCGGTGCTGATCGAGGTCTTTCGGCCGGACACCGCCACGGAGATCTTCCGCCGTCACCGGGTCACGTTGTCCGGTGGCAGCACTGTTTTCTACACCATGCTGGTCGCTCAGCAACGAGAGGCCGAACCCGGTACCCGGGTTCTCCCCGACCTCCGGCTTCTCAAAGGCGGTGGTGCGCCATGTCCTCCGGCAGTGTTCGCCGCGGTACGCAGCGAGCTCGGTATCCCGGTTGCGCACGACTACGGGATGACGGAGTGTCCGATGATCGGCGTCGCCTCGCCCCTGGATTCGGACGACGTCCTCGCCGAATCCGACGGCCGTCCCGTCCCGGGCGTCGAAGTGCGGATCATGGAGAACGGCGTACCCGTCTCGCCGGGAGCCGAAGGCGACGTCGAAGTCCGTGGCGTCACCGTCTGCCGTGGATACACCGATCCGGCGTTGGATGCCGACGCGTTCACCGCGGACGGCTGGTACCGGACGGGCGACCGTGGCCGAATTCGGTCCAGCGGCTGCATCGAGGTCACCGGTCGGCTCAAAGACGTCATCATCCGCAAGGGCGAGAACATCTCGCCGCTCGAGATCGAATCGCTGCTGTCTCAACACCAGGCGATCGACGAGGTCGCCGTGATCGGCCTCCCCGACATCGATCGTGGAGAACGGGTGTGCGCGGTTCTCACCGTGGCATCGGGACAGCAGGCACCGTCACTGGCCGACATCGCGGACTTCCTCTCCAAGGCGGGAATCATGAAACAGAAGATTCCGGAGCAGGTGGAGGTCGTCTCCAGCATGCCCAGATCGGGTGTTGGCAAGCTTGCCAAACCGGCTCTCCGGCAACAACTCCTGACCAAAATGGAAACATCGACCAGCTAGGAGTCCCGCATGGGATTGCCCATCAGCACCGAACACATCGAACTCGCTGAATCGGTGCGCAAGGTCTTGTCCGACAGAGGTGCCATCGGCGCAGCCAGGACGACGACCGATACCGGATGCACCACAGTGCCGTTCTGGAAAGATCTGGTCTCCCTTGGCTGGTTGGGGTTGCACATCCCGGAGCAGTACGGCGGACAGGGTTTCGGAACCGCGGAACTCGCGGTTGTACTCGAAGAACTCGGCCGTGCCGTTGCGCCAGGCGACTTTCTCCCGACGGTGATCGCCTCCGAGCTGATCCGACTGGCGGGGTCCGAGGACCAGCGCACCGCGCTGCTCCCAGAGCTCTCTGCCGGTGAAGTCACTGCCGCCATCGGGCTCGGTGGCGACATCACGGTTGACGCCGACGGTGCGGTCGGTGGTGCCGGCGGTGCCCTGCTCGGTGGCGGGTCGGCCGAGGTCTTTGTCCTCCGGTCCGAAGCCGACGTGGTGTTGGTCCGGCGGGGACGTGGAGTCGAGGTCGAGGTCGTGGTCGGGATGGATGGGACGCGCCCGTCGGCGCGCGTGTCGTGTTCCGCTGCAACCCCACTGGCAGTCCTGCCGGGCGCGTGTGCCACTCTCCTCGCGGTGGCACAGGCGTTTTCCGCCGCCGAGGCCGCTGGCGGCGCCCGCGCTTGTACGGAGGCCGCGGTTGCCTATGCCATGACACGGTCGCAGTTCGGTCGCACCATCGGGAGCTTCCAGGCCGTCAAGCACTTGTGCGCGAACATGTTCGTGGACACCGAGATAGCAACGGCTGCTGCCTGGGATGCGTCGCGGGCAGATCTGGACTCGGCCGAAGGCAGGTTTGCCGCCGCGGTTGCCGCAGACCAGGCCATCGGCGCCTTCGCAGTATCGGCGCAGCGCAACATCCAGGTACACGGTGGGGTCGGTTTCACGTGGGAACACGACGCCCACCTGCTCCTTCGCCGGGCCTATGTGCTGCGAGCGGTCTTCGGTCACGATGCCGCTCGTCAGGTGGCACGGCTGGCGATCGATGGGGTACACCGCCCACCGAGTCTCGAGCTCCCGGAGGACGCCGACACATTTCGGCGCGGTGCGCGGGCGTTCCGAGATCAGTATCTGACCACACCTGCGGGTGAGCGGGTGTCACTGCTCGCGCGATCCGGGTTTGCGTTTTCCCATTGGCCCGCGCCATATGGTCGTTCGGCGGGACCAGTCGAGCAACTCGTCATCGAGGAGGAGCTGGCCGTGATCCCGAAGCTCGATCTCGGCATCGGCAACTGGATCGTTCCGACACTGCTCCAGCAGGGAACAGACGAGCAGATCGACCGCTGGATCTGGTCGTCACTCGACGGCGACATCAGGTGGTGTCAGTTGTTCAGCGAACCCGGCGCGGGATCGGATGCGGCGGCGATCAGTACCCGGGGAGTGCGCACAGAAGGTGGCTGGCTGGTTACCGGCCAGAAGGTCTGGACCAGCGACGCGCAGAACTGCAACCGCGGACTCGCGACCGTACGCACCAACAAGGACGCTCCGAAACATGCCGGCGTTTCGATGCTGGTCATCGACCTCGAATCCGACGGGGTCGAGATCCGGCCGCTGCGTGACATCACCGGCGATGCCACCTTCAACGAGGTCTTTCTCGACAACGTCTTCGTCCCGGATGCAGATGTCGTCGGCGCCGTCGACCAAGGGTGGAAGGTCGCCCGGGCCACGCTGGGCAACGAGCGTGTGACGATCGGTGGCGGTGTAGCAGAGTTCGTCGACCTCGATGTGGCGGTCCAGGCTGTCGCCGGCGCCGAAAAGGTAACTGACACAGAATTGTTAAGCAGGGTCGGCCACCTGGTTGCCGAACGGCAGGCCATGCGAATGCTGTCTTTGCGTCTGGCAGCACGTGCGGTGTCCGGCGCCGGTCCGGGACCCGAAGGTAACGTGACAAAGCTGTTGGCCGGCGAACACCAGCAGCGGGTCGCTGATCTGCTTCTGCAGGTGGGCGGTGCGGAATGGGCTCTTGGAGGCACCGCGGATGTGCATGAAGGTGTGTTGTTCGTGCGCGGACTCACCATCGCCGGGGGAACGTCTGAGGTCGTCCGGAATCAGATCGCCGAGCGAGTTCTCGGTCTGCCGCGCGAAAAGATGTGACGTCCCGGGGCGGTTTTCGCGCCGGAGAAAGAAGAGAAACCGATGATGGAGTACCGGCAGTGAGTGTTCTGATCGATCAGCGTGATGCCGTCCTGGTGATCACTATCAATCGTCCCGAAGTGCGCAACGCCCTTGATGCCGAGACGATGGCCGGGATCGGCGAAGCGCTTGTCGCGGCCGAGGCCGACGATTCGGTAGGGGCCGTGGTCCTCACCGGTGCCGGTGACCGATCCTTCTGTGCGGGAATGGATCTGCGTGCGTTTGCGGCCGGCGGTCAGATGGTCGACAAGTCGCGACCGGGCCTCGAGGTCTTCACCGATCGGGTGTATCCAAAGCCGATCATCTGCGCTGCAGGGGGCACTGCGGTCGCCGGTGGATTCGAGCTGTTGCTGGCCTGCGACCTCGCCGTGGTCGCCGATCACGCGAAGTTCGGTCTGCCCGAGGTCAAACGAGGGCTGGTGGCCGCCGGTGGCGGCACGCGCCTGCCGCGACGGATCCCGCTGGCTCTCGCCCTCGAACTCGGACTCACCGGCGAGATCGTCTCGGCGCAGCGGGTACTCGAACTCGGACTGGTCAACCGGGTGGTCCCGGGCACCGAGGTACTAGACGAGGCAATCGCCCTGGCGGCCACCATCGCCGAGAACGGACCGCTCGCACTTCGAATTACCAAGCAGCTCATGGTGACCGAGGCGGCGGGAATGTCCGCGGCACAGATCGCCGAGGCATCCGCGCCGGCCTTCATCAGTGCGGACGCCAAGGAAGGCGCAGTCGCTTTCGCCGAGAAGCGAAAGCCCCGCTGGACTGGGAAGTAAACCGTGATTCCGTCTTTCGACGGGTGAATGCCATTTCAGATCATCTGATTTTCAGACGTAATCGACATATCGCCGGAGGTTGACATGAAGCTTGCAGACAGCGTTGCCATTGTGACAGGAGGAGCCGGAGGCCTCGGTGAGGCCACCGTGCGGGAGCTGGCCGAAGCCGGCGCATCGGTGGTCATCGCCGACCTCGCCGACGATAAGGCGGAGAAGCTGGCCGAAGACCTTGGTCGGAAGGTCAAGTACGTACGTACCGACGTCACCTCCGAGGCGAGTGTGCTCGAGACCGTCGAAGCGGCGAAGGCGCTGGGCACCCTTCGCTACGCGGTGGTTGCACATGGCGGCTTCGGAGTGGCGGAAAAAGTTGTGCAGCGCGACGGCAGTCCCGCGCCTCTCGCGGGGTTCACCAAGACAGTCGATCTGTACCTGACCGGCACCTATAACGTCCTGCGTCTCGCGGCCGCAGCGATCGCGCAGAACGAGCCCGACGCCGACGGCCAGCGCGGCGCGATCGTCACAACAGCGAGCATTGCAGCCTTCGAAGGCCAGATCGGCCAATCAGCGTACGCCGCGTCGAAAGCCGGCGTGGTGGGTCTGACGCTGGTGGCTGCTCGCGATCTGAGCTCACTCGGAATACGGGTAGTGACCGTCGCCCCGGGCACCATGCGAACACCGATCATGGAATCGGTGGGTGACGAGGCGCTCGCCAAGTTCGCCGCGAACATACCCAATCCGAAACGTCTCGGACTTCCCGCAGAATATGCCTCGCTCGTGCACCACATCCTGGAGAATCCGTACCTCAACGGGGAGACCATTCGCCTGGACGGGGCTCAGCGGTTCGGACCGCGATAGAGGCCACGGTAGACCAGTATCGGCTAGGCTGTACACTGTACAATCAGAATAATCATTGCGCTATATCTGTAGCGCACCGAGAGCGACGAAGGGCACTTCATGGCGTTGAAGGCGGGAGCCCGGCTGCGGAGTCAGATCGACACCACCGAGGTCGTTGTCATCAAGCCACCTGCCGGAGACGAAGTTCTCACGTGTGGCGGCCAGCCGATGATCGAGGTGTCGCAAACCCCGGCCGAGGGTCTGACGTCGGAAACCGGCGCCGGAACGCAGATCGGGAAGCGCTACACCTGTTCGTCGGATGCCCAACTCGAGGTCCTCGTCACCAAAGCTGGCTCGGCAGATCTGAGTCTGGGGGCGACAACGCTGGCCAGGAAAGAGGCCAAACCCCTTCCTGCCAGCGACTGATTCACACACGCGACTCGATGAAGGGGTAGCCAAGTGCCATCGACGAGTGGACGCAGCGCCAGGGGTGCAGGTGGCGGCTCCGTCGTCACGGTGCGGGTGCCGAAGATGGCCGAATTGGTTGTCGCGCAGCTGCGGCGTCAGATCATCCGGGGCGAACTCCAGGAGGGTGACGCTCTGCCTTCCGAGTCGGAACTGATGACGCGTTACGGGGTTTCGCGTCCGACCCTCCGAGAAGCTTTTCGGGTGCTGGAGTCCGAATCGCTGATCAGCGTCCGTCGAGGAGCCCATGGCGGCGCGCGGGTGCACACACCGAGCCGTCGGGTCGCTGCCAAGTATGCGAGTTTCATGCTCGAATACCGTGGCGTCACGCTTCGGGATGTCTATGAAGCCCGCGTTGCACTCGAAGTGCCCGGAGTGGGCGAGCTGGCTCGTACCCGCACTCGGGCTGATCTCGCGGCCCTGCTCGACAGCCTCAACCGGCATGCTGCCGCCGAGGAGGAGGATTCGCGCCTGGCGATCATGCTGCACGGCGAATTCCACACGCTGGTCATCCAGCGCGCTGGGAACGGCACGTTGTTGCTCCTCAGTGAGATGTTGCAGGACATCATCGACCTGGGCAACGTGTCTCTACACGCCGACGCAGAAATCACTGGAGAACAGGCTCGTGCGGCCGCAGTGCGAACGCATCGCCGCTTGTACGACCACATTGTGGCGCGCGATATCAGCGGGGCCGAATCCCTCTGGAGGCGGCACCTCGACGAGTCGATGGGCTACTTGCTGGGGGAGAACGCAGCCATGACAGTGTCCGATCTCTTCGACTAGGACAACACGTCCAGTACGGCCTCGGTGGGATCGGTGATCATCAGTTCACTGATTCGGTTGACGTGCTTGCGCCAGTGCGCCGTCGCTTTCTCGCTCTGCTTGTCTCGAATCAAGGCGGCGACCTTTTGGTGCGACCGGAAGGTGGTGCGAATGCCTGCGTCTACATCCGCATCATCCCGGTGTTGCCTGATGTAGCTGGTGTTGTGACTCTCAACGATCGCGAATAGCATCTCTGACAGAACTGCCATGGTCTGGTTTCCGGCCAGTTCCATCAATAATTGGGGAAACGCCAGCAGATGTTGTTCGGCGAAGGCGACCGGGTCGCTGAGAAGGCTCTGGCCTTCGGCCAGGCAGGCATCGATGCGTCGCAGGTCCGCGGCGGTTCGCTTGTTGGCGAGGATTCCGACACCGGCCGACTCCAGACGCGCTCGTGCCTCATACACATCTGCAAGGGTGGTGCCACGGTACTGCAACAGTGTGCCGGCGTACCTGGCAGCGGCTGCGGGATCGGGCACCAGCACGTACGCGCCACCGTGGGCACCCCGCCGGATACGGATGATCTGCTCTGACTCCAAGATCCGGAACGCTTCGCGCAGTGTGGGCCGGGACACTCCGAACTGTTCCATCAATGCGGTTTCGGATGGGAGACTGGCGCCTTCGGTCAGTTCGCCCGTGACGACCTGCCGACGGAGCTGGGCGGCCACCATCTCACCGGCCTTCGGGACGCGGACAGTCTGAGGCGTACCTGTCGGCCTTGCTCTCTGCGTCGCAGCCATCAATCCTCTTCGTTAGACGTGATTCAAGTGAACTCATAGTACCTATTCACTGCATTGTGACCGAGTGCCCCGCCGATGTGCGATGAAAGACTCGATGGCACTGATTGCGCCGGCGGACTGAATCAGAGGTCCGATTACATCCCCGAGGGAGTGCCGGGACCGCAAATATTCGGGGCACTACTAGTGCAATCAATTATCTGATTGGTAGGGTGGAGTGCATGCCGGCAACGGGTCGGTGGTGCTTTGCGAACTCGCCACGGCAGAGATGGGGCTTCTCCCCGGCCGTGCCGTCCAGCGAATAGTCGATACAGAATAGAGGCCACATGTATTCGGACCTGGGACCAGAACTCCTGGTCGAGAGTGACGGCGGCGTACGTATGGTGACGCTCAACAGGCCTGAGGCTCTCAACTCTGCCAACAAAGCCCTGCACGGCGCGTTGATCGCGGTGTGGGGACGTATCGCCAAGGATCCCGATGCCCGTTCTGTCGTCTTGACCGGCGCTGGGCGCGCTTTCAGTGCCGGAGGCGACATGCACCATCTCCAGTCGTTGCAGACGGATCCGGTCAAACGGCGCGGGGAGATCGACGGTGCGCGCGAATTGATCACCGCCATGGTCGATTTCCCGCTTCCGGTGGTCGCTGCGGTCAACGGGCCCGCAGTCGGGCTGGGGTGCAACCTCGCGGTCTGCAGCGACATCGTGCTGATCGGCAGCAGCGCATTTCTGGCCGACCCGCACGTCGGTATCGGTCTGACCGCTGCCGACGGTGGAGCGCCGACCTGGCCACTGCTGATGGGCATGTTGCGGGCGAAGGAGTATCTCTACACCAGCGCTAGGATTCCCGCCGAAACGGCGGTATCGCTGGGGCTGGCCAATCGGCTGGTCGATGACGCGGACCTGCAGACCGAGGCACTGGCTCTGGCGAAGCAGCTGGCTGCGCAGCCGCCGCAGGCGATCCAGTCGACCAAGCGTGCGCTCAACCTGCACATCAAGCGCGCAATCGCCGGAGTTCTCGACTACGCCCTCACCGAGGAGTACGTCTCCTTCGATCAGCCCGAACACCAGGCGATCGTGAACAAGTTCGTCGAACGCAGCAACAACGCGGCACCGGCCGCAAGCCGCAGCTGACTGTCGGCAGCTTCGTCTGCACCACCAGATTCACAAATGATCGACCTTGCCGTCGCCCACCAGAAGGAGCCACATGCGCGGGGTATTGACCGAGGAGCAGGAACAACTCGGCGCGGCAGTGAACGCGCTGTTCGCTGACAAGTCGCCCGAAGCGGCTGTGCGAAAGAGCATGGAGAGCGCCGAGGGTTACGACCGGGAACTGTGGGACCAGATGGCCGAGCAGATGGGGTTGTTCGGGCTGGCGATCCCCGAGCAATTCGGCGGTGACGGTTACGGCAGCGAAGAGATCGGTGTCGTGATGACCGAGATGGGGCGGGCTCTCTACTGCGGCCCGTATCTCAGCAGCGTTGTCATGTTCGCCACCGCGCTCGGCGCAGCCGGCGACAACGATGCCGCCGCCCGGTATCTTCCAGCGATCGCCTCCGGTGCCACGATCGGCACGGTCGCGCTGACCGAGGACAAAGAGAGCTGGGAACCCGAGGGCGTCACGCTCTCAGCGCGTGCCGATGGTTCCGGATACACCTTGCACGGGACCAAGACTCACGTACTCGACGGTCACATCGCCGATGTGATCCTGGTGGTCGGACGTACCGATTCCGGCATCAGTCTGTTCCTGGTCGACGCGGCGGATCCGGCGGTCACCAGAACGCCACTGCCGACGCTCGATCGCACGCGCCGGCAGGCAACGCTGACGTTCGACGGTGCCCGCGGCCGGTTGGTGGGCATCGACGGCGAGGGCTGGGCGGCGGTCGCCCGGATGCTCGATGTCGCCGTGATCGCCCTGGCGAACGAGCAGGTGGGGGGTATCGAGCGAGTGCTGGATATGTCTGTGCAATATGCGAAAGAACGCACTCAGTTCGGGCGCCCGATCGGATCCTTTCAAGCGGTCAAACACAAGTGCGCCGACATGCTGGTCGCTCTCGAATCAGCGAAATCGACGGCGCGGCTGGCAGCTTCGGCCGACGCCGACGGTGATCCGGGGGTGTCCGCGTTGGCCGATTTGAGCAAGTCCGTGTGCTCGGAGGCCTACAGCAGATGCGCGAGTGAGACAATCCAGTTGCACGGCGGCATCGGTTTCACCTGGGAGCATCCGGCGCACCTGTATTTCAAGAGGGCTCGAAGCAGTGAAGTGCTTTTCGGGGGACCTTCACACCATCGGCGCTTGCTGGGTGAGCGGGTCGGGTTGTTACCTGCCCGCTGAGCACAACCGAACCACGAGTAGGGCCGGAAGAGTGAATGCTCTTCCGGCCCTGTCGTTTGCCTGTATCGACGCTATGCCGTGTCGATCTCGGTGACGTGCAAGATCGGCGCGCCTGCCAGCAGGGACGATCCCAGTTGCTCCACCATGATGAGATGCGGTGTGAGCAGCGCGTCGAGGACGGCCGCTCGTTCGACAAAACGGTGCATCGGGTGTTCGGCGGAGATCCCGACGGCCCCGCACACCTGGAGGACCGTCCGGGTGGCGATCGCCTGGGCCCGGCCCGCCAGCGCCTTGGCGACGGTGGCGGTGTCGGGATCCAGGTCGGCCCAGGCCGCGTCCAGCATGCCCTGCGCCGCAGCAATGGCGACGTGAGCCTCGGAGAGTCGGTGGCGAACGGCCTGGAAACGCGAGATCGGCTGACCGAACTGATTGCGTGAACTGGTGTGTTCGATTGCGAGTTGCAGCGCCGCGCCGCAGGCTCCGATGATCTCGGCGGCCAGTGCGCGTCGTCCCGAGGCGACCGCTCTATCCCAGTCCGCGCTCGCTTCGGCGGTGACGGTGGGGACACGGTTGCCGCGCACTCGCACCATGGTCGAGTCGGCTTCGATACTGCCGACGGGTTCGGACTCGACGTCGGCAACCGGTACCACGACGACGCCCGTGCCGTGCGTCGTGGATACGGGCACGATCAGCTCGTCGACGTCGTCCAAGCCCGTCAGCACAACTCCGTCGATCGAGTTCTCGTCACTGGTCAGGCCGGCTGAGGGTGACGGCAACGGATATACGACCGCGCGCATGCCCCGGGGCGCGGGCAGGACATCCGCCAGGCCGCGCACGATCACGGCGTCCAGTGATCGTGAATGTGCCAGCGCTCGTCCGTGTTCGGCGAACAGGAGTTCGGTGGCGGCAGGGTAGGCATCGATGACGTCGTCCCAGCCCAGTTCGGCCAGAGCCGCCTCGATGTCGACTCCCTCACCCTCGAACATCTCCTTGAGCGAGCCGGCAAGGAGCGTTCTGGTCTCGTTGTCCATCTGAGTTCCTTTCACGGCAGCTTCAGGACGCGGTCGGCGATGATTCCGCGCTGCACTTCTGCCGAACCGCCGAGGATCGTGGCGGCGCGGCTGTACCACCACTCGTCGCGCCAGGTGTCGAGATCGGGTCCGGTGCCGATGTCGATCAGTGGTCCGAGCAGATCGCGAGCTGCGTCGTAGAGCGACTGCTCCGCGGTACCCAACAGGATCTTGTCGGTGCTGGCTTCGGGGCCGATGGTTTCGCCTTCGGCGAGTCGCTGCACGGTCTGGGCACTGCGGGCCCGCAAGGCGACGATGTCGAGGTAGACGTTGCCGAGTCGAACGGCAGAGCCATCGCGGCGAATTCCGCGGTCGCGCAGTTGATTCCGCAGCGTGTTCAGACGTTGCAGGAGCACGGTGGAGGTGAGCCAGGCATACATCCCCCGCTCGAATTGCAACAAGTACATCGCCACCGCCCAGCCCTGGTCATGCTCGCCGATGAGCCGACTCGCCGGAACCCGGACGGAATCGAAGAAGACCTCCGCCAATTCTTCGCGACCACTCGCCAGCGCGATCGGTCGGGTCTGCAGGCCGGGGGTGTCCACGTCGATCAGCAACATACTCAGGCCGCGATGCCGGCTCTCGGTGGTGCCCGTGCGCACGAGGCACACGAGTCGGCGTGCGGTGGCGCCGTAACTGGTCCACAGCTTCTGGCCGTTGACGATGTAGTCGTCGCCCTCTCGGGTGGCCCGGCACCGCAGGGAGGCGAGGTCGCTTCCCGCCTCCGGTTCGGAGAATCCCTGTCCCCACCATTCGGTGCCGCCGAGAAAGCCCGGGAAGAGCGTACGTGCGACCTCGGGCGCGAACCGTACCGTCGGCGGTCCGAGGGTCTCCATCACCAAATGCTGACCCGGGACCGGCAAGCCGTGCGCACTGAGTTCGTCGTAGAGGACCGCTCGATGTCGTTCGTCACCGCCGAGGCCACCGGCGGACACGGGCCAGCCGTACCTGTTCCAGCCACCGGCATAAAGCAGTTTCATGAGCTGGGCATGGTGCTGGAGCTCGGCCGGAACCGTCGGATAGTGGCGTCCACGCCACTCGTCCAGGGCGGTGTCGGATTCGAGAAATTCTCTCAGCGCCGCGCGATAGGCCGAGAGACTCTTCCGGTCGTCACCACGGGGTGCCGTTGTGCTGGTCATCTGTCCTCACCTGTCGGTGTTGATGGGTCTCGGTGTAACAGGGTTAATAGTTGTATTATTGTAGTATATTCGCAACAGCCGATCTGGAGGACCCATCGATGCGCCGCCACCATCTCGAAGATGAGCATGAACAGTTTCGCGCAACTGCGAGAACATTTTTCGAAAAAGAGTGCGTTCCGTACACCGAACAGTGGGAACGTGAGGGACGCGTCAGTCGCGAAGCATGGCTTCGGGCAGGCGAACAAGGATTGATCGGGTGGGAGGCACCCGAAGAGTACGGCGGCCTGGGCATCAAAGACTACCGGTACAACCAGATCCTCAGCGAGGAGATGTTCGGAACGGGCGCGGTCGGGATCGGTCTGGGCGTGCAGAACGACATCATGGCCTCCTACCTCGTCGGTCTCACCAATGACGAACAGAAAAAGCGTTGGCTCCCGAAGTACGTGTCCGGCGAATACATCACCTCGATCGCCATGTCTGAGCCTGCCGCGGGATCCGATGTGGCGGGCATCAAGACCACGGCAAAGCGGGTCGGAGACAGCTATGTCATCAACGGTTCGAAGACGTTCATCAGCAACGGACTGTCGTCTGACCTCATCATGGTGGCCTGCAAAACCGATCCGTCAGCGGGCCGTAAAGGACTGAGCCTCATCGTTGTCGAGGCAACGAGGGAGGGCTTCTCGCGCGGGCGCAAACTCGACAAGATCGGGCAACACTCGGCGGACACCGCCGAACTGTTCTTCGACAACGTCGAGGTTCCGGTGGAGAACCTGCTGGGCGAAGAGAACCGTGGCTTCTATCACCTGATGGGTAACCTGCCCGCCGAGCGGGTGGGCATAGCAACCTATGCCGTGCCGATGGCACGGCGAGCCTTCGATCTGACGGTCGACTACGCGGCGAACCGCAAGGCCTTCGGTACCGAGATCGGTAAGTTTCAGGTCAACCGCCACTTCCTCGCCGAGATGAAGACCAAACTGAACGTGGCGCAGAGCTACCTCGACCAGTGTGTGATGGCGGCCAACGCCGGCGAGCTGTCCGCGGAAGAGGCCGCCGGGCTCAAGTGGTGGAGCACCGAGCTCCAGTGGGAAATCCTGGACCGCTGCCTTCAACTGCACGGTGGCTACGGGTACATCAACGAGTACGAGGTGGCGCGACTGTGGCGCGACTCGCGGGTACAGCGTCTCTACGGCGGTACCACCGAAATCATGAAAGACCTCATCGGTCGGTCGATGGGCTTCTAGGCACCGAGAGCTGAATGGACGAGGGGAAGTTATGAGTTCGAAGTCGCCGCTGGGTCAAGACGGTGGAGAAGGCGAAGACTTCCGGTACGAGGTGCAGTCGTGGTTAGCGACCGCTCCGCGTCCTGAAGGTCTGCGGGCATACGGCGGCACCCCGGACGCGGCAGACGTCGCGCCGGGACGGCAGTGGCATCAGACCCTTGCTCAAGCCGGTTACGCGTGCCTGCACTGGCCGACCGAGTTCGGTGGGCGCGAGGCCACTGCGATGGAGCAGGCGATCTTTGCCGAGGAAGCGGCGAAGGCGGGTGTACCGACTCAGCTCGGAATCGTCGGGCCCAACCTGGCCGGACCGGTCATCATGCAGTTCGGCACGGCGGAACAAAAGGCGAAGTACCTGCCTCCCATCGTCTCGGGTGAGCATCTGTGGTGTCAGCTGTTCTCCGAGCCGGGTGCAGGCTCGGACCTCGCGTCGGTGCGAACACGGGTGCGCCCGGGGGACGAGGGCTGGATCGTGGAGGGCCAGAAGGTCTGGACCAGTGCCGCCAAAGCGGCGCAGTTCGGATTACTGCTCGCACGTACCGGTGACGAGCGCTACAAGGGTCTGACCGCGTTCATCGTCCCGATGGTCCTGCCCGGCATCCTGGTCCGGCCCCTCGAGCAGATGGACGGCGAGAAGAAGTTCAATGAGGTCTTCTTGTCGGACGTGCGACTGGGTCCCGAACACCTCCTGGGTCAGGTCGGCGAAGGGTGGCGGGTGGCCACCGCGACGCTCGGCCAAGAGCGACTGAGTTTGGGATCGCAGGCCGTTGGTATGTTCGCCGCGCTCGATGAACTGATCGAAGCCGCAACCGACAAGGGCCGACTCGATGACCTACTGGCGGACAAGTTCGTCCAGCTGTGGAGCCGGGTGTGGATCCTGCGGGCCACCTGGCTGCGGGCGATTTCCACCGGAGACGGGGCGAACTCACCGACGATGTCGGTCCTCAAGCTGATGGCCTCGGAGGTCCATCGCGATCTCGGAGATGTGGCCACCGACGTACTGGGCATGGATGCGACCGTCGACCCGGAGCTGTCACCGATCGTGCACCGGATGTTGGTCGGCCGGGCACAGACCATCCTGGGTGGGACCAGCGAGATCCAGCGAAACATATTGTCGGAGCGGGTGCTCGGGCTGCCCCGAGAGCCCGCACGGTGACGCATTCGTCCGACGACCGTGTCCTCGGAACCCTCCTGCGCAGCGGGTGCACCGTCGCTGTGGGCGACGGATTCGGCACACCACAGGTGGTGTTCGAAGAACTGTCCGAGGCCGCCCGCGCAGTCGGTGGTGTTCGGCTGTTGCTGGGCTGGATGCCGGCAGAGCCCCGCGGACTCGATCTCACCGCGTTCGCCGACGTGCGCACGGTGATGCCGGGCTGGGGACTGCGCAAGGCCGTGGCCGACGGACTCGCCCACTTTGTGCCGATTCGGTTGTCGCAGGTTCCGGCGTTGATACACAACGTAATTCGGCCCGATGTGTTGGTCGCCACCGTGGTTGCGACCGGCGGTGGGCACACGTTCGCCAATGAGATCTCGTGGCAGAAGGCTGCGGTGGACGCAGGCGCGAGAGTCGCGGCGATCACGTCGTCGGCGGCGCCGATGTGTGCTGCAGGCGCGTTGTTGCCCGCCGACCAGGTCGTCATCGTCGGGAGCACCGACCAACCGCCGGGCGATATGCCCGGCGCCCGCACCGATCCGATCACCGAACGACTGGCCGCGAGATTACTGCCACTCATCCCGGAGGGCACTCGACTACAGGTCGGCCCGGGGTCGCTGGGGTCGCTTCTGCTCAGCACCCTGACGGTCCCGGTGCGCATCGATTCGGGCCTGCTGCCCGATGAGGTTGTCGACCTCGACAACCGTGGCCTGTTGCTCGGCGAACCCGTGACGACCTATCTCGCCGGAGGACCCCGACTGCGCGAGTGGGCAGAGGGCCGTCCGGTCCTGCATCCGGTCGAGTACACCCACGACGTCAGCAGACTGTCGGCCGATCCGTTTGTCGCGGTGAACACCGCCGTCGAAGTGGACGTGCACGGTCAGATTAACGTCGAAGGTACGGCGACCGCAGTGTTCGGCGGTATCGGCGGTCACGGTGACTACGCCGCAGCAGCGGCGACCACCGTTGGCGGTGTCAGCATCATCGCCGTCTCGACCACCCACAACGGCGCATCAACTCTCGTCTCGTCACTGTCGCGTCCGGTGAGCACTCCGGCACATGACGTCGGGATCGTGGTCACCGAGCGAGGTTCGGTCGACCTGCGAGGCCTGGACCGGACCGAACGAACCGCGGCCTTGGCGGATCTGTGGGGCGAGGCCGGCGTTCGCAAACAAGCAATCGAAAGGTAGAACTCATGGGAGAAGTACGGCTCGACGGCAAGGTCGCCATCGTCACCGGCGGCGGACGCGGAATCGGGCGGGCGCACTGCCTCGAATTGGCCCGGCACGGTGCAACGGTTGTCGTCAACGATCCGGGTGTGTCCCGCGACGGCACCGATTCAGGCGAGAGCCCGGCCGACCAGGTTGCTCGTGAGATCGTCGAGGCTGGCGGCAAAGCGGTTGCCAACAAAGGATCGGTCACCAGCTGGACCGACAGCGACGCTCTCATCGCCCAGGCGGTTGCCGAGTTCGGCCGCCTCGACATCGTTGTCAACAACGCCGGAATCGTTCGCGACAAGCTGATCACCCGAATGACCGAGGAAGACTGGGATGCGGTTGTCTCGGTACATCTCAAAGGTACCTTCGCAGTAACCAAACACGCCTGCGATTACTGGCGGAACGAATCGAAGGCCGGCGCAGACGTCCGAGGCAGAATCATCAACACGACCTCGGGCGCGGGGCTCAAAGGCAATGCGGGACAGGCGGCCTACAGCGCGGCCAAAGCCGCGATCGTCGGTCTCACGCTGACAACTGCACTGGAGATGGAGCGTTACAACGTCACCGCCAACGCGATTTCGCCGGTGGCCGCGACCCGGTTGTCCGCCGATGTCTTCACCGGTGAGAAGGCCAATGATCCAAGCCTGGATCCCGGACAGAGCTCGCCGGTGGTCGCGTGGCTCGCTTCCGACGAGGCCGCCTGGCTGACCGGACAGATCCTGCGGGTCGACGGAGACCTGTTGATCCGGATGATCGGCTGGAACCAGAAGCCGGAGAGGTATCGCGCCCGCGCCGGAGGCAAACTCGATAGCGGCGAATTGACCCAGGCCGCACGCTTGCTCTACGGCACGGCACCGGACGGGTTCGTCGCCCAATTGGTCACCAACTGACGCGAGCAATTCGCCAACCGGGCCGAAGTCCCCGCTGACCGGGCCGAAACGGTCAACGGGGGTTTCGGCCCGGTGGACGGCTGGGCTGCGCCGCTGGGTACGGAGCGTCGCCGCGTCGTCGGTTCCCTCCCGCGCCCGTACGCCGCGAGAACAACCTCCCGGATCGCCCGCCTGCGACCCGCAGCAGCCGTCCCAAAACACGCTTCCCAATATAGGCAGAGGATTAGACGCAATCGTATAGGAAACCACGCCCGTCGAACGGTAGGGCCAGGCACTTCGCCGGCTCATGAGGTGTTCCTCAGCAATCTCGCCAGCATTTGGTTGCGGGTTGCTAAACAGTTAGATGAAACAACTGTTCGTACTTTTTCAAAACGTGAACACCGGTGTGGTTGCTGTCCTATCGTCAAGCGATACTCGACCGATTTCGATGACAAGGATCGTCACCCTGATGACGCAACACCTCGTATTTCTCTTGCTCGGTCTCGGCAATGGGGCTGTGTTCGGCGCCCTCGCCCTCGCAGTTGTGATGACCTACCGGAGTTCAGGCGTCCTGAACTTCGCAACCGGTTCGATCGCCCTCTACACCGCGTATGCCTATGCGTACCTGCGGCAGGGTGAGCTGCTGATCCTTGTCCCGGGATTCCCCGTCACGGTCGACATCGGCGATCCGATGAGCCTGTGGCCGGCGATGGTGATCGCCCTCGCGATGGCCGCGATCCTCGGACTACTCCTGTATGTGATCGTGTTCCGGCCCCTGCGCACCGCACCGCCCGTCGCAAAGGCAGTTGCAGCGTTGGGTATTTCGCTCCTCATCAGCGGTCTGGTCGCACAGATGATCGGCACCACGCCCATCGCGGTCGACCCGATCTTCCCCACGGAGGTGTGGTCCGCAGGTGACTTCCGCGTGTCCTCTGACCGCATATACTTCGCCATCACCGTGATCGTGGTCGCAGTGTTACTCGCCGCTGTCTTCCGGTTCACCAAGTTCGGTCTGGCGACGCGGGCCGCTGCCGAGAGCGAGCGTGGTGCCTACCTCAGTGGTATCTCTCCGGACCGGGTGGCGATCTACAACTGGATGATCAGCTCGGCCGTTGCTGGTCTCGCCGGCATCCTCATCGCCCCCATCGTTCCGCTGGTGCCGGTGGCGTACACACTCTTCATCGTCCCCGCCTTGGCGGCGGCGATCGCGGCACGATTCCAGTTCATCGTGGTGGCAGCCGTTGCCGGACTCGTCATCGGCATGTTCCAGTCCGAAGCGCAGAACTTGGCTGCCAAGTTCGACTGGCTACCGTCGGCGGGTCTGCCGGAACTGGTACCACTGATCATCATCCTGGTGCTGCTCGTGGTCCGGGCTCAGCCTTTGCCCTCTCGTGGGGCGGTCATCGAGCGCAACCTCGGCAGGGCGCCGCGACCCGAGCACCTGGTCTGGACCACGATCGTGTTCGGAGTCATCGCGCTGCTGGGACTTGTTCTCCTGGAAGACCGGTTTCGCACCGGACTCATAGTCAGTTTGATCATGGCGATCGTTGCGCTCTCGACCGTGGTCGTCACCGGATATGCCGGCCAGGTGTCGTTGGCGCAATTGACGATCGCCGGCGTCGCGGGCTTCACGGTAGGGCCGCTCACCTCCGATCTCCACATACCTTTCCCGATCGCTCCTCTGCTCGCGGCGCTCATCGCTGCTGTGCTCGGTGTCATCATCGGGCTGCCGGCATTGCGAATACGAGGCCTCACCGTCGCGGTGGTCACACTCGCCATGGCCTACGCGGTGGAGGCCGTGTGGTTCCGTAACAGCGACTTCGTCGGGTCCGCGGGTCAGGCGGTGCCGGCCCCGAAGATCTTCGGGTGGGACCTGGGAATCGGTGCGGGGCTGGAGTATCCACGACTGCGGTTCGGGGTCTTGTGCCTCATCGTCCTGATTTCCGTCGGTATCGGGGTCGCCGTCCTTCGACGTAGCAAGCTCGGAGCACAGATGCTGGCGGTGAGGGCCAACGAACGTTCGGCCGCTGCCGCGGGCGTCAACGTGACGGTCATCAAGATCGCAGCGTTCGCGATCGCCGCGTTCATTGCCGGACTCGGTGGTTCGTTGCTGGCCTATCAGCAGCAATCGGTCACCTTCGACTCGTTCTCCGCGCTCAACGGCCTGATCCTCTTCGGCGCGGTGTATCTTGCGGGAGCCACATCGGTATCCGGAGGCAACCTCGCAGGTATCACCGCCGCAGGCGGATTGCTGATCATCGTGATCGACGAAGCGTTCACCGTCAGTGGCTGGTACCCGGTGGTGGCGAGTCTGCTGCTGGTACTCACCGTGATCTTCAACCCGGAGGGCGTGGTGGGGCCGGTGCACGCCCTGATAGCCAGGTGGCGCAGCCGGTCGACGGCTCCCGACGACACGGCGACGGGCGCCGCCGCCGCGATCGACGTGCAGGCGCGCGAGCGTCCGGCGGTCGATCCCGACGCTCCTCCGGTGCTCGAGCTGCGGAACGTGTCGGTGCGGTACGGCGGCGTCGTCGCGGTGGACAATGTGTCGTTCTCGGTCGGCAAGGGCACGGTTGTCGGTCTGATCGGACCCAACGGCGCGGGCAAGACCACTCTGATCGACGCGATCAGCGGATTCGCCCCACACAGCGGCGATGTGGTGCTCAACAGCAAGTCGATCGACAAGCTGGTGCCCCACAAACGGATTCGTGCCGGACTCGGCCGGACGTTCCAGGCGATCGAGCTGTACGACGACCTGAGCGTTCTCGAAAACATCAAGGTGGGACTGACGGCTGCGAGTTCCGCCGACGGCCGCGTCTCGGAGATGAACGACGAGGCGAGAGTCGACGCTGTGTTCGCTCTGCTCGGTCTGGATCCGGTGCGGGACCGGCCGGCATCCGAGTTGTCGCAAGGCCAGCGCCAACTGGTTTCGATCGCCCGTGCACTCGTCGGCTCTCCGACCGCGTTGTTGCTCGACGAACCCGCCGGTGGCCTGGATACATCTGAGAGCCGTTGGTTGGCAGAGCAATTGCGGGCAGTTCGGGACAGCGGCGTCAGTATCCTGCTCGTCGATCACGACATGGGATTTGTGCTCGGTCTCTGTGACCGCATCCACGTACTCAACTTCGGCAAGGTGATCGTGTCCGGGACTCCGGACGAGGTGCGAAACGACCGCTCCGTGGCCGAGGCCTACCTGGGCAATGCCCACGCAGAGGAGATCACGTCATGACAGACACCACGTCGACACCGGGGTACGCCCTCGAGTGCAAGGGCCTGACCGTAGGTCACGGGTCGGTGGCAGTCCTGCGTGATTTCGATCTCGCGCTCAGGCAGGGCGAGGTGCTGGCGTTGCTCGGCCCCAACGGTGCCGGTAAGACAACTCTGCTCGCGACATTGGCGGGCCTGTTGCCACGGCTCGCGGGTGGGGTGTCGGTCGGCGGACGAGCGCTGCCCAGCGGCAGACCCGCGTCGGCGAACAAGGCAGATCTGGTGTTGGTGCCGGATGATCGTGCGCTGTTCACTACCCTGACCGTCAAAGAGAACCTGACCATCGCCAACAAGTCCGGTGGTCTCGACGTCGATGGCGCGATGGACCTGTTCCCTTCGTTGACAAAGCGTCTCAAGGTCGCGGCGGGTTCGTTGTCGGGCGGCGAACAGCAGATGCTGGCCGTGGCACGCGCACTCGTGCAGAATCCCAGGGTCCTGCTCATCGACGAGATGAGCATGGGACTGGCGCCGGTCATCGTCGAGGACCTGTTGCCTTTGGTCCGGCGTATCGCCGACGAGACCAACGCGGTGGTGGTCCTGGTCGAACAACACGTCAGCCTCGCCCTGAGTGTTGCCGACCAGGCCATCGTCGTGGTGCACGGCGACGTTCACCTGCGGGGTCCCGCCGGTGAACTCGCGGCCGACCCGGCGCTGCTGGAAACGGCATATCTGGGGGAGACCACCTCGGTATGAGCGCGGTTGAGCCGCAGCCCCTGTGCATCGTCCAGGCAAGCGATCAGTTCGTTTTCGCCGACCCAGTCATCACCGTACATTCGCAGCCATCGACTGGGTCAAACCCAAAGGAGAAGAAATGAAGTTCCATGGACGCCGGCGGCAAATCGCCTCGGTCCTGTTTGCAGGAGTGTTGGTTGCGGGTCTCGCCGCGTGTGGTTCCGACGACGACGGCGGCGGCGGAGGGGGATCATCAACAGCCGCTGACCAATCGGCGCTGGGGACTGCGAACAAGGCCACCGGGACCCCAGTGACCTTCGGCTTCATCAGTGAGGGTGCCGGGCAGACGATCAACACGACCGACGAGATTATGGGCGCGCAGGCGGCAGCCGCCTATGCCAACGACTACCTGGGCGGCCTCGGCGGTCACCCCATCGAGGTGAAGGTCTGTGAGACCCTCGGCGTTCCGGCGACGGCAACCGATTGCGCGAACCAGATGGTCGCGGCGAAGGTCTCGGCTGTGTTGGGCGGTTCGATCGGTGTCCTCGATTCGGTGATCTCCGTTCTCGCCCCGGCGAAGATTCCGCTGATCATGCAGACCGCGCCGACGCAGGCCGGACTGACAACACCGGGTGTGTTCTCCCTCTTCAACAGTCTGTCGTTGTTCGGCGGTCCGGCCGAATGGGCGAAAGAGGAAGGACTCAAGAAGGTTGATCAGGTTGTCATCGCCGTCCCGGCTGCCCAGGGTGCGGCGAAGGTCGGCGAGATGTTGTTCAGGAACGCCGGGCTCGAGGTCAACACCACGGCCGTCCCGCCGGGTACCGCTGACATGAGTCCGCAGATCGCCTCAGCAGCCGAAGCCGACCCGGATCTTTACCATATCGCCGGCAGTACCGATTTCTGCACGAGTGCGATCAAGGCGATCAAAACCGTGTCTCCTCAGGCCAAGGTCGTGATCATCGAACGCTGCATCTCACCGCAGAGCAGCTCGGCCATCCCCGGAGGTTATGACGGGGTCAAGGTCTCGGCTTCCGCCGACCTCAACCCTGATCTCGAATCGGTCAAGCTGTTCACCGCGGTTCTTGACAAATACGGTGACGGAACGAAGGTCTCGTCCATGTCCAACTACGGATACTCGCCGATGCTGGGTGCGATCAACGCGCTCAACGCTGCGAAGATCGCCGACGTGACGCCTGCCGGTGTCATGGCTGCCATCAAGTCGGCACCTCCAACCGAACTGCCGAATTCCAACGGCATCATGTTCCAGTGCAACGGGAAACAGATCGCGTTTTCACCCAATACCTGCAGCGCTGACGGAATTCTGGCGACTGCGGACAAGGACGGCAACCTCAGTGGCTTCCAACGTATTCCGGCTGATCCCGCGCTCTATAAGCTCCCGGGTAGCTGAGCGGGGCGGTGAATAGCCACGCCATGCGCGCCGATACAACTTCGGTGCGCATGGCGTCGGCTGTCAACCAAACTGAGAGCCGACGTGTCTGCGCACTTCACGAGAGCCCTTTGTAAGGGACGTGCGACTGAAGCGAGCCTCGTCCAGGTCGGGTTGAGCAGCTTGAGCGTTCGGGTGGGCTATACCAAGAATGTACCGCTCGCGGTCACAACGCTCCGGGGGAATCGTCGTCTGCTGTATCGGGGGGCCGAGGTCCGGCGTCGCGACCCAGGGTTGCAGGTGGCGGGTCGTCGATGTTCGCGAGGCGGGCCATCCGGGCGCCGGTGACGACAGTGACGTCTTCACGGCCGGTTTGGGGGATCACTCGATCATCCGGTTACTGCGGCGAAATCGTGAGATCTGTTGGCGTCCTTGCGTAAGAATCCATATCGGCGCTACGATCGGAGTTAAGAGGAGCCAGTAACTCCGTTTAAGCCTGATGGAAGGCAAGCACATGAGCGTGCAGGATCTCAGCGGACGTCGAATCATCGTGACCGGCGGCGCGAGCGGTATGGGGGAAGGGCTTGTGCGCGCCTTCCCTGCTCTCGGAGCCCGGGTGGTGTCGTTGGACCTGGTCGAGGAATCGGGCCGGGCCATCGCGGAGGAAGCCGGCGCATCGTTCCACCAGGTCGATGTGTCGGACCAGGCGTCTGTCGATCACGCAATAGATACAGCGGTCACAACCCTTGGTGGCCTGGATGTCCTGATCCACGCAGCCGGCATCGCGCCTTTCGCGCCGTCGGAGTCGACTCCGTTGGACCTTTGGAACACCGTGATGGCGATCAACGCCACCGGAACGATGTTGACCAACCAGGCTGCCTTCCGGCATCTGAAAGCCGATGGCGGCGCGATCCTGAATTTCGCGTCAGCAGCCGGATTGGACGGATTGCCACGCAAAGCCGCTTACTCGGCGAGCAAGGGTGCAGTTCTCGCCTGGACGCGTACCGTCGCGGCCGAATGGGGCCAGCACGGCATCACCGTCAACGCGATCGCCCCGGCGATCTGGACACCCATGTACGACAAGACGCGCTCGGAGATGTCCGAGGAGCAGCTGGTCCAGCACGACGCCGTGATGGCCCAACGGATTCCAATCGGTGGCCAGCTCGGCGACATCGCCAAAGACTTCGTGCCCGTCATGGCGTTTTATTCGTCAGAAGGTGCCGGATTCGTCACCGGGCAGACGATTTCGATCGACGGCGGCACGCTGAAGGTGCGATGATCCGCGCTGACGCTTCAGCACGACGCCGGCCCCGCGTCGACGGACTCCGCAATCGTGAGAAATTGCTGGCGATCGGGCGAGAGCATCTGTGGAACAGGGGATACGAACTCTCGGCTGCGGCAGTCGCATCGGATGCCGGACTGGGAATCGGGACTCTGTATCGACACTTTTCGACCCGTGACGAGCTGATCGAGGCCGTTCTCGCCGATTTTCTGACCCAGGTGGAAGCCGAGCTCGATGTGGTTGAAGAGATGGCGTCGGCAATCGATGCGATGCAGGAGTATGCACGACGGTTGTCCGGGGTGGGTGGTCGCGGTCTTGCCGATATCGTTTTGGCCGATCCCGACAGCACTCCTGGTCTGACCCGACGTCGCGAGGACATCCGGAGGCGAGGCCGCGCCCTCATTTCGCAGGCGCAGGTGCAAGGAACGGTACGTGCAGACTTCACCCTGGACGACCTACACGTATTCCTCTGTGCGGTAGCTGGTCTACGGGCCGACGCACGGGTGGACGACGGCTTGGTCGACCGGTTTGTCCGCGACCACCTGGAGGGACTGGCATGATCGTCGACGATCTGGCCGAGATCCTCGATCCTGAATCCTTGGGAAAAAATGTCTTCCGCGCGCGATCGCGTCCTTCGCTGCCTGGTCGGGTATTCGGTGGCCAAATGCTCGGACAGGCGGTCATCAGCGCCGGACGAACCGTTCCGGCGCAGCAACTCCCGCATTCGTTGCACGCATACTTCGAGCGCGCCGGCGACTGGGCTCTCCCGATCGACTATTCGGTTCACTGTGAGCGCGACGGGCGCTCGAGCTCGCGCAGACGCGTGGTCGCTACGCAGGGAGAGCACCGATTACTGACTGCGGAGCTGTCATTCCATACCGCAACCAATGATGCGCCGGAACCGGTGCGGCAGCCGATCGACGTGGAACAGGCGTCGTGGGCCACCACCGAGTCCGACACCGCGATGGTGGAGACGATCAACACCTGGCTTGGCAAGCTCGGTCAGATGCTGCGGCTCGAGGTTCGCTTCTTTGAGGAGCCGATGCGCGCGCGCACCTTGCGGACGGGCTCGGCTCCGGCGCAGCAACGATTTCTGGTGAGGCCGCTCGACCGGCTCCCGGACGATCCGTTGGTCAACGCTGCCGCGCTCGCGTACCTGTCCGACATGTTCTTGCTGGCCACTTCTCTGGGGCCGCGGGGCATGATCATGGGTGACCCCCGGGTCCGTGCCGCCAGCCTCGACCACGCCCTGTGGTTCCAAGGGGGTCCGTTGACCGGGGGGTGGCTCCTTCACGAAACGGCGTCCGTGTGGTCGTCGTCGAATCGCGCTCTCTGCCAAGGACACATCCTTGATGTGACCGGTCGACACGTCGCCCGCACGACACAAGAAGGCCTGGTTCGAATCACCCATGACCGACCGTCGTAGTCCTGCGCTCCGGTTCGGCATCTTCATGCCGCAACTGGGAGTTTCCGCCACGGAGGTGATCGCCGCCGCCCGCAATGCAGAGGAGGCTGGTTTCGATTCTTTCTGGATCATGGACCACCTCTATGCTCCCGGTGCGCCACAGTTCGACACACTCGAGAGCTGGACGCTTCTCTCCGCGATCGCGACCTCGACTTCGACTATTCGTCTCGGGCACCTGGTGGGATGCAACCCGTTCCGCCATCCGTCGCTCCTGGCCAAGATGGCGGCCACCGTGGATCAGATCTCCGGCGGCCGTTTGGAGCTGGGTCTCGGGTGGGGTTCGGTGGACGACGAGTTCGGGATGTTCGGCTTCGACGTCGGCACCCGCCGAGAACGTGCTGAACAGCTCGGCGAGACGATCGACATCCTCCGGATGATGTTCTCGGGAGAACTGTTCGACTATTCAGGCAAACACTTTCAGTTGTCGGGCGCCTATGGTCTACCGACTCCGGTGCGAGGGACGATCCCCATCCATATCGGCGGTGCCGGTAAGCAATTGACGATGCCGCTCGTGGCGGAACACGCAGACTGGTGGAATTGCGTTGCCGCCGCACGCCCGAGATTCGACGAGCTCGCGCCGCTACGCGGAACCGCGAAGATTTCGGTGCAGTATCCGGTCGGTGTCGTGGTCGAGGAAGAATCCCGCGCGAAAGTAGCCGAACGAGCGGCTCGCAGAATGCCCGAATCAGGTTGGGGGCCGCCGCTGATCGAGACACCGGGGGAGTTGGCGGCGACGTTCACGTCAGAGGCCGAGCGGGGTGTCGAACTCGCGATCGTGCGGTTCCACGATCGCGCCGACCCGGACACCATCGCCGTGTTCGGCAGTGATGTCATTGCCGCTCTGCGTGGTTACTGACTGATCGTCGGCATCGCGCGCGCAGCCGTCACGCCCCCAGATCCAGATCACGGAGAAGCGAATCCATCCGTGCTTGCGCTCCCGCCGCGACACCCGCGCCGGCCACGATGTGCACGGCGTCCGCCGCGATACCGGCAACGGTCAGTTCGGCCAGCTCTGCGGGGTCGAGGACCGATCCAGCGAGATCTTGTGGATTTCCGGTCGCCGCAGCACCGACCGAGGGTTCGAGAGCCTGCGAGTTGGTGCCGAGTCCGGTCGCCACGCGGCCCGGGCACAAGACAGACGCGCCCACTCCGGGGGCCACCGCGCGCAGTTCGAGATTCAGCGTCTCGGTCAGCCCGACCACTGCGTGCATCGTTGCGTTGTAAGGGGTCATCGTCGGCAATGGCATCAAACCGCCGGCAGATGCGGTGTTGAGGAAGTGACCGGTGCCGTGCTGGAGTAGCAGTGGCGCGAAGGTTGTGACCCCATGCACCACGCCCATCAACTTGATGTTGATGAGCCACTGCCATGTTTGTGGTTGTTGCTCCCACATCGGTGCCTGGGCCCCGACAACCCCGGCGTTGTTGCAGACGATGTCCACACGACCGAAGTGACCCATCGTCGAATCCGCGAGATGCGCGACCGACTCGGGATCGCCGACGTCCGTCACAACCCCGAGGACTTCGACTCCCAGCGCCGTCAGCGCAGTTGTGGCCTCGATAAGGCCGGCCTGGCGGATGTCGGCGAGCACGATTTTGACCCCTCGTGATCCCAGCCCTGCCGCGAGTCCATAACCGATACCACTGGCGCCTCCGGTGACAACGGCAACTTGACCGGGTTCGATTCTCACGACCGTTTCCTCCGCACTCCGGTCGACTCGAATCGTCCACCGGCTGATGGTTCCACGTGTGAACGTACCTCACGGCCGTTCAAGTGGAGAGTGTTTTCCACTTCGGTGGTAGGTTGTTCTGATGACCACGAAGCCACGCGTTCGGCCGGTGCTGCGCGTTGACGCCGAGCGGAACCGGGCCGCACTGGTGTGCACGGCCAGACAGGTGTTCGCCGAGCGCGGACTGGACGTGTCGATGGCGGAGGTCGCGCGGCAGGCTGGAGTCGGCATGGCGACGCTCTATCGACGGTTCCCGACCCGGGAGTCCTTGGTGGTGGACGCCTTCGACGACAAGATGACCACCTACCTGGACGCGGTGGATGTGGCTCTGGCAGAGTCTGATCCCTGGCGCGGCTTCTGCGACTACATCGAACGGGTCTGCGTCATGCAGCACGGGGATCGCGGATTCGCAAATGTCCTGACAATGACGTTCCCCGACGAAGTTCTCTTCGAAGACAAGCGCGCCGTGGCCTACCGCGGCTTCGAGAAGCTCATCTCGAAGGCAAAAAAGGCGGGACGTCTGCGGCCGGAGTTCCGCTCTCAGGATCTCGTTGTGTTGCTGATGGCGAACGCAGGGGTGGTGGCAGGCAGCGGTGATGCCGCGGCGGTCGCCTCGCGTCGATTGGTCAGCTATTTTCTCACCGCGGCCGAAAGCGGCAGCGTGGGCGAACTGGCTCCGGCACCGTCGACGCGAGAGATGGAAGCCGCGATGCGTCGCGGCGGTGACCCTGAGCCCGGTTGAGACCGCGAACCCAAACGAAAGAACCTACGCAGCACCAGGTAATCGTCCGCTTCGCCACTCAAGGAGAGCCCATGTCAACACTGACGATCCCCGATAGCCACCGCGATCTCGTCACCTCGACGACCGTCGCACTGAGTACGATCAACGACGACGGATCCATCCAGACCACCGCCGTGTGGGTCTTGCTGGACGGCGACGGCGTGCTGCGAACGTCCTTGGCGAAGAATCGCAAGAAATATTCGAATCTGGTTGCGCGGCCGCAGGCCACGATTTTCGCGATCGCTTCCGACAACCCGTTTCACACTTTGGAAGTGCGTGCGAACGTCGAGGTCGAAGACGACGACGCGAATCGGACGTTCATGGCGAGGATCATCGGAACGTATGGACAGACGTTGGAGTCGATGGCCGATCAGGCCGCCGAAGATCGAGTTGTCGTCACCTTCAGCCCCACGCGGGTCCGCGTGCAGTAGGAGGGCACTATGGTCGAGCAAGGATTTGTCTTTGCCGGCGGATGGGTGGCCGGAATCGCTTGAGAACTCGGAGTTCTGGATAGGTATCCGGGAACCATCCGAATCCTTCTGGCAATCTCTCGTCAACCCGACATGATCATAGGCACCTCGGCGGGCTCGACGGTGGCGGCCCAGATCAGCAGCGGTGTAACACTCGAATCGTTCTATGAACGGCAACTTTGCTTCGCTGATGGCGAGACTTCGCCGCCAATCGACATGGAACAACCCGAGGCGCGTCCGCGAATGCGCTTGATTGAGAAGTTTTATCAGGCGATAGCCTGTGTGGCATAAGCGAGATGGCAAGTCGGGGCACACGATCAGCACCGAGACCCGGTCGCCGCCGCAGCAATGGTCGGAACGGGATCTGAAGATCACTGGCATCGACAGTCAGCAGCGGTGGACTCGTGATATTCGACGAGACTCGAGGTTGACCTCGTGCACGCGGTCGCGGGGTGCTGGCATCTGGCCGACGGTCGCCATCGGTGCGCGCCGGTTCATGGACAGAAGTCGAGAGCTCGACGAACATCTCGCTGGCTCGGACCGGTCACGTGTGATCGCTCTTGCGGCCAAGTCAACAGCCCGGAGCCAATTTCCTCGATGGCAGTCTGGTTGCGGCGAGTGAAGGTCTGGCGGAATCGATGGTGCACATGATCTTTGTCGATAACCATCCGTCGAAGCGTTCGGCGTCAACCCGCTCGACCCTGCTGAGCCAGAGGGGTTGCACTACCGAACGAACGGTCGTCATGCGTTTCGTACCTGCTTGAAATCCATGAGTATGCTCAGCGGACTCAAGATTTCTATTCTCTCGTCGATCGGTTGCTGGCCAAGTTCTTCGGTGCTGGTTCTGAGCCCCGCGATCATGGTGGCCAGGATCCGGCGGCCAACTGTTGTCGGTGATGCCGGGAGTTGTTTCCACCGTTCGCTCGCTTGGCCCACTGAGAGTCGATGTCAGTGAGGGTGACGTCTTCGCGGATTCGTCGGTGCGCACTTGCGTCCGCCAGCAACCGGTGAACCATTCGGCGATATTCGTCCTTCGGGAGCCTCGTCTTGTCGTCGTTCCACAGGCGCGAGATACATCCGCGGTGCGAGGCCTGCCTGGCACCCGTCGCGAACAGGACCTCGGCGAGTCCGTCGCCACCGGGAGCCGAGAGCCCGAAGTGGCCTGTTCCAAATAGCTCGCTCAGGATATGGGGGACGAGTTCACTGATGAGGGCATCTTCGGTGGGGAACCGGCGGTAGAGCTTGCGGGTGACGACGCCCGCTACGCGGGCCATTTCGTCGACCGCCGCATCGAGCCCGTGTTCGCTGAAGACCTGCTCGGCGGCGTCGATCAACCGTTGACGATTCTCGGCCGCGTCTCGGCGCAGCCCCTTTCGACGTCCTCGGCCGAGGATTCCGCGATGGATTCATTCGGGCTTGTCCCCAGACAGCGTGCCACCGGCGACCATTGCCAACTCGGCGTGAGCAAGGTCCGCGGACGGTTCCAGGTGTGTCTTCCTGTCCCGCTTCAATGCGGGGATGAAGAGAGCTGCAGCGGCACTGAGTCCCACCGCGACACCGAGCATGATGAATCCGTTGGTGTACCCCGATTCCCTTGGGAGCCCGGAGGGCGAGGCGCCGGCTGTGACGACGCTGGCCATGAATGCCGCACCCAGAGAACCGCCGATGGTCCGGATGTTGGCGTTCATGCCGCTTGCGACACCGGTCTGTTCCGCCGGGACCGCGGCGACCACCACATTCGACATCGCAGAAAAGGCCAGTCCGAAGCCGATCCCCACCACCGACATGGCGAGGTAGATGTCGACTTCCGCCGAGTGCAGGAAGGCAATCATGAAGTAGCCGACGGCACTGATCACTGAACCGACAACCAGCAGGTTCTTGGACCCGAAGCGTGCTGACAGACGCCCGGCGGCAAGTCCGAGCAGGAACATGCCGATCGTGTTGGGTAACAGCATCAATCCTGATTGGGTAACCGAGGCGCCGAAGCCGTATCCCGCTGACTCGGGTGTCTGGAGGAATTGCGGCAAGAAGCCGAACGCCGCGTACATGCCGATGCCCATGAGCAGTGCGGCAAGGTTGGCTGCCCAGACGGTGCGGATGCGCATCATCTTCATGTCGATGAGCGGGTTGGCGGAACGGGATTCGGCAACGACCCAGGTGATCGCGATGACTAGAGCCGCAATCAGGAGGCCGATGACCTTGAACGAACCCCAGCCCCACGTGGGAGCCTGGCTGACAGCGAGCAATAGTGCCACCAGCCAACCCGAGAGCAAGAACGCGGTAAGCCAGTTGATCTTTCCGGCCGATCGAACCTTTGACTCGGGAACCAGGAACTGGGCGGCGACGCCGGCCAAGGTGATCATGATCAGCGGTATCCAAAACAGCCAGTGGTAGCTGAGTGCGTTGACAATCGGGCCGGCCAGCACGATCCCGAGGCCGGCTCCGACCGAGATGAGCGCAGCGATCATGCCGACGGCGCCCGCAACACGGGCTGCCGGGAACTCGTCACGGATGATGCCGAACGCCAGCGGCAGGACGCCGCCGCCGATGCCCTGGATTACGCGCGCAATGACCATCACTGTCAGAGACGTGGCCAGTGCGGCGAGGAGTGAACCGATGGCCAGCGCGGCCATAGCGATCACGAAGAAGAGCTTCTTTCCGTGCATGTCGCCGAGGCGACCCATGATCGGCGTGAAGATGGAGGCTGACAGCAGGTAGGCGGTGAGCACCCAGGTGACATTGGTCTGGTTGGTGCCCAACGCTTGCTCAATGGTCGGAAGTACCGGCGTAACAAGCGATTGTAGTAGTGCGTAGGCACCGACACCGACCGTGAGGACGGCAAAGGTCACACGGTAGTGCGACCTGCGGGACGTGGTTTCCATGTATTGCTCCTGAAGCGATAAGTGGAGTAAGAGCTCCGGATAGCAAGAAGCTACAGGATAAGCGGAGCACTCGCTCCGGATAGCGACGGTAATCACACGACGCGTCAGAAGTGTAAATCAGGAAGACTGTTTGTGTTTGCGCTCATTGTCCGTTTTGTCGAGATTGCCGATGTAACGGAACGATTCGATGCGTTATGTGCGGGATGGGTGCCGGGACGTATTTGAACATAGGTGTGCAGTGAGGAGCGCAGGTCGTCGACCAACAACCCGTCTGGCTGCCAAGTCGGTCTGCGATCGCGTGTAGTGCCGGTGAAAGCTGATGGCTCGACACAGCGGATGGCGTAGCCTCGGACATCCCCATGATCGTGGCGGTTCACTAGGCATCGCCGCCGATGGCGACCCTCCGCCCGGGGCGGCCGTGGAAGTCGTCCAGCATCGGCAAACTGCGGCAATACAGTCGCGCAACAGATCCGGATATGTCTTCAAAACTGACCATTTGGCGGACGCAGTAGTCACGGAGGTTCGGGTGATAGATAGATAGGCCTCGAGAACTACGCCCCGGCGGCGTCGCGGACTCGGCGAGGTCGAAACCACCGTGAGTAGCCACTGTAGCTCATAGCCTGCCGCGATTTGGGCGCGATTAGGCACACAGATTCCGTTGCTCGCAGGAATCTCGGACACAATAGCGGTGTCTTTGATTGAGTGAAGAACGGATTTGGAACGGACTTGGGTTACTTGCCTGATGGCACTCGGGAAGACTGACGGTAACGGCAATTCTCGCGGAAGCCTGCGAATCCGAAAGGGGGTCGACGCCGATAATCGGTAATTATGTCGCTTCAACGTATGAGCGGTGCGTGGTCTACCCCAAAGTGCTGATGAAACAACCTCTTTCAACTATTGAGTGCGTCATTGATAACCAAGCCGCCCGCGGCATCGCGCTTGGGTCGTTTCAATTCTCAGCCACCATGCAGACGTCGCTCACGACCGGAGATGGGCGAGGACCGCAAGGACTCGCCGATGACCGGTGTCTGATGTGGCCAGTCCGAGTTTGGCAAAGATGTTGCCGATGTGCTTGCTCACGGCTGTGTCGCTGACCACCAGTTTGCGAGCGATATCGGTGTTGCCGAGTCCTTCGGCCATCAGCCGTAGCACTTCCGATTCGCGAGGGGTCAACGATCGGATGGGATCGTCGGCGCGGCGTCGACTCATCAACTGCGACACCACTTCCGGATCCATCACGGTACCGCCGGCCACCACTCTTTCGAGTGCATCGACGAACTCTTCGACCTTGCCCACCCTCTCTTTCAGTAGGTACCCGACACCGGCCGCACTGCCTGCCAGGAGTTCTCCGGCATATCGGTCCTCTACATAGGCCGACAGCACCAGAACCGGGAAGTTCGGGATGCGCCTGCGAGCCTCGATCGCCGCCTTGAGTCCTTCGTTGGTGAACGTCGGCGGCATGCGCACGTCGAGTACCGCACCGTCGGGCGGGTCGGCATCGAATGACGCCAGGAACTGCTCGGCATCGGCGACCGCGCCCGTCACCTCGATGCCGACACTGCGAAGCAACAGCGCCAGACCCTCACGCAGCAGGGCGTCGTCCTCGGCGATCAGAATCCGCATGGTAACTCCACTTCGAGTGTCGTCGGCCCGCCACGCGGGCTGTCCAGGGTCATCGTTCCCTCGAATGCTGCCACCCGCCGGCGGATACCCCTCAGGCCGCTGCCCGCCGACTCGTCGG
Source organism: Williamsia limnetica (assembly GCF_003217475.1). GTDB lineage: Bacteria > Actinomycetota > Actinomycetes > Mycobacteriales > Mycobacteriaceae > Williamsia > Williamsia limnetica. Next base: position 171,685 of record NZ_QJSP01000007.1, on the reverse strand, counting down.
CTCCTCCGCGGCCATCGTCGACGACTTCGATGATCATGGTGCTTCCCGCTTGCCCGCTGCGCGTGCTGATCGTCAGGTGCACGGTGTCTGCACCACTGTGTTTGACCACATTTGTCAAGGCCTCGGCCACCACGAAATACGCGGCGGCCTCGACTGCGGCGGGCGCACGATGCAGGTTGCGCACGTCGAGGATGCAGGTCACGGAGGAGCGTCCGGCCAGGGCGGCGACCGCGCCTTCGAGACCGAGTTCATCGAGGATCGGCGGATAGATGTCGTGCACCAGGGTGCGCAGCTCCGACAAGGCATCGGATGCGGCATCCTGGGCCCGAAGAAGCTGGGGCAGTGCCTGATCCGGATCCACGCGCAGTGATCTCTCGGCCAATCCCAACATCATCACCACGGCCACCAATCGGTTCTGGGCACCGTCATGCAGATCGCGCTCGATTCGCCGCAACTCCGCCGAGTGGGCATCGAGCGCGGCGGCCCGGCTCGCGGTCAGCGCCGAAACCCGCTGCGACAACTCCGTTTCACGTGTCGGAGCCAACAGCGAAGTCGCCAGGGCGGCGATGGCGCGGGCCATCGCGGGGATCAACCACCACGCGATGCCTGCGTACGCCGCAGCGATCAGCGGCATCGTCGCGGCCAGCGGCCACGACGTGACGAGGTAGATGTTGCCGACCGGCTCGTCCTCCGGCATGGCCCACCAATATGCCGGGATCAGCAACGAATTGACTGCGGCGAGCGGAAGGACGACTGCCACGAACCCCGCAACGAGGGCCGCGAATCCGTGAATGGCCACCCAGCCGAAGTCGCGGCGGACAGACCGAGACGCCAGTAACGTTCGCACGTCGGCGAATCCTGGCTGGTCGGCCATCGGCGGATAGCGGTCAGCGATCACCGCACCCGTATAGGTCCCGGTGCGTCGGCGTGCCTCGCCGGCCCAGAACCGCAGCATGCGCACATAGGGCGGGACCAGCAACCACCCGACGACCAGGATGAGCAGCGCAGCAATGATCAGCCCGGCGAAGACGAAAGCCAACGACACGAAGGCGGCTGCACCTTCGACCATCAAGAAACGGCAAGCCCGCCACCATGTCGCGACCCGCGCGCTGCGTTTCATCACACCAGGATGCCGCAACGTTGCCGCTTTGACGGTATAGCTGGCTACACCTTTGGTCCGGTGGTCAGCGGGATGGTCCGCACGGCCGGCAGTTCATAGCGTTGCTGTCATGACTTCTTTCGCTCCAGTGCATCCTCAACAAGTCCCGGTGTCGCAACCGGCGCTCCGTCTCGACAACGTCACGAAGTCCTATGGGTCGGGGAGTGCCCGGGTCACCGCGCTCGACGCCGTCAGTCTCGCCCTTCCCGCGCAGGGATTCACCGCGATCATGGGTCCCTCCGGCTCGGGAAAGAGCACCTTCCTGCACTGTGCTGCCGGGCTCGACCAGCCCACGAGCGGTTCGGTGTGGATGGGCGACACGCAGGTCAGCGCACTCAAGCCGAAGGCGCGGACGATGTTTCGGCGCGACCACGTGGGGTTTGTCTTCCAGGCCTACAACCTGATGTCGTCACTGACGGTCGAGCAGAACGTGACGTTGCCCCTGCTGCTGGCCGGGCGCACAGCCGATCGCGGTCACGTCGAGCAGATCCTCGAGTCGGTGGGCCTCTCGCGCATGAACCGGCGCCGACCCGCGGAACTCTCTGGCGGACAGCAACAACGCGTCGCCATCGCTCGGGCACTCGTCACCCGCCCCGGTGTCATCTTCGCCGATGAGCCAACCGGTGCGCTCGACAGCCGGACCGGCCAGCAGATCCTCCTTCTCCTGCGCGACGCCTCGAGGGAGCTCGGGCAAACCGTCGTGATGGTGACGCACGATCCGATCGCTGCCGCCCGGGCCGACCGCGTCTTGTTCCTCGCAAGCGGACGTTTTGCCGGTCATCTGGACGCACCCACCGCCGGGGCCATCGAGAAGTCGCTGACCGACCTCGGGCAGTGGTGAGCGCCATGAGATCTGCAATGAGCGGCATCGCTGTCGCAAACCTCCGCAGCCATCGCAACGGCTTCACAGCAGTGTTCATCACCGTGTTCTCGGCCGCTCTGCTTGTCTGCGCGCTGGGAGTGCTCTTCGAATCGGGCATCCGCGGCGGTGCCACACCCCATCGCCTCGCCGGCGCCGATGTCGTGGTCGGTGGGCCGCAGTCGCTCGCAGTACCCGAAGATCTGGATCAGCCGTACGGCGAACGAGTGCGTCTGCCCGCGTCCGCGGTCGGCGAGTTGGCTGCACTCCCGGATGTGGAGTCGGCCGTCGGCGACATCAACGTCCTGCTCAGCGACGACAGCGGACGCGTGTTCGATGCTCACGGCTGGTCGTCTGCCGCACTTGCGCCCTACCGCATCGTCGGGGGCAACGCGCCCACAAGGGCAGATGAGGTGGTGACGACCGACCCTAGGATGCTCGGTGAGCAGGTGACACTTCGGCACGGAGGCGGGGGGAGCTCGTACACCGTGGTCGGTCTGGCCTCCACCTCGTCGGCAGAGCCCATCGGGCGTCCGACCACCATCTTCATGACCGATGGACGCGCGCAAGAACTCTGGCCGCATTCGGGCACCGTGGCAGCCATCGGACTCATCGCCCGCGAGGGCGTGGACCCTGCAGCGCTGGCCTCGCAGGTCGGGACTCAGTTGCGCGACCTCGACGTCGACACCTACACGGGCGCCGCCCGCGCCGACGCCGAGTACGTGGACATCGGGGCCGCACGCGGCGAACTGGCTGCGCTGTCTGCCGCGGTCGCAGGCGTCGCCCTGATGATCGCTGTGTTCGTGGTGTCGAGCACGCTGTCGTCGTCCATCCAGCAGCGACGCCGAGATTTTGCGCTCCTGCGATCCATGGGCGCGACACCGAGGCAGGTGCACCGGCTGATCGGCGCCGAAGTGTGGGTGGTCTCGGGGATGGCCGCGCTGCTCGGGGTCGCGCCGGGCTATGCGCTGGCGTCCGTCCTGCGCCACCAATTCGCCGAAGCCGGGATATTACCCCCGGACTTCTCTCTCGCAATGGGGCCTGTTCCCGCCCTCGTCGCTGTCATCGCGGCAGTCGTGACGGCCAGGATGGCCGCTGCCATCTCCGCCCGCCGACCAGCGCGGCTCGATCCGGTCGACGCGTTGCGTGAAGCCGCAGTCGAGGCGGCGGCACTCGGCCGGACACGCATCGTGGTGGGCGTGCTCACCGGGATCGGCGGGTTGATCGCCTCCCTGCTGCCGGCTTTCGTCCCCGGACCGGCCGCCATCGCAGGGGCAGGCAGTTCGGCCATCCTGTTGATCGTCGCGGCAGCGCTTCTCGGGCCCGTCCTGGTGTCCGGTGCGATGCGCGCGTTCTCCGGGCGGATGACCCGCAGTGGTTCCGCGAGTGCGGTGCTCGCGGCAGCCAACCTCAGCGCCCACAGGCGCCGCCTGGCATCGGCGATCATGCCGTTGGCGTTGGCGATCGCCTTCGGATCGGTGCAGTTGTTCAGCCAGAGCACCCTGCTCGCTGCGGCCGAAGATCAAACGGAGCGGGGAACTCTGGCTGATCTCGTGGTGACCGGACCTGCCGGTGTCGACCCGCAACTGGCCGCCACCATCGCCTCGATGGATTCGGTGAGCGCAGCCAACCCGATCACCCGCAGCCAGGCCTTGTTCACCCGGGACATGGCCGACGCTCCCGTCACCGAGGTCTACTCGGTACAGGGCATCGAGCCCGAGACTGCGGCTTCCACCCTGGACCTCGATGTGCGCGAAGGCGATCTGGGTGAGCTCGCCGCCGGGTCGGTGGCGCTGAGCCGCGACGCCGCAGCAGCGATGAGCGCCGGCCTGGGCGACACCATCACTGTGCGACTGGGCGACGGTGCGGTGGTGTCGGCCACCGTGATCGCCACCTACAACCGCGGATTCGGATTCGGGGACATCACGCTGCCCGGCACCCAGGTACGCGAACACACCACCGCCGGACTCGTAGACCACGTACTGGTGTCGGCGGCGCCGGGACGCATGGACGACGCCCGGCGCGCCATCGAAGCGTCAGGTGGCGTAACAGCCCTGAGCAGCAACGAGTTTGCCGCTGCCGTCGATCAGGAGCAGCGAAAGCAGGATTCGGTCACCCTCGTCGTGCTGGCGGTGTTGCTCGGGTTCCTCGGTATCGCGGTGGTCAACACCATGGTGTTGATGACCACCGACCGTCGTCGCGAGTTCGCGTTGTTGCAGCTGGTCGGAGCGAGTACCCGACAGGTGCGCGCGATGATGCGCAGAGAGTCGTTGGCGGCGGTGGCCGTGGCTGCGACGATCGGCACCCTGGTCGCCTATCCGCCCTTGGCCGGAATCGCGATCGCCGTGTCGGGTGCACCCTTCCCGACCGTCTCTGTCTGGACGTACGCCGTGCTCGTCGGCGCCGCCACGCTGCTGGGGTTCGTCGCGATCACCGGCACGGCGCGACGGGTGGCCCACCGCGATCGCGATGCCCTCGGCATCGGTGCCTGACCAACGAGTCAGCGCCCGCGAGGCACAGACGAGGAGACCCCGATCCGGTAACCCGGATCGGGGTCTCACTGCTTGTGTCTCAACCAACACATCTTTGTCGGACCCGGGCTATTGCCCTTCACCGTTGTCGGGGTGGCGGGATTCGAACCCACGACCTCTTCGTCCCGAACGAAGCACGCTACCAAGCTGCGCCACACCCCGTGATCTATCAGCCTGCAGAAGCTTACCGCAGTCCGCGAAAGGTATTAAATCGCCTGGTCAGGCGGCTCAATTGGCCTCCGCATTGACCGGCGGCAACGAGTCCTCGTGGTCGTAGTCGGCGTCGCCGTTCGACACCGGAGTCAGCGTCAGCAGCGTCGCCTCGGGCCGGCAGCAGAACCGGGCTGGAGCGTACGGCGAGGTGCCCAATCCGGCGCTCACGTGCAGCTTCATCGACGCACCCCATGCCGACGGACCCTTGACCCGCGATCGGTCGAGTTGGCAGTTGGTCACCAGCGCCCCGAAGAACGGCAGACAGAGCTGCCCACCATGGGTGTGGCCGGCCATGACGAGGTCGTAGCCGTCGTCGGCGAACTTGTCGAGCACGCGCGGCTCGGGGGAGTGGGTCAGGCCGAGGCGCAGGTGGGCGAGGGGATTGGGTCGTCCCTCGATGGTCTCGTAGCGGTCGCGGCCGATGTGCGGATCGTCGACGCCTGCAGCGGCCACCCGGACCCCTGCGACCTCGAGCTCACGCACCGAATGCGTGGCGTCGAGCCAGCCGCGTTCGGTGAATGCCGCGCGCAGATCCTGCCAGGGCAGGGGCTCGCCGTGGGTGCGCTTGTGGTCCTTCTTGAAGTACTTCATCGGGTTCTTCGGCTTCGGGCCGAAGTAGTCGTTGGACCCGAACACGAACAGCCCCGGCACCGACAGCAGCCCGCCCAACGCCTGGATCACCGACGGCACGGCCTGCGGGTGGGCCAGGTTGTCCCCGGTGTTGATGACCAGATCCGGTTGCAGTCCCTCGAGTTCCTGCACCCAGGCCTGCTTGAGTCTCTGCCCCGGCATCATGTGCAGGTCGCTGATGTGCAGGACGCGCAGCGGGGTGGCGCCGGGTTCGAGGATCGACAGCGTCTGATGTCGCAGTGCAAAGGCGTTGCGCTCCACCAGGGTCGCGTACGCGATGCCGGCCACACCGGCCGCTACGACACCGGCGATCGCCTGCGACGGGGTCGGCGCCGCGATCTGATGGGTGCGCCGAGAAGCGGTTTTCCGTGCCTGAGCCATTGCAACAGAATACGCTCGCGGCAAATAAACGGGTGCGGAGTATGCCGGGGACGGGCGTAACTTTGTCTGCATGTCAACAATCAAGGAGCAGATCCGCGCCGATCTGACGACGTCCATGAAAGCCCGGGACACCGCCGTCACCGGGACCCTGCGGATGATCTTGGCCGCGATTCAGGCCGAGGAGGTCTCCGGCAAGGAGGCCCGTGAGCTCACCGACGACGACGTGATGAAAGTCCTTGCCCGCGAGACCAAGAAACGTGCGGAGGCGGCTACTGTCTTCGCCGAGAACGACCGTGAGGAACTGGCGGTCAAGGAACGATCCGAAGCAGAGATCATCGCGCGTTACCTGCCCAGCCAGCTCAGCGACGACGAACTCACCGCACTCGTCGACAAGGCCTACAAGGCGGTCGAGGAACACACCGGTGAGGCGCCGACCATGAAGCAGATGGGCCAGATCATGAATCAGGCCACCGCGTTGGCTGCCGGCCGCGCGGACGGTAAGCGCCTGTCGTCAGCCGTACGGGCCAAGCTCCAGGCGTAGCCCGGTAGTGGTGGGTTGTGGCGAGCCCCACCTGGGAAAATGCTCGCCAGAACCCACCAACATCGGGTCAGGGGACGGGGATCACGATCGGCCCGACCCCGGGCACGGTGATGGTCGTCGGCGGTGACGGGGCTCTGGTCCTGCTCGGGAGCTGGGTCTGGCCGGTACTGACGTAGATGGTGACCGTGCTGCCCGGGATGGCGGTCTCCTCGGGCGCGGTGAAGACCACCGTGCCCGCGGACTGCCCGCTGTCGGTGTCGAGCCTGGCGACCTTGAAGCCCTCGGCTTCGAGTCGATTCGTCGCCTCGTCGGCGCTCAGCCCCGAGACACTCGGCACGGATTTACCGCCGACGCCGCTGACATACGTCGGATCGTTCGGTGGCAGCGCTGTCGGCCCGAAGTTGTTGGCCACCGGCAAGATCGCGTTGAACCAGGTCCGGGCTGGTTCGTTGCCGCCGTAGAGGTTGCCGTAGCCACACTGTGTGAGCGGGCTGGAGCACAATTCCGACGGCGTTGGGGAGTCGTTGTAGACGTAGGTCGCCGCGGCCAGGTTGTTGGTGAACCCCAGGAACGCGGACGAACGGTGCGCCTCGGTGGTTCCCGTCTTGCTGGCGAGCGGCAGGCTCCATCCGGTCGAGCTGGCCGCGCCTGCGGCAGTGCCCGATCCGCGATCGTCCTGGCTCAGGGCGTTCGCGAGGGTGTCGGCGAGCCCGGGCTCCACGGCCTTCTCGCACTTGGGCCGCTCGAACGCGACCTCCTGTACGGCGGGTTTGCCGTCCGGTGCGAGGACCTGGTTGCCGTAGCTGTCGCGCTTGGGCTGGGTGATCGACGCGATCGGGTTGGGCGGGCACCAGACGCCGTGCGAGGCGAGGGTGGCCGAGACGTTGGAGAGTTCCAGCGCATTGACCGCCGTGGGCCCAAGTGTGAACGACCCCAGATTGTTCTGCTTGAAGTAGTCCGCCAGGCTGAGATCGCCCTCGCCCGACGTGCCCGGATTGGTGTACGAGCGCAGCCCGAGGCGGACCGCGATGTCCACGGCCGACGAGACGCCGACATCCTGGAGCAACTTCACGAACGCGGTGTTGGGGGACTGCGCCAGTGCTGCCGTCACCGACATCTGAGCCGGGTACTTGCCGTCGTTCTTCACGCAGTAGGTGTTGGCGGGGCAACCGTTGACGCCGCCGCTGCTACCCATGCCCTGGGCCTGGAACGTGGCCGGGACCTGCAACGACGATCCGGCGCCGAGGCCCTTCTCCATGGCTGCGGCCACGGTGAAGATCTTGAAGACCGAGCCGGCACCGTCGCCGACCATCGAGAACGGCTGGGGCTGGACGGTTTGATTCGCGTTCTGATCGAGACCGTAGACGCGGCTCGACGCCATCGACATGATGTCGTGCGACTCGGTACCGGGTTTGATGACGCTCATGACCGTGGCGACACCCTCGAGGTTGGGGTCGGTGATGTTCTGGACGCCGGTCATCGTCGCCTGCTGAACGGTGGGATCGAGCGTGGTGCGGATGGTGTACCCACCGCGCGCGATGGTGTCGCGGCTCAGCCCGTTCTCGGCAAGGAATTGCAGCGCGTAGTCACAGAAGAACCCGGCGTCATTGGCTGAGATGCAGCCGTTGGACAGCGATCCCGGCGTCGGCAGCACCCCGAGCGGGGTGTTCGCCGCTGCCTGGTACTCGGCTGCCCTGTTGGGGAAGTTGTCGACCATGGTCTCGAGCACCAGGTTGCGACGTTCGGTGACACCTTCGGGATTCGTGTACGGGTCGAGTGCCGAGCTGGACTGCACCATGCCGGCGAGCATCGCCGACTCCGGGATGGTGAGGTCTTTGGCCGACTTGTTGAAGTAGGTCCGCGCCGCCGCCTCGATGCCGTACGCGCCGTTACCGAACGGCACCACATTGAGGTAGCGGGTGATGATCTCCTTCTTCGCCTCCTGCTTGGCCTGCTCGTCGGTGAGGTTCTTGTCCCGCTTGGCCTGCTCGGTCAGGGTCTCCTCGAGCGTGAGCGCCATCCGGACCTCTTTGAGCTTGCGCGCAGGAGTGGTCTCGGTGGCGGCGCGGCGATCAGCGTCGGTGCGGGCCAGGACGAGCAGCTGGTAGTTCTTCACATACTGCTGGTCGATGGTCGAAGCGCCCTGCTGGACCTCACCGGACGACGAGTTCTTCAGGAAAGCACGGATGGTGCCCTTCCAGTCGACTCCATCGTGGTCGAGATAGCGCTTGTCCTCGATCGAGATGATCGCCCGGATCATCTCGGGGGAGATGTCGTTGTAGCCGACCTGCGTGCGCCGCTGGTCGTAGAGGAACGCGATGGGCTTCCCGTTGACGTCCGTCATGGTCGTCACCTCGGGAACGGTGCCCTCGAGCAGTTCGGAGGAGACGTTCTGCACGGTGTCGGCGGCGCGGTTGGAGACCAGCCCCAACCCGCCGGCAACCGGGAACAGCAATCCTGCGACCAGCACACCGGCGAGAATGCAGCAGCCGGCGAGCATGGACAGCGATTTCGACTTTGGCACGACCGCAAGGATACGTGCCGGACGCAAGTCGGCTGCGTATCGAGCTGCTCGCGTGATCAGTTTGAAATGGGGGTTTGCACGTAAGTGCCACTTTTTTCGGTCCAGGTCTTGACGATGGCTGACCGGGGTCCATAGATTGGGTTCTAATCGAATGTGACTCACGTAACATTCGGCCTCAAATGTGGCGGCAGACGTCAGTATTGTGCTTCAGACAGGGGATCGTAATGGCAAAAGCGGCAGCTGCGACCGTAGAGAACGAAGCAAGACTGGCTTGGGTGGCCAGGGCCAGGTGCCGGGAAGTGGATCCGGATCAGCTGTTCGTACGAGGCGCAGCGCAGCGCAAGGCGGCAACCATCTGCCGTCATTGCCCTGTTCAGCTCGAGTGCGGTGCGGATGCGCTCGACAATCGTGTGGAGTTCGGGGTCTGGGGAGGCATGACCGAACGCCAGCGTCGAGCGCTGTTGCGCCAGCATCCGGAAGTCACCTCGTGGAGTGACTTCTTCGAGACCCAACGCCGGCGGCAGACCATCAGCGTCGGCTAGACAACCAAACACAGAGAACCGCCCCCGATCTCTCGGGGGCGGTTCTCTGTGTTCGTACTGCTCTGTCTCAGCCCTTGCTGGTGATCTGCTCGGCGACGGCGCGCAGGGCCGTCATGTCGGCCACCTCGAAAGGCAGTGACGGTACGCCGACGATCGGGACCGTCGGATGCGACGAGGTGAAGCTCTGCAGCAGATGTAGCTCACGCTTGCCGGTGGTTGCCCGCTCGGAATGGATCGTCAGCACCGCCTTCGTCAGCGGATCATCGACCGCGTTGGCGGCGGCTTCGGCGGCGCTGCCGCTGATCGACGTCAGATTGGGATGCGTGCGGTTGAGGATCAGACCCGCGAGCGGCATCTTCTCCTCGGACAGGCGGTCGACGAAGAACGCGGCTTCGCGCAGTGCGTCGGGTTCGGCTGCCGACACCACGGCGAACTGGGTCCCCGGCTGCTTGAGCAACAGGTAGGTCTTGTTGGCGCGTTCGCGGAAGCTGCCGAACATCGAATCGAGTGACTGGACGAACACCGACACGTCCCGCAGCGTCTCGCCGCCGATGATGGTCGAGATGCCCTTCATCGCCAGGCCCACCACGCCGGTGACGACGCGGCCCACGCCGCGACCGCCGCCGACCAGCATCTTCATCAGCCGGCCTTCGAGGAACGACCCCAGTCGTTGCGGGGCATCCAAGAAGTCCAGGGCATTGCGCGAGGGCGGGGTGTCGACGACTACGAGATCCCAATCATCCTGTGCCAGAAGTTGGCCCAGCTTCTCCATGGCCATGTACTCCTGAGTTCCGGAGAACGAGGAGGCGACGGTCTGATAGAAGGAGTTGTTCATGATGGCCTCGGCCCGATCGGGCGGCGAGTACTGCGTCACCATCTCGTCGAAGGTGCGTCGCATGTCGAGCATCATGGCGTCGAGGGAGCCGTCACCGTCGATCTTCACCGGCTGCGGACTGTTCGTGAGTTCGCTCATCCCGAGTGACTGCGCGAGACGTTTGGCCGGGTCGATGGTCAGCACCACCACCTTGCGGCCGCGCTCCGCCGCATAGACGGCCATCGCGGCAGCAGTGGTGGTCTTGCCGACCCCACCGGCGCCGCAACAGATCACGACCTTGGTGCCCCTGTCGTCGAGGATCTTGCCCATTTTCAGATCGATGGGCATCAGGCACCTGCCTTCTGGAGGGTCTCCGAGAGCTCGTAGAGCCCGCCGAGGTCGACGCCGTCATCGAAGTTCGGCAACACCAGCTTGTCCTTGTGCATCGAGTCCAGGTCGGCGCCCGCCTCGAGCTGCGCCTGTACCCGGCTCGCATGCTCGATGGTCTCGGCGAGCAGACCCTCGAAGTCGGCCTCGGTGATGGTGAGCCCGGAGGTGTCGAGGTGTTTCCGCAGCTGCGCGGCGTCGATGACGCCGTCGGCGATGTCCGCGATCGAATCAGCAGGCAGGTGCTGCGGCGAAACACGGTTGATGATGAGCGATCCGATGGTCAGGTCCTTGCTCTCCAACTCTGCCACCGCCTCGATGGTCTCCTGGATCGGCATCGCCTCGAGCAGGGTCACCAGGTGGACGACGGTATCGGGGGAGTGCAGCAGCTTCACGACGCCGTCACTCTGATTGCGGAGCGGACCGGTCTTGGTCAGGTCGGCCATGGCCTTGGTGACGTCGAGGAAGTTGCCGATCCTCCCGGTCGGCGGTGCGTCGACGACCACCGCGTCGTAGACGCGCTTGCCCTTCTTGTCGACGCGGACCACGGTTTCCTTGATCTTGCCCGTCACCAGAACATCGCGAAGCCCCGGCGCGACGGTCGTGACGAAGTCGATCGCACCGATGCGGCGCATGGCCCGCCCGGCGAATCCGAGGTTGTAGAACATGTCGAGGTACTCCAGCAGAGCGTGCTCGATGTCGATGGCGAGCGCCGACACCTGACCGCCACCCTCGGCGGTGGCCACCTTGGTCTCCGTCGGTGCCAGCGGCGGGACGTCGAAGATCTGGGCGATCCCCTGGCGACCTTCGCACTCGATGAGGAGGACTTTCTTACCGTCGGCGGCGAGCGCAAGCGCCAGCGCGGCAGCGACCGTGGTCTTCCCGGTCCCGCCCTTGCCGGACACAAAATGCAAGCGTGCTTTCTTCGCGACGTCTGGCCAGTTGTAGCCCGGAGGCTCGTCTTGGGTCACAACGATCACCATATCCACCGGATCGGAGCCATAAGCCTCAGACGGCATTGTTGGCTCGGTCACCTCTGGCGTGCGGATACCCAGCGGTTAGGCTACTGACATGAGTGAGACAACCGCTTGGGAGTACGTCACCGTTCCGCTGCTTACACACGCCACGAAACAGATCCTCGATCAGTGGGGTGCCGACGGCTGGGAGCTGGTGAGCGTACTGCCGGGCCCCACCGGCGAACAGCATGTCGCCTACCTCAAACGCGCAAAGGGCTGATCGAACCATGACCTGGTCGGAGCGACTGACCGAACTGAACATCGTGCTCCCCAAGGTGGTGGCACCGCTGGCGTCGTATGTGCCGGCCGTCCAGACCGGCAATCTGGTCTACACCTCGGGACAGCTGCCCATCCTCGGTGGCGAACTGACCGTCCACGGCAAGGTCTCCGAAGGCGCCGAAGGTGTGGTTCGGCCAGGCGAGGCCACCGAAGCGGCGCGGATCGCCGCGCTGAACGCGCTGGCCGCGATCGATGGGCTGGTCGGGATCGACTCGATCAAGCGCATCGTCAAGGTCGTCGGGTACGTGGCCTCGGCACCGGGGTTCACGGGCCAGCCACAGGTGATCAACGGTGCGTCGAACCTGCTCGGCGAGATATTCGGCGAAGCGGGTAGCCATGCGCGAGCAGCGGTCGGCGTTGCGGAACTGCCGCTGGGCGCGCCGGTCGAGGTCGAACTGATAGTCGAGGTCTAGTCCCGGGACTCAGCGGGCGAGGAGCCCGCTGAGCCACCGGTACCACTGGTCGAGACCCTCCCCGGTCTTCGCGCTGACCGGGATCACCCGCGTCGCCGGATTGGTCTCGGCGATGTTGTCGAGGAAGTCCTGCATCTCGACATCCAGATGCGGTAACAGGTCGATCTTGTTCAGCAACACCACGTGTACCCGGCCGAACATCAGCGGATACTTGAGAGGTTTGTCCTCACCCTCGGTCACCGAATAGACCATCACCCGGGCGTGCTCGCCCACATCGAACTCCGCGGGACACACCAGATTCCCGACGTTCTCGATGATCACCAGGTCGAGTTCGGACAGGTCCAGCCCTTGCATCGCCCGGTTCACCATCGGTGCATCGAGATGGCACTCGCCGCCGAAACCTTGATCGGTGTTGATCAGCGAAACCTGAGCGCCCTTGTCCGCCAACCGGACTGCGTCCAGATCAGTGGCGATGTCACCTTCGATGACCCCGACGCGCACCGACTCCCGTAAGGCATCGAGGGTCTTCGCGAGGATCGCCGTCTTGCCTGATCCGGGTGAGCTCATCAGGTTCACCGCCTGCACCCCGGCGCCGGCGAACGCAGTGCGGTTGAGGTCGGCCCGTGCGTCGTTCTCGGTGAAGATCGCCTCCAGCACGTCGACCCGCTCGGCGCCGGTCTCGTAACCGCTGTGGTCGCCGTGATCGTGGGAATGAGCGTGCGTCGTTCCGTCGGCGTGGAGGTGCGGTTCGTCGTGACGATGAAATCGGCCCATACCTGATGGTAAGCACTGGTTGCATAGGGTGGAGCGACGATGAACGTTCGAGGAGGAGTCGTGAGCCGATCGGCCCTGCAGGCGGCGCGATGACCGCGCCGACGAGGCGATGGGCCGAGAGCGGACTTGCCCACCTGACGGGTGAACCCGACGACCCACCCGACTTCTCACGGTCTCGGATCCTGGAGAGGGCCGACCGGCGTGCCGCTCCGTTCGGGGTGGATGCGGCGCTGCTGCTCGCCGGCCGGGCGGGACTGACGGGGACCTCACGCGCAGGCCGGACCTCGGTCGGTGGCAGCACCCGGTTGATCCGCTGCCGTGACACCTGGTGTGTGTTCACGCTCGCCCGGCCGAGTGATCTCGACGTCCTCGGAGCGTTGCTCGAGACGGGTGAACCGATCGCCGATCCGTGGCAGGTGCTCGCCGACGCAGCCTCGGATCGCAGGGCCGACGACCTCGTCGAACGGGGACGTCTGCTGGGGATGCCGTGCGCTGCCCTGGGCTCTCATACCGGAGAACCTGTTGTGGCGCAACAGCTGTGGGCTGCTTGCGAGCGTCCGATCGATCCGGGTCTGCTGGTGGTCGACCTGTCCGCGATGTGGGCGGGTCCGCTGTGCGGGCAGCTGCTGCGCGGGCTGGGCGCCACGGTCATCAAGGTCGAGAGCCCGGATCGGCCCGATGGCGCCCGCTACGGTAATGCGGATTTCTTCGACTGGATGAACGGTGGCAAGCTGCAGTTCTCGGCGCGGGTGTCCGGCGAATCCCCGCTGCTCGCAGCGTTACTCGATGTCGCGGATGTGGTGATCGAGGCATCGCGACCTCGCGCGCTCGAGCAGGCCGGACTCTCCGCGGGCACCCGGGCTCCTCGGCCGGGCCGGGTCTGGGTCCGGATCACCGGTTACGGCGCAGGGCAGGACGAGCGCGACCGGGTCGCGTTCGGAGACGACGCTGCGGTGGCCGGTGGTCTGGTGGGCAGCGGTATCCACGGTCCGGTCTTCTGCGGTGACGCGATCGCGGATCCGTTGACCGGGCTCGAGGCCGCTCACGCCGTCCTCGAATCGCTGAGCCGAGGTGGCGGTGAAGTCCTCGATGTCGCGATGGCAGGCGTGGCCGCCCGCTATGCGGCATGTCCACTTGTGCCGTCACGGTCGGAGGCTGTGGTCAGCCCGCCTCCGGTGCCGGCGATCGTCAGGCGTCCGGTGAAAATAGTTGATGAGCAATGGGTTCGGCAGCTGGCAGACGAACGGTCCGGCAGGTGTTGATCGTCAACGCCCAGGCGATCACGGGCGAGGCCCTCTCGATACGTACTGAGGGCGACATCATCCTGGACGTCGGGCCCCACGTGCGAACTCGCACCGGTGAAGAGGTCGTCGATCTCGCCGGCGGCACCGTGATCCCCGGTTTGCACGATCACCATGTACACCTGCGGGCGGTGGCCGCCGCCGGTGCGTCGGTGTCGGTCGGCCCCCCGGAGGTCGCCGACGCCGAGGCGTTGCGGCGCGTGCTGCGGGCCACCGAACCCCGCCAGGACGGCTGGATCAGAGCAGTCGGTTATCACGACAGTGTGGCCGGCGAACTCGACCGGCGTCAGCTGGACGACGTGATATCGACTGTTCCAGTGCGTGTTCAACACCGCAGCGGCGCGATGTGGATCCTGAACTCGGCCGGGCTCGCCGCGCTCGGCCGGTCGGACCACCCGACGGGCCGGCTGTTCCGTGAAGACGCGGAAGTTGCCGCGTCGACAGTGCACGCACCGGTTGATTTCGCACCTGTCAGTGCCCGGCTGAGCGCCTACGGCGTGGTGGGGGTGACCGAGGCGACGCCGAATCTTACTGCGGATGAACTGGATTCCTTCGACGCTGCCGTGGGCGACGGCCGACTGCGGCAACGGGTGCTGGTGCTCTCGCACGACACCGGCCATACCCACCTGGGCTTCGGTCCGATCAAGCGCATTCTCGACGACGACACCCTCGACCTCGACGACCTCACGCAGTGGGTCGAACGCAACCACCGCAAAGGGGTCGCGGTAGCGATGCACTGCGTGACGGTGGTCCAGCTGGTGGTGGCGGTGGCGGCACTGCGCGCCGCAGGGTCCATGGTGGGGGACCGGATCGAGCACGCTGCCATGGTTCCCGAGGAGATGATCGACGATCTGGTGGACCTCGGCGTCACCGTGGTCACACAACCCAACTTCGTCGCAGAACGCGGCGAGCAGTATCTGCAGGACATCCCGGCCGCCGATCTCCCGCAGCTGTGGCGCCTCGCGAGTCTGCTGCGTGCCGGGGTCGCGGTGGCCGCAGGCACCGATGCCCCCTTCGGAGACCTCGACCCCTGGGCCTGTATGCGGGCGGCCCGCGATCGACTCTGCGCGTCCGGGGCGGTGCTGTCTGTGCCGGAACGGGTCTCGGCCCACACTGCCCTGAGGCTTTTTCTCGGTGAACCCCTCGCACCCGCTCAAGCTCGGGTGTTGGCTCCGGGGGCCCGCGCCGACCTCACGCTGCTGTCCGAGCCGTCGGACGTCGTCCTCGACGAGCTGACCGCAGAGCTGGTGGCAGGCACTGTGATCGGTGGCGTGCTCTACCGAAACCGGTGAACTCTCGCTTGTTGAGCCGTCTAGACGTCGATGGCGTCGATCAAGCCCCAGTCGAGCGCAGTGGTGGCGTCGATCCGCCGCCCGCTCAGCACAAGGAACGCGGTGCGCCACCGCCCGATTCGGCGCGGGATGCTGACGGTGCCGCCCGCACCGGGGAGCAGCCCCAACTGGAGTTCGGGCAGTCCGAAGATGGTGCTGGGGTGGGCGCTCACGTGAGGGCAGAACGACGCCATCTCCAGTCCGCTGCCGAGTACGGCGCCGTGCACGCGGGCCCGGAAGTGCGGCCCGAGTCCTTCTGCGACGGCATCGAGCAGCAGCCCCAGGCTGTACCTGGTCCGGGCGAGGTGCGAGTTCGCGGGATCGGTGAACATACCGAACTCGGTCAGATCCCCACCGCTGCAAAACGACCGGCCTTGCCCACTCAATGTGACGGAGTCGACGGTGAGGTCGGCGAGCACGACGGTCAGGGCATCGATCAACCCTGCGCGCAAGGCATTGCTGAACGCGTTGTGCCTGGTCGGTCGGTTGAAGCTGATCTCGAGCGACGAACCGTCGCGATCGAGCAGCACCGGGTCGTCTTGCCGGTGCGTCTGACGGGGACCCTGGTCGGCGAGCCAGCGTGCGAACTCTGGCCCGGCCTGCAGCGTCGAATAGGCCAGTGACTCGGTGATCAGGCCGCTCAGGGTCCCGGCCCGGGCGGCGTCGGCACGCAACACGTCGTCGCAGACCGCGGCGGCCACCGGACGGAGGCCGACGTTCTCGGTGATCGCCGTGACGGCAGAGTCGATCGACTCGACCTGAACCATCCGGCGATCGGCGGTGGAGTCCTCGGTCAGGGTGAAGGTCGCGTGGTCGAGCCACGGCGCCGCGGATTCCGGTGGCAGGCCCCGGCAGTAGGCCACGACAACCCCGGGGAGCGCATCCCGGGGGCACGCTGCGAGCGTGGGGTCTGCAAGATCGACGAACAATGGTGTCGCCGGGGAACCTGACATGCTGCTCACGCTAGCCTGAGGGGCATGAATGCACCGCAGCATCCTGCCTATGGCGTCGTTCGACCGGTCACCGATTTCGCGTCCGTGCTGCTGTGTCACAACCCGGGGATGATGACCCTCGATGGCACCAACACCTGGATCCTGCGGGCCCCGGGCCAGGACGATTGTGTGGTCGTCGACCCCGGCCCCAAAGGTAAGAAGAAGCACGTCAAAGCCGTTGCGGCGCAGGGAAACGTGGTCTTGGGTCTCATCACCCACCGGCACTACGACCACACCGGCGCGATCAAGTACTTCCGGGAGCAGACCGGAGCCCCGATCCGGGCGCGGGCCGAGAAGTACACCAAAGGTGCCGCCACCTTGAGAGACCGCGAGGTCATCGACGCTGCCGGTCTGAGGATCACCGTGCTCCACACCCCCGGTCACACGGGCGACTCGGTGAGCTTTCTCGTCGAACACGATGGTCGCAAAGTGATGCTGACCGGGGATACGATCCTCGGCGGCGGGACGACGGTGCTCGATCCGCAGGACGGCACACTCCGCGACTACATGAACTCGCTCAACCGGCTGATCGTCGAGGGTGAAGGTGCAGCGCTGCTGCCCGGCCACGGCCCGGACCATCCGGATCTGATCCCGCTGGCCCGGTTCTACAAGAAGCACCGGGAAGACCGCATCGACCAGGTGCGTGCGGCACTCGACGAACTCGGGGAGTCGCCGGCGACGGTCAAGCCCCTCGCAGTGGTCAAGAAGGTGTACGCGGACGTCGACAAGAAGCTGTGGCCCGCTGCCAAGATGTCGGTGAAGACCCAGCTGGCCTACCTGGCCGACGAGTAGCTCTCCACACAAAACCACCCGTTCTGGTCATACCCAGGGGTTCACACCTGGATGGTTTGACCGAAACGGGTGGTTCTGTGGAAAAAACTCAGCGAGCTCGGCGAGCCAGACGCTCGGAGTCCGCGATCAGTACGCTCTTGCCTTCGAGTCGCAACCAGCCGCGCTGGGCGAAATCGGCCAGCGCCTTGTTGACGGTTTCACGTGAAGCACCGACGAGCTGAGCGATTTCTTCCTGCGTCAGGTCGTGGGTGACGCGGAGCGCGCCTGCTTCTTGCGTTCCGAACCGCTGCGCCAGTTGCAAGAGCTGCTTGGCCACACGTCCGGGCACGTCGGTGAAGATCAGGTCGGCGAGGTTGTTGTTGGTGCGGCGCAGGCGACGAGCCAACACGCGCAGCAGCTGCTCGGCGATCTCGGGACGGTCGGCGATCCAGGACCGGAGTGCTTCACGGTCCATCGACACCGCGCGAACCTCGGTGACCGTGGTCGCCGACGAGGTACGGGGGCCGGGATCGAAGATGGACAACTCGCCGAACATGTCGGACGGGCCCATGATCGTCAGCAGATTTTCGCGGCCGTCAACGGACTTGCGGCCGACTTTCACCTTGCCCGAGAGGATGATGTAGAGCCGATCTCCGGGCTCGCCCTCATTGAAGATGATGTGTCCGCGTGGAAAATCAACCGGCTGAAGCTGATTGGTCAGTGCCGCGACGGCGGTGGGCTCAACTCCTTGAAATATGCCCGCCCGCGCCAGTACTTCTTCCACTTACGCCCCTTTCTAAGGGTCCAGCCAGACCGCGTTCACTCGCGGGTGTACGAACGATCAAAGTGTTGTGTTTGTCACCCGCAGGCAAGTCTACGGGTATTCATTCCGAAAGATTGTGTTTACCCCCATCGGCGCGGGAGACGGAGCTCCACCAGATGGCGGGAGACGGCTCGATGGGTGAGTCCTTCGATCGTCAGCTGGCGCGGATCGATTCGCCTGGTTCGACGGGGGTGGGCATCCTGCGGTCGCGGAACTCGTCGAGCGCTGCGGGGAAGCCCTGCCTGGCCAGGGTGTCCATCTGCTCCGGCTCGGCGGACTCCAAGAACTCCTCGACGTGGTCGACCCGCACGTTGAGGCGTTCGAGCTGGTTCTCCACACGCTCCATCGCCAGAGCGAAGAGCATGAGAACCGCGGGGAACAGGAGTACGGCGAGTCCGTGCATGGGGAGTAGTAAACACAACCCAGGTCTCAGAAGAGACACGATCGCCGCACCGAAGGCGTCACGCCGCTGCCTGTGAGGCGAGCGGATGACAGCCGATACGCCTGTCGGTGACAGCTCGCCGTACTCTGAATTGGTGAGTTCGAAGGCAGGTGCCAAGCGCGCCAGGACTGCGGCGCAGCGCGGTGTCGAGACCCGGACCGGCCTTGTCCGCCGGGCGCGGCGGATGGACCGCTCCCTACAGACCGCTTTTCCCCACGTCTACTGCGAACTCGACTTCACGAATCCGTTGGAGTTGTCGGTGGCCACGATCCTGTCGGCCCAGTGCACAGACGTGCGGGTGAACCTGACCACCCCGGCTTTGTTCCGGCGGTACCGCACTGCGGAGGACTACGCGGGTGCCGATCGGACCGAGCTCGAGGAGATGATCCGGTCGACCGGCTTCTACCGGAACAAGGCCAACTCGATCATGGGATTGGGTCAGGCGTTGGTGGAGCGATTCGATGGCGAGGTGCCAAACAATCTGAGCGATCTGGTGTCGCTGCCGGGCTTCGGCCGCAAGACCGCCAACGTCGTGCTCGGCAATGCCTTCGGTGTGCCCGGAATCACCGTCGACACCCATTTCGGTCGGCTGGCGGCGCGCTGGAAATGGACGGACGAGACCGACCCGGTGAAGATCGAGCATGCCGTGGGTGAGCTGATCGAGCGCAAGAACTGGACTGACCTCTCGCACCGCGTGATCTTCCACGGGCGTCGGGTGTGCCATTCGCGCAAGCCGGCCTGCGGGGTCTGTGTGCTGGCGGCCGACTGCCCCTCCTACGGGCTGGGCCCGGTCGAGAAGGCGGAGGCCGCGAAGCTGGTGAAGGGTCCCGAGACCGATCATCTGCTGGCATTGGCGGGGATGTAGGCCGTGCCCGATCTGGAAGAGATGAATCGACCCGCGACGAACCCACCCGGGCGCCCGCGGTTTCACCTGTCGGTGTCAGCGCGGTGGACGATCGCTGTGCTCGTGGTCGTGATCGCCCTGATCGTCGCCATCTGGCCGCGGCAGGCGCAGAGCCCGGCGCCGGCGCCGAACGGGATATCGCAGAGCGGGAGCACCGCCGTGCCGGGCTTGCAGGCGAACGTATCGGACGAGGACATGGCCAACGCCCGGCTGCAGGCGGCCCTGGAGCCGTGTCCCGTGCCGGTCGGTCCCGCGCCTGTCGGGTCAAAGCTGGCCGGGGTGAGCGTGCCGTGTCTGGCCGACGGATCGCAGGTGGATCTCGGTGCGGCGACCGCGGGGACGCCGATGCTGGTGAACATCTGGGCGCATTGGTGCGGACCGTGCCGTGCCGAGCTGCCCGTGATCGACGAATACGCCAAGCAGGTCGGTGACCGGGTGCGGGTGCTGACCGTCCAGGGCAAGGAAGGGTCGGAGAATCCGTTCCTGTCGCTGAACCTGCTCTCCGAGATCGGGGTCCGGCTCCCCACCGTCGTCGACACCGAATCGAAGATCGCAGCAGCGCTCGGGGTGCCGCGCGTCTACCCGGCGACGGTGCTCGTCCGCGCCGATGGCACGGTCGCGGCCGTATTGCCCACCGTGTTCGACTCCACCGACGAGGTGGCCGAAGTCGTCGACAAGTACTTGGGCGTCGCCGCATGACCCAGGTCCTGGTGCCGGCCACGTCGGTGCCGCCGTGGATGCGCGGGCTGATCGCCAATCTCGACGGGGTGACCCGTTCGGTCGAAGACCGGGGCGGCATGACCGAGCGGCTGATGCGGGCGATGATGCGCAGCCCCCGGCCCGCGGCGGTACTCGTATTGTTCAGCGGCGACTGGAACGGCGACGCGACCCACCACGGTGGCGTCCCCGCCGACGCAGAGGTGTTGTTGACCCAGCGTGCGGCGACCCTGCGCAATCACAGCGGACAGGTCGCGTTTCCCGGCGGTGCTCGGGATCCGGAGGACGATTTCCCGGTGGGCACGGCGATGCGAGAGGCGGTCGAGGAGACCGGTCTCGATCCGGCAGGTGTCAGCGAGCTGGCCATCCTCGACATGTTCCCCGTCCCGCCATCGGGCTTCGAGGTGTCGCCGGTGCTGGCGTACTGGCCCCAACCGTCCGAGGTCGGTGTCGTCGACGTGGGGGAGACCGCGCGGGTGACACGGGTGTCGGTGCGCGATCTGGTGAACCCGCACAACAGGTTCCAGGTGCAGCGCACCATCGGCGGGGGCCGGGTCTATCAGGGGCCGGCGTTTGCGGTCGATGACATGCTGGTCTGGGGTTTCACCGGAGGCATGCTCGCGGCGATCATCGAAGCCGCGGGCTGGGAGATCCCCTGGGACAAATCCGACAGCCGCGACCTCGCCGGTGAACTCGAGAAGGTGGGCCAGGAGTGAGCGGGGCCGCCTGGGTCGACATCCTGGTGATCGGTATCGCGCTGCTCGCCGCTGCCTCCGGATACCGTCAGGGCGCGGTGTCGTCCGCGATGGCGTTCATCGGGGTGCTGCTCGGCGCGGCTGCCGGAGTGTTGTTGGCTCCGCACCTGATCCGCAACATCGAGGACCAGCGCTGGCGGCTCGTCGCCGGGGTGCTGTTGCTGGTCGCGCTGGTGATCGTGGGTGAGATCTCCGGCATGGTCCTGGGCCGCGCCGCTCGTAGCGGCATCCGGACGTTGTCGGTGCGTCGCGCGGACTCGGTGGTCGGCTCGCTGTTGCAGGCCGTCGCGGTCCTGCTCGCGGCCTGGGTGCTCGCCACTCCCATCAGCACGTCGGCGCAACCGGAGATCGCGAGCGCTGTCCGGGAGTCGAGGGTGATCGAGGAGATCAACTCGGTTGCCCCGCAGTGGATGCAACGACTTCCGCGTGAGTTCTGGGACATGTTCGACAGCTCCGGGCTCAAAGAGGCGATCGGACCGTTCGGGCGCACTCCCATCACCAGTGTCGAACCACCGAATCAGGAACTGCTCGACCAGCCGATCGTCGACCAGGTACGCCCCAGCGTCGTCAAGATCGAGGGCATCGCGCCCAGCTGCAACCAGGCTCTCGAGGGCAGCGGCTTCGTCGTCTCGCCCGAACGGGTCATGACCAACGCCCACGTCGTCGCCGGGACGACCACTCTGCATGTGGTGGCCTCCGATGACCAATTCGACGCCACCGTCGTCTATTTCGATCCGGCGACCGACATCGCCGTGCTCGACGTCCCCGGCCTGCAGGCGCCCGCAATGCGATTCGCGGACAAGCTGGCCAAGACCGGCGAGGACGCGATCGCGCTCGGCTATCCCGAGGCGGGTCCGTTCAACGCCAGCGCGGAGCGGATCCGCGAAGTCATCCAGCTCAGAGGTCCGGGTATCTACCCGAACACGTCCGTCACCCGCGAGGTCTACACCGTGCGCGGGTCGATCCGGCAGGGCAACTCGGGCGGGCCGTTGATCAACTCGCGCGGGGAGGTGCTCGGCGTCGTGTTCGGTGCCGCCGAGGACCCGACCAGCGAAACCGGATTCGTGCTCACCGCCGATCAGGTGAAGCCGGGGTTGGCCGAATCCGAACGGCTCAGCACCGCGGTGAACACCCAATCCTGCGTCCATTCCTGACCCGATTTTGGTGGGTTCCCGCGACTGTTTGAAGAGGTCGGCGTCACCAAAAGCCACCAAGATCGGGCTCGGTCAGCGGCCTGCGAACTCGATCAGCTGGCGGTTGACCTCATCGGGCGCCTCTTGGTGGGCATAGTGGCCACTGCCCGCGATCTCGGTGAGGTCGAGGTGGGCAGCCCACTTCGCACTGGCCGCGAGGGTCGGGCGGCGGATGTAGTTGTCGAGCTCGCCGCGGATCGCCAGCACCGGGATCTGCAGGCGCTTGTCCATCAGTTCCAGGAAGCGGCTGCCGTCCGGTCGGAACTGCGACCGGAACGCCCACCGCCGATACTCCAGGCTGCAGTGCGCGACGCCGGCGATCTGGATCGCCGAGCGGTTGCGGGCCGCGGCGTCGGCGAAGTCGTCGGTCATCGGCCAGCGCAGCCCAGAATTGCTGCGCATCATCTCTTCGATCATGGCTCCGTCGTCGCGGACCAGGTCGCGTTCGGCCGTCCGCGGGATCTGGGCGCGTAAGAACCCGGCGAGAAACGCCTTGCGCTGAGCGCGGTCGCGCAGGCTGGCGTCCTTCAAGGCCTGGGGGTGGGGCGAGGCGATGACGGCCATCGAGCGCACCGACCGCGGATGCAGGGTCGCCGTCGCCCAGCACACGAGCCCACCGTCGGCGTGGCCGACGATGGTGGCGTCGGCGTGGCCGAGCGCCCGGATCAGCCCGTCGGTGTCACCGGCGAGGGTCCAGCCGTCGTAGCCGCGTGGCGGTTTGTCACTGTCGCCGTAGCCCCGCAGGTCCACCGCGACCGCCCGGTAGCCGGCCGCGGTCAGCGCCGGGAGCTGGTGCCGCCAACTCCACCAGAACTCGCCGAAACCATGCATGAGCAGGACCAGCGGCCGATCAGAGCTCGGCTGATCGGCGCACTCGACCGCGTGCAACCGAACCCCGTTCGCCCGCACGTCATGATGCCGCCACGGGCCCGTGAAACGAACGGTCGACGGGTCCGGGGATACCAAATCCTCAGCCCTTGAACGCCTTGGCGGTGTTCGGCTTGCTCAGGTCGGCGGCAGGATGAACCGAACCGTCGTGTCCCGACGGCAGTACATCGGACAGGTGTTGCACGGACGCGATGGTCTTCTTCGGTCCGGTCATCTTCTTGAAGACTATGTAGCCGACGAGCCCGGTGATGATGGCCGCGACGAGAAGGATCAAGAAGACGATGCCGAAGGCAGCCCACCGGGGCAGCCACTCGGACAGCAACTCGCCCAGGAACCAGAAGAAGAACAGGCTGGCGTACAGCGCCACGGTGAGCGCGACGATGATCAGCCCTGAGCCGATCGCCGCCTTCTTCGCCTCGCCTGTCAGCTCCGCCTTGGCCAGCGCCAATTCGGCACGGAACAGGGTCGACAGGTGCGTCGTCGCTTCTTTGACCAGGGCCCCGACACTCGGATCGCCGCCGGGGCGCACGTTCGGGTCGGACAACGGGATCGACGAGACGTTCGGCGGAACATCTCCCGATGGGCGGTCGTCCAGCGTCACTACTACTCCTCCATCCTCGGATACGACATCCGAGACCACCCGGACGTTCGACTTTCGCAGCGCCGGGGTTTGTAGCCTTATGTTGCCATGCCAGGATTGATTGCAGGCTCATCGGACCTTTTACGCGGGTAGGCGGACTCCAAAAGCAGGTGGTCGCCGGCGTGAGAGCACATGCACACGAAAGGCGACAATGCCCACGTACGCGCTCGAATCCTTCGATCTGGACTTTTTCGACACGGCACCCGTCACGCACAAGTTCTCGGTGAACCTCCCGGTGTCACCGGAACGCGCGTGGGCTGAACTGACCAGGCAGAACACCCTGGATTGGTGCCGCCTGATCAAGGCCATCAACTTCACCTCACCGGCGCCGTACGGCGTCGGGACCACCCGTTCGGCGCAGCTCGCGCCCGGTTATGCGCGACTGTCGGAGAGGTTCTTCTGCTGGGACGAGGATCCGCAGACCCAGCGGTACCGCAACGCCTTCTATGTCGAGCAGGCCAACGTTCCCGGTCTGCGCAGATTCGGCGAGCTGAGCGAGATCGAACCCGCAGAACGTGGATGCCGGTTCACCTGGTCCTTCGCCATCGAACTCGGTGGGCCGATGGCTCGGACGTCGAAGTTTGCGCTGCCCGTCTCGGCCAAGGCGTTCGGGACGCTCGAGACGGACACCGTGAAGCACTTCGCGACACTTCGCTGAAGACTTCGCACCCAGATCGGCCCCCTGAGCGGGGTTCGAGGGCAGTATGCCCTCGCCCCCATCAGCTGGGGCCGATCTCGGTGCGTGGAGCAGTCAGCGCGCTCGGTCAGCCCTTGCGCTGCTGACGAATCGCGTCGAACACTGAGGGGTCGACCAGGGTCGAGGTGTCACCGAGTTCGCGACCCTCGGCGACATCCTTGAGCAGACGGCGCATGATCTTGCCGGACCGCGTCTTGGGCAACTCCGGGACGATGTAGATCTCCCGCGGCTTCGCGATCGGTGAGATGTCCTTTGACACGTGGTCTTTCAGCTCCTTGATGAGCTGATCGCCGGTGTCCTCGCGACCCTGACGCAGGATCACGAACGCCACGATGCCCTGTCCCGTGGTGGCGTCGGTGGCACCGATCACCGCCGACTCGGCAACGCTGGGGTGCCCGACGAGGGCCGACTCGACCTCTGAGGTGGAGATCCGGTGACCCGAGACGTTCATGACGTCGTCGATGCGGCCGAGGACCCACAGCGCGTGATCGTCGTCGTAGCGTGCGCCGTCACCTGCGAAGTACCAGCCCTGCTCGGCGAACCGCGACCAGTACGTGTCCTTGAATCGCTCCTCGTCGCCCCAGATCCCGCGCAACATCGACGGCCACGGCTTGTCGAGCACCAGGAATCCCTGCTCGCCGGCGCCGACGGACTCGCCCTTCTCGTTCACGATGTTGGCGCTGATGCCCGGGAGTGTCGCCATCGCCGAACCGGGTTTGGTGGCGGTGATGCCGGGCAACGGCGAGATCATGATCGCCCCGGTTTCGGTTTGCCACCAGGTGTCGACAATCGGGCAGCGCTCTCCGCCGATGACCTCGTGATACCAACGCCAGGCCTCTGGGTTGATGGGCTCGCCGACACTGCCGAGCAGTCGCAGCGAGGTCAGGTCGTGGGCATCGGGGATCTCGCGTCCCCACTTCATGAAGGTCCGGATCAGGGTCGGCGCGATGTAGTAGATGCCGACCTTGTACTTCTCGATGACCTCGAAGTGGCGATGTTCGTTGGGGGAGTTGGGCGTTCCTTCGTAGACCACCTCGGTGGCGCCGTTCGACAACGGTCCGTACACGAGGTAGCTGTGCCCGGTGACCCAGCCGATGTCGGCGCCACACCAGAAGACGTCTTTGCCCGGCTTGTGGTCGAAGACGTTGTGGAAGGTGTAGCTGACCTGGGTCAGGTAACCGCCGGAGCTGTGGACGATGCCCTTGGGCTTTCCCGTGGTCCCCGAGGTGTAGAGCAGGAACAGTGGGTGCTCGGCGTCGAAGGCCTCGGGCTCGTGCTTGGTGTCGGCCTTGGCGACGGTTTCGTGCCACCAGAGGTCGCGACCGTCGACCCAATCGATGTCGGAGTCGGTGCGGTTGACGACCAAGACGTGCTCGATCGACTTGGCCGCGTCGTCGCCGGTGCCCAGCGCCTCGTCGACACCCGCCTTGAGTGGTGCCGGCTTACCGCGCCGATACTGGCCGTCCGTGGTCACCACGAGCTTCGCCTCGGCGTCGTCGACCCGCGACCGCAACGCGGCGGCGGAGAATCCCGCGAACACCACCGAGTGGGTCAGACCCAGGCGGGCACAGGCGAGCATGGTGACGATCGCCTCGGGGACCATCGGCATGTAGATCGCGACGCGGTCGCCGGAGACCAGGCCGATCTCGGTGAAGTAGTTCGCCGCCTGCGAGACCTCCGCGAGCAGGTCGCTGTAGGTGACGTCGCGGCTGTCGCCGGGTTCGCCGACCCAGTGGATCGCGACGCGGTCGCCGTTGCCTTCCTCGACGTGGCGGTCGACGCAGTTGTAGGCGACATTGAGTTTGCCGCCGACGAACCACTTCGCGAAGGGGGCATTCGACCAGTCGAGGACGTCGCCGAAGTCGGTCTCCCAGTGCAGGCGGCGGGCCTGCTCGGCCCAGAACGCCAATCGGTCGGCCTCGGCGGCCTGCTCCAGTTCGGGTCCGGCGTTCGCCTGCTCCACGAATGCGGTCGGCGGGGCGTACGTCACGGGTGCGGTGCCATCACTCATCGGTTCCCTTTCAGCTTCTCGGCCGCCCGGAATCGGTGTCGATCGAGCCGGCCTGTGACCCGTGTGAGGGGTCACTGTGTTGTGCACCACATGATGTCTGCGGCATCATCAATGGCAATAGCCCCGAAAGTGGATAGTGCTGATGAGTGTCGACAACACCGTGCTCCGCCCCAGCGATCGCGAGCTGGTGCGCGCAACGAGCGTGCGACTGCGGCGTGTGACGGGCATTCCTGTCGTCTTCGCAGGTCTGCGTGAGCAGGGCGCCATTGCGGTAACCGAATCGGTCGGCCATCAGACCGCGGCGCTGCGCACGATCACGGTGACCCCGCAGCGAGGACTCGGTGGGCTGATCTGGTTGAACAAGCGCACCACGCTCATCCGCGACTACGGGTCGGCCAGCGAGATCACCCACGACTTCGACGACCAGATCCTCGGCGAAGGCATCACCGACCTCGCTGCAGCGCCGATCGTCGTCGACGGCTCGGTGCGCGGTCTGATCTACGCGGGCTGGCGTGGTGGGGGACACCTCGACGACGAGGCCGTCGCGGCGCTGTCGGTGGAAGCCGGCCGGGTCGCCGCCGAACTGCGAACCCGAGACGAGGTCGACCGCCGCCTCGGTGCGATGGCCACGTTGCAGCAGTCGCAGGTCCAGGCCGCCGAGTGGTTGGACGAGATCCGCGACATCGCGGCGGTCTCCGGTGACGCCGAGACCCGGCGCCGACTGCTCGACCTCGTCGATCAGATGGGTGGCGCGAGCCCGACCGGTGAACCGTCAGTGCCTCTCACTCCCCGCCAGCTCGAGGTGCTCACGCTGGTCGCGATGGGTTTCGGCAACCGCGTGGTGGCGGACCGCCTCGGTCTGACCGTCGACACCGTCAAGACCTACCTCCGTGCCGCGATGGTCCGGCTGGGAGCACACAATCGGCACGAGGCCGTGGTCAAGGCACGGGCCGCAGGCCACGTTCTCGATCTGCTCTGACTCAGGACGGTCGAGGAGTGCGCAGTACGCTGGCTTCCCGTGACTGATCCTTTGGCGCCGTTGCTCGAGATGCCCGGCGTACTCGAGGCGGCAGACCGGGCGCGTGACGCACTGGCGGCCGCCCACCGGCACCCCGCGAATCTTCGGGGCTGGGACAAGACTGCCACCGAGGCGTCGTGGCGGGCCGGTCGGTCGTCCGCCGCCATCGACGGTGGCAGCATCGAGCTGGTCCGGGACGGGGACTTCGACGAACCGATCCTGTCGGGGGCGATGCGGGTGGCGCAGGCGCTGGACGGGGAGTCGTTGCCGCAGTTGCTGGCCGTGTGGACCAGGGCGCCCCTGCAGGCGCTGGCCCGGTTACACGTGCTGGCGGCCAACGAATTGACCGATGACCCTGAACTGCTGGGTCGACCGCGAGCCGATCGCGAACTCGACCAACGCCTGGCCCTGCTCGCGCAACTCGTCACCGGCGCGACGAAGGCGCCCGCGCCGGTTCTGGCCGCTGTGGTGCACGCGGAACTGCTCGCACTCGAGCCCTTCGTCCATGCAAATGGGGTGGTGGCCCGCGCGGCCTCGCGGCTGGTGTGCGCGAGTACCGGACTCGATCCACACAACCTCGGCGTACCCGAGGTGACCTGGTTCAAGCGGGTGCAGCAATACCGCGAGCTGTCGACGGCTTTCGGGACCGGCGATCCCGAGGGCATCCGCGGTTGGTTGGTGCTGAGCAGTGAGGCATTGGAAGCCGGTGCGGCCGAGGCGAGATCCATCGCGGAAGCCGCCCGAGCTCGGTAAGTCCCGAGCTCCGTAGGTCCTCGAGCTCGGTAGGTCACCGAGAAGCGAAACCTGCTGTGGCAGGTATACATAGGGGGCGGACAACGCACTGCGGGCGGCCTCCGGGTCGCTGTGCGATTCCCGTCGGCCGCCCGCTAGCACGGATCCGAGTTACCAAGCGTGCTGTGGTGGTTGTGTGGGGTGACCTAGGCAGAGTTGTCCGCCGCCGCCTCAAAAGCGTTCCCACCCAAAGGAACTCATCTGAATACGACGCCGAATCTCGCAGGCCCACAACCTGGTGCCTCCCGCGGCGTGCTGCGCGTGGGTGCTCGATATCCGTGCTGGGAGTGCGTGGTCAGGAGTCCGTATCTTCTCTTCCGATCCGAACTTGGCTTCCCGCGCGTTCCGTAACTACTTTCTACACCGTGACCACGGTCACATCAAGGGGTCAACGGTCTCAAATTTGAATCGGCCCTTTTCCATTGGGCGAAAACGTTTTTCGCGTCGACGTCCGCGTGGCTGATCGAAGGTGGTCAGCGCCGCCGGCGGTGCAATGCCGTGTAGGTCAAGGCGCCCGCGATGACTGCGCCCACACCCACTGCGGCCGAGGCCGTCACGGTCGCGGGCGTTGCCGCAGGCAGCCGGCTGCGTAGTGATATCGGCTTGGTGAACGAGAGCATGGGCCACCCCTGCGTGGACGCTTCTTTGCGCAGGGCACGATCGGGGTTGATCACGGTCGGATGCCCGACGGCGCGCAGCATGGGCAGATCGGTGATCGAGTCGGAGTAGGCGAAGCACTTCGTGAGGTCGTAGCCGACCGACGCCGCGATCTCGTTCATCGCGACCACCTTCTCCTCGCCGTAGCAGTAGAACTCCACCTCGCCCGCGTACTTTCCGTCGACGACCTTCATCCGGCTGGCCATCGAATAGTCGGCCCCGAGCATCTTGCCGATCGGTTCGACGATTTCCGTGCCCGACGCCGACACGATGACCACGTCGTGCCCGCGCGCCTTGTGGCCGGCGATCAGGTCCGCGGCTTCGGCGAACACCAGGGGATCGACGATGTCGTGGAGCGTTTCGTGCACGATCGACGACACCTGCTCGACGTCCCAACCCGTACACATCTCGGTCACGTGTTTGCGCATGCGCTCGACCTGGTCATGGTCGGCCGCCGACAGCAGGAACATGAACTGCGCATACGACGATTTGAGGACGGAGCGACGATTGATCAGCCCCTGATCGAAGAATGGTCGCGAGAATGCGAGGGAGCTCGATTTGGCGATGATGGTCTTGTCGAGATCGAAGAACGCGGCGATTCGCGTCGAACCTGAGGGCATCGTTCCACCGTCTGCCGACGTGAATGCGGTCACCAGTCGAGGGTACGTCGGGCCACCGTGTGGGGCACCGGTTCGGGCTGTGGCGAGCTGGATAACTTCACCTACGATCGCAGCGTTTGGGTGAAGAGAATCAAATGGTTGAAGTTGCAATCAATCCCAGAAACTTGTGTATAGTCATAGTTACCCGGACTTGATCCGGGGCTTTCAGCCCGACCCCCCGGGGCTGAACGCGACGACCCTGGCCTCCTCCCCCCCCTGGCCAGGGTCGTCCCCATTTCCAGACCTTTTCGGCCGTGTGAACTACGCGGTCACTTCTGCATCTTTTGTACTTCTCACCTGCATGTTCCGGCTTTTCCGCCTACTCCACGAGCGCACGTCCGCTGACTGCCACGCAGGATTTGTCCACAGATCCGCAGACTCTCCACAGGTCGATGCTCGGTGGCCGACAGACGGCCGCCTCGGCGCAGATGGCACGCCACGATCACTCCCATGACCGAAACGTCGAGTGTGCTCGTGATGGTGTCCTCGGACCTCGCGGATGACGTTGCGCGTGTCGCCGCAGCCGCCGGATATCAAATCGTTCGTGCGCTTCCCGAACGATGCCGCAGGGAGTGGGCCGAGTGCACCGCGGTGCTCGTGGACGCCAGCACCGTGGAGGCCACCCTCGCGTCGGGATTACCGCGTCGAGGAGGTCTGCTCGTCGTCGGTCTCGCCGGCGATGGACCACAGATGTGGCGCACCGCCCTCACGCTTGGCGCCGGCGACGGGTTCGTGCTCCCCGACGACGAGCACGCGGTGGTACAGGCGCTCTCCCGGATCGCGAAGCCGAACGGGCCCTCCGGCGTGGCCATCGCCCTGATCTCCGGACACGGAGGCGCTGGGGCCTCGACATTGGCCGCCGGAGTGGGGTTGGTGGCCTGCGAGAGGGGGCTGGGTGGACTCGTTCTCGACCTCGATGACCTCGGTGGTGGCCAGGATCTCCTACTCGGGGTCGAGGACCAGCCCGGGCTGCGCTGGCAAGAACTCACGTTGGAGAGCGGGCAGGTCGTCGCGGCCTCGTTGCACACAGCTCTTCCGCATGCCCGGGGTGGACTGGCGATTCTCACCGGCAGGCGCGGCGGGTGCACACCCGTCCGACCCGAGGCCGCGCTCGCCGCGATCGATGCCGCACGCAGCAACGGTGACGTGGTGGTGGCGGATCTACCCCGGCGTGAGGGTGACCTGGTGGAGGCAGTGGTGGAGGTTGCCGACCTGGTGGTGCTCGTGACCGCGGCAACGATCCGGGGCTGCGCCGCCGGACGCGAGATGGCCGCACGCCTGCGGGCCCGCACCGGAAGGGTCGAGGTCGTCGTCCGCGGCCCGGCCCCCGGCGGGTTGCGGGCGGTCGAGGTGGCCGACGTCGTCGGTCTGCCGCTGCTGACCGCGGCTCGGCCTGATGTGCGGCTCGATCGCCACCTCGAATCCGGCGGACTCGCTCTCAGCGGGCGCTCACCGCTGCGCCGGTCCGCGGCGACGGTACTCGATCGTGCGGTCGCGCTGCGGCGGGTCCTGCGATGACCGCCGGTGGCGGTGCCGGAACGGATCCCGGCCGTGCACAGCTTCTGACCAGGGTGCGCGAGAAGCTGGCGGCCACGGCGCAGGAACCCACGCCCGAAGTCATGGCGGCGGTCGTGCGCGCCGAGGCAGGCGGCGTCCTCGGCGACACCGATCTGCTTGACGCCCTGCGATTTCTGCAGACCGAACTGGTCGGGGCCGGGCGGCTGGAGGTCCTGCTCGCCGGCCCGGCGGTCAACGACATCCTGGTCGTGGGACCCAAGCAGGTCTGGACCGATCAGGGGCGCGGGCTCGAGCGCTCCGACGTCGAGTTCGAAGACGACGATGCGGTGCGCCGCCTGGCGATGCGGTTGGCCTTGGCTGCAGGCAAGC
This sequence comes from Williamsia limnetica, assembly GCF_003217475.1. Classification (GTDB taxonomy): domain Bacteria; phylum Actinomycetota; class Actinomycetes; order Mycobacteriales; family Mycobacteriaceae; genus Williamsia; species Williamsia limnetica. Next base: position 140,144 of record NZ_QJSP01000007.1, on the reverse strand, counting down.
GGCTCGACGATGCGCAACCGTGGGTCGATGGCCAGCTGACCGGACTCGGTCGACGCGGCTACAGCGTGCGGTTGCACGCCGTCATCCCGCCGATCGCGGTCGACGGGACGTGCCTGTCGCTGCGGGTCCTGCGACCGGCTACGCAGAACCTCGACGCCCTCGCGCGGTCGGGGGCGATCGATCCGGAGGCCCTCGCGCTACTGGAGGCCATCGTCGACGCCCGGTTGGCCTTCCTGGTCGTGGGCGGGACAGGTGCCGGAAAGACAACTCTGTTGTCTGCGCTGCTCGGACGGGTGGACCCGGCCGAGCGAATTCTGTGCGTCGAGGACGCGGTGGAACTCGCGCCGCAGCATCCCCACGTCGTGCGACTCGTCGCCAGGACACCGAATGTCGAAGGGGCCGGCGAGGTTCCGGTGCGGGCACTGGTCCGGCAGGCGCTGCGGATGCGTCCCGATCGGATCGTCGTGGGCGAGGTCCGCGGCGCCGAGGTCGTGGATTTGCTGACCGCGATGAACACCGGGCACGACGGCGGCGCCGGCACCCTGCATGCGAACTCGACGGCGGAGGTTCCCGCACGGATGGAGGCCCTCGCGGCTCTGGGCGGCATGGACCGGCCGGCATTGCACAGCCAGTTGGCGGCAGCGATTTCCGTGGTGATCGGGGTGTTCAGGGATTCGGCGGGCAGCAGGGGTGTCTCGGAAATCGGCATGCTCCGCCGCGACGACGACGGCCTCGTCTGTGTCGATGCCGTCTGGACTCGAGCGGGTGGCTTCACCAGCGCTGCAACAGCGTTGGCCGCGGTACTGGACGGCAGGTTGGCGAGGTGAGCGCGGTGTTGGCGGCGCTGGGTCTGGCCATCTTGTTGTGGGTCAGACCGCGGGCGCAGGGACGGGCGCACGAGCTGATCCCTGCCGAACGTGTGAGACCCACTCTGCGTGCCGATCGACTCGGCGTGGGTCTTGCTCTGGGTCCGGTGCTCGCGTTGGTGTTCGCCGGAGCCAGTGCTGCCCTGGCTGCGGCCATGGCCGCCGGGATGGCTCAGGTCATGCTGGTTTCGCAGCGACGCGAGCGGGCCGGCGCCGCAGAGATGGCGCGACTGCTCGCAGCGCTGGAGGTGATGGTCGCCGAGTTGAGGGTGGGGGCGCACCCCGCACACGCGTGCAGGCAAGCTGCCGACGATTGCAGCGGTGCGGCAGGCGCCGGGACGGCCGAGATGTTGCAGATGATGGCGGGTCGAGCCGCACTCGGTGGTGATGTCGCGGCAGGGATCGAGCAGGCGAGGGGGCATGTCGGTGACTCCGCTGCCGGGTCGGGAAGCGCTGCCGGCTTTGCCGCGTGGCAGCGGGTGGCCGTCGCGTGGCGAACCGCCGAGCGGTACGGCCTGCCGATGGCCGAGCTGCTCACCTCGGTGCGCGCAGACCTACTGGCACGGCATCGTTTTAAGGCACGAACCACCGCTGCGCTCGCCGGTGCCAAAGCCACTGCGCTGGTTCTCGCCCTGCTGCCGATACTCGGGATCGTGCTCGGTCAGGCGATGGGCGCCGCGCCGTTGTCGGTGTTGCTCGGCGGTGGGCTCGGTGGCGTTCTGCTGGTGATCGGGGTGGGCTTGGTCTGCGCCGGATTGCTGTGGTCGCGGCGCATCGTCGGCAAGGTGACCGACCGATGACGGGCGTGGTGCTCGCCGTGCTCGCCGGGGCGACTGGTCTGCTGCTCGTCCCCGGCCCGGTCTGGACGACCTACCGGATCGTTCCGCCACCCCCGACACGCGCTCGGAGTCGGGAACCGCGCTGGCTGGGAAAGAAGAAACCGGTTGACGATCCCTTCGCCGCGGCAGCGAGTTATGACCTCTTCGCTGTATGCCTGCGATCCGGGCTACCGGTCGCCACGTCCGCGAAGGTGGTGTCCCGCTCGGCTCCGCCGGCCCTCGCACAGATACTCGCCCACGCCTCCGATTTGTTGTCCTTGGGCGCGGATCCATTGCAGGCGTGGTCGGTATCGGCAGATGCCGATCAGTCCGCGGCGACGTTGGCGGCGGTGGCACGACGTTCTGCGCGAGCAGGGTCGTCGCCGGTGCGTGGGTTGGAGGAGTTGGCCGACAGCCGACGCGGCGAGGCCCAGGACCAGGCGGCAGCCGCCGCTGAACGTGCAGGGGTTGCGATCAGCGGACCACTCGGACTGTGTTTCCTGCCGGCATTCGTCTGCCTGGGCATCGTGCCCGTGGTGATGGGGCTGGCGGGGAAGGTGTTCGGCGGAGGTCTGCTCTGAGATCTGCCGTGGACTGGCCACGGCACGAAAAGGGGGAAGCAATGGTAGGCAGAATGTTTCGAAAGACGCAGGCGCGTGTTGCGGTGCTCATGATCGACGACGACGGGATGTCGACTGCGGAGTACGCGATCGGCACGATTGCCGCTGCGGCGTTCGGTGCGGTTCTCTACACAGTGGTCACCGGTGATTCGATTGTGTCGGCGTTGACGGGGATCATCGACAAGGCGTTGCAGACCACGGTCGGCTGATGGTGCGGCGCGTTCGTCGACCTCTGTCGGCCGATGATCGAGGCATGGTGACGGTGGAGGCGGCGATCGCGCTGGCCTCGCTGGTGGCCATGGTGGTGATCGGGGTGGTGGCGGTGGTCGCTGTGGCTGCTCACGTGCGGTGTATCGATGCGGCGCGGGAGGCGGCGAGGATTGCGGCGCAGGGTGATTCGGGGCTGGCGCGGCAGGTAGCTGCGCGGGTCGGTCCTGATGGCGTCGGTGAGTATTCGCACCGAGGGGGAGTTGATCGTCGCTCGGGTGCGGGTCGATGTGCCGTTGCTGCCCGGCGTGGAGGTGGGTGCGCAGGCGGTGGCGGCGATCGAACCGGGCGGTGATGAGTGAGAATCGCACGCGATGGGCGAGTGAGAGTTGCGGGCGACGAGCGTGGTTCGGCGACGGTTGCGGGGGCGTGTGCGATCGCCGCGCTGGCGGGTCTGGTGGTGCTGGTTCTGTTTGTGGGTGCTGCGGTCGCTGCGCGCCATCATGCGCAGTCGGCTGCTGATCTCGCGGCCTTGGCGGCTGCGTCTGCTCTGGTGCTCGGTGAGGCCGATCCGTGTGCGCAGGCCGACGTCATCGCTGGACGGGCGGGTGCTGTGGTCGCGTCTTGCGCTCCCGAGGACGGAGATGTGGTGGTGTCGGTCGATGTGTACGTCGAGTTGGGCCTGCTGGGTCACCGCCCTGCCCGTGCCACCGCACGGGCAGGGCCGGTGCCCTGAAGCCGGCAATCGCCGGTGCGTCAGCAGTATGCGGTGGCGTAACGACCTTCGGCGTATTCGAACGCCGTCTGGACACCGTTGACAAACGTGGAGCAACGCACGTAGTTGTTGCCACTGCCGTCGTTCTGGTAGTCGGCCGAAATATAGCCCCCGACAAGCTGGTACGTCGATCGGGAGGTGAACGTACGGCTGGTCGACCAGTAGGTGTGCCCATCGGTGCCGACGAACGTGTTGTTGAACCGGACCCGCTGGGACGGGTCTTCGGGGAACGACTGACCATCGCCATAGGCGTCGTACCAGTAGATCGAGTCGTTGATCGGCTTGTTCGACACGAACACGTACTTGATCACGTCTCCCGAAGTCGGGAATTCCACGTCCGCTGAGGCCGGGGAGACCCCGGAGATCAAGCCCAGGGCGACCACAGTGGACGTCAACGTAACCAGAACGCGCTTCAACACTTTTCAATTCTCCTTCAGACACCCCGCGCAGATTGCCGGGAAAGTGGGAGAACCATAACACGACCTACACATGCAATCCGAACGTAAACTGTTGGGAGTCAGCGCATTTCGTAGTCTGTTCGGACTACACTTACCCGCTCGCCGGCTGGTCACGACGCTCTGGTGCCCGGCCGCGGTCGGCCTCCGCGGGTGACGCTGAGGGCGTCAGTGCGGTAGACAAGGGGGGGTCGGTGCGGCAGCAGGGTGTGGCTTGCTTCACAATGGTGCGAAATCGGCGCGGAATCAGCCAGACGTATGATCTGCACGACTGTATTAACTGAAGTGAATGGTGGGGGCTTTCTTTGACGAAACGTTTGTTGGCGATCATGACCGGGATCATCGCGGTGATCGGCTTGTCGGGGATGGTGGCCGCTTCGGCGAACGCTGCGCCCCGGATCGGCCTGGGCGGTGGTGCGGGCATCATCATCAACAACAGCTCGCTGTGCACGTTGACCGCGATCGGTCACGACTCCGCCGGCCGTCTCGTCGGGTTGACGGCGGCGCACTGCGCCGAGACCGGCGACGCCATCCGTGCCGAGAAGGCCGCAGGGTCCGGCGTGATCGGTCAGGTCGCCTCGTCCAACAAGTACTGGGACTACGCGGTGATCCGCTTTGATCCGGCGAAGGTCGAGCCACAGCGCAACTACCGGGGATTGACGCTCGGCGGATTCGGCCCACAGCCGACCTTCGGTCAGAACGCGTGCAAGGCGGGCCGCACCACCGGCACCAACTGCGGCATCGTCTGGGGCACCGATCCCGAGAGTCCGACCTTCACCTTGAACCAGAGCTGCTCCAACCATGGTGACTCGGGTGCACCCGTCGTCGTGGACAACAAACTCGTCGGTCTGCTCAATGGCGGTCGTATCTTCAAGAACATCGGCGGCACCGGGCTGAGCTTCGACATCGAGTGCAACGACCCGGGCAACCCGGTCCACGTGCCGACGCTGAGCACCGGGATCGGCTACATCCTCAAAGACCTGAACGGGCGCAACACGATCGGCAGTGGCTTCCGCCTGATCTGACCGGTCGCGCCCGGCCGGGCTGTGTCACTTGCGCTTGATGATCCCTGCGATGCCGGCGATGACCAGGCCGATGCCACCGACGAGGGTGAGCCACAGCCCGATGCCGACGTCGACCGTGATGCCGAGCACCTCACCGGTGTCCTTGGCGTCCATGACATCGGCGATGTCGATGATCGCGATGAGCGCCACCAGCAGCCCTGTCACCACTGCCACGATGCCGGCCGTCAGGTGCAGCGCGGACCGTTTGTTGATCAGAACGCTGACGACGCCGAAGATCCCCGCGATCACTGCGAGAACCAGGGTCAGCACACCGTCGTTCGATCCGTCGCCGTCACCGCCGAGACCGCTCTCGCTGATCGTTCCGGAGATCCAGGGCAGGAACGCCGCGATCGCGACCAGTACCGCGAACACCCCGATCACCAATCCGATGATCTTGACGGCCTGCGAGACCGGCTCGGTCGAGGTTGCCGGCGCTGCACCGAATGCGCTGCCATAGGGCTGCTGACCCTGATTGGATTGCGGGGCCCCATAAGGATTCTGGCCAGCTTGATACGGCTGCTGCCCACCCTGTTGGTAGGGCGCCTGGCCACCGTAGTGCGGCTGCCCCTGCGGTGCGCCGTACTGCGGCTGACCTTGCGGCGCGCCGTACTGCGGCTGATTCGAAGGTGATCCGTACTGCTGTGGCGGTTGCTGGCCGCCGTACTGGCCCGGCTGCGCAGCCCCGGGTTGCCACTGCCCATACTGCCCTTGCCCGTACTGGCCCTGCCCGTACTGTTCTTGCCCGTACTGGCCCTGGGGAGGCCCACCATGCTGCGGTGGACGCGTCGGCTCCGCACCTGCCGCCGAATGGTCGATACCCGCGGGCGGGGATTCCTCCGGGCGGGGGGTGCCCGGGATCGGATTCACCGGAGGTGGGTTGCTGGACGTGATGCGGGTCTGGTCATACGGGTCAGGTTGCCCCGGTGTCTGCTGCGTCATGGTTGTGGCCTCTTCGCTGATCGGATTCCTCACGGTAAACCCGACGACCTCAAGGAGAGTGACTTTCGCGGCTCCATGAGTGAAACAGAGCATCCATTTCATGCAGATGATCGACAGTGTCTATGGTTCGCTCCGTCGTGGGCCTCATGCGCGTTCTTCGCTCGTCACGTGAGCGCTGCGCGCTCGCGTTCCTCACTGCATCACGCGCGGCCCACCCCTGCGCTCACGGGCCCACCCCTGCGCTCACGGGCCCACCCCTGCGCTCACGGGCAGCTCGTGCAGGATCAGGTTCAGCACCCTGATGGCTCCGTCTTTGTCGAGCGGTTCGTTGCCGTTGCCGCATTTCGGGGACTGCACGCACGACGGGCAACCGGTTTCACACCCGCACCCGGACAACGCATCTCGGGTGGCGCGGATCCAGATGTCGAATGCCTCATGCCCACGGTCGGCGAAGCCGGCACCGCCGGGGTACCCGTCGTAGACGAACACCGTGGGCAGGTCGGTATCGGGATGCAGATTGGTGGACAGGCCCCCGATGTCCCAGCGGTCGCAGGTCGCCACCAAGGGCAACAATCCGATCGCGGCGTGCTCAGCAGCGTGCAGCGCTCCCGGGAACCGGATCGGGTCCACCCCGGCGGCCTCGAGGGCCTCCGGGGCGATCGTGTACATCACGGCCCGCGTCGACAAGGTCTGCGGCGGCAGGTCGAGTTCCACCGAGTCCAGCACCTCGCCGGAGATCAATTTCCGCAGGTAACCGACCACCTGATGCGTCACGTCCACCCGCACCAGCGCCACGGTCAGAGGCCCGTGGGTGGCCGTCTCGATGATGCCCGTGATGTCGACGACGGTGGTCTCGCGAGCACTGGTTGTCCAGTCGGGTTCCTCCGGATGCACCAGTGCCAGACCGTCGTCGAGGTCCAGTTCATCGACCACATAGCTCTCGCCGCGGTGGATGTGGACGGCGCCCTGATGCACAGTGGACATCGCCCGGCCGGTGTCGACGGTACCGAGCAACTGCGCGGTGGTCTCGTCGACGATCATCACCTGTCCGCCGATGCCGCCGCGGATATCGACCGCGCCGTGGGGATCGACTCCGGCGGCCACGTACCAGCCCGCCTTGCGGTGCCGGATGAGTCCCTGGCGGGCGAGATCCTCCAGCAGTTCCCGCGCCCCGAAGGCGTCGACCTCGGCGTCTTTGAGGGGCAACTCCGCTGCTGCGCAGAGCAATTGCGGTCCCAGCACATAGGGGTTGGTGGGGTCTGTGACGGTGGCCTCGACCGGCTTGTTCAGCAGTGCCTCGGGATGGTTGACCAGATAGGTGTCGAGGGGATCGTCGCGGGCGACCAACACCACCAGCGACCCCTCGCCCCGTCGGCCCGCGCGGCCGGCCTGTTGCCAGAACGACGCGACGGTGCCCGGAAATCCCGCCACCACAATGGCATCGAGGCCACTGATGTCGACGCCGAGCTCCAGCGCGTTGGTGGTGGCGACCCCCAGCAACTTTCCGTCGGCGATGTCGCGCTCGAGGGTGCGGCGGTCGTCCGCGAGGTATCCCGCGCGGTAGGCGGCGACCCGTGAAGACAGGTCCGGATCGACGTCGTCGAGGATGCGTTTGGCCGACAGTGCCGTCAGTTCGACGCCGCGGCGGCTGCGAACGAAACACAGTGTGCGCGCGCCCTCGAGCACGAGATCGGCGAGGATGCGCGCCGCCTCCGCCCCGGCCTGTCGTCGCACAGGGGCGCCGTGTTCGCCGGTGATCTCGGGGACGAAACCGGGTTCCCACAGTGCGACCGTGCGGGCGCCGTGGGGCGATCCGTCCTCGGTGATCTCCACGCACTCGGCGCCGATCATCCGGCTCATGGCCGCGCCGGGACTCCCGGCGGTGGCGCTGGCCCCGATCACCACCGGGTCGGCGCCCGCGGCCCGGGCAATGCGGAGCAGCCGCCGGAGCACCAGGGCGGTGTGCGACCCGAATACGCCGCGATAGTGGTGGCATTCATCGACGACGATGAATTGCAGTCCGCGCATGAACTGGCGCCATCGGCCGTGCGACCCGAGTATCCCGATGTGCAGCATGTCCGGGTTGGTGAAGATCCACCGGGAATGTTCGCGCGCCCATTGCCGAACGGCCGGTTCGGTGTCACCGTCGTAGGCGCAGGGCTGCAGATGCATGAACTCCTTGCGCCCGGCCAACAGTGACGACACCGATCGAAGCTGATCGGAGCCGAGTGCCTTGGTGGGTGCGAGATACAGCGCGGTCGCCCGCGGATCGTCGAGCAACCGCGACAGGATGGGCACCTGGTAGGCGAGGGATTTCCCGGACGCCGTTCCGGTCGAGAGCACCACATGCTCTCCCGCCCAGGCGTGTTCGGCCGCGGTGACCTGATGCGTCCACGGCTGCCTCACGCCGGATTCCACGAGCGCGTCGCGAACCGGACCGGCGACCCATTTTGGCCAATCGGCGAAAGAAGCTGTCCGGGAGGGAATTACTGACTTGTGTGTCAGCGGTGAGTCGTCTGGATCGATGCCCGCAAGCGTCCGGGCGAGCAGCTCGGTACCGAAGTCTGCGTTATTCATCAGTCCAGTTCATCACGCTGTAATACTAGGCCTGCGAAATGTGACAAAGCGAAGTTCGGCCGGCATTCACGACCCACAATCAGGCTCTGGGCGACGTTTTGAATCAACTTGAACTCTCCACTGTTGTGCACGCCGAGAACATGATTGACTGAATATGGTCGCAGTTCTCGGGGGTGGGTTCAAGCATGTGGTCTCGGCTCTCGCAGATCGTGTTGCGAGCGTGGTACTGACGGTTGGTGTGCGGGCGTGCTCGCAAGCGGCGCCAGTAGGTATGGCGGTCGGAACCGGCCCGGCGTGGGTAACTCTCCGCCGTTACCGGTGATAGAAAAGGAACAAGGCATGGCTCAGGGGACTGTGAAGTGGTTCAACGCGGAAAAGGGGTTCGGTTTCATCGCGCCCGACGATGGACCGGATGACGTGTTCGTCCACTACTCCGAAATCCAGGGAAACGGTTTCCGGACCCTCGAGGAGAACCAGCGGGTTGAGTTCGAGGTCGGCCAAGGCACGAAAGGCCCGCAGGCCACCGGCGTTCGTGGGCTGTAGGACTCGTCCTCCACACCACACGCGAAACTCCGGATTCACCCCCGGCGCCGAGCCACGGTGCCGGGGGTGAGTCTTTTTCGGCCCTCGATACCGTACGGTTTCAACGTGGGTCAGCTGTCCATGTTCTCCGCGGAGACCGACGAGCCGTCCTTGGACGATCTCGCCGGGATCTTGGCGTCCGCGGGGCAGGTGGCCATCGGGCCGCGGGGCGCGCGGCTGTCGGTCGTGGTGGCAGACGATTGGCGTGCCCGGGCACTCGCCGACGAGATCGAGCGGTCCGGGGTGGCCGCCGAGGTATCGCTGTCGTCGGAGGGCTCGCCTCTGGTCGGCACCGTGTCGACACCGGTGCTCGACAATCTCTACCGCCAGTGGACCAAGGGCGCGGTCAAGTCGATGCCCGCCGCCTGGGTGCCGAGTCCGCGCGCGCTGCGACTGTGGGTGATGGCGGCCGGACAGCGTGACGCCGACCGCTATCTGCTCGGGCTCGACGCCCACGCTCCGGATTCGCATGGTTCGCTCGCGACCGCGGTGATGCGGGCGGGTATTGCACCCACTCTGGTGGGCACCAGGAGTGCGAACCCTGCCCTGCGCATCGCGGGGAAGCGGCGCATGACCCGACTGATCGAATCGGTCGGGGAGGCGCCGGACATTCCCGGGGCAGCCCTGCAGTGGCCATTTATTTGACAGTGTGATCGATAACGTGTCTGAACTGCACTGACAACCTGTCCAAATGGGCGGTTCGCACCCCGCTGCGGCGGTGTTCACGGGTGGCAGATCAGGTGCGGGGATGTCGTTAGCGCTATACATAAGGTACAAACGGGCCATAAGACCCATGGAAAGGTGCAGGCAAAGACGGTGGCGGATTCAGGTACTACAGCCGGCAAGACAGGTGGTGTCGTGCGCCGGCTCGTGATCGTGGAGTCCCCGACCAAGGCCCGCAAGATCTCCACATATCTCGGTCCCAACTACATCGTGGAGTCATCGCGCGGTCACATCCGTGACCTGCCGCGCGGCGCCGCGGACGTGCCCGCCAAATACAAGGGGCAGGCGTGGGCGAGACTCGGCGTCAACGTCGACGAGAACTTCGAACCGCTCTACGTGGTGTCGCCGGACAAGAAGTCCACGGTGACCGAGCTCAAGGCGCTGCTCAAAGACGTCGACGAGCTCTACCTGGCGACAGACGGTGACCGCGAGGGTGAAGCCATCGCGTGGCACCTGCTCGACACCCTCAAACCCAAGATCCCGGTCAAGCGGATGGTGTTCCACGAGATCACCGAATCGGCGATCCGGGCAGCGGCAGAAGACCCCCGGGACCTCGACGAAGACCTCGTCGACGCCCAGGAGACGCGCCGCATCCTCGACCGCTTGTACGGGTACGAGGTGTCGCCCGTCCTGTGGAAAAAGGTCATGCCGAAGCTGTCGGCCGGCCGTGTGCAGTCGGTGGCCACCCGCATCATCGTCGAGCGCGAACGCGAGCGGATGGCGTTCCGGTCGGCGAGCTACTGGGACATCGCAGCAACACTGGACGCCGGCGCAGAGGCGACACCGCGCAGCTTCGGTGCCCGCCTGGTCAGCGTCGACGGCGACCGCGTGGCCAGTGGCCGCGACTTCGACTCGGTCGGCGGCCTGAAGAAGGCCGACGGCGTGGTCATCCTCGACGAGAACCGCGCGGTCGCCCTGGCCGGAGGCCTGCAAGGCGCTTCCATGTCGGTGTCCTCGGTCGAAGAAAAGCCGTACACCCGCAAGCCGTATGCCCCATTCATGACCTCCACGCTGCAGCAGGAGGCAGGCCGCAAATTGCGGTTCACCTCTGACCGGACGATGAGGGTCGCGCAGCGGCTGTACGAAAACGGTTACATCACCTACATGCGTACCGACTCGACGACGCTGTCGGAGTCGGCCATCACGGCGGCCCGTAACCAGGCCCGTGATCTCTATGGCGCGAACTTCGTCCATCCGACGCCGCGGCAGTACACCCGCAAGGTCAAGAACGCTCAGGAGGCCCACGAGGCCATCCGGCCGGCCGGTGAGTCGTTCCGGACCCCGGGTGAGGTCGCGTCTGCACTGCAGACCGACGAGTTCCGGCTCTATGAGCTGATCTGGCAGCGGACCGTCGCCTCGCAGATGGCCGACGCCCGGGGCACCACGATGAGTTTGCGGATCACCGGAAACGCACGGACGGGGGAGACCTGCACCTTCGCCGCCTCCGGTCGTACCATCACGTTCCCCGGATTTTTGTCCGCGTACGTCGAGACCGTCGACGAGCAGGCCGGTGGCACCGCCGACGACGCCGAGAGTCGCCTCCCGAACCTCGTCCAGGGCCAGGCACTCACGGCCACCGAACTACGTCCTGACGGGCACACCACCAACCCGCCTGCCCGGTACACCGAGGCATCGCTGGTCAAGACGCTGGAGGAGCTGGGGATCGGACGCCCGTCGACGTACGCGTCGATCATCGGCACCATCCAAGACCGCGGATACGTGCACAAGAAGGGGTCGGCGCTCGTGCCGTCCTGGATCGCGTTCGCCGTCGTCGGCCTGCTCGAGGCCTACTTCAAACGGCTCGTCGACTACGACTTCACCGCGTCGCTGGAAGACGATCTCGACCAGATCGCCAGCGGTGCGGAGAATCGCACCAACTGGCTGACGCAGTTCTACTTCGGGCAAGAAGGTGCCGAGGGGCAGGCCGCGACCGGTCTGAAGAAGCTGGTCGGCATCAATCTCGAAGAGATCGACGCGCGCACGGTCAACTCGATCCGCCTGTTCGACGACGATCAGGGCAGGCCCGTGTACGTACGCGTCGGCCGGTTCGGGCCGTACCTCGAACGCACCGTCACCCCTGAGGGCGGCGGCGAGCCCGAGTCGCAACGCGCCAATCTGCCCGACGACATCACCCCGGACGAGCTGACGCTCGAACTCGCCGAGAAGCTCTTCAGCACCCCGCAGGAAGGCCGAACCCTCGGTGTCGACCCGCTCTCGGGCAACGAGATCGTGGCCAAGGAAGGCCGTTTCGGTCCGTACGTGACCGAAATCCTGCCTGATCCCGAAGACGATGGTGACGACGACGCGTCGTCGCCAGCACTCGCCCCGCCTCCGGCGCCCACCCCGCTCGACGACGGTGCGACCCCGCTGGACGCTCCCTCCGGCGGCGGTGGAACCGCGACGGCGACCAAGAAGGCAACGGCCAAGAAGACCGCGAAGAAGGCTGCCAAGAAGGCAGGACCGAAGCCGCGCACGGGGTCGTTGTTCAAGTCGATGGAGATCGGTTCGGTCACCCTCGAGGATGCGCTGAAGCTGCTGTCGCTGCCCCGGATCGTCGGCCAGGACGCCGAGGGCCAGGAGATCACCGCCCAGAACGGCCGGTACGGTCCGTACCTCAAGCGCGGCACCGACTCCCGGTCGCTGACCAGCGAGGATCAGATCTTCGACATCACCCTCGAAGAAGCGCTCAAGATCTACTCCGAGCCCAAGCGTCGCGGTCGCGCGGCCGCTGCACCGCCGCTGCGGGAGCTGGGCAAGGACCCGGTCTCGGAAGCGCCGATGGTCATCAAGGACGGCCGCTTCGGTCCGTACGTCACCGACGGCGAGACCAACGCCAGCCTCCGCAAGGATGACGACGTCGCGTCGATCACCGACGAACGTGCGTCGGAGTTGCTCGCGGACCGGCGTGCTCGTGGTCCCGCCAAGAAGTCGGCGAAGAAGGCAGCGAAGAAGGCTCCGGCGAAGAAAGCGGCTGCCAAGAAGACCGCGGCCAAGAAGGCTCCTGCGAAGAAGGCCGCCGCCAAGAAGACGACTGCCAAGAAGACGGCCGCGAGGAAGAGCCCGCCGAAGAAGTCGACCGACTAGGTCACCGGCGGTCTACAAACCCAGCCCGAGCAGGCAGAACCAGGTGCAGCAACACGCGGTTTTGCCTGCAACGACTGGGTGTGCGACGGGGTCCGCCCGTCAGACCTCGACCTCGTAGTTCGGTCTGGCCAGTCGGGTCTCGATGCCCCGGCCCCGTAGCTCGATGCCTTCACCGATGTCCCAGTGCGCAGCTTCTTCGGATGATGCCAGGTACACCGCGCGGGCCGATCCGAGCACGCGGCTCGGCTCGAACTTGGCCAGGTCGGTCAGCCGGGCCGCCTCGTTGACCGGGTCGCCGATGACGGTGTATTCGAGGCGCTGTTGCGACCCGATATGGCCGGCGATGGCCTTGCCCGCCGATACCCCGATGCCGACGTCGGTGTCGCCGAGTGCGGCGTCGAGTTCTTGACGCAGCGTTCGCGCGGCGGCGAGGGCCTGCCCCGCGAAGTCCTTCTGGTCGAGTGGGGCACCGAAGATGGCGAGCGCCGCGTCGCCCTGGAACTTGTTGACGAAGCCGCCGTGCCTGCCGACCACGTCGACGATCACCCGGAAGAACTCGTTGAGCAGGTTCACCACGTCGCGCGGCGGTCGGTTGACGGCGAGGCGTGTCGAGCCGACGATGTCGACGAACAGCACCCCGACGTAGCGTTCCTCACCGCCGAGTTCGGTGCCGATCTCGATGGCTCGACGGGCCACGTCCTCACCCACATAGCGGCCGAACAGGTTGCGCAGCTGTTGACGTTCGCGCACGTCGGCGACCATCTCGTTGAACCCGGCCTGCAGCAGGCCCAGATCACTGCCGTCGTAGATGCGGACGGAGGTGTCGAGGTTGCCCTCGCGCACCTCGTGCTGCGCCAGCCGGAGTTGTTTGATGGGATCGGCGATGGCCGAGACCAACCGGATCAGCCCGATCGATCCGAACGCCAACGCAGCACCCGCCATCCACAGGATGGGGCGCTGTAGTCCGGCGGCATCTGTGTCGATGACGCCGATCTGCTGCCCGACGACCAGGGCGATGATCACGGCCAGCGGCGCGGCCACGCTGATCACCCAGAACAGGATGATGCGTTGGGTGACGCTGGGTGCGGTCGCGTCCTCCGGATTGTTGGCCATCGCCGCCACCGTGATCGGCCGCAGCACCTTCTCGGACTGCATGTACCCGAGGACGGACGTCACGAGCGCGCCGACGAACGATCCCAGCGCGACGACCAGGGCGGTACGGCCCGACTGGGACAGGCTCAACAGCGAGAACACTGCGCCGCCGACCAGCCAGAGGGCGCCGTGGACGATCATCAGCAGCAGCGGCAATCTCAGGGCCCGGCGCCGCGCGCTCTCGTTGTCCAGGCGTGATCGTCGGCGATGCCAGACCAGCACCGGTAGCGAGAGCCGGATGGTGGCGTAAGCGCTCACGATGCCTGCGATGATCAGGTACAGCACGAAGATGAGCTGTCCGACCCCGCTGATCTCCGACAGGCTGACCGAAGTCTGCGCGGGCAGGCCGAAACGGAGGAAGGCGAAGGTGAAGAGCGCCCCGGCCACGTTCGCGCGGAGCATGTCCAGAGCCAGTACCGGCCATGGAGTGCGCACCAGCCAGCGCAACAAGTGCCATGCGCGCTGTAGTTGCGACTGTCTCTCGACCACGTGAATACGGTAGCTGCCTGCTTGCAAGAGTTAAACACGGCTGTCCGAGCGTGCAGATAGGCTTGACCTGTGACAACAGTGTTCGATCGACTGGTCGGCCAGCCGGATGTGGTGGGAGAACTCACAGTCGCGTCCGTCGCCGCAGCTCATTTGGCCGCCTCGCGTGATCTGGAGGCTCACGGCGGGCCGCCCGACGACGGCCCCAGGCACGGCTCCTCGGCGATGACGCACGCCTGGCTGTTCACCGGCCCGCCCGGCTCGGGGCGTTCGGTGGCGGCCCAGTGTTTCGCGGCAGCCCTGCAGTGCGAGGTGGCAGATACTCCCGGATGCGGCCGCTGCCACGCCTGCACCACGGTGATGGCCGGCACGCACTCCGATGTACGACGAATCGTGCCGCAAGGGCTGTCCATCTCGGTCAAGGAGATGCGCGCAGTCGTACAGACGGCCGCCCGCCGCCCCAGCGTGGGGCGTTGGCAGGTCGTGGTCATCGAAGATGCCGACCGGCTGACCGAGGGCGCGGCCAACGCTTTGCTCAAGGCGGTCGAGGAGCCACCTCCACGGACCGTGTTCCTCTTGTGTGCGCCGAGTGTGGACCCCGAGGACATCGCGGTGACCCTGCGGTCGCGATGCCGCCATGTGGCACTGACGATGCCCTCGGTCTCTGCGATCGCCGACGTCCTGGTCGGCAATGACGGCATCGACCCTGAGATGGCCCGTTGGGCGGCCTCGGTCTGCGGCGGCCATGTCGGCCGCGCGCGACGCCTGGCCACGGATGAGGAATCGCGGGAGCAACGTAAGCAGGCCCTGGGGATCGCGCGAGCCGCCACCCGGGATGCCACGGCATACGCGGCCGCCGAGGCGTTGGTCAAGACCGCCACCGATGCGGCGAAGGCGATCAGCGCACGACTCGACGAAGCCGAGACCGAGGAGATGCGGACCTCCCTGGGTGCCGGAGGTACCGGCAAGGGTGCGGCCGGGGCGCTCCGTGGGTCGGCGGGCATCCTCAAAGAACTCGAGCGGCGTCAGAAATCCAGGGAGACGCGGACAGGTCGCGACCTGCTCGATCGGGCTCTGGTCGACCTCGCCGCGCTGTTCCGCGACGCGCTGGCGGCGTCCTTCGGATCACCGGTGGCCGCGATGCACCCGGACATGTCGGAGCAGACCGTCGCCATGGCCGGCTACGCACGCCCCGAGGAGCTGCTGGCGTGCGTGGAGGCGGTCCTGCAGTGTCGAGAGGCGCTGGGTTTCAACGTCAAGCCCAAGTTCGCGGTCGACGCGATGGTGGCCGAGATCGGCCTGGCGCTGCGCCACTGACGGCTCGCGCATCGTCTGGTGCGTCGCGCACTTGATCAAACCGATGCGCGAGGCACCAACGCGTGCGCGGGTTGGGAAGTCGGGCCGGGTCAGCTGAACAGGGCGAGGGCGTCGCCGAACATGCCCTGGCTCTCGATGACGATCGCGTTCTCATCGGGGTCGAGGTGGGTGATCTGCTGGACTCGATCGCCGTACCAGAAGTAGGTGTGCGGGCTGATGTTGCCGCCAGGGGCCTCGGCGACCTGTCCGAGCGTGAAGCCGACCATTTCCTTCACCGCGAGGGTGGACTGGAGGTTGGTGACGGGATGGACCATGAGCAGGTGCCGGTGCGGGACGCTGAACACGACGCCGTGCTCGGCCTCTCCGAGCTCGGTGCCGATGATCCGCCGCATGTTCCGCGCTTTGGTGGCGATGAAGAACGAATCGCCGACCAGGGCGGTGATCCCTCGCGTGCCGTCGATCGGGATGTCTTGAGTGGCATAGGGTTCGGCGTCTGTGTTGCGTTGACCGGCCTGATAGAGCAGGTCGAGGTCGCGACCCTGCAGGCTGGTATCGGTGAGGGTCTCGACGGTGGTCGGCAGATCGCGGCACAGATGGGTGACCAGGTCGTCGGTGAACCGGCGTGCGTAGGCCATCGGCAGTTCCGGGTCGACGGCCACGTCGACCGGCTGCAGCCGGGTGCGCACTTCGGTCAGTAGATCGGGTTCGGACAGTTCGGCGACGTCCGGGGCGGCGCGTCCCTCCAGTTGACTGGCGAAGTGCGCCCCGATGTGGGCCGACCACTCACTCTCGGGAAGCTTTCGGCAGGCGGCGACGAGGTTCTGCAGGAAGTAGCGCTCGTCGTCGGGACCGACCAGGAATACGTCTCCGTGCTCGGGGTCATCGATGGCTGTGACCTCGATCCCGAGGTCACGGAGCGCGGTCGTCGAGAGCGCCACGACCGCATGCTCGACGTCGTCGAGTGCCGGGCGTTTGGTCATCCGATCTCCATACGGCAACCCTACTGATCGGCGGTCGTCAGCTCTTTCAGGCAGGTTGTGAACTCCTTGTAGCGATCGCGGCCGAGTCGCTGCTGCCACCGCGCCTGAACGTCGGACATCGCGGTGGCCGTGCGGGACTTCATCGCCGCACCTGCAGCGGTGGGGGTGACGAGTGTGGCGCGGCGATCCGCGGGGTCTCGAATCGAGTGGACGAAACCGTGGTCCTCGAGATGAGCGAGCAGCTGGGATACGCCCTGTCGGGTGATCCGGCTTCGTTCGGCTATCGCGCTGGGGCGTGTGCCCTGGTCGTCGATCGAGTCGAGTAAGCGCAGATGGGAGACCCGTAGTGGGTCGATCGATCCCATCTGGGACTGCAGGTCGATCCGAAATCGTTCGAACGCGCCGCTCATCAGTTCTGCGAGATGCGGGCTTGCTGCCTCTTGTGACATTCGTCAACTACCTTTATTATCAAGTGACTTTATCATTATCGTACAAGAGGCCCGCCATGATCGACATGCCACCACCGGACGATCAGACTCTGCAGATGGTTGCAGCCCGACTCGGGATCGGCGACTGCTCGAACCTCGAAGGGCGACCGCTCGATTTCGATGTGCAGGCACCGGGGACTGCGGGGTTGTGGCGGGTGCGTGTGACCGGGGATCGCGGGCAGGGCACCGCGGTGGTGAAGTTGCTCCGGCATCCGCGGGATTGGCCGGTTCTCGCTCAGCTCCCGCCCGATGCCCAGGCCATGTTCATCGACCACTTCCCGTGGTCGGATGACCCCGAGGTGTTGCGCGAGGTGTCGGCGGTGTGCCCATCGGGTCTTCGCACCGTCGAACTCCTGGCGTCGCAGTGGCATGGCACGGATCGGCGGTCGATGTGGCTGGAAGACCTCGGAAACGTCCAGACCTTGCGCGGCGCAGAGGAATTCGTCAATGCGGCTCGGTTGCTGGGGGCGTTGGCCGCGCGCAGGGACATTCTGGGGTCACCGTTGTCGGCGCGGTTCGACGACTCATTCGCTCTGACGATGATCGCCCGCAACCGGGTGCAGTGTGGTGATCTGCCGCTTCTGTGCGGACCGCTGCGTGACGTCGCGGATGACGTGATGCCGACTGATCTGGGCGATGACCTGCGTTGGGTCGGCGAGCATCTGGACGATGTGCTCGGCAAGGTCCTCCAGGTGCGTCACACGCCGGTGCACGGGGACGCCGCGCCCGACAATGTCGTCACCGACCCTCGTGATCGGGCGGCGGTGGTCCTCATCGATCTCGCATTGACTCCACGGCACGCACTCGGATATGACCTGGGCCAGTTGGTCTTCGGACGCCACAGTCCGGTGCTGGGGATGGGCGTCGATGTGGTCGACGCGGTCGTGGATGCCTATTGCCGTGGTCTCCGGGGCGAGGGGATGACGGTGGAAGTCTCCGAGGTGTGGTCGGGGTTCATCGGGTCGGCACTGATCCGCAACGCGTTCGAGGTGACCACCGCGACGACAGATCGTCCGGCCAAGATCGTCGCCGCCTGGTACCTCGTCCGCAGGGCCGTCGACCTGGGCTTGGTGCCGGCTCGGAGCCCCGTCGGGTGAGCCGGTTTGGTGCTCGGGTTGGTGCTCGATAGACTGGCGGGCGCTGCCTCGCGCAGCACGCCGCCTTAGCTCAGTCGGTAGAGCGCTTCACTCGTAATGAAAAGGTCGCGAGTTCGATTCTCGCAGGCGGCTCCACGAAGGCCCTCCATGGTGAGGGCCTTTTTTGGTACTCGCGCAAAAGCACACCGTTCAGTCATATGCACACGTCGCAACGTGTGCATATGACCGAAGCGTGTGCATCTGTGTCAGAACGGGGTGAGCAACGGGCGCTCGGATCGTAGGGCCATGGAGATGGGATCCGTGCGGGTTGCCGGTCCGAGCCCTGGTCCGGGACGCACGAGCAACTCGGGCGCACCGGGCACCGCGGCGCACCGCGGGCAGCGGCCGTACTCGTCGATGTCGGTGCCGCAGACACTGTGAGAGAAAATTCGACGGCGCCGCGTCGGATCGGACCGACCGTCGCCCCAGCGGATCAGCGCGTGCAACGACGGCCACAGCTGCAGGCCTGCCTCGGTCAATACATAGTCGGTGCGGCCTCCCCGGGGCGCCCGCTCGAGTACGCCAGCGTCGATGAGGTCGGAAAGACGCTGGGTCAGAACCGCTTTGGAGATGTCGAGGCGCTGCTGGAAGTCGGTGAAACGGCGGACCCCGAAAAAGCACTCGCGCAGGATCAGCATCGTCCAGCGTTCGCCGACGATTTCCAGGGCCCGCGCAAGCGAGCAGTCCTGCGTGTCGTAATCGGTGCCGAGTGCCATGACCGGCAAGTCTACACCGATGGTCTGTTCACCAGACCATGTGCTAGATTTCCTGGATAGTTCGGTGATCAGACCAAAGGGCGGCCATGACCAGTTCGGATGTTCAGGACATCGCGGTGCAGGCACGACGCTCACTTGTCGTCTCAGCGCTCGGCACTCTGCTGGTCCTGGTCGCGTTCACCACGCCCCTGTCGACGATCAACGCCACTGCGGCATCCCTGGACGCGGGGGTATCGGGCACCACCTGGATCTTGAGTTCCATGAGCATCGGCCTTACTGCGGCGCTGCTGTCGACAGGGACGATCGCAGACGACTACGGGCGCCGTCGAACATTGGTGATCGGGCTGCTCGTCGTCGCAGCCGGATCGATCGTGGGGGTTCTGATCCCCGACGTGGTCGCCTTCGTGCTGACGCGGATTGTCGTCGGGATCGGTGGTGCGGCGGTGATCGCATCCAGCCTCGGCATCATCGCCCACAGTTACGCGCCCGGACCGGCGCGTGCGGCCGCGAGCGGCATCTGGGGAGCCAGCGTCGGCGCGGGTATCGCGATCGGACCCCTGCTGTCCGCGCTGCTCGAACGGGTACACAGCTGGCACGATGCCTACTGGGTGCTGGCCGCCGCCGCGGTGGCCCTCGCCGTCACCGCGGAGATGCTGGTGCCCGAGTCGCGTTCGGAGCACCGCCGAGGCCTCGATCTGCCGGGAGCGGTGTTGTTCGCCGGCGGGATCAGCGCTTTGCTCGCCGCGCTGGTCGAGGGCAGACAGGGATGGTCCGAGCCGACGGTCATCGTGTTGTTCGTGGTCGCGGGTGTGGTGTTGGCGTTGTTCTGGTTCGTCGAATACCGGAGTGCGACCTCGATGCTGGAGTTGTCGTTGCTTCGCTCACCGGCGTTCGCGGCGGCAACGGTGGCGGCCTTCGTCACCGGCGCCGGCGTCGTCGCGTTGATGTCGTTCATGTCGGGTTTCTTGGGGTCAGCTCTGGGGATCTCTGCTGTCGGCGCTGCGTTGTTGCTGTTCGCGTGGTCGGCAACCAGCGTCGTGACCGCCATCGCGGCGCGACGCATCTCACCGCGGGTATCCGGGCGGGTCCAATTGTCTCTGGGCCTCATCGGGGTTGCGGTGGGTCTGCTGGGACTGGCCGGAATCAACGAGGGTTCGGGCTGGGTTCGCTTTCTGCCGGGGCTGGTCGTCGCGGGAATCGCGTCCGGTGTGGTCAACGCCGCGCTCGGACGAGAAGCGGTGGCGAGCGTTCCTGCGGGTCGCGGCGGAATGGGCAGCGGCGCCAACAACACCGCCCGCTATGTCGGGTCGGCGATCGGGGTCACCGTCGTCGCGGTGATAGCCACCCATCCGCGGACCGGATCCGCCGCACGCGGCCTGATCGAGGGCTGGAATGTCGCAGCCGTGGTGGCAGCGGTCATTTCCCTCATCGGCGGGGTGGCAGTCCTCGCGCTGCATACCCGGGTTGTGTCGGTCGAGAGCGCCGCCGCGCAGAAGAATCCGATGACCACTGGGTAGGCTTGGGATCTTCGTCCGTGGTCGCGACGCAACAATCGGTGGGAGTTCGGTCATGAGCGTTCTGGTGAGTTTTCATGCGCATCCGGACGATGAGGTGTTCAGCACCGGTGGCGTGATGCGCGCGGCGGCCGATGCCGGTCATCGGGTGGTGTTGGTGACCGCGACCGACGGCGCGGTGGGGGAGTTCCCCGAAGGGATACTCGACGAGGGTGAGGCGCTGGCGGATCGTCGTCGAACCGAACTCGAGGAGTCGGCGAAAATCCTTGGCGTACATCGCCTGGTGATGTTGGGGTACGCAGACTCTGGGATGGCAGGGACAGCGGAGAACGCAAATCCGCTCGCCTTCACGAACATCGATGTCGAAGAGGCTGCGCGGCGTCTGGCCGACGTACTCCTCGAGGAGCGCGCCGATGTGGTGACGATCTACGACAGCAACGGCGGCTACGGACATCCCGATCACATCCAGGTACACCACGTCGGGCGTCGTGCAGCCGAGATCGCCGACACTCCTTACGTTTACGAAAGTGTGGTCAATCGCGACCACATGCAGAAGTTGATCCGGTCCAACCCGAAGTGGACCGAGGAGGACGCGTCTCTGGATCTGTCGACCATCGGGTTACCGGACGCCGACATCACCACCGAGGTCGACGTCAGCGACTACATGACCGCCAAGCGTGCGGCGATGGTGGCTCACGCGACCCAGATCGGTGACTTCGGTCCTTTCTTGGGTATGACGCAGGACGAACTGCGCGCGGCGTTCGGTCTCGAATGGTTCAGGCGGGTCCGGGGCGTCGACGGACCCCGGGAGCGCTCACTGCCACTGTGAGCGTGCTAGATCGCCCCGGGATCGGTACGTAATAGACCGTGGACCACCAGGTCGTGGCGCTTGCCGTTCTTGCCCACGGCAGCCGATCGCAGCACCCCTTCCTCGGTGAAGCCGCATCGGAGGGCAACCGCCCGCGACGCGGTGTTCGTGGAATACGCATCGAGACCGACGCGGACGGCCCCGATCTGCCACGAGTACCCGATCAATAGCCGCGTCGCGCGGGTCGCCACACCCCTACCCCGGGCCTGCGGCGCGACCGAGTAACCGACCTTGGTCACCGCGTCGTCGTCTTCGGCGCGCAACCCACACAGTCCGAGGAACTGGTCGTCGCGATCGACGATGGCGAGATCGAACCCCGGCCACACCCTCGTCGACCGGCTCTCGACGAAATCGCGGGCATCCGCCTCGGTGTAGGGCTGCGGTACGACGGTGAACTCAGCGGTGGCGGGATCCCGGCTGGCTGCCAAGACCGGCAAGACGTCGCCGGTGTCGAGTGGTCGCAGCGTGATGACGTCATCGGTCAACGTCGGAATACTGCGCGGCCAGTCCATGTGCCCACGGTAGTGCCGCGGCGCTCTCGTTTAAGGTTCATCGTGAACCTGTAGACGACGAATGGGAATTGCATGCTGTTGGCCGCGTGGGTCACGGTGGTCACCGCTGTGATCTTGATCGTGCCCGGTGCACTCGTCGGTCGGCGGATGGCCCTGCCGTGGCCGGTCGCGGTGGCGGCCGCAGCGCCGTTGACCTTCGGCATGGTCGGGGTGTTCACCGTTCTCTACGGCATCGTCGGCATTCCGTGGAATCTGCTCACGGCGCTGCTGATGGTGCTCGTGTGCTGGCTGATCGCGTGGGTGTGGGACATCGTCGGCCGCAGGGTCGGGGCGCTCGCCCCCACTCCTCCGGCCGAGGACGCACAGCCGCTCGGCAGGCCGGCCCTGCTGATGGTGGTCGCGGGTGTGCTGCTCGGCGCGGTCATCATCGTGCTCACCTCGATACGCCGGCTGATGGGCACCACGTTCCTGGGTCTGAACAACATCTCACAGGTGTGGGACGCCCTCTGGCACGCCGACGCCCTGCAGTGGATCCATCAGACGGGTGACGCGTCCGCCCTGCACATGGGTGAGCTGATGAACTACGACACCCACGGCTTCAACTATTACCCCAACACGTGGCATGCGCTCGGGTCGCTGCTGTACCCGGTGACAGGTGCGGACACGGTCGAGCTCTACAACGTGTATTCGCCGGCGGTGCTGGCGTTCACCCTGCCGATCAGCGTCGGCGCCATGGCGTACTGGCTGGGCCGGAGCAGACTGGCACCGGACCAGGCGGCCGTCTTCGCCGCCGTGGGCGCTGCGATCACCGCGGTGTTCCCGTCGTTGCCGTATGTCGAACTCGCCTTCACCTCGGTCCCCAACGCCGTCGGGGTCTCGCTGGCCCCGGTGACGGCGGTGCTCGTCGCGACGGCGATCAGTGATCGACGACGGATCCTGCCCGCCGCGCTGGCGATCGCGGGTACTGCCGCGACCCACCCGTCCGGACTGGTGGTGGTGGCGGTCATCGTCGGGCTGTGGTGGCTGCTACAGCGACTTCCGAGCCCCGTCCGTGGACGCGTGGCGGACGCCGCGACCCTGGCTGTCACCGGAGCGATCGCGCTGGTGCTGATCAGTCCGGTCATCGTCGGCACCCTCAAGATCTCCGAGAACAACGAACTCGCCGGATTCGAGTTCCGCGACGACCAGGCGAATCTGGCGACAGCACTGACCCGGGCGACATTCCAGGGAACGGAACTGCTCGAGCACCAGTACCCACTGCTCTACCTCCTGATCCCTGCTGCAATCGGGTTCGGGTGGCTCATCTGGTCGCGGAGTTGGGGTATCGCCGCAGCATGGCTGGTGTTCATCGTGACCACCACGAACGCCATCTACGAGATCGGTGGTCCGGTCTCCCGGGTCCTCGGAACCCTCGGCGGCTACTTCTACAACTCCCCGCACCGGCTGACGTTCGTCGTCTCGATCTTCACCGCGATCGCCGCGGGCATCGGCGTCGGGGTGTTGGTGCTCGGGGCGGTCCGGCTACTCGACCGCACCGACCGGCTGCGCAGTCCGCTCGTGCTCCCCGCCGCGACGCTGGTGGCGTTGCTGCTCGTCATGGGCGCAGGTGCCGTCCGGTACGCCGGCAACAGCTCGATCGCGACGCAATACCGGAGTGAGGCCCGGATCGGGCTCGAGGACGTTGCCGCCTACAAGTGGCTGGCGCGGCAGCCGGGGGCACGAGAGACCGTGATCCTCAACAACCTCGACCAGGGCAGCGGCTGGATGTATCCGGTGGCCGATCTGACGCCGCTCTTCCCCTTCTACCGGGCCAACGATTTCAGCCAACGCCAGGCCGACCTCTACTGGAACGTCGGAAAGATCGGTGCCGACCCCGCCATCGATCAGACCGTGCGCGACCTCGGGATCCGCTACGTCTTCGACAGTCCGCCGAGTTACTGGTGGTTCCAGAACGGTCCGCAGAATCTGGCCGAGGGCATCTTCGGGGACCCGTTCTTGACGCTGCGCGCGGCCGGTGCCCCGGGGCTGCGTGAGATCTACCGGCAAGGAGACGTGACCATCTTCGAGGTCACAGAGGAAGTACGGAACGGAAGCAACTGATGCGCACCATGGTCACCGGCGGTGCCGGGTTCATCGGATCGACACTGGTCGACCGCCTACTCGCCGACGGCCACGAGGTCGTTGCGCTGGACGACTTCTCGCGAGGGAATAGGCAGAACCTCGCTGCTGCCATCGCCGCGGGTGCCGAGGTGGTCGAGGGCGATCTGACCGCACTCGACCTCGAAGCGGTGGTGGCGCAGGCGAAACCCGAGGTCGTCTTTCATCTCGCGGCCCAGATCGACGTGCGGGCATCAGTGGACGATCCGGTCTTCGACGCCCAGGTCAACGTCCTGGGTACGGTGCGTCTCGCGGAGGCCGCACGGCTGGCAGGTGTCCGCAAGATCGTGTTCACGTCGTCCGGTGGGTCGATCTACGGTTCGCCGGAACACCTTCCGGTCACCGAGTCGGCTCCGGTTGCGCCGATGAGTCCCTACGCTGCGGCGAAGGTGAGCGGCGAGGTCTACCTCAACATGTACCGCTCGCTCTACGGGCTCGACTGCTCCCATATCGCGCCGGCGAATGTCTATGGGCCACGCCAGGATCCGCATGGAGAAGCCGGCGTGGTCGCCATCTTCGCCCGTAGATTGCTGGCGGGTGCACCGACCACACTGTTCGGGGACGGCGGCAATACTCGCGACTACGTGTTCGTCGACGACGTCGTCGCCGCGTTCGTGCTGGCGGCCGGTGAGGTCGGCGGCGGCACCCGGTTCAATGTCGGAACCGGTGTACAGACCTCCGATCGCGAATTGCACACTCTGGTTGCCGAATCTGCCGGAGCTGCAGACGATCCGACGTTCGAGCCGGCGCGACTCGGCGACGTGCGCGATTCGGCGATCGACGGGTCGCTGGCAGGCGAGATTCTCGGCTGGCGGCCTGAAGTAGCTCTCGCCGAAGGTGTTCGACGAACGGTTGACCACTTCCGCGCTGTCTGACCTCCGTCGACCGCGCCGATGGTGCCGGACGGTCGGCGGTGGTGTCGGCCCGCTCGCCGGCTAGTTGATCACCTTTTCTGTGGTCGAGTATTTGTTCTCGACGTGGTTCTTGAGTGGTTGCCACCAGTCGGGGTTGTTGCGGTACCAGTCGATGGTGTCGGCGAGGCCGCTGCGGAAGTCGGTGTAGTGGGGTTGCCAGCCGAGTTCGGTGCGTAGGCGGTGTGAGTCGATGGCGTAGCGCAGGTCGTGGCCGGGGCGGTCGGTGACGAAGTCGAAGGCGTCTGTGGGTTGGCCGGTGAGTTCGAGGATGGTTTCGATGACGGTGCGGTTGTCGACTTCGCCGTCGGCGCCGATGAGGTAGGTCTCGCCGATGGTGCCTTTGTCGATGATGGTCCAGACGGCATCGTTGTGGTCGTGGACGTGGATCCAGTCGCGGACGTTGGTGCCGTGGCCGTAGAGCTTGGGGCGGATGCCGGCCAGGACGTTGGTGATCTGGCGGGGGATGAATTTTTCGATGTGTTGGTAGGGGCCGTAGTTGTTGGAGCAGTTGGAGATGGTGGCTTGTACGCCGAAGGACCGGACCCAGGCCCGGACGAGGAGGTCGCTGCCGGCTTTGGTGGCCGAGTAGGGGCTCGAGGGGTTGTAGGCGGTGGCTTCGGTGAAGCGGGCGGGGTCGTCGAGGGCGAGGTCGCCGTAGACCTCGTCGGTGCTGATGTGGTGGTAGCGGACGTCGTGTTTGCGGACGGCTTCGAGGAGGGAGAAGGTGCCGACGAGGTTGGTGTGGACGAAGGCCGACGGGTCGGCGAGGGAGTTGTCGTTGTGGGATTCGGCGGCGAAGTGCACCACGATGTCGGTGTCGGCGACGAGGCGGTCGACGAGGGCGGTGTCGGTTATGTCACCTTCGATGAGTTCGATCTGGCCGGCGACGGGGGCCAGGGACGCTGCGTTGGCGGCGTAGGTCATGGCGTCGAGGACGCGGACCTGCGCGTCCGGGCGGGTGGCGATGGTTCGGTGCACGAAATTGGCGCCGATGAACCCGGCTCCACCGGTGACCAGTACCCGCATGACAGTCCTTTGTTCGATTGCCGCAACCTTACCCAGTGTCATCGTGGTCGGTCATGTGGCGGGCTCCGGGCTTAGGGTGTCACCTATGCGTGGAATCATCTTGGCTGGGGGAACGGGAACTCGGCTGCATCCGATTACTCAAGGTGTCAGCAAACAATTGGTCCCGGTGTACGACAAGCCGATGATCTACTACCCGCTCACGACCCTGATGCTTGCGGGTATTCGCGAGATCCTGATCATCACCACGCCGCACGACGAACAGTCTTTTCGATCATTACTCGGCGATGGCAGCCAATTCGGACTGACTCTCACGTACCGGGTGCAGGAGAGTCCCGACGGGCTTGCGCAGGCGTTTGTCCTCGGAGCCGACCACATCGGCACAGACTCGGTGGCCCTGGTCCTCGGCGACAACATCTTCTATGGCCCGGGTCTGGGATCGCAACTGGGCCGTTTCCACGACATTGTCGGCGGCGCAGTATTTGCCTATTGGGTACGCAATCCCGAGGCTTATGGCGTGGTCGATTTCGACAGCGACGGCACAGCGATCGATTTGCAGGAAAAGCCGGATAAGCCGAAGTCCAATTTCGCGGTTCCGGGCCTGTATTTCTACGACAACAACGTCGTCGAGATCGCAGCGAATCTCGAACCCAGCGCCCGAGGCGAATACGAGATCACCGACGTCAACCGCGCCTATCTGGACAAGGGCCTGCTGCAGGTGGAGGTGCTGCCCCGCGGCACCGCCTGGCTCGACACCGGCACCTTCGACTCCCTGCTCGATGCAGGTAACTTCGTCCGCACCGTCGAAGAACGCCAAGGACTCAAGATCGCCGTCCCGGAGGAAGTGGCATGGCGCCGCGGCTTCATCGACGATGACCAGCTCCGCGTCCGGGCGCAGGCCCTGACCAAATCGGGATACGGCACCTACCTTCTCGATCTCCTCGAACGCGGTAAGGAACACTGACACCCATGCTGATCGAACCCCTGGCCATCGATGGTGCCTGGACCGTGACCCCGAAGAAGTTCGGCGATCCGCGAGGCCTGTTCATGGAGGCCTTCAAGGCCGATCTGCTGGCAGAGGTCATCGGTCACCCGTTCGACCTGCAGCAGCAGAACCTCTCGGTGTCTGCCGCCGGCGTCCTGCGCGGTGTCCACTTCGCCGATGTCCCGCCGGGACAGGCGAAGTACGTGAGCTGC
Source organism: Williamsia limnetica (assembly GCF_003217475.1). Lineage (GTDB taxonomy): Bacteria > Actinomycetota > Actinomycetes > Mycobacteriales > Mycobacteriaceae > Williamsia > Williamsia limnetica. The sequence goes on along the minus strand of NZ_QJSP01000007.1, from coordinate 112,974 downwards.
CCGCGTGGTGCCATCTTCGACGTGGTCGTCGATATCCGGGTCGGATCACCGACCTTCGGCGCCTGGGACGGAGTCCTACTCGACGACGTCGACCGGCGCGCCGTGTATGTCGGTGAGGGACTCGGACACGCTTTTGTCTCGCTCGAGGACGATTCAGTGGTCACCTACCTGTGCTCCACCGGGTACAACCCCACCGGCGAGCACGGCGTTCACCCCCTCGATCCGGAGATCGGTATCGAGTTCCCGACCACTGCGCGCGATGGTTCAGCACTGGAATACACGTTGTCGGACAAAGACACCGACGCCCCCAGCCTGTCCGAGGCCCGCTCGATGGGATTGCTGCCCGATCGCGATGACGTGGCAGCGTTTCTCCGGGGACTCGCCGAGAGCTGAGCGGGCCACCTCTCATCGGAGTTCAGTTGTGGTCGAACACAACTCGCTGATGATGTCGGGGTCATGGCTGACCAGCACGACGCCGGTGCCCGAGACCTCGATCGATCGCAGCAATTCCGCCACATCGGCGGTCGCGATCGGGTCGAGCATCGCGGTTGGCTCGTCGCACAGCAGATATCGTGGCCGTTGCACCAGCGCCCGGGCCAGGCACGCGCGTTGCAATTGTCCGTCGCTGACCTGGGCGGGAAACCGCGTGAGCAATTCGGGGTCGAGCCCGACCCCCTCGGCCACCGACACCGGATCGACAGGGCGACGGGCGATGTCGGCCGGTTCGCGGATGATGCGCGTCAACGACCATCTCGGGTTGCACACGAGCCGTGGATGCTGGTCGAGCATGGCGATCGATCCCACTTGTGCTGCCGGGCCGCCGTCGATCAGAACGGTGCCGGCATCGGGCCGTTGCAGCCCGGCGAGCACCCGCAACAGGGTGGTCTTACCGGTTCCGGAGCGGCCGTGAATCCCGCTGATCTGGCCCTGCGGTGCTCGGAAGTCCATGGCGTCCAGGACGGTGTGGTCACCGAATCGGACGGTCACCTTCTCGGCAGTGATCACGCGTGCACCCCGGAGAACAGCCGGCTGATGTAATCGTCCGGACTCGACACCACGTGCGCGGGGGCATCGTGGAGCACGACCTCTCCGGTTCTCATGACCGCGATGGAATCGCAGATCTGCGAGCGAAGCAACGACGTCAGGTCGTGGGTGATCACCAGAACGGCGCACCCGTCGTCGGCTATCGCGCGCAGCAACTTCCACACCAGGTCGGCGAGTTCTGGGTCGAGCGCGGAGGTCGGTTCGTCGGCGACGACGAGGGCCGGCCGACCCGCGATGGCCGCGGCGACGGCGGCGCGTTGAGCCATCCCACCGGACAACTCGTGCGGGTACAGCGCCAGAGCATCTTTCGGTAGCCCCGCCAGTGCAACCAACTCTGAGGCGTCCCGGTCGCTGCCGAGTATTCGGACGACCTCGTCGAGTTGTGACCCCAGGGTCCGGACAGGGGTGAAAGACGTCGCAGGCGACTGTGGGATCAGGCCAACCGTTCGTCCGCGTAGTGCGCGCCAACGACGTTCGTCATCGAAGACGAGGGTGTCTGCGCCGATCGCCAGGTCGCCCGCGACCGACGAACCCGGCGGTAGCAATCCGCACAAGGCCAGTGCCACCAGGGATTTGCCGCACCCGGACTCACTGACCAGCGCCGTGACCTGTCCGTCCTCGACGTCGAGATCGACACCGCGTAGGCCGACGACGGCCTCGCCGCGTCTGCCGCGGGTCGCGATGCTCACGCCGAACCGGCGCAGCTGTGCGGCGCTCACCAGACCTGCCCTCCGGGAGATTGCATCTGCTTGCGCACGATCGAGCCACCGGCAGCGAAGATCAGTGCCGTGACGATCAGCGCCGTAGCAGGGATCGCGAGAGTCCACCAGGCTCCCAGCATCACATCGCCTCTCGCCTGCCCGAGCAGGGTGCCCAGACTCGCGCGATCGGGGGACAGGCCGACGCCGAGGAAGGACAGCGTCGATTCATGCCAGACGGCGTGCGGCAACAGCATGATCATCGCGACCAGAGCCTGTCCGCCCACTGCCGGGAGCAGATGATTGCGCGCGACGAACCAGCGACCGGCGCCGGCCAGTCGCGCCGACTTGACCCACCCCGCTTCCGCATTCGACAGCAGTTCCGCGCGCACCACCCGCGCCACCGAAGGCCAGTGGGTCAAGGAGATCGACAGGATGATCGCGACTGGATCCCCGCGCCAGAGGGCAGCGATGACAATTCCGACGACCAGGTGGGGTAGGGCATTGACCCCGTCCACGACACGCATCACCACCGCGTCGACCCAACCTCCGGCCGCGATCGACCCGACCCCGACGATCACGCCGAGCAGGGTCGCGGCCACCGCACAGATCGCGGCGATCACGAGAGAGATCCGCAATCCCTGCGCAGTTCTCACCAGCAGGTCGTAACCGGAATGGTCGGTGCCGACGAGATGGCCGGATCCGGGAGCCTGCAACGCCGCGCCGAAATCGGCGATCTGGGCTCCCGCCGCCATCGGTATGACGATGGCCGACAGGGCGATCACCGCGAGCAACAACCACGGCCATCCGAGCCGCAGTCGTGCGGCGATCACCGTGGTCATGCCCTCATCCCGATCCGGGGGTCGAGCGCGGTGGCCGCTGCATCGGACAGCGCAGAGCCGAGCAAGACGGCCAAGGCTGCGCCCACGGTCAGTGCGGCGAGCAGCGAAAAGTCCAGAGCTGAGGCGGATTCGACGAGCACCGCTGCGACGCCGGGCCAGCCGAAGACTGTCTCGACCACGGCGGCGCCGGCGATCACCTCGGGAAGTCGGGTGCCGAGCAGGGCAAGGGTCGGCGCGATCGAGGACGGCACGATGTGGCCCTCGAGCAGGGCCCAGCCGTGGATACCGCGGGCCCGTGCCGCGCGGACCGCGTCAGAGCCTGCCGTGTCGACCACGGCGGCCCTGGTGGTCAGCAACAACCAGGGCACCTGCGAGATGGTCAGTGCGACAAAGGGAAGTAGTCCGTGCCCGACAAGTCCGCCGACCGTGTACGGATCGCCTGGGGACCGCGCGCCCGACGCGGGGAACAGTCCGAGGCCGACCGCGAGGACCGCCACCAGCACCAGCGACACCACAAACGGTGGAACCGACGCGAAGACGGCCGACAGCACCGAGCAGACCTTGTCGAGGACACCGCCGCGGCGCATCCCGGCCAGGGCACCCAGGGTGACGGCGATGAGGGTCGCTGCGATGAGCGCGGCTGCCGACAGGCCAAGGGTGAACGGCATCCGCTGGGTGAGAACCGCTGCAACGGACTGCGACTGTGTCGACGACCAGCCCAGGTCGCCCGTGAACAGCTCGCCGGTCCAGCGCCACCACGCGGTGTACCAGGACACGTCGGTGCCGTAGGCGGCCCGCACCGCTTCTCGTTGCGAGAGCGTCGCCGATTGATAGTTGTCGCCGAGGTACACCGCCAGCGGATCGAAGGGCGAGAGTGAGGCGATCGCAAACATCGCCGCCGACACCGCCAGCGTCACCGGAACGGCGATCAGCGTGCGGATACCCAGCAGGCGCGCGGCAGGCGCGAAACGGCTCACCGTGTCCACGCGGCGACGTGCCACCACGGGCCCCAGGCGACCCCGTGAGAGTGCGGCTCCAGGATGGGGGCGCCCTGCTGCCAACCGAGATCTCGGTAGGCGTACGTGTGGTCCAGGAATGCGAGGAACACGTACGACGGCTCGGACATGTAGAGGGTTTGGATGGTCCGATAGCGTGCGTCGTTCTCCGGGGTGGTCGCCGCGTCGCGGGCCTGCTGCAGCAGGGCATCCATCCCGGCCGGGACGAAGTTGCCCGGATTGGAGTACGGCGACGAATCCGGAACCCGGCTGTGCAGGGTGTCGAACACCTGGGAGTCGATGCTGTACGGCGTCGCGCCACCGCCGAGGACGACCGCCGAGGTGTCCAGCGACATCTCGATCTCGTCCCAGCTGCTCCCGCGGGGGGTGACCTCGATACCCAGCGGTGCCATGGCAGCCGCGAACGCGACCGCAAGGTCGCGGCGCAGGGTGTCCTGTGCGTTGTAGAGCAGCTCGAAAGAGGCCTCGTGGCCGTCCTTTTCGCGGACCCCACCCGATCCGGCGATCCATCCCGCCGCATCGAGTACGGATGCGGCGCGGGCGGTGTCGTGCGCGAACTCGGCGCCGGGCTCGTATGCGTCACCGTAGATTGCTGCGACAGGCGTGCTGGCCGCCCGGCCGTGGCCGTCGAGCACATCGGTGATCAGCGCTCCGCGATCGATGCCGATGTTCATGGCCAGCCGCGCCTGCGGGTCGGCCGCGAACGGGTTCTCCGCCGGGAACGACACCCCACGCCAATCGGCGGATGCGACGCTGACGGTCTCGATGCCGTCGCGATCGGACACCGCTGCAAGCATGGTCGGCGGCAGGCTCACGCCGTCGACCTCACCCGTGGTAATTTGCTGAGCCCGGGTGTTGTCATCGGGTGTGTAGGTGAACACCAGGGACGTGACCTCCGGGGCCTCACCCCAGTAATCCGCGCGTGCGGTCATCACCGCCTGATCAGGAGCAAGGCTCTCCAGCGCGTACGGTCCGGTGCCCACCGGCGCGGTGTTCAGTGCCCAGTCGGCGACGGGAGCGTGCTCGATCTTCTCCGACGGGGCGATGCCGAGCAGCAGGTGAGGCGACGGGTCGGCGTCGGTGTTCATGGTGACGACGACGGCGGCCTCTCCATCGGCTTGGACGTCGACGACCGGCGTGAAGTTCGTGGAGATCTCCGACGCCACAATGGGATCGCGCACGGCTGAGTAGGTTGCGACGACATCTGCCGAGTCGAAGGTGGACCCGTCGGAGAACGTCACACCGGCTCGCAGTGGCAGCCGCCACCGGCGTGGGCCGATCGGTTCGGGCGACGAGGTCGCCAGCGACGGAACAAGATCCGGTAGACGGTCGTCGGTGTCGGCCTGCGGTCGGAGCAGGCCCTCGTAGATCGGCGAGACACCGAGTTCGCCGTACCCGGCCACGGGGTTGTAGTCGCCGAGTTCCTGGCCTTCCGCGAGGACGATTCGGCCCGGGTCTTCAGTAGGCGCGGCAGCGCAGGAGCCGAGGACCACTGCGCCGGCGCAAGCTGTCACCACTGCCTGCAGAGCCCTTCGACGCACCGACAGATCCCTTCCACACCGATATGTGTCTGTGCAGACACATTTATTTGTGTCGTACCCTAACACCGGACGCAGCGGGCGGCAGTACGAGCGGCGAAGGGACTGGCGATGGCCGGGCACCAACACATCGATGTCGGTGAGTGGGCCAATCGCTTTGCGCTGCTGTCGGATTCCACCCGGCTGAGTGTGCTGACCCACATGCACGAGCATCCGGGTGCGACAGTCAGCGAGTTGGCAGAGGCTGCGTCGATCACGGAGAACGCGGCGTCGCAGTCACTACGGGCTCTGCGCTCCCAGGGCTGGGTCACCACCACCAAATCCGGGCGCACCGTGCACTACAGGATCGTTCCCGACGCGATCGTCCACCGAATCCTGCACGACATCATGGGCGCCGAGCACACCGACCATCCGGCACACGAGCACTGACCCCGCTGGGGATCAGCACTGAGGATCATCAGCTGATGGTGCGCCCACCGTCGGCATGGATGAGCTGACCGTGGACCATCCTCGACTCATCACCCGCCAGGAACGCGATGACGTGGGCGATGTCGTCCGGCGTCGCCGTACGGCCCAGCGGGGACTTGGAGGCGAGCTTGTCGAGCATCGGCCCGAGAACCCGCTCGGTGCCTTCCGTGCGGGTGGGTCCGGGGGCGACGGTGTTCACCCGTACCCCGTGCGGACCGAACTCGACCGCCCAGTCCTGGGTGAGGTGGTTGAGCGCAGCCTTGCTCGACCCGTAGATCCCCGACGATGCGCTGCCGAAGCTGGCGGCCATGGTGCTCACGTTGATGATGGAGCCGCAGCCACGTTCCACCATGCCCGGCGCGATCTTCGCGACGAGGAAGTACGGAGCTTTCACGTTCAGTGCGTAGAGGGCGTCGAAGTCTGCTTCGGTGCCTGCTGCGGTGGTCCCGAACACGGCGGCGCCGGCATTGTTCACGAGGATGTCCACGCGCCCGTTGGCAGCGAGTGCCGCGTCGGCGAGGGTGCCTGCGCTGTGTGCGTCGACGAGGTCCGCGCGGATGAATTCGGCACTGCCGCCATCGTTCCGGACGTCCTCGACCACGGCGCGCCCGCGTTCTTCGTCACGGCCCGAGACGACCACATGTGCCCCACAGGCGCTGAGCCTGATCGCTGTGGCCTTGCCGATGCCGCTCGTCGCTCCGGTGACCAGGGCCACCTTGTCTGACAGGTCTGGCATGTCGATCTCCCCTCTGATCGAGATGTCTGCCTAGTCGGATGGCCCGGCCGGCGGATTGTCTGGCGATGTGTAGGGCCCGTTCTCGAGCTTGGCATTCTGCAGCGCGATCGCACGGGCCAGCCGGGCGTACTTGATCTCCAGGTCGCGGAACCGGAGGTACGTGCTGATCGTGGTGAAGGCAAAGGCCACCACCAGGCAGTACAGCACCAGGTCGGTGCCGCGGCCGACGCCCACCCAACCGGCGAGGGTGGTCAGGTCATCGGGCCGCAGCAAGGCGTAGACACCGAAGGCCAGGAAGGCGAGGAAGGCGAGTTTGACCCAGGCCGAGGCGCGGGCGTTCCCGCGCTGGGTGATGAAGTATCCGACCAGTGCGATGACGAACAGGATGAGGATGATCTGGATGGCCAGCATGGTGTTATCGCCTCATCCGACCGTGCAGTAACCCGTCGGCCAGGATGTTGACCCCGTTGAGCAGTGACTGTCCCTTGGCCATCGAGTACTCGGTGTAGAGGATCGTCACGGGCTGCTCGGAGACCCGCCACTTGCGGCTGTCGATCAGCGCGACGAACTCCGAGGCGTGGCTCATCCCGTTCATGATGAGATCCAGCTCGTCGGCCACCTTTTTGTTGAAGACGCGCAGGCCGTTGTGGGCGTCGGTCAATCCGAGGCGTCGGGTACGGGGACTCAGGAAGACGATGGTGCGCAAGGCCATTCGTTTGACGATCGGCACACTCTTGCTGCGGTCGTCGGCGAATCGCGTGCCGATGACCATGTCGAGGGGCTCGGTGCGCAGACGCCCCAGCATGGCGACCACATCGTCGACCTGATGCTGTCCGTCGGCGTCGAAGGTGACGAAGAACTGCGCCCCGGGTTGGGACCGGGCGTACTCGACGCCCGTCTGGATGGCGGCCCCCTGGCCGAGATTCACGGGATGACGTACCAATCGCACACCGGCGGCCAGGATCTCGTCCGCAGAGCCGTCCTTGCTGCCGTCGTCGACACAGACGATGTTCGGGAAGGTGTGTTTCGCAGCGGAGACGACCGAACGGATCACCGGCGCTTCGTTGTAGACCGGGACGATGAGCCAGACATCGGCATTGCGGTCGGCGGCAGGTGGGTCAGTGATCTCACACACCTCCGCGCTCATCGTGTAGTAACAGGCCGATAGGGAGTCTAACGGCAACGGCGGCGTATTCTTCCACCGTGCTGGTCGACGTCATGCTGCCGTTCTACGGCGACATGTCCCTCTTTCAGGCGGCGGTGCGCAGCGTGCTCGCCCAGTCCCACGCCGAGTTCCGGCTGGTCATGGTGGATGACCAATATCCTGACCCCGAGCCCGCGCGCTGGTTTCAAGAACTCGGTGACTCCCGGTTGCAGTACCTGCGCAACGCCGAGAACTTGGGGGTCAACGGCAACTTTCGGCGTTGTGTCGACCTCGCCGAAGCGCCCGTGTTCACGATCATGGGGTGCGACGACCTCATGGGGCCGGACCATCTGGCCCGTGCGGTCGCAGCGCTGGCCACACACCCCGATGCGGCGGTCGCGGCGAGCGGGGTCGAGGTCATCGACGCTGACGGGGCCGTCGTGCGGCCCCTGGGGGACCGGGTGAAATCGACGCTGGCGCCGCGCGCGGCGACCACCCTGCGCGGCGAGGAGTTGGCCGCGGGCCTGTATCGCGGGAACTGGACCTACTTCCCGTCGTTGCTCTGGCGCCGCGACGTCGCCCGGCAGATCGGCTTCCGAGAGGGGCTGGAGGTGGTCCTCGACCTGGCGCTGCTCGTGGACATCGCCCGGGCGGGTGGGTCGCTGGTCTTCGATCCCGACGTGACGTTCGCCTACCGACGCCATGTGGGATCGGTCAGTTCGGTGCGGGCGATCGACGGTCGGCGCTTCACCGAGGAACGGGAGTTCTTTACGGCCGAGGCCAGGACGTGCGAGGAGCTCGGCTGGACCACCGCCGCCAAGGCTGCGCGCCGTCATCCCACCTCGCGGTTGAATGCCGCGACCCTGCTACCGGGGGCGTTAGTCGGTAGGCAGTGGCCGGTCGCCGGGGAGCTGGCCCGGCACCTCGTGCGCTGACCCCGGCCGTGCCGCAGCGACCAGGTGCACGGCCATACCTACCAGTGGGCCGACGATCAGCGCCAGCGGCACCCTGACCTCGAGATCGGCGGGGACGAACAACAGCGCGATGCTGACCGCCGTGCCCACCCACCAGCCGGCGGCATAGAGCCGGTGCCGGCCGGCGGCGAGCGCCATCGCACCGGTCAGCGTGAGCACGGCCATCGCCACCGCCCCTGCGGTCAGGGCGGCCACCGTGGTGCCCGACAGCCGGTAGTCGCCGCCGAAGATGTTCTCCAGCAACCACGGACCGAACACCCACGCGGCGATCGTCCCCACCGCACCCACCCCGAGCACGATGGCGAGGGGCGCCGCGAGGGCAGCGAACAGGCGATCTCGCCCCTCGACGAAGCGGCTGATCAGAGCACCCTGAAAGCTGTTCAACGGGACCAGCAAGGGAGCCCGGGTCAAGGTCACCGCCAGGATCACCGCGCCCGCGGCGGAGTCGAGGTCGCCGCTCGTCGAGAGTTTGATGAGCACCGGGAATCCCATGACCAGGATGGCGCTGGCCAGGGCCGCGGCCATGGCGGTGAAGGTGTTCCGGACGAGTTCACGGGCCGCGGCGTCACCCCGGACGGCGAGGGCCTCACGCGCGGGCCGCAGTAATGCGAGCACGATCGCCGAGGACACCGTGCCCGCCACCGTGATGATCAGAAAGGCGCCCAGGCCCCAGCCGGCGGCGACGGCGATGACGGTCAGGATGAGGCGGATGAGTGCGTCGACGATGAGCAACGTCCCGAACGGGCCCCACCTGCCGAGTCCCGACAGGGCGCCGCCGAGGCCGGCGTAGATGCCGAACGCTGCGACCCCGGTAGCCAGCAGAGCGACCGATTCGACGCGGTAGGACTCGAAAACTGTTGATGCCCAAGCTATGGCGGTGACGGCAACCAGCGCTCCGAGGCCGAGGCCGACCATCGCGTTGAGCTGCATCGGACGGGCACCGGACGCGGGCCCGTCGTGCATCCGGGCTCCACGGACAGCGCGGGTCGTTTCTTGCAGTTGCCCGTTCTGCGTGCCGGTGACCAGGCCATACGCCGCCCAGAACACGGCGAACGCGGCATACCCGTCGGCCCCGAGACCGCGGGCCGCCAGCAACAGGACCAGATACCCCGAGATGGCGGCGACCACCGTCGCCAGCGCCACCCGACTCATCGGGCCACCCTCACCTAGAGACCCGGATACATCGGCAGCGACCGCTGCCCCAGCCAGTCGTGCCACAGACCGTTCAGCGGTTCAGGACTGAACCGCGCGGCGAGTCCGGTGAAGTCCTCGGTGGTGACCGAGCTGTACCGATACTGACGTGTCCACTCGCGCAACAGATCGAAGAACTGGGTGTCGCCCAGCTGCTTACGGAGTGCGTGCAGGGTCAGCGCGCCGCGTTTGTACACCCGGTCGTCGAACATCTTCTCCGGTCCGGGGTCGCCGATGATCAGATCGACCGGCGACGCGGCGAGGCGGTCGTAGTACTTGCGTGCGTGCGCCTCGGCGGTCATCCCGCCCGACCGTTCCGACCACAGCCACTCGCTGTAACAGGCGAAACCCTCGTGCAACCAGATGTGCTTCCACCGGTTCAGCGTCAGCGAGTTGCCGAACCACTGGTGCGCCAACTCGTGTGCGACGAGACGTTCATACGAACCCGAGCCGTTGCAGTGATTGGCACCGAAGATCGACATGCCCTGGGCCTCGATGGGGATCTCCAACTCGTCGTCGGTGATCACCACCGAATACTCGGGAAACGGGTAGGGACCGAACATGTCGACGAACGCGTCCATCATCTGCTTCTGCTTGGCAAAGTCGTGCTCGACGTTGCGGCGCAGGGCCGGTGGGAATACCGCATGGATGGGAACGGGCCTGGTGGTCAGCGTCTTTCGGGTGTACTGGCCGATCTGGATGGTGGCCAGGTACGACGCCATCGGCTCGACCTGCTCGTACACCCAGGTCGTCTGCGCGGCTTTCGTCCGCTTGCGGATCAGGACGCCGTTGGCGACGGCCATGAACGGGGTGTCGGTGGTGATCGAGATGCCGTACGCCGCCTTGGACGTCGGATGATCGTCGCAGGGATACCACGACGCGGCGCCGTTGGGCTGACTCGCCACCAGTGAGCCCTCGGTGAGCTCTTCCCAGCCGACCTCGCCCCACTGGCCGCGGATCGGCCGCGGGTTGCCCGCGTACTTCACCAGAATCGTCATGACGCCGCCGGCGGGCAGCTCTGTGGCCAACGTGATCGTCAGCTTCCGGCTGCGATGGGAGAAACGGCGCACCTTGTCGCCGTTGACGGTGACGCGGTCGACCTTGAGGGAGTTCGACAGGTCGAGGGACAACCGGCCCAGCGTGCTGACCGTCGTCGCAGTGATGACCGCGGTGCCCGCGAGACGGTTCGTGGAGACCTTGTACTCGAGGTCGAGGTCATAGCGGGACACGTGATACCCGAGGTTGCCGTTGCCGGGCAGATAGGGATCGATGCCGTCGGAGGGGTCGCCGAGTAGCGGCTGTCCGGTCCCACCTGACCGCCTGCCTGGTTTACCCGGCACAAATCCTCCAGTTCCAGCTGATTTTTGGTTGTTCATGACGTTACATGGAGTGTGCGGCGACGGCGCTCGAAGACCCGTGGTGCCGGCGACCGGGATTCCTCCACGCGTGTACATCGAGGACAAGGACGACAGTCATGGGTACATCTCGAAATTTCGCTTCTCTGGTGGCCAGGGTCATCCTCGGCGTCATCTTCATCTTCCACGGCTGGCAGAAGTTGCACACCAACGGGATCAGCGCCACCGAGGCCTTCTTCAAGTCGCTGGACATCCCGTTCCCGAAGGCCGCGGCCTGGTATTCGGCGTTGGTGGAGTTCGGCGGCGGGATCCTGCTGATCCTCGGCGTCCTGATGCCGCTGGTGTCGCTGCTGCTGATCGCCGACATGATCGGAGCGATCTTCTATGCCCACATCGACAAAGGGTTCTGGAACGCCGACGGTGGCTATGAGCTGCCGCTGGCGCTGATCGCCGGTCTCGTGGCCGTCGGGCTCGCCGAGACCGGCCGGACCGGTGCCGATGGATACTTCACGAGCCGACGGCGAAACCGGGTGTAGCCTCACCACGCTAATTCCATGGCGCGATCGGATTGCCCTGCCAGCGCGTCGAATCCGGAACCACATCACCGCGCATCACCAGCGACGCGGGGCCGACGGTGGCGCCCGCGCCGAGCCCCGCGGCGGGTAGCGCCACACAGTGGGGCCCGAGGGTGGCGCCGGGTCCCAGGACCACCTCGTCGATCGCCATCACGCGGTCGTGGAACAGATGGGTCTGCACCACGCAGCCGCGTTGTACTGTCGCGCCGTCGCCGAGGGTGACGAGGTCGGCTTCAGGGAGCCAATAGGTTTCGCACCAGACGCCCTTGCCGATGTGGGCCCCGAGCATCCTCAGCCACAGGTTCAGGATGGGGGTGCCGGTCGCCGCGTTGGCGAACCACGGCGCCGCAACCGTCTCGACAAACGCGTCCGAGAGCTCGTTGCGCCAGACGAACGAGCTCCACAGCGGGTGTTCGGTGGCCTCGATCTTGCCGACCACCGCCCACTTGGCGGCGGCGGCGATACAGCAGGCGGCAGCCCCGGCCACCAGCAGGACGAGTCCACTGACGGCCGCTGCGACGAAATAGTTGGACGACTGCGCGATGTACTGCAGGCCGATCAACACGAACAGGCCGAGCCCGAAGGTGATCATCACCGGGATCAGGCGCAGCGTTTCCACGAAGGCACGGGCCGCCTTCAGCTTCAGCGGCGGATCGAAGGTTCGCGACGTGTCGGACTGCGCGGCGGCGCGGCGCAGCCGGACCGGTGGGCTGCCGAGCCAACTCGAGCCCGACTTCGCCTTGCTCGGGGTGGCCGACAGCACGGCGACCAGCGAGTTCTTGGGTACCTTGCGGCCGGGTCCGGTCATCCCCGAGTTGCCGAGGAAGGCGCGCTTGCCCACCTTGGCCTCGTCGATGTGCATCCAGCCGCCGCCGAGCTCGTAGGACGCGACCATCGTGTCGTCGGCCAGGAACGCGCCGTCGCCGACGGTGGTGAACTTGGGGATCACCAGCGCGGTGGAGATCTCGGTGCCCTTGCCGATGTCGGCACCCAGGAGTCGGAACCACCACGGTGTCAACAGTGAGGCGTAGAGCGGGAACAGGAAGGTCCGGGCCGCGTCCATCAGCCGTTCGGTGACCCAGACCTGCCAGCCGACCCGGGAGCGCACCGGGTGGTAGCCCTTTTGCATCCCGATGGACAGCAGCCGCACCAGCACCGCGGTGATGACCGCGAAGACGAGCAGGCTCACCAGCGTGGCGACGGGGAGCAGGGCCGCGGAGCGCAATGCGACGGATCGCAGCCGGTCGGCATCGGCGGCCCAGCTGCCGATCACCGCGAGCCCGGCGCCCAGGGACAGCAACGGCACCCCGGCGAGAAGGATGGACGAGATCCCGAAGATCGGCACCCAGTAGCTGCGCTTCGGCGGCCGGTGATCGGGCCAGGGGCGCTGGGCCTTACCGGTTTTCACCGCGGGGGACCCGGCCCAGAGCTGGCCGCCCTTGATCTTGCCCATCACTGCGCTGCCCGGGGCGATCTCGGCGTTGGGTCCGATCCGGGTGCCGGGCATGAGAGTCGAGCGCGACCCGACGCTCGCACCCGGACCGATCTCGATGTCGCCGATGTGGACGATGTCGCCGTCGATCCACCAGCCGGCCAGATCGACCTCGGGTTCCACCGAACAGCCGTCGCCGAGCGTGATCATGCCGGTGACCGGCGGCAAGGTGTGCATGTCGACGCCGCGACCGATCTGTGCCCCCAGCGAGCGGGCGAAGTAGATCATCCACGGGGCGCCGGACAGGTTCGCGGCGCCGCTCGCCTCGGTCAGCCGCTCGGCGATCCAGAGCCGCACGTGCACCGATCCGCCGCGCGGGTAGTCACCGGGTTCGACCCCGGCCAGCAACATCCGGATCCCGGCCGCGGCGGTGACCATCCGGCCCAGCGGCGTGATGAAGACGATGAACGCGGCGATGACGATCCACCAGTTGATCGGGGTGATCCAGGCGGAGTCGTAGAAGTGCGACAGCAGATTGTTGGCGATCGCCAGCCACGTGACCCATTGCAGGCCGGTGAGCGTGGTGAGGGGCACCGACAGCGCGACCTGCGCGATCCCGGCCCTGCGCGGCGTCGGTTCGACGATGCGGGGTTCGGTGACGGCGCCGGGGTTGATGTCGTCGAGCATCTGTGCCAGTGAGCCCAGTCGCGGGTGGTCGTAGAGATCGGCGACGGTGACGGTGGGGAAGCGCTGCCGGAGGATGGTCACCAGCTGGGCTGCGGCCAAGGAGCCGCCACCCTCGGAGAAGAAGTCGGCCTTGGTGTCGGTGATGGTGACCCCGAGCACCGAGGTCCAGTGCTGTGCGACCCACGCCTCGGTGGCGCCGAGATGACTGGTGTCGTCGTCTCCGCCGGAGGAGGGCAGGGGCCAGGGCAGAGCGTTGCGGTCGACCTTGCCGGAGGTGCGCGTCGGCAGCTCATCGACGAGTACGAGCCGGGGGATCAGGGCTGCGGGCAGCTGATCGGACAGGTGATCGCGGGCAGCGGCGAGGTCGAAGTCGGGATCGGTGGAGACGAGGTAACCCACCAACACCGAGTTGCCTGCCGCCGACTTGCGGACCGCGGCGGCCGCACCACCGACACCGGGTAGGTGCTGCAGGGCATTGTCGACCTCGCCGAGTTCGATGCGGCGTCCACCGACCTTCACCTGATCGTCGGCGCGACCCATGAACACCAGGCCCTCGACCTCGAACCGCACCAGGTCGCCGCTGCGATAGGCGCGATCCCAGCCAAGGGTGGCCATGGGCGAGTACTTCTCGGCGTCTTTGGCCGGGTCGAGGTAGCGGGCCAGTCCGACTCCGCCGATGACCAGCTCGCCGACCTCCCCGGGCGCCACCTGCACGCCTTCGGCGTCGACGACCGCGAGATCCCAGCCGGCCAGCGGCAGCCCGATACGCACGGGCTTGCTGCCGTCGAGCAATGCGGCGCAGGCGACGACCGTCGCCTCCGTGGGGCCGTAGGTGTTCCAGACCTCGCGGCCGTCCACCGCGAGACGCTCACCGAGTTCGGGAGGGCATGCCTCGCCGCCGAAGATCAGCAGCCGGACGGCCTCGAGGGCCTCGGGCGGCCAGAGGGAGGCGAGGGTCGGGACCGTCGACACCACGGTGATGTCGCGCTGGACCAGCCACGGCCCGAGGTCCATCCCGGACCGCACCAGCGACCGAGGTGCCGGGACCAGGCAGGCACCGTGACGCCAGGCCAGCCACATCTCTTCGCACGATGCGTCGAAGGCGACGGACAATCCGGCCAGCACCCGGTCGCCCGGGCCCAGTGGCTCGTCTTGCAAGAACATCTCTGCCTCGGCGTCGACGAACGCGGCGGCGTTGCGATGGGTGACTGCGACACCTTTCGGGGTGCCGGTCGACCCGGAGGTGAAGATGATCCAGGCGTCGTTGTCGACGTCGGGACGCACGGCATCGCCGTCAGTGTCGGTGCGCGTCAAACCCAGATCGGAGGGCCATGTCAATCCCTCCGCGCCGAGGATCGCTGCCACTTTGGCCTCACCGAAAACGAGCGTTGCGCGCTCCGGCGGATCGTCGGCATCAACCGGCACGTAGGCGGCTCCGGCGGCCAGGGTCGAAAGAATGGCCAGGTAGAGCTCCCGCGAACCCGACGGCATCCGGATGCCCACCCGATCACCACGACCGATGCCCCGGCTCCCCAGCCACGCGGCGCCCTCCTCGACGAGTTCCATCACCTCGGAGTAGGTGAGGACGACGGTGCCGTCGTCGATGGCGGGCGCATCCGGATGGGCTGACGAGGTCTCCGTCAGGATGTCCATGAGGGTGCGGGCGGTCGGCGCCTGCGCAGATCTGTGGAACTGCGCGAGGGTCGGAGCGGTCACCGAGGTCCTTCCTTCGTCTTACCTGGTGCGGTCATTGTCTCAGCTCGAGGTGCACCGCGATGCCCACGAGACCACACGCGGCAAGTTTTCCGGTCATCCAGCTGGCTCAACAGTGCAGGTGAGAGCCGTAACTTCACCAACGGTTGGCTTGCCGTTCACCAACTCGGAACCGGCGGGCCTTGTCGATCCAGGCGGTGCGCAGCAGGATGGAAGTAACCGTGGAAGGAAGTAACAGATGGTTGTGACCAGACACCGCCACCCGAGTCTCCGCTCGTATCCGGTGTGGCTGGCGTCGCGGCTGCTCGTCAAGCCGGCGCTGGCGCTGTGGCCGATCGGTGCGTTTGGGCTGCGGCCGCTGTACCTGATCGACGAGATCTTCGCCCTGGGGCCCAAGGCCAAGGGAATCGTCCGGGAACAGCTGGAACTGGGTGGGCGGCCGGTGGAGTTGTCCTTGCCGGCGGGTCCGAGCAACCGCGACGAGGCGACCGCGATCCTGTACCTGCACGGCGGCGCGTTGGTCGTGTGCGGCCTGGCCACGCACCGGGCGGTCGCGGGTCGGCTGTGCCGCGACAGCGGGTTGCCGGTGTTTTCTGTCGCGTACCGGCAGTTGCCCGAGGCAGGGGTCGGCACCTCGGTGACGGATGCCTATCAGGCCTACCGTGAGCTCATCATCGAGCGTGGATTCAGACATGTGGTGGTGGCCGGCGATTCGGCGGGTGGCTTCCTCTCGGGCAAGGTCATCGAGTTCGCGCACCGGGACGGCCTGCCCGCTCCGGCGGCGTTCATCGGTTACTCGCCCCTGCTCGATCTCGACATTGCCGCCAACCCCGATCGGACCAGCACATCTGATGCGTACCTGCCGATCTCGAAGCTGGGCAGACTTCGGCCCCGCTTCGATCAGGGGCCGATCGCATTGCGAGGTGTCCGCCGTATCGCCGACGTCCCTTCCGAGGCGTTTCCACCGACCATCGTCGTCACGGCCGAGGACGAGATGCTCGAACCCGATGCGCTGGAGCTGATCGAGAAGCTGTCGGCCGACGGGGTACAGGCCGAACTGCACAGCCACTCATGGCAGGTCCATGCGTTCCCGGTTCTCGCCGGCAGACTGCCCGACGCACTGCGGGCGATCGCGCGCACGGCCGCGTTTGCCGTGGACGCCACCAATGCGGCGCGCGCCGCGCGTGAGAACAACGACATCGAAGGAGTGGGTTGATCGCGATGGCCGACCGACACGGGTCCGAGAACCAACAAACACTGGCGGAACTGTTCGCCACCGATCCGCTCATCACCGCCGACGAACGCGAGATCCGGGACGCCGTCGCGGCATTCGGTCGCTCGAAGTTGCGGCCCCATGTGGCCGAGTGGTTCGAGGACGGTTCACTCCCGGTCACCGAACTCGCCGCCGAGCTCGGTGAACTCGGAGTGCTGGGGATGCACCTGGACGGTTATGGCTGCGCCGGTATGTCGGCCACCACCTATGGTCTGGTCTGTACCGAACTCGAGGCGGTCGACTCCGGACTCCGGAGCTTCGTCTCGGTGCAGGGTTCGCTGGCCATGTTCGCGATCCACGAGTTCGGTTCTGAAGAGCAGAAGCAGCAGTGGCTCCCGGACATGGCGGCAGGCAAGGCGATCGGGTGCTTCGGTCTGACCGAACCCGACTTCGGGTCGAACCCGGCAGGAATGCGGACCACCGCCAAGCGTGACGGGGACGACTGGGTACTCAGCGGCACGAAGATGTGGATCACCAACGGCTCGGTCGCGGACGTCGCGGTGGTGTGGGCGCGCACCGATCTCGGTGAGGGCTCGCGGGGTGTGCGCGGTTTCGTGGTGCCCACCGCCACCCCTGGTTTCAGTGCGCCGGAGATCAAACACAAACTGTCCCTGCGTGCCTCGGTCACCTCCGAACTCGTTCTCGAGGAGGTACGGCTGCCCGGTACGGCCATGCTGCCCGGTGTCGAGGGGCTACGCGGACCGCTCAGTTGCCTGAACGAGGCCCGGTTCGGCATCGTCTTCGGTGCCGTCGGGGCGGCACGCGACTGCCTCGAGACGGCGATCGACTATGCCGGAGAACGCGACGTCTTCGACAAGGCGCTCTCGGGTTACCAGCTCACGCAGGCGAAGATCGCGGACATGGCGCTCGAGTGGGGAAAGGGGACATTGCTCGCCCTACATCTCGGTCGGCTCAAGGATGCGGGCACCTTGCGGCCCGAGCAGGTCAGCCTGGGCAAGTTGAACAATGTCCGGGAGGCGATCAAGATCGCGCGGGAATGTCGAACGATCTTGGGCGCCAACGGGATCACGTTGGAGTACCCGATCATCCGGCACGCCAACAATCTGGAGTCGGTGCTGACGTACGAGGGCACCTCGGAGATGCATCAGTTGATGATCGGTAAGGCGCTGACGGGTCACGACGCCTTCCGCTGATTCCGCAAACCCACTCGTTCCAGGAAGAACCAGGTGCTGCAACACCTGGGTCTTCCGGGAGTAGCTGGGTTTGTTGGTGGGCACCCTTCGGCTCACGCTGCGTCATAACGTTCTCAAGGGCAGGCCCGGCAACTATGTTCGCGGAGAACATATTCGCAGTCCAGTTCTTCGGGAGGTAGGCCATGTCTGCACAGATCGACGTCGTCAAAATCGGGGGCAATATCGGCGCGCGGGTGGACGGGGTCACGCTCTCGGGCGATCTCGACTCCGCGACGCTGGCAACGATCAACAACGCTCTGCTGGCCCACAAGGTGATCTTCTTCCGCGGGCAGGATCATCTCGACGACGACGGGCAGCTCGCGTTCGCGCGGTCACTCGGCATCCCGACGATCGCCCACCCGACGGTCACCTCCCGCGGCGACACCATCTTGCCGATCGACTCCGACTACGGTCGCGCGAACAGCTGGCACACCGATGTCACCTTCGTCGACCGGATTCCCAAGGCGTCGATCCTGCGTGCGGTCACACTGCCGACCTACGGCGGATCCACCACCTGGGCGAACACGGTCGCGGCGTACGAGAATCTGCCGACATCCCTCAAGGCGCTGACCGAGAACTTGTGGGCGGTGCATACGAACGTGACCGACTACGCCGGAACAGCCGCGGAACTCGTCAATGCCAAGAATGCGGACGCCTATCGCGCCGAGTTCCAGTCGTCGTATTACGAGACCGAACACCCCGTGGTCCGGGTTCATCCCGAAACCGGTGAGCGGGCGTTGCTTCTCGGCAACTTCGTCAAACGCTTCGTCGAGCTCGGGAGCGTCGAATCGGCAGAGCTGTTCAATGTTCTGCAGGCCCGGATCATCAAGCTGGAGAACACGGTCCGCTGGAACTGGGAGTCCGGAGACCTGGCGATCTGGGACAACCGCGCCACGCAGCACTACGCGGTCGCCGACTACGACGACCAGTACCGCCGCCTGAACCGGATCACCCTGGCCGGCGATGTGCCGGTCGGTGTCGACGGTGAGCCGAGCCGAGTGGTGACCGGTGACGCCTCGCATTTCTCGGACATCGTCGATCCGCGAGCCTCGGATCGCGCCGTCGCGGCCTGACGCGTCCGCTGCAGTCCGTTCAATGGAACACTATGGCGATAACGTTCCATTGCTGCTACGGTTCTCGTATGACCGACGCAATAGACACGCCGTCTGTAGAAGTGGTGGACGACGCGGACCGTCCTGAGCTCGTCGGAGCTCCACTCGGCCCTGGATCGCTGACCTGGAAGTATTTCGGCGACAGTCGCCTGGGGCTGCTCGGGCCGCGTCCCGCGGTGCTGGAGAACATGCTGCCGGCGTTGGGGCAGGCCGTGATGGAGCATTCGGTGTTCTTCGACGATCCCTTCGCGCGGGTGAAGCGCTCTCTACCGGGAATCTATGGCACCGTCTACTCGCTCGAGGGCGACCCGGTGGGCCCGATGGTTCGTGACTTCCATACCAACATCAAGGGCACGATGCCTGATGGCGAGCGGTATCACGCACTGAATCCGGAAACGTACTACTGGGCCCACGCCACCTTCGTCGACGCGTTGCTCACCGGCACCGACCGCATGATCAAGAAGCTGACCGACGCGGAAAAAGAACAGATCTACGCGGAGTCGATCACCTGGTACCGCCGATACGGCGTCAGTGATCGCCCCATGCCCGCCACCTATGCGGACTTCGTCGAATACTGGGACCGCACCGTCGACGAGGTGCTCGTCCCGCACAAAACCGCACGATACGGCGTCGGATACGTCACGAGGGGTTATCCGCTGCCGCCCGGCATGCACCCGGTGGTGTGGAAGGTGTTGTCTCGTGTGGTCAACCCTTTCGCGGCGTTCATCACCACCGGTGGCATGCCGCCCCGCTCGCGGGAGCAACTCGAACTGCCGTGGAGCGAGCGCAAGGAACGCAACTACCGGCGGTTCTGCGCCGGCGTCCGCGCGATCGATCCGATCTACCGGCGTCTGCCGGCGAAGGTCCGTTACAACAAGTACGCATTGAAGGGATATGCGCAGGCCGGAGTGCGGGCCTGAGTGGTGGCCGTGTTCACTTGAGGCATGCACGTTCTGAAGAGGCTCGGCTCCAGCCTGACCGTGATCGGCTCGCTGGTGCTGATGATTTGTGTCGCACTCCTGTCGGTGAGCTGGGCAAATGACGGCAGATGGGGCTGGTTCGCGCTCGGGATGGTGATCATCGCCGTCAACCTGGTGTTGGTCGCGACCGAACTCCGGCCCAAGCCCAAGCCGTTGCCCTGGACGATGTCCGAGGTGCACGAGGTCACCGATGGCATCGACAACGAGGTCAACGCCATCCGCAAACTACGTCGCGCCGATCGCGGACTGAGCCTGGAGAAGGCCGCGAAACTGGTCCGTCAGGCGCGGTCCGAAGGCACCGAGGGCTGAACTGGGTCGTCGGACACCGATGGCGGAGCGGAGCCGTCGGCGAACTGCGTCCGGTAGAGCTCTGAGTAGCGTCCGCTGCGTGCCAGCAACTCGAGGTGAGTGCCGCGTTCGACGACCCGCCCGGCTTCGAGCACCAGGATCTCGTCGGCGGCCCTGATGGTCGACAATCGGTGCGCGATCACCACCGAGGTCCGCCCTTCCAATGCTTCGGCCAGAGCTTCCTGCACTGCGGCCTCCGACGTCGAGTCCAGGTGCGCTGTCGCCTCGTCGAGGATCACCACGCCGGGGTGGGCCAAGAGAAGTCGCGCGATGGTGAGGCGTTGACGCTCACCCCCGGACAACCGGTAACCGCGCTCGCCGACGACGGTGTCGAGTCCGTCGGCCAGGCTCGCCACCAGCCCGTCGAGGCGGGACCGCCGCAACGAGTCCCAGATGTCCTGCTCGGTGGCGTCGGGATTGGCGAGCAGGAGATTCGCTCGGACAGTGTCATGGAACAGGTGGCCGTCCTGCGTGACCAGTCCGATGGCGCGGTGCAGCGATCCGCTCTCCAGGTCGCGAATGTCATTGCCGCCGAGACGAACAGCGCCGGAATTGACATCGTAGAGTCTGGTTGCCAGCTGTGCGATCGTCGACTTGCCTGCGCCCGAGCTGCCCACCAGCGCCACCATCTTGCCCTCCGGCACGGTGAAGGACACGTCATGGATGACTTCTTCTCCGCCGCGTTTGTCCAGTGTCGCAACCTCTTCGAGTGAGGCCAGCGACACCTTCTCCGCTGAGGGATAGCTGAAGCTGACGCTGTCGAAGCTCAGCGACTGCGGCCCCGTGGGTGCGGCGATGGCGTCGGGTTTGTCGGCGATCAGCGGCGCCAGGTCGAGGACCTCGAAGACGCGCTCGAAGCTGACCAGGGCGCTCATGATCTCGACCCGTGCGTTCGCGAGGGCGGTCAGCGGCGCGTACATGCGGGTGAGCAGCAGCGCCAGGGATACCACGGCGCCGGCGTTGAGGTGTCCGTTGACCGCCAGATATCCGCCGAGTCCGTAGACCAGGGCCAAAGCGAGGGCCGAGACCAGAGTCAGCGAGGTGACGAAGATGCTCTGCGCCACCGACCGCCGGACGCCGATGTCGCGGACCTTGTCTGCGCGCACCGCGAACTCGTCCGATTCCTGCCCGGGCCTGCCGAACAGCTTGACCAGCGTCGCCCCGGGTGCGGAGAAACGTTCGGTCATCTGCGTCGACATCAGCGAGTTGTATTCGGCTGCCTCCCGGGACAGTGCGGCCATGCGCCGACCCATGCGACGGGCGGGTATCACAAAGAGCGGCAGCAGGACCAGGGCGAGCAGGGTGACCTGCCAGCTGATCGAGATCATCACCGCCAGGGTCAGGGTCAGGGTGACGATGTTCGACACCACACCGGAGAGCGTGTCCGAGAAAGCGCGCTGCGCGCCGATCACATCGTTGTTGAGTCGGCTGACCAGGGCGCCGGTCCGGGTGCGGGTGAAGAACGCGACCGGCATCTTCTGGACGTGATCGAACACCGAACGTCGAAGGTCGTAGATCAGTCCCTCACCGATGTTCGACGACAGCCAGCTGACCACGAGGCCGGTGGCGGCCTCGGCCGCCGCGATGATCGCGATCAGCACCGCCAGCCAGATGACCGTCGACGCCGGACCGTCGCCGACGATGTTGTTGACCACCCGTCCGGCCAGGATCGGGGTGAGGACGGTGAGAACCGCGACGATGACGCTGAGCACCATGAACACCGTGAGTTTGCCGCGGTGCGGTCGCGCGAATGCTGCAATACGGCGCATGGTCACGCCGCGGTCTTGTCGCCGGCGTTCCTTGCTCAGATTCGGCGCGTTCATCGACCTGTACATCGTGTTCCACGCAACTGACTCCATACTCATGATCTCCACAGTAGAAGTTCAAGTTCACTTGAAGTCAACGACTTCCGCCGAGGGCTGAATCGGACCTGTCGGAAAAGAGCACCTGGGCGCCCTGTGATGAACTGGAATGACTACACGGCGGATGAGGGAGATGGTCTGGTGGCATTGCGACTCGGATACAAGGCTTCGGCAGAACAGTTCAACCCGCGTGAGCTGGTCGAGATCGCGGTGGCGGCCGAGGAACACGGTATGGATTCGGTGGCGGTGTCCGATCACTTCCAGCCGTGGCGGCATGAGGGTGGGCATGCCCCGTTCTCGCTGGCGTGGATGGCCGCGGTCGGTGAGCGGACCAATCGGGTGCAGATCGGTACCTCGGTGATGACGCCGACGTTCCGGTACAACCCCGCGGTGATCGCGCAGGCGTTCGCGTCGATGGCCTGCATGTATCCGGGGCGGATCATGCTCGGTGTGGGTACCGGCGAAGCACTCAACGAATACGCGACCGGCTTTCAGGGCGAGTGGCCTGAGTTCAAGGAACGTTTCGCGCGGTTGCGTGAGGCGGTCCGGTTGATGCGGGAGTTGTGGACCGGCGACGAGGTGAACTTCGACGGCGAGTACTACAAGACCCAGGGTGCGTACATGTATGACATCCCCGAGCAGCCGGTGCCGGTGTACATCGCTGCCGGTGGGCCGGTGGTCGCCCGCTATGCCGGTCGCAGCGGTGACGGTTTCATCTGTACCTCGGGCAAGGGCATGGAGCTCTACACCGAGAAGCTGATCCCGTCGGTGAAAGAGGGCGCGGACAAAGCCGAGCGGAACTTCGAGGAGATCGACCGGATGATCGAGATCAAGATCTCCTACGATCCCGATCCCGAGTTGGCCTTGGAGAACTGTCGGTTCTGGGCGCCGCTGTCGCTGACCCCGGAGCAGAAGCACAGCGTGAACTCCTCGACCGAGATGGAACGGCTCGCCGACGAGTTGCCGATCGAGCAGGTCGCCAAGCGCTGGATCGTCGCCTCCGATCCTGATGAGGCCGTCGAGAAGGTCAAGCAGTACACCGACGCCGGCCTGAACCACCTGGTGTTCCACGCACCGGGCCACGATCAGCAGCGGTTCCTGACCAACTTCCAGAAAGACCTCGAACCCCGCCTACGCAAGCTCGGCTGACCGATCTTGGTGGGTTTTGGCGACCATATCCCCAGGTGGGAGTCGCCAAAACCCACCAAGATCGGAGAGCTACATGCGGGAGTAGCGGGCCATCGCGAAGCTGTATAGGCCGTAGGCTGCGATCCCGATCCCGGCGAGGATCAGTAAGAACTTGCCGAACGGAGCTTCGCCGAGGGTCTTGACCGCCCCATCGATGCCCGTCGCTTTGGAGGGGTCGGAATTGATGGACGCCACGATCACCAGGACCCCGGCACCGATCAGGACGAGTCCTTTCGCCGTGTAGCCGGCGATACCGAGCGGGGTGATGACCGTTCCACCCGAGACCTTGAGATCATCGAGGAAGTTCTTGGTCACGCCCTTGTAGACGTGGTATCCGCCGATGGCGATGATCACCAGGCCTGCGACGACGAGCAGTGTCTTACCCGCGGTGTTCTCCATCAGGCGAGCCGACAGTCCGGCGCTCTGCTGACCGCTCGACTGGCCGGTGCCGCGTGCGAATTGAAAAGCGGAGAAGGCGAACCCGAAATAGACCAACGCGACGCCGGCCGCTTTCGCGCGATCGAACAGTTTGGACGCACCCGAATCGTCGTCGCCCGGTTCGGTGGCATGCGGACCGACGATGGCCTCGGCGACCCGCCACAGCGCCATGGCCAGAAAGGCGACCGCCGCGATCCACAGCATCGTCTTGCCGCCAGGGCTGCTTCCGAGGGTGCCGAGCGCTCCGGACTGGTCGGCATTGCCGCCTGAGCCGAAGGCAATCCGGATGATGATGAATGCGATCAAAAGGTGAACCAGCCCGCTCACGATGTGGCCGGCCCGAGCCGCCCGTTCGAACGCCGTGCTGTCGGTGGCTTTTTCCACCGCGCCACTCACTCGATTTTCAGCCATGGGCACCTCTGACGTGTAGTGATGAGACGGGGCGCGGTCTGGACCTCGTGGACTCTTCAACATTAGTGGGCCTATGGTCGGCTTCGTCACAGGAGGCCGCTTCTGGCTCGACCCAAGGGCGCTCAGCGCCTACGTTGGGGAAGCTTGATCAACCCATTCGTGGTCCACCCGGAGGGTCGATCGCAAATGCACGTCAGCCAAGAAGTGAGTCAGCGCCGACTCCGGCGGCATCAACCTCTCTCACTCCAGGAGACTCACTTGCAGTTCTTTCCCCTACTCGTCGTCCTTCAGGGCATCCTCTTGTCGACATGGATGATCTACGGCATGGCCGCGATCATCGTTCGCCGCGCAGACCACACGCCGCCTCAGGCGGCCTGACGCACGTCGACCCGCTCTCGGAGCAGGTCGATGATCCGCCGTACCGCCGGGTTGTCGCGTACCGCCTCGCGGGTTCGGACGGCGACGGTCCGCATCGGTGTTGGATTGATCAGCGGCCTGGCCACCAAGCCCGGTGGCAGCATCCCGATGCCGAGTCGGGGCAGCACGGTGATCCCGACCCCGGCCGCGACGAAACTGATCGCGGTGGGGTAGTCGTGGGTCTCGATGTGGAATCCGGGACTGAAACCCACCACCGAGCAGGCATCGAGAATCGACTGCCGGCACGGGCCGCGCGACACGTCGTTGTCGACCCAACGCTCGTCACGCAGCGCTGCGAGTTCGACCTGTTCGCGGGCGGCGAGCGGATGATCTTCGGGCAGCACCACCACGTACGGCTCACTCAGCAATTCCTCGACGTCGTATCCGCGCAGCGACGTCGACGCGGCGCCCTCGACGTAGATCTCCACATCGGGATCGCCCGACGAGTCGTGTGCCAGTTCGATGAGGCGCAGATCAACGCGGAGCCTGGGAAATTCATGGGTGATCGCGGCAATCACCGGGGGTATCCAGGCGGCGCCCGCCGAGGCGAAGTAACTCACGGACAAACTTCCCACGCGACCCGACCGCAGGTCTGCGACGAGCGACTCCAGTTCCGCCAGGCGTTCGAGTACCTGCGCGGCTTCCTCGGCGAGGGTGCGACCAGCGGCCGTCGTCTCGATGCCGCGACCATGTTTCTCGACGAGGGTGAGACCGGTTTCCCGCTGGAGCGCGGTGAGGTGCTGGCTGACCGCCGATGGCGTGTAGCCGAGCGCGGAGGCCGCCCCATTGATCGAGCCGGCCGCGACCACGGCTCGGAAGATACGTAAGCGATGCACATCCAGCATTCTCCGACCGTACAGTCGGACTGAAATGTCATCAAGTAGTAATCGCTTGTGCTTACGTATTTCGTCGGCGACAGTGGACACATGAAAGCCAAGCTCTCGGGCAACCTCGCTGTCGTCGCCGCCGTGATCACGGTGTTGCTCTGGGCGTCCTCGTTTGTTGTCATCCGGTTTGCCGGAGACTCGTTGTCGCCCGGCGCGATGGCGTTCGCCCGGCTCTCGGTCGGGGCGGCCGTCCTCGCGGTGATCGCGGTGCGCTATCGCAGACCCATCCCGCGCGGCCGGGCGTTGGCACTGGTCATCGGTTACGGACTCTTGTGGTTCGCGGCGTACACCGTGCTGCTCAACTGGGCCGAGCAGCACCTCGACGCCGGTACCGCGGCACTCCTGGTCAATCTCGCGCCGATACTCGTGGCGATCTTCGCCGGCCTGTTCATGGGTGAAGGTTTCCCACGACCACTGGTCATCGGGATCGTCATCGCGTTCGCCGGTGTGCTGCTGATCGCCCTCGGTGGCTCCGGTGGCAGCCACAACGACCGACTCGGCATCACCCTCGGCCTGATCACCGCAGTGCTCTACGCGGCCGGCGTTCTCATGCAGAAGGTTGCCCTGCGCACGGTGGACGCGGTCACCGCGACCTGGGTCGGCTGCTTCGCGGGCCTGCTCGCCACCACTCCGTTCGCGCCGCAAGCAGTGAGCGAACTGGGCGACGCATCCGCAGGAGCCATCGCAGGCGTGGTGTTCCTGGGTGTCGGGCCGACGGCGATTGCCTTCTTGACCTGGGCGTACGCCCTGTCCCGCACCGATGCGGGCAAGATGGCCGCGACCACCCTCGCGGTACCCGCCATCGCCATCGGGCTGTCCTGGATCTTCCTCGGTGAGGTTCCGACCGCGCTGGGGCTGGTCGGCGGTGCCATGGCGCTGACCGGCGTCGCGATCAGCAGGCGCCGTCCGCGCCAACAACCCGCCGCGGTCGATGCCCAGGTTCCTGAAACGAGTCCGACCTCCTAACCTTCTTGTATGGAGCGAGAGCGGATGGTCGACGCTGCCATCGCGGTGGTGGAGAGATTCGGCGCGCGCGCACTGAGTCTGACGTCGGTGGCCCGCCACGCGGGTGTCGGACGAGCGACGGCGTACCGGATGTTCGGTGGCCGCGACGCGCTGGTCCAGGCAATCGTCGAACGCGAGGTCAGGACCCTCGGCGATCTGATCAAGGAATGGACGGCGTCCACCTCCGATCCAGCGGACAAGGTCCGGATCCTCGTCATCAACGTGATGGACTACATTCGCAAACACGAAGCGCTGCAATACATTCTGCAGAACGAGCCCGAAGAGATCATCACCACCCTGGTGGCCCGCGGCCCCGACCGGGGCACGGACGTCACCATCGTCGATCTCATCGTGGCCAACAGTGTGGGCAACTTCGAGGGCGAACCCGAACTGGAGGCAGCACTGGTGCCCGATTCGCGCCGCGCCACCGAGCTGATGGTTCGAGTTGTGTACTCGTACATGCTGATTCCGCGTAGCGCGATGTCTGATGAGGACATCGCCGACATGGTGGTGCGATCGGTCATCCGTTAGTCCGATCTTGGTGGGTTCGGGCGAGCATCTGCCCAGTTCGGCCACACCAGAAGCCACCAAGATCGGGTACTACATCTAAGGTGGGCGGCATGGGCTCTTCATCGTCGAGCAGCATCTATCTGGCCTCACCCGAAGGGGACACCGGCAAGTCGACGGTGGCGCTGGGGGTGTTGCACCTACTCGCCGCCTCAGGGGGACGCGTGGGGGTGTTCCGGCCGATCTCGCGGACCAACTCCGGCCAGCGCGATTACATTCTGGAACTGCTGATCGAACACGATTCCACCGACCTGAGCTACGAAGACTGCATCGGGGTCACCTACGACCAGGTGCACGCTGATCCAGACGCTGCGTTGAGTGAGATCGTCACCCGCTTTCATGCCGTTGAGCAGCGGTGCGATGCCGTCCTCGTGATCGGTTCCGATTACACCGACATCGCCAGCCCGTCCGAGCTCAGTTTCAATGCCCGGATCGCCGCGAATCTGCAGACGCCGATGCTGTTGGCTCTCAAAGCCGCAGAACGCAGCGAGGCCGAGGTCGTGGGTCTGGCGGAACTCTGTCTCGCGGAGTTGGCGACCAATCACGCCCAGGCGGTTGCCTTGATCGCGAATCGCTGTGATCCAGAGCGGCTGGTCCAGGTGAGGGAGGCCCTCGAATCAGCGACCGGACTGCCGGCCTGGGCTCTGCCGGAGGATCCGGTACTGATCGCCCCGACAGTCGCCGAACTCATGGCCGAGCTGGGAGGCGAGATCTACAGTGGCGACCCCGAACTGCTGAGCAGGGAGGCGATGCACGTGATGGTCGGGGGGATGACCGTCGAGCACATCTTGGAGCGACTCACCGAAGGGTTGGCAGTGATCACCCCGGCAGACCGGTCCGATGTGCTGGTCTCGCTCGTCGCCGCGAACGCCGCCGAGGGCTTCCCGAAACTCTCGGGCATCATCCTCAACGGTGGGCTGATGCCGCATCCCAAGATCGCCGCTTTGATGGAGGGGTTGCAGTCGCCGCTACCGATCATCACGTGTGAACAGGGAACGTATGAAACAGCGCGTGCGGCCGCACACGCTCGGGCCCGCATGAACATCGATTCGGTCCGCAAGATAGACGTCGCGCTGAACCTCATGGAAGAGCACGTCGATTCTGTGGGGTTGCTCGAGAAGTTGCAGCTGCCGATCCCCGAGGTGGTCACACCCCAGATGTTCGAGTACCAGCTGATCGAGCAGGCCCGCAAGAACAAGAAGCGAATCGTGTTGCCCGAGGGCGGAGATGACCGCATCCTGCGGGCAGCGGGACGGTTGCTGCGGCGGCAGGTCGCCGATCTCACCATCCTCGGCGAGGAGCGCGCGGTCCGTGACCGGGCTGCCGAACTGGGCATCGATCTGTCCGATGCAGTGGTGATCGACCCGGCGACATCCGAACTGCTCGACGAGTTCATCGAGACCTACACCGAGCTGCGCAAGCACAAGGGGATGGACGCGCAACGGGCCCGCACGATCGTGCAGGACGTCTCCTATTTCGGCACACTGATGGTGCAACTCGGTTACGCCGACGGCATGGTGTCGGGGGCTGTGCACACCACCGCGCACACCATCCGGCCGGCGTTCGAGATCATCAAGACCGTGCCGGGCGTGTCGACGGTGTCGAGTGTGTTCTTCATGTGCCTCGCCGATCATGTTCTGGCCTATGGCGATTGTGCAGTGGTGCCCGATCCGACGGCCGAACAACTCGCTGACATCGCGATCTCGTCTGCTGCCACGTCTGCCCGTTTCGGTATCGAGCCGCGGGTTGCGTTGCTCTCGTATTCGACCGGGGAATCGGGCAGCGGCGCCGATGTCGAGAAGGTACGTGAGGCTGCCAAGCTAGTCCGCGAGCGGGCGCCGGAGTTGTTGATGGAAGGTCCCATCCAGTACGACGCCGCCGTCGACCCCTCGGTGGCCAGCACGAAGATGCCCAATTCTCCGGTGGCCGGACAGGCGACCGTGCTGATCTTCCCAGATCTCAACACCGGCAACAACACCTACAAAGCCGTGCAGCGCAGTGCCGATGCCGTGGCTGTCGGACCGGTTCTGCAGGGTTTGCGCAAACCGATCAACGATCTGTCCCGGGGCGCGCTGGTGTCCGACATCGTCAACACCGTCGCGATCACCGCGATCCAAGCCCAGGGGCAGCCAGATGGCCAGTGATACCGTACTCGTCCTCAATGCGGGGTCCTCGTCGCTGAAGTATCAGCTTGTGCAACCCGATTCGGGGGAGGTCATCGCCTCCGGCGTGGTCGAACGCATCGGTGAGAGCGGTGCGACGGTCAAGCACAGACGCGGCGATGAAACCCATGAGTTCGTCGGCAAGATCGCCGACCACCAGGAGGGTCTGGAGAAAGCTTTCGAGCTCTTCAGGGAGGCCGGGCACGACCTGGCGGAAGAAGGCATCACTGCCGTGGGCCATCGGGTGGTCCACGGCGGACCCAAGTTCTACCGGCCAACCGTCGTCGACGATGAGGTCATCGCCGAGATCAACGAACTCGAAGATCTGGCACCGCTGCACAATCCCGTAAATCTTCTCGGTATCGAGGCAATCCGGGAACTACTTCCTGACGTGCCGTCGGTGGCCGTCTTCGACACGGCATTCTTCCATGATCTTCCCGACCATGCCGCCACCTACGCGATCGACAAGGACCTCGCCGAGGCACACGATATCCGGCGTTACGGTTTCCACGGGACGTCGCATGAGTATGTGTCGCAACAGACTGCCGAGTTCTTGGGTGCGGATCCGGAGAGTCTCAACCAGATTGTCCTGCATCTCGGTAACGGTGCGTCGGCGTCTGCCATCGAAGGTGGTCGGCCGGTCGAGACGTCGATGGGCCTGACCCCGCTGGAGGGTCTGGTGATGGGTACCCGCAGTGGCGATATCGATCCCGGGGTGGTGATGTACCTGCGGCGGGCCGCAGGCATGGATGTCGACGAGATCGACGCCGTGCTGAATCGGCAATCCGGGTTGAAGGGGTTGTGCGGCGAGAACGATTTTCGTGCGTTGACCGAACGGGTCGAGGCCGGGGACCCGGATGCGACGCTGGCATACAACGTGTACATCCACCGGTTGCGTAAGTATGTGGGCGCCTACATGGTCACTCTTGGTCGTACCGACGCGATCGTCTTCACCGCGGGGGTCGGCGAGAACGCAGCGAGGGTGCGGACCGATGCGATGGCGGGTCTGGAGAATTTCGGGATACAGCTCGACGCCGAGCGCAACAACTCGAAAAGCCGCGAGGCGCGCGTCATCTCCACCGATGACTCAGCGGTGACCGTGCTGGTGATCCCGACCAACGAGGAACTGGCCATCGCCCGGCAATCGGTGACAGCTCTTGAAGCCCGGGCCTGACCACCACCCCAAAATTCGCGCCACGTGTCGGCGTTCGCGCCGGTTGCAACCGGCGCGTTTGTCGGTACGTGGCGCGAATTCGGGCTAGAACAACGTATGCGGGCGAACGAAGTTCGCCAAGTCGACGAGTAGGAACCGCTGGGTGCGGTTCATGGTGCCGCGTGCCAATTGGCGCAGTGACCGTTCGCATCCGACGCGCAATCCGTGGTCGTTGAACTTGTACCCGAGGATATCCCCGCGCGCCGAGGCGTCGGTGGGGGACTGGTCGGGGCGCCGGTGGATCCAGCCGAGCGCGATGCCGAGCACCAGGATCACGAGTCGTTGTTTGCGGGGTTCGCTGTCGGGCATCGACTCCAGGCGGTGTGCGGCTTCACGGAGCTGGTCCTCGTGGACCTCACCGGGGTCGCGACCGTGGACGAGGGTGAGGATCGACGTGCAACTCGCGGCATTGAAGTGGCGACTCGTCGGCGGGACATCATCAAGAGCCTTCACTGCGCCCTCCACGTCGCCGCCCGCGTACCGCATGCGAGCAAGACCGAAAGCGGCCGTGACGATCGCCCTGTCGGTCTGCCACAACGAGCGATAGTGTTGCAGCGCAACGTCATGATTGCCCATCAACTCGGCAGTGGCCGCGACCGCGAGCTTGGGTGCCACCTCGCCGGGCATGGCGGCGAGTACATCGTTGAAGCGTGCGTGCGCCCCTGCGACGTCATCGATCAACAGTGCGCCGAGCCCGAGGAACCACTCGGTCCGCCACGACTTCCCATGGTGTTCGGTTGCCTCGTTCAGCAAGTTGAGTGCGGTCTGTGCCTCGCCGAGTTCGAGGTACGCGCGCGCTTCGATCAGGTCGATCTCGCGGGACGGATGGTCATCGGATGGGTCGGTCCCGATCACCGACGACAGACCGCCCTCACGTGCGCTGCGGATCGAGTCGAGCGTCTGGGTCGGTTCGGACAGCGCTGTCGAATTGAGCAGGCCGGCAGCCGGATCGGACTGGTCGACCAGCGGAACCGGTAGGGCGGCGACGACGTCGGTGGTGTCCAGGGTGATCCGCGCGCGGATCGGTTCGAGGATTCCGTCGACCGGGGCGAGCATCATCTCGGTGCCGAAAGTTGTTCGCTGCGGACTGAATACGGTCGACAAGCCCGGACGCGGGATCCCGGACTTCGCCGCGACGGTCTCGCGCAGCACATTGAGGAGCTGACCGGCCATCTCGTCCGCGGAGGTGAAACGTTTGGCGGGATCGGGATGGGTGGCCCGCTGTAGCAACCGATAGAACGACGGGTTGTCCGCGAACGTCTTCTCGTCGGAGGGGTCGGGTAGTCCGTCGAGGTAGCGTCCCTTCTCCATCGGCATGTCGGCGGTGAGCACGGCGAGAGTGCGACCCAGACTGTAGATGTCGGTGGCCACCTGCGGTCCGGTCTGTACGATCTCGGGGGCCTGGAAACCCGGGGTGCCGTAGAGGTGCCCGTAGCCGTTGATGGGGGAGACGGCGCCGAGGTCGATCAGTTTGACGTCTTCGCTGCCGATCATGATGTTCTCGGGCTTGATGTCGTTGTAGACAAGGCCGACCGAGTGGAGATAGGACACTGCGGGCAACACCTCGAGCAGGTACGCGATCGCCTGTTCCGGTGGTAG
This sequence comes from Williamsia limnetica, assembly GCF_003217475.1. GTDB lineage: Bacteria > Actinomycetota > Actinomycetes > Mycobacteriales > Mycobacteriaceae > Williamsia > Williamsia limnetica. Next base: position 80,906 of record NZ_QJSP01000007.1, on the reverse strand, counting down.
TTGTTTGCGACGGGCACCTGATTCGTCATCGTGCGACGAGACGATGTCCTTCAGGGTGCTACCACCGACGTACTCCATCACGATGTAGCCGAAGGTGTTGCCCTTCGGGTCGTGGTGTTCGACGAAGTTGTAGATCTTGACGATCCCGGGATGGGACACCGAGGCGAGGAACTGGCGTTCGGCCAAGGCGACGGCCTGTGCCTGAGCATCTTTCGAGTTCAGCAGCCCCTTGAGTACGACGGGACGATCCGAGACGTTCCGGTCGATGGCGAGATAGATCCAGCCCAGGCCGCCGTAGGCGATGGCGCCCGAGATCTCGTACTGGTCGGCGACCATCGTCCCTTTGTCCAGCCCTGGTACGAAAGAGTAACGGGCGCCGCAGTTCTCGCAATTCCCGGTGAGTGGTCCCCGCCCTTCTCCGGAGTTGCGGGCGACGGGCTTGCCGCATTTCCAGCACAGCCGTTTACCCTCGGATATGACAGGGTCGGCCATGACCGCATCCGCGGGTTCGATGTCGTGCACCCGAGGTACATCGACAAGCCCGCCACCCATGCGCCGACGGCTCCGGGAGCTACGACTGGTCGGGACCATGAACGTCGGCTGACTGTTCGCAGTGGTGACGGCAGTCGGTTCGGTGAAGGCCATGTCCCAGCGCACAGCCTGGGTGCCCACGTCCAGGTCCGCAGGCGATGCGGCCTGCGTGCCGACCTCGGGGTCGTTGTCGGGTGTCTTCTCTGTGGTCACGATGATCGCCTCAATCGCGGTATTTCGGTTGCGGCGGATAATATTTCGGTCCGAGGATGGACAACCAGCGGTCGTAGATGTCGAACCAGGTGCCGTCCTGTCGCATCTTCTGCAGCACGCCGTTCGTGAAGCGAACCAGATCCTCGTTGTCTTTGTGGATCCCGATGCCGTAGGGCTCCTCGCCGATGCTCTGCCCCACGACGTGGACGTAGGGGTCCTGGGCGGCCATCCCGGCGAGGATGGCGTCGTCTGTGGACACCGCGTCGACCTGCCCCTGCTGGAGCATCACCAGGCAATCGGCCCACGATGAGACGGTGTCGACGATGGCGTCGGGCACCCGCTGCTGGATGCGGGAGATGGACGTGGTGCCGCGTGCGGCGCAGACCCGTTTGCCCGCGAGATCTGCGACCCCGTTGATGTTGGAGCTGCGCATCGTCAGGATCCGTTGTGATGCTTCGTAGTAGACCGTCGAGAAGGCGATCTCCTTGAGTCTCTCGCAGGTGATGCTCATGGTCTTGACCACCACGTCCACGGACTCGTCCTTGAGGGCTTCGATCCGATCACCGGAGTTGAGGATCTTGAACTCGACGCGTTCGGGGTCACCGAAGATGGCGCGAGCCAACTCTTTCGCGATGTCGACGTCGAAACCTTCGATAGTGCCGCTGATGGGGTCGCGGAAGGAGAGCAGATTCGAACCGATGTCGAGGCCGACCTTGACCCAGCCGCGCTGCGCGATGGTCTCCATGGTGCTGCCTGGGGGCATCTGGCCAACCGGTGGGAGCGGTCCCGGAGTGAGGGATTCGGTCGCGTCGCACTCTTCTGTGGCCGGTGTCGGCTCGACGGGGACGTCGCTGCTGACCCCGGCGGGCGCGGGCCAGCTCGCGGTGGCCGACGGCGGGAGGCTGTCCGGCGCGGCGGCGTGGACGCAGCCGGCGAGGGACGTCGCGGTGATGAGGAGAGCCCCGGCGAGTGCGGTGGTGCGAGCGCGCATCCGAATGCTCATCGGTACTCCCTGATCCGCGGGAACAAGCCGGCCAGCGCCGCGACGGCGGCCGCGATACCGAGCAGCATGATCCCCAGTCCTGCGTACCCGATCACCACTCGGGCGGTGTTGATGTCGTCGCGGAATGTTTCTCTGGTCTTGGTGATGCCCTCGACCAAGGCCATGTCGAGTCGGGTGTAGGCCGCGGCGGCACCGTCCGGATTGTCGCCGACGGCGATGGCGGTCGCTCCGTTGAAGTCGCCGGCGTTGGTGCGCTCGAGCATCGCTGCATGCGCGTCGCGCCACATGGCGAGGGCGGCGGCGGCCTCATCCACCGAATCCTCGGCGACGTCTTTGCGTTCGTCGTCGCGGTACTCGTCGAGCAGATCGCCGATCTGTGCGGTCGCGTCGGCGTACCCCGCTTCCAGGGTTTCCTGATCACCGCGCCGCACCAGCGACAACGTCTCGTCGGACCGGGCCTGCTGGATCAGGATGCGCGCCGACGTCAGCTCACGTAGCGGCGCTGCACCACGGTTCTCCGCATTGCTGGTGGCGTTCACCGAGAGCAGGCCGCCGACGAGGAGCCAGAGCAACCCGATGACCAGGAACCCGACGCCGCTGAGCAGTCCGACGTTGAACCGTCGGCGACTGCGGCGCGCCACGTAGACGTGGGTGCCGACCATGACGGCCAGCACCAGGACCAGGGCGATGTAGACGCCCCAGGGTGGGGTGGTGAAGTTGGTCCTGGCATCGCCGATGGCGTCGGCCCGCTCGGTGTACAACCGTTCGGCAGCGGGCAGGATCGTCGACTGCATCATGTTCGACGCTTCGCCGAGATACGCGGAACCGACCGGGTTGCCGAGGCGGTTGTTGATGCGAGCCGATTCGATGAGTCCGGTGTAAACGGGGATCTGCGACGACAGGATGGTGAGATCCTCACGGATCATGCCGTTGTCGATCGAGGCGCCGCTGACCGATTGGACCAGCGCCTGCCCCGACGTCGCGATCGCGTCGTTGTAGCGTTGCCGCAGTTCAGCCGGCTCCAGCCCGCCCGAGATGAATGCGGTGTTGGCCGCGGCGTCGGCAATGGACAGTGAGCTGTAGAGAACCTGCGATGCCTCGGCGAGGGGTTCGGTCTCGACGATCATCCCCTCGAGCGTGCTGGTGCGGTCGTCGAGTGTGTCCGAGGCGTACCAGCCGACGGTGACGCACGAGATGACCAGCACGATGGCGAGCAAGAACAGTTTGCCCGGGCTGGTCCACGCCAGTTGCCGAATGTTGGTGAAGGGGTTCTGGGCGCGTTCGCGGGTCAGCACCATCAATTCGCGTCGCGTCAGCGGTGCCGGGCGGTCGGCGGCCCGCCGAAAGCGGTACCCCTGCGTCCTGTCCGCACGCATGAGCCGGGTACGCAAAGAGGTTGCGTTGCCGCCGGTCACACGATCCCTTCTTCCCGGAGTTCGCCGGTTGCTCAGGGTTTCTGCCTGAGAGGATTTTTTGTAGCTGTAACCGACATTACTGCGGATACGGGTGGGTCAGTGACAGTGCGGCGCCGTGTCACCACCTCGGCCCAAGTAGCGTGAGGACCGAGAACGGTTGGGCTGGCGAGGAGGTGCCGCGTGCGTGGCGACGGCGACGGATGGGTTTTCGACGCGGACGGATCGCGGTACTGGGGTCGGCACGGTGCCGCCGGACTGCTCCTGTTCACATCTAGTGAAACGAGCGCGGCGCTGATTCTGTTACAGCACCGCGCGGTCTGGAGCCATCAGGGTGGGACGTGGGCGCTGCCAGGTGGGGCCCGTGATTCCCACGAGAGCGCGGTCGACACCGCCACCCGTGAGGCCGACGAGGAAGCCGGCATCGCGGATGCCGAACTCACGGTGCACGCGGAATTGGTGACCCACCGCGCACCCAGCGGCTGGACCTACACCACCGTGATCGCCGAGGTCGCCGCACCGCTGGCGACGACGGCGAACATGGAATCGGTCGAACTGCGCTGGGTGACCACGGACGAGGTCGACGGACTTGCGCTTCATCCCGCGTTCGCGGCGAGTTGGCCCGAACTCCGGACGCAGCTCCTGGCGCTGGCGGGCGCCTGAGTCGATCGGCGGGGCCGCGGTTCAGCTGAGCCGGTTCGCGGCTGCGATCAGAGCGCCGAGCGCGGACTCTTCGCCGCACGGGCCGCTGCCCATCGACCAGCTGCGGCGTTCGTCGCGCTCACAGAGAAGGAACGTCGCGACGCCGCCCGAGTGGGGGTATTGGTGCAGGCGGATGATCTCGACGCCCGACCCCAACCGGTAAAGCATGTCCGAGAGCGCCGCGATGGCGCCGGACGCGGTCGCGGTGAGCGACGCGATCGAGTCGCCGGTGGCGATGGTGGCCTGGCACTCGAGCAGGTCATGGCGGCCCGGTGAGGCGGTCCAGGCGCCCAGCCGGATCGGTCCGGCAGTGGGGGCGTAGGTCTCGGTGAAGGTCGACCAGCTCATGCCGGTCGCCTCGGCGCGGAGTTCGGGCGGCAGCGGCGTTCGAAAGTGCGAGGCGCAGGAATCAGAACAGGTATCAGGTGAAGTCAGAGTTTTCATGAGAGCGGTCTTCCGGTGAGAAAAGGATGACCAGCAGATAGCACGACGGCCCGCAGCGGGGGGCCGGTCGGATCAGACCCCGCTACGGGTGCGTACTACGAGAATTCGCTTCATGATCGGTCCACCATAGACCTCAGCTTTTCGAGGACGCAAGCAGTGTCCGGCGCAACCTCTGCGCTGCCGCGCGTGGATCCGAGGCCGCAGTGATGGCCCTGACGACCACGATTCTGCTCGCGCCGGCCGCCACGACTTCGGGGAGCCTGGCTTCGTCGACACCACCGATGGCAAACCACGGCCGGTCCGTACGCAGGGCCGCGGTGTCTTCGACGAGGCCGAGTCCCGGCGCGGGCCGGCCCGGTTTCGTCGGCGTCGGCCAGCAAGGGCCGGTGCAGAAGTAGTCGACGCCGGGTGCCGTGGCGGCGGCGGTGGCCTCGGAGGTCGAGTGGGTGGAGCGTCCGATGATGATGTCGTCGCCGACGATCGTGCGGGCGAGGTCCACCTGCAGATCGTCCTGACCCAGGTGCAGGACGTCGGCGCCGGTGAGCGCGGCGATGTCGGCGCGGTCGTTGACCGACAACAGGGCACCGTGTCGCGCCGTGACCTCCGCCAGTGCCCCGAGCAGGTCGATCTCCTGCGCGGCTTCGAGCGGTCCGAACTCGCGTTCGCCCGCCGACCCCTTGTCGCGGAGTTGGATGATGTCGACGCCACCAGAGAGCGCTTGTTCGGCGAAGTCGATCAGGTCGCCGCGCTCGCGGCGGGCGTCGGTGCAGAGGTAGAGCCGGGCTTCGGCCAAGCGGTCGCTGCGTCGCGAAAGATCGGTGGGAGTCACAGGGACAGAATCTACCGGCGTAGTCTGTACAGCAATACACACACGGGTGCTCGAGGAGACGTCGGGCTGAGATCGGGGCGCGTTCCGTCCACGAGACCGTTACACCTGATCCGGGTAATGCCGGCGAAGGAAGGAGGTGCCGATGAAGACCCTCACGATTGTCGGCGGAGCTGTCATCGGCTTGTCGTGTGCACTGCGTGCCGCCGAGAGTGGCTGGGAAGTAACGGTTTACGAGCCTGATCAGACCTGCGCCGCGTCACGTGTCGCAGCGGGGATGCTGGGTATCGCAGGGGAGAGCCGTACCGGAGAAGATGCCTACCTCGCATTCGCCGAGCAGGCGATGTCCCGCTGGCCTGCCTTCCTCGAGCGGCTCGGCGACGACCGCATCGTGGCCGCCTCGTCGAGCCTGATGGTGGGCGTGGACAGTGCCGATGTCGGAGAACTGACTATGGTGGCCGACTGGCTCCGCGGTCGCGGTCATCCGGTGGAGCCGTTGACAGGCAAGGAGATACGCATACTGGAGCCCGCCGTCTCGTCCCGGATCCGCAGTGGCTTTCGCGCCGGCGGTGAGCTCGCGGTAGACAATCGACGGCTTCTGCAGGTGCTCTCGGACCGGGCCGCCGAAGCAGGTGTACGGACTGTTCGATCGCAGGTCACCGACCTCGCCGACGTGCGGGGCGACCAGGTGGTCCTGGCCGCGGGTGTGAATTCTGCGTTGCTGTCACCTGATCTCGGTGTCTATCCGTCGAAGGGCGAGGTCCTGCGCCTGGGGTGGGCGACGGGAGCGCTGCCGCCGCCTGAACATGTTGTCCGCGGCCGTATCAACGGGCGAGCTGTCTATGTCGTGCCTCGGCACGACGGGGTGGTGGTGGGGGCCACCCAATACGACGGCGGCGACGATCGGTTGCCCGTGGCGGGTGGAGTCGCGGATCTGCTGAGCGACGCCATCGAACTCATGCCGTCGCTGCGGGAGTACCGGTTGCTCTCGGCAGAGGCCGGTCTGCGCCCGGCGACACCGGATGGTATGCCGCTGATCGGACGTGTCGACGATCGCACCGTGGTGGCCACCGGCCACGGCCGCAACGGCATCCTGATGAGCGCCATCACCGCGGAACTGGTGGCAGAAACACTGGCGGGCAAGACCATCGACAATCCTTCGATCGATGCAGGGAGACTTTCGTGGGCGACACAGTAATCGTGAACGGCGAGGCCACCTCGATACCGGACGGCATCACGGTGCGGTCCCTGCTCGAGCAGCTCGCCCTTCCCGACACGGGGATCGCGATCGCCGTCGACGAGACGGTGCGACCGCAGTCGACGTGGGACGACGAACTCGGTCCGTGTGAACGGATCGAGATCCTCACGGCGGTGCAGGGTGGTTGACGCAGCGGAGCGGAGCTCAACTGGATCGATGGTTGACGCAGCGGAGCGGAGCTCGACTGGATCGGTGGTTGACGCAGCGGAGCGGAGCTCGACTGGATCGATGGTTGACGCAGCGGAGCCGAGCTCGATCGGTGTGGCGGACGAACTCGTGATCGGTGGCCGAAAGTTTGCCTCCCGGTTGATCACCGGCACGGGCGGCGCGGCGAACCTGGCTGTTCTGGAGGAAGCCTTGATCGCCTCGGGTACCGAGCTGACGACGGTGGCGATGCGCCGCGTCGACGCCGGTGGCCGCACCGGGGTCCTCGACCTGTTGCGACGCTTGAAGATCGACGTTCTGCCCAACACCGCCGGGTGCCGTTCGGCCGCAGAAGCGGTGCTCACGGCGCAACTGGCGCGCGAGGCCCTGGGCACCAACTGGGTCAAGGTCGAGGTCATCGGTGACGAGCGCACGTTGTTGCCGGATGGGGTGGAATTGGTGGAGGCCACCACCCGGCTGGTGGACGACGGCTTCGTGGTGCTGCCCTACTCGAATGACGACCCGATCCTGGCGCGCCGGCTCGAGGATGCGGGAGCCGCGGCCGTCATGCCGCTGGGTTCACCGATCGGGACCGGGCTCGGCATCATCAATCCCCACAACATCGAGATGATCGTTGCCGGTGCCGGTGTGCCGGTCATTCTCGACGCGGGTATCGGCACCGCCAGCGATGCCGCCCGGGCGATGGAACTCGGCTGCTCCGGAGTCCTGTTGGCCTCTGCGGTGACCAGGGCCGTGGATCCGCCGCGGATGGCCGCAGCGATGAAGTCCGCCGTGATCGCGGGCCGTCTCGCGTATGGAGCCGGTCGTATACCGAAGCGGTTCTGGGCGCAGGCGTCGTCCCCTGAGCTCGATACCTGACCGGCACCGCGCCGAAGATCAACCGCAAGGATGAGGCGAGGGCGTGGCGCGCTCTGGCACACTGACCTTCATGATCAGTGTTCAGGGATTGACAAAGGTCTATGGAAAGAATCAGGTGGTCAGCAACCTGACCTTCGACGTGAAACCCGGTGTCGTGACCGGATTCCTCGGGCCCAACGGGGCCGGGAAATCGACGACGATGCGCATGATTCTCGGCCTCGACCGCCCGACTTCGGGTGTGGCGACCATCAACGGCGCCACGTACCAAAAGCTCAAGAACCCACTGACGCAGGTCGGCGCGTTGCTCGACGCCAAGTGGGTCCACCCCAACCGCAGCGCCCGGGGTCACCTCCGGTGGATGGCTGCAGCGAACGGCATACCGGCCCACCGCGTCGACCAGGTGCTCAGCGACGTCGGCCTCACCGAGGTGGCGGGGAAGAAGGCAGGCGGCTTCTCGCTCGGCATGTCGCAGCGGCTCGGGATCGCCGGTGCACTGCTCGGGGACCCCGGCGTGCTGTTGTTCGACGAGCCGGTGAACGGTCTCGACCCCGAAGGCATCGTCTGGATCCGGCAGTTCATGCGGGCGCTTGCGGATCAGGGCCGCACGGTCCTGGTATCGAGCCACCTGCTCACCGAGATGTCACTCACCGCAGAGCACTTGATCGTCATCGGACGCGGCCAGTTGATAGCGAACTCGTCCGTCAAGGACTTCACCAGCAGTGCCCAGGTCACGGTACGTGTTCGCAGCCCCCGGCTCGGCGAGTTGCAGTCGGCGCTGGCATCGGCCGGGCTGCGGTCGGTGCCCCTGCCCGACGACGGCACCGGCCCGGCGCTGAGCCTGGAGAACGTCACCACCGACCAGGTCGGTGACATCGCTGCCGCCAACGGCATCGGCTTGCACGAGTTGTCCGGAAAGACCGCCTCGCTCGAAGAGGTGTTCATGACGATGACCGCGGGTGCGGTCGAGTACCACGGCGACGCGTCGATGGCCTACAGCGCGCAGCAGCAACAGGCTCCGTACGGAGGTCCACCCCAGCAGGGGCAGGGGCAGTACGGCGGCCCGCCGCCGGGTGGGTCACCGAACCAAGCGCCGCAGCAGCCGAAGCAATTCGGGGGAGGACAAGCCTGATGTTGACCAATACCATTGCAGCTGAACGAATCAAGCTGCTCACCACCAGATCTCCGTACTGGTGTGTCGGAATCGTGATCGCCTTGGGGATCGGGCTCGCCCTGATCCTCGGATTGGTGACGAACGGCGAGAGTACGAGCGTCGAGACGAACGTGTCCGACTACGCCGTCGGCGTCACCGGATTCGGCATCACGGTCCTCATGATCATGGCCGTTCTGGCAGTCACCAGCGAGTTCCGGTTCGGCACCATCCGGACCACCTTCCAGGCGGTCCCGCAGCGCTACAACGTCCTGCTGGCCAAGGCAGTGGTCTACGGCGGCCTGTCTGCGGTGATCACGTTCGTGTTGACGCTGATCGCCTTGCCGCTCGGCAAGGCGTTGTCGGGTAGCGACGACGTCGACCTGCTCGGGTCACATGCCATCCGCCTCTACTGGGGTGTCCCGGTCTACGCGTTCCTGGCGGTACTGATCGGTCTGGGACTCGGTGCACTCATCAGGCAGACGGCCGGGGCCATCGTGGTCCTGCTGGTGTGGAGTCTGGTGCTGGAGAACGTGCTGTCGGCCATCCCGAAGGTCAGCGATGTCGCCGGACCGCTCATGCCGTTCCTCAATGCCAACCACTTCATCGATGGCCGCGACTACGGATTCGACTGGTGGTGGAACGAGTACGGTTCGCTGCTCTACTTCATCGTGGTCGCCGCACTCGTCTTCGGCGCGGCAGTCTTCGTCACCGACCGCCGCGACGCCTGATCAGACCTCGAGCCTCCACAGCGGGTTCACCGGTCCGTGGCCTGCCCCGAGGGGGTAGGCCACGGACAGTGAGCGGGTGACCCAGGCCTTCGCGAACCGGACTGCATCGGGGACCGAGTAGTCGTGGGCCAGAGCGCAGGTGATGGCTGCGGCCAGGGTGTCCCCTGCGCCGTGGTCGTGTCCGGTATCGATGCGGGGCGCGGTCAATTCGATGAACTCGCTGCCGTCGAACAGCAGGTCCGGACTGCTTGTGCTGTTGCGCAGGTGCCCGCCTTTGACCAGGGCCCACCGGGTTCCGAGCGCATGTAGATCCCGGGCGGCGGCCTCCTGGGTCGCTCGATCGACGACGTCGATACCGGTGATCAGCCGGACTTCGTCGAGGTTGGGCGTGATGAGGGTGGCGATCGGGATGAGGCGCGTCCGCAAGGAATCCATGGCTTCGTCGGCCAGCAACTGATCGCCGTGCATCGAGGCGCAGACCGGGTCGACGACCAGCGGTATCGCGCGGCCACCTCCGAGACCGACCTCGGCGGCGGCGTCCACCACCGCGTCGATGATCGCCCCGGACGCGAGCATCCCCGTCTTGGCCGCACCGATCCCGATGTCGGAGATGACGCTGCGCATCTGCGCCGCGACCACCTCAGGCGGAATCGGATGGAAACCGCTGACGCCGAGCGTGTTCTGTACGGTCACCGCCGCCACCGCGACGGTGGCGTGGACCCCACACAGCGCCATGGTTCGCAGGTCGGCGTTGATTCCGGCGCCGCCACCGGAGTCGGTCCCCGCGATGGTCATCACCCGTACCGGGGTCTGGCCGAGCGGGACGCGCGGCAACAGAGGCACAGCTTGGTGCACCGAACCGGCGCCGGCGCCGTCTTTCATGGTGTGCCGACCGTATCGAGTGGTAGATACACCTGGGCTCCTGCGTCCAGGAACTGCTGGGACTTGTCGGCCATGTCGGCGGCCAGTTTACGATCGATGTCGTCTTGGGTGACGAGGTTGTGCTCGCGCGCGTAGTCGCGGACGTCGGCGGAGATGCGCATCGAACAGAACTTAGGCCCGCACATCGAGCAGAAATGCGCTGTCTTCGCCGGTTCCGCGGGCATCGTCTCGTCGTGGTACGCCACGGCGGTGTCCGGATCGAGCGCCAGGTTGAACTGGTCGTTCCAGCGGAACTCGAAGCGCGCCCTCGACAATGCGTCATCGCGTTCCTGTGCCCGGGGGTGGGCTTTGGCGAGATCGGCGGCATGTGCTGCGATCTTGTAGGTGATCACCCCGACCTTGACGTCGTCTCGATTGGGCAGGCCCAGGTGCTCTTTCGGCGTCACGTAGCACAGCATCGCGGTGCCCGCCTGCGCGATCATCGCCGCCCCGATCGCCGAGGTGATGTGGTCGTAGGCCGGTGCGATATCCGTGGCCAGCGGCCCGAGTGTGTAGAAAGGGGCCTCCTCGCACAGTTCTTCTTCGAGACGCACGTTCTCGACGATCTTGTGCATCGGGACGTGCCCGGGCCCCTCGATCATCACCTGAACACCAAAGGCCTTGGCTCGCTTCGTCAGTTCGCCGAGGGTGTGTAGCTCCGCGAACTGCGCGGCGTCGTTCGCGTCGGCGATGGAACCCGGGCGGAGACCGTCGCCGAGCGAGAAGGTGATGTCGTAGCGGGCAAAGATCTCGCAGAGTTCGTCGAAATGTGTGTAGAGGAACGATTCTTCGTGGTGCGCCAGGCACCACGCCGCCATGATCGAGCCGCCGCGGGAGACGATTCCCGTGACGCGATTCGCGGCGAGTGGAACGTATCGCAGTAGCACCCCGGCGTGCACCGTCATGTAGTCGACGCCCTGTTCGGCCTGCTCGATCACGGTGTCGCGGTACATCTCCCAGGTGAGCTTCACGGGGTCGCCGCCGCACTTCTCGAGTGCCTGATAGATCGGGACGGTGCCCACCGGAACGGGGGAGTTGCGCATGATCCACTCACGGGTTGCGTGGATGTCTTTTCCGGTGGACAGGTCCATGATGGTGTCGGCGCCCCATCGCGTGGCCCACACCATCTTCTCGACCTCTTCGGCGATCGACGACGAGACCGCAGAGTTGCCGATGTTGGCGTTGACCTTCACCGTGAACGCCTTGCCGATGATCATCGGCTCGGACTCCGGGTGATGGTGATTGACCGGGATGACAGCGCGGCCCGAGGCCACCTCCGACCGCACGAACTCGGGGGTCATCTGCTCGCGTGCGGCGATGTACCGCACTTCGTCGGTGATCAAACCCGCTCGTGCCCAGGCCAATTGAGTGCTCGCACCGTCGACCGGGTCAGGTCGGTTCCAGCTGTCACGGGTGCGCGGCAAACCTGCCTCGAGATCGAGATGAGGGTCTGCGTCCGTGTACGGGCCGGACGTGTCGTAGAGGTCGAGGTGCTCGCCGTTCGACAGATGGACCCGGCGTCCGGGCACTCGCAGGTGATCGATCTGCTGATAGGTCTTCGAACTGCCCCGGATGGGCCCCGTGGTGATGGCAACATCGGCGGTTGCCCCGTCGATGTCCGGGATGTCGGTCTTCCGGGCACTGGTGGGTACAGAATTCGATGCGTCTGCCATTGCTTCTCCCTACGCCGGCATTATCCGGTCAGGTTCATTCGGTCGACGGCCGCCTGCCGTCATCTCAGCCCTCGGTTCGCGAGAGCCCCCGTGCGTGTGTGGTTACCGAACGCAGCCTACGCCAGCGTCAGGTGAGTTGCGCCACGAGTGTGCGTTTGTCGATTTTTCCGACCGCGGTGACCGGCAGCGAGCGCACCACCTGTAACTGGTCGGGCTGCTTGAAAGTTGCGAGCCCGCGGTCGGAGAGGAACGCCCTGATCGCAGGAAGGTCGGGTGCCGGGCCGTCGGTGACGATGGCCGCGCAGATCTTCTCCCCGAGGCCCGGATCGGGCAGCCCGACAACGGCTGCCTGCCGAATGTTCGGGTGCGCCAACAGATTCTCTTCGACATCGTCCGCCGCGACGTTCTCGCCACCGCGGTTGATGGTGTCCTTGATACGACCGGTGACCATCAGGTGCCCGGACGGCATCCGCCGTACCCGGTCGCCGCTGCGGTAGAAACCGTCGTCGGTGAACGACCGCGCGTTGTGTTCCTCGGCGCGGTAGTAGCCGCGAATCGTGTAGGGGCCGCGGACCAGCAGTTCGCCTTCGGATCCGTCGGGTACGTCGGCGCCGTTGTCGTCGACGATCCGCAGTTCGTCCAGATCGCTCATGGGTCTGCCCTGGGTGCGGTTGACGATTGCGTCGTCATCGTCGGCCCGGGTGTAGCAGATGAGCCCTTCGGCCATACCGAACACCTGCTGCACCGCGCCACCGAAGGCGGCGTTGGCGGCGAGCGCGTCGGGTTCGGCGAGCTTGGCCCCGCCCACCTGTAGTAAACGCAGCGACGAGATGTCCGCCGGTTCCCATTCGGTGGCAGCGGTCCAGACCTGGGCCAGTGCCGGCACGAGCGCGACGACGCTGACGTGATGCTTCTCGATGAGGTCGAACGTGTTGTCGGGCGACGGGTTGCCGGTGAAGACCGTGTGGCCACCCACCGACAGGACACCGAGCAGGCCGGGGCAGGCGAGCGGGAAATTGTGGGCGGCTGGGAGTGCGACGAGATAGGTGTCTGCTGAGGTCAACGCCGCGATCTCGGCACTGAGCTGGGCGTTGAACCGGTAGTCGTTGTGGGTGCGCGCGATCAGTTTGGGAAGTCCGGTGGTGCCACCGGAGACGAGGAACAGCGCGGGCGCATCGGGGTCGGGTGCCGGCGCGCCCTGCAGAGATCCGGGGTCGCCGTCTGGCAGCGGGGAGAACTCGGCCGGATCGCCCGTGACGAAAATGCTCTTCACCGTGGGCTCGCGTTCGGACAGCTCGCGCGCCAGACCGCGGTAGTCGAAATCGTTGCTCCGGTCGTGGCAGATGTAGCCGACCGCACCCGCCGTGCGCGCGAGGTGGGCGATCTCATTGATGCGATGTGCGGGCAGTGTCATGACCGGGGCCATACCGGCACGCAGCAAACCGAACAGGTTGATCGCGAAATCCACCGAGTTCTGGTTCTGCAGGATGACGCGGTCGCCGGCTCGGAGCCCGGTCTCGACGAACCCGGCTGCGCGTGCCTGCGCGGCTGCGACGAATTCTCTGTAGCTCAAGGTCCGGTCTGCATCGGAGATCGCGGGCGCGTCGGGGCGGGCATCGGCCTGGTCCCACAGCACCCGCCACAGCGGTAGGTCGAGCCACAGACCGGCGTCGCGGTAGCGGGCGGCCGCGGGGATTGGTTGATCGGTGAAACCGGTGGTGAGATCGCCGGTGGCGATGACGTCAGGCATGCGGCGGTTCCTTGCTGGGGGCGACGGGGAGTCCGGCTTCACGGGCGGAGGTTGTCTTCACTACAAGACTTGGCGCCCCGCATTGCTTAGGCTAACCTTCAAGCGGAACTTAGCCAAGCCTAAGTGTTGCACGGTCGCGTGATGCGGTGAGCAGAGGATGTCATGAGCAGAGCATGTGCCGTAGGAGTCCCGCGATGACGGCGATCATCGATACAGGGAACAACGACCACATCCATGCCGGCGTCGCTGCCGCGGCACCCGCCGAGATCTGCGCAGCGTGGGCTGCCGCGGACATGGTGTCCGACCATGTGGTCTACGAGCGCGAGAACCGATGGGTCTTCGCGGGGGGCTGCCGCGCCGAACTCCGGCTCACCACCGAGTCGATCACCACCGTCGCCGGTGACGTCGAGACCGTCGGGGATTGGACCGGATCACCCGCTGCCGCGATCTCGGACGCGCTGTCGACATTGCCGTTCCCGCACTGGCGCGTCTACGGCTGGGTGGGTTTCGATTTCTGTGCTCCCGGTCTCGGTGCCGGTCACCATCTGGCAGCGGGCAGCGTTCTCGCCCACCTCATCGTTCCGGAGTTCGAGGCCTGGATCGACACCGATGGGATCCGTATCGAGGGTGCCGACGAGGCCACCGAGACCCTCCTGCGCGAGATAGCAGCCGCCGCCGGTCGCACCGATCCGAGTGCACCGCGACCACTCCCGGTCCACGAGGACACCTCCGACTACCGCGCACGCGTGGCGACCGCCGTCGCCGAGATCCATCGCGGCGACTACGAGAAGGTGATCATCTCCCGTGCGGTGGAGGTCCCGTTCGACGTCGACATCGCTGCCACCTACGCCGAAGGCCGCCGGAACAACAATCCGGCGAGGTCTTTCCTGCTGCGACTAGGTGGCCTCGAGGCGGCCGGATTCAGCCCCGAACTCGTCGGTGCCGTCGACGCCGCCGGGACCTTGGTCACCGAACCGCTGGCCGGGACCCGTGCTTTCGGTCGATCGGAGGAACTGGATCGTTCGGCGCGTGCCGAATTGATCTCCGACGCGAAAGAAATCGTCGAACACGCGGTGTCGGTGCGCACCTCGTTCGCAGAGGTCCAATCCGTCGCCGTTCCCGGCACCACCGCGGTCACCGAGTTCATGGTCGTCCGCGAACGTGGAAGCGTCCAGCACTTGGCTTCCACGGTCGAAGGCACCCTGGCTCCGCAGTTCGGGCCCTGGGATGGGCTCGAAGTGCTCTTTCCTGCGGTCACGGCATCGGGAATCCCGAAAGCTGCTGCGGTCGATGCGATCTACCGGCTCGAGGCCACCCGTCGTGGCCTCTACTCGGGCGCGGTGCTGACCGCGTCGTCAGAAGGCGAACTCGAAGCCACCCTGGCACTGCGCACCGTGTTTCGCGAGGACGGACGTTCGTGGATCCGGGCGGGCGCCGGGATCGTCGGCCAGTCGTCTCCGGACCGCGAGTTCGAAGAAACCTGCGAGAAGCTCGGTAGCGTGGCGCCGTATCTCGTCGAGCGTGAGTTGAGGTGAACTGTGTCGGCAATCGTGATTGACGAACTGGTCAAGGACTACGGCGAGATCAGAGCGCTCGACCAGGTGAGTTTCGCGGTCCCCGAAGGCGCCGTCCTCGGACTGCTCGGTCCGAACGGCAGCGGCAAGACCACCGCACTGTCGATCCTCGCGACCCTGTCGCGGCCGTCAGGTGGTCGCGCAACAGTTGGCGGTTTCGACGTGGTCGACGATCCCGCGCGGGTGCGTGAACTGATCTCGTTGACCGGTCAGTATGCATCCCTGGACGAATCACTCACGGCGAGAGAAAATCTCACGATGTTCGGCCGTTTGACCGGGCTCAGCAGGCGCGGGGCCCGGCAGCGGATCGGCGAGGTGGCCCGAGACTTCGGTCTCGAGGAATTCATCGATCGACGAATCGGCACCTTGTCCGGAGGCATGCGTCGCCGGGTCGACATCGCCTGCGCCCTGGTGACCCGGCCGCAGGTGCTGTTCCTGGACGAACCGACCACCGGACTCGATCCCCGCAGCAGGCAGTCGGTCTGGGAGACGGTTGCCACCTTGCGTATCCAGGGCATAACGGTGCTGCTCACCACCCAGTATCTCGAAGAGGCCGACCGGCTCGCCGATCAGATCGTCATGCTCGACCACGGTCATGTGGTGGCCGAGGGCACCTCTGAAACCCTCAAAGCCCGCGCAGGTAGCGCAGTGTGCGAGATCAATCTGCAAGAGTCGGCCGACCTGTATCGCGCGCGAACGGCACTGGCCGGGCTGGCACTGGTCGAGGACGGCGAGAGCACCGCCACCACACCGCATCCGCGGTTGGGGGTGGCAGCGCCGGACGGGATGGCCACCGTCGCACAGGTCATAGCCCGCCTCCAGGACCATTCCATCGAGGTGTTCGACATCGGCCTGCGTCGGCCCTCGCTCGACGAGGTGTTCTTCCGGTTGACCGGAACCGATCCCGAGAGCGCCGACAGCGTCACCGCCGCAGGCGACATCGGACCGGCGGCGTCGTGAGCGTCGCCGCGCCGATCGAGCGCGCGCCGGCGATCACCGCAGCGGTTCGCACAAGTGTCCGTTTCGGCCCTGCGCTGCAGGTCCTCTCGGTTCGCTCGATCGGCTCGGCCTGGCGCGACGGCGACCTGGTCTCGGGTGCACTCACCCCCGTCATCTTCTTCGTGTGCTTCTACGTTCCGCTGCACGGACAGTTCGAGCGATCCGGGATCGACTACGCGCAGTACCTGACTCCGGTGATCCTGCTGCAGACGGGGTTGTTCACCGCGATCATGGCGGCGCAGAACGCGGGCATCGACGCCGCGGCCGGAGTCCGCGACCGGCTCACCTCGTTGCCGATCTCGCGTTCGGTGCCGACCCTGGCCCGGATGTCGGTGGTCATCGTGATGTCGCTGGTCTCCACGACCGGCGGCCTCATCATCGGTGCCGTCTTCGGATTCCGTTTCACTGCAACGATCTTCGAGATCGCGGCATTCGTGGTCCTCGTGGTGGTCTTCGCGCTGGCGCTGAGCCTGCTCACCGATGCCCTCGGGTCGGTGCTCACCAACGCCGAGAGCGTCGGGCAGGCACTGATGATCCCGCAGCTCATCCTGGTGATGCTCTCCACCGGAATCGTCCCGGCAGCGGCTTTTCCGGAGTGGGTACAGCCGGTGGTCCGCAACTCTCCGGTCTCACAGTTCGCGGATGCGCTGCGGGCCCTGTCCACCGGGTCGGACTTCGACGCCTTCGCGCCGATCGCGTGGGCGATCGGTTTGCTGCTCGCCGGGGCCGTGGCCGCGCTCGTCGTCGGTCATCGGGCGGCGAGTCGATGAGTCAGGCGCAGGCGGCTCCACCGGACGTGCACCGGCGCCGCGTCGGTCTCGGAACCCAGAGCGCGGTGCACGCCATCGCTTTGCTGCGAGCGTGGTCCCGTGATCCCGCGGTCGTGGTGCAGGCGGTCGTCTTTCCCGCCTTTCTGCTCGTCATGTTCCAGCTGGTCCTCGGCGAGACGGTCACCGCGATGGGTGGCGGCGACAGCGTGTACGGCAATGTCGGGCTCGTCGCGTTGGTCGGCACCATGTTCGGGACCATCTCGACGGGATTGAGTCTGACCGCCGAACGTGAGAGTGGTCTGCTCGGACGGCTGTGGACGTTGCCGGTGCCGCGCATCGGTTTCATCACCGGACGGATGCTGGCGGAGATCGCCCGTACCGGGATCGGCACCATCGTCCTGTTCGTGGTGGCCATCCCCATGGGATTCCGGTTCGAGCAGGGAGTCGCACTCGGGGTGGCGGCCATCGGCGTGGCGATGCTGTGCTCCCTGGGCTGGGCAGTACTCGTCGTTGCGCTCGCCACGGTCTCGTCCGGCAAACAGATTGTCACCCACCTGGGTGCGCTGTTCCTGTTGATGCTCTTCTTCAACAGCGGATTCGTACCGGTCACCGAGTATCCCGGGTGGTTGCAACCGGTCGTCCGGTACCAGCCGATGAGTCCGGCCATCGACACGATGTCGGGGCTCACCGCCGGTGGTGCAATCGCGGCGCCCTTGGCGCTGACCCTGTTGTGGGTCGCGGGTATGACCGCGGTGTTCGGTGGGCTGGCCGTCAGAGGCTATCGCAGAGCTGCAGAGAACAGCTGAGATGAGGAAGAACGTCGTGAGTGGTCAAGCACCGGATGCATTGGGACTGACTCAGATCCGTGAACAGGTCGCCGCGCAGCTGGCGATGGCTACGGACGAGGTCGCCCTCGATGCCGATCTGATCGGATTGGGGCTGGACTCGATCCGGATGATGAAGATAGCCGGGTCCTGGCGCAAACGCGGTCACGATGTGAACTTCGCCCAGTTGGCCGCAGCGCCCACCGTGGCGGCATGGGCAGAGATCATCGGGGTGCCCCCGGAGTCCACCGTCGCGGAAGCTGCTGCGCCGTCGACCACTTCGGTGCCGGACGAGGCATTCGAGTTGGCCCCGATGCAACACGCGTATTGGATCGGCCGGTCGGCCGGGCAGGATCTGGGTGGAGTCGCGGCCCACCTCTACGTCGAATTCGACGGCTCGGACGTAGACCCCGAATCACTCCGCGCGGCGATCGGCGGACTCGCGGCCGCACACCCGATGTTGCGTGCGCAGATCCTGCCCGACGGCACCCAGCAGATCTTGCGGGCTCCGGGGCGCGAGGTGTTCGCCGTCGTCGATCTGCGCGATCTCTCCGATGGTGATCTCGAAGAGCGCCTGCAAGCGATCCGGGACACCAAGTCCCATCAGGTGCTGCCCATCTCGGATGGTCAGGTCTTCGACGTCACGCTGTCGTTGCTGCCGGAGAAAAAGACGCGGCTGCACGTGGACGTCGACATGATCGCGGGCGATGCGATGAGTTATCGCACCATGCTCGCAGACCTCGCCGCGCTGTACCGGGGTGTTGCGGTCAGTGCGGTGGACTTCAGTTACCGCGACTACCTGGCGTGGCGGGATGCCAACCCGGATCCGGCCCGTGACCGCGACCGGGATTGGTGGCACGATCGGTTGCCGGAACTACCAGCGGCACCGTCGCTTCCCCTCGTGCCGCAGTCGCAGCGGACAGACGAGAACCGCGTCGTCCGCCACCATCACTGGATCGACGCCGATGCCAAGGCCGCGCTCGCCGCAGCCGCGCAGGAGCGCGGTGTCACGATGGCGATGGCGCTCGCCTCGGTGTTCGCGGAGTCGATCGCCCGCTGGTCCAGTGCCCCCCGATTCCTGCTGAATCTGCCGCTGTTCCATCGCGAACCTGCGCATCCCGACGTCGACCGGCTCGTCGGTGATTTCACGACGTCGGTGCTACTCGATGTCGATGCATCGGCCCCGACGACCATTGTCGAACGCGCCCGTCAGATACAGAAGACCATGCATGCAAACGGTTCTCATGCGTCATACAGCGGGCTCGAGGTCCTGCGGGACCTCGGCAGGTTTCGCGGCGAACAGGTCCTTGCCCCGGTGGTCTACACCAGCGCCATCAACCTCGGGGAGCTCTTCTCGGACGAAGTCGTCTCCACCTTCGGCGAACCCGGATGGATTGTGTCGCAGGGTCCCCAGGTGCTGCTCGACGCACAGGTCACCGAGCTACGCGGCGGCCTGTTGCTGAACTGGGACGTCCGGGAATCGGCCTTTTGCCCGGGGGTGATCGACGCGATGTTCGCGCAGTATCGAGGGGCGGTGGACCGGTTGACGATGTCCGCCGCCGCATGGGAGGCCGACACCACCGGCCACCTGCCGCTCGACCAGCGGGCGACGCGCGACAGCGTCAACGCAACCGACTTCCCGACGAGTGACGATGTCTTGCACGAAGGCTTCTTCCGCTGGGCGGCAGCGACCCCGGAGGCACCCGCGATCCGGTTCGACATCGACGGAATGCTGACCTATCGGGAGGTGTCCGCGAGAGCTCTGGCGGTGGCCGGTGCGCTGCGTGATGCCGGGGTGCGGGTCGGGCAGGCTGTGGCCGTCCAGCTGCCCAAGGGCCCCGAACAGATCATCGCGACCCTCGGAATCCTGGCTGCCGGTGGGACATACGTTCCGGTCGCACACGATCAGCCGGCGGCACGCCGTGCCCACATCCTCACGGTCGGCGACGTCGTGGCCTGGCTCGGTGTGGATGCGACCTCCGGGCAGCAACCCGATGCGATGGTGACGCTGTCGTATGCGGACGCCGTAGGTCATCGTGATCCGCTCGCAGCCGCGGTGATCCCGCACCGAGAGGCGCCGGCCTACGTCCTGTTCACCTCCGGCTCCACCGGGATCCCGAAGGGCGTACAGGTCCCGCATCGGGCAGTGATGAACACCATCGAGGACCTGCATCATCGCTTCGCCGTCACCGCGGCCGACAGCGCGCTGCTCGTGTCGAATCTCGAGTTCGACCTGTCGATCTACGACATCTTCGGCCTGTGGGGCGTCGGCGGTACCGTCGTCACCCTCACCGATGCCCAGCGCGCGAACCCGGACACCTGGGTCGACCTGATCGAACGGCACTCGGTCACCCTGCTCGCCTGCGTCCCGAGCCTGCTCGACATGTTGCTCAACGCGACGCCTGCCGGCAGCACTGCCCTGATCTCGGTGCGAGCGGTGTTCCTCGGCGGGGACTGGGTGGGCGTCGACCTCCCCAGGCGCATGGCTGCCCTGTCGCCGGGTGTCCGGGTCGCCGGGCTCGGCGGCACCACCGAAACCGCCATTCACGCCACCATCTGTGAAACCGTCGATCCGCCGGACCACTGGGCGGCCGTGCCCTACGGAGTGCCGCTGCACAACGTCCAGTGCAGGGTGGTAGATGCCGCGGGCAACGACTGCCCGGACTGGGTCGCCGGCGAATTGTGGATCGGGGGTGCCGGCGTCGCACTCGGCTACCGGAACGATCCCGAACGCACCGCCGACCGGTTCGTCCGGCAATCCGGCCAGAATTGGTATCGCACCGGCGATCTCGCCAGGTACTGGCCGGACGGTTGCCTCGAGTTCCTCGGCCGCGCAGACCATCAGGTGAAGATACGCGGATACCGCGTCGAACTCGGTGAGGTCGAAGGTGCCCTGCGGCTGCTGCCGGGGGTACACCGCGCCGTCGCGTCTGTCATCACCTCTGCCGCACCCAAACTGGTCGCGGCGGTGTCGCCCGAGCAAGGCGCCGAACTCGATCACGGCGCCGTCCTCGACGGTCTGCGCGAACTGCTGCCCGGCTACATGATTCCCGGACACCTGATGATCATCGAGGCGTTCCCGATCACCAGCAACGGCAAACTCGATCGGCGTGCGGTGCAGACACTGCTCGAATCGGGTGACGGCGAGTCGGTGTTCGAGGCGCCGGAAACAGCAGTCGAACGAGCACTCGCCCTTATCGTGGGTGAATTGCTGGACGTCGACGCTGTGGGCCGCGGCGACGACTTCTTCTCTCTCGGTGGCGACTCGGTACTGGCGACCACGTTGATCGCGCGGATCCGAGAATGGCTGGACGCACCGCAGGCGGGGGTTGCCGACGTGTTCTCCGGCCGTACGGTCGCCGCGATCGCCGAACGTCTGAAGGTGTCGGACAACTCAGGGGACCGGCTCGAACGCGTCGCCGAGATGTACCTCGACGTGCTCGCGCTCGACGATGACGAGCTGTCGGAACTGGTGTCGGAGTAGCCGATGACCGAGAACTCGATGACACCGGACGCTGCGGAGACGCTGCTCGTCGTCGGCGCCGGACCCAAGGCCCTGGCGGTCGCGGCGAAGGCCGCGGTGATGCGCGACCTCGGCCTGCCCGCCCCACGCGTCATCGCCGTCGATTCACATGCGGTCGGTGGGAACTGGGAGGCGGGCGGAGGCTGGACCGACGGTCGGCACCGCCTCGGCACCAGTCCGGAAAAGGACATCGGATTCCCGTACCGCGCCAGCATCGCTCCCGGCCACAATCACGAGATCAACGCCGCGATGATGGCGTACAGCTGGTCGTCGTTCCTGGTGGACCGCGGTACCTACGCCGAGTGGATCGACCGCGGAAGGCCCAACCCCCCCCATCACAACTGGGCGAAGTATCTGCAGTGGGTTGCCCAGAAGATCAACCTCGAACTGGTGATGGGCACGGTGTCGTCCGTGTCCTCAGACGGTGCCGGGTGGACAGTGGCGGTGTCGTCGGCAGATGGCACCTCACGCACCTTGCAGGCCGACGGGCTGATGATCTCCGGCCCCGGCCGCAGTGACCGCGCCCTGGCGTCACACCCGAAAGTCCTCAGCATCGCCGAATTCTGGAATCTCGCTGGACGCAGGGAGATCCCGCCGTCCTCGCGCGCAGCGGTGATCGGGGGAGGCGAGACGGCGGGGTCGGCACTCGATGAACTCGTCCGTCATGACGCGATGACGATCTCGGTGATCTCGCCGACGGCGACGATCTACACCCGGGGTGAGAGCTTCTTCGAGAACGCCCTCTTCAGTGACCCGTCGAAATGGGCCGCGCTGAGCACTGTCGAGCGCCGCGACGTCATCCGGCGAACCGATCGAGGGGTCTTCTCGGTACGGGTGCAGGAGACACTGATCGGGGATGCGCGAGTACATCACTTGCAGGGCCGGGTGGTTCGGGTCGCCGATCAGGCCGGCTCGGTTGCGCTGACCCTGCACAACGAGCTACGTTCGGCGCAGACACACACCTTCGATCTGGTGGTGGACGCCACCGGTGGTCAGCCCCTGTGGTTCATGGAGCTGTTCGACTCGGCCACAACAGATCTGCTCGAACTGGCGATCGGCTGGCCGCTGGACTCTGAGCGTCTGGAGCTGTCGATCGGATATGACCTGGCGGTGACCGGCCTGGAGCCGAAGCTGTATCTGCCGAACCTGGCCGGATTCGCCCAGGGACCAGGGTTCCCGAACCTGAGCTGCCTCGGCGAGCTGTCCAACCGTGTTCTGCGCTCCGACGGCGCAAAAGCCAAGGATGCGAAGAACTCACAGGCCCGATCGGGGCGCCGGTGACCTGCGGTGGCGTTCTCTCAGGAACGTTTCATGGTGTGCAGCGCAATGCGCCTGCCGGGCCGCACGTCGAACTCACCGAGTTCGGTGTAACCCCGTTTCTGCAACGCCCGCCGCATCCGGGTGTTGCGGTGGTCCGGGTCGACGATGATGGTGTCGCACCGGGGCTCCGCGGCGAAGATCGCGTCGGCGAGCTGCGCCATCCAAGCCGAGATGATGCCCCGGTCAAGGAATTCCGTTGGACCGGTGGCGATGTGGAAACCCATGTCGTGGGGATCCGCGTCGTACACCGTGGCGTTCTCGTCGCGGGCAGCTCGGTACAGCTCCACGTACGCGACCTCGATCATTCCTTCCGCGTCGTCTATACCGAGCGACGACGGATCGAACCCGTCGAACTTCGAGACATCGACACCGAGGATGCACGGCCGCGAGTAATCGCCGGCCAACCGGGCCGCGGAGTCGGCGCGCCACTCCTCACGCGTCCACGGTTGCTCCCACGACTCCACCAGATGTGGCAACGACATCCACCTCGCGATGGTGTCGGGATCGGCGCTGTCGGGGTCGACCGGCCGCAGCGCATACGGAGTGGCGAACGTCGGGACCACCGGCGGGCCCGCCGCCCTGACGTCGTCGCCGACGTCGACTATTTCACGTTTCAGGACGTGCGAGGTCATGGCGGTGGCGCTCCGTTCACGTGCATGCGGTCAGTGAAAGAAAGCCTACGTCAAGGCCTCGCGGCCTCCGCAATACCGCCGAACATGAGGAGCACCACCCAATGTCACGTGATCTCGGATGGATCAGGCAATTCCACAAGCCCACCTCGGCTGACAACTCGCCGCTGCTGATCTTCCCGCACGCGGGCAGCGGTGCCTCGACCTACCGGACGTTCTCCAAGCAACTGAGTGCAGATTTCGATGTCGCAGTCGTCCAGTATCCCGGTCGGCAGGACCGCGCCCTGGTGGCGCCTGCGCACACCCTGCCCGAACTCGCCCGCGGCGCGTTCGATGAGTTTCTGTCGTCTCGCTGGAATCGGCAGGCCCCGATCACGGTCTTCGGCCACAGCATGGGTGCGATCGTGGCGTTCGAGTTCGTCCGGCTCGCCGAGGCGGCCGGCGTGGACGTACGGCTGCTGGGGGTCTCGGCTGCGGTGGCACCGTCACAGGTCGAGAATCTGCCGCCGCACCCCACCGAGGATCAGGAGTTGCTCGCACATCTGTCGGCGCTCAACGGTACCGGCGGTGATGTGCTGGCCAGCGCCGATCTCATGCGGATGGCGCTACCGGTGATGAAGATGGACTACCGCGCCTTCGACGCGTACTCATGCCGGGTCGACGTCACCGTCGGTGCCGAGATCCAGGCCATGGGCGGAGCGCAGGACCCCTTCATCAAACCCCGCGAGTTGTACGGGTGGTCCGCCCACACCACAGGAGAAAGCGGGGTGAGCGTCTTCGACGGTGGTCACTTCTATCTCGACGACAACCGCGAATCGGTCGCCGAACTCCTCGCGCCCCAACCCTCGATACATCGATAGGACCCGCGATATGACCGACGACACAACCGATCCCATCGTCATCTCCGGTATGGCGGTGGAGGCGCCCGGCGGCATCGACGACCTCGGATCGTTCTGGGATGCGCTGCGCGGTGGACACGAGCTGATCGGGGCGTTTCCCCGCAACCGGGACTGGGATATCGAGGAAGTACTGGCACTCGACCGCGTCGAGGGATGGGCGGGTGTCACAGACGCCGGTGGTTTTTTAGATGCTGCAACGGAATTCGATCCGCTTTTCTTCGGGATCAGCCCGCGTGAAGCGATCGCCATGGATCCGCAGCAGCGGGTGGCACTGCGGGTTGCCTGGCGTGCCCTCGAGCACACGGGCATCAATCCCGGTGCACTCGACGGCGCAGAAGTCGGCTGCTACATGGGGGTCTCGATCAGTGAGTACGGACCGCGCGCCGCGGCGGTCAACGAGTTCAGCGGGCACCGCATCGCCGGTACTGCCTTGGGAGCCGCGAGCGGTCGGATCTCACACAGCCTCGGGCTCGTCGGCCCCTCGGTCAGCGTCGACACCGCGTGTGCGTCGTCGCTGACCGCGCTGCACCTGGCCGCGGGCGCGGTCCGAGGTGACGAATGCGACTGGGCGATCGCCGGTGGTGTCTGCGTGATGGGTTCGCCTGCCGCCTTTTACGAGTTCTCGAAGAACAACGGTCTGGCCGCGGACGGGCACTGCCGTTCCTACGCCGCGAATGCCACCGGCACCCTGTGGGGTGAGGGCGCAGGCGTCGTCATCGTCGAGCGCGAATCCCGGGCCCGAGCCATGGGACACCGGGTCTACGGCAGGGTCGAGGCAACCCGCATCAACCACAACGGCAAGGGCATGCCGATCGTGGTGCCCAGCGCCTCCGCACAGGAGAAGCTGATCCGCAAGACGCTCGCGGCAGCTCAGATCGATCCCGCCGACGTGGGTCTGGTCGAAGGACACGGGACCGGGACCCCGCTCGGCGATCCGATGGAATTGACCGCGCTGCAGAACACCTATGGCGCCTCCGGAGCGACCGACGTGAAGCTCGGATCCGTGAAGTCGAACGCCGGGCACGCTCAAGCAGCATCTGGCATGTTGGGCCTGATCAAGGTGCTCCTGTGCGGCGACCACGGCCAGATCGCACCGAGTTTGTTCGCCGACGACCCGACCGACAAGATCGACTGGGACGCCTCGGCCCTGCGACTGGCCGATGGGCTGGATCACTGGACACCCACCAACGGAATGCGTTACGGCGCCATCTCGTCCTTCGGAGTGTCCGGTACCAATGCGCACGCGATCATCGGCATGCCCGTGCCGACCGATGCACGATTTCGCAGTCCGGCCGGCGAGGCGAAAGCCGAATCCAGTGAGCGTGAATCGGCCACTACCGAGGAGGTTTCACATGCCTAGGTACGAACTGCCCGACGGCCGTGCCCCGGTACTGGTGTCGGCTGACACAGCGGAGTTGTTGCGGGCAGAAGCTGCGGCGCTCGCCGCCTATCTGCACGGGCACCAGGACGTGCAGATCCATGACGTCGCGTCGATGCTCATGCGGACCAGGGTCATCCGGCGGCACCGTGCGCTGGTACTGGCCACCGATCACACGCAACTGACCGAGGCGCTGGAATCGCTGGCCGGTGGCGTGGACCACACCGACGTGATCGTGGGACGAGGTGCGGCCGCCAGGCGTACCACCGGATTCGTGTTCCCGGGCCAGGGCAGCCAACGACCGGGTATGGGCTCGTTGTTCTACGAACTCTCGCCGGTGTTCCGGCGATCGGTCGACACCAGCAACGCCCTCTTTCAGGACCTGTATGACATCTCACCCCGCGACTACCTGCTCGGCGCAGAATCCGACGAGCGCGAGGACATCCGAATCGTGCAGCCGGCGTTGCTGATGCAGATGGTTGCGCTCGCGCAGATGTGGCGATCGGTGGGGGTCGAACCGGCGAGCACGGTCGGGCACAGCCAGGGTGAGATCGCCGCAGCGTACATCTCGGGAGCGATGTCGCTGACCGACGCCATTCACGTCGTGACCAGCCGGGCGAACCTGGTGGTCGAGTTCTCGCCGACAGGCTATTCGATGGCCGTGGTCGCGATCGATCGCGATGAGTGTGAAGCGATGCTCGCGACCAACTCGGGTTGGGCTGAACTCTCGGTGGTGAACTCGCCGCACATCCTGTGCATCTCGGGTGACCGCGGCACGGTGATCGAGATGGTGGAGGCCCTCGCCGCGGAAGGAAAATTCGCCAAGGAGATCCGGGTCGACTATCCGGCACACACGTCGATCGTGGCCAAGTTCCGGACGAAGCTCGCGGAGGCGATCGGTGACAAGCTGGAGAACCAGACGTTCCTCGAGACGGACATCGGTTGCCTCGGCGGTACGCTCGGCAAGCCGGTCACGACCGATTACCTGCTCTCCGACTACTGGTTCTGGAACCTTCGTAACCCCGTCCGGTTCGACCTGGCTATCGGGGCGGCCGTCACCGCTGGTGCCGACACCTTCATCGAGGTCGCCGAGCACCCGACCCTGATGCTGGCCATCGGCGAGAACCTCAGCGTGGCCGCCCCCGACGCCACCATTCCGGTGATCGGGACCTCGCGCCGCAGCTCCGTCGACCTCGGCGAGTTCACGAAGAACCTCGCCACGGTCGCCGTCAACGACACCGGATACCGTTGGGAGGCACTGGCTGTCCCGGACGACGGGGCGATCCCTTTGCCACTGAGGGACTTTCCGGCCGTGCAGATGAAGGCAACGTCTCTGTGGGCGTCTCACCGGGCTCCCGGCGAAAAACGGCGTGGTCCGGTGGCGCCGCCCGCGGGTATCCGGGATGAGCCGCGCAGGATCGTAGAGACCTGGACGCGTCTGCAACGACGCAAACTCGGTCCGCCGCGCTCCTTCCTCGTCATCGATCACGCTGGTGAGCGCAGCGACCTCGCTGCCGGCCTCGTGGCGTCGGCGCCCGATCACGGTGCGACCGCCTTCGCATACGGCGCGAATGTCGCTGAGGGAACGTTCGATTCGGTGGTCGTCGTGCTACCGGAACTGGCCGGCATCGACCTTCCCGTCGCGGTCACCGAGTTGGCCAAGTTCTTCGGGAATACGCAGTGGCTGCCCGACGTCGCGACGGGCGCCGCAGAATGCTGGCTGGTCACGACGGGCGGAGAGTTCGTCCTGCCCGATGATGAGATCCCGCAATTGTTCGGAGGCGGGGTGGCCGCAGGATTCCGTTGCCTGTCTGCCGAGTTCCCGACCACGATGTTCCGCCACCTGGATCTGTCTGCAGAGGTGTCCGCGGAAACGGTCGTCGGTGCGCTCCACACGGCAGGTGAGTCGGACCTGGCGCTGCGCGGGGGCAAGATGTACGCCAAGCGTCTGGTCTACGCGGACCCGGATGCGGCCGCCGTCGAACCTGGTCAGGCAACCGAGGATCTGAGTCATGTCGTGATCGTCGGCGGCACCGGCAAACTGGGTCTCGAGTTCTGTGAGCACTACGCGCTGGCGGGCGCCGAGCGGATCACGCTGCTGAGCCGCACCGGTGCGAGCGTGGCGACCGAGCCGCGGCTGCGAGCGATCCGGGCACTCGCCGATACCGATATCGTCGTCGCCTCCTGCGACGTCGGCGAAGAGTCCTCGGTGCTCCAATTCGCGGCGGCACACGAAAACGTTCCGGCGTCGGTACTCGTTCATGCCGCCGTCAACTATGTCGACGCGGGCCTGCGTGACATCACGCCGGCGATGGTCATCGAGGCGGCCGCATCGAAGGTGCTCGGCATCGCCAACGTCCTGCGATCGTTCCCCCTCACTCCTGGTTGCCGGGTGCTGCTGTGTTCGTCGATCGCGGCCTCGCTGGGGGGTCGCGGTCAGATTTTGTACGCGGTCACCAATCGGCTCCTCGACATCCTTGCCCGCACGCTGCGGGTCCAGGGGATCGACGCCTACTCGTTGCAGTGGGGACTGTGGAGTGTGCAGGGGCCACTGGATCAGGCCGCCGTCGACCGTGTCGAGGGTGCCGGGGTCGTGCCGATGAGGCCGGCGGACGCACTTGCGGTCGCTTTCGACGGAACGCAGCGTGACTCGATCATCGCTGCGGCGGATTGGGCGGAGTTGCACGGGCTGGTGTCTGTGTTCGGGCATGGTTCGCTGATCGCGGGGCTCGTCGCGGCGCCACCGCTGACGCATCCTGACCCCGTGGCCGTCCCGGTCGTCGAGACCGCTCCGAGTAGTCCGGTCGTCGGGACCGCTCCGAGTGGCCCGGCCGTCGAGACGTCTGCGCTCTCGTTCTCCGAACTGGTCGTCGCCGAACTCAACCGGGTGATGGGCATCGACGGAGGCGACATCGACCCGTCGACGCCGCTGGTCGCACTGGGACTCGACTCGCTGCAAGCCCTCGACTTCCGAAAACGGGTGAAGGCGGAGCTGGACCGGGATCTTCCGATGGAGGCCATCCTCGGTGGCGCGTCACTCGACGAGGTCGTGGCACTGATGGACGAACAGTCCGGAAGCCGGGTCGGCTGACGGTGCTCAGGCACCCGTCGGTCTTGGTAAGGACAGGCTTACCATTTGAGCAAGCCCCGTGGTTGAATGAGCCGAACCGCAATTGCGAGACAGACATGAGTAGAAGGCAGATGCAGTGACCGGGAAACCAAGTTCAGGTGTCAACATGCCGACAGTGTTCGTCGCTGCCGGCGTGTCGGCGATCATCTCGGCACTGATCGTCTCGATCGGGGTGGTCGGAGTCCTCTTCGCCGTCGACTCCGACAACTCCGGCGCCACTGCTGCGCAGCCCACCGTGGTCAATCTCGGTGCCGCGGCCAACCCGCAGGGCACCGCACCGGTCGCAGGAAACGCACAGGCCACGACTCCGGCGCCCGCCCCCGCGGCGACAACCCAGGCTCCGGCGGCGGCTCCGGCTCCCGTCGTGGGCGGTGGTACGTCAGGTGGCGGCGGTTACGCGGCCCCGCAGTCGCAGGCGCCGGCGGTCACCCAGGCGCCGGCAGCGGAGACGCAGCAGCAGGTCGATGCACCCGCTGCGCTGTCGACCGACGAGTTGAACAGCAAGCTCAAGACCGTCCTGAACGGGTCCTCGGGCCAGAAGGCGGATGAACTCGAGGGCGGCGCCAAGGCTGCCACGGTCGGCGAAGGTATCGGCAACACCCTGCGCGCGTTCGAGCCTGTCGGACTCAAGTGGTGGATCGCGGGCCCCGTGAACGTCAGCGGCAACACCATGACCGCCAATCTGGTGCTTCGCTCACCCGGATTCAACGACGCGACAATGGGTCTGACCTGGGTCTGGAAAGACGGCAAGTGGAAGTTGTCGAACACCAGCGCCTGCGAGATCGCGGGCTACGCGCAGGTCCCCTGCTCCCTGTAACCGTCAGGGACGATGGATCTTCTTGTGGTGGCCCGACTCTGTCCACACCAGCTGAAAGACAAGTGAAGGCCGTCAGATGTCAGAAGATGTGATTGCGCGCCGAAAAGAACTGCTACGCCGCAGGTTGCGCGAGCGCGGACTGAGTGCGCAGACATCCTCGCCGCGACCGGTCCGAGTGCCGGGCGACCGCTCACCGTTGTCCCCCGGACAGCAGCGACTGTGGTTCGTCCAGAACCGTGATCCCGCCGACACCACCCTCAACGTCTGTGTGGCATACCGTCTCAAGGGTGCGCTGAACCCGGAGAAGCTGCGTTCGGCGGTGACCGCGGTCGTCGACCGTCACGAGATCTTGCGCACCTCGTACGGTGTCGACGATTCGGGTCATCCGTATCAGGTTGCCGCGCAGCACGTCGATGTGCCGTGGAGCGAACACGATCTGACCGAGCTCCCCGAGCAGGGCAGAGCCCGACGTCTCGAGGTGCTCGCCCGCAGAGAGTTCTCCCGAGCCTTCGATCTGAGCTCGGACACGCTTCTGCGAATCAGTCTGGTACGCACCGATCCCGATGTTTGGGCGTTCATCTTCGTGGTGCACCACATCTGTTGGGATGACGATTCCTGGGAACTGTTCTTCGGTGAGGTCAATGCCGCCTACAACGCAGGATCCGAGTCCGTGGCCCTGCAGGCACAGTTCGTGGACGTCGAGGTCCTCGGGAGGCGTCCGGGCGAGGTCGAAGACGCGACGGCCATCGAGTACTGGCGTGCGAAGTTGCGGCCACCGCCGGAGTGGCTCGAACTCCCGGCCGAGCATCCAGGCCCCACTGCCAAGACCGCCGGGCGTAGCAGATACGACATCCCACCCGAGGTGATCGACGCCGCCGCCCGCCAGGCGAAGGAGCAGTCGAGTACGCCGTTCGCAGTCCTGCTGGCGGCGTTCAGCGCCTTGATCAATCGCTACACCGGCAGCGACGACTTCCTCGTGGCAGTACCCGTTGTGGATCGCGCCGCCGCGGCGCAATCGCTGATCGGTTACTTCGGCAACAGCCTGCTGTTGCGGTCGACTGTGACGTCCGAGGGCACCTTCGCGGATCTGGTCGCCGCCACCCGGGACGAGGCGCTCGGAAGCTTCGCGCACCAGCACATCGGCGTCGATCGCGTGGTGCGGGAGGTCAACCCCGACCGTGTCAGCGGCGGCGACGGGCTCGAACAACTCGTGCGCCTGAGCTTCTCCACCCGAAAGAGTGCGGTCGGGTTCGCGCTCGACAACGTGCAGGCCGAACAGCTGGAACTGGCGAGTTCGGTGACCCAACTGCCTTTGGGGCTGACCGTTGTGCTCGGCGACGACGGCTCGTACGTGGAGGCCGAGTTCTTCGCCGACGTTCTCGACCGACGGATCGTCGAGAACATGCTCGCCGGCTACGTGAACCTGCTCCGCGAAGCCTTGGCCGAGCCGGGGCGGCGCCTCGGTGAGCTCGACATTCTCGGTGGTGAACGGGCCGACGTGATCGAACGATCATCGGGCGAGCAGATCCCTGCCGCTGCGACGACATTGCCCGCGATGTTCGAAGAACGGGTCGCCGCGCACCCAGACCATCCGGCGGTCACCGACGACCACGTCGAACTGACCTACCGGGACCTCAATATTCGCGCAAACCGCCTGGCGCACTGGTTGATCGATACCTGTGAGATCGGTCCCGAGGACATCGTGGCCCTCTCGGTCACCGCCTCGGTGGAGTTCGTGGTCGCGGCGACGGCCGTCCTCAAAGCAGGTGCGGCGTACCTGCCGATCGACCCGTCCTATCCGGGCGACCGCATCGACTTCATGATCGACGACGCGAAGCCGAAGCTGGTACTGGGCGCTCCTGAACTCGCAGCGGCAGAGAGCGCCGCACGTGACCTCTCGACTGCCGATCCCGTGGACGCGGACAGGGTGGCACCCCTGCTCCCGGAGGCGCTCGCGTACGTCATCTACACATCGGGTTCAACCGGCAAGCCCAAGGGCGTCTCGGTGCCGCACGCGGCCATCGCCGACCATCTGGCAGGTTTCCACGCCCAGTTCGGGATGACCGCGGACGACCGGCTGGTGCAGACGTCATCGGTGAGCTTCGACGCGTCGTTGTTCGAGGTCTTCTGCACCCTGACCCTTGGTGCGACCCTGGTCGTTCCGAAACCGGATGCGCTGCAAGATATTCCGTATATGGCAGATCTGCTGGTGCGTCAGCGGGTGACGGTGATGCATATGGTCCCATCGATGCTGAGCATGTTCCTGCTGCTGCCGGGTGTGAACGAATGGACCACGCTCCGGCAGATCCCGATCGGCGGCGAGGCGTTGCCCGGTGAGGTGGCGGACAAGTTCGCGACGGTGTTCGACGCGCAACTGCGAAACAACTACGGTCCGACCGAAGCCGTCGTGGCCGCAACACATTTCCCGGTCGACGGACCACAGGGTGTTCGGGTTGTCCCCATCGGCGTGCCCAATCGCAACGTGTCGGTGTACCTGCTCGACCGGACCCTGCAACTCGTCCCGACGGGCGTCGTCGGCGAGATCTACATCGGCGGCGACCAGCTCGCCCGCGGCTACCACGGACGTCCGGCACTGACCGCGGAACGGTTCGTCGCAGATCCTCTACGACCCGGTGGCAGGCTGTACCGGACGGGAGATCTGGCCCGGCGCAACATCGAGGGCGATCTGGAGTTCGTCGGCCGCGCGGACGAGCAGGTCAAGATTCGTGGATTCCGGATCGAACTCGGTGAGGTCGAAGCCGCGTTGTCCACCCATCCGGCAGTCGCCCGCGCGCTCGTGATCGTCACCGAGGATCCCAACGTGGGTCCTGCGCTGGCCGGTTATCTCGTCGGCGAACGCGGCACGCTGGTCGACATCGATTCCGTGCGCGAACACGCAACGGCAGTCCTGCCCGACTACATGGTGCCGAGTGCTTTCGCGGTGATCGACGAGGTCCCGCTGACCGCGCACGGCAAACTGGACAGGGACGCGCTCCCGGACCCGGCCGATGCGGCGCCCCGCCTCTACCGCGCGCCGGCCACGAACACCGAGATTCGCGTGGCGGCGTTGTTCACCCAGCTGTTCGGCCGAATTTCCATCGGTGCCGACGATTCGTTCTTCGAACTCGGTGGGCACTCGCTGCTCGCCGCCCGCCTGGTGACGCAGATCCGGACAGAGTTCGGGGTGGACATCGACGTTCGCGCGCCCTTCGAGACCCCGACAGTCGCCGGGCTGGCCTCGTGGCTCGTCGCCCAGGTGCTCGAGGAGTTCGGCATCGACCTCGATGCGACCGATGACGACTTCGAATCAACCGGTGACGGGGCGGCGCTGCAGCGGCCACCGCTGATCAGGCGAGATCGTCCCGAACGTGTCCCGCTGTCGTATTCGCAGCTCGCCATGTGGTTCGCGCGGCGTTTCGAGGGTGCAAGTGCCGTCGGGAACATCCCCATGGCGGTGCGAATCGACGGCCCCGTGGACACCGCCGCACTCACCGACGCCCTGGGTGATGTGGTGGCGCGCCACGAGGCGCTGCGCACCACATTCCCCGAATACGAGGGCATCCCATATCAATCGGTGGGGCCTGTCATGCCGGTGCCGCTGCCGACGACGGTGATCGGCGGCGGCACCGTCGCCGAATCAGAGGCATTGCTGACCGCGCACCTGGAGGCGATCGCGCAGTACAACTTCGCGGTCGAGTCCGAGCCACTGCTGCGTGCACACCTCTTCGCGCTCGGCGACGACGCCCACGTGCTGTCGATCTTGGTGCACCACATGGTCATCGACCACTGGTCGTTCGGTGTGCTGCTGGCAGATCTCGGCAAGGCCTACCGGCACCGCCTGGCGCATCGGGAAGCCCCGAACTGGGAGCCGCACCCGATCGAGTACGCCGATTACGCTCTGTGGCAGCGCGATCTGTTTGACGGAGACGAAGCGCAGCGGAGCTCGACCATTGCATCCGATGGAGCGTCGGTCGAGGTGGGCGCCGGCCAGATCGACTATTGGCGCACGACGCTGGCGGGCGTACCCGACGAGATCACCGTGGCAGCAGACCACCCACGCCCGCCAGTTCTGGGCAAAGAGGGTGAAGTGGTGTCGTTCTCTG
Source organism: Williamsia limnetica (assembly GCF_003217475.1). Classification (GTDB taxonomy): domain Bacteria; phylum Actinomycetota; class Actinomycetes; order Mycobacteriales; family Mycobacteriaceae; genus Williamsia; species Williamsia limnetica. The sequence goes on along the minus strand of NZ_QJSP01000007.1, from coordinate 47,306 downwards.
TGCCGGCGGAACTGCGTACCCGCCTGCGGGACGTGGCCGACACGATCGGTGTCAGCGAGTTCATGATGCTGCAATCTGCGGTCGCGATCCTGCTGCACAAGCTCGGCGGCGGCGACGACATCGCGATCGGTACGCCCATCGCCGGCCGCACCGACGAGGTGACAGCCGATCTCGTGGGTCTGTTCGCGAACATGGTCGTGTTGCGTAACAGACTCGGGGGTGAGCTCTCGCTGCGTGAGGTCTTGTTGCGGGGACGAGACGTCGCATTGGGTGCCTACAGCAACCAGGATGTACCCATCGAGCGCCTGGTCGAGGCACTCAACCCACGTCGTTCTCGCTCCCGCAATCCGCTGTTCCAGGTCATGATGCACTTCCGGGATGAGTACGGGGCCCCGGACAACCAGGCTTTGACCGAATCCGGCGACACGACGCTCTCGCTGCTGCCGGTGGAGTTCGAGACCTCATTCCTGGACCTGAACATCATCTTCGCCTCGCGCCCGGATGGTGGGCTCGGCGCCCGGCTGGTCGCCGCCGGCGGCCTGTACACGCGCACAGGTGCGGAACTGATCGCCGACCGGTTGGTACGGGTGCTGGCCGCGCTTGCCGACAACGTCGATCAGCAGGTCCGGCGTCTGGACGTGCAGAGTCCGGGCGAACGCGAGCGGGTGCTCGGGAGCTTCGGCCGCGGCGCCGAACTGGACCCCGGGGCTTTCGCTGCGCGACTGAGCGCAGCGGGACGACACAACCTCGATCACGTTGCGGTGGTGCGTGGCTCGCAGTCGTTGACCTATGGGGCGCTGCGATCGGGTGACGTCGCCGGATTCGAAGACGTCCGCGAAATGTTCGCGAGGGCGGGCGGCGGAGACGGACCCGACGCCGCCGATGGTCCGGCAGCGGTCGACGAACCCGTGGGGGTGCGGTTGATCGCCACGCCGTCGACGTCGCCTGCGGGCACCGCGGAACTACTGGCCGGACTTGCCGCGTCGGCGACAGTGGTTGTGGCCACCGATGCGGAGCGACAAGATCCGGCCGCGCTCGCCCGGCTGATCTCCCGACATGCGGTCGAGCGGGTGGTTGCCGAGCCGAATGTGCTTGCGCTCATGGCTCATTCCGGCACCTCCATGATGCCTTCGGTGCGAAGCTGGGTTGCGTCATCGCCGGGTGGTCCGGCATCCCTGGCAGAGGTGCTCGGGGCGCTGTCGGAGGGATCGACGAGTCAGTACCTCTACGCACCTGCAGATTTCGGGTCTGTCGCCGCGGTGGGGGAGTTGCATGGGAAGCGTCCGGGGCGTCCGGCGCCGGGAGCCTCGGTGTTGGTCCTCGACCAATCATTGGCGCCGACGCCGGTTGGTGTGTTCGGTGATGTGTACCTGTCAGGTGCACAGACCGCTGTCGGTGAGTGGGTGGCGGATCCGTATTCACCCGGCTCCCGGTTGTTGCGCACCGGAGATCGCGCCAAGTGGGATCACGACGGCGGCCTGATCTTCGAGACCGGTGACGCAGACGTGGCAGTGGCCGGAATCGGGGGCGGCGGCCAGGCCCCGCAGACAGGGACGGAGAAAGCGATCGCCGATCTACTGGCCGAACTCCTCGAGATCGACGACGTGGGCCGTGACGACAATTTCTTCGCGCTCGGCGGCGACAGCGTGATCTCGATCCAGATGGCCGGGCGTGCGGCGGCGGACGGCCTTCCTCTGACCCCGCAGATGATCTTCGACCACCATTCGATCGCAGATCTCGCGGCCGCCATAGACGAAGCCCTCGCGAATCCGGTGGTCGACGCGGAGGCCACCGCCGAACAAGCGACGGTGAGCCATGCGCCGATGAGCGCGTCCGGGCTCACCGATGACGCCCTGGCCGCGTTGACGGCCAACTGGAAACCCGGATCGTGACCGGCGGCGTGGTCGATCGGTCGACACCGCCCGCGATCGAGGATGTGCTCGCGCTCAGCCCCTTGCAGGAGGGGTTGTTCTCGCTGTCGAAGATCGCCGGTGACGACCTGGACCTGTACTCCATGCAGTTCATCGTGGAGATCGGCGGCCCGGTGGACGTGGCGTTGCTGCGCCGCAGCGTCGAGGTCATCTTCGAGCGGCATCCGAACCTGCGGGTGTCGTTCTACGACCGCGACATCCCCACTCCCGTTCAGATCGTGCCGAGCTGGGTGGACGTCCCTTGGTCAGAGCGCGTCGCCGACCCCGCCGAGTTCGATGCGATCGCAGAGTCCGAGCGGCGTAAGAACTTCGACCTGGCGTCGGGCCCCGCTCTGCGGGTCGTGCTCGTCGAGTTCCCGAACGTTCGACGGCGGTTGCTGATCACGGCGCATCACATCTTGATGGATGGCTGGGCTGTCGCGATCTTCTTCCAAGAATTGCTCGCGGTGTACGAGGCGGGCGGGGAGTCGGCCTCGTTGCCGGTACCGCGACCGTACCGCGATTACATCGGTTGGCTCGCCGCGCAGGATTCGTCGGCGGCGACGGATGCGTGGGCGACCTACCTTGCCGGGTTGAGCGCTCCGCTGATGCTGGCCGAGGGTGCTGTGACCCCGGCGGATGCTGTACCGAGACGTACTCGACTGCAGCTTGATTCGGCCGACACGGCCCGATTGACCACCTGGGCGCGTGCCAACGGGATCACTGTCAACACCGCGGTGCAGTTCGCGTGGGCGGTGGTACTCGGCCGTCTCGCCGATCGGCGCGATGTGGTGTTCGGGACCACGATCTCGGGACGGCCGGATTCGTTGCCCGGTGCCGAGACGATGATCGGGTTGTTCATCAACACGGTGCCGTCGGTCGTCGACATCGACCCGGCCGAGACTGTCCTCGGTCTGTGCAAAGCGCTGCAACGCGAGTCGGCGACGATGCGTGAGCTCGGCTTCCTCAGTCTGTCCGCCGTGCAGCGGGCAGGCCGGCAGGGGAGCTTGTTCGACACCCTTTTCGTGTTCGAGAACGCCCCGATCGGTGCGGTGACCGAACCCATCAGCACCGGCGACGGCGCCCGATTCCTGCCGGTGGCGATGGAGAGTCTCGCCCACTATCCACTCACCATCGCCGCGTATCTTCTCGGGAGCAACCTCGTGGTGATGACCGAGGCCATCGACGACGCTCTGCCCCACCTACCGCCTGCCGAGATCGCCGAGCGAATCCTGCTGGTGCTTCGGCAATTACCCGATGGAGCGGACTCAGGCCCGGATCGCCTCGAGGTCCGACTGCCGGATGAGGTCCTCGCCCTGGAACCGTCGGCAACGCTGCAGGGTGCGGTACCCGACGGCACCATCGCGGACATCTTCGCCCGGCAGGTGGCCGCGACCCCCGATGCGCCTGCCTTGACCAGCACGCACCGCGACTACACCTATGCGGAACTGCACGACGACGCGATGCGTCTGGCCAATGAGTTGGTCGTCCGCGGCGTGGGCCCTGAGTCCGTGGTGGCGGTGGCCCTCGACAGATCTGCCGAGTCGATCGTGGCCATCTTCGCGGCACTGTCCGCCGGTGCCGCCTATGTCCCGATCGACCTGTCACTCCCGGCGGCCAGGATCAGTTCGATTCTGCGGCAATCGGACCCTCGAGTCGTCGTCTGCACCGGCGCCCACATCGAACTGCTCGACCTGTCCGGTGCGGACCGCGCGCGTTACCTCATCCTCGATGACCCGGCGACGTCTGCGGCACTCGGCGTGCAGTCGACCTCACGTCCGAAGATCTGTGCCACACCGGATCTTGCCGCGTATCTCATCTTCACGTCCGGCTCGACCGGCGAGCCCAAGGGTGTCATCGGTACGAACGGCGCGGTCGCCAGCTATTTCGCGGATCATCGCGACCACGTGTATGCCCCGGCCACAGCCCGATTGGGCCGCAAGCTCCGTATCGCGCACGCCTGGTCGCTGAGTTTCGACGCGTCGTGGCAGCCGATGATCGGACTTCTCGATGGGCACAGCGTGCACCTGTTCGACGCAGCGCAGATGCGGGATGCGCAACAACTGGTCTCCGGGCTCATCGACCACCGGATCGACATGATCGACACCTCGCCGTCGATGTTCGGGCAACTGGCCGCGGCGGGCATTGTCGGTGGGCCGGAGGCGGAGCCCGACCATCAGCCGGAGGCGCAGCCCGACCATCAGCCGGAGGCGGAGCTCGACCATCAGCCGGAGGCGGAGCTCGATCGAAGTGGCGGGCGGTTGTCGGTGTTGGCACTCGGTGGAGAAGCGATCAGTCAGGCTCTGTGGCAACAATTGCGGGCCCTGGAAGGTCTCGACGTCTACAACTGCTACGGCCCGACCGAGACCACCGTCGAGGCAGTTGTCGCCCCGGTCGCCTCGTCTGTTGTCCCGACGGTCGGCACCCCGGCTGATCGGATGACCGCCCACGTCCTCGATTCCCGGTTGCGCCCGGTGCCCCGGGGTGTCGTCGGCGAGCTGTACCTCGCCGGAGCGCAGGTCACCAGAGGCTATGTGGGACAACCGGGAGTGACCGCGGGTTGCTTCGTCGCCGATCCATACGCGCGCGGCGGCCGAATGTATCGGACAGGCGATCTGGTCCGACGGCTCCCGGATGGCAACCTCACGTTCCTCGGGCGTGCCGACAGCCAGGTCAAGATCCGCGGGTTCAGGATCGAGATCGGCGAGATCGAAACGGCCATGCGGCAACTGCCCGGTGTCGACACTGCTGCCGTGGTGGTCTTGCGACGCCCGACGGGTGCGACCCTGGTCGGATTCGTGGTCGGTGTGGAGATACCTGCCGCACAGGCACGTGAGGCGCTGGCCGAGAAACTGCCGACGCATATGCTGCCCGCCCGGGTGCTGACAGTGCCCGCGCTACCCATGACGTCGAACGGCAAGCTGGACGAGACAGCGCTGACCGTGCTCGCACGAGAGGCTCTCGCCGGTTCATCGGGGCCCGACGCAGAGCCGACCACAGAGACAGAACGCCTGCTGTGCAGGGTGTTCGGTGAGCTCGTGGATGGCCCGGTTCCCGGTGTCGACGAAGACTTCTTCGACCTGGGGATGGACAGCATCGTGGCGATGTCGCTGGTCAATGCCCTTCGCCGAGAAGATGTTCAGGTCAGCCCGCGACTCGTGCTTGCCAATCCGTCGGTGCGTACCCTGGCTGCCGCGATCGATAGTGGTGAGCTGGTCGGCCCTGACGACGAAGGCGAGCAGGGTGGGCCGGGCGAGGTGGTCGCGCTGCCGGTGGTCCGCTGGATGTACGACTTCGGGCGGTTCCGGCGTTTCACACAGACCACCCTCATCGCCCTTCCTCGAGGGTTGTCCGCATCCGAACTCGAAGCAACGCTGCAGGCGATGCTCGATGCCCACGACATGTTGCGGTCGCAGTTGAACGACACCGGGAGTGGGTATGAGCTGGTCACCAGAAGCGTCGGGTCGGTGCGTGCGTCCGACATCGTGACCACGGCGTTCGTGGGCGACGATCTGTCCGCCGGTGTGGAGCGTGAAGCGCCTGCTGCGATGGACCGTATCGATCCGGCGACCGGCAACATGGTGGCCGCAGTGCGGGTGGTCGCGGATGCCGGCGACGAAGGTGATGTCCTGCTGCTCGCGGTACACCACCTCGCCACCGATGCGGTGTCATGGCATGTGCTGTTCGGAGATCTCGCCGAGTGTGGTCGGCAGGTCGCCTCGGGCATCACTCCAACCCTGGGGACGGAATACACGTCGTACCGGCGTTTCTCTCATCTGCTGGCCGAGCGAAGTGGCACAGCGGAAGTACTCGGACAACGTCCGTACTGGGCAGCACAGGTGAGCGGACAGGATCCGACAATCGGTACCCGACCGGTCGATCCGAACAGTGACACATGGGCGTCGTTGCGCACCACCGCTGCCCACACGTCCGTCGACGACACCGTGTCGATTCTCGGGAAACTCGGCGGACCGGTCGGTATGAGGGAGTTCCTGCTCACCGCACTCACACTGACGATCAACACCTGGCGCACCGTCAACGGCCAGGACAAGTCGACCGGCGCACTCATCGCCCTGGAGGGCCATGGTCGCGAGGACGGCACGGTCGGTGCGGGGGTTGACACGTCCCAGACCGTCGGTTGGTTCACCAGTGTGTTCCCGGTCCGCCTCGGTGCGGGTGCCGATGCCGTGGACCTCGACACCGCGGGCGAACGTCCGGAAACAGTTCGTGCACTGGTTGCTTCGGTGGCCGAGCACATCGGCGGCATCCCCAATCGGGGACTCGACTACGGTCTGTTGCGGCACTTCGAGCGGGTGCCCGAGCTGGTTGCATCCACCGATCCGCAGGTGGAGTTCAACTATCTGGGCCGGTTCGACCTCACCACCACCGGGGCATCCGACACACCCGAGCCGTGGTCACCGATCACCGATCTCGACCTCAACGGCCGGCTTCCGACGGCGCCGGAGCCCGATCTACCGCTGCGCTATGCCCTCGATGTGGTGTCGGTGGTGCGCGGCACACCCGAAGGGCCGCAACTGGTCACGAGCTGGCGGTGGAGCAAAGAGGTGATGGACTCCGCGGACGCGGACCGGTTGGCGCAAATCTGGCAGCAGGCCGTCGCAGTCGTCGCCTCCGCGCTGTAACCCCCGTCGCGGGCCATACAGGGCCCCTGACCCGAAGTCGGAGGATCTGGTTTTCCCTCCGGCTTTGGCGAGGTCCTCCGTCTGCAGCGGGAGGATCTGCACGAAGTCGGAGGATCTGATACTTCCTCCGGCTTTGGCGATTTCCTCCGACTGCTACGGGAGGATGTGTATGGAGTCGGAGGAGATGTCACTTCCTCCGACTTCGGGATCGGTCATACTCAACCCATGGTGTACGGCGTCCTGGCAGCACTTTTCGCGTGTATCGCATACGGCACGTCGTCGGTTCTGCAGGCCTACGGTGCCCGCAAGTCCAAGGACGACGCACTGTCGCGCGGCGAGACCGCAGGTCTGCACACCGCGACGGGTGGACCGACGATGCGCTCGACGATGGCTGCGGTCCTCACCACGGCCTTCATCGCCGGCACCTGCCTCGACGTCGTCGGGTTCGCGGGCAATGCCGTGGGCTCGCGCCTGGCGCCGTTGTTCTTGTCGCAGACCATCGTCAGTGCGTACCTGGTGGTCACGGCGATCCTCGGGATCTTCGTCCTCGGTATCAAGTTGCTGCCACGCGACTGGATCGCCATCGGTGCGGTGGTCGCAGCCCTGTGCGCGATCGGACTGTCGGCGGATCAGGACGGCCATGGCCACGACGGCACCTGGTTCCACTGGGGTGTGCTCATCGCAGCGGTCGTGTTGTTCTCGGTCTCGTCGGCGCTCGTCCGGTGGCTCGGATCCCGCGCCGCCATCGCCGCGGGACTGTGTGCCGGAGCGATGTTCGGTGTGGTCGCGGTATCGGTGCGGATCCTGCACGGAATCTCGGACTTCGACCTCGTAGAGATCATCAGCGACCCGGCGGCCTACGCGATCGCACTGGCCGGGGTCGGAGGCTACTACCTCAACACCGTCGCCCTGCAACTCGGTTCGGTGAACTCGGCAACTGCCGCGGTCGTGGTCGGTGAGACCGTCATCCCGTCGGTCATCGGTATCATCTGGCTCGGCGACGACGCACTACCGGGCCGGACCTGGCTGGCGGTGCTCGGTTTCGTCGTCGCGGTGGCCGGTGCGATGGTCATCGCGTGGTCGGGGGCCGCGCAGGCGGCCAACGAGGCCGAAGCGGGTGCGGACGCAAAGACCTGAGATGTCGTCGAGCGGCGGTCAGAGTTTTGGGGTACCGAGTACGAGACTGCCCAGTGCGCACTCGGTGAGCTCATCGACGCCGGCCAACTCGGCGAAAGCGGCAGTGTCGCAGTAGCCTTGGGCCACCGTGCCGAGTCCCATGTCGGTGGCGACCAGCGACATCGTCTGGGTGAGCACTCCCACGTGTTTGAGCATCACGGCATACGGGATCTGCTCGTAGGTCCACATGATCCGCCCGACGCGGGCCGCGAAGACGAAGAAGATCTGCGGCAGCTGTCCGCCGGAGAGGGTGAGCGATGACGGGGTCAGCAGACGGTCGATCGCGGGGTTGTCGATGTCGGTGACCGGGCGCAGGACGTGGTCGAACGAGTCGTAGTGGTACATGCCGGCAGAAAGTCCCTGGCATTGGCGGACAACGGCATACACCTCGAGTTCGTACAATCCGCCGCCGGATGGATAAGGGCGGGAACCGAACTCCTCGTCGCCGATCACCCGCAACGTCCGGTTTCGGTGGGTCCGGTAGAGGAACTCGCCGAGCTGGTCGAGGGTCGGGGCCGAGGTGGTGTCGAAGTCGCGGCACGATGTGCGGTCCTCGATGGCGCTGGTGAGGGCATCGCCGGTGACGCGCAGTTCGTCGAGGTCGGCCTGCTCGAGTGCGACGGCCGGCCCCGGATACTCGGCTTTGCGCGCCGGTAGGGGTGGATACGATCCCGCTGCCCACTTGGTCGGACCGAACCGACCCCAGTCCTTGGCGCGGACACCGAAAGTGCTCTTGCGGTGAAACCACAACTCGTGGGCGCCCCAGCTGCGCGTGGTGAACTCGGAATCCTCTGTGCCGGGCTGCGCGATGAAACCCGCCCACTTCAGGTCCCGGGCCAGCTCGGCCGACACCTGAGGTGTCAGTGCGGCGCCGCCCGGCAGGCCGGTGAGGACCGCCAACACCCCTGCGTCGTGGATTTCGATGTCGCACCACGACAACGGGTGTTCGGCCACACACCTGCCCTCGACTCGATGGATCACCGCGAACTTCGAGAGTTCGCCCAGCGCGGCGTCGTGCGGCGTTGCCGGAGGCCTGGGTGGGGGAGTGTCGAAGGGACGCAACGTGTACAGATCGCTGCCTGCTGAACGCATCGTGACCGTCAGAAAGCCCTGGCCCACCAGGTCGTTCAGGATCCCGGTCACTGCGGGATCGGCTCCACCTCCGGGTAGGTCGTCCAGGGTGACCTGGCCCCGGCCCAGAGCTTTGAGCGTCTGTATCTGGGCCGGCGTCAGGCCGGTCAGTCGCTGCTTGGCAGGTAGCAGCACCGCGACGCCGCCGGGCGCGGTCATCGCGGATGCTCCGGAGCGGAAGGCGTACGCGAACTCGCGGCCGGCCACCGCTGGAGCGGTCATTTCGCGGCGTTCTCGAATGCGGGGGTCATCTTCTCCAACACGAACGGAAGTGACAGCGGGGACGGCTGATTGATGGCACTGACCTCCGCGACACTGAGTTCGGCGACAGCGTCCTTCTTCACCGAGGTGAGCGCCGAGTAGCCGGGCAACGTCTTCATCTTCTCGTTGAGGGCCGCAGAGTTGGCTGCGAGGATCATCATGTCCGACTGCAGCTCTGGCACGTTCTCGGTGGAGATGGGGAACCGGGGCTGTCCGTCGCGCTGGAAGATCTTCTGCAGTTCGGGTGCCATGGTCATGCCCATCGAGGTGAACACCTCGGCCGCACCGTCAGCAGGGTCACCGAACACCTGGATCTGATCGTTCGTGAGGATCCAGGCCAGCGCGAAGCTCTTGCCCTGCAGTCCCGGGTTGGCTTCCTTGATGCCGTCGATCTTGCTGTTGACGCCGTTGATGATCTCTTGCGCCTTCTCGGGTTCGCGGAGCACCGTGCCCATGAAGACGACCATCTCCTCCCATGGGTCCACCTGCTTGCCGGTGATGGAGGGGATGGTGGGCGCCAGTTTGCTCAGCTTCGCGAACGTCTCTGTCTGGTCGCCGAAGTCGGTGGACACGATGAGGTCCGGATCGACGGCCGCGACCTGGCTTGCGACGTCCCGCGAGGGATCGATCGCCTGGGAGGACTCGAGCCGGTCTCCCACCCAGGGAGTCGGCGCCTTGGTCAGCAATTCGACGTTGTCGAGATACGCCACCGGGGTGACGCCGAAAGCCAGGGCCACATCGGTCCACTGCGTTCCGATGGTGACGATGTTCTTGGGAACGCCGTTGATCGTGACCTGGCCCATCGGGGTGTTCACTTGGATGGGCGCCCCGTTGTCCTCGTCTTCCTCGGGGGAACTGCAGGCGACGAGCACCATGGTCAGCGCCGCGAGAAGTGCGAGCAGTACGGTCGGGCGGTTCGAACGGGCTCGCATGAATCCAACTCTCTTCGTCATTTCCAGTAGGCCTGGGACTTGACCGATGTCTTGGGGAGTTTGCTCTTGAGCGACTTCGTGATGTCTCTGGTGGTGTGGAACTCGCACGCCACCCAACCGAAGGCTCCTGGGGCAAGTGATAGTTGCGCGGCGGTGTCGCGGAGGACCTGGCCCTTTGTGCCACGCTCGACCCACTGCACGGTGGTCGCGGGCGTCGCTTTCAAGGGGAGATTCTTGTCCGACTCGTGCTGCCACTCGAGCCACACCCTGGCCGGGACGTCTCCGATGGCATCGAGCAGGGAGTTGATCGCGGGAACGGCCGCCGGATCGCCGAAGATCACGTATTCCGAGGGCGCAGGGTCGGGGATCGCGAACTTGGAACCCATGACGGTGGCGCCGATCTTCTCGCCGACCTCGGCGGCCACGGCCCAGTTCGCGGCCGGTCCGTCGTGGAGGGCGAACTCGATGTCGAAGGTATCCGCGGCCTCATCGGGGTCGACCAGGGTGTATCCGCGTTGCTGATGCTTGTCACCGTTCGGTATCCACAACCGGATCCACTGGGTCGGATGGCGGTCGTGATGACCGAGCAGGCCGCCTGCGGTGAAGCTGATCCGGAGATAACTGTCGGTGACCTGCTCTTTGGCGGTCACCGTCAGCTCGTAGTCGTCTGCGCCGAGTGCTTTGAGCACCAGCCCCTGTAATCCCCTGCTCATGATGGTGAGCTTAGCCTAAGCTGTCGGGCGCGAGCATCCTCGGAAAGGGTTGACTCCGGGCCACTCACCCGACGTGGTCTGACGTGCTCTAATTGGCCGATGCAGCAGCCAGGCGAGGACGACGTCACCCAGGAGATCGGTCCCTGGGAATCAGGCGAACCGCAGGATGACGACGCGGCGTCCACCGGTATCAACTCCGCCACGGTGCTGGTGGCCGTGGGTGTCTCGGCGATCATCGCCGCTCTCATCGTCACCATCGGGCTGGTCGGGATCCTGTTGCTGCACAGCAACTGATTGCTCCCTGATGTATTGCCGCCGGTAATCTATCTGGACGACGACTTGTCGCAGGCACGGACCGCCGGACGCGGCTCCGTCGCCGCTGTGCAACCGACGGGACAACGGTGATGGATCTGCAGGGCGCTTCGGCCGCTTCGGTGTATCGCGACCTGGCGCGGGTCGTCCGCTCGCTGCGGTCGCGGACCGGTCAGAACTCCCAGCCGCTCAGTTCGTTGTCGGCGCTGTGGGTCCTCATCGATGCCGGCGATCCCATCCGGCTGTCGGAACTCGCCGACCGCGAGAACGTCACGGTGCCGACCATGTCGCGCATCGTGACGGGGCTCGAACGGGACGGACTCATCGCGCGGACCGCTGACCCGGACGACGGTCGCGCCAGTCTCCTCGAGGTGACCGCCGCAGGCGCAGACCTGATCAAGGGGAGCCGCTCCCGCCGGGTCCAGGCCCTGGAGACGGCGCTCGAAGGCCTCGATGAGGCCGAGCGTGAGGTCCTGGGACGTACCCTGCGCAAGGTGGCCGACGAACTGGCTGAGCGTCCCGAGCAGACCTAGCGCCGGATGACGAGCAGGCGAACGTCAGACCACGTCGATGATGACCGGGGCATGATCGCTGGCGCCCTTACCTTTTCGTTCCTGTCGATCGATCTCGGCGCCGCTCACGCGGGTCGCCAGCGCCGGTGAGCACAAGCTGAAGTCGATCCGCAACCCCTCTTTGCGGGGAAAGCGCAGTTGCGTGTAGTCCCAGTAGGTGTAGACCCCTGGTCCCGGGGTGAACGGCCGCACGACGTCGGTGAATCCCGCATCGGTCATTGCCGCGAATGCGGCGCGCTCGGGTTCGGACGTGTGGGTCTTGTCGGCGAACAGGGCTGGATCCCACACGTCGTCGTCGGTGGGTGCGATGTTCCAGTCGCCGCTGAGGACGATCTGGGCGTCGGGGTCGTCGGCGAGCCACTTGGAAGACGTATCACGCAGTGCGGCAAGCCACTCGAGTTTGTAGGTGTAGTGGGGGTCGGAGAGGGTGCGGCCGTTGGGGACGTACAGGCTCCAGACCCGGACGCCGCCGCAGGTGGCTCCGATCGCGCGTGCCTCGATGGCCGGGTCCACCTCGGCGTCTTTGCTGAAACCGGGCTGGTTCTCGAAGCTCAGCTCGATGTCCTCGAGGCCGACCCGGGATGCGATCGCAACGCCGTTCCATTGACTGAATCCGACCGTGGCGAGCTCGTAGCCGGCGGCGGCGAATCCCATCTCGGGGAATTGTTCGTCCTTGCATTTGGTTTCCTGCATCGCCAGCACGTCGATGTTCGCCCTCTCGAGCCAGTCGACGACCCTTTCGCTACGGGCGCGGATGGAGTTGACGTTCCAGGTGGCGATGCGAAGCATGTCACCGAGTTTTCCACACCCGTTGGCGTCCGCGAGCTGCGCCAGGCTCCATCACGTTCTAGACCCTCACCGCACCGATCGTTCGAGAAATTCGTGCGGGTGGTGCGTTTTCATTCGGATTTGCGAACTAAGAGTACGAAACACGTAGGAAAAGTAGTTCTAACACGACGGTTTCAGTTGCTGGCTATCGTTGCGTATGACTGAAACCGCCGCCTCCTCCGAGTACTTGGAGAAACGACAACTCCGTAAGGGCACCGCCGGGTGGGTGCTGCTCGCCGGGCTCGGGGTGAGCTATGTGATCTCGGGGGACTACGCAGGCTGGAACGCAGGCCTACTCGAAGGTGGCTTCGGTGGCCTGCTCATCGCCGCCGTCATCATCGCAGCGATGTATCTCGCGATGGTGCTGGGCATGGCCGAGATGTCCTCGGCGCTTCCGGCGGCGGGAGGCGGCTACACATTTGCCCGGAGGGCGCTGGGTCCGTGGGGTGGTTTCGCCACCGGCACAGCCATCCTCATCGAGTACGCGATCGCTCCGGCCGCCATCGCGACCTTCATCGGTGGCTACGTCGAATCCCTCGATCTGTTCGGGATATCCGACGGCTGGTGGGTGTACCTCGCGGTCTACATCATCTTCATCGGTATCCACCTCGTCGGTGCCGGTGAAGCGCTCAAGGCGATGTTCGTCATCACAGCGATCGCACTCGTCGGGCTGGTCATCTTCGGTATCGCGGCGATCAGTCACTTCGACGCCTCACTGCTGACCGACATCGCACCCGATCCGGACGCCGCGGGCTCGTCGGACTTCCTGCCGTTCGGATACCTCGGGGTGTGGTCGGCCATCCCGTTCGCCATCTGGTTCTTCCTGGCGATCGAAGGTGTGCCACTCGCCGCCGAAGAAGCCGAGAACCCGGAGAAGAACGTGCCGCGCGGAATCATCGCCGCCATGGGCGTCCTCTTGCTCACCGGCGCTCTCGTGCTGTTCATGGCTACCGGCGCCCTCGGCGCGCAGGGTGTGGGCGAATCGGTGAACCCGCTGGTCGACGCCATCGACGGCACGGCAGCCACCGTCGTGAACTACGTCGGTCTGGCCGGACTGATCGCCAGCTTCTTCTCGATCATGTACGCATATTCACGACAACTCTTCGCGCTGTCGCGGGCCGGATACCTGCCGCGGGCGCTGTCGGTCACCAACAGCCGTAAAGCCCCGACCTGGGCCCTGATCATCCCGGGCATCATCGGATTTGCCCTGACCTTCACCGGTGAGGGCGCGATCCTGCTGAACATGGCCGTGTTCGGTGCGGCCCTGAGCTACGTGCTCATGATGGTCAGCCACATCGTGTTGCGCGTTCGTGAGCCCGACATGCATCGGCCGTACCGCACGCCCGGTGGAATCGCGACGACGGGATTCGCGTTGGTCATCGCTGTCGTCTCGGTGATTGCGACGTTCCTCGTGGATACCACCGCGGCACTCTGGTGCCTGGTCGCGTTTGTTGCCTTCATGGCGTACTTCGGCCTCTACAGTCGTAAGCACCTGGTTGCGAACTCGCCCGACGAGGAGTTCGCGATGCTCGCCGCAGCCGAAAGCGATGTGGGATGAACCGACCATGAGCCGTTATCAGCACACCCTGGCCGGGACGACCTACGCCTTCGATGGGCTGGTGGAGTTGATGGCCAAGGCGACGCCGGCGCGCAGCGGTGATGAACTGGCCGGTTGTTCGGCGGAGTCGGATACCGAGCGGGCCGCGGCGCAGTGGGCGTTGGCAGAAGTGCCGTTGACCGTGTTCCTGAACGAGGCGGTTGTCCCGTACGAGAGCGACGAAGTCACCCGGTTGATCATGGATACCCATGATGTGCAGGCTTTTTCGCCGGTCAAGTCGATGACTGTCGGCGGATTGCGGGATTGGTTGCTCGAGGTGGCCTCGGGTCCGGGCGAGGCGGCTGCGGCGACACTGTCCGCACTCTCGCGTGGGTTGACACCGGAGATGGTGGCGGCGGTCTGCAAGTTGATGCGCAATCAGGATCTGATCGCGGTGTCGCGGGCGGTGAGCGTGGTGTCGGCGTTCCGGACGACGATCGGTCTGCCCGGGACTCTTGCGACCCGTTTGCAACCGAATCATCCGACCGACGATCCGACGGGGATCGCGGCGGCGACCCTGGACGGTTTGTTGCTCGGGTGTGGTGATGCGGTGATCGGGATCAACCCCGCAACCGATTCGCCGCATGCCACTTCGGAGCTGCTACATCTGCTCGACGACATCCGCCAGCGGTACGAGATCCCGGTGCAGTCGTGTGTGCTCTCGCATGTGACGACGACGATCGGGTTGATCGAGGCGGGTGCGCCGGTGGATCTGGTGTTCCAGTCGATCGCGGGGACCGAGGGCGCCAACAAGGGCTTCGGCGTCGACATCGCTGTTCTGCGAGAGGGTAACGAGGCGGGTAAGTCGCTGCGCCGCGGTACCGTCGGCGAGAACGTCATGTACCTCGAGACCGGGCAGGGATCGGCGTTGTCGGCGGGCGCGCACTATGGCACCGGTGGTAAGCCGGTGGACCAGCACACGCTGGAAACCCGCGCGTATGCAATTGCGCGCGAGCTGGATCCGTTGCTGATCAACACGGTCGTCGGCTTCATCGGACCGGAGTACCTGTACGACGGCAAGCAGATCCTGCGGGCAGGCCTCGAGGATCATTTCTGCGGCAAATTGCTGGGCCTGCCGATGGGTGTGGACGTCTGCTACACCAATCACGCCGAAGCCGATCAAGACGACATGGACAATCTGTTGACGTTGCTGGGGGTGGCCGGGGTGCCTTTCGTCATCACGGTGCCCGGCGCCGACGATGTGATGCTCGGCTACCAGAGTTTGTCGTTCCACGATGCGCTGTATGCCCGCCGCACACTGGGTTTGAAGCCGGCGCCGGAGTTCGAGGCGTGGCTCGACCGGGTGGGGATGCTCGGCGCCGATGGCCGGGTTCTGGACCTGCAACCCGAGGCGTCTCCGCTGCGGAGCCTCACCGGACCGGTGGCCTGATGAGCGAGTTGTGGGATGCCCTGCGGCTGCGCACCGCAGCCCGAATCGGGTTGGGACGCACCGGTGATTCGTTGCCGACCACCAGGGTCCTGGAGTTCGCCGCCGCCCATGCGGCGGCGCGCGATGCGGTCCACCAACCTCTGGACGCCGATGCGCTCGCCTCGGAGGTCGACCGCGTGGGGTTGGGGACGCCCGTCGTGGTGACGAGCCAGGCCGGCGACCGCAGCGAGTACCTGCGCAGGCCGGATCTCGGGCGGGCGCCGGCTGATCTGAGTGGACTCTGCGAGGTCGACGCAGATGTGGGCTTCGTGCTGGCCGACGGCCTCTCGCCTATTGCGTTGTCCGAACACGCGAGCGGCTTGCTCACCGCACTCAGAGACGTGCTCGACCACAAGTATTCGCTTGCGCCGCCGGTGATTGCGACGCAGGCTCGGGTCGCCCTTGGTGACCACATCGGTGCTGCACAGAAGGTCGGTACGTTGATCGTGATCATCGGGGAACGTCCGGGCTTGTCGGTCGCCGACAGCGTCGGTATCTACCTGACGCACCTGCCGCGGCCGGGGCGTGCTGATTCTGAACGCAACTGCATCTCCAACATTCACCCGCCCGGAGGGCTCGGCTACGCCGATGCCGCCCGGGTCTGTGCGGCCTTGATCGAGGGAGCCCGTCAATTGGGCCGTAGCGGGGTCGATCTCAAAGACAACAGCCGCGCCATCACTGAGGGCGACTGAGAATCCGCGCCACGTCCCCGCGTTCGCGCACGTTGTACCTGGCGCGAACGCAGGCAGGTGGCGCGAATTCCGAGTGCGCCTAGAGTCCTGGGCCCTCGGCACGCAATGCGTCGACGTCGTCCATCGCTGATCGCAGCTTGCCCAGCCACTCCTCGGTGTGTTCGCCGACGAGCTTGACCGACCACGCCAGTGCATCTGCGCGTGAGCGGGCGACGCCGGCGTCGACCAGGGTGTCGAGCACTTGGCGTTCGGGCTGTCGCAGGCGGGTCATTACCGGAACGGCGATGTGCGTGAACAGTATTCGCTGATCGCCCACGCGGACGCCCCATGACACCTTGCGGGCGTACCGGGACTGGGCCTCGTCGGCGATTGCCATGCGCTCACCGCGCGTGTCCTCGCGGAAGCGCGATGCCCGGCCCTCTGCGGCGGCTGATGCGGCGCTCTCGTCGGACTCCGGTGCGGTCAGTGTTCCGATGACCGTGATCTCGTCGCGGTCGACGGTGACTTCCGCTGCTCCGGTGAACCAGTCGTCGGGTAGCCGCCCGGCGAACCAGCCGGACGCGTCTGACGCATCGGGTAGTTCTGCCTGCTGCCAGCCGCCGCGGCGTCCGCCGCCGGGTCCGCGTGTTCCTCGTTGGGTGCTTTTCATGATTACTCCTTTGATCTGATTACATGATTACACCGTTGCAATGATTCGTCACGGGCGTTCGCTGTGGGCGGAGTCCACCTCCGCGGAACCCGCCATCATCTAGAGTTCGAAATGTGCCTATGAGCTGGGACGATTCCGCGGTCGGCCTGCTCCCGCTTCCGTCGGGAAGGGTCGTCCGCGGACGAGGATTACGGGATGGGACGCCTGCGGGAACCGACCCCGAGTTCGGGCTCTACCTCCTCGGCCACCCGCCCCCGCCGCTCGCATGGCAGAGCCGGTGGCTCCGATGGCGAGACTTCTGGCTGCCTGCCGACCGAGATGAGGCGGCCGATGCCTTTCGGGAGGCGTGGTCACGGTCGGAGAGCGAACGAGTCGAGGTGGCGTGCCTCGGAGGACGAGGCCGGACGGGTACCGCGCTGGCCTGCCTCGCGATCATCGATGGGGTGCCGGCCGATGAGGCCGTGGCCTACGTCCGCGCGCACTACTCGCCGAAGGCCGTCGAGATGCCGTGGCAGCGCCGCTACGTCGAACGGTTCACGTAGATGCACACTGCACGGTGTGCATCTGTGGATCAGTGGTACTCGACGTACCCGTAGCTGTGATGGAGACCGAAACCCATGCGGCGGTACCACTCCCGTGCGTGAGTGTTGCCGGTCTCCACCTGTAGATAGGTCTGCGCTGCACCGAGGTCGGCGCCCCAGCGCTCGAGCGCTGAGGTGACAACGCGACCCAGGCCCTCACCGCGGCGATCCGGTGCGGTCCACAACGCTGAAAGACCCAGCCAGACGTCGTTGCCCAGTCCGGTGGTGACGGCGCCCCTGCCGATCGACACCAGTGCGCCATCGGCGTCGCGGACGGTCGCGAAGCCGAGTTTCCCACCGTCGACGGCCGCGACCACGGCAGCGCCGACCGCGTGGTCGGCGTCATCGGCACCACTGCGCTGACCCGCGTATGCGGCGACCCACGTGTCCGACGGCGTCTCGTCGATCGTCACCTCGGCGCTCATGTCCGACGCGGCCGCCCCCACCGGCGCCACCAGGACGTCGACGTTGATCTCGTAGTCGGCGGGGGAGACATGGGCGCCGGGCAGCAGGCGGGTGACAGCGGCGATCTTCACTGGCAGGTCCCGGGCTCCGTACCACTTGCGCAGCCGGTCCATCGTCTGTGAATCGAGTCGCGCGCCCATCTCCAACGGCACCGCGGAGTTCGCCCTGCGAGTGAATCCGCCACCCGCGCGCGCCCGCCAGCCGTCGATCATCTCGGACTCAATCCCGGGCCACCCTCGCGCCGCGGCCACTTCGAGTGACCTGATCTGCGAATTGCGCACAGGTTTGTCGGAGAGCACCTTCACCGCTTCGACGAGCGCTGCGGGTACGACGACCCGCTCGTCGTCGCGGAGGATGACCAGGTCAGGGCTTTCGCTGTCGAGGATGCCGGTGACGTCGCTGAGCGTCGCCGAAGGGTCGCCGCGCCAGTCGGCAGGTGCTCCGGGCCCTTTGCGGAACCGGACCACCACCCGATCACCGCGTGACGGAGTCACCTGCATTCGCCCAACGGAGTCACCTGAATCGCCCGACGGAGTCACTCTTCATCATCCGTGACGGAGTCACTCTTCATCATCATCGTGACCGAACGGGTCTTCGTCCTCACCTGGGAGCCACGTCAGGCCGGGCACGCCCCAGCCGTTGCGTTTGATCGCCTTCTTGGCGGCGCGGGCGTTGCGACCCATCAGGACGTCGACGTACAGGAAGCCGTCGAGGTGACCGGTCTCGTGCTGCAGCATCCGCGCGAAGAAGTCTTTGCCCTCGATCTCGACCTTGTCGCCGTTGCGGTCGACGCCGGTGACTTTCGCCCAGTCCGCTCGGCCGGTCGGGAACTGCTCTCCGGGGACCGACAGGCAGCCCTCGTCGTTGTCGTCGGGGTCGGGCATCGTCTCCGGGATCTCGGAGGTCTCGAGAACCGGGTTGATGACCTCGCCGCGGCGCCGAGCACCGCCTCGCCCGTTGCCTTCGGGGCAGTCGTAGACGAAGAATCGGCGGCCGACACCGACCTGGTTTGCTGCCAGTCCGACGCCGTTGGCGGCGTCCATGGTTTCGTACATGTCGTCGAGGAGCGCCACCACGTCGGCGGGGGGCTTGCCGGCCTCGTCCAATGCGACAGATTCAGTGGGATTGTGCAGCACCGGATCACCGACGATGCAGATGGGGAGAATTGCCATGGGGGTCAGATTACTCGGCAAGCCATCGCGCGAATTCCTTTGGCGGCGTGGTTAGATGTACTGCGAACCACACTGTTGTAATTCACGTCGTTGATATCGACAAGCGACGTGTGGCGATGGGGTGGAGTAGGACCGATTCTCAAGGGAGCGAGATGGACGGCGCAACCGCGCGAGACCAGAAGCAATCCGGGCAGGCGGACAACGCGAACCAAGACCACGCACAGCTCGGTCCAGGCGAGGTTGGGGCCGACGGGTTGACCCGGCGTGAGCATGACATCTTGGCCTTCGAGCGGCAATGGTGGAAGTACGCGGGGGCGAAAGAAGAAGCGATCAAGGAACTGTTCGGTCTGTCGGCGACTCGGTACTACCAGGTTTTGAATGCTCTGGTCGATCGTCCCGAGGCGCTCGCGGCGGATCCGATGCTCGTGAAGCGTCTGCGACGACTGCGGGCCAGCAGGCAGAAGGCGCGGGCTGCCCGGCGTCTCGGATTCGACGTAACCTGAGCTCGACCCGTGATGCTCGCTCGCCGGGAATTGTCGTGCGGTCGTCAAGTTTCGTAAGGTGGGCGCAATGACCAAATCCGAGCCTCCACACCTGCCCTTTCGCGCGGGCGCTATGTTGCTGCTCGCGATCGCGGTGGTCTTCATCGGTTTGGGTTGGCACTCGGCGGCCACGGGGGATTCAGATCCGGAGGCCGGCCTCGAGGCGGCGCAGAGTCGTCAGCCGACGTCGTCGTCGACAGAGGTGTCGGCACCCTCGCGGACATCCACCAGTGCCTCGAGCAGCGCATCGGTCGATCCGGATCGTCCTCAGGTATGCGTGTTCAACGCCGGGGCGATCGGCGGCCTCGGACAGACGTACGCGCGGCAGGTCGAAGGCCTGGGCTGGGACACCGCGGCCCCGACCAACCTGCAGTCGGCCAGCATCACCGAGAACACCGTGTTCTACAGCTCGGGTCAGCGGGAAGCGGCGGAGCAGCTCGCCGACGACCTCGGAGGCGAGGTCTCCGTGGATCCCCGTCCCGCCGCGTTCGACCAGTGCCCACGGGGACTGCCGTTGATCGTGGTCACCAGGTAGGTGGCCATGCGGTCGGCCGGGCACCAAGATCAACCAGTTATGATTTCGCTGACCTACTACCGACGGTAGAACCGGCGACACGCCCGACCACAAGGGAGCCCAACCATGGCGCAGCGCTCGCTCAAGAACTTCACCACCGCGCGGCGGAGTGCCGCGTTCGTGGCACCTGTCGCGGTGGCCGCGTTCCTGTTGGCAGGCTGCAGTCCGGACGAGAATCCGACCGACGCCAAGGGCACGCAGCCCAGCGTCGTCACCGGCGACCGGGCCCCGGTCGATGTCGGTGGCGTCGGGCAACCGAGCGAGGGCGGCGAGGCCACGGCGACACTGCGGCAGCCCAACGGGCAGCCTGCTGGTGAGGCGAGCTTCGAGAGCAGCGAGGGCTCGGTCATCGTCACCGTCAAGGCAGAGAACCTGGCGCCAGGCTTCCACGGGATGCACCTGCACGCGGTGGGCAAGTGTGAGCCCAACTCCACAGCCCCCTCGGGCGGCGCGCCGGGCGACTTCCTGTCCGCGGGCGGCCACCTGCAGGTCGATGGCAACACCAGCCACCCCGCCAGCGGTGATCTCGTGTCGATTTACATCAACGAAGAGGGCAAAGGCGAAACCGTCACCGCCACCGATGGTTTCGACATCGAGCAGATCCTCGAGACCGCCATCGTCATCCACGAGAAGCCCGACAACTTCGGCAACATCCCGACCAAGTACGCCCCGGCGCCGGATGAAGAGACGCTGATGACCGGCGATGCCGGCAAGCGGATCGCCTGCGGTGTGATCGAGAAGAGCTGAGATAAACCGCGATCGAAGAGAGCCGAAATAAATAGCGCCGGGTCGATCGAGTTCAACTCATCACCGACGCCGACCATCGGCGTCGAGTGGGAGTTCGCGCTCGTCGACAAGGAGACTCGCGACTTGTCGAACTCGGCAGCGCGGCTCTTCGAGCGGGTCAGTGAACTCGACAACCCCAGTTCGGGCGATCGCATCCACAAAGAGTTGCTCCGCAACACCGTTGAACTCGTCACAGGTATCTGCCGCAACACGGGCGAGGCGATTGCAGACCTGTCCGAGTCGCTCGGTGTGGTGCGCGGGATCGCCGACGACATCGGCGTCGATCTCTTCGGGGCGGGCACCCATCCTTTCGCTCAGTGGTCCACCCAGCAACTCACGCCCGGGCACCGATACGCCGAGCTGATCGAGCGAACCCAGTGGTGGGGTCGCCAGATGCTCATCTGGGGTGTGCACGTCCATGTCGGGATCAATCACCGCGACAAGGTGTTACCGATTGTGTCGTCGCTGTTGAACCAGTATCCGCATCTGCTGGCGTTGTCTGCCTCGTCGCCGATGTGGTCCGGCCAGGACACCGGGTACGCCAGCAACCGGGCGATGATGTTCCAGCAGCTGCCCACCGCGGGTCTGCCCTTCCAGTTCCAGCAGTGGGGTGAGTTCGAGGCGTTCGTCGGTGACCAGATGCACACCGGCATCATCGAGCACCTCAACGAGATCCGTTGGGACATCCGCCCTTCGCCGAATCTCGGGACCGTGGAGATCAGGGTGTGCGACGGGGTGTCGACCATCGCCGAACTCGCCGGCCTGGTGGCACTGATCCACTGCCTCGTCGTCGATCTGGATCGTCGCCTCGACGCCGGTGAACAACTGCCCGTGATGGCCCCCTGGCTGGTGCAGGAAAACAAGTGGCGGGCAGCACGTTACGGACTCGACGCGATCATCATCACCGACAGCGACTGCAATGAGCGGTTGGTCACCGACGACTTGACGGACATGCTGAACCGGCTCGCGCCGATCGCGAAGGATCTCGACTGTGTCGACGAACTCGCGTCCGTGGCCCAGATCCCGCTTCGCGGCGGGTCCTATCAGCGACAGCGACAGAAGTTCGCCGAGACAGGCGACATGGTCGCGGTGGTGGACGCCGTGGTCGCCGAACTCGCGCGCTGACCCGATCTTGGTGGCTTTCGGCGGGCATTTCCGCAGGTGGCCGTCGCCAGAACCCACCAAGATCGGGGTAGGTCAGTCGCTGAACGTGCGTCTGCGCCACCACTGATCGATCTGTCCCAGTTCGGTTTCCGGCTCGGCGTCGGTCAGCCACTCGGCCTCGATGCGGTACCAGTTCGCTGTCGCGCCCAGTTGGCCTAGCATCGCGCAGGTGTAGAACTCCACGCGGCGGGCCATCAGATGTTCCTCCGGAAAACGTTGCTCACGGGCGTGGCCACCGTAATCGGTCGCCGGGTGGACGGCGGCGATCATCGCGGTGTTCGCGATCTGGGGCGTGATGGTCAACGCCTCGTCGTTCATATGCCACCAGGTGGAGTCGCGGACATAGTCGAGCACGTCCTCGTCGGTGATCGACTCCTCATTGACCAATACACCGCCGCGGCGCAGTATGCTCGCCACCCCCGCCGCATCACCGGCTCGCGCGGCGATCAGAGACTGCTGCTCGAGCCGCAACGAACCCTTGGACATGGTCTTGCTCGAGCCGAAATCCAGGAACGCGACGCGGCCGTCGTCGGCAAGGATGACGTTGCCGGGATGGGGATCGCCGCAAAAGGTGGCGTCGGTGTGGATACTGCCGCAGTAGAACCGGTAGATCACCTCACCGACCTGGTCCCGGGTCTCGGCATCGAGTCCGGCGACCTCGGTGAGCCCGATACCGGTGACCAATTCGGTCGTCAACACTCTGGCAGTACAAAGACTTTCGATCACGTCGGGGATCTGGATGAACGGGTGCCCCGCGTAGCGAACAGATAACCTGCGCTGATTGTCGGCCTCGGCCTCATAGTCGAGTTCGGCCAAGATGTTGCCGGTGATCTCGCGGACAAAGGACTGCGGATCGACCGTGGGGAGCAACTTCTTGTACAACCGCAAGGCGATTGCCAGGTTCTTGAGGTCGGCGCGCACCACCGCGTCGATGCCCGGATACTGCACCTTCACCGCCACCGAGCGGCCATCGACCAGCGTGGCGCGGTAGACCTGCCCGATCGAGGCGGCCGCGAGGGGCTCGGGATCGATGTGGGCGAACTCGGACATCTTCGGGCCCAGCTCGGCGCCGAGCACCCCGAGCATTGTCTCGTTCGAGACGCGGGGAGCGTTGTCGCGCAAGATGGCCAGCTTCTGGTTGAACGCGCCGCGCGCCGACCTGGGCACCATGTCGAGATCGAGAAGGGACAAAAACTGGCCCACCTTCATCGCGGCGCCCTTCATCGACCCGAGGACCGTGATGAGTTCGTCGGCGGCGGCCAGCGCGTCCTGCTCGGCACGTCTGCGTCGCTCGTCGTGGGATCCACCGAGGGTCACCGCCCGTGAGCGAACCCGCCTGATCGCCGAGTGCGCGGCGACTTTACCCAGTTCCCCGCCTCGGCGCAGTTGGGAAGCGGACAACTCGTCGTCGGCACTCACCGTGGGTCGACCTTCATGGGTGGGCGGGTGTCATCAGTCTGTGCGCGGCGATTCGACGTCGTCGGAATCGATCAGGTCGTCGCGGATGCGCTGCTCCTGATACGCCAGCTTGCCGACCCGGTGGGCGATCACCGGCGCCGTGATGAGCGCAAAGATGCCCGACAGCACGAGCATCCCGAAATCGATGGTGTCCCAGAGCCGGACGCCCGCACCCAGCAGAACCAGGATCAGGCCGAGGGTCTGCGGTTTGGTGGCGGCGTGCATCCGCGTCATGGTGTCCGGGAACCGCAGGATACCGATGGACGCGGTGAACGCCATGGTGGCTCCGGTCAGCATGAGAACCGCGACCACGATGTCAGCGATCATGGTCGGCCACACCTTCGTTGTCCCGGACCCGGAATCGGGCGACCGCCACCGATCCGACGAAACTCAACAGCGACAACGCCACGATGCCCGACACCACCGTCGAGTCCTCCGAGTAGGCGGCCCAGACCGCCAGCGAACACATGGCGACGGCCACGGCGGTGTCCAGGGCGACGAGGCGGTCGAGGGTGTTCGGCCCGATCAGCATGCGGGCGGTGGTCAGGACCGACGCCGCCAGCAACAGACCTGCCGCGATCATCCATACGTAGGTCATCAGATACCTCCCCGTGGGTAGTCGCCGGCACTGAGGTCGTCGTCGATGCCGTGGTACGGGCTGGCCCGCCACTCATCGTCCCGCTCGAAGCCTTTGATGAACAACCGCTCGATGGTTTCGATCTGCTTGTAGAAGGCCTTCACCTTCTCCGGTGAGCTGGCGTCGAACAGGTGCACGTAGAGCAACCGGCGGCTGTGGTCGATCTCGACGACCATGGTGCCCGGCACGAGGTTGAGGTAGTCGACCGCGAGGGTCAGCACCATGTCCGACTTGATGGCGAGCCGGGCGCGCAATACTGCGCTCAGCGGCGGTTTCGCCGGCCGGATCGCAGCCCAGGCCACCTGCGCGCTCGAGATGAAGAACGCAGCGATCAGTCGGGCGGCGAGCTCGATCAGCGTCAGGGGATGGATACGTCCCTCGACCGGCACCCGCGGCAACGGCAGCGCGATCAACACCAACAGTGCCACCCCGATACCCGTGAAGACGTTCGCGAGATCGTAGGTGCCCCAGAGCAGAACCCACACGAACGTCAGCCAGGCCACGTTCCAGAGCCGGACCGCGACCTCGCGCCGGTTACCGCCGAACCAGCGCTTGATCTGGATCTTGGCGCGGAACCAGAAGATGGTTCGGGCGATGTACCAAGCCAGGAAGATGACGGAGAAGCGCCAGGCGTTGACCAGCGCTGCTCTGATCGGGCCCCGCGGTGGTGGAGGCTGCGGCCGTGAGTCGGTGGTTGTGCTGCTCATCTCACCGACCACCCCCCAGCACGGCATTGAGATAGATGCTCGAGTCGGTCAGGTCGGCCGCGGCCTGATCGGTGAACTCGAAGATCGGTCCCGCCCACAGGGTCAGGATGATGCCGGCGCCGACCATCGCGATGGTCGGGATCACCATCCCGATGGGCATCCGGCCGACGTCGGCGCGATCGTCGTACGCCACGTCGTCGTCGTCGCCCTCGAGGAGGGCTGCGGGACCGGCGTCGGCGAGGTCGCCTTCAGGGGCGTCGGCGCGGGGACGCCAGAACGCCTTGGTCCAGACGCGGGCGACCACGTACAGCGTCAACAGGCTGGTCACCACCGACCCGGCCACCAGGAGCCAGGCCAGCACGCTGCCATCCTGGACGCCGGCTTCGATGAGTGCGACCTTGCCGATGAAGCCCGAGAACGGCGGTATACCGCCGAGGTTGAGGGCCGGGATGAGGAACAGTGCGGCGAGCAATGGACTGGCAGCCAGGCCACCGAGTCGGCGCAGCGAGGCAGACCCCGCCTGTCTTTCGATCAGACCCACGACCAGGAAGAGGGTGGTCTGCACCAGAATGTGGTGGGCCACGTAGTAGATGGCGCTCGACAGCCCGAACTCCGTGGACAGGGCGATGCCGAAGATCATGTAGCCGATATGGCTGACCAGCGTGAACGACAGCAATCGTTTGATGTCGGACTGGGCGATGGCGCCGAGGATGCCGACCAGCATGGTCAGGAGTCCGGCAACCAGCAGCACCCGATCCATCGCGCCACCGGGGAACAACAACGTGTGCGCCCTGATGATCGCGTAGACACCGACCTTGGTCAGCAATCCCGCGAAGACCGCGGTGACCGGCGCCGGGGCGGTCGGGTAGGAGTCGGGCAACCACGTCGACAGCGGGAACACCGCGGCCTTGATGCCGAAGGCCACCAGCAACACGGCGTACAGCGCGCCCTTTGTCCCGTCGGGGACGTCTTCGAGGCGCACCGCCATCTCGGCGAGGTTCAGGGTCCCGGTGGCAGCGTAGGCGAAGGCGATGCCCGCGAGGAACACCAGCGACGACACCATCGACACCATCACGTAGGACACGCCGGCGCGCACCCGGTCGGCGCTGGCGCCGAGGGTGAGCAGCACAAAACTCGCGGCGAGGAGCACCTCGAACGAGACGAACAGGTTGAACATGTCGCCGGCGAGGAAGGCGTTGCAGACGCCGGTGCACAGCAGCAGGTAGGTCGGCAGGAAGATCGACACCGGTTGTTCGGTGGTGCCGTCTCGGATGCCCTGGCCGACGGCGTAGAGCATGACGCAGAGCAGGACCGCCGTCGACACGACCAGCATCAGGGCCGAGAGCTGGTCGGCGACCAGGGTCACCCCGAGTGGACCGACGTCACCGCCCTTGGAGTCCCAGCCTCCGATGTGCAGGGCGTACGTACCGTCGCGGTTGGTCAGGTACAGCAGCAGGCAGGCCGCGATGAAGGCGACGGTGATGGCCCCGATGGTGACCACGCGTTGGAAGCGGGGATAGCGCCCCATGATCAGGGTGAGCACGGTACCGATCATCGGGACCAGGACAGGGGTGACGATGAGCGTAGGGAACCACGCGTTCGACAGTGTCATCGCGCATCACCCCCTTCGTCGTCCTCGTCGGGATCTCCCAGTTCGTGCCGGTATTCGACTTCGTCGGGTTCATCAGGGTCGGGCAAGACGTCGGTCTCGTAGATCTCCGCGCGGCGGGCCCGGATCTCTTCCTTGGTCAACGGGTTGCCGTCGTCGTCGAACAGGTCGCCGCGGATGGTGTCCGAGCCCGTGACGGGATCGTCGCTGCGGTCGCGATCGGGAGCATCTGCGTTGCGCTGGCGCTTGACCTTCAAATCCTCGGGGTCGTCGTCCACCTCGTCGTCGGTGTTGATCATGAAACTGCGATAGGCGAGGGATAGAACGAAGGCGGCCACGCCCATCGTGATGACGATCGCGGTCAGCACCATGCCCTGCGCCAGAGGGTCGGCGTCGGCGCTGCGCTCGTCCGAGGTGCGCCCGATGATCGGTGGGTTTCCCATCGCGCCGGCGACGGTGACGATGAGCAGGTTGATCGCGTTGCCCACCAACAGCAATCCGAGCAGCATCCTGATGAGGCTGCGTTCGAGGAGCAGGTAGACACCGCAGGCGGCCATGAGGCCGACCACGATCAGCAGGCCGAAGTTGATGCTCACGACGCCGCCTCCTGCGGCTCGCGGCGACGCCGGGGAGCGTCCTCGTCGAGCCGGGCACCGAGGCTGCGCAGCACGTCGAGGACGAGCCCGACGACGATCAGGTACACGCCGAGATCGAAGAAGATCGCGGTCACGAGTTTGACGTCGCCGAAGATCGGCAAGGTGAACTCGAAGGTCGCCGACGACAGCGCGGGCGCGCCGAGCAGGACCGAGGCGACGGCGGTGCCCACCGAGAACCCGAGGCCCACACCGAGGATGCGGCCCGCGTCGATGGGCAGCGCCTCACCCAGCTCGTACCGGCCGCCGGCGAGGTAACGAAGGACGAGGGCGAGGCCCATCGTCAACCCGCCGGCGAAGCCGCCGCCGGGCGCATTGTGACCTGCGTAGAAGAAGTACAGCGAGAGGACGATCATCGTCGGGAAGATGATCCGGGTGGTCGCTTCGAGCACCATCGAGCGATGCCGGGGGTCGCGGAAGTCGCTGCCGCGCAACCACGTGGTGCGCTCACCGAACTGCTTGACGCCCTCGGAGTCGGGGCGCGGGGTACGGGCGCGGGTGGCGTCGGCCACCCGCGGCGCCGCGCCGAAGCGGCGGTGCCGGAAGACCATCGACGCCACCCCGGTCGCCGCGACCAGCAGAACCGACACCTCGCCGAGGGTGTCCCAGGCGCGAATGTCGACGAGCAGGACGTTGACGGCGTTGGAGCCATTGCCGTACTTGTACGCCGCATAAGGCAATTCAGATGCTGTGGGCACCGTGGTACGGGCCGCGGCAGCGAAGAGCCCGACCAGGACGAGCACGGCTCCGAATGCGAGACCCAACAGGGCTCGCAGCGGTTTGAAGCCGGTGGCGTGGCGCCTTTCCGCCTCTGCGGGCAACTTGCGTAGGACCAGCACGAAGATGACGAGGGTCAGTGTCTCCACGAGAAATTGGGTCAGGGCCAGGTCGGGGGCGCCGTGCAGGGCGAACAACACGCCGCAGCTGTACCCCGTGACACCGACCACGATGACGGCGGCCAGGCGGTTGCGAAGCACC
Source organism: Williamsia limnetica (assembly GCF_003217475.1). GTDB lineage: Bacteria > Actinomycetota > Actinomycetes > Mycobacteriales > Mycobacteriaceae > Williamsia > Williamsia limnetica. Next base: position 19,135 of record NZ_QJSP01000007.1, on the reverse strand, counting down.
GCCGCAGCGATCGCCGACGCGATCATGATGCCACCGATCACCAACTGCACCGGTGACTCGAATCCGTTGAGTTCCAATCGGTTGCGGGCGCCGGTGAACAGCACGATCGTCGGCAGCAACACCAGGGTCCCGATGATGATCCCCTGGGTCAGGGGCAGCGAACCACGCTGGGTGTTGCGGGTCAGGTTGATGGAGATGGTGTCGGCGCCGCGCAGCACGGCGTCGTAGATCCGGTCGGCATTGCCGAGCGCCGGTTTGACGAATCCGAGGCGGCCGAGTTCGCGGACCAGGGCGAACAATGCGGTGCCGAACACGATCGCGATGGCGCTGAGCAGGAGCGGCAGGTTGAAGCCGTGCCACAGCGCGAGATGGACGAGTTCTTCGGAGCCGTAGCTGGTGACGGTGTCGGCGTACGGCTCGAACCGTTTACCGATCAAACCGGACAGCGGGCCGGAGGCGACGCCCGCCACGGCGAGGAGGAGGGCGGGCACCTGGAACGCCAGGCTCGGTCTGTGCATCTTTGCCACGGCGGGGCTGGGTTCGGCCTTGCGCTTCCGCCCGAATGCACCCCAGATGAACCGGAGCGAATACGCGACCGTGAGTATCGATCCGACGACCAATACGATCACGACGATCGGCCCCTGCCAGTCGCTGAGCGCACCGGTGTCCCAGATCTCCGCGAAGGCGGTCTCCTTGCCGACGAATCCGAGCGTGAGCGGTATCCCGGCCATACTGGCGGCGGCGAGGGTGGCTATGACGGCGAGCAGCGGGGTCTTCTCCCCGAGGCGGGCGAGTTTGCGCAGGTCGCGGGTGCCGGTCGAGTGGTCGATGACGCCGACCACCATGAACAGGGCTGCCTTGAAGAAGGCGTGGGCGACAAGCATCGCGAGGGCGGCCATCGCCACGTCGGCGTCGCCGATACCCACCAGCACCATCAGGAAACCGAGCTGCGAGACGGTGCCGAAGGCCAGGACGAGCTTCAGGTCGTACTCGCGTAGGGAACGGAATCCCCCGAGCAGCATCGTCGCCATACCAAGCCCGACGACCAGGACATGCCACGAGACCAGGTCGGAGAAGCCGGGCGCGAGGCGGGCCACCAGGAAGATGCCGGCCTTGACCATCGCGGCGGCATGCAGGTAGGCGCTGACGGGTGTCGGCGCTGCCATGGCACCGGGCAGCCAGAAGTGGAAGGGGAAGATCGCCGACTTGCTCAACGCTCCGACGAGGATCAGTACGATCGCGACCGTCACCGACCAGCCGACGGGCGGGTTCGCGACGATCTCCGACAGCGAGTACGTCCCGGCGGTCTCGCCGAGCATGATGACGCCGACCAGCATGGCCAGGCCACCGGCAGTGGTCACGAGCAGGGCCTGGGTCGCCGCGCGGCGACTGGTCGCACGGACCGCGTAGAAGCCGACGAGCAGGAACGACAGGACCGTCGTCAATTCCCAGAAGATGTAGAGCACGAGCATGTTGTCGCTGCACACGAGCCCGAACATGGCGCCCGCGAAGGCGACCATCTGCGCGGAGAAACCGCGCACCCGGCGCTGCGTCTCGCCGAAGTACTCGGCGCAGTAACAGAGAACCAGCGCACCGACCCCGAGAACCAGCACCGACATGATCGCGGCCAGGGTGTCGAACCGCAGGTCGATGTTCATCTGGAGTTCGGGGACCCAGGTGATGGACTCGGTCCGGATGCCGTCGGCCTCGTCGGGCCAGTTGGCGAACACCCAGACAAGTCCGCCGAACGGCGCGAGGGCGAGCACGTAGAAACCGCGTCGGCCGAGCCAGGTGATGATCGCAGGCGCCAGCGCAGCCGTGATGGCCAGGGCGGCCAGTACTGCGATCAAGTGGCACTCCGTCGATCAGGTGGGCGGGGTGTCGGGCGCGGAGAGAGGTGGCGGCGAACTACGCACCGACCATTGGCCGCGAGAAGTCGCACTGAGTGGTTTCGCCTCACTCTCCAGGTGTCCAGTCTACCGTTAGCGCTGCTAGGTGCCGTATTCGGGTGAGGACGGCCCTGGCCGCACAAGTGGCCGACGGCGGGTCGAACGCTGTCGGCGGAGCCCTCCGCACCAGGTCAACTGCAGCAACCGGCAGGTGTTCCGCGCGGACGTCGAGGCCACCACTTAGGCTGTCCTCATGAATCGGCTGCAGGTCTTCGCGATCCTCTTGTTCGCGGGTGCGATGTTGTTCGTGGGTGCGTGTGGCAGCGACGATGAGAAGCCGGCGTCGAACGATTCCGGGTCGGTGGCGCTGCCCGGTGATTTCCCCGAGCAGGTCCCGCTGATCGAGGGCTCGGTGCTCGCGGCCGGGGGAACCGCCCAGGAGGGCTGGAACCTCACGGTGGCGGGTGCCGCCGATGCGGGCAACCCGTTCGACAACGCCTCCACCCGGCTCACCGACGGTGGCTTCACCGAGGAGTTCGCGCGCGAAGAGGGTGGGCAGACGGTGAAGGGCTACTCCGCCGACAAGGACGGGAAGATCTACACCGTCGTGATCGGCACCACTGCCGGATCGGCGGTCGGACCGAACTCCATCACGTACCTGGTGTCTGTCCGCTGACCTGTCCCCGACAGCAGACCCAGGTCGTTCAGGCAGACCCAGTTGCTGCAGCACCTGGGTGTGCCTGCAACGGCTGGGTCTGTGCCGCGAGGGTCAGCTGCCGCGCTTGTCCGCGTACTGGCGGAGGTTCTCCACCTGCTCCGGATCCAGCGACGGACGGACCTTGTCACGCGCCGCGGCGACGTCGTCGGCCGTGACGGTGGCGGCGTCGATGTTGCGGCGCATGGCCGCGAGCGCGGCCTCACGCAGTAGCGCCGCGCAATCGGCGGCGGAATAGCCGTCGAGGGTGAGGGCGAGCTCGTCGAGACTGATGCCCTCGGCCAGGGGGACCGACTTGCTCGACGTGCGCAAGATGTCTCCTCTGGCCGCGGCGTCGGGCGGCGGGACGAACACGAGACGTTCCAGCCTGCCCGGCCGCAGCAACGCCGGATCGATGAGGTCTGGCCGGTTGGTCGCTCCCAACACCACCACATCGCGCAGCGGTTCGACCCCGTCGAGTTCGGTGAGCAGGGCGGCCACCACGCGGTCACCGACGCCGGAGTCCGACGACTGGCCGCGGCGCGGCGCCAGGGCGTCGATCTCGTCGAGGAAGATCAGGGACGGGGCCGATTCGCGCGCACGGTCGAACAGGTCGCGTACCGCTTTCTCCGACGACCCGACCCATTTGTCCATCAGCTCGGCACCCTTGACGCTGTGCACACTGAGCTGTCCGGACGCCGCGAGGGCACGGACCACGAACGTCTTGCCGCAGCCCGGGGGTCCGTAGAGCAGCACCCCACGCGGCGGGTCGACGCCGAGGCGGGTGAAGGTGTCGGGATGCCGCAGCGGCCAGAGGACGGCCTCGGTGAGTGCCTGCTTCGTCTCCACCATGTCGCCGACGTCTTCGAGGGTCAGGCTGCCGACGGCCACCTCCGGCGACGCCGAACGGGAGACCGGCCGGATCACCTCCAGTGCCCCGGTCAGATCGGATCCGATGAGCTTGGGCGGTTCGCCGTCTCTGGCGCTGCGGGCGGCCGCTCTCAACGCGGCTTCGCGGGTCAGGGCGGCGAGGTCGGCGGCGACGAAGCCCGGCGTCCTCGAGGCTATCTCGGCCAGGTCGAGGGTCTCGGTCGGGACCTTGTCGAGCAGTGCGGACAGTAGTCCACGGCGGATCTTGTTGTCGGGCAGCCCGATCGACAGCTCGCGATCGCAGAGGTCCGGATCGCGTAGTCGCGGGTCGAGATTCTCCGGGGCGGAGCTGGTGCAGATCAACGCCACCCGGGGCGCGGTGATCGCCACCCGCAGGGCATCGAGGATGAGCGCCGAGACGGGATCGGCCTCAGCGGGTAGCAAGGCCTCGACGTCGCTGATGAGCAGTACTGCGCCGTTTTCTGTCGGGCGCGAGACCAATTGCGCTGCCGCGGCTTTCACGGCAGCGAGCCGGGCCGACGACTCGACGGCGCCGGTGACCGGACCGTCGAGGTAGATGAGTTCGCGACCCGCGCACACCGCCCTGGCCACAGTGGCCTTGCCGACGCCCGGCGGACCTGTGAGCACGACTCCGAGGCGGGCCTGCGCGCCGAGGGTGGTGAGCAGTTCGGGGTTGTCGAGGGCGAGTCCGAGCCATTCGGTGAGTTTGTCGACCTGGGTGTCGACGCCCACGAGTTCATCGACCGTCCGTGCTGGTGGAGGTGGCGGGGGCGCCACCGTGGTGGCAGTGGCGGCGGGCGCAGAGGCGGGTTGGTCGGCGGTGGAGGGCGCGGGCAGCGCGCCGTTCTTGTCGGCCCAGAGCACTGCGGTGTTCGGCTGCACGCTCACCGGACCCGCGGGTTCCGCGCCGACCACGGTCAGCAGTTCGTTCGTCCAGGTGATGCCGACCGAGCGAGCCAGGGTGCGTGTGGCGCCGGACGTCGCGAAGTCGGGTCCGAGGTCGCGGGGGAGCAGGGAGACCACGTCGGCGACGGAGACGACCTTGCCGAGCAGTGCGCGGCGCAGGGTCGGTTCGTCGACGGACTCGGAGGTCAGTGCTGACCCCCGGACCACCACGCGGGTGGCCCCGTGCACGACCGCGGGCGAAAGAACCACGGGAGCATCGGCTTTGAGCCCCGCGTTCGACAGGGTCAGCTCGTCGAGCAGAGCGATCCCGGTGGGCGCCGAGTCGCTGGTGGCGGCGATCACCGCCGCTGTGGTGCGGGATCCGATGACGGCGACACCGTCCCACTCGCGCAGGGCCAGTGCCGCCAAGACCTCCGGATGCACCCGGACGATTCCGCGACGGGCCTCGGCCGCGGAGAGGTTGAGTCGTGCGGTCAGCGTCAGTTGCGGCGATGCGGCGGTCACCTCAGCAAAACTACCTGCACACCGGCGAACTACCGGTGTGGCCCACCAGGGCGACGTAGGCCCAGACGTGCCGACGACTTGGTCGGACGACCGCGACGGACCTGACGGATCGCCCGGCGCTCGGCGCGCCGCTCCCGGGGATGGAAGTCCCAGGTCTCCGGCCTGCTCGCCACCCAGCGTTTGGTGCGCCAGGCGAACGGTATGTGGATCAGGTAGGCACCGATGGCCACGCACATCAGCGCGTATGGGTAGGTCAACAGGGCTGCGGCGAAGAGTGCGACCCCGATCAGCACCAGCACCAGGGCATTGGGTGGCACCGCGTAGGACTTCAGGGACGCGGTCGGCAGGCGGCTGACCGCGAGTAGCGCCGTGAACGTCATCCAGCCGCCGACGAATGCGTCGGAGGTCCACCAGCCTTCTCCGAACTGCTGCTCGAGGCCGATTGGCAGTATGGCGATGAGGGCCGCCGCAGGCGCGGGCACGCCGACGAAGAAGTCCTTGGTGTACTGGGGTGAATCGTCGTCGTCGATCAGTGTGTTGAACCGCGCCAGTCGCAAAACGATTGCACAGCAGTAGATCAGCGACAGCAACCAGCCGACGTCGTTGCCTTGGAGCAGCAGGACGTACAGCGTCAGGGCCGGTGCGACGCCGAAGTTGATCGCATCGGCGAGTGAGTCGAGTTCGGCACCGATTTTGGTGGTGGCGCCGAGCAGACGGGCCACCCGGCCATCGAGACCGTCGAGCAGGGCTGCGGCCGCGATCATGGCGACGCACAGATGCACCCGGCCGTCGAGCGCGAACTTCGCTGCCGACAGTCCGGCACAGATGGCGAGCACGGTCAGCGCGGACGGGACGAGCAGCTTGCCGGTGTTCAGCGTGCCGGAGCGACTGGGTCTGGAGCGGCGCCTCGGCGCCTGCGGTACCCGGTAGGTGGTGCGGCGGACCGGTTCTTTGCGGACGGGCTCTTTCATGCCAGGCGAGCCAGCACGGTTTCGGCGCCGACGGCCCGCTGCCCGACGGCGACGAGGGGTGTGGTGCCCTCGGGGAAGTAGACGTCGACGCGGGAGCCGAAGCGGATCAGTCCGTAGGTGTCGCCGAGGGTGACCGCGTCACCCGGGCGGGCGTCGCAGACGATCCGGCGAGCGATGAGACCGGCGATCTGGACGACGGCGATCTCGGCGCCGTCGTCGGTGCGGATCAGCATCGCGTTGCGTTCGTTGGCTTCGCTGGCCTCGGGCAGGTCGGCGCTCACGAAGGTGCCGGGCCGGTACTCGACGGCCTCGACCTTCCCCGCTGCGGGAACGCGCTGGACGTGGACGTCGAAGATCGACAAGAAGATCGACACCCGTGGTCGGGGCGTGGCGGGTAGACCGAGTTCGGCCGGTGGCGCGGCGTGATCGACCAGGGCGACCTGTCCGTCGGCAGGGGCCACCACCACCCCTGGGGCGTTCGGCGGCACCCGGTGGGGATGCCGGAAGAACGCCGCTGTCGCAAGTGTCGCGACGGTCGCGGGGGTACGGATCCACCCGTGCCTGCGGCCGATGACGGCCACGGCCGCCGGTACGGCGACAAAGGGGATCCCGCCGCGGTGCAGCGGCGGTACGGTCTCTCGGACCAGGTCGGCAAAGTGTGCCAGGCGGGTCGTCGGCTCTGATTCGGTCGGCTTGGGGCGTCTGGCCATGGTTCCCATTGTCGCAGGCGGTGCGTTCGATTCGACCGTTGCGATCACGTCTTGTCCGAATTCGGCCGCGTCTTGTCCTAATTCGGCACCGTGAGCTGCAACGGAGGGCATATTTCCCTCGCCGGACGCGTGTGGGGACGAATGTGGTGGGTGCCGGTTCAGTCCTCGAGCAGCAGGGCCTCGATGATGCTCCCGGCCTCGACACGCTCGACGTCGGCGGCGATGTCGAGCAGCGCATTGGCCGACGCCATGAACGCCAGGTGGTGAGAACCTGGCGGGCCGATCGGTGCGACGGTCGGCTCACCGCCGACGATCTCGAGCTCTCCGCGCCGGAACTGCCGTTTACCCGGAGGCGAGGTGAAGGATTCGGTGACCCGGGCGTGCGCCGTCCGGCGCCTGCGGGGCAAGCCCATCGCGGCGCGCAGTGGAGGCCGGACGAAGACCTCGAACGACACCTGGGCGCTGACCGGATTGCCGGGCAACGTGATGATGGGAACCGCGGTACCCGCCGCGCTCGTGTAGTGCCCGCACCCTTGCGGCATACCCGGTTGCATCGCGACTTTCGTGAACTCGACACCGTGGCCGGTGAGTGCGTCTTTGACGACCTCGTAGGCGCCGGCACTGACCCCGCCGGAGGTGATGATGAGGTCTGCGCCCTGCTCGCGATCGACGTAGTCGTCGAGCCTGGCCCGGAACTCGTCGACGCTGTCGGGAACGAAGTGCACCTGCTCTGCGACTGCTCCCGCCTCGGCGGCTGCGGCGGTCAGCATCGCGCCGTTGGATTCATAGATCTGACCGTGGTCGAGCGGGGTGCCGGCGGGGACGAGCTCGCTACCGGTCGAGAGCACCAGAACCCGTAGCGGTGCGAAAACCTGGACGTGCGCCAGACCCAGCGCTGCCAGCAGTCCCAACTGCGGAGCGTGCAGCACCCGGCCGGCGGTCAGGGCGATCCGGCCCGGGGCGATGTCGGAGCCTGCAGATCGGATCGCGGCACCCTTGCTCACTGCGGAGTAGATGCGCACCTCGTCGACCCCGCCGTCGGTCTTTTCCACCTGGATCACCGCGTCGGCCCCGGCAGGCAGGGGAGCGCCGGTCATGATCCGGTGCGCGGTACCCGCCGACAGGGTGAGGTGATCGGTGCGACCGGCCGGGATGTCTTCGACCACCGGCAGGATCACCGGCTCGTCGTCGGTCGCGGCGGCGATGTCTGCGGCCTGCACGGCGTAACCGTCCATCGCGGAGTTGTCGAAGCCGGGCAGGGCCACGGTCGCGGTGATGTCCTCGGCGAGCACCCGCCCCAAGGCCTCGTTCGCGGGCAGGGTGACGGTTCGGGGCGACGCGAACAGTGCGTTCACGTGCTCCTGGTGTTCGGGAACGCTGCGCATCAGGCCTTCACTTGGTAGGTCGACAGGAACAGCGCCAGGGACAGCGCGGTCTTGGAGATCTCGCCGGGATCGACACTCTCGTTGGGCGCGTGGATCCGGCAGTTCGGTTCTTCGACGCCGAGCAACGCGATCTCGGCGCGTGGGGAGATCTCGGACAGGACGGTGCACAGGGGGATGGAGCCGCCCTGTCCCGAGAACACCACCTGCGAACCGTATGCCTTGCCCATGGCGGTGGTCAGGGCGGTGTAACCGGGGCCGTCGGTGGTGGCCGAGAACGGTGCGCCGGTGGCCAGCACCTCGACGTCCACCCGCGCGTGCCACGGGATGTGCCGGTGCAGGTGGGCTTCGAGGGCAGCGGCGCCGGCCTTCGGGTCTGTCCCGGGCGGCACCCGCAGGTTCAGCAGAGCCGCTGCGCGAGGGTTGATGGCGGCAGGGGCGTCGGAGGTAGGTGGAGCGTCGAGACCGATCACCGTCACCGCAGGGCGGGCCCACACCATCTCGGCGGGTGTGCCCGAGCCCAGCAGATCGACGCCGTCCAGCGTGGTCGAGTCCGCGCGGAACTCGCGCGATTCGTACGGCGCTCCCGGCCAGGCCTGATCACTCCGCAGACCGTCGACGGTGGTGTTGCCGTCGGCGTCGCGCAAGGTCGCCAACCCGGCGATGAGCGCGGCGAGGGCGTCCGGCGCGGCACCGCCGAACTGACCCGAATGCACCTCGGAGCCAAGGGTCTGCACCGACACCCGTACCGCGGCCATCCCGCGCAGGCTGGTGGTGAGGGTGGGTACACCGGGGGCGACGTTGCCGGTGTCGCAGATGAGGATCATGTCCGCGTCGAAGAGTTCCGGACGCGAGCGGGCCAGCCGGTCGAGGCCTTCGCCGCCTGCCTCTTCCGACCCTTCGATCACCACCCGGATCCCGATGGGTGGCAACGTGGACAGTGCTCGGAGCGCGGTCAGCAGGGCCACCACGTTGCCCTTGCAGTCCGCGGCGCCGCGGCCGTACCACCGTCCGTCGCGTTCGGTGAGGGCGAAGGGCGTGGTCTCCCATAGTTCATCCGGACCGGCCGGCTGGACGTCGTGGTGCGAGTACAACAACACGGTGGGCGAGCCGGGCGGGCCGGGCTGGTAGCCGAGAATGGTCTGGCTGCCGTCGGAGGTGTCCATCACCAGGGAGTCGATGCCGGCGTCGGAGAAGGCGCCGCGGACCCACGCCGCGCTGGCCCGGCAGTCATCGCGTTTGTCCGGGTCGTCGTGCACCGATGGCAGGGCAACCAGATCCGCGAGATCTGAGTGCGCGCGGGACATCAAACCGTTGACGCGCTTGGACAGGGTCGAGAGCTGGTCGGCCATGGTCCCCAGCATGCCGCAGTGACTCTGCGACGACCAGCTTCGCGTGAGGTGTTTCGGGCCCCGCGCCGGGCGCCCGGCGCTTTGAGCCCGGCGGCCCATCGTGCAACGACGCCGCGGCAGGACTAGGTTTCTCAGGTATGGCTGAAGGGTTGCTACTCGACATCGACGGGGTGATCGTCACCTCGTGGAAGCCGCTGCCCGGTGCCGTCGAGGCCCTCGAAGCCATCGCCGACTCCGGTCTGCCGCGGATGTTCCTCACCAACACGACGTCGCGTTCTCGGGGTCAGATAGCAGACACCCTCACCGATGTCGGGTTCACGGTGCGAGCAGACGAAATCCTCACCGCAGCGGTCCTGACCGCCGAATATCTTCGGTCGCGCCATGCGGGCAAACGGGTCGTGGTCCTCAACGAGGGGCCGGTGACCGAGGACATGGACGGCGTGGACCTGGTCGACGACGACCCCGAGGTCGTCGTCTTCGGTGGCGCGGGGCCGTCGTTCACACACGAGGTCCTCTCGCGCGCCCTCGCGTGGATGCTGGAGGGGGTCCCGGCCATCTCGATGCACCGTTCGCTGACCTGGGCGACAACGGGCGGCCCGAAGATCGATACCGGCGTCTACCTGGAGGGTCTGCAGAAGGCGACGGGCATCAAGATCCCGGCGATCGGGAAGCCCTCGCCGCTGGGTTTCCGGTCGGCGGTCGAGATGCTCGATGTGGGGGATCCGTCCGGCGTGGTCATGGTCGGCGACGACATGTACAGCGACGTGCTCGGGGCTCAGAAGACCGCGATGACCGGCGTCCTGGTGAGGACGGGCAAGTTCGTGCCGGAACAGCTCGACGCGCTGCACAGAGACGAGTTCGGGCAGGTACCCGACCATGTCATCGACTCGGTCGCGGACCTGCCCGAACTGCTGGAGAAACTCTCCACGCGCAGACCTGCCTAGTCGGGCCTGGTCACTGCGTCTGGGCCAGCTCGGCCTTGATCTTGCCCAGCGTCTGATTCATCCCGTCCACGAGTTCGGCGTCGAATGGCTTTTCGCCACCCATCGCCACGTTGATCAGCACCTGTGAGACCTTCTTCGTGTTGTTGGGTGCCTCACGCCGTTCGGTCAGCTTCACACCGTTTTCGCTCGGGGTGATGGTGAAGCTCCAGATGCTGCCGTTCTCCGTGATCCGGTACGCGATCTCTTTGTTTTCCTCGAAGCGAATCACCTTGGCCGTGGTCGGCCACACCAGGAGGCCACGCTTGTTCACGTTGATGGTCTTGGTTCCGAGGGTGACCGGTCCGCCGCCGCGGACGATGACCTTGCGGCATTGCGGGCTCCACTCACCCATCCGCTGGAGGTCGGAGACCACTGCCCAGACCTTCTCGGGGGTGGCCTTGATCTCGGTGGATGCTTCGAGCAGTGGGGCAGCCATGAATCTCCTGTCGGGTTCTATTCGTCAATGAGTGTTGTCATTATCCGATCAGGATCTTGTCATAGTCGCCGATCTGCTCGGACAGGGTTCGCAGATGATCTGCAGAACCACCGAGCGTGTGCTCGATGGCGAGCAGGCGGCTGACGTAGTGCCCGACCGGGTACTCGGCGGTGATCCCGATGCCGCCGTGCATCTGGATCGCCTCCTGACCGACCTTGCGGGCCGACCGGCAGATCTGGAGCTTCGCCCGAGAGGCGACGATGGGGTCGACGTCGCCCTCGGCGAGGCTGACCGTGGCGTACAGGCTCATGCTGCGGGCCAATTCGACCAACACGTACATGTCCGCGGCGCGGTGGGTCAGCGTCTGGAACGTGGCCAGCGGTACCCCGAACTGCTTGCGCTGCTTGAGGTATTCGGTGGTCAGGCGCAGCGCTTCCTCCATGGCGCCGACGGCCTCGGCGCAGAGGGCGACCTGCGCCACAACCTCGGCCTTGACGATCGAGGCGGCCGCATCACCTGCATCGAGAAGCGTCGCAGGAGCGTTCTGGAGATCGAGCTGGGCGCCCCGACGCGAGTCGTGAGTCCGAAAGTTGGTGCGCTGCACGCCGGTGGCGTCCGTCTCCACCAGGAACAGTCGGATGTCGCCGTCCAGGCGGGCGGTGACGACCAGGACATCCGCGCAATCACCATGCAGGACAGGGTTTTTACGACCCGTCAGCGTGTAGCCTTCGCCGGACTCCGTGGCGGTGGTGGCGACGGCAGCATTCGGCCACCGGTCACCGGGCTCATTGTGGGCGTACGCGGCCAGCAGCTCTCCCGAGGCCAGGGCAGGCAGATACTTGGCCTTCTGTTCCGCGCTGCCGGTGTCGGCGATGAGGCCGCCGGGGATCAGGACCGAATCGAGCAGCGGTTCAGGAGCCAGGGCTCGCCCGAACTCGCCGAGCACGGCCGAGATCTCTTCGGGTCCCGCACCCATCCCGCCGTCGTCCTCGCTGAACGAGAGACCGAGTATCCCGATCTCTCCCAGTGACTTCCACACATCACGGCTCCAGCCGAGATCGGTGTCGGTGACGTCGCGCAGTTTCTCGAGGTCGTACGACTTCGACAGGACATCGCGCGTGGTGTCGCGCAGCATCGTCTGCTCTTCGTTGTATTCGAAATCCATGGTGATTCCTTCGTGGAGTGAGAGGCGGTTCTACAGCCCGAGGATGGAGGAGGCGATGATGGTGCGCTGGACCTCGGAGGATCCGCTGTAGATCGACACCTTGCGGAAGTTGAGGTAGGTCGGCACCGACTCCTGCGCCCACCCGGGTGACGCGATGTCCGCAGCGTTCACCGCGAGGGAGTCCACACCCGCCAGGTCTGCCAGGATCTCGGTCGCGGCCTGCTGCAGTTCACTGCCACGTAATTTGAGGACTGACGAGACCGGATCCGGTTTGCCGTCGGCTGACGACGCGACGACGCGCAGCTGGGTCAATTCCAGTGCGAGAAGCTCGTTTTCGAGTTCGGCCAGGCGCGCGGCGAACAGTGGATCCTGCAGGAGTGTGCCGTCGCCCACTGGTGTCTTGGCTGCGAGTTCCTTGGCGGCGGTGAGGCGGTTCTTGGTGATGCCCGCACGCGTGACACCTGCGCGCTCGTTGCCGAGGAGGAACTTCGCGTAGCCCCAGCCGGCGTTCTCCTCGCCGACGAGATTTTCGACCGGGACCCGGACGTTTTCGAAGAAGACCTCGTTGACCTCGAAGCCGCCGTCGATCAGTTTGATCGGCCGGACCGTGACACCCTCAGATTTCATGTCGATGAGCAGGAAGCTGATGCCCGCCTGCCGCTTCGGCGCGTCGGGGTTGGTTCGGACGAGAGCGAAGATCCAGTCGGCGTACTGCGCCATCGTGGTCCAGGTCTTCTGACCGTTCACGACGTAGTGGTCGCCGTCGCGTACTGCTTTGGTCTTGAGCGACGCGAGGTCCGAGCCTGCTTCGGGCTCGGAGAACCCCTGGCACCACCAGATGTCGAGGTTGGCGGTCGGGGGCAGAAAACGCTCCTTGAGCTCCTGCGAACCGAAGTTGGCGATGACCGGGCCGACCATGTCGACGTTGAAGGCCAGCGGCTCCAGGACCGAGGCGAGGTTCATCTCGTTCTGCCAGATGTGCTTCTGCACCGGAGTCCAGTCACGCCCCCCGAACTCGGCGGGCCACTTGGGTACGGCGAGGCCGTGCTCGTTGAGCTTGCGTTGCACGGCCACCATGTCGTCCGGCCAGATCGACGTGCCGGCGGCGGCGCGCTCACGGATTTCCTTGGGGATTTCTGTGGTGAAGAACGTGCGCATTTCCTCGCGGAAGGCGACGTCGGAGTCGCTGAGTTTGAGATGCATGGTTCCTTGATACTCCCGTTCGTCTACCCGCGTATGACACTGATCACATAGAGCCGTCTGCTCATCGAAACAGAGTTTTACTCTTCGGTCAAACTTTGGTCTACCCGCCGGTCCGATGTCATAAACTGCGCGGATGGCAGGAGTCCGGCACGCTTCGGTGGGAAAGTCTGCGCGTCGCAGCAACGGCAATCGTCCGAGTGACGAGACGTTGCTCGACGCCGCGCGGGATGTGTTCGACGGGGCCGGCTATCACGCGACGTCGATGGAGGCGATCGCCCACCAGGCGAACTCGACGAAACCAACGCTCTACGCACATTTCGGTAGCAAGGAACAGCTCTATCGCGCAGCCCTGGAACGGGAGGCCTCGCAACTACGCGGTTGGCTTTTCGAGGCGTACGAGTCGGTGGCCGGGCTGACCATGGAAGAGCAGGTGCGGGCCGACATGCTGGCGTTCTTCCGCTACGCGACCACGCACCCTTCCGGCTTCGGGCTGCTGTTCGGTGACACCGGATCGGGCCCGGCCGCCGAGGTGCGCGACAACCTGGTCCATGCCATCACCGACCAGATCGCGGTGCGGATCCGGGCGTACTACATCCAGCGCTCACTGCCGCCGCCCGCGCAGAGCGCCGAACTGCTCGCGTCGATGCTGGTCGGCATTGCCATACACGGTGGAAGGCAGGCGTTGCTGCTCTCGTTGCCGCCCGCCGATGTAGGGGTGTTCGCGACAGCGCTCGCTCACGCCGGGTTGCAGCATCTTGCCCCGGCCCACATGGAGGCCATCGACGACCTCGGTTGACCGGCTTCTTCCGACCGGCGATTCCGTCGTGTGTAGGCGTTCGACGGGCTCTTCCGCGCGACCACTAGCGTGTGCACCGTGAGTATCGACAATCATCGTCCGCAAACGGCGTCTCGTCGCGCCGAGCCGGGCGGCGACGTCGACACCCGGAGCCTGCCGATCTACGAGGCCGGCGCGATCGACGTGCCCTTCGTCATCGCGGGAATGTACGAGAACGTCTCGCGCGACACCCTGTGGGAAGAGCACTCGCACCCGACCCACGAACTGTTGTGGAGTGAGCGTGGCGCGTCGTCGGCGAACATCGGACCGCGGATCTGGACGATCACCCCTGCGATCGCTCTGTGGATACCCGCGGGGGTGCGGCATTCGGGCTGGACGCCGGCTGGAACACTCTTGCGCGCTGCACAATTCAGTATCCGGCACGTGCCATCGATCTCCTCGGGGCCCGTCGCGGTGGAGGCTTCTCCCTTGCTGCGGTTGCTCCTCGACCGACTGACGGTCGCGGACATCGACGACGCTTCGCGGGCGATGACCGAGACGATGGTGCTCGACATCCTGGCCCCGGCCCCGAACGAGCTCCTGCTACGAGTCCCCGAATCGCCGCTGCTGGCGCCCATCGTGGCCGCGGTCGGTGCCGACCCGGCGGACGCAACGCCGTTGGCCGAGTGGTCCAGGCGGCTCGGGGTGAGCGCCCGCACGATCACGCGTGCCTTTCTCGCCGAGACCGGGGTCGGTTTCGCGCGCTGGATCGCCACTGCCCGCGTGCAGCACGCGATCACACTGCTCGCCGAGGGGCAGGGCATCGACGACATCGCCTTCACCGTCGGGTTCCGCTCGGCCAGCGCGTTCGGAACGGCTTTTCGCCGGGTCACCGGAATGAGCCCGGGCCGCTTCCGGGAGCAGTGAGGGGCAACGTCCCACACGCTGCACCTTGTCCGTTTCGCTAAGAAGTGTGTCCCAAATGCTTGATTGCAAACTCTTTAAGGAGTGCCTAGCCTTCTGTTAGGTAATCCTTACCGACCTTGCCGCAGGCCCGGATCAGCGTCCGCGCCCGGCACGTCAACACCCTGAGTTCTTTGATCGAAAGGCAACCATGTCTCGCGCACCGAAGTTGGTGGCACTGGCAGCAGCCGCACTACTCACCGTCGGAATATCGGCATGCTCGTCGAACGACGACAACGGCGGTGGCGGCGGCTTCGAAACGATCACCATCGAGCACGCGCTCGGCACCACGGTGATCAACGAGAAGCCCGAGCGGATCGCCACTGTGAACTGGGCAAACCAGGAGGTGCCTCTGGCCCTCGGAGTGGTGCCGGTGGGTATGGCCGCCGCGAACTTCGGTGATGACGACGGCGACGGCCTCCTGCCGTGGGTGGACGAACGTCTGCAGGAGCTCGGTGGAGAGCCGCCGGTGCTCTTCGACGAGACGGACGGTGTCGACTTCGAAGCGGTCGCCAACACCAATCCCGATGTGATCCTGGCCGCGTACTCCGGGCTGACGCAAGAGGACTACGACACCCTCAGCGAGATCGCACCCGTCGTCGCATTCCCCGAGACCGCGTGGGGCACCCCGTGGCGCGAGATGATCCAGTTGAACAGCCAGGCCATGGGCATGGCGGCCGAGGGTGACGAACTCATCGCCTCGCTCGAGACCGAAATCGACGCAGCAGTCGCGAAGTTCCCTCAGTTGCAGGGCAAGTCGGCCATGTTCCTCACCCACGTCGACCCGTCCGACCTGAGTGAGGTCAGCTTCTACACCACGCACGACACGCGCCCGATGTTCTTCGAAGACCTGACCCTGACCACCCCGGCCAGCATCGAAACGGCTTCGGCAGAGACCGACAAGTTCTCGCTGACCCGCAGCGCCGAGCAGGTCGACGGCATCAGCGACGTCGACATCATCGTCACCTACGGCTCCGACGAGATCATCGCCGCACTCAAGGCTGACCCGCTGCTGGCCCAGATCCCCGCGGTGGCCAACAACGCGATCGTGAGCCTTCCGAGCACCCCGCTGGGTACCGCCGCGAATCCCACTCCGCTGTCGATCTCGTTCGTGCTCAACGACTACTTGACGATGCTCGCGCAGGCCGCCGACAACGCCAAGTGACGAGTAGTAATCCCGGTTCGATCACCAAGTCCCCGGCCCTCCCGGGTGTCGCCGCCGTGCGACGCCCGCGGAGGGTCCGGGCAGTGGGTCTGCTCGCCGTCACCGCGGGCCTGCTTGTCCTCGGGATCATCTCGATAAAGATCGGATCCAGGGACGTCGACTGGTCCGACGTGTTCACCGTGCTCGGCGGAGACAGTTCCGGACTCGATCAGGCTGCCGTCGAAAAGCGCATCCCGCGAACGCTTCTGGCGATGCTCGCCGGCGCAGCACTAGGTGTGTCCGGCGCCGTGATGCAGGGGGTGACCAGGAATCCACTGGCAGATCCGGGAATTCTCGGAGTCAACATGGGTGCGTCTCTCGCCGTGGTCGTCGGCATCGCCTATTTCGGCCTCGACACCCCGTCGGGGTTCATCTGGGTCGCCATCATCGGGGCCGGTGTCGCGGCGGTTTTCGTGTACTGCGTCGGATCCCTCGGCCGCGGTGGCGCGACCCCTCTCAAACTGGCCCTTGCCGGTGCCGCGACCTCGGCCGCCCTGGTGTCGTTTGTCACCGCTGTAGTGCTCGGACGCAACGATATCGCCGACACCGCGCAGTCGTGGCGCATCGGCGGGGTCGGTGGTGCGACCTATCCCAGTATCGAGCAGGTACTGCCCTTTCTGATCGTGGGATTCGCCGTCTCGCTGTTGTCGGCGCGCGGACTGAACTCCCTGGCCCTCGGCGACGATCTTGCGGCCGGACTGGGTGAGCGAGTTGCACTGGTACGCGGGGCATCCGCGTTCGGCGCCGTGATCCTGTGCGGCGCCGCCACCGCGGTCTGTGGACCCATCGCCTTTGTCGGACTGGTGGTCCCGCACGCCTGTCGCCTGATCGTCGGTGTCGACCACCGCTGGCTACTGCCGTTCTCGGCGATCACCGGCGCCGCCTTGCTGACTGCCGCCGACGTCCTCGGCCGCATCATCGCGCGCCCCGCAGAGATCGACGTCGGAATCCTGACTGCCCTGATCGGCGCCCCGTTCTTCATCTACATCGTCCGCCGGCAGAAGGTGAGTGCACTGTGACGGCAGAAGTGCTGAAACCGGTAACCGTCCTCACTGCCGACGACATCGCATCGCGGCGCCGCGGTCGGGGAGTCCGGCGGCGCGTTGTCATCGCAGTGCTCGCCACGCTTGTCGTTGCAGCCTTCGCGATCTCACTGATGTTCGGTCAGACGTTCTATCCGCCCGGCGACGTTCTGCGGGTGATCTTCGGGGAGCAGGTGCAGGGGGCGACCTTCACCGTCGGCCGACTGCGACTTCCGCGCGCTGTGTTGGCGTTGACCACGGGGGTGTGCTTCGGTCTCGCGGGAGTGACCTTCCAGACTATGCTCCGCAACCCGCTGGCCAGCCCGGACATCATCGGTATCAGTGCCGGTGCCAGTGCCGCAGCGACATTCGCGATCGTGACGCTGTCGCTCGGTGCCACGCAGGTTTCGATCTTCGCGATCGCCTCCGGCCTGGCGATCGCGCTGCTCATCTATGTGCTCTCGTTCAAGAACGGTGTCGGCGGCACCCGCCTGATCCTGATCGGTATCGGTATCGCGGCGATGCTGCACAGCGTCACCGACTATCTCCTCGATCAGGCCTCCGAGTGGGACCAGCAGGCAGCCATGCGCTGGCTGACCGGCAGTCTCAACGGGGCGTCGTGGACCCAGGTCATCCCCGTCGTGGTCGCTCTGGTGGTCTTGACGCCCGTATTGCTCGGCCAGACCCGCAATCTGGACGTCTCGAGGCTCGGTGACGACACCGCCTCGGCACTCGGTGTCCGGGTCAACCGGCTGCGCCTCATCGTCATCGTCGCCGCAGTGGGGGTCCTGGCCTTCGCCACCGCTGCCGCCGGGCCCATCGCCTTCGTCGCGTTCCTGGCCGGGCCCATCGCAGCGAGGCTGGTCGGGCCCAACGGGTCGCTGGTCATCCCGTCGGCTCTGGTCGGCGCCCTATTGGTCTTGGTCGCCGATTTCGCAGGCCAGTACGCCTTCGACACCCGCTTTCCCGTCGGCGTGGTCACCGGTGTCCTCGGTGCCCCCTACCTCATCTATCTGATCGTTCGCACCAACCGTGCCGGAGGCTCGCTGTGACCACCGACCATCAGCTCGTCGTCGAGAATCTCACCCTCGGCTACGGCGACCACACCGTCATCGAAGGACTCGATCTCCTGGTACCGCCGGGGAAGGTCACGGCGATCGTCGGGGCCAACGCCTGCGGTAAATCGACTCTCCTGCGGTCGATGTCGCGACTGCTCTCTCCGCGCGGCGGACGGGTGTTGCTCGACGGCAGGGAAGTTCATCGCACTCCGGCGAAACAGCTGGCCCGCACCCTGGGGCTGCTGCCGCAATCGCCGATCTCGCCCGAAGGCATCACAGTGGCCGACCTGGTGGGTCGGGGGCGGCATCCCCATCAGGGGATCTTCGCCCGCTGGAGCCGGGAGGACGACGAGGCCGTCGCCGACGCGCTGACGGTCACCGAGACGGCTGTTCTGGCTGATCGTCCCGTCGACGAATTGTCCGGTGGTCAGCGCCAACGTGTCTGGATCGCAATGGCTCTGGCCCAGCAGACGGATCTGCTGCTGCTGGACGAACCGACCACGTTTCTCGATGTCAGTCATCAGATCGAGGTCCTGGATCTGCTCACCGATCTCAACCGCGAACGTGGCACCACCATCGTCATGGTGCTCCACGATCTGAACATGGCCGCCCGGTACTCGGACCATCTGGTGGCGCTGGCAGGCGGAAAGATCCATGCCACAGGTGATCCCGCGGAGGTGCTGACCGAGGTGAACGTGCGTGCGGTCTTCGGCCTCGACAGCCAGGTGATCATCGACCCGACGTCCGGAAAACCCTTGATGCTCCCGCTCGGTCGTCATCACGTGCTGTCCGAGCGCTAGCCGACCGCCACAAAAGCACACTCTCGAGTCATTTGCACACGTTCAAGAGGCTGTTGCCTAATCCCCGCGGGCGTGTTTGATCGTGGGGGCGTGGCCCGATCGGGGATTGGCCCGGGGCCTTGGCCCGGGGTTAGATGGTGGCGAGGTTGTTGACTTTCACGTAGCGCAGGAAGTTGGTGGCTGCGGCGGAGAGGATGAGTTCAGATTGTGCGGCTGCGAGGCCGCGT